>NZ_VAHJ01000010.1:0-62424 GCF_006386585.1 Pseudomonas sp. Hp2
AGAGTAGGTCATCGCCAGGGGCTTTACCCCACAACCCCCCAGCCTAAAGCTGGGGGGTTGTTCTTTGCGCAAAACAAAAACAGCACCAACCCCTCCCGCACTTTAATATTGAAAACACTTCGCGCAGACCGTGCGCCACGTCCTGCCCGGCGCGGGCCACGATGCCGCACGCCGGAAAGGTCCGGGCCAAGAGGCCCGGGATTACAATCCCTGCATGCCCGAACTCCCCGAAGTCGAAACCACGCGTCGCGGGTTGCTGCCGCACCTGCTGCAACAGGCCATCCATGGCGTCATCCTGCGGCGCCCCGACCTGCGTTGGCCCATTCCCGCGGAGATCGAGGATCGCCTGCCCGGTTCCCGCATCGCCGGCATCCGGCGCCGCGCGAAATACCTGCTGCTGGACACCGATCGGGGCGATAGCGCCATCATCCACCTGGGCATGTCGGGCAGCCTGCGCGTGCTGCCCGGCGACGTGCTGCCGCGCGCGCACGACCATGTCGACATCTGCCTGGCCAATGGCCACGTGCTGCGCTTCAACGACCCGCGCCGGTTCGGTTGCCTGCTCTGGCAAGCGGCGGGCGAGTTGCATCCGCTGCTGGCGGAACTCGGGCCGGAACCGCTCTCGGACGATTTCGATGGCGGCTACCTGCACGGGCTCGCCAAGGGCCGCAGCGCGCCGGTGAAGACCTTCCTGATGGACCAGCGCATCGTGGTCGGCGTCGGCAACATCTATGCGGCCGAGAGCCTGTTCCGCGCCGGGATCGATCCCCGCCGCGAGGCCGGCAAGGTGTCGCGGGCCGGCTACGAGCGCCTGGCGGCCGCAGTGAAGGAGATCCTCGGCCATGCGATCGCCCGCGGCGGTACCACGTTGCGGGATTTCATCAGTCCCGATGGCGCGCCCGGTTACTTCGAACAGGAACTGATGGTGTACGGGCGCGAAGGCGAAGCCTGCGTGCGCTGCGGACGCGTACTCAGGCATGCGACGATCGGGCAGCGCGCCACGGTATGGTGCGGTCGCTGCCAGCGCTGAGTCCCGGCACCGGTTCGCCTCTGCGCCGCTTGCCGGCAGGCGCCAGGCCGGTGCGACAATCGGTGGCTTCCGAGGGAGGATCTTCGACATGTCCAGGCACCGCTTGCTTGCCTTCCCTGCGCTGCTCGCCTGCTGGTGCGCCTCCGCGCTGGCGGGCCCGGCGCCGGTGGAGGAGATCGCGCTGGAGAACGGTACTCTCCGGCTGACCGTCACGCCCGGGCTGGGCGGGCGCGTACTGGGGCTGCAGCGCGATGGCGAACCGAACTTCCTGAAAATCGGCGAGGCGGTGAAGGACCGGCCCGATCCCCCGGTGAGCGCGGACGCCGGCGACATCGCCTATCTGGGCCACGATGTCTGGGTGGGGCCGCAGAGCGAATGGTGGCTGCACCAGCAGGCGAACCCGGCACGCCGGCAGGCGCGGGCCAACTGGCCGCCGGACCCGTATCTCGGCTTCGCCACGACACGGACGCTGGGCCGCACGCCGGCTTCGCTCGCATTGCTCGGCGTGGAAAGCCCGGTCAGCGGCGTGCAGCTGCGCAAGCGCTTTGCGCTGTCCAGGGAGCGGCCGGACAGCGTCGAGCTGCAGGTGGAAGCCCGCAACGTGCGCAAGCAAGCGGTGGCCTGGGACCTGTGGTTCAACACGCGGGTGCCGGCCGCCACGCGCGTGTTCGTGCCGGTCTCCTCCGCGCCGGCGGACGTGCGCATCCAGCCCGCCGGCGAAGGATTCAGCGTGCCCGCCCACGTCCGTGCCGACGGCATGCTCGTGCTGTCGGCCAAGGACGATCGCGCGGCGCAGCGCGGCAAGTTCCTGCTGCAGCCGGCGGCGGGGTGGATGGCCGGATTCCAGGGACGGCAGGCGTTGGTGATCCGTTTCGCGCACCAGCCGCGCGAGCGCATCCATCCCGAGCAAGGCCAGGTGGAGCTGTACGTGGATGCTCCCGCCGGGGATGCGCCCGCGGGCCTGCTGGAGATGGAAGTGCACGCACCCTATCGGCAGCTTGCGCCGGGCGCGTCGATGCAGGCGGCCGAGCGATGGACGCTGCTGCGCTACGACGGCCCGGACGAGGCGGCGGCGCAGCGGCGCTTCCTGTGCGAGCAGGCGGATGCGCTCGCGCTGGCAGGTGCCTGCCCGCCCGGGTAGGCCCTGGCCTTCGTCATCACCGGCGGGTGGCTATCATGTGCCTCCCGATGCCCAGCTAGACAGCCCATGCAACGACGCGACTTCCTGAAGAATGCCGCCGCCGCTCTCGCCGCGCTGGGGCTGCCCGCCCTCCCGCAATGGGCGCTGGCCGCCCAGGCGGTCGGCCTGCGCCGCCTCGGCCAGCCGCAACCCTTCGACTATGCCTGGCTGAAGGGCCAGGCCCGCGCGCTCGCCAGTCGCGACTACCAAAGCCACAAGCGCACCTTGCCAGCTCCGGTCGAGGCGCTGGACTGGGACCAGTACCAGTCGATCCGCTATCGCCAGGACCACGCGCTGTGGGCCAACGTGCCCGGCAAGTTCCAGGCGAAGTTCTTCCATCTGGGCCTGTACTTCCACACGCCGGTGCGGATGTTCGACGTGGTCGACGGCAAGGCGCAGGAGCTGGCGTACGATCCGGCCGCCTTCGACTACGGCAGCAGCGGCCTGAAGGGGGCGGGCCTGCCGAAGGACCTCGGCTTCGCCGGTTTCCGCCTCAACACCCGGCAGGATACCGACCGCGACTTCGCCGCGTTCCTGGGCGCCAGCTACTTCCGCGCGGTCGGCAAGGAAGGGCAGTACGGGCAGTCGGCGCGCGGCCTGGCGATCGATACCGGCAGCGGCGGACCGGAGGAATTCCCGGACTTCATCGCCTACTACCTCGAACAACCGGCGGCGGACTCGGACACGGTGGTGGTCTATGGCCTGCTCGACTCGCCGAGCGTGGCCGGTGCGTACCGCTTCGCGATCACCAACGGCGACGTGCTGCTGATGGACGTCGATGCCGCGCTGTACCCGCGCAAGGCCATCGAGCGGCTCGGCATCGCGCCATGCACCAGCATGTACCAGTACGGCGAGAACGACCGCCGCATGGCCTGGGACTGGCGCCCGGAGATCCACGACACCGATGGCCTGTCGCTGTGGACCGGCGGCGGCGAGTGGCTGTGGCGGCCGCTGTGCAATCCGCCGCACCTGCGCTTCAACGTGTTCGTCGACGACAACCCGAAGGGATTCGGCCTGTTGCAGCGCGATCGCAACTTCGACCACTACCAGGACGACGGCGTGTTCTACGAGAAGCGCCCGTGCCTGTGGGTCGAGCCCAAGCAGGGATGGGGCAAGGGTTCGGTGCAGCTGGTCGAGATCCCCACGGTGGACGAGACCTTCGACAACATCGTCGCGTTCTGGAACCCGGCCGAGAAGCCGCAGGCGGGGCAGGAGCTGCTGTACGGCTATCGCCTGTACTGGGGCGCGCAGCCGCCGGCGTCCTCGCCGCTGGCGCATTGCGTGGCGACCCGCACCGGGCTGGGCGGCGTGGTCGGGCAGAAGCGCAAGTACTTCTCGTGGCGCTTCGCCGTGGACTTCGCCGGCGGCGAGCTGGCGAAACTGGCCAAGGCCAACGACCTGAAGGTCGAGGCGGTGTTGCAGCTCACGCGCGGCAAGGCCGAGATCGTCTCGGCACGGCCGCTGCACGAGATCTCCGGCTACCGCGCGATGTTCGACGTGGTACCGCCGGACGAGTCGACCGAGCAGATCGACATCCGCCTGTACCTGCGCGGCGCGGACGGACGGCCGTTGACCGAGACTTGGCTGTACCAATGGACGCCGCCGCCGGTGGCGGAGCGCAAGTTGTATTGAGGCCCGATTCCCGTGGGAGCGGCTTCAGCCGCGATGGGGCTTTCATGCAGGCCCCTCTGCAGAGCCCGCACATGCCCCTGTGCGGGATTTGAGCGGAAAAGCCCCGTCGCGGCTGAAGCCGCTCCCACAGACGCGGGGCGTCAACGCAGCGGCAACGATTCCTGCAGCGGTTCGATGCGGCCTTCGCCGCGCATGATCTTCTTGAACTCGGCGCGGCTGACCGAGACGTAGCGCTCGTTGCCGCCGATCTCCACCTGCGGGCCGTCCTGCACGGCATGGCCGTGTTCGTCCACGCGTACGGTCATCGTGGCCTTGCTGCCGCTGTGGCAGATGGTCTTGATCTCCTGCAGCTCGTCGGCCCAGGCCAGCAGGTACTGGCTGCCCTCGAACAGCTCGCCTCGGAAATCGGTGCGCAGGCCGTAGCACAGCACCGGGATGCGCAACCGGTCGACCACTTCGCTGAGTTGCCAGACCTGCGCGCGGCGCAGGAACTGCGCTTCGTCCACCAGTACGCAATTGAGCCTGCCGTGCGCGGCGATATCCGCCTCGACCAGCCGCTCCAGGTCGGTGCCCTGGTCGAAGGGGACCCCTTCGGCGCTCAGGCCGATGCGCGAGGCGACCACGCCGCTGCCGGCGCGATGGTCCAGCTTCGGGGTGAGGATCAGCGTGCGCATGCCGCGCTCGCGGTAGTTGTGCGCCGACTGCAGCAGGGTGGTGGTCTTCCCGGCGTTCATCGCCGAGTAGTAGAAGTAGAGCTTGGCCATGGGGCCATTCTAAGCGGGAGCCCCCTGTGGGAGCGGCTTTAGCCGCGATGGGGCTTGCTGGTGGATCTCCCGCGAAAGCTCGTATGGGATTCAATGGGAAAAGCCCCATCGCGGCTAAAGCCGCTCCCACAGGGGCGGTGCGCGGGATGGCGCAGTACAATGCGCGGCCGACGGAAGTTCGCCCATGCACGGTCTCAATCCTCCCCAGCGCGCCGCGGTCCTGCACTGCGAAGGTCCCCTGTTGGTGCTCGCCGGCGCCGGCAGCGGCAAGACGCGCGTGATCGTGGAGAAGATCGCGCACCTGATCGGTACCGGGCGCTACCCGGCCCGGCGCATCGCGGCGATCACCTTCACCAACAAGTCGGCCAAGGAAATGCGCGAGCGCGTGGCCAAGCGCATCCGCGGCGACGGCGCCGACGGGTTGACGATCTGCACCTTCCACGCGCTGGGTCTCAAGTTCCTGCAGATCGAGCACGAGGCGGCCGGGCTCAAGCGCGGTTTCTCGATCTTCGATACCGACGACGCCACCGCGCAGATCAAGGACCTGCTGCACGGCGCCAAGCCGGACGCGATCGAGGACGCCAAGAACCTGATCTCGCGCGCCAAGAACGCCGGGCTGTCGCCGGAGCAGGCGATGGCGGCGGCGCGCAGCACGCGCGAGATGGAGGCGGCCAGCCTGTACGCGCGCTACCAGGCGCGGTTGACCACGTTCAACGCGGTCGACTTCGACGACCTGATCCGCCTGCCGGTGCAGATCCTCGAGGAGAACGAGGAGATCGTGAAGGCCTGGCGCGAGCGCATCGGTTACCTGCTGGTGGACGAGTGCCAGGACACCAACGACGCGCAGTACCGGCTGCTGAAGATGCTGGCCGGGCCGAAGGGCAACTTCACCTGCGTGGGCGACGACGACCAGAGCATCTACGCCTGGCGCGGCGCCAATCCGGAAAACCTGCTGCAGATGGGCAAGGACTACCCGCAGCTGGAAGTGATCAAGCTGGAACAGAACTACCGGTGTTCCAATCGCGTGCTGCGCGCCGCGAACGCGTTGATCGCGCACAACCCGCATGAGCACCTGAAGACGCTGTGGAGCGACCAGGCCGACGGCGAGCGCATCCGCGTATGGGAGTGCCGCGACAGCGACCACGAGGCGGAAAAGGTCGCCGCGGAGATTTCCTTCATCGCCACCAGCAAGCAGGTGCCGTGGAGCGATTTCTGCATCCTGTTCCGCGGCAACTTCCAGTCGCGTCCGCTGGAAAAGGCGATGCAGCTGCTGCGCGTGCCCTACCACCTGACCGGCGGCACGGCGTTCCTGGAGCGGCAGGAAGTGAAGGACGTGCTGTCGTGGCTGCGCCTGCTGGTCAATCCGGACGACGACGCGGCGTTCCTGCGCGCGGTGCAGTCGCCCAAGCGCGAGGTCGGCGCCAGTTCGCTGGCCAAGCTGGCCGAGCTGGCCGCGGCCAAGCACGTGCCGATGTCGCGCGCGGCCGAGTCGATGGGCGCGCTGCAGCAGTTGCCGCCGCGCGCGGCCAACGGCCTGAGCGCGTTCACCGACATCCTGCGCGAGCTGCGCCAGGCGGCCGGCAAATTGCCCGCCGCCGACCTGGTGCGGCTGTTGGCCGAGAAATCCGGCCTGGTCGCCGACCTGCGCAACCAAGCCAAGGACGAGGCCTCGTTCCAGCGCCGCAAGGCCAACCTGGAGGAACTGGCCGAGTGGTTCGAGGGCGGCCCGCGCGGGGCCAGCGCGGGCGACCTGGCCGCGCAGCTGGCGCTGTTGTCGCGCAACGACAAGGACGACGGCGGCAACCAGGTGCGGATGATGACGCTGCATGCGTCCAAGGGCCTGGAGTTCCGCTACGTGTTCATCGTCGGCTGCGAGGACGGCGTGCTGCCGCACGAGGTCAGCCTGGACGAGGGCAACCTGCAGGAGGAGCGGCGGCTGTTGTACGTGGGCATCACCCGCGCCAAGGAGCAGCTGTGGATGAGCTACAGCCGGGTGACGCGCAAGTTCGGCGAGCAGATCCGGCTCAAGCCGAGCCGCTTCTTCGACGAGATCCCGGCCGAGGAGATCCAGCGCGACGGCGCCGATCCGGTGGCCGATGCCGAGCGCAAGCAGGAACGCGCCAAGGCCGGGCTGGCGGCGATCCAGGCGCTGTTCGACTGATCGAAGGGGACGGCATGGCGGTTCCGGGCGGAGGCGCGCCGGGACCTTGCCAGCCTCGTTCCGGTGCGGCAGGCTGCACTGCCTTCCCATAGGAGCGGATCGTGCCCGTCGTGATCGAAACCGAGCGCCTGCGCCTGCGCGAGCTGGAACCGGAGCGCGACGCGGCGGCGATGCTGGTACTCCTCAACGAGCCCGGCTTCATCCGCGGCATCGCCGATCGCGGCGTGCGTACCGTCGAGCAGGCGGCCGACTACCTGCGGGAATGGCTCGGTGCGCAGTACGCGACCTACGGCTTCGGCCATTACGCGCTGGAGCTGCGTGATGCCGGGACGTTCCTGGGCACCGCCGGCCTGATCCAGCGGGCGGACCTGGAACTGGCCGACATCGGCTACGCCCTGCTCGACGAGCACCATGGCCGCGGCTACGCGGAGGAAGCTTCGCGCGCGGTACTGGCGCATGCGCGCGACGTACTCGGGATGCGCGGGGTGTGCGGCATCGTTTGGCCGGGCAATACCGCCTCGGTGCGATTGCTGGAAAAGCTCGGGCTGCGTCGCCAGGGCGAGTACAAGATCGCGGCCGAACGCGAGCCGCGGGCGTATTACGAGCTCATCTTCTGAGCCGGGCGACTCCGTTCGGAGCGGAGCCGCCCGTCGTCCCCTGCGAAGGCCCGGCCGGGTGCGAGCCGATGGCGCGCAAGCGACCCGTCCTCATTCCCGCCTTCACGGAAGGCGGTTAGACGGTGCCCTGTAGCCGCTCCTGCAGCAGCGCGAGCTGTTCCTGCAGCTGCGCCACCTGGTCTTCCAGGACCCGCACGCGAGCGTCCAGGTCGTTGCCTCCGGGGACGCCGGCATGCGTGGTCGGCGCGGCGGCGGCCAATGCGGCGACGTCCACCGCGCCGCACAGCTGGTGCATGTAGCGGTCCTCGCGCTGGCCGCTGGCGCGCGGGACCACGACCGCCAGCGCGCGCTGCACCAGCCGGTCGAGGTGGTGGCGCAGGTCGTCCAGGTCGTTGAAGCGGGCCAACCGTTCGCTGCGGGCGAACAGCTCGCCGGCGGTCTGGGGGCCTCGCAGCAGCAGCAGGCCCAGCAGCGCCACCTGCTGCTGGGTCAGGTCGAGCGCGCTGCCGAGCCGGTGCTCGTAGCGCTCGGCGCGCGAGGAGAACTGCTGGCGCACCAGGCCGAGGGCTTCCAGGCGGCGCAGCGCATTGTGGACCTCGCCCGGCTCCAGCGTCAGCACCGGGTCGCGCGCGGTCTTCTGGTTGGCGGCGACGTGGGTGGCATTGACCGTGAGCGGGTAAGCGTCCGGCGTGGTGGCTTCCTTCTCGATCAGGCACCCCAGGGCACGCGCCTGGGCGGCGTCGAGGACCGGCAGTTCGGGCAGGGAGTCGGTATGCATGCGCGCGGGCTCCGGAAGGCTGGGCGCGCAGGATAGCCGACGCCGATGTCGAACCGCCGAAGCCCGGCCGGTAGAATTGCGGGTCTTTACTTCGGTTGGATGCCATGCGCCGTTCCGCTTCCCTGACCCTACCGCTCCTGATCGGTGCCGTGCTGGCGCTGCCGGCCTGCAAGCGCGCGGACGATGTCGCGTCGCAGGCACAGCCGGCCAGCGCACCGGCCGGCGACGAGGCGAAACCGGCGGATGCCGCCTCCGCCAAGCCCGCGGCTCTCCCTGCCGGCGACGACAATCTCAACGCCGTGCTGTGGATGCAGCGCTCGGAGGAGTACAAGGCGCTGGCCGAGCAGACCTACCGCGCCGCCGCCGACAGGCTGGATGCCGCGTTGAAGGAGAAGCACTGGGATGCGCTGGTGCCGGAAGAGCGCGCCAATGCCGCCGACGGCCTGAAGCCGGCGGTGATCATGGACGTGGACGAGACCGTGCTGGACAACTCGCCCTATCAGGCGCGGCTGGTGCGCAACGGCAAGGAATACGACGAAGTGAGCTGGGACGCCTGGGTGGCCGAGAAGAAGGCCAGGGCGATCCCCGGCGTGGTGGATTTCGCCAGGGCCGCCAACGCCAAGGGCGTCACCGTGCTGTACATCTCCAATCGCGCGGTGCACCTGAAGGAGGCGACCCTCGCCAATCTCAAGGCGGTAGGCATGCCGGTGGCCGACGACGGCGTGTTCCTGGGCCTGGGCACCTTCGTGAAGGATTGCGAGCAGAACGGCAGCGAAAAGAACTGCCGCCGCCGCCTCGCCGGCCAGAAGTACCGCGTGCTGATGCAGTTCGGCGACCAGCTCGGCGATTTCGTGCAGGTGGCCGCCAACACGCCGGAAGGCCGCGGCGCATTGCTGCAGCAATACCACGACTGGTTCGGCGAGCGCTGGTGGATGCTGCCGAACCCGAGCTACGGCGGCTGGGAACCGGCGCAGTTCAACAACGATTACGGCCAGCCGTGGCAGGCCCGCCACGATGCCAAGCGCGCCGCGCTGGACGTGGCGCCATGAGCCGCGGCCCGTTGCCGTTGGGTGCGCGCGAGCGGCTGATCTTCGCGCTCGACGTGCCCGGCCGCGCCGAGGCGATCGAGTGGGTGGATCGCCTCGGCGAGTCGGTGTCGTTCTACAAGATCGGCATGGAGCTGTTGGCCTCGGGCGAGTATTTCGACGTGCTCGACGCGCTGGCCCGGCGCGGCAAGCGCGTGTTCGTCGACCTGAAGTTCTTCGACATCCCGGCGACGGTGGCGGGCGTGATCCGGCGGCTGTCGCAATGGCCGGTGGACTACTGCACGATCCATGGCTGGCATCCGGCGATGATGCAGGCCGCCGCCGAGGCCAACGGCGGCGAAATGCGGCTGCTGGCGGTGACGGTGCTGACCTCGATGGGACGCGCCGACCTGGCGCAGATGGGCATCGACCGCGAACCGGTCGAGGTGGTGGTCGAGCGCGCGCTGGCCGCGCAGGCGGCCGGTATCGACGGCGTGATCGCCTCCGGCCAGGAGGCCGCGCCGATCCGTCGCGCCACGGGTGCGGATTTCTCGATCGTCTGCCCGGGCATCCGTCCCGGCGGCCCGGTGGGCGACGACCAGCAGCGCACGGTCGGCGTGGCGCAGGCCTTCGCCGACGGTGCCGATGCGATCGTGGTGGGGCGCCCGATCCGGCTGGCGGCCGATCCCCGGGTGGCCGCGGAGGCCATCCAGCGCGAGATCGCCGGTGCAATTTCTATTTATAACAATTACTTACCTGTAATAAATTAAGTGTTGCCTTAGATTCGCCGGCGGCGTACGATGCCGCCGTCCGGCCCGTACGGCCGGAGATGTGCCACAACACCGTCCTCCGGCTCAAAGCCGGTTTCGAGGGGCCTGCGATACCTCCGGGTGCGCGGCCTCTTTTTTTGTTCGCCGATCATGGCCGGCGGCGCGGCAGATGCGCTTGCGGGGCGGATACGACGACGGGGCCCGTGGGCCCCGTCGAAGAACGGCCATGCATGCGATGCATGGGCCGGGATCGCGATGGATCGGATCAGAACTTCGCGCCGATCTCGAACGTCACCGTGCGCGGGACGTACAGGATTTCGCCGCTCCGGTTGATCGAAACGTAGCTGGTATCCAGCGCGCCCCCGGTGCCGAAGTAGTTGCCGGCTCCGTTCGGACCACCGTAGACGTACGTGTTGTAGTTCTTGAAGTTGAAGGCGTTGAGCAGGTTGATGCGCGCCGACATCTTGAAGTCCTTGTACACGGTGAACTCCTTGGTGGCCTGGAAATCAACCGTGCGGTAGCCCCAGATATTGCCGCCGAACAGGAACTTGCCGCTGCCCGGCGGCACGAACCCGATCTGTTGGCAAGTCGCGCCATCGGGATCGGTGTGGCCAAAGCAGGCGATGGTGTTCTGCGGCATGGGCGTGGCCAGCACGAGCTTGGCACCGAAGGTAACGCCCCATGGGCCGTCGATCGAACCGGAGGCGACGAAGCGGTGCGCCGAGACCGCGTTGGACTTCACGAACGGATAGTCGTGGATGGTCGGCTTGTCGAACGCATACGGCTCGTCGATGTTGCGGTTCTGGCGCGCGCTGGTATGGGTATAGGACAGCGTCAGGCCCCAGCCCGATTCCTTGGTGTAGGGCTTCTCGGCCGACAGCAGCACCTGGCTCGAACGCTGCTCCAGGCCGTTCATGCCGAGGATGCTGTTGCGGTAGCCCGGCACCGGCTGGTCCCACGGCGCACCGCCGGTGGGGCTGAAGTACGAGCCGTCCGGGAAGCGGTTGACCAGCGACATCGCGAAGCCGTCGTAGCTGAGGATGCGCTGGAAGGTCACGTCGGTCAGCCACTCGCCGACCTGGTTGCTGATGCCGATGCTGTACTGGTCGCTGTACGGCGTCTTGAGCTTGTTGTTGAACAGGAACAGCTCGGCGCTCTTGCCGACGCCCGGGATGGTGTTGAGCTGGTCCACGCCCTGCAGGAAGCGTGGGTCCCACGCGACGCAGGTGTTGTCGGCCTTGTAGCAGGCGCCGGTGGCCGGGTTCTGGAAATACACCACCACCGGCGACAACGCGGACTTGCTGGTTTCCAGCGCCAGCTGCTCGAACAGGTTGCGGTCGTAGGAGCGGGCGGCACCGCCGTGCAGCACCGCGGTCTCGTCGCCGAAGAAGTCGTAGGAGAAGCCGAAGCGCGGTGCCCAGGCGTCCTTGAAGTTCTTGCGGTTGTGGCCGGTGCTGATGTAGTCGGCGACGTTGATGCCGGTGGCAAGCAGGCGGTCGGCCCACGGATGGCCCGGATTCTGCGGGTCGTCCGAGTACAGCGCGTCGACGTACGCCTGCGAGGTGACGAAGTCGGTATAGGCCGGGGTGTCCTCGTAGTCGTAGCGCACGCCGATGTTGAGCATCAGCTTGTCGTTGACCGCCCAATCGTCCTGGATGTAGATGCCGTACTGCTTGGACGGCGACTTGACGGTGGCCTTCTGCCCGGGCGTGTCGAAGGGCGCGACGAAGTCCACGCGGTACGGCGTCGACGCCACGCCGTTGGCGTCGACCGAGTAGGCGAACTGCGGATTCAGCGCGGCCGCGTCCTGGGCGGTCAGTTCGACGTCCTTGTAGCTGACGCCCATCTTGATGGTGTGGTCGCCGTGCCACTGGAAGCTGGTGAAAGTCAGGTCGTTCTGCAGGAACCAGCCCTTCTGTTGCTTGCGCTGCACGTTGAGGCCACCTGCCGAGCCGGTCGCCAGGTAGGTGTACTCGCCGATGTTCGGATCGTTGTAGTTGAGGTACTTGTAGACGACACCATTGCCGATGCTCATCGGCGTCGGGTTGTTCTCCGAGTCCTCGGTGCCGACGATCAACTCGTTGTACCAGGCGTCGGCGCTGTGCTGCCAGCGCAGGGTGGCGCGCTTGTCCTTGTTGATCTTGTTGACGCCATGGTCCGGCGCATCGGTGTCGCCTACATTGCCGACCTGGGTTTCGTCGCGGTACAGGCCGCTCAGTTCGAAGCGGTCGCGGTCGGTCGGCTCGAAGTCGATCTTGCCGAAGTACAGGTCCTCGGAGAACGGCATGTTGGCCGCGCCGTACTGGCTGCTGATGTTGGAAGGCAGGTAGCCGACATAGGGGCCCGCATTGGCATCGGGCTGCACGCTCTTGGGCACCACGTTGTCCTTGCCTTCGTAGGCCACGAAGAAGTGCATGCGGTCCTTGATGATCGGGCCGCCCAGCGCGAAGCCGTATTCCTTGGTCTGCGAGTCGATCTTGCCGGACTTCTCCTCGTCGGGCCGCTTGTCGCGCAGGTCCTGGTCGGTGTAGCGGTAGAACACCTCGCCGTGGAACTCGTTGGTGCCGGACTTGGTCGCCGCGGTGATCGCCGCGCCGCTGACCTGGCCGTACTCGGCCTTGTAGTTCGAGGTGATGACCTTGTACTCGCCGATCGCCAGCTGCGGGAACGGGTTGCCCTGGGTGTCGCTCTGGCCGGCGATGCCGCCGCTGCGCACGTAGCTCTTCTGGCCGACGCCGTCGATGTACAGGTTGCCGGAGCTGGCGTTGGAGGCGCCGCCGCGCAGCTTGGTGTTCCCGTCGCCGTCGATCTGGAACACCATGCCCGGCACGGTGTCGGCGAATTCCAGGAAGTTGCGCGTGGCCTGCGGCAACTGCTGGATCTGGCGCAGCGAGACGGTGTTGCCGACCTCGGAGGTCTTCACGTCGCGGATCAGCGGCGCGGACACGTTCACGGCCGCGAGCGTGGTGGCGTCGCCGGCCGGCGCCTGCGCTTGCGCCTCCAGGTTGACGGTGGCGGTGGAGGCCACCGACAGCGTGACGGTGCGGCTGACGCCGCCGGATTCGACGGTGTAGGTGCCCGGCGGCAGGCCGACGATCGTGTAGCTGCCGCCGGCGTTGACCGGCGCGCGGCGCACCGAGCCGGTGGCGACGTTGGTGACGGTGACTTCGGCGCCGCTCTGCGCGGCGGCGACCTGGCCGCGCAGCGTGGCGGTACTGGTCTGCGCCAGCGCCAGCGGCGCGGCGGCGAACAGGCCGGTGGCCAGGGCGCAGTACAGCAGGCTGCGCGCGGGCAGGCTCGACAACGGATTTTGATTCTTCTTCATGGCAACCCTCTCCCAAGGGACAGCGCAAGACGGGTGGTTTGGAACTGGAGCGAATCGAAGATGCAAAAAAGCAGTGGGCGGGTGACGCGGGTGCGAAGGGATCAGGCCATGCGGGGCCTCCGGGGGGCGCTCGAGGCGCGGACGATCAGTTCGGGAACGATCCCGGAGGTGGACGGCGCCGTAGGATTCGCGTCATCTGCCGGGAGAGAAAGCTGGTCGATCAGCAGTTGCAGGGCGCGCGCGCCGAGCCCGGCGATGTCCACGTGCATCGTGGTCAGCGCGGGGTGCACGTAGCGCGCCAGCGGGACGTCGTCGAAACCGGCCAGGGCGATGTCGTCGGGCACCTGCAGGCCGGCGTGGTTCAGGGCGAACAGGCAGCCCAGCGCCATGGTGTCGTTGGCCGCGAACACGGCGTCCGGGCGCTCGCCGCTCGCCAGCGACTGGCCGGCGCGGTAACCGGAGGCTTCGTCGAACAGGCCCGGCAGGTCCCAGGGCGGCAGGCCGGCGTGGGCCATCTCGTCGCGATAGCCGCGCAGGCGTTCGTGCGCGTCGAAGCTGTCCTGCGGTCCGCCGACGAAGGCGATGCGGCGATGGCCGGCGTCGATCAGGTGGCGCGTCATCGCGCGCGCGCCGCCGTAGTTGTCCACGCCCAGCGCGGGATAGCGCGCCGAGTGCGGGCCGCTGTTGAGCAGCACCGCCGGCAGGTGGGCCGGCAGGCCGTCGAACAATCCGCTCTCGTCGCTGCACGGCGCCATCATCAGGACGCCGTCCACGCGCCCGGGCAGGCGCTGCAGCGCGCTGCGCTGCTCGTCGATGCGGCCGTGGTGGCTGGATACCAGCAGGTGGTAGCCGTGCTGGCGCGCGCCCTGGTCGATGCCGCGGATCAGCTCGGAGAAGAACTCGCCGTACAGGTCCGGCAACACCACGCCGATGGTGTGGGTGCGCCGGCTGCTGAGGCTGCGCGCGGCATGGTGCGGCACGTAGTGCAGCGCCTGCGCCGCCTGCATCACGCGCTGGCGCACGGCTTCGGCGACGTGCTGCTGGCCGTTGATGGTGCGCGACACCGTCGCCACCGAGACGTTGGCCTGGCGGGCGACGTCGCGGATGGTGACGCCGCCGTCGCCGCGGGCCCTGCGTGCGCGGGTCACCATTGCGCCTCCAGCGTGCGGAAGGGGCGTTCCAGCAGGACGCCGCTGGCGTCGTAGTCGCGCACGACGCGGCCGTCGACGCGCACCTGTTTCGGGCGCGTGCGCGCCGGCCACCAGACGCGCAGCGCCGCGTCCGCGCGCAGGCCCTCGCCGAGCGAGAGCCGCAGGCGTTCGCCGTCCTGGCGCGCCTGCAGGCGCAGCATGCCATAGGCGGTGGGCAGCCGATCGATGGCCAGGCCCTCGCCGGCCAGCCACGCCGGCGGCGCGCCGGGCAGCAGCGACAAGGCGTCGTCGTCCTCGCGCATCAGCATGCCGAACAGGGTCCGCGCGTACTCCGCGCCGATCCAGGTGTGCGGCATGTCGCCGAGGTAGCGCGGAAAGCGCGGCCGCGAGTGCACCACCTCGGCCAGCACCTGCCATTCCTGCGGGCGGCGGTCGCGCAGGAAGTCCTGCAGCAGCTCGTCGGCCACGGCCGGCTGGTCCATGTGCACGTAGCTGAGCACGTTGCGGATCTCGTACGGCGTGTAGGCGTACAGCGCGCCGGGGCGGGTGCGCTTGCGCACGTCGTCCAGGTAGCGCGCGAAGGTGGTGCGCAATGCGTCCTGCGGCAGCACGTCCTGCGCGCCGGTGGGATCGAGCGCGATCGAGACGCTGGTCGGGTCGCCATCGCCGAGGTCGGCCGAGGCCGGGATGAAGTCGGCGCCCTTCCATGCCATCGTCGCGCGGATCGACGCGGCCAGCGAATCGTGCAGCGCGCGGTACTGTTCGCGCGCCCACGCGGCGGTTTCGTGGTCGCCGAGCGATTCGGCCAGCCAGGCGCCGTCGTGCCAGCCCTTCAGTCCCCAGTAGTCGTCCCAGTAGCTGTGCGTCGGCGAGGGATAGCCCTCGTGGCTGATCGACGGCGCCAGGATGCCGGCTAAACGTTCCGGCGCCGGCTGGCCCGCCATGTAGCCCGGCACCAGCGTGCGTTCGCGCAATTCCTGCAAGAAGCGCATCGCGGCCTTCACCTTCGGCAGGTAGGCGCGCACCGTTTCCGGGCCGCCGTCCAACCGCGCAACGTCGGCGACCAGCGCGATGTACTGGCCTTGGCTGTCGTACTCGATGTCCGAGCCGAACCCGGTGTTGACGGTGCCGTCGTCGTTGAGGATCGGCGAGACCAGGCCGTTGGGATGCACGCCGTGCTCGCTGTACCAGGCCAGGTAGTCGCGCGCGACCTTCGACTCGCCCATGCGCAGCAGCACCGCCGAGGTGGCCATGCCGTCGCGGATGAAGGAGCGGTTGTAGTTGCGCGGGCCGGGCTGCATCGCCGGGCCGGTCTGGTTGATCAGCATGTACGCGGCCTGCGCGCGCAGCATGTCCACGAGCGAGGGATCGGGCAGGCGCAGGCCGACCTGGCCGAGCCGGGCCTGCCAGTCGGCGGAGACGCGCGCGGCCAGCGCATCGAAGGCGGCGTCCGGATCGCGCGGCGCGTCGCCCAGGTCCGGCACCGGCGCTTCCGGCAGCGTGCCGTCGGCGGCCGCGGCCGCGGTGCCGAGCGGGAAGGCGACCACCACCGAGCGGCTGGCGCCCGGTGCGAGGTGGACCCGGTAGGCCAACGCGGCGGCGGCCAGGCCGTCGGGATCGTGCGCCTTCGGCGTCGCCGGCAACTGGCCTGCCGCGATCGCGGCGGTGATCTCGGTGCTGCCGTCCGGGCCGAACGGCGCGGCGCCGGCGGCATCCACCGGCGTCAGCGAGTGCAGCAGGCGCCGGTCGTTGATGCGCACGGCCTGGCCTTCGATGGCGACGTCGCGGATCGGCGACAGTCCCCCGTTCTGCCACGGCGGGTTCATCTGCATCGGCCGCACCGCCAGCGACAGGGTGCCGTCCACCGGGACGCTGCCGGTGTTGCGCAGGCGATGGCGCACGAACGTGACCGGCTGGCCGCCGAGCTCGACCGCGAACGCCTCGCTCTGCAGTTCCAGCCCGGGTTGCGGGGTCCAGGCGACCGACGGCATCGGCTTCCAGCCGTCGCGCAGCGCATGCCGCACCGGCCGGTCGGCGGCACCGGCGGCGGTACCGTCGGCATTGCGCCAGATCGGCTGCACCAGCGGCGCGCCCTTGAACGCTTCCAGGTTGCCGTATTCGTCGAAGATCGATTTCTGCCGGCCGGCATGCACGCCGACCGCGGTCCAATAGGTCTGCTGCAGGTGCAGCGAGGCCGGGAACAACGCGCGCTGCGCGCCGGTGGCGGCGATCTGGTAGCGCTTCATCGGCGTCATGGTCGCCGCCGGTCCCAGCAGGCGTATGCGCGCCACCCGGGGCGCGTCACCCTCGACCACCAGGCGCAGGGCCCGTGCGGTCACCGCGGCGTTGCCGGCGAGCCAGCTGCTCTGGCGGCTGCCGGCCTGGGGATCGCGTGCCAGTTCGCTCCAGCGACCCCGTGCGTCCTGGGCCTGCAGCCGGGCCGCGCCGTGCGGGCCGGCCCAGTCCACGGCCAGGCCGGCCGTCGGCAGGGCGCGTGGCAGCGTGATCTCCAGCGCGTGCCCGCGATCGCGCGCGGCCGGGATCGCGACCGCGCCGCCGCCTTGCCACAGCGCGGCGGCCTGCGCCGGGTCGAGCCCGGCCACGCGCGCGCTGGCGGACGCGGCCAGCGGCTCCATCTCGTAGATCGACACGCCCCAGTCGGCCGTGCGATCGGGGCTGGCCAGGCGCAGGTAGCGCGCGCTGCGTGGCGAGAAGAACACGGTCTCGGTGCCGCCCAGCGAATCGGGCATGGCGTAGGCGTCCTGCCACCGGGTGCCATCGACCGAGGTCTGGAGGCGGTAGCCCTCAGGGTTGGCCAGGTCCCATTGCAGGCGGACGCCGCCCAGCATCGCCGCATGGCCCAGGTCGATCTGGAACCAGTGGCCCGGGCTGAAGGCGCCGCCGGTGCGGGTCGCCGGATCGCCATCGATCAGGTGCTCGACCGCCATGGCCTGGACCTGCTGCGATGAACTGCTGGCCCGCCACTGCTCGCGCGGCGGCAGGTCCTGCGCCATGCCGGCCCAGGCCGGGACAAGCAGGGCGAATGCAAGGCCGAGCCGGCGGGCTGGCCTGGTGATGACTGCTTGGCAATTGGCGCGTGTTCCGGTCACTCCCCGCCCTCGCTCTCCACCGAGGCCCCGGAAATGAGGCGGCGCGCACGCTATCAGGAACTGCAAGCGTTTACATGATGCACTGCAATATTCGCCGGGGCATGCCATGGGAATGAAACACTTGGGCATGCGCGGACATGTCTGTCCACATTTGTCCGCGGCGGAGACAGCGCGGGACAAGGGTCGCAGCGCCGGTCCGGGCGTTGCCTTGCCGCGGTCATCACCAACCCGCAAGATGGCGGATCGATCGGGGAAATCGAAACCGCCCATGCCGCCTTCGCTTGCCCGGCTCCGCCCGCCGTCCCTGCTGCCCTGGCTGCTGCTGGCCGCCGCCGTGCTGGGGGCGGGGTGCAACCGGCATTCCGCCGAGCCCCTGCCCGGCGCCGACGCGGCGCCGTCCGCGGCCGTGCACCAGTTCGTGGTGCACCTGCGCAACAACGATCTCGTCGCCTATGCCAAGACGATGGTGACCCCGGCCCAGTACGGCCAGCTGGAGACCGCCTGGCGCGAAGGCCGCAGCCGCTGGCCGTTGACCGAACTGCCGCTGTCGGACGAACTGCCGGCATTGCTGGCCGCACTGTCGCGGCCGGACGCCGAGAAGACCCTGCAGAAGTCCTTCGACCAGCAGTTCGCCGGCCAGGCCGCCGGGATCCGCGAGGCGGCGCAGTCGCTGGGCATGTTCGGCGTGCAGTACCTGCGCAACCAGGGCAGCTACAGCCCGGAGCAGCGGGGCCATTACGTGCAACTGGTGACCGCGCTCAGCCAATGGGCGGCCTCGGCGCCCCTGGCCGACCGCGGCCTGGCCCGGCAGGCGATCGCCGAGCTGGCCGCGGCCGCGCGCAAGACCGGCCTCGGCAGCGAGGCTGCGCTGCGCGAAGCCGGCATGGAGGAAAGCCTGCGCCGGCTCGGTCCGTTCTTCGCCACGGTCAAGGCCGTGCTGGCCCGCTACGACCTGCCGCTGGACACCACCCTGGACGAGCTGCGCAGCGGGCTGGTCAGCCAACAGGGCGACCAGGCGCAGGTGCGCATCCACTATCCGCTGGCCGCCGCCGAGATCGACACCACCGCCAGCCTGGTGCGGCGCGAAGGCCGCTGGTACCTGCGGCAGACCCAGGACGAGGTCGCGCAGCTGCTGGCCAGCCCGGTGCCGGCGCCGTCGCCGCCGGACACCGCCCCGACGGCTGGGCGATAATGCCGCCGATGCCAGAACAGAATCCGTTGCCCTTCCCGGACGAGCGTCCGGCCACATCGGCGCCGCAGGACGCCGCGACCGCCGCCGAGCCCGCGCCCACCTCCGATCCGCTCCCGGCCGCGACCGCGCCGGTACCGGCCGTCGCGCCGCAGAAAAGCGAGCGCCGCCCGTTGTGGGCGCGCCTGCTCGGCCGGCTGGCCGAGCCCTGGCTGGAGCTGACCATCGAGCCGGAGCAGCCGGGCCAGTACAACGATGGCCGCCCGGTCGTGTACGTGCTGGAGGACTACGGCCTGTCCAACGCGCTGATCCTCGACAAGGCCTGCCGCCAGGCCGGGCTGCCGTCGCCGCTGGTGCCGCTGCCCGGCGACCCGTTGCAGCGCAAGCGCGCCTACCTGGCGCTGTCGCGGCGCAGTTCCAGCAATTCGCTGATCCCCGAGCAGCGCGGCGCCAGGACCCACTCCGATTCGCTCGCCAAGCTGCTGCAGGCGCACCGCACCCGGCCCGACCTGGACGTGCACCTGGTGCCGGTGTCGATCTTCGTCGGCCGCGCCCCGGACCGGCAGAGCGGCTGGTTCGCGGTGCTGTTCTCGGAGAACTGGGCGCTGGTCGGCCGCTTCCGCCGCCTGCTGGCGGTGCTGCTCAACGGCCGCACCACCATCGTCCGCTTCTCGCCGCCGATATCGCTGCGCCAGACCGTGGACGAGGGCCTGCAGCCCGAGCGCACGCTGCGCAAGCTGCAACGCGTGCTGCGCACCCACTTCCGCCGCATCCGCGAGGCGGTGATCGGGCCCGACCTGTCGACCCGCCGCACGCTCGTGGACCAGGTGCTGGCGGCCGAGCCGGTGCGCGAGGCGATCGCCGCGCAGGCCAAGCGCGACAACAGCAAGCCGGTCGATGCCTGGCGCAAGGCCCAGGCCTATGCCTGGGAGATCGCCGCGGACTACTCCAGCCCGGTGGTGCGCTCGGCCAGCTTCCTGCTCAGCCACGTCTGGAACCGGATCTACGCCGGCGTGCTGGTGCACCACCTGGACAAGTTCAAGCAGGCCGCGCCGGGCTACGAGATCGTGTACGTGCCCAGCCACCGCAGCCACATGGACTACCTGCTGCTGTCGTACCTGCTGTACGAACGCGGCATCGTGCCGCCGCACATCTTCGCCGGCGTCAACCTCAACCTGCCGGTGGTCGGCACGCTGCTGCGCAAGGGCGGCGCCTTCTTCGCGCGGCGCACCTTCAAGGGCAACGCGCTGTACTCGGCGGTCTTCCGCGAGTACATGGCACAGCTGGTGTCGGGCGGCTACTCGATCGAGTACTTCATCGAGGGCGGGCGCTCGCGCACCGGCCGGCTGCTCCAGCCCAAGGGCGGATCGATCGCGATGACGGTGCGCGCCTACCTGCGCCAGCAGCGGCGCCCGGTGCTGTTCCAGCCGGTCTACATCGGCTACGAGAAGCTGATGGAAGGCCGCAGCTACCTGGACGAATTGTCCGGCCGGCCGAAGGAGAAGGAGTCGATCTGGGCGCTGCTGTGGGGCATCCCCAAGGTGCTCAAGCAGAACTACGGCCAGGTGGTGGTGAACTTCGGCGAGCCGATCGCGCTGGACGACGTGCTGGCCGAGCAGGCGCCGGAGTGGAACGGCCAGCCGGTCTCCGAGGAGGAGAAGCCGGCATGGCTGGCGCGCGCCGTCGACACGCTGGCCCAGCGGATCCAGGTGCACGTCAACGGCGCCGCCGACGTCAACCCGATCAACCTGCTGGCGCTGGCGCTGCTGTCCACGCCCAAGCATGCGATGGGCGAGGCCGACCTGATCGCGCAGATCGAGCTGTGCAAGAAGCTGCTGGCCGAGCTGCCGTACTCGGACCGGGTCACGGTCACCCCGCATTCGCCCGAGCGCATCATCGCCCACGCCGAGGAGATCGCCGTGCTCACGCGCACGCCGCATCCGCTCGGCGACGTGCTCGGCGTCAGCGGCGACACCGCGGTGCTGCTGAGCTATTTCCGCAACAACGTGCTGCACCTGTTCACCGCGGCCTCGTGGGTGGCGTGCTGCTTCCAGAACAACCGGCGCATGAACCGCGGTACCCTGCTGCGGCTGGGGCGCTCGGTGTACCCGTTCCTGCAGGCCGAGCTGTTCCTGCCGTGGAGCGAGGACGAGTTCGCCGAGCGCATCGACCGCACCATCGAGGTGTTCGTGCGCGAGGGCCTGCTGCTGCACGTCAACGACGAAGGCGACGGCCTGCTCGCGCGCAATACCGGGCAGACCGACGAGGTGTTCCGGCTGCGCGCCATCGGCCACTCGTTGCAGCAGGCGTTCGAGCGCTACTACATCACCATCTCGGTGCTGGCCAAGAACGGACCCGGCACGCTCGGCGCCGCCGAGCTGGAGAGCCTGTGCCAGCAGGCCGCGCAGCGCTTGAGCCTGCTGTACGCGCCGGCGGCGCCGGAGTTCTTCGACAAGGCGCTGTTCCGCGGCTTCATCCAGAAGCTGCGCGAGCTGAAGCTGGTGTGGCCGGACGAGAACAGCAAGCTGGTGTTCGACGAGCGCCTGGACGCGTGGGCAAAGGACGCCAAGTTCATCTTAGGCCGCGAGCTGCGACACACCATCGAGCGGGTGAGTCCGGCGGCGGCGAAGGTGGAGACGGAAACGACCGGCGCGTCGGTCGACTGAGGCCCTGCGGAGGTCGGGGTGGGATGGCGCGGCGCAAGGGCCGCGCACGAGAGGACGCCGCCATGCTGTTGGGCGATCTGCGCTCCAGGAAGGACGGCAGTTGCAGGCCGGGCCGCCATTCGGCGGTTCCCGCGCATTCGCCGGCGCGAGACCAGCGGTTTCCGCAACATCCTGGTCCGCAACTGCTTGGGGACCTTCGATCCCGTCAAGGTGGCCGGCTTGTCGGCCGGCATCCTTGGCCGCTGGAAGATGGCGTTCGCGCGATGCTGGCTGGCGGCGACGAAGATTGATCCGGTATACGCGATCCCATACGGGCGTTGCCGGCGCCTTCAGGCCGGCTCGTCCGGGATCAGCATGCTCTCCAGGCGCGCGATGCAGTCCTTGAGCTGCAGCTTGCGCTTCTTCAGCCGCTTGATCGCCAGTTCGTCGGACTGCGCGTCCTCGATCATCGCGGCGATGTGCGCGTCCAGTTCGCGGTGTTCGATCCGCAACCGGGCGACGCGTTCGGCGATGTCGGCGGGGGTCAGGGTCTCCACGCGGCGAGCATACACACCTGCCGCGGACGCCGTCACCGCCACTGCCAGCGGAACCAGGCCTGGACCGATTGCCCCGGCAGCAGGCGCGCGTCCGGTTGCAGGTTGAAGGCGTCCGGCGGGCCGGTCTGCGGTTCCACGCAGGTGGCATGGCCGGGCTCGTCGTAGACCACCCAGTGCCGGCAATCGGAGCCGAGGACCAGTTCGCCGCCGCCGCGGTGGAGGCGGACCGGGCCGGGATGGATGAAGCAGTCGTCCCAGGGGCCCGCGGAGGGCGCCACTGGCGGCCGCGTGGCAAGGCCTTCGCGGTCGCGCGGATACATGGCCTCGGGCACGAAATCCAGGCGATCCGGCTTGCGGAACCAGGGGTGCCACCCGATCACCGGCAGCGGCATCGCGCGCTGCACGGCCTGCATCGACATCGTGAGCAGCAGGCCGTCGTCGTGCAGTTCCATGACCTGCGTGGCCACGCCGCCGAACGGCCACTGCTCGTCCTCCGGCAGCGCCAGCGACAGGCGGCACCGCGCCGCCGTGTGCGACTCGACCCGCCATGGCCGCAGGAAGCCGACGCCATGGATCGCATGCGCGCCGAAGGTACGCGGCAGCCGATAGTCGTGACCGTCGAAGCGGAACGCGCCGTGGCGGATGCGCCCGGCCCACGGCAGCATCGGATAGCAGCCCCAGGCGATGGCGGCGGCGTTGCCCTCGTCGTGGCCGACCAGCCACGGCGTGCCGTGGCGGTGGACCTGGGCGATGCGCCCACCGGCCTCGGGCGCCACCTCGACGGCGATCGATCCGTGGCGGAGCTCCAGCAGCGCGCCGGGAGGGAGCGCGCGCTGGGCGATGTCGACGTGCATCGGTCTCAGCCGCCGTACGGATGCAGGGTACGGATGCTGCCGTCCTCTTCGTAGAAGATCTCGGCGACCTTGACGTTGCGCAGGTGGGTCAGCCCGCCGGACAGGATCGAGTCGTGGTAGTAGAGCCACCAGCGCCCGCCGAACTCGAGGATGGAGTGGTGCGTGGTCCAGCCGACCACCGGCGTGAGCAGCACGCCCTTGTAGGTGAACGGGCCGTACGGGCTGTCGCCCACCGCGTAGCACAATAGATGGGTGTCGCCGGTGGAGTACGACAGGTAATAGCGGCCGTTGTAGCGATGCAGCCACGGCGCCTCGAAATAGCGGCGGGCGTTGTCGCCGGCACGCAGCGGCTGCCCGTGCTCGTCGAGGATGAGCACCTCGCGCGGCGGCTCGGCGAACCGCTTCATGTCGTCGGCGAGGCGGCCCACGCGCGGGCCGAGCGCCGGCTCGTCGGCGGCCGGCTCGGCAAGCGCCGGGTCGTAGCGGTTGTCGCGATAGTGCTGGAGCTGTCCTCCCCACAGGCCGCCGAAGTACAGGTAATACGCGCCGTCCTCGTCGGCGAACACCGCCGGGTCGATCGAATAGCTGCCGGCGATCGGTTCCGGCTCGGGCACGAACGGGCCTTCCGGGCGCGGGCCGCTGGCGACGCCGATCTGGAACAGGCCGTCCTCGCGCTTGGCCGGGAAGTAGAGGTAGTAGGTGCCGTCCTTCTCCGCCGCGTCCGGCGCCCACATCTGCCGGTGCGCCCACGGCACCTGGTCCAGGTGCAGGGCCACGCCGCAATCGACGGCTTCGCTTTCCGGCGAGTCCTGCCGGAAGACGTGGTAGTCCTCCATCATGAAGTGATCGCCGTTGTCGTTGAAGCCGACCCCGCGCTCGATGTCGTGCGACGGATAGACGTAGACCCGTCCCTCGAACACGTGCGCGGAGGGATCGGCGGTATGGATGTGGGTCACCAGCGGCGGCGACAGGGCGCTGGCATTGAGGGCTTTCAGGCGTTCGGGATCGAGTGGTTCGCTCATGGGGGCGTGCGGTGGTGGGAGGATCAAGCGGTGGCGCGGCGTGCGTCCAGTTCCTGTTCGATGCGGCTTTCCATCCGCTTGTCGATGCGGTACAGGGCCAGCAGGGCGATGCCGGCGAGGAAGGGCACGGCGCTGTAGAGGCTGACCGTCAGGCGGATGCCGTGCGCCACCTGCGGCGACTGCACCGGCGCGGCGGCGTCGTAGCCGTAGCTGGCGAGGATGGCGGCGACCAGCGCGCCGCCGATGCTGAGGCCGACCTTGAGCCCGCACAGCATCGCCGAGAAGATGATCGCGGTGGCGCGGCGGCCGGTCTTCCATTCCGAATAGTCGGCGACGTCGGCGATCATCGCCCACAGCAAGGGCGTGGTGATGCCGTAGAAGAAGCCGTGCAGGATGTAG
This sequence comes from Pseudomonas sp. Hp2, assembly GCF_006386585.1. Lineage (NCBI taxonomy): Bacteria > Pseudomonadati > Pseudomonadota > Gammaproteobacteria > Pseudomonadales > Pseudomonadaceae > Pseudomonas > Pseudomonas sp. Hp2. Next base: position 24,210 of record NZ_VAHJ01000010.1, read on the forward strand.
GCGAACACCACCGCCCAGATCGCCTGCGGGGTGAAGAACCAGAACGCCAGCAGGCACAGCGTGGCCAGCAGCAAGGCGCCGGCGAACACGTTGCGCTTGCTGAAGCGGTCGGCCAGCGGCTTGGAGAAGCCGATGCCGACGATCATGAAGATGATGCCGGCGGCGCTGAACAGGCTGAACGCCGAGGTCGCCGGGTCTTCGGGCCAGTGCAGGCTCTCCAGGCCCATGCCGGTGAGCATGGCGTCGATGCCGGCGATCAGTCGGTGGAGGCCTACCTGGTCGATGAAGCCGGCGAGCGCCTGCGGATCGAGGTAGTACTTGAAGTAGTAGACGTACATGCCGCCCTTCAGGGCGAGCGTGACGAACACCAGCACGGTGAGCGCGAGCATCACCCGCCACGGCCCGTTGCCGGCCAGGTCGAGCAGGTCCTGGCGCACCGAGGACGTTTGCTCCGGGTGCGGCACGATGCGCTCGCGGGTGGAGAAGAAGGTGATCAGGAAGAACACCGTGCCTATCGCCGCGAACAGCGCCATGGTGTGTTCGAATCCCTTGGCCTTGTCGCCGCCGCCCAGGATCAGCACCAGCGGCAGCAGCAGCACCTGGATGATGAACTGCGCGATCATCACCGCGACGAAGCGGTACGAGGACAGGCTGTTGCGCTGGGCCATGTTGCCGGTGAGCACGCCGCTGAGGGCGGCGTATGGCAGGTTGTTGGCCACGTACACCAGCATCAGCAGCGTGTAGGTGGCCAGCGCGTAGACCACCTTGCCGGTCTCGCCCAGCGACGGCGTCGAGAACGCGAGCAGCGACAGCGCGCCGAACGGCAGCGCCGTCCATAGCAGCCAAGGGCGGAACTTGCCCCAGCGGCTGCGGGTGCGGTCGGCGACGAGGCCGATCAGCGGGGTGAACACGAACGCGCCCAGCAGGCCCACCACGAAGATGATGCTGGCGGCGGTACCGGCGGGTATCCGGTAGACGTCGGTGTAGAAGAACGCCAGGAAGGTGACCAGGGTCTGGAAGATCAGGTTGGCGGCCAGGTCGCCCAGGCTGTAGCCGACTTTCTCGCCGATGGAGAGGGTTTGGGTGCGATCGTTCATGGAAGCCGGCAGTGGGGGGAAGTCATCCTTGGGAGCCCCTCTCCGCGGAGAGGGGCCGTCGATCCTAGAACGAGCCGCGGAGGCCCAGCATGATGGTGCGGCCGGGGTCGTAGATGTCGTTGACCGCGTTGTCCCAGTAGAAGTTGGAACGGCGCGCCTTGCCGGCGATGTTGATCACGTTGAGGGTGATCTGCGGCGAGGACTTGATCCACGGCAGCGTGTAGCTCGCCGACATGTCCCATTGCCCGCGCGACTCGCCGATGATCTGCGCGTACGGGATGCCGTTCTGGTTCGGGCCGGTGCCGATCACCGAGTCGGTGTGCGTGTACGACACCCGCGCCGAGAAGCCCTTGTTCTCCCAGTACGCGGTCGCGTTCCACAGCTTGGGCGCGATGCCGTACAGGTTGCCGCTGAGCTTGTCGGCGTCGTCGCCGTCGGCCGACAGGTTGATGTCGGTGTAGTTGGCCTGGATGCCCAGCCCGTCGAACACGAAGTCCAGCGGCTGCACCCAGATCACTTCCCAGCCGCGCACGTTGAGCGTGGCGTTGGCGTTGACCTGCTGCGAGACCGCCACCAGCGCGCTGTTCGGGCCGCCGCGCGAGTTGATCGCGCTCTGCTGGACCGCGTCCAGTTCGTCGAAGGGGATGCCCAGCTGCGAGAACGGCATCGTGGTGGTGCCGAGGTAGGTATAGCCCTCGATGCGCTTGTTGAAGAAGGTCAGGCCGACCATGCCTTCGCCGCCGGTATACCACTCGCCGCCCAGGTCGAGGTTGGTCGAGGTGTACGGCTTCAGGTTGGGGTTGCCCTGCGTGGCGAGGTCCGCGGTCGGCCAGCTGAGCGAGGTGGCCGGCAGCATCGAACTGGGATTGGGCCGGGTCATCGCGCGCGAGGCGGACATCCTCAGCACCACGCTGTCGGCCACGTCCCAGGCGGCGCTGAACGACGGCAGGTACTCGTCGTAGTCGCCCTTCAGGGTCTGCCAGCGGCGCACGCCGCCGAGCGTGACCGGGCCGCTGATCTCCTGCTTGGTGGAGGCGTAGCGCACGCCGGCGTTGAAGCGCAGCAGGCGGTCCAGTATCTCGGTCTCGCCGTTCATCTCGATGTAGGCGGCCCAGGTGCGTTCCTCGAGCCCGCCGGTGGAGGCGCCGGTGTTGGGACCGGCCGATTCGGGCGCGTCGTCGCGGTACTGGTAGTAATCGGTGGCGCGCTTGAAGGCGTCGAAGTCGGCGGTGATGAAGCCGTACGGGCCCGGGCGCAGGTACTGCGCCAGTTGCGCGTCGGACACGGTCGACAGCACGTACGTCTGCCAGGCCGTGCTGTTGTCGAAGCCCTGGATGCGGCGCATGTTCTCGTCGTAGGCCACGCCGACCTTGACGTTGCGCTTGTCCTCGCCGAGCTGCAGGTCGGCGCGCGCGCCCTTTGTCTCGGTCACGCGCTTCTCGTTCTGCACGTTGACGCGGCCGCCGGTCCAGGTCCAGCCGATGTTGGGATCGTTGAGGTCCAGGTCGGTGGTCCAGCGCGGCACGCCGCCGTCGTTGGTGTACTGCACGGTGGTGTAGGGCGAGTTGACCAGGATGGTGGGCGACTCGCGGAACATCCAGCTGCGGGTGGCGTTGGCCTGCACGTCGAGCTTGACGTTGCCGTCCGAGCCGAACCAGAACGTGCCGCCGGGGTTGACGCTCCAGTACTTCACGTCCTCGATGTACGGGCGCGCTTCCAGGAAGAACTGCGCGTTGGCGAACGTGGCGTCGGTGACCACGCCGTTGCCGTCGACCTGCATGTCGATCGGGATCATGCCGTTGGCGGCGAAGTTGCGGCCGACCAGGTTGACGTCGATGCGCTCGTTGGTGCGGTGCGCCTTGGTGAACATCGCGTCCAGGTAGAAGTTCATCCGGTCGTTCGGGCGCCACTCCAGCGAGGCGATCGCGCCGTCGCGGTCGCGGTCGCCGGACATGTGCACCGGGCGGCCCAGGCGCGGGATCAGCGCCTCGCTGATCTGGTCGATGCTCAGGCCGGGGTTCAGCGCCAGCAGCATGTCCTTGTCGATCACCGCGCCGGGCGTCAGCCCGGCGCCGATGGCCGATGCGTTGTCCGGTACCGTGGTGGGGATCAGCCAATTGCCGCCGCCGCCGACGTTGCACGCGGCCGGGCGGCCGGTGTTCGGATCCGTGCCGGCCGGCGCGGCCAGGCCGCACTGGGTGTAGCTGAGGCCGGGATTGGTCCAGCCGACGGTCTCGTAGCCTTCCACGCCGATCTTGCCGCGCGTGGAGGTGACGCCGACGAGCACGCCGAAGGTGCCTTCGCTGTTGGTCCAGCTGCCGATCGCCGAGCCCAGCGGGGTGACCTTGTCGCTGATGTCGTTGTAGCTGCCCTGGATCTGGTAGGTCAGGTGCGTGCCGGGGCGGTCGAACGGGCGCGCGGTGCGCATGTCGACCACGCCGGAGATGCCGCCTTCGACCAGGCTGGCCTTGGGCGTCTTGTTGACCGTGAGCTGGGTGAAGAACTCGGTGGGGAACAGGTTGAGGTCGACCTCGCGGTTCTGGCTCTGGTTGTTCAGGCCGATCGAGGCGGTGGCGACCGGGTTGCCGTTGATCACGGTCTTGGTGAAGCTGTTGGGCAGGCCGCGGATGGCGATGTTCAGGCCCTCGCCGTTGACGTCGCGTTCGAGCTGGATGCCGGGAATGCGGTTGAGCGACTCGGCGATGTTGGTGTCGGGGAACTTGCCGATGTCCTCGGCGAACACCGAATCGGTGAAGCCGGTCGAATCGCGCTTGGCGTCGGTGGAGAACTGGATGCTGCGGCGATAGCCGGTGACCTGCACCTTGTCCAGGTCGGTGACGCCGGATGGCGGGGGCGAGGCCGGCTGCGCCTGGTCGGCCGGTGCCGCCTGTTGCGCCAGGACATGGCCGCTCGTGCCGGCGAGCAACGCAATGCTCAATGCACGCGCGAGCGCGCTGACGTTCAAGTGCTGCTTCACCTCACTCCCTCCGGATTGGTGACCTGCGTGCCGCGAGCCGCCCATGTCCCCTATGCGTGGATGCAACGCGCATCCGAAAAACCGGCTCTTGACGGTGCGGCGGATGATAGCGCTATCACCAGGAGCGTCACGCTGCGCAGCAGCAAACGCGATCGCCGGGGCTGCCGCGACCGGGGAATGACAGCGCTGCCATGAGCCGCCTGGACGCAAGGACGAAAATCCCCGGGAAAACCGATATCGACGGCATGCGCGACGGAAATCGCGATCCTCGCCGTCGCTTCATACGGACCACGTGACTGCGATCCTGCAGCTTCGCTGCAGTGCAGATGGTCCGCGCAGGGTGGCTGTGATAGTGATAGCGCTATCAACGCGTGGCCCGGCCGCGCCCCCCGGGGAGACGAGATGGAACAGCGTGCGAGCGGTGTTGCCGAGGTGCGGTCGAGCGAGGCGCCGCCGCGCGTCGGCCGCTATCGATGGCGCATATGCGCGATGCTGCTGGCCGCGACCACCATCAACTACATCGACCGGCAGGTGCTCGGCGTGCTCGCGCCGTTCCTGCAGGAACACATCGGCTGGAACGAGATCGAGTACGGCTACATCGTCACCGCCTTCCAGGCGGCGTACGCGCTGGGCCTGCTGTGCGCCGGCGCGGTGATCGACCGGCTCGGTACTCGTGTCGGCTACGCCATCGCGATCGGCGTCTGGAGCCTGGCGGCGATGGGCCATGCACTGGCGGGCAGCGTGATGGGCTTCGCGCTGGCGCGGTTCATGCTCGGGCTGGGCGAGGCCGGCAATTTCCCGGCCGCGATCAAGACCGTGGCCGAATGGTTCCCGCGCCGCGAGCGCGCGCTGGCCACCGGCATCTTCAACTCGGGCTCCAACATCGGGGCCATCGTCGCCCCGCTGCTGGTGCCGGTGGTGGCGGTGGCCTGGGGATGGCAGGCGGCGTTCCTGTGCACGGGCCTGTTGAGCGCGACCTGGCTGGTCGCCTGGCTGCTGCTGTATCGCGCGCCGGAACGGCACCCGCGGCTGTCGGCGGAGGAGCTGGCGCACATCCGCAGCGATCCGCCGGAGCCGGCGGTGCGCGTGCCATGGGCGCGCCTGCTGCGCCACCGCCAGGCCTGGGCGTTCGTCGCCGCCAAGTTCATCACCGACCCGATCTGGTGGTTCTTCCTGTTCTGGCTGCCCAAGTTCCTGCACGCCGAGTACGGCCTCAGCCTGCTGGGCCTGGGCTTGCCGCTGGTGGCGATCTTCCTGCTGGCGGACGTGGGCAGCATCGCCGGAGGCTGGCTCGCCGGGCGCTTCATCAAGCGCGGTTGGAGCGTCAACCGCGCGCGCAAGGGGGCGATGCTGGTGTGCGCGCTGTGCGTGGTGCCGATCGTGTTCGCCGCCAGGGCCGACGACCTGTGGGTGGCGGTGCTGCTGATCGGGCTGGCGACCGCCGGCCACCAGGGCTGGTCGGCCAACGTGTTCACGCTGACCTCGGACATGTTCCCGCGCCACGCGGTGGCTTCCGTCGTCGGCATCGGCGGGTTCGCCGGGGCGGTGGGCGGCATGATGATCGCCACCTTCACCGGCTTCCTGCTGGAAACCACGGGCAGCTACGTGCCGGTGTTCCTGATGGCGGGATCGGCCTACCTGCTCGCGCTGCTGGTGGTGCACGCGTTGGCGCCGGCGCTGGAACCGGCGCGGCTGGAAGCGCGATGAACATGCGCAGGAACGGCACGTGCCGCGATGAGGAAGGTCCTGTCGCGGCGCGCGCCGCCCCTGCGGGAACGAGGGACGACTTTCCGAGATGACGATGCCTGCCTACCGCGCCTGGATACTCGCTTTGCTCCCGCTCGCGTTCGCCTCGTGGGCGCCGCCCGCGCAGGCGGCAGCGCCCGACGAAGCCCGCTGCAACGAACCGGCCGCGGTATGCGAGCGCGCCGTCGCCGGCGCGCTGCCGTTGATCGAGCGCGGCCATCCGGTCGCGGTCCTTGCCGACGCGGGCGATTTCCCGGGCGTGCTGCGCGCCGCGCGCGACCTGCGCGACGATCTGTCCAACGTCGCCGGCCTGGAAGCGGTGTTCGCCAACGACACCGCCGCGCCGCTGCCTGCCGCGATCATCGCCGGCACGCTGGGCCGCAGCCCGCGCGTGGACCGCATCGTGCGCGAGAGGAACATCGACACGCGCGGCGTGGCCGGGCGATGGGAAGCCTATCTGCTGCAAGTGGTGGAAAACCCGGAACCGGGAATCGAACGCGCGCTGCTGATCGCCGGCGCCGACAAGCGCGGCACCATCTTCGGCCTCTACGAGCTGTCGCGCCGGCTCGGCGTGTCGCCCTGGCAGTGGTGGGCCGATGTGCCCGTGCCGAGGAAAGCCGCGGCGTACGTGGCGCCCGGCCGCTTCGCCGATGCGCCGGCGGTGCGCTATCGCGGCATCTTCATCAACGACGAGGACCCGGCGCTGGGCGGCTGGATGAAGGCGACCTACGGCGGCCCCAACCACCGCTTCTACGAGCGCGTGTTCCAGTTGCTCCTGCGGCAGAAGGGCAACTACCTGTGGCCGGCGATGTGGGGGCGCGCCTTCTACGACGACGACCCTCGCAATGCCGAGCTGGCCGACGAGTACGGCGTGGTGGTCGGCACCAGCCACCACGAGCCGATGATGCGCGCGCACGTGGAGTGGAAGCGCTACGGCGGCGGGCCCTGGGACTACACCCGCAACCGCGAGGCGCTGCAGGCGTTCTGGCGCAAGGGCATCGAGCGCATGGGCGACCGCGAAGGCGTGGTCACCCTGGGCATGCGCGGCGATGGCGACGAACCGATGTCCGAGGGCACCGCGATCTCCCTGCTGGAGGGCATCGTCGCCGACCAGCGCCGCATCCTCGCCGAGGTCACCGGCAAGCCGGCCGAACGGACCCCGCAGGTGTGGGCGCTGTACAAGGAGGTGCAGGACTACTACGACCAGGGCATGCAGGTGCCCGACGACGTGACCCTGCTGTTCGCCGACGACAACTGGGGCAACCTCCGCCGCCTGCCGAAGCCGGGCGAGATGCGGGCGGGCGGCTACGGTGTGTACTACCACTTCGACTACGTCGGCACTCCGCGCAACTACAAGTGGCTCAACACCACGCAGATCGAACGCACCTGGGAACAGATGAACCTGGCCTGGTCGCATGGCGTGCGGCAGCTGTGGGTGGTCAACGTCGGCGACCTGAAGCCGATGGAGTGGCCGATCAGCTTCTTCCTCGATCAGGCATGGAAGCCCGAGGCGATGACCCTGGACCGGCTGGTCGCCTATCCGGCGCGCTGGGCCGCCGCGCAGTTCGGCGAGCGCCATGCCGAGGCGATCGGGGAGATCCTGACCCGCTATGCGCAGTACAGCGCCCGCCGCACGCCGGAACTGACCGATGCCACCACCTGGGACCTGGCCAGCGGCGAGGCCGACCGCATCGAGGCCGAATGGAACGCACTGATCGCCCGCATGGACGCGGTGAAGCGCGAACTTCCGGCCGACGCCCATGATGCGTTCTTCCAGCTGGTCGAGTACCCGGTGCTGGCGCTGTCGAACCTCGATGCGATGTACATCGCCCAGGCCCGCAACCGGCGCGACGCCGCGCTGGGACTGGCCTCGGCCAACCACTGGGCCGACGAGGTGCAGCGACGCTTCGAGCGCGATGCGGAGCTGCAGCGCCGCTACGAACAGGACATCGCCGGCGGCAAATGGCGGCACATGATGTCGCAGCCCCGCATCGGCTACACGAGCTGGCAGCAGCCTGACCGCAACGTGCCGCCGGCGGTGCAGCGGGTGGACGCGAAGGCCGCGGCGGCCCCGCCGGCCGTGGCACCGGCCGTGCCGGCATGCGCGATCCCGCCGCAGGCGCGAGGCTTCGTCGAGTGCCACGGCATCGTCGCGGTCGAGGCCGAGCACCATGCGCGCGCCGTGGGCGGCGACGGCGTGGACTGGATCACGATCCCGAACCTGGGACGCACCCTGTCCGGCGTGACTTCCTGGCCGCAGACGGCGCCGGAGTCGCCGCTGTCGGCCGATGGCCCGCGCCTGGAGTACCCGTTGTGGCTGCGCGGCGCCGGCGAGGTCGAGGTGCGCGTGACCGTGTCGCCGACGCTCGATTTCCGCGGCGGCGAGGGCCTGCGCTTCGGCGTCTCCCTCGGCGACGAACCGCCGCAGGTGGTGCGCATGGCGCTCGAGCCCGCTCCCACCGGTGCCGACACGCCGGCCAAGGTCGCCTGGACCCGAGCGGTGTCCGAGCGCGCCTACGTAGCCGTGACCCGCCATCGCGCCGCGGCCGGGGCGCAGACCCTCAGGTTGTGGCGGATCGACCCGGGCGTGGTGTTCCAGCGCGTGGAAGTGCTGCGCGGCGGCGCGCGCGACGACAGCCACCTCGGTGCGCCGGAGAGTCCGGAACGCTGACCTTCCCTTCCCGTTCCCGTCAGGGCCCTGCCCGGGACGACGGACCGACATGCGACGATGCCCCGAATGAACGCCAAGCCCCTCCATCTCGACGAGAACCGCCTGTTTCCTTCCGATCCGGTCCAGCGCGGCATCGCCCGCCGCCTGTATGCGCAGGTCGCGCGGTTGCCGATCGTCAGTCCGCACGGGCATACCGATCCGGCCTGGTTCGCCGAGGACGCGCCGTTCGCCGATGCGACCGAGCTGCTGCTGGTGCCGGACCACTACGTGTTCCGCATGCTGTACAGCCAGGGCGTGGACCTGGATGCGCTCGGCATCCCGCGTGCCGACGGTTCGCGTGCCGCGGTCGATCCGCGTGCGGCGTGGCGGGCGTTCGCCGAGCACTACCACCTGTTCCGCGGCACGCCGTCCTCGATGTGGCTCAACCACGTGTTCGTGGACGTGTTCGGGCTGGACGTGCGGCTGGATGCCGGCAGCGCCGATCGCTACTACGACACCATCACCGCGGCGCTGCAGACGCCGGCGTTCCGCCCGCGGGCGTTGTTCGAGCGCTTCAACATCGAGGTCATCGCCACCACCGAGTCGCCGCTGGACGAGCTGCGGCACCACGCCGCGATCCGCGACAGCGGCTGGAAGGGCCGCGTGATCACCGCATACCGGCCGGACCCGGTGGTCGACCCGGAGCACGAGCGGTTCCCGGATGCGCTGCGCCGCTTCGGCGAGTTGACCGGCGAGGACGTGCACGACTGGGACGGCTACCTGCGCGCGCATCGCCAGCGACGCGCGTTCTTCGCCTCGATGGGCGCGACCTCCACCGACCATGGCCATCCCAGCTGCGCCACCGCCGACCTGCCGCCGGCGCAGGCGCGCGCGCTGTTCGCCAAGATCGTGCGCGGCGATTTCGACGCCGCCGAGGCCGAGCTGTTCCGGGCCCAGGTGCTGACCGAGATGGCGGCGATGAGCCTGGACGACGGATTGGTGATGCAGATCCACCCGGGCTGCTTCCGCAATCACAATCGCGGCCTGTTCGCGCGCTACGGCCGCGACAAGGGCGCGGACATCCCGTTGCGCACCGAGTACGTGCAGGCGCTCAAGCCGCTGCTCGACCGCTTCGGCAACGAACCCGCGTTCAAGCTGATCCTGTTCACGCTCGACGAGAGCACCTATTCGCGCGAGCTGGCGCCGCTGGCCGGCCATTACCCGAGCCTGCTGCTCGGCCCGGCCTGGTGGTTCCACGATGCGCCGGAAGGCATGTGGCGTTTCCGCGAGCAGACCCTGAGCAGCGCCGGCTTCTACAACACGGTCGGCTTCAACGACGACACGCGCGCGTTCCTGTCGATCCCGGCGCGGCACGACGTCGCGCGCCGCATCGACTGCGCGGTGCTCGCCAAGCTGGTGGCCGAGCACCGGCTCGACGAGGACGAAGCGGCCGAGGTCGCCGTCGACCTGGCCTACCGGCTGCCGAAGCGGGCCTATCGGCTGTGAGATCGCATCGAAGGACGGCAGGAGCGGCTTCTTGTGGGAGCGGGTCTAGGTGGCCTAGGGCCATCAGCCGCGAAGGGGCTTTCATGCAGCTCCTTCTGCAACAGCCTGCACATCCATGTGCAGGGGCTCAAATGAGAAAGCCTCATCGCGACCAAAACCGCTCCTGCGGGTAATCAGGCGGATAACAGAGATTCGAGGGATGGAAACATGAGGTCGCCGACGTGCCTGCTCGCGCTTGTGCTCGCATCGCTGGCGCCCATGCCGAATGCCCAGGCGCAGGCGCCGCGCGAGCGCGTCCTGCTCGACACCGGCTGGCGTTTCCATCGCGGCGACCCGCCCGGCATCGAGGGCAGGCTCGACTACGACGTGCGGCCCGAGACCGGGCGGAACGTCGACGGCAAGGACGCCGATGCGCGCCCGGAGGCCGCCGCGCAGGTGCGGGCGACGCGGCCGGTGCTCAAGCCATGGATCCTGCCCACCGCCAATCCCCTGATCGCCGATCCCGCGCGCCGCCACGTGCGTCCGCCCGGCGATCCCGGCCGCGACGTGAGTTTCGTCCAGGCCGGTTTCGACGACAGCGGCTGGACGCCGGTGAGCTTGCCGCACGATTGGGCCATCGCCGGGCCGTTCCTCGCCGAAGGTCCGTACGGCGGCATGGGCCGGCTGCCGAGCTGGGGCGTGGGCTGGTACCGGCGCACGCTGGACATCCCCGCCGCTGCCGCGGGCCGCTCGGTGTTCCTCGATGTCGGCGGCGCGATGTCGTACGCCACGGTCTGGCTCAACGGCCACCTGGTCGGCGGCTGGCCGTATGGCTACAACGGCTGGCGCCTGGACCTGACGCCGTACGTGAACTTCGGCGGCCGCAACCAGCTGGCGATCCGCCTGGACAACCCGCCGGAATCCGCACGCTGGTATCCCGGTGGCGGCCTGTATCGCGACGTATGGCTGACCACCACGGCGCCGGTGCACGTCGCGCACTGGGGGACCCAGGTCACCACGCCGGAGGCCTCCGCGCAGGCCGCCACCGTCGAGCTGCGCGTGGCGGTCGACAACGACGGCCGCGAGGATGCGCAGGTCTTCGTGGATACCGAGATCTTCGCGCTCGATGCGGACGGCAAGGCGAGCGCCGCGGCCGTCGCGCGCATCCCGCGCGCGCGCCTGGCATTGGCCGCCGGCGAGCGCGGCGCCTACGTGGAGACCGCCACGCGCATCGACAAGCCGCGCCTGTGGGGACCACCGCCGAACCAGCGGCCCAACCGCTATCTCGCCGTCACCACGCTGACCCGCGACGGCCGCGTCGTCGATCGCTACGAGACCCGCTTCGGCATCCGCACGCTCCGGTTCGATGCGCAGCGGGGCTTGATCGTCAACGGCGAGCGCGTGCCGCTGCAGGGCGTGAACATGCACCACGACCTCGGCGCGCTCGGCGCTGCGTTCAACCGGCGCGCCGCGCAGCGCCAGCTGGAGATCCTGCAGCGCATGGGCGCCAACGCGATCCGCATGGCGCACAACCCGCCCGATCCGCAGTTGCTCGAGCTGACCGATGCGATGGGCCTGCTGGTGATCGACGAGGTGTTCGACAGCTGGGAGCGCCGCAAGACGCCGCTGGATTTCCACCTGGTCTTCCCCGACTGGCACGAGCCCGACCTGCGCGCGATGGTGCGCCGCGACCGCAACCATCCTTCCGTGGTCGCCTGGAGCGTGGGCAACGAGGTCGGCGAGCAGTACACCGGCGAGGCCGGCGCGGCGATCGGCCGGCGCCTGGGCGCGATCGCGCGCGAGGAGGACCCGACCCGGCCGACCACCGCCTCGATGAACTGGGCCAAGCCGGACATGCCGTTCGCCGCCGCGTTCGACCTGGTCAGCCTCAACTACCAGGGCGAGGGCATCCGCCAGGAGCCGGAGTTCGAGGGCACCGACCGCATCCGCACGCCGCCGCAATACCCTGCCTTCCACAGAGCGTTCCCGGGCAAGGCGATCATCGGCAGCGAGACCGCCTCGGCGCTGAGCAGCCGCGGCGTGTACCTGTTCCCGGTGTCGCCGCTGGCCAGCGCGCCGGTGCGCGATGGCCGCGGCGGCGATCCGGCGAGCCGCCAGGTCAGCGCCTATGAGCTGCACGCGGTGGACTTCGGCTCCACCGCCGACAAGGTGTTCGCCACGCTGGACCGGCACCCGTTCGTGGCGGGCGAGTTCGTCTGGACCGGCTTCGACTACCTGGGCGAACCGACCCCGTACTACAGCGCGCGCAGCTCGTACTCCGGCATCGTCGACCTGGCCGGATTCCCCAAGGATCGCTACTGGCTGTACCAGTCGCGCTGGCGCCCGGATCTGCCGATGGCGCACCTGCTGCCGCACTGGACCTGGCCCGGTCGCGAGGGGCAGGTCACGCCGGTGCACGTGTTCACCTCGGGCGACGAGGCCGAGCTGTTCGTCAACGGCGTCTCGCAGGGACGCAAGAAGAAGGCGCCGTACGAATACCGGTTGCGCTGGGACAAGGTGGTCTACCAGCCCGGCGAATTGCGCGTGCAGGCGTACAGGCACGGCAAGCCGTGGGCGAGCGACAGCGTGCGCACCGCCGGCGCGCCGGCCCGGCTGGCGCTCAGCGTCGACCGCGATGCGATCCAGGGCGACGGCCGCGACCTGGCGTTCGCGACGGTACGCGTCCTGGATGCGCATGGCACGCCGGTGCCGACCGCGAACCTGCGCCTGCGCTTCGACATCGAGGGCGCGGGCGAGATCGTCGCCACCGACAACGGCGATCCGACCGACATGACCCCGTTCCCCTCGCGCGAGCGCGCGGCGTTCGGCGGGCTGGCGCTGGCGATCGTGCGCGGGCGGCCCGGCGCGTCGGGCCCGGCGACGCTGCGCGTGAGCGCCGATGGCGTGCAGGGCGCGGCGGTGCCGGTGGATGTCGTCCGTTGATGTACCTGCCTTGCCGTCGTTCGGCCTGTACGGCGGCGATGGCGGGAGTCCCACGAGGAGAACCGAATGAAACACGTAATCGCATCGATGGTCCTGTTGATCGCCTCGGCCGGCGCGCGAGCCGCGGACGCCGGTTCGCTCAAGCAGGCCTATGCCGACGATTTCCTGGTCGGCACTGCCGTCAACGCGCAGATCGTCTCCGGCGAGGACGCGGCGAGCGCCGCGCTGGTATCGCGCCACTTCAACGCGATCACCGCCGAGAACGTGATGAAGGTCGAGGTGATCCATCCGCGCCCCGACGTCTACGACTTCGCCGCGGCCGACGCGTTCGTCGACTACGGCAAGCGCCAGGGCATGTTCGTGGTCGGCCACACGCTGGTCTGGCACAACCAGACTCCGGACTGGTTCTTCCGGGATGCCGCGGGAAGACCCAACACGCCGCAGGCGCAGCTGCAGCGCATGCGCGACTACATCGCCAAGGTCGCCGGCCGCTATGCCGGGCGGGTCGATGCATGGGACGTGGTCAACGAGATCATGGACGAGGACGGCAAGTACCGCGACACCGTCTGGACCCGCAGCGTGGGCGACGGCGACACCGTGGTGCGCACCGCCTTCGAGGCCGCCGCGCGCGCCGCGCCCGGTACCGAGCTCTACTACAACGACTTCAACGCCTGGCGTCCGGCCAAGCGCGACGGCATCGTGCGCATGGTGAAGATGCTGCAGGCCGCCGGCATCCGCATCGACGGCATCGGCATGCAGGGCCATTGGGGCCTGGACTACCCGAGCCTGCAGGACATCGAGGCCGCCATCGACGCCTACGCCGCGCTGGGCGTCAAGGTGATGATCACCGAGCTGGACATCGACGTGCTGCCGCTGACCCGCGAGGGCCAGGTCGTCGGCACGGTGATGGAACACCCGCAGTTCCAGCTGCCGGAGTTCAAGCGCTATCTCGATCCATGGCCGCGCGGCCTGCCCGACGACGTGCAGCGGCAGCTGGCGCGGCGCTACGCCGAGCTGTTCGCGCTGTTCCATCGCAAGCGCGACGCGATCGCGCGCGTCAGCGTCTGGGGCGTGCACGACGGCATGTCGTGGAAGAACGACTATCCGGTGCCGGGCCGCACCAACTATCCGCTGCTGTTCGACCGGCAACGCCAACCCAAGCCCGCGCTGGAAGCCGTGCTCGCCGTGCCGCAGGGCGGAGGCCGATAGCACGTCCCGGTTCCTCTCCCGCAGGCGGGAGAGGGAGCGCGCGCAAAGCAGGCGAGGGTGGGGCAGGCTTCTCCTGCAGCACCCACCCACATCGCGAACAGAGGCTCAGCCCACCCACCGGATGGCATCATTGCCCCCTCGCAACCACGGACCCCGACGATGCGTACGTTGCCCCGCCTCCTGCTGGCCGTTTCCTTCCTGGCGCTGGCCGCCTGCGCGCAGGCCGACACGCCGGCGGCGCCTGCCGCCGCGCTCGGCCGCCTGACCACGTTCGATCCTGCCTTCCGCGATGCGGTCGCGCCCGATGCGCGCATCGAGAAGCTGGCCGAAGGCTTCACCTGGTCCGAAGGCCCGGCCTGGGTCCGCAAGGGCGGCTACCTGCTGTTCACCGACGTGCCCGAGAACAAGCTCTACCGCTGGTCGCAGCGCGACGGCCTGTCGGTGTTCCTGTCGCCGTCCGGCTACACCGGTCCCGAGCTGGACACCCTGCGCGAACCCGGCGCCAACGGCCTGTATCCCGAGCCCGACGGCGGCGTGCTGCTGGCCGACTCCGGCAGCCGCAGCCTCGCCCGCCTCGATCCGGCCACCAAGCGCAAGACGGTGCTGGCGAGCCGGTTCCAGGGCAAGCGCTTCAACAGCCCCAACGACGTGGTCCGCCGCCGCGACGGCGTGGCGTTCTTCACCGATCCGCCCTATGGCCTGAAGGACGGGAACGAATCCAAGGCCAAGCAACTGCCGTTCAACGGCGTCTACCGCCTCGACGGGGACGGCAGCGTGCATCTGCTGGACGACAGCCTGACCTACCCGAACGGCATCGCGCTCTCGCCCGACGAACGCACCCTGTACGTCTCCAACTCCGATCCGGCACGCCCGATCTGGATGGCCTACACGCTCGATGCCAAGGGTGGGGTCGTCTCCAGGCGCGTGTTCGCCGACGCCTCGGACCTGGCCGGCAAGGACGTGCCCGGGTTGCCCGACGGCATGGCCGTGGCGAGCGACGGCCGCCTGTTCGCCACCGGTCCCGGCGGCGTGATCGTGTTCGGCCCGGACGGCAAGCGCCTCGGCCGCATCGAGACCGGCGGCGCGATCTCCAACTGCGCCTTCGGCGACGACGGCCATTCGCTCTACATGACCTCCGGCGCGTTCCTCGCCCGCGTGCGGGTACTCGCCACCGGCCTGGGGTTCGGCACCGACTGATCTGTAGACCGGTACATGCCGGCGACGCGATAGCATGGACGGCATCGCATCGCCGCTGGAGCCTGCCTTGTTCTCGTTCTCCGATCCCGACGCCGTCGCCCGCTATGCCGAGGGCCCCACCCGCCAGGTGCCGGGGCTGGATGCCCTGCACCGGATGACGACCCTGCTGCTGGCCGAGCGCGTACCCGACGACGGCCACGTCCTGGTGCTCGGCGCCGGAGGCGGGCTGGAACTGAAGGCCTTTGCGCAGGCGCGGCCGGGCTGGCGCCTGCTGGGCGTGGACCCGTCCGCGGAGATGCTGCAATTGGCACGGGCCACGCTGGGCCCGCTCGCCGGGCATGCGGAACTGCTCGAAGGCCATATCGACGATGCCCCGCACGACCTGTTCGACGGCGCGACCTGCCTGCTGACCCTGCACTTCCTGCCGGCGGAGCAGCGGTTGCACACGCTCGTCGAGTTGAAACGACGGCTCAAGCCTGGCGCACCGCTGGTCCTCGCGCACCACAGCTTCCCCCAGTCCGGTCCGGACAAGACGCGCTGGCTGGAACGCTATGCCGCCTTCGCGGTCGCCTCCGGCATCCCCGCCTCCAACGCCAGGGCGGCGATCGAGGCCATGGGCGCGCGCCTGCCGCTGCTGTCGCCCGAGCAGGAGGTCGCGTTGCTGCAGCAGGCGGGTTTTCGCGACGTGGAACTGTTCTACGCCGGCTTCACCTTCAAGGGCTGGGTGGCCTACGTGCCGGGGTGAGCGGCGCGTAGGCCTTCCGCGAGGGTCGCCATCGCGAGCGATGGATCGGGGGCCGTTATCGGCGGTAGCCCATGTCACTCCTGCATCGCACGGCCTCATGGCACCGCGCCATGCCGTTGACCGGCCGCCGTCCGGTGTGGCCCAATCCGTTTTCCTGGTCGACGGCCCGAGGCCGTCCGGAAGAGCGCGTATGTTGGAGCTTGTGACCATCCGATAACCGTATGCCGACCGTTCCGGTCGGCCGGTTATCGATAAGCGAATCCGTGGGCGGGCACGACGTGTCCGTCCGTTTTTGCCTATTCGGATGAGTCCAGCACCCAATGAATATCTCCAGATCGGAGCAGCGGACACTGCACGTGCTCGCCAAGGGCGGCGCCATCGCCCACCATCGAGACGAGGCGGGGCGCGTCGTCGCGGTCGAATGCCGCACCATCGACGGGTACGTCCTCGCGGACTGCACGCTTGCCGTCTTCAAGAAACTCAAGTCCAAGCGCCTCATAAGCTCGGTATCGAGCAAGCCCTACCGCATCAATGCGGCGGGCCTGAGAGCGGTCCGGCCGCAACTCGACAACCGTTGACCATCGCCATCGCGCCGGCGCGATGGTCGTACGCGATCCGCGCTGTCGCCGTGGCCACTATCGAGAGTCCTTTCCATGACATCGAATCATGACACCACCACACAGCCGCACCTTGGCTCGAATCCTGGCGTGAGCATCCGCGACGAGGCGGCAAAGGATGCCGATGCCATCGGCATCCTGACGCGGCTGGCCTTCATGCAAGCGACGCATTCGAGCGGCACCGAGCAGTTCATCGTCGCCGCGCTGAGGCGTGCGGACCGGCTGGCGGTTTCGCTCGTCGCAACCCATGGCCCTGAGCTGATCGGTCATGTCGCAATCTCTCCCGTGGGCCTCTCGACGGGGGAGGCGGACTGGCATGGCCTCGGACCACTATCGGTGCACCCGCGCTGGCAAAGGCAAGGCGTAGGTTCGGCCTTGGTCTGCGCCGCGCTCGACCGGCTGAGACGGCTGAAGAGCCGAGGCTGCGTGGTGCTCGGGGATCCTGGTTACTACGCGCGCTTCGGTTTCAAGACCTGGCCGGACCTTTCGCTGCCCGGCGTACCGGCGCGGTATTTCCAGGCATTGCCGCTCGGGCACGGCATCCCGCGCGGCGAGGTGTCGTACCACGCGGCGTTCTCGGCAACGGAGTAGCCGCCAGCCCGGATGCGGACCGCATGACGCGGTTCGCATCCTTGTTCGACGGCGGCCCGCTGGCCGGGAGCGCGCTTGTGCGCCTGGCCTGCACCGGATTAATCTGGCCTGCTGGCTTGGAGAATCGCTATGCCCAGCACATTGCCCGAGTTGCATGCGGAGTTCGTGGAGAGGGTCCGCCGCGAAGTGGAGCGCGACGACAGGCTGGCCGCATTGTTGGCCGGCGGTTCGTACGTCCACGGCGGCTTCGACGAGCATTCGGACCTGGATTTCGTGGTCCTGGTCGAAGAGGACAAGTACGAGGACGTCATGGCGTCGCGGCGCCGGTTCGCCGAGAAGGTGGGCGGGTTGCTCGCGGCGTTCACCGGCGAGCACGTCGGGGAGCCCAGGCTCCTGATCTGCCTTTACGGCCCGCCGCTGATCCACGTGGACCTGAAATTCGTCACCGCGTCGGACCTGGACCGGCGCGTGGAGCGCCCGGCGGTATTGTTCGCGCGCGATCCGGCCTGGATCGAGGCCCGGCTCGACGCGGCCTCGATCGCGTGGCCCAACGCCTCGCCGGACTGGTTCGAGCAGCGGGCGTGGATATGGCTGCACTACGGAGCGGCCAAGCTGGCCCGCGGCGAACTGTACGAGGCCCTCGGGATGCTCGCGTTCTTCCGCGAACAGGTCCTGGGACCACTGCTGCACCGGCGCGCGGGGTGCCCGCAGCGCGGCGTGCGCCGGATCGAATCGCTCGATGCGCTCCACGCCGGAAGGCTGGCGGAAACGGTGGCGGCCCTCGATGCGGCATCGGTGCGCAACGCCTACATGGCGGCGACGGACATGTACGTGGACCTGCGCCAGGACGCGCCCCCGCGCGAAGCGGTCGGGCAGATGCCGCAAGCGCTGCTGGGCTATCTCGCCAAGATCGCCTGAGCGCCGCCGCGCACGCTGGAACGCCACGCTGCTGTCATCGCGGTCGCCTGCTGCTGTCTCCCGGAAAGGAGACAGCGCCACCGCGGCAGGCGGGTTTCCCGGCGTGGAGTCGTATCGCATCGGCTTCACCCTTGAGGGCCAGGTGGCCTACGCGTCGCATGGACGGAGGCTGTCAGCGGAACAATGGGTCTTCTGCCGACCCTGAAGGGACTGTTGCGCTGCCCTCTCGTCAAGGGCTTCCTGCGAACCGGCACCGGCTCTTGGAGAATAAGTCAACCAGGAACCATTCCTTTCCAGTTGAGTTAATTCATGACCTGCGGCCGCTCCGGCGTAACTGAGCGATCTCGATGCGGAGCTTCTCGATGCCGAGCTCCCGCATCGTCAGCTCAGCGTCACGCAACTTCCCTTCAACATCGTGCAGTTTCCGCTTCCATCGCATGAAACCGAACACGAACAGTCCTGTTGCGAGAACAATGTAGATGAAGCCGATCAGCAAGACATCGAGTCGTCTGAGATATGCAAGTGCTTCTCCAGCTTTCTGATCCATGATCGATTTAGATGCAGCCATGGATTGACGATGCCTCTTAGCTGCTATTTCTAGGATCACTCTCTCATCCTGAGGCGTCCAATGAGGTAGTGCCCAGGCTAATCTGTGCTCGTTGACTTTCCCTTGTTTCAGTGCATCGAGCCGTTGCTCTATGTCTGGAAGGATCATTGCAGACCGGTAGTAGTGCTGCGCCGAGTCCATCTCCTTCTCGATCTGCATTTGGATGGAGATAAGCCAAGCGAAGAACAATAATAATCCCAGAAGCATTCGCAGGCCCCACAAGGCCGAGAACTTATAGAGGTTGTCGGTTGGGGCAGTTGGCATCCAGCTCATGATTGTCGAGATCCTTGTGAAACATCTGACGAATAACGGCAGACGAGGCGAGGGCTTGAGAGGCAAGCATGAAATGCAGGCGTCGCCCTAGCGCGCGAGTTCGCCTGGCTGGCGAAAATGACTTGGCCGGAGAAATCGGAAGGAGCATGTCATCCGTCAACTATCTCTATCATCGGTGCAGAAATAACGGTTCTAGGTTCACTTCTTTCGTAGTCACAGCTCCCGCCCCGACGCAAGCTGGGAGGGCTTCGTAGGCACCGGCCGTCCGCTTCTGGCCGAAAGCAGACAGCCACAAGCAGTTACCCGATCGCCTCCGGCGATACCCGTACTCCAGCTTCCCCGCCTCCCCTCGCATACCGCGTAGGCGTCATCCCCACGTGCCGCGAGAACGCCACGCTGAAGGCGCTGGCGGTGCGATAGCCGGCGCGTTCGGCGATCTCGGCCATGCGGGTGCCGCCGCGGCGCAGCAGGTCCTTGGCCAGGGCCATGCGCCAGGCCAGCAGGTATTCCATCGGCGCCAGGCCCACGGCGCGCTGGAAGCGTTCGAAGAACGCCGAGCGCGACAGCGCGGCTTCCTTCGCCAGCTCGGCCACGGTCCATGGGTGCGCGGGGCGCGCGTGCATCGCGCGCAGCGCGGCGGCGAGGCGGGGATCGGCCAGGGCGCGCACCAGGCCCGGCGAGGCGGCGGTGCCGGCGCCGGAGCGCAGCGCTTCGATCAGCAGCACCTCCAGCAGGTGCGCCAGCACCACTTCGCGCGCGGGGCGCTGTTCGTGCGATTCGTCGCCGACCAGTTCCACCAGGGTGGCCAGGCGACGCTCGTCGCGCACGTGCACCACCTGCGGCAGCAGCGAGACCAGCAGGGCGGCGTCGGGCGAGCCGAAGTGGCAATGGCCGACCAGCATGCGCAGGTCGACCGGGCCGTCGCCATGGCCGATGCGGTAGCGGCCGGCGCCCTGCGTTTGCGGCTGCGTCTCGGTGCCGGGCGGAGGCGGTTGCAGGCTGGTCATCGCCACGCCGTAGGCCGCCGGGACGAGGACGAAGTCGCCCGCCCGAAGCGCGAACGGCGGCTGGCCGTCCACCGCCAGGTGGCAGCCGCCTTCGAGCACCGCGCAGTAGAACGGCTGGCCGGCATCGGAGCGGCGGATCGCCCAGGGGCCGCTGCCGGCGACGGACTTGGAGAAGCGGGCGCTGGGTTGCAGCAGGGTGACCACTTCGGCGAGCGGGTCGGCCATGCCGGACTCCTGCGAAAGGAATATGGACTTTGGATTGTAGTGAGTACGGGCGAAGCGGCCTATCGTGGCTCCCTCGCTTGTCCACCTCACGTAAGGAGCCCCCATGCAAACCGTCCTGATCACCGGCTGTTCCTCCGGCTTCGGCCTGGAGACCGCCCGCCTGTTCCTCGACCGCGGCTGGCAGGTGGTGGCCACGATGCGCACGCCGCGCGAGGACCTGCTGCCGCCGTCCGAGCGCCTGCGGGTGCTCGCGCTCGACGTCACCGATCCGCGCAGCATCGAGCGCGCGGTAGCGGAGGCGGGGACGGTCGATGCGCTGGTCAACAACGCCGGCCTCGGCGCGGCGGCGCCGTTCGAGTGCATGCCGATGGACACGGTGCGCACGCTGTTCGAGACCAACGCTTTCGGCACGATGGCGTTGAGCCAGGCCTTGCTGCCGCAGTTCCGGCGGCGCCGCAGCGGGGCGATCGTCAACGTCACCTCGAGCGTGACGCTGAAGTCGCTGCCGCTGCTGGCCGCGTACCGGGCCAGCAAGGCGGCGGTGAACGCCTTCAGCGAATCGCTGGCGGAGGAGATGGCGCAGTTCGGCGTGCGGGTGCGGCTGGTGCTGCCGGGCCGGGCGCCGGGCACGCGCTTCGGCGAGAACGCGCGGCCGCACATGGCCGGTTTCGACCACGAGGCCTATGCCGGGTTCATGGAGCGCTTCGTCGCCGGGGTTCAGGCCGGCGGGCCGATCACCGAGGCCCGCGACGTGGCCGAGGCGGTGTGGCGCGCGGTGACCGACCCAGCCGCGCCGATGCGCCTGCCGGCCGGCGCCGACGCGCTCGCCTGGGCGGCCGAGGCGGCCTGAGGCCGCCAGGCCGGGCCGGCCGGAGCAGCGGTCGCGGCGGGTTCGGCCGCCGCACGCGCGTCGTCGCGCGCGATGGCGGCAAACTACGCCCATGGCGAAGAACTCCGGCCGGTTCCCCGCGGGGGCGGCACCCGCAAGCGAACCGCGCGCGCTGGGCACGGGCCAGGACCCGCGCCTGCTGCGCCGCCTGCTGCGCGCGAAGGACCGCATGGACGCGGCCTCGCACGAGGACTGGCCGGTGCGGCGGCTGGCGCGGGTGAGCGGGGTGTCCGGGGCGCACTTCGCGCGTTCGTTCAAGGATGCCTTCGGCGTGCCGCCGCACCGCTACCTGCTCACGCGCCGGATCGAGCGGGCCGCGGCGCTGCTGCGCGATACCGGCCTGCCGGTCACCGAGATCGCGTTCCGGACCGGCTGGAAGAGCCTGGGCACGTTCGGCCGCACCTTCCGCGACGTCACCGGCGAAAGCCCGGGCGCACGCCGCGCGCGCGAGCAGGCCGCGACGGCGGCGCTGGCGCAGGTGCCGGCCTGCTATCTCGCCGCCGCGCACCGGCCGGCGCTCATCACCGCAGTTTCGGAGAAGCGGCGGCGCGAGGCGGCCGATAGCATCCCCGCGTCCAAACATACGGAGGTTGCATGAGCCAGGGTGTCGGGGTGGTCGGGTTGTACGTCCGCGACCAGGACGAAGCGCTGCGGTTCTACGTCGACAAGCTCGGGTTCCGGGTCCATACCGATGCGCGCAACGGCGACTACCGCTGGTTGACGGTGCAGCATCCGGAGCAGTCGGGTTTCCAGCTCGGCCTGTTCCTGCCGGGGCCGCCGGTGCACGACGCGGCCACCGCGCAGGCGCTGCACGAGATCGTCGCCAAGGGCGCCATGCCGCCGCTGGTGCTGCTGGTGGACGACTGCCGCGCCGCGCATGCGCGGATGCATGCGCAAGGCGTGGAATTCACCCAGGAACCGCTCGAGCGCTACGGCAGCGTCGATGCCAGCTTCCGCGATCCGTCCGGGAACGGCTGGAAGCTGGTCCAGTCGCGTCCCGGCCAAGGCTGAGCGGCGGAGGGCATCCCGATGCACCGGAACGCTTGGCTCCGGCCGCTGCACCGCTGGCTCGGCCTGCTCTTCACGGCGACGGTGGCCGCCAACTTCGCGGCGATGGCCCTGGGCAAGCCGCCCGCCTGGGTGGTCTACGCGCCGCTGCCGCCGCTGTTCCTGTTGATGTTCAGCGGCCTGTGCCTGTTCGCGCTGCCGTACGCCGCGAGGTGGCGCGGGCGTCGCCGCGCCGGCGCGCGGGCCTGAGCGGGCGGGGGCGCCCGGTCGCCGGACGAGGGCATTGTCGATTTCCGGCGCCCTCGTTCGTCGGAGGGATAAAAACCCTGGGAGTCCGTCCATGAGCCGCACCGCCGTTTCCCCTTCCCCCGAGCTGGACCGCAACTGGCCGCTGGTGGCTGCAGGCGCGCTGATGGGCTGCGTGGCCGTCGGCGTGGTGTTCTCGCTGGCGGTATTGCTGGGACCGATGAGCGCGGCCACCGGCTGGTCGCGCAGCGCCTTGTCGGGCGCCATGACGCTGGCCTTCCTGAGCATGGGCGCGGGCGGGTTCGGCTGGGGGATGTTGAGCGACCGGTTCGGGCCGCGGCCGGTGGTGCTGGCGGGTGCGCTGCTGCTCGGGCTGGCCTGCGTGCTGGCCAGCCGGGCGACCAGCCTGCTGATGTTCCAGTTGAGCTACGGGGTGCTGATGGGCATCGCGGTCGCCAGCTTCTTCACGCCGGTGATCGCGGCCACCGCGGCGTCGTTCGAACGGCGCCGCAACCTGGCGATCTCGCTGGTGTCGGCCGGCGTCGGCGTGGCGCCGATGACGATGTCGCCGCTGGTGGCGTGGCTGGTCGGCCACTACGACTGGCGCACCACGCTGCTGATCGTCGGCGGCGTGGCATGGGCGCTGACGCTGCCCGCGGTCTGGTTCGTGCGCACGGCGCCGGCATCGGCGCCGATGCCGGCGGAAGCGAGCGCGGCCGGCAAGCCGCCGCTCGGGCGGGCGCTGCGCTCGAGGCCGTTCCTGGTGCTGGCCGGCGCGTTCTTCGCTTGCTGCGCGGCGCACTCGGGGCCGATCTTCCACACCGTCAGCTATGCGCTCGGCTGCGGGCTGGCGCTGACCGCGGCGGTCACCATCTACAGCATGGAAGGCGCGGCCGGGCTGGGCGGCCGGCTGCTGTTCGGCCTGCTCGCGGACCGCTTCGGCGCCAAGCCGGTGCTGGTGTCCGGGCTGGTCCTGCAGGGGATCGGCGCGGTGGCGTACCTGGGCGTGAACCAGCTCGAAGGCTTCTATGCGGTAGCGATCGTGTTCGGCATGGCCTACGGCGGCACCATGCCGCTGTATGCCTCGCTGGCGCGCGATGCGTTCGATCCGCGCATCCTGGGTTCGGTGCTGGGCGCGGCGACGCTGCTCTCCAGCTTCGGCATGGCGCTGGGTCCGCTGATCGGCGGCTGGCTGTACGACCGCTACGGCAGCTATGCGTGGATGTACATCGGCTCGATGGCGCTGGGCCTGGCCGCGGCGGCGATCGCGATGGGCTTCCCGAGCGCGAAGCGGCCCGGTCCGGACCTGCGGCCGCTCGCTGCGGATGCGGCATGAGCCTTCGCGTGCGATCGGTCGCTTGCGTGCCGTCGCCTTGTTCGTTGGGCATGGCCGGGAAGGCCTGTCGGGACTGAAGTCCCTCCCACAGGAGTACCTGGGGGCCGTTCTTGTCTCCTTGCGGAGGGAATGCCGCCGATGTGTCCCGGCGATGATCGCTGCATCCGCCAATGCCGCAGATGCGACTGGCAGAGCGTCTGCGAAGCGCGCATTGCGCGATGCCGGTCCGTTGTGGGAGGGACTTCAGTCCTGGCGAGGCCTTGCCGATGCTGCGGAAGGATCACGTAATGGCAGCGATGAAGGCTTGGGCCTGTTCTGCGCTGTCGTTGTTCCTTGTGGGAGGGACTTCAGTCCCGACGGTCCTTGCGGATGCTGTTGAAGGACCAAGCGGCGATGGTCGAAGGCTTTGGCCTGCTTTGCATCGTCGTTGTTTCTTTCGCTGGGCATGATCGGGAAAGCCCGTCGGGACTGAAGTCCTCCTACAGGGCTACGGAGAATCCCTTGATCGCTGGCCTCATTCTCCGGATCGAACGTCGATATGCCGTGCGATGGCCATCGGCTCCACCAGCGCGGCATACGCGACCTGCAGGGCATCGACGAAGCGCGCATCGCCCGATACCGGTCCGAACACCGCATCCAAGGCCATGAACGCCTCGACGTCGTGCGCGGCATCGCCGGTGGCGCTTCGTGCGATCCGGCCCAGGGCCTCGGCAAGCGGGTCGACCAGCGCCACGCCGTTGTGCACCTGCCGTCGCACGAACTGCATCCATGCGGCGACCGGCAGGCACAGTCGATCGATGCGATGGCCGATCGCCAGGGCGTCGTGCAGGGTGGCGAGGATCCGTACCGGCAGCTTCTGCGAGCCGTCCCAGGCGATCTGCGAGAGCAGGTGGCGGATCGCCGGGTTGCGGAAGCGCGCGAGGATGGCGCCGGCATAGGCCTGCGGATCGAAACCCGGCATCGCCGGCAGCGTGGGCGCGATGTCCTTGCGCATCAGCGTTTCGACGAAGGCGGACAGCTGCGGGTGGCGCATCGCGTCGGCGACGGTTTCCAGCCCGAGCAGCGAGCCGAGGTAGGCCAGCGTCGAGTGCGGGCCGTTGAGCAGGCGCAGCTTGGCGCGGTCGTAGCCGGCGATGTCGCCGCTCAGGACCACGCCGGCGCGTTCCAGTGCCGGGCGGCCGTTGCAGAACGCGTCCTCGACCACCCATTGCGTGTAGGTCTCGCGCTGGACCGGCCAGGCATCGCGCATGCCGAGCTGCGCCGATACCCGCTCGCGCAGGGCGTCGTCGCTGGCCGGGGTGATGCTGTCCACCATCGAACGCGGGAACGTGGCCTCGGCCTCGATCCAGGCCGCCAGCGCCGGGTCGATGCGTTGCGCGTACTGCAGCGTGGCGCGACGCAGCTTGCCGCCGTTGTCGGGGAGGTTGTCGCAGCTGAGCACGGTATAGGGTTTGAGGCCCAGGCGTTGGCGCGTGCGCAGGCCGGCGACGAGATGACCGATGGCGCTGCGCGGCGTATCCGGCGCGGCGAGGTCGTGGACGATGTCGGGATGGGCGACATCCAGGCTGTCGCCGGCCAGGCAGTAGCCCTTCTCGGTAATGGTCAGCGTGACCAGGCGTACGCCGGGATCGGCCAGCCGCGCCAGCACCGCGGCCTGTTCGTCGCGCGCGCACAGCACTTCGCGGATCGCGCCGATGACGCGCAGCGACGTGTGCTCGCCGAGCAGCGCCAGGGTGTAGAGGCCATCCTGCGGACGCAACGCATCGCGCACCTCGGTGCTGTGCAGCGAGACTGCGCTGATCGCCCAGTCGGGCTCGTCGGCCAGCAGCGTGTCGATGTACGCGGCCTGGTGCGCGCGATGGAACGCGCCTGGGCCGAAGTGGACGATGCCGATGCGGGTGGCGGTGCGGTCGTAGGCGGGCGCGGCGACACCCGGCGGCAACGCCGCGAGCGTGGCATCGGAGAGACGGGGCAGGTCGGTCATCGCGGATACGGACAGTTCGCGGAGGAAGAATGCCCCTCTCCCGCTTGCGGGAGAGGGGTTGGGATGAGGGCGGCGCGGTGCCTTCATCCGCTCCTTCGGGGCACCTTCTCCCGCTTGCGGGAGAAGGGAACGTGGTCAGTCGTTCTGTATGTCGAAGGTCTTGCTTGCGCGGATGTCCGCGCTGGACGCACCGATCTGGACTTCGTAGCGGCCGGGCTCGACCACGTAGGCACCCGCCTTCTCGTCGTAGCGGCGCAGGTCCTTCGCGGGGCTCAGTTCGAAGACGACCTGCCTGGCCTCGCCCGGTTGCAGGCGCACGCGCTGGATGCCGCGCAGGTTCTTCAAGGCCTGGCCGGGCGCGGGCGATAGCGGGCGCAGGTACAGCTGCACCACCTCGTCGCCGGCGCGCGTGCCGGTGTTGCGCACTTCGACGCTGGCCTTCACGGTGCCGTCCTTCGCCACGCTTGTGCGGTCCAGCTTCAGTCCGGCGTAGCCGAACGTCGTGTACGACAGCCCATGGCCGAACGGATACAGCGGTTCGCCGCCGAAGTAGCGGTAGGTGCGATTGGCCATCGCATAGTCGTCGAACGCCGGCAGCTTCTCGTCGGCCTTGTAGAAGGTCACCGGCAACCGCCCGGACGGGTTGGCGTCGCCGAACAGCACGTCGGCGACCGCGCTGCCGCCGCGCTGGCCGGGGTACCAGGCCACCAGGATGCCCGGCAGGTTGGCCTTGGCCCAGTCCACGCCCAGCGCCGAACCGGTGGTCAGCACCAGCACTACCGGCTTGCCGGTGGCGTGCACCGCTTCCAGCAGTTTCTGCTGGGTGGCGGGCAGGCGGATGTCGGTGCGGTCGCCGCCGGCGAAGCCGGGATAGTTGACCGTCATCTCCTCGCCCTCGACGTCGCCGGTGAGGCCGCCGACGAAGACCACCACGTCGGACTTGCGCGCCGCCTCCACCGCTTCCTCGAGCGGCGGCTTGGCGCCGGGCAGGTCCCAGGCCAGGCGCACGCCGGCGTCGCGCTCGCCTTCGTAGTACTCCAGCTTGATCTCGTAGCTGCGCCCGGCCTGCAGCGCGACCTGCACGCTGTCGGCGCGCAGGCGTTCGTTGTCGCTCCAGTGGTCCAGCAGGAGCTTGCCGTCCAGGTACAGGCGGAAGCCGTCGTTGGCGGCGGCCTCGAGCCGGTAGTCGCCGGTTACCGGCGGCAGCAGCTGGCCGCTCCAGCGGATGCTGAAGCCGTCGCTGGGCAGCGCCTGCTCCTCGCTGGCCTCGCCGCGCGCCATCAGCGTGTCGGTCGGCGAGCCGCGGTCCCAGCGGAACGCGATCTGCGGATCGACCCGCACCAGCGCCGGGGTGCCGGACAGGTCGCGGCTGCGGAAGTACTCGCCGCGCAGGCCGCGCTCGCTCGAACCCGCCGCGGGCCGCAGGTACTGCGGCTCGATCAGCGGCGTGGCGGCCGGGTCGTCGCGGCCCTCGACCAGGTCGGTGCCGCGCGCGTACAGCACCTGCGCCTGCGGCGCCGCCTCGCGGATGCCCTGCAGGATCGTCACCGGCGCGGCCGGGGTGCCGAAGTAGTTGCCCAGCAGCGCCATGGTGTCGTCGGCGGTGGGCCCGACCACGGCGATGCGCTGGGTGGTGCGCGACAGCGGCAGCACGCCGTCGTTCTTCAGCAGCACGATCGATTCCTGCGCGACCTTGCGCGCCAGCGCGTCGTGCCGAGGCGACTGGTTCACCGAATACGGGATCCGCGTCCAGGGCACGTCCTGCGGCGGGTCGAACATGCCCAGGCGCATGCGCGCGGCGAACAGCTGCGTCACCGCCTTGTCGACCTCGATCTCGTCGAGCAGGCCCTTGCGCACGGCCACCGGGATCGACGGCGCGTAGGTGTTGCCGCAGTCGAGCTGGGTGCCGTTCTTCACCGCCAGCGCGGCGGCCTCCTCTGGCGTGGCGACGATCTTGTGGTTCTTCCAGATGTCCACGATCGCCCAGCAGTCGGAGACGACGTAGCCCTTGAAGCCCCAGCGATCGCGCAGCACGTCGCGCAGCAGGAACTTGCTGGCGCTGGCGGACTCGCCGTAGACGCGGTTGTAGGCGCCCATCACCGCATCGACGTCGCCGTCCTTCACCAGCGCCTCGAACGCGGGCAGGTAGGTGTCGTAGAGGTCGCGCCTGGACGGGTGCACGTCGAAGTGGTGGCGGTCGGCCTCCGGGCCGCTGTGCACGGCGAAGTGCTTGGCGGTGGCGTCGAGCTTGCGGTACTTGGGGTCGTCGCCCTGCAGGCCGCGCACGAACGCCACGCCCAGCTGCGAGGTGAGATACGGATCCTCGCCGTAGGTCTCCTGGCCGCGGCCCCAGCGCGGGTCGCGGAAGATGTTGATGTTGGGCGACCAGAAGGTCAGGCCCTGGTAGCGGCCGCGCTTGCCCTCGGCGGCGAAGCGCGCGTGCTTGGCGCGCGCCTCGTCGCTGATCGCGTCGGCCACCTGGCCGACCAGCGGCACGTCGAAGGTCGCGGCCATGCCGATCGCCTGCGGGAACACGGTCGCGCCGCCGGCGCGGGCGACGCCGTGCAGCGCCTCGTTCCACCAGTCGTAGGCCGGCACGCCCAGGCGCTCGATCGCCGGCGCGGCGTTCTGCATCTGCGCGGCCTTTTCCTCCAGCGTCATGCGCGAGACCAGCGCCGCGGCGCGGTCCTCGAAGCTGCGCTGGGTATCGAGCCAGGGCGCGGCCTCGTCCGCCACCGCCGGTCCCAGCGGAAGCAGGGCCAGCAGGGCGAGGGCACAGCATTGTCCGAGCCTGGTGCGTCGCGTGCGGTGGGTGGTCATCGGTCTTTCCTTGTTTGTGACGTCATGGATATCAGATCGGAGCGACATGCCCTCCTCCCTACGGGAGAAGGCGGCGCGCAGCGCCGGAGGAGGGTACGGGCGAAGCCCCGGGGGCCGGACATGGTCAGGGGCTTTCATCTCTGGCGTAGGGCCCCACCATCGCGCCGACGAAGCCGCCGGCGACCTCGGTGCTGAGCACGGTGCCGTCCTGGCGTTGCGCCAGCCATTGCCAGCCCTCGCCGGCGTCGAAGGCGAAACCGTAATCGCCTCCGTCGCCGGAGATCTTCAGCTTCAACGCCGCCGATGCCGGCAACGTGCGCGATGCCACCACGCGGGCGGCCGCCTCGCCGGCGCGCTTCTCCAGGAACAGCTGCATGCGCTCGCCATCGCGGCGCACGCCGAGGAAATACCAGTAGCGCTCGTTCTGGAACGCGGCCAACCCGGCGGCGGTGCCGGCCGCCGGCAGCTCCAGCGCGGTGCTGGCATCGAACGCCAGGTGCTGCTGGCGGCGCGCCAGGAACGAGGGGTTGCGCAGCGTATCCAGGCCTTCGGCGAGCGGATGGATCGTCAGCTGGCCCGGGCGCGCGCGCAGGTCGGCCCAATCCCGCTTGGGAACGCGCACGTACAGCCATTCGCGCCCGGGCTTGGCCGCATCGAACTCGTCGCGCCAGGTGAAGTTGCCGGTGTTCGGGGCCTGGTCGAGGCCGGCCTGCAGGTAGGCGGGGCCGGGCGCGACGTAGGGGATGGCGCGGCCGTGCTCGAGGATCACCGGCCAGCCGTCCTTCCATTCCACCGGCAGCAGGTAGGTCTCGCGACCGGTGTTGTAGTGGACGCGGGCGTAGTTGCGGCTGGCCAGGAACACGGCCCACCAGCGCCCGTCCGGGCCCTCTACGAGATCGGCGTGGCCGGCGTTGGTGACCGGCAGCGGGCGGTCCGCCGGCAGGTCGCGCTGGGTCAGGATCGGGTTGTGCGCATAGGGCGCGTAGGGCCCCCACACGTCGCGGCTGCGCAGCACCACCTGCGAGTGGTTCGGCCCGGTGCCGCCCTCGGCGTCGGACAGGTAGTACCAGCCGTCGCGCTTGTACAGGTGCGGGCCTTCGATCCAGATCGGGTTCTTCTCCGGCTCCACGCCGCCATCGACCAGCACCTTGCGCGGGCCGACGGGCTGGAAGCGCGCCAGGTCGATCTGCTGCATCCAGATCGCGCGATGGCCGTCGTAGCGCGACGTGCCCTCGGGCGCGTCGTTGTTGACCAGGTAGACCTTGCCGTCGTCGTCGAAGAACAGCGACGGGTCGATGCCGCCGATGCCCGGCAGCCAGTGCGGGTCGGACCAGGGCCCGGCCGGGTCGGTGGCGGTGGCGATGAAGTTGCCGCCGCTGTCCACCGCGGTGGTGACCACGTAGAAGGTGCCGTCGTGGTACGAGATCGCCGGCGCGAAGATGCCGCGCGACACGCCGAGCCCGTCGAAGTCCAGCTGGGTGCGCCGGTCGATGACGTTGCCGACCTGCTGCCAGTGCACCAGGTCGGCGCTCTCGAACACCGGGATGCCGGGGAAGTATGCGAAGCTGGAATTGACCAGGTAGAACTTGCCGTTCGCCGCGACCACGCTGGGGTCGGGATGGAACCCGGCCAGCACCGGGTTGCGGTAGTGGCCGGCCGGCAGCGGGGCCTCGAACGCGGCATCGCGGCCGGTGTATTCGAACCAGTCGAAATACGCGGGTGATTGCGCGAAGGCGGGAGCGGTCAGTGCGGCGAGCAGGAGCCCCCACCCTCGATGTCCCAGTGCTGGGCGAGGCTCGGTCATGCCTGGGCTTCTTGTCTTTATGAGAGCAGCGGCAAGAGCTTTCGCCTTGCGGCGAGTCACTTTTCTTTGCTTGTGCAAAGAAAAGTAACCAAAAGAAAGCACACCCCGCCTTCGCGCCCGCAGCTTCGCTGCGGGTTCGCGGCGCCAGCGGGATTTTTCGACGGGGCATCCTGCCCCGGCGAAAAACGACGCCCATCCATGGGCGTCGCCCTTCGGGTTTTTCCCGCCGTCCCCGCCGCTACGGAGGGGCCCCGACGGAGCAAAGGCGGAAAGCAACGGCAGGATCACAAGCAACAGCGACGAACCTTCCTGGCCAACAGTCCACTTGCGCAGGAACAACGGGAAAAATGCGTACGGACGCTTCATCACCCCTCCTCACCAATCCCACATCGCGCCGTCTTCCAGCCGCGCGATCGGCAGCTGCTTGGGGGCGTACGGATACTTCGCGGCCAGCTTCTCGTCGATGTCCACGCCATGGCCGGGCGTGTCGCCCACGTGCAGGCGGCCGGCGCGCAGCACGTAGTCGTGCGGGAACACCGCGTCGGTCTCGTCGGTATGGAACATGTACTCCTGGATGCCGAAGTTCGGCACCCAGGTGTCGAAGTGCAGCGCCGCGCCCATCGTCACCGGCGACAGGTCGGTGGCGCCGTGGAAGCCGGTGCGCACCTGGTACAGCGCGGCGAAGTCGGCCAGCCGGCGCACGTGGGTGATGCCGCCGCCGTGCACGATGGTGGTGCGGACGTAGTCGATCAGCTGGTTCTCGATCAGGTACTTGCAGTCCCAGATCGAGTTGAACACCTCGCCGACCGCCAGTGCGGTGACCGAGTGCCGGCGGATCAGCTCGAACGCCTTCTGGTTTTCCGCCGGGGTGGAATCCTCCAGCCAGAACAGCCGGTACGGCTCCAGGTCGCGCGCCAGCCGCGCGGCCTCGATCGGGGTCAGGCGATGGTGCACGTCGTGCAGCAGTTCGACGCCGGTGCCGTGGTCCTTGCGCAGTTGCTCGAACAGCCGGGGCGCGGTCTCCAGGTAGCGCGGCGTGTTCCACACCGTCTCCGCCGGCAGCTCGCTCTCGGCCGGCTCGTAGCCGCGCGCGCTGGAGACCCCGTAGGCCTTCTTCACGCCCGGCACGCCGCACTGCGCGCGCACCGCCAGGAAGCCCTGCTCGATGAAACGCCCGACGGCGTCGCTCGCCTCGGCGATGTCGCGGCCGTTGGCGTGGCCGTACACCAGCGCGCCCTCGCGCGAGCGGCCGCCGAGCAGCTGGTACAGCGGCAGCCCCGCCATCTTGCCGAGGATGTCCCACAGCGCCACGTCGACCGCGGCGATCGCGGTCATCGTCACCGGGCCGCGCCGCCAGTACGCGCCGCGGTGCAGGAACTGCCACATGTCCTCGATCCGGCCGGCGTCGCGGCCGATCAGGTTCGGCACCACGTGCTCCTGCAGGTAGGCGGCCACCGCCAGCTCGCGTCCGTTGAGCGTGGCGTCGCCCAGCCCGTACACGCCCGAGCGGGTGACGATCTTCAGCGTGACGAAGTTGCGGCCCGGGCAGGTGACGATGACCTTGGCATCGACGATCTCGCGCTCGCGCTTGGAGCCATGGGTAGCGGTTTCGGTGACGACTTGCGTGTTCATCGTGCGGATCTTGGGTGGGATGTCAGGGGATGGCGGTTTCGAACGGCCCGGCCGGCAGGCCGGCGCTGTCGTAGAGGGTGACGACGGGGCTGTCGGCCCAGCCGTAGCGCACGCGGGTGGCGGCGGCCGCGTTGGGCGCCTGCAGCACCACCTCGCGCCCGCGGATGCGCGCGCCGGCGTAGCGGCAGCTGCCCGGCTGCGCGCCGCACAGCTCGAAGCCGACCGGGCCGTCGGCGCCGTAGGCGACCAGTGAGCCATCGACGTCGTCGAAGCCGACCACGACCGTGTCGCCCTCGCGCCGCACCGAGGCCGGCACCGGGCCGGACGGCGGCAACGCCTCGCCGTACACCACGTGCCGCGCGGTGCGCGCCAGGCGCCGGCCGACGTCCTGCTTGTTGGCAGGGTGGATGTCGCCGCGCTCGCCGAGGTCGATCGCCACCGCCAGCCCGCTGCGCGCATCCTCGCCGGCCACGTCGCGCTGCGCCCGGCGCAGCTCGGCCCAGCCGCTTTCCTGCGGTTGCGTCGGCGGCGGGCCGAAGTTCGGCAGCTGCACCACCAGCAGCGGCAGGCCGGCGCCGAACTGCCGGCGCAGGTCGGCGCGGTAGGCGCGCAGCAGGCCGCGATAGGCGCCGGCCTCGCCGGTGTTGGATTCGCCCTGGTACCACAGCGCGCCGCGCAGCGCGTAGCGGCCCAGCGGGGCGACCATGGCGTTGTACAGCGTGGTCTTGCCGGAGGCGGACAGCCACGGCGCCAGCGGCGGCGTGCCGGCCCGTTCCGGCACCTGGCGGTACTCCCAGGCGCCGTCCAGCAGCACCGTGCCGCCGTCGCGCAGGTGCAGCGCGACCGGCCCGGACAGCCCGCCGTCGGCATAGGTGTTGAGCACGTTGACCACGACCAGGTTGTCGCCGGCATGCAGCAGTCCGGGCGGCAGTGGATAGTTCCGCTCGCCGCCGCCGTAGTCGCTGCCGACACCGCGCCCGTTGACCCAGGTCTGGTCGATCTCGTCGGCGCCCAGCGCCAGCGACGTGGCTTGCGCGGCCTGTTCGGCGCTCAAGCGCACGCTGGCGCGATACCAGAGCATGCCGGTGAAGCCGGCGAGTTCCGGCACGCCCCATTGCCGGTAGTTGCCGAGCTGCTTCGGCGCGGCGCGCCAGCCGGTGGTGGTCGCCGCGGGGTCCCATGGCGCATCGCCCTCGGCCACGCCCGGCAACGAACGCCACCATGCCGCCCAGCGTTCGCCCCAGCGCGCATAGGCGGCCTGCGGATCGCGCGCGTACAGCGCCAGCGTGTCGAGCGCATCGGCGTAGTCGCCGGCACCGCGCAGCGCGCCATCGCTCAGCCAGGCCTCGATGCGCGAACCGCCGAGCGAGGCGTTGATCAGGCCCATCGGCACGTCCACCTGCTTTTGCAGCTCGCGCGCGAAGTAGTAGCAGGTCGCGGAGAAATCGCCGACGTACTGCGAGGTGGCCGGTTGCCACTGCACCGGCGCGGCGAAGCCGTCCTGCGGGGCGGGGCGCGCGGCCTGCGGCACCTTCAGCAGGCGGATGCGGTCGTTGGCGGCGCCGGCGATCTCGGCGCGGGAGTTGAGCGTGCGATGCACCTGCAGCTCCATGTTGGACTGGCCCGAGCACAGCCAGACATCGCCGACCAGCACGTCGGTTGCGGTCTGCCGGGCCGTGGCCGTGCGTGCGGTCAGCGTGTACGGCCCGCCTGCCTGCACGGCCGGCAGCTGCGCCTGCCAGTGTCCCTCGTGATCGGCACGTGCGGTGACGTGCTTGCCGGCGAATTCCACACGCACCTGCTCATCCGGTCCGGCCTGGCCCCAGACTGGGATCGGCTGCCCGCGTTGCAGCACCGCATGGTCCTGGAACAGCGCGTGCAGCAGCGGCGCCTTGGCGTCCTGCGCCTGCGCGACGGGTGTCGCCAGGATCGAAGCGACCAACAACCCGACCGGCGCCGCCACGAGAGCGGGGACCCAGTGTCTTATCCGCAATCCCACCGTCGTGATTAACCCTTCCATCGTCATTCCCGCGAACGCGGGAATCCATGGACGTTGGTTCGAACGATCACAGTCCGTACGAAAGGCAAAAGTCCACGGATGATCTGCCCGAAGGGCTGCTGTAAAGCGCTTCGCGCGTTCGCGGGAATGACGGGTTTCATGCATCGCGCTCAACCCCAACCGATCCAAACTCATTTCCCGTCCCCCGGGGCAAAAGGAAACTGCAGCGATTCGTAGTAATCGAGCGGATGCGCCGGCGGCGCGGCGCCCGCCGGCAGCGGCCGCTGCGAGAAGGTCTGGAAGTAGGCGATGCTGGCGTCGCGCCACCAGCGCGCTTCCTTCTCCTGGATGGCCAGGAACGCCGCCACCTGCGCATGCCGTTCCGGATCGATGCGCCCGGCCAGCCCGTCCCAGGTGCGGCGCATCGCGGCCACGTAGTCGACCCCGCGATCGTAGCGTGCGACCAGCTCGTCCCACAGCGTGCGGCCGGAAGCCATGCGGTGGTCCCACGGCACGTGGTGGAACCAGAGCAACAGGTTCTCGGGTACCGTCGCCACGTCGCCGAAGCGCGCGGCCACCGGCGGAGCGTACTGCGCCACCGCGTTGCTGCCGCTGGCGCTGCGGTCGAAGCCGATGCCGTCGCGGCCGGCGCGGTGGTAGTAGACCGAAGTCCAGTCTGCGCGCGGGCCGCCGGAGACCCACGGCGCCGGGCCGTAGTGGTGGCCGCGGCCCATCAGGTGGTGCAGGCCGAGCGGGGTCATGTAGTCCACCACCGCCTCGCGCGAGCCCATCATCATCGCCACCACCGGCGCGACCACGGCCGGGTCGGTGGAGAACGTCATCCGAACCCAGTCCTCGGCGATCGCGCGGGCATCGGCATCGGGGTTCCATGCCATCCGGCCGAACGCGTACCAGTTGGCCTGGTCGAAGTGCGAGCCGCTCCAGTTGCGGTCGCTGCCGATGTTGGCCACGCCGGCGATGCCGGTCAGCCGGCTCCTGCCAGGCGCGTCGCCTTCCAGCGAGCCGTCCACCACCTTCGCCACCGTCGAGCCCGGCCCGCGCGCGTGGGTGTCCGATCGCAGCGTCTCGGCGAACAGCGGCGCCAGGTAGGCCAGGTGGGTGGCGAAGCCGAGGTACTCCTTGGTGATCTGGAACTCCATCATCAGCGGCGTCTTCGGCATCGCGCCGAACAGCGGATGGAACGGCTCGCGCGGCTGGAAGTCGATCGCGCCGTTCTTGACCTGCACCAGCACGTTGTCGCGGAACGTGCCGTCCAGCGGCTTGAACTCGTCGTAGGCCTGCTTGGCGCGGTCGTCCGGCTGCTCGTGCGAGTAGACGAAGGCGCGCCACATCACCACGCCGCCGTGCGGCGCGAGCGCGTCGGCCAGCATGTTGGCGCCGTCGGCGTGCGAGCGGCCGTAGTCCTGCGGGCCGGGCTGGCCTTCCGAGTTGGCCTTGACCAGGAAGCCGCCGAAGTCCGGGATCCGCCGGTAGATCTCGTCGGCCTTGTCGCGCCACCAGCGTCGCACCGCAGGATCGAGCGGGTCGGCGCTCTTCAGGCCGCCGATCTCGATCGGCGCGGAGAAGCGCGCGCTGAGGTAGACCTTGATGCCGTAGGGCCGCAGCACTCCGGCCAGCGCCGCGGCCTTGTCCAGGTACATCGGGGCCAGGCTCTGCGCGCTGGCGTTGACGTTGTTGAGCACCGCGCCGTTGATGCCGATCGAGGCGTTGGCGCGCGCGTAGTCGGTATAGCGCGGGTCCAGCCAGTCCGGCAGCTTGTGCCAGTCCCAGATCGACTCGCCGGCGTAGCCGCGTTCGACGTAGCGGTCCAGGTTGTCCCAATGGTCGAGCACGCGCAGCCGGACGCGCGGCGCCTCGCGCACGTCCAGCGCGGCGAGCGGCTGGCCGGTCTGCAGCAGGCGCAGGAAATGGAAGGCGCCGTACAGCGCGCCGATGTCCTCGTTGGCGGCGATCACCGTGGCGGCATGGCCGCCGAGCCGCATGCGGCGGATCAGGTAGCCTTCGCGGCCCAGTCCGGCCAGTTCCGGCCGGAGCGCGGCCAGCAGCGGCGACGATGCCGGCGTGCCGACCACGAGCGCGCCGTCGCGATCGGGGCGCTCGACCGACGGCGGGCGCGCGCCGAGCAGGCCGGACAGCCCGCGCAGCAGCTCCGCGCGCGTGGCCTGCTGGGTCGGCGTGGCGGCCGGCGCCGCCAGCGCGGTGACCTGCACGGCGGCCTGCGCGTCGCCCGGCGGCACGTAGCGCAGCCACAGCGCATAGCCGTCCTCGGCGTGCAGCGCCGGCGCCAGCAGCCAGAGCGCGGCGAGCAGCCATCCGCCGCCGCAATGCCGGCCGATGCGCGAGGCCGTTGCCCGGATCGTGCCGATGCCCGTCATCGCCCGTTCCCTCCCTGCGCGGGCAGGATCCGGGGCGCCCGGGCCATGCCCGGCTTGTCGCCGGCACAACGGGTTAACGCTACCATGGGCCGCGCAAGACGCTGGCCGTTCGCAGTGGCGCTGCCTGGCCGGGGATCGTGCACATCGCCTGCCTGCCGATGGCGGCAGCCTGCCAGAGGAAGGGAACGCATTTGGAAAAAAATCGCAAATCGATCCGCCGCAAGGGACAGGCGGTCACCATCGACCAGGTCGCGGCCCTGACCAAGGTGTCGCCGATGACGGTCTCGCGCGTGGTCAACGGCAAGGGCAACGTGCGCGACTCGACCCGCGAGAAGGTGCTGGCCGCGATCAAGAAGCTCGGTTACCAGCCCAATCTCGCCGCCAGCGCGCTGGCGGCCGCGCAGAACACCCGCATCGCGCTGATCCATAGCGATCCCAGCGGCGCCTACCTGCGCGAACTGCTGCTCGGCGTGCTGCGCGCCGTCTCGCATACCTCGATCCAGCTGGTGATCGACTACTGGGACGGGCTCACGCCCGAGGCCGAGCGCAAGGCCGCGCGCGCGCTGGCCAAGAGCGTGGCCGGCGTGATCCTGCCGCCGCCGCTGTGCGAGTCCGAGCCGGCGGTGCAGGAACTGGTGAAGGCCAAGGTGCCGGTGGTGTCGATCGCCTCCGGACGCTTCAACCGGCAGGTCTCGTGCGTGCGCATCGACGAGTACCGCGCCGCGATGGAGATCACCGCGCACCTGATCGCCAAGGGCCATACCCGGATCGGCTTCATCCACGGCCATCGCAACCTCAGCGCGAGCCTGCGCCGGTTCGAGGGCTTCCGCGCCGCGCTCGAGGAGGCCGGCCTGGCCTTCGATCCGGCCCTGGTCGAGTACGGCGACTACACCTACCGTTCCGGGCTGGCCGCGGCCGAGAAGCTGCTCGCGGTCTCGCCCGCGCCGACCGCCATCTTCGCCAGCAACGACGACATGGCCTCGGCCGCCGTCTCGGTCGCGCACCGGCAGGGCCTGGACGTGCCGCGCGACCTGTCGGTGGTCGGTTTCGACGACACCTCGACCGCGACCGCGGTCTGGCCCGAGCTCACCACCGTCCACCAGCCGATCGCGGCGATGGCCGACACCGCCATCGACCTGCTGCTGCGCGAGATACGCGACCAAGGGAAGGTGACGCGGACGGTGTTCGATCATGTCGTGGCCCATCAACTGGTGCAGCGTGAATCGGTGGCGCCGCCGCGCAAGCGTGTTGCTGCCGCGGGAGCGGCGTCGACCGCGAAAAAACGCCCCCGGTAAAGCTCCCGCGAGCCTCCTCCCATCGGGGCGAAGGGGTACGGTTTGCGCGCCATCGTGCGCGTGCGCCTGGGCGCCCGCGCCGCCGGCGTGGGCCGGGGCGCGGAGCGGGGGCTGGGGTGAGTGAGGGTAGGGGCGCAGCCTCTCGTGATGTCTCGCTACATGAAGCTTCGCCCGAACCCTCATCCGCCCCTTCGGGGCACCTCGCTTCGCGCCCCGGCCTGACGCAGCGCGCCAGGCGTTCAGGCGCGGTCAGCGCAACAGGTACTGGTTGAGCAGGTTCTCGTAGGCCTCCTGGCGGCCGCTGGTCTGCTTCGGCTCGCCGTGCTGGGCGGCCAGGCCCGCCAGCGCCGCCAGGTCCAGCTTGCCGTCCACGAAGTCCTTGCCCGCGCCGCTGTCGAAGCTGGCATAGCGCTGCTGGCGCCACTGCTCCCACGGCGAGGCCGTCAGCAGCGCGTGCGCCACCTCCAGCCCGCGCGCGAACGCGTCCATGCCGCCGATGTGCGCGATGAACAGGTCCTG
>NZ_VAHJ01000011.1:0-41861 GCF_006386585.1 Pseudomonas sp. Hp2
GACTCAGGCGCACCGCGGTGGCCTTGAAACCATTGCTGTAGCGAGCGGTGGTTCTTGGACCTGGTTTTGGCATTGGAACACTCCTGAAAGTTAGCTCAGGGTGTCCACTGAACCGAAGGAACTACCGCTTCGGCTTGAATGAATTGTTAGGCCGCACTCACAGCCACCAGCGCGACCGCCATCCAACGATACGCCAAACACCAAAGGCTAGAAGGATTACCCATAGCGTCAATTGCAGCCAAAGCTGGCCATCCGTTGGCGGGACAATGGATGGAGCCTGATCCTTATCCGGGGTTGCCAACGCTACCGCAGAGAAGATGGTCCCCAGAAAGCCCAGCGCAGTCACGAAAATCAACCAAGCTAAGACAAGAAGCGCACCCAGTCTTTTGCCAAAGCTGTTGGCGGCTGCAGCAAGCTTGGATCTAGGTGGGGAATAGGGATTCTGCATGCGGCCTAACGCCTGAATTAAGCCGAGCCGCGAAGCGGCTTCGGCTTGAATGAATTGTTAGGCACCATGGCCATCGCTAAATGGCAGCGAAATCTGATGCTCACCGAGTACTGATTTGTAGTGGTTGAGATAATTCCAAAGGGCGTTTCGTAGCTCATTGAGCTCGTCGTATGCGGAGGAACTTAGCTTGCCCCTTGCGGCAGCACAGGCATCGTCGGCTTGCACGCAGAGAGAGTAGAGCGAGTCCCCTTGAACCAACACGCCGGGAAAGCGCCGATCAGGATGACGCATGATCACAGCATTGCTCTGGTCCGAGTAAATCTCAACGTTTCTGATATGCATAGTCTGGTGCCTAACGCCAGAATTAAGCCGCGCCGCGAAGCGGTGTCGGCTTGAATGAATTGTTAGGCGCGATCCCAGATTGGCATGACCTTATGCCCCGTAATCAGCGAATGCAGGGAACACAAAGCCTTGTGAATCTTGGAACACGCCTCTTTTATGTCAGCCAGATGAATCGTCTCCATGTTGAGCTTAAGTGTGCCGCGAGCTGTTGCGTAGGCAATCCCCACTTGGCCTGATTCGTCCACAGATATCGGATTGTGAGCGAACTTGTTCCTAGCTTTCTGTGCAGCTTTGAGCTGTTTGATCACAACCTCGTAGTCCGACAGGGTCGGGTAGTCTGGTGCGAGATGCTCACAAAGCGTTGCAATCGCATCAATTCGTTGCTGGAAGTTGAGATGTGCAGTGATGATGACCGCGCGAATGTCTAAGGTCTGCTCGTAGCCTGATAACTTACCGAAGGCGACTACACAAGCAGACTCTAGCGATCCCCAGAGCACGGTCATTCTGCCAAGTTCAAGCAGGTACTCATCTGGTGCAGGCCAGTTCTTTGGGAATACATGCCGGCTAGGATGCATAGCGCCTAACGTCTGAGTTAAGCCGCGCCGCGAAGCGGCGTCGGCTTGAATGAATTGTTAGAGCGCGCCGCTGTAGAACGCACGGCTTACACGCTCGGATGCTTGAAGACAATGGTCAATGACGCAAGAGGCCGCGAGCAATAGCTTACGATCTCGCGCCTGGTCTTGGCTCTCACGCGCTACAAACTTGGCGCCATGGACCAAATTGTTACGGGCTCCTTGTACGTAGAAGAGCAGTACGCGCATCTCTGACCAGTCAGCAGGCGGCGTGCGCTTGGCCCAGCCAAGTTGGTTGTCTGACCAGGTCTGTTGCAGCGGTGGCTCACCAGATAGGTAGGCGACGGCACCTTGAAGCGCTTCGCTTTTTGGCGGGAGTAGCGCAGGGCCTACCTCATCTGCGAATCTGCGCCAATCCACCTCCGCGCCCCACTGACCTTGCTTTGCGTAGCTAGAGGCCTTGAGCGCGAACTCAAACCGAGCAAATGCCAAGAAGAACTCGGCCAGTTCACGCCGTGCGGCGCTAAGAGCTTCGTCGGGCACTGAAACTGTCATAGCGCTCTAACGTCGGAGTTGACCGGCACGCACCGGCAGGGCGCCGCGAGACGTATGCTCCCGCGCACGGCTCGCGGCGCCCTGCCGGTGCGTGTCCGCGTCGAACGACCTGTTAGGCCGCAGCGGCTTTGGCATCCTGTTCAAGCAGCTTCACCTCTTCTTGGATGATGCGTCGGCACATCCAACGCAGCTTGTCGCCCAGCACTCTCTCTCTTAGCTGCAATCGGCTCTTTCCCCGATGCACGATCTTTGAACGCACATCGTAGATCGTCCGAAAATCCTGCAGCAGCTGCGCACGCTCCGCGTGAGAGGTGGCAATCAGGTAGGCACACCTGTTCGAGAGTAACTCACCGAGCCCCACGAGATCCGACGACGCCTTCTCTCCAAGCAATATTTCTACGACGACTGCCGCCTGAACAAATTGCAGGAGTTCGTCAGAGCCCGAATAACTGTCAAGAAGCCACTGCGCGCCGAGAGTAATATTCTGAGTCCGCTCCGTCGCTTTGACAATCGCGGATATAGAGGTTAGCTGCCTCTTCATCCAGGCACCCTGCTTTTCAGCAGTATTGAGAGCACCATCCAAGTCGTGGAGCTGTAGGTCCCGGATGGTTTCCGAGTGAACTGACTGAAGCTCGCTCACGTCCTCTATCACCCAGTTCCCATTAATGCTCCGGTGAATAAACGCCTTCTGCTTTTGAGGATACTGCTGGTAGGTGGACTCGTGCCTGAAGAGTCGCAGCGCGAGCCCAAGACCGAAGAACGATCGTATAAACCCGATGGCATCAAGCAGCGGCTCAGTTTGTGTAAATTTTCCGATGAAGCCTTCAACCTGCACCTGAAGGTAGGCTCTCTCAGCCTTCCATTCGGGCTTCTGCGGAATGAGAAGTGCAGCAAGTCCACCGCCTGCAATGTCTTGGTCGCGCTTCTCTATGCCGGATTCCAATGGGTAAGCGCCTGCCATCGCTTCGTCGCCGCATCGGATGCATACGGCATCCGAGAGGGCAAAGAACCCAACCTGCGGGCAGAACACTTCGGAGAATGAAACAGGAAGGGGAAGGGTGACGGTGTACTGCCATGGAAGTGACTCGAACTCCGCTACTAGCCTGGAACTAACTTCCGCAGCGTTCGCGTAGGCCTCAATGGATGTAAGTGCCTTTGGGCCCACTTCCGCTTCGTAAGTCTGATTCTCAAGAAGCTCTCGCGCGAGCGTTCCGCTCACAAAGTCAATAAGCGGGGTCTCCCCAATGAGCCTCAGTAGCCGCGCGTGAGTCTTACCGGTAGTGGGAAGTGCCGCTTGGGCCAGAAACAGGAGCACCGTCGAACCCGAAGACAGAAACATCCCATTCCTCACCTGGATCTGCGGAAGTTGCTCCGCGATAGAGGCGCGAAGCTGAGCGAGGCAATTTGGATGGAGGTTGAGGGGCACGTCGTTTGTTCCTGCGGCCTAACGCCTGAGTTAAGCCGGACCGCTACGCGGCACGGCGGAATGGTACACGTCACCATTTAAGCCGAGCCGCGAAGCGGTCTCGGCTTGAACCAATTGTTAGGTGCCGCTACGCAGTGATTCAAGCTGCTCCGGTGACAATCGCTTGGTTGAGCCCCAGCCACGTAAGTATGTCTCAAGGATCCCCGTTGCTTCTCGGAAGCAATCCACCACCTCAAGCCAACTGAATTCTGGAAATTTCTGGTCCTGGTCAGAGATCAAGAACTCGATGGTTTGGTCCCCGTCGCTCAAGTCACTAATTGAATCTGTGATGTGGGAGCCGGAGAAGTGTACGTACCCACAAAGATGCTCGTAGACATTGGGAAGCCAAGGATGCTCATCCGCGTGGAGTTTCACCAGATGGGTGTCCGTAAGACGATCTCCTGATCTAGTCTTCAACTTATCTATCCGCGCACCCTTCAGAACCTCCATTGAGAAATCATGTGGGCTTTCAACGTGCCACGCTGCAGAAAATCTGAGCGAAGTGTCGATGTGAGTTCTTAGCAATGTTCTTGCAACGACCATGTTCCAAGAATTGATGGCAGACACAAATGCACTGGTGGTACTGGCATGGCGTTTCGTGGCCGCGAAGGCTAGGAAGTCCAAGGGAAACATAGGGCTTCCAGAAGGAGCAACCAGCTCGATCATGATGCGTCGCAGCTGTTGCGCATCACTTGCCAGCTCCTCGAGGGATGCTGCTACGTTCTTGCTATGCGCGGGATGCGTCATGAGCTTGGTTGCGGCGCCTAACGCCTGAATTAAGCCGAGCCGCGAAGCGGCTTCGGCTTGAATGAATTGTTAGCCATCACTGCAGGTACAGGAAGTCTGCCCGCTCAGGGGGCACGCTCTGAAGGAAGTATGCAAGTGCTCCAAGCGACTCGGACCAGATGTGCGTAGCCTCTTCTCGCGTTGCAGAGTAATCAGTGTTAATGATGATGGCGCAAGTGAATCCAGAAGCGCTGCCACACTCCAGAAACGTAGCGCCCTCTAGCTCCCAGTTGAATGAGACGGGGGCGGAAAACTTTGCCTCATACAAAAAGCGGTCGAAGTGGAAGAAGAGTGGAAAGTAGCTCGTGGCGTCGGATATGGCGGACTTTGAGTTGATTGCGAATTCAATGTAGCCAGAGTCTCTGTGCCCGCGCTCGTCATCAACAGGCCCGCTGACGCAGCCTACGGAAAACAAGCCTGTTTCCTTGGCGTTTACGGCAAGAACCAAGTCCAGGAGTGCGGGGTCTCTGGTTAGCTCTGGTATGGCGCGGAGCGCTGCCTCATCACCTTTTACGTACCTAAAGCCGTAATTGGCGTCGCCATCATCGCGGAGAACTCCATCGCCGCCATAGGGTATGGGCTTGCCACGATGCTTGATGCTTAGATGGTTGAGATACTTTGTCATTGGGTGTGATGGCTAACTACTATTCGAAGACAAAATTGGGAATAGCCCCGGTGTGTGGTCCGGGAATCCCTACCTGATTTTCCATCCGCCCCCCACGCCCTGCCTGGCATTCCGCTGGCTGTGGTGTGTAACCCCCGTGCGTAAACATGTCGCCTCCTCCCTGTGGACAGGCTCGGATGTCACGGTATCACCCGGATCAGGCGCTCGCCAAGGATGTTGCACGCTCGCGTTCTTCAGCGGCAGGGCCGCCGCCGAGGCTGCTCGATCAGGTGCGCGGGCGCCTGCGGCGGCTTGGCAGGGCCAGGCGGACCGAGGAGGCTTACGTCGGCTGGATACGCCGCTTCATCCTCGCCAACGGCAAGCGCCACCCGGACACGATGGGGGCGCAGGAAGTGGAGGCGTTCCTGACCCGGCTGGCGGTGCACGACGAGGTGGCACCCTCCACGCAGAACCAGGCGCTGGCCGCATTGCTGTTCCTGTATCGCGAGGTGCTGGGGCGAGAGCTGCCCTGGATGGACGAGATCCAGCGCGCCAAGCGCCCGCGCCGGCTGCCGGTGGTGTTGAGCGAGGCGGAGGTGGGCATGCTGCTGGAACAGATGGACGGGCGGCATTTGCTGATGGCCGCGCTGCTCTACGGCACCGGCATGCGCCTGATGGAATGCGTGCGCCTGCGCATCAAGGACGTGGACTTCGGCCGATAAGAGATCGTGGTGCGCGATGGCAAGGAGGGAAAGGATCGCCGCACGATCCTGCCGCAGTCGTTGCGCGAGGCCTTGCTGGCACAGGTGGAAGAGGCGCGGCGCGTGCATGCGCGCGATATCGAGGCCGGCTTCGGCGAGGTCTGGCTGCCGCATGCGCTGGCGCGCAAGTATCCGAACGCGGCGCGCGAGATCGGCTGGCAGTACCTGTTCCCGGCACCACGGCGCAGCGTCGATCCGCGCGGCGGCGCGGTGCGGCGGCATCATGTGGACGAGAAGGGGCTGCAGCGCGCGGTCAAGGCGGCCTGCCGGCAGGCGGGACTGGACAAGCCGAGCAGTTGCCACACGCTGCGGCATTCCTTCGCCACGCACCTGCTGGAAGCCGGCCATGACATCCGCACGGTGCAGGAGCTGCTCGGCCACAAGGATGTGGCGGCCACCCAGCTGTACACGCATGTGCTTGGCCGGGGAGCCAATGCGGTACGCAGCCCGCTCGACCGTGGCGGGCGCTGAGCCGGGGGGCTCAGCCGTCCAGCAGCGCCTTGTCGCGCACCGCGCCCTTGTCGGCGCTGGTGGCCAGCAGCGCATACGCCTTCAGCGCGGTACTGACCTTGCGCGCGCGCGGCTGCGCCGGCTTCCAGCCCTTGGCGTCCTGCTCGGCGCGGCGCGCGGCCAGTTCCTCGTCGGGGACCAGCAGGTCGATCGAGCGCTTGGGGATGTCGATCAGGATGCGGTCGCCGTCGCGGACCAGGCCGATCGCGCCGCCGGCGGCGGCCTCGGGCGAGGCGTGGCCGATCGACAGGCCGGAGGTGCCGCCGGAGAAGCGGCCGTCGGTCAGCAGCGCGCACTTCTTGCCCAGGCCCTTGGACTTCAGGTAACTGGTCGGATACAGCATCTCCTGCATGCCGGGGCCGCCCTTGGGGCCCTCGTAGCGGATCACGACCACGTCGCCCGGCTGCACTTCGTCGCCGAGGATGCCCTTGACCGCCGCGTCCTGGCTTTCGTAGACGCGCGCGGTGCCTTCGAAGACGTGGATCGATTCGTCCACGCCGGCGGTCTTCACCACGCAGCCGTCCAGCGCGATGTTG
The DNA here is from genome assembly GCF_006386585.1 of Pseudomonas sp. Hp2. Taxonomy (NCBI): domain Bacteria; kingdom Pseudomonadati; phylum Pseudomonadota; class Gammaproteobacteria; order Pseudomonadales; family Pseudomonadaceae; genus Pseudomonas; species Pseudomonas sp. Hp2. The sequence continues at coordinate 6,580 of NZ_VAHJ01000011.1, forward strand.
CCGTAGAGCACGGCCAGGCCGCCTTCCTGCGAGAACGCATGTTCGACGTCGCGGATGCAGCCTTCGGCACGGTCGGCGTCCAGACTCGGCCAGCGGGTGGACTGACTGAAGGCGACCTGGGTCGGGATGCCGGCCGGGCCGGCCTTGTAGAACGTGTGCACGGCTTCGTCCTGGGTCGCCGCGACGTCCCACCGGGCGATGGCGTCGCCGAGCGTCCTGGCATGCACGGTCGCCACGCCGGTATCGAGCAGGCCGCCGCGCGCCAGCTCGCCGAGGATCGCCATGATGCCGCCGGCGCGGTGCACGTCCTCGATGTGGTACTTCTGCGTGTTCGGCGCGACCTTGCACAGCTGCGGCACGCGCCGCGACAGGCGGTCGATGTCGCGCATGGTGAACGGCACCTCGGCTTCCTGCGCGGCGGCGAGCAGGTGCAGGATGGTGTTGGTCGAACCGCCCATGGCGATGTCGAGCGTCATCGCGTTCTCGAACGCGGCGAAGGTGGCGATGCCACGCGGCAGCGCGGTCGGGTCCTCGGCGCCGTACCAGCGGTGGCACAGCTCGACCGCGGTGCGCCCGGCCTTGAGGAACAGCTGCTCGCGGTCGGCATGGGTGGCCACGACGGTGCCGTTGCCCGGCAGCGACAGGCCCAGCGCCTCGGTCAGGCAGTTCATCGAGTTGGCGGTGAACATGCCCGAGCACGAGCCGCAGGTCGGGCAGGCGCTGCGCTCCACCGCGGCGACCTGCTCGTCGCTGGCGTTCGGGTCGGCGGCCATCACCATCGCGTCGATCAGGTCGAGCTTGTGGTCGGCGAGCCGGGTCTTGCCGGCCTCCATGGGGCCGCCGGAGACGAACACGGTCGGGATGTTGAGCCGCAGCGCGGCCATCAGCATGCCGGGGGTGATCTTGTCGCAGTTGGAGATGCACACCAGCGCGTCGGCGCAGTGCGCGTTGACCATGTACTCGACCGCGTCGGCGATGATCTCGCGGCTGGGCAGCGAGTACAGCATGCCGTCGTGGCCCATCGCGATGCCGTCGTCGACCGCGATGGTGTTGAACTCCTTGGCGACGCCGCCGACGCGTTCGACCTCGCGCGCGACCAGCTGGCCGAGATCCTTCAGGTGCACGTGCCCGGGCACGAACTGGGTGAAGGAGTTGGCGATGGCGACGATCGGCTTGTGGAAGTCGTCGTCCTTCATGCCGGTGGCGCGCCACAGCGCGCGGGCACCGGCCATGTTGCGGCCGGCGGTGGAGGTCCTGGAGCGATATTCGGGCATGGGTGCTGCGGTCTGGCGGGCCAGTGGCTGGCGGGAAATACCGGTCCTTTATACGGGATTTCCTTGGTTGCGCCTGCAACTTCGCCGGCGTGGCGCATCCGCGGCCGGGCCGCGCGAAGTGCGTGCCCGGGGAGGAACGGGCATCATGTGCGGCTGGAACGACAGGAACAGACGCATGAAGCGATCGAAGACCACCGCATTGCTGCTGATGAGCACCGCGCCGCTGCTGTTCACCGCCTGCCAGCGCGAGCAGCCGGTTCAGGTACAGGAGGGGCTGTATACCTCCGTGGAGAGCTGCGTGGAGGCCACCGGCAATCCGTCGGCCTGCCGCACCGCGTTCGAGCAGGCGCGCCGGCAATCCGCCGACGCCGCGCCCAAGTACGCCAGCCGCGCCGAGTGCGAGAAGGACTACCCGCCCGACCAGTGCGTGGAGCAGCGCACCTCCGCGGGCCACTCCTTCATCGGCCCGATGATGGCCGGCTTCTTCATGTCGCAGATGCTCAACAACCGCGCCGGCCTGGCCCAGCCCGCGGCCGCGCCGGCGTACCAGGACCGCAACGCCGGCTGGGCGCGCCCGGCCACCGCGCCGGGGACCGGGGGACTCAACACCGCCAGCGGGATCGGCACCGGCAAGTCGGCGCTGACGCCGGTCACCAGCACGCCCAACCGCGCGGTGACCGTCAGCCGCGGCGGCTTCGGCGGCAGCAGCGGCAGCCGCATCGGTTCCGGCGGCTGAGGCGTGCGGGCGGTTCACGGGCAGGGCGCGTCCTGATGCGGCGCGTTCCCATCATCGAGCGCGGCGACTGGCGTGCGCTGGCGGCCGAATGCGGCTTCCGTTTCCATACCATCGACGGCGAACGCTATTGGGACGAGCGCGCGTACTACGCGTTCAGCCTGCGCCAGATCGAGGACGACTTGGAGGACCCCAGCGCCGAGCTGCACGCGATGGCGATGGACCTGGTCGGCGAGATCGTCGCGAGCGAGGCGCTGATGGCGCGGCTGGCGATCCCCGAGCCGTTCCGCGACTGGATCGCCGACAGCTGGCGCCGCGGCGAAGCGCACCTGTACGGGCGCCTCGATTTCGCCTACGACGGCCGTGGCCCGGCCAAGCTGTACGAGTTGAACTACGACACGCCGACCTCGCTGTTCGAGGCGGCGTTCTTCCAGTGGCAGTGGCTGGAGGACCAGCGCGGCGCCGGGCGCCTGCCGGCGGGGGCGGACCAGTTCAACTGGATCCACGAAGCGCTGGTCGGCCGTTTCGGCGACCTGTCGGCGCAGTTGCCGCCGCCGCTGTACTTCGCCGCGGTACGCGGATCGGAAGAGGACCAGGGCACCGTGGCCTACCTGCGCGATTGCGCGGCGCAGGCGGGCCTGCATGGCGCGGCGATCGCGATCGAGGACGTCGGGCTGGCCGAGGACGGGCGCTTCACCGACCTGGATGACGTCGTGATCGGCTCGCTGTTCAAGCTGTATCCGCTGGAAGACCTGTTCGCCGACGAGTTCGGCCGCGCCCTGCCGCGTTCCGGGCTGCGCCTGCTCGAGCCGCCGTGGAAGGCGTTGCTGAGCAACAAGGGCGTGCTGCCGCTGCTGTGGGAACGCCACCGTGGCCATCCCAACCTGCTCGAGGCGCATTTCGACGACGGCGGCGCGCTGCCGCCGGGTTGGGTGCGCAAGCCGCTGCATTCGCGCGAGGGCGCCAACGTCGCGATGCACCTCGCGGATGGTCGCCGGCTGGAGAGCGACGGGCCGTACGCGGGCCCGTGCATCCGCCAGGCGGCGCATCCGCTGCCGGCCTTCGATGGCGGCTATCCGCTGGTGGGCAGCTGGATCGTCGGCGATAGCGCCTGCGGCATCGGCATCCGCGAGGACGACAGCCCGATCACCCGCGACAGCGCGCGCTTCGTGCCGCATGCGATCGTCGAGGACGATGCGCCGGCGACGCTGTATGCGTAAGCAGCATCCCCGGGAAGGATCGAGATCCCTCCCACAAGCGCATGGCCCGGTGCGGTGGATACCTGCCTGAGTTGCCGCGACGGCTGCGGTGCCTGCTGCATCGCGCCTTCGATCACGTCGCCCTTGCCGGGCATGCCGGGTGGCAAGCCCGCGGGCGTGGCGTGCGCGCAGCTGGACGCGCAGATGCGTTGCAACGTGTTCGGCAAACCGGAGCGCCCCGACTTCTGCGGACGGCTGCGGCCTTCGTTGGACATGTGCGGCGGTTCGCGCGAAGAAGCGCTGCGGTTGCTGGGCGACCTGGAGCGGGCGACGCAGCCGGATTGAGTAGAAATACGCAGGCGCGGCTTTTTTGTGGGAGCGGCTTCAGCCGCGATGGGGCTTTATCGGAGAAGCCGGGACGCGGGACCCAGGACCGGGGACCCGGAAAAGCGACAAGCTCACTTCGGATCGAGTGCAGTTGTGGGAGGGACTTCAGTCCCGACAGGCTTTACCGGCCTTCTGTCGGGACTGAAGTCCCTCCCACAAAAGAGCAAAAATCAGCGCAAAAAACCTGAAAACACTTGACAGGTAATCGAGGTCAAAGAGCCTGTTTTGGACTCCCGACTCCCGACTCCCGACTCCCGACTCCCGACTCCCGACTCCCGACTCCCGACTCCCGACTCCCGACTCCCGACTCCCGACTCCCGACTCCCGACTCCCGACTCCCGACTCCCGACTCCCGCGCTAAGCCCTGCCCACCTGCGCGTACACCGCATCGCGCAGGTCGTTGACGAAGCGGCCGGACATGCCTTCGTACAGCGTGTTGGTCAGTGCGACCACGCTCAGCTTGCGTGCCGGATCCACGAACCAGTTGTGGCCGTACACGCCGCCCCAGCGCCAGGTGCCGGGGGACTCGGGCGACTTCGCCGCGGCCGGGTCGCGCAGCACCGAGAAGCCGAGGCCGAAGCCTGTGCCCGGCGAACTTTCGAGCGGCGCGACCTGGTCGCGCCCCATCTCCGCGGCGAGCCTGGCGGGCAGTACGTCGCCGCCGCCGCTGCGCAGGGTGTCGAGCAACCGCATCAATTCGTCGGCGCGGCCGACCATGCCGGCGCCGCCGGAGGGATAGGCGGCCGGATCGAGCGCGCGCGCCGGGTCGAACGACACGCCCTCGGCGCCGGGCACCAGCGGCACGTGCTCCGGTCCTGCCATGCGGTGCGGTTGCGCTTGGCCGTCGTTGACGTAAACGGTAGTGAGGCGCTTGGCATCGGTGGCGTGGAACGTGGTGTCGCGCCAGCCCAGCGGCTTGCCGACCAGGTGCTGCACCGCCTCGGCCAGCGTGCCGTCGTAGGCGCGCTCGATCGCCGCGCCGGCCACGTCGATGCCGAGCGAGTAGTTCCAGCGCGTGCCGGGCGCGAACAGCAGCGGCGCCTGCGCGAGCCGGCGCAGGTTCTCCTGCAGGTCGAAGCCGGGCCGGTCCAGTCCGTCGGATACGCCGAGCCTGGCATAGGCGCGATCCGCGCCGGTTTCCTCGAAGCGATAGGTCAACCCGGAGGTATGCACGAGCAACTGGCGCAGAGTGATGTCCGGACGGGTGCCATCGGCCAGCGCCGGGCGGAACTCCGGCAGCCAGCGCGCCACCGGCGCGTCGAGTTCGAGCTTGCCGCGCGCCACCAGCGCCATCGCCGCGGTGGTCACCACCGGCTTGCTGACCGAGGCGAAGCGGAACAGCGCATCGGCCCGCATCGGCAGCTTCGCCTCGCGGTCGGCGAACCCGGCGATGCGCTGGTGGAACGGCTTGCCATCGCGTCGTACCAGCACCACCGTGCCGACCAGCCGGTGCTCGGCGAGGGCGCGGTCGATGGCGTCGTCGATCGGCGATGTGCGGGCGGGCGTGCGTGCCCGCACGTCCCAGGGCAGGGCGAGCGCGATGCCGGCCATCGCCGCGCCGTGCAGGAAACGGCGCCGGCCGGCATCGGGATGGGCGGACTGGGACATCGGCTGTTCCTCCACGGCTGGGCGGACGTACCGTAGGCGGCCCGGTACGCCCCCGCAAGCGCAGCGATGGGATGCTGCGGTGCGCCGCTTTCCCGCCGCGTCAGCGCACGGTGCCTTGTCGTTCCTTGCGCGCGCCGAACAGCTTGCGGATACCGGCCCCCACCGCCACCACGCCGATCAGCAGCAGCTTCCAGAACTTCGCCAGGACCAGGCCGAGCTTGGCGAACAGCCCGGCCTTGGCGGCCAGGCCGCCGCCGATCAACGTGGCCAGGCCGTAGCTGGCGATCTTGTCGGTGGAGGGGTTGTGGTCGGCGTAGCGCGAACCTTCGTCGAACCCGGTCATCGGCAGCAGCTTCTGCATGCCTTCGCGGACCTGCTCCAGCTCGTTCATGTCGGCGATCGCGTTGAGGCTCAGGTAGCCATGCCGGCCGAGCACGCGGATGTCGTAGTTGAGCGTGTTGTCCTGCTGGCCTTCGAAGTGCAGCTCCTTGGCCCAGTGCAGCTTCTTGCTGCCGGCGTCGTAGCGCGGCGGCACGGCCCAGCCGACCAGATCGACGGTGCCATAGCCCTGCTCCCGGCGCGCCTGGTTGTCCTCGGCGGTGCCCTGCTTCATGTCCGACAGCAGCTCGTCGTAGTCGATCTTGGCCGCATCGGCGTCGGAGACGTAGCCATCGTCGGCATAGGTGACGACCACGGCCCAGCTGCCGTCCTCGTCGAGCGCCGGATGGCGCGGTACCACCAGGCCCAGCACGCTTTCGTCCGGCGGGTTGGCCCAGAACTCCTCCAGGACGCGGCGGGCGTCGGCCTGGTCGAGGTAGCGGAATTCCTGGCCAAGGTCGAAGTGCGCCTTGGCCTGCGGGATCTCGATGTGGCCGTCGCGGAAGTGCAACGACTGCAGGAACTGCTCGGCGGTCATTTCGCCTTCGCCGGCCGGCTCGGCCGAGGCGATGGAGGCGGACAGGGTGAACACGCAGGCGGCCAGCAGGCCGCGGCCCAACGTCGATGTCTTCATCGGTGATTCCTTTCGCCGGCGTCCCCACGCCGAGGCGCGCAGTGTCGCGCAAATGCGCGGCGCGGACAATGCGCCGCGGGGAGCGCGCGATGCTTGCCGGCGATGCCGGCGGGCTAACGCGACAGCCGCGTCATCGCATCGCCGATGCCGTCCGGGGTGAGCGGGAACATGCGCTCCTCCAGCAGGTGCCGGACCATGCCGACCGAGGGCGTCCAGTCCCAGCGTTCGCGCGGTAGCGGGTTGATCCAGGCCAGGTGGGGAAAGTGCGCCGCCAGGCGCTGGAACCAGGTCGCGCCGGATTCCGCGTTCCAGGATTCGCTGGCGCCTCCGGGATGGCTGATCTCGTAGGGATGCATCGAGGCGTCGCCGACCACGATCACGCGATGGCCGGCGGGATAGCGATGCAGCAGGTCCCAGGTGGCGACGCGATCGGAAGGATGCCGGCGCGCATGGGTCCACACGTGCTCGTAGAGGAAGTTGTGGAAGTAGAAATGCTCCAGCCGCTTGAACTCGGCGCGCGCGGCGCCGAACAGGGCTTCGGCGGCATGCACGTGGTCGTCCATCGAACCGCCGATGTCCAGCAGCAGGATCACGCTGACCGCATTGCGCCGCTCGGGGCGCATGCGCACGTCCAGCAGGCCGCCCTCGCGGGCGGTCGCGGCGACGGTGGCTTCCAGGTCGAACTCGTCGGCGGCGCCGCTGCGTGCGAACCGGCGCAGCCGCCGCAGCGCCAGCTTGAGGTTGCGCGGGCTGAGCTCGGCATCGCCGTCCAGTTCGCGGAAGCTGCGTTGCTCCCACACCTTGGCCGCCATGCGCCCGCGGCTTTCGCCGCCGACGCGCAGCCCGCCGGGGTGATGGCCGGCATTGCCGAACGGGCTGGTGCCGCCGGTGCCGATCCAGCGGCTGCCGCCTTCGTGGCGTTCGTGCTGCTCGCCGAGGCGCTCGAGGAAGCGCCGCATCAGCTCTTCCAGCGAGCCGAGCCGTTGCACCCCGGCTTTCTCCTCTTCGGTCAGCTCGCGGCCGAGCGCGGCGCGCAGCCAATCGCCGGGGATCGCCGCCTGCAAGGCCTGCGCCGGCGCGGCCGCCACGTCCTTGAGGTAGCGGCCGAAGGCCCGGTCGAAGCGGTCGTAGTGGCGTTCGTCCTTGACCAGCGCGGTGCGCGCCAGGGCATACAGGGCCTGCGGCTCAGGATCGGTCACGCCGGCCTCGAGCGCGCCGAGCAGGTCCAGCCATTCGCGCGGCGTGACCGGGACGCGTTCGGCGCGCAAGGCATGGAACAGGCGCAGGAACATCGCGGTGCCTCCCGCTCAACCGGCAGGGGCGGCATGGCCCCGGCGAGTCTCGTGCGGGCAAATGGGCGCGTTCACCTGGCGTGGTCCGTCGGTCGTTTCCAGCTGGTGGATCGCGTCCTGGATCTCGTCCAGCCGTGCCGCCAACGCGGCCTGGGCGTCGCGCAGGCCGCGGTTGTAGTAGTGCGCGCCGAGTTCGCCGGAAACGAAATCGAGCAGGAACTCGGCATCGAACCGGCCGATGTCCTGCCGCAGCTCCTCGGCGAAGTACCGCTGGAGCTTGCCCACCAGCGCGGCCTTCTCGTCCTTGTCGAACGCGATCTTCTGCATGGTTCAGCGCCCTTGTCGCCGGTGCAGGAACATCAGTCTCTCCAGCAGCTGCACGTCCTGCTCGCTCTTGACCAGCGCGCCGGCCAGCGGCGGCAGCGCCTTGGAGGGCTCGGCGTCGGCCAGCTGGCGCGCGGCGAGTTCGTCGGCCATCAGCAGGCGCAGCCAGTCGATCAGCTCGGAGGTCGAGGGCTTCTTCTTCAGGCCGGGCACCTCGCGCAACTCGAAGAAGGCGCGCAGCGCGCGCGACACCAGCGTGCGGTCGATCGAGGGGAAGTGCACGTCGACGATGCGCCGCAGCGTGGCTTCGTCCGGGAACGCGATGTAGTGGAAGAAGCAGCGGCGCAGGAACGCGTCCGGCAGTTCCTTCTCGTTGTTGGAGGTGATCAGGATCACCGGACGGTGCCGCGCGACGACGCTCTGGCCGGTCTCGTAGACGTCGAAGGCCATGCGGTCCAGTTCGTGCAGCAGGTCGTTGGGGAACTCGATGTCGGCCTTGTCGATCTCGTCGATCAGCAGCACCGCGCGGCGTTCGCTCTCGAACGCTTCCCACAGCTTGCCCTTGCGGATGTAGTGGGCGATGTCGTGCACGCGCGGATCGCCCAGTTGCGAGTCGCGCAGGCGGCTGACCGCATCGTATTCGTACAGGCCTTGCTGCGCCTTGGTGGTGGACTTCACGTGCCAGGTCAGCAGCGGCGCGTCGAGCGCGGCCGCCACCTCCTCGGCGAGCAGGGTCTTGCCGGTGCCGGGCTCGCCCTTGACCAGCAGCGGGCGCTGCAGCGCGATCGCGGCGTTGACCGCCTGCATCAGCTCCGGCGTGGCGACGTAGCGCGCGGTGCCTTCGAACCTCATCGCGCGGCCTCCATGCCGAGGTACTTGTCCTTCAACCGCACGTAGTGGTCGGCCGAGTAGTGCAGGCTCTCGATCTCCTGGTCGGACAGCTGCCGCGCCGGCCGCGCCGGGTTGCCCAGCCACAGCTCGCCCGAGCGCACCACCTTGCCGGGCCCGACCACCGCGCCGGCGCCGACGAAGCCGTGCTTCTCCACGACGGCGCCGTCGAGGATGCACGCGCCCATGCCGATCAGGCTGTAGTCCCCGATCGTGCAGGCATGGATGATGCAGCCGTGGCCGATGGTGACGCCTTCGCCGACCAGGGTCGGATGGCCGGCCTTGTTGTAGGGGCTGTGGTGGCTGACGTGGACGATGGTGCCGTCCTGGAGGTTGCTGCGCGCGCCGATGCGCACGTGGTTGACGTCGCCGCGGATCACCGTGCCCGGCCACACCGAGACGTCCTCGCCCAGCACCACGTCGCCGATCACGGTGGCGGCATCGTCGACGTAGACGCGCGCGCCGAGTCGCGGGACCTTGTCGAGGAAGGGGCGGATCGAGGGCACGGCGTTCTCCGGATACGGGGCGGTACGGCGTGATGATAACCGGCATGCGCGGGCGCTTTGTGGAACGCCTGGCATGCGCATCGCCGTCGCGCGGTTCGCGCGAGCGGCGGAAACAGCGACGGCGTGCACGGTTGCCAAGGCCGGCCACGCGCTTCTAACTCCTCGTCCGGCATGCTTCGCTTTCCGGACAGGCTTCGGTTGCGTTCCTGGTCTCTGTTCGGCACGTCGCTTCCTGCCCACGGAGTCCCGCCCATGCCGCTGATCGAGTTGCCCACCCATCGCCTGCACTACCGCATCGAGGGGCGCGACGATGCGCCATGGCTGACGTTCTGCAATTCGCTCGGCACCGACCTGCACATGTGGGATCCGCAGGTGGAGGCATTGGCGCCGCACTATCGGGTCTTGCGCTACGACCGGCGCGGGCACGGCCAGTCCGACACGTCGCCCGGGCCCTACGAGGTCGCCGACCTGGGGCGCGACGTGCTGGCGCTATGGGATGCGCTCGGCGTGGAACGCTCGCATTTCTGCGGCCTGTCGATCGGCGGCCTGACCGGGCAATGGCTGGGCCTGAACGCCGGCGCGCGCTTGCAGCGGCTGGTGGTCTGCTCTACCGCGGCCAAGATCGGCACGGCGGAGACCTGGGCGCAGCGGATCCGGCAGGTGCAGCAGGACGGGCTCACCGCGCTGGTGGACGGCACCGTGCAGCGCTGGTTCTCCCCGGGCTTCATCGCCGCCCATCCGCTGGTGATCGACGAGGTCGTCACCAGCTTCCTGGAGACCTCGCGCGAGGGCTACATCGGCGGTTGCCACGCGGTCGCCCAGGCCGACTTCCGCCACGCGCTGCCAGGCATCGCCGCGCCCTTGCTGGCCATCGCCGGCGACGACGATCCGGTGTGTCCGCCGCACGAACTGCAGTACGTCGCCAACAACGTGGCCGCGGGCCACTTCTGCAAGGTCCGTGGGCGGCACCTGTGCAACCTGGAATCGCCGCAGGACTTCAACCGGGTGCTGCAGGACTTCCTGCAGGCCGGCGCCTGACGCGCCTACCTGTCCCCGCTCTGGAGCCGCTTGGCCGCCTCGAGATGGTCGGCGACATGGTGCCGCGTCGTCTGCAGGTGCGTGACGACCGCGGGCGTCGACGCCGCGGGGATGAGCTGGGTGTCCAGCGCCCGTAGCGCTTCGGTGTGGTCCTTCACCATCGCCGCGACATAGGCTTGCGCGAAGGCCGCCCCGTCGAGCGTCTTCAACGTGGCCAGCTCCTGCTGGCCCTTCGCCATCTGCGCCTTGGCCGGCGCGGCCGCGAGGTCCGGTTCGAGCAGCGCCACCTTGCGGTTGTTCTCGCCGTGTTCCTTGACCATGCGGGTCGCGTATTCGCGCACCGGGCCGGTGACCTGCTTCTGCAACGCCAGGTTGCCGGCGTCGATCTCCGAGGTGTTGATGGCGCTCAGGACGCCGAGCGCGGCGGATTGATCGAGCGCCGCGCCGCGGGCGCTGGAAGGGGATTGCGCCGCGCCGCTTCCGGCCATGGCGAGGAGAACGAACAGCGTGCTGGCGAGAGTACGGGCAGGCATGGCGGCCCCTCCGGTGTAAGGTGGGGCCAGCGTGCCCGGCGGATCGTGATTCCCGCGTCCGGGCGGCGTGCAGTCCGCTTCAAGGGAGGGCCGGCGCACCCGCCGGTGCCGTGAGGATCGCGTCGAGCCGCCGCGTGGACGGGCGCGCTACGCCACGCGCCGCGCGCGTTCCAGGTGCACCAGCAGCAGCGAGATCGCCGCCGGCGTCATGCCGGGGATGCGCTGGGCCTGGCCGATGGTCTGCGGGCGCACGCGTTCCAGCTTCTGCTGCACTTCCGCCGAGAGCCCGCGCACGCCGGCGTAGTCGAAACCCTCCGGGATCGGCGTGGCCTCGTGGCGTTGCTGGCGCGCGATCTCGTCGCGCTGGCGATCGAGGTAGCCGGCGTACTTCACGCTGATCTCGACCTGCTCGGCGACCTTGGCGTCGTCCACGCCGGGGCCGAGCGAGGGCACCGTCATCAGCTTGGCGTAGTCCAGCTCCGGGCGCTTGATCAGGTCGAGCACGTTGGTCTCGCGGCTGACCGCCACGCCCAGCGTCGCCTCGACCTCGCGGCCGAGCGCGTTGCCGGGCGTCGCCCACAGCGCGCGCAGGCGCTGGCTCTCGCGCTCGACCGCTTCCTGCTTGGCCTGGAATGCGGCCCAGCGGCGGTCGTCGACCACGCCCAGTTCGCGGCCGGCCGCGGTCAGGCGCACGTCGGCATTGTCCTCGCGCAGCTGCAACCGGTATTCGGCGCGGCTGGTGAACATGCGATACGGCTCGGTGGTGCCGTGGGTGATCAGGTCGTCCACCAGCACGCCCAGGTAGGCCTCGTCGCGACGCGGCGACCAGCCGTCGCGGCCTTGCACGAAGCGCGCCGCGTTGAGCCCGGCCAGCAGTCCCTGCGCGGCGGCTTCCTCGTAGCCGGTGGTGCCGTTGATCTGGCCGGCGAAGAACAGGCCCTCGACCAGCTTGGTCTCCAGCGTCGCCTTCAGCCCGCGCGGATCGAAGAAGTCGTACTCGATCGCGTAGCCCGGCCGGGTGATGTGCGCCTGCTCGAAGCCGCGGATCGAGCGCACCAGTTCCAGCTGCACGTCGAACGGCAGCGAAGTGGAGATGCCGTTCGGATAGATCTCGACCACGTCCAGCCCTTCCGGCTCGACGAAGATCTGGTGGCTGGTCTTCTCGGCGAAGCGCACCACCTTGTCCTCGATCGACGGGCAGTAGCGCGGGCCGATGCCCTCGATCTGGCCGGTGTACAGCGGCGAGCGGTCGAGCGCGCCGCGGATGATCTCGTGGGTGCGCTCGGAGGTATGCGTGATCCAGCAACTGACCTGGCGCGGATGCTCGGCGACCTGGCCGAGGAACGACATCACCGGCAGCGGGTCGTCGCCCGGCTGTTCCTCCATCACCGCGTAGTCGAGGGTGCGGCCGTCGATGCGCGGTGGCGTGCCGGTCTTGAGCCGGTCGATCGCGAACGGGCGTTCGCGCAGGCGCGCGGCCAGGGTCGTGGCCGGCGGATCGCCCATGCGCCCGGCGGTGTACTGGGTCTGGCCGATGTGGATCTTGCCGGCCAGGAAGGTGCCGGCGGTCAGCACCACCGCGCCGGCCTCGAAGCGCAGGCCGGTCTGGGTGATCGCCCCGCGCACCGCGTCGCCCTCGATGACCAGGTCGTCGACCGCGGCCTGGAACACGGTCAGGTTCGGCTGCGCCTCGACGATGCGGCGGATCGCGGCGCGGTACAGCGCGCGGTCGGCCTGGCAGCGGGTGGCGCGCACCGCCGGGCCCTTGGAGGCGTTGAGGGTGCGCCACTGGATGCCGGCCAGGTCGGCCGCGTGCGCCATGGCCCCGCCCAGGGCATCGATCTCCTTGACCAGGTGGCCCTTGCCGATGCCGCCGATCGCCGGATTGCAGCTCATCGCGCCGACGGTCTCGATGTTGTGGGTCAGCAGCAGCGTGCGCGCGCCGGCACGCGCGGCCGCCAGCGCGGCTTCGGTGCCGGCATGGCCGCCGCCGATCACGATCACGTCATGGCGATGGAAGGAGCGGGTCATGGCAAACGGTACGGAGGTGGACGGAGGGGCCGCGGCCCGGCCGCGGGGGAGGGGATTTCTGGGCGCTGGTTCGCATTTTAAGCAACGCACCCTCAAGCTGGCATGCTTCGTGCAGATAACCCGATTGCACCTGGTGTGGCACTGCGCCTGCATGGCGTAAACGGCTGGAATTGGAACAGGGGCCAGCCATGCGCACCCCGGGGTAGCACGGGGCCGGTAGTCGGGGGACTGCCGGCCCTTTTTCTTTGGCGCGAATCCTTCGCAAGCCCGTATGGCCATTGCGCGGATCCGGAGGGAAATCCCGCGCACCAGGGGCATGGGGCCGGGATTCCGCCGGAGCGGGAAACCCAAAGACGAAGCCCCGGCAGGGCCGGGGCTTCGCGTTGTAGGCGCCGATATCCGACAGGGCCGGAACAGGGGGGATCCAGATTTCCCTGTCGGACATCGACATTGAAACGGCTGTGTAACGGCTCGCGTCAGAATGCGACGCGTCGCGTCACGACCGAGGCGTAGCTTCGCGCCAAGCGCCGATCAAAAGCAAGCTTTTCCGCAACACGAATTGTGGCTGTCGTCGCAAGTCCCGAAAGTTATGGTTCCTGGGTCCGCACTCCCGATCGGCCCGGCTGCTTGATCCGGTTCAGGTCGCGCCAGGGCGAGGGCGACGACTGCCGCGGCACGCTCGGACGCGGCGGGGCCGGTTGCGAAGGGCGCGGCGGCCGCGGGCCGGCATTGCCCGACGGCGGGCGGCGGACCGGCGGCGGCCGGTAGTAGTAGCGGCCCGGATAGGCCGGATAGTCGTACAGGCCTATCCAGCCGGGGCCGTAGTACGGGCCGTAGCCACCGTAGTAACCGCCGTAGTAGCCCGGCGGATAGCGGTATTGCACGCTCGGCGTGCCGCGGTAGTAGCCGCCGCTGGCGCCGCCGGTGTAGTCGTAGGTCGCGCAGCCGCCGAGGAGGGCCAGCATCCCGGCGGCCAGGAGCATGCGGGTTTTCATTGGTGGACCCCTCCTCTTGGGCATGCTGCCAATGTCGGCGTAACGCATTGAATCCGTCCTTAACTTCCCGTTGTCGCGATGAATGTTTCATGTCGCCCGGTGGCGGCGGGCGCCGCGCCGGGCTCCTGGCGTCCGGGGACGATACGTTAACCTTGGCGGATGATCGAACCCGGATTGCCTGGTTTCACCGACGTGCTGCTGGCGGCGGCGCGCATCGCCCCCCATGCGGAGGTCACGCCGGTACTGCGATCACGGGCCCTGGACGCGCTCAGCGGGGCGCGGCTGCACTTCAAGGCCGAGCACCTGCAGCGCGGCGGGGCGTTCAAGTTCCGCGGCGCCTGCAACGCGGTGTGGTCGCTGGACGAGGCACGGGCCGCGCGGGGCGTGGTCACCCATTCGTCCGGCAACCATGGCGCGGCGCTGGCGCTGGCGGCGCGCACCCGCGGCATCGGTTGCCACGTGGTGGTGCCGGACGGCGCGGTCGCGGCCAAGCTGAGCAATATCGTCCGCCACGGCGCGACGCTGTGGCGGTGCGAGCCGTCGATCGCCGCGCGCGAGCGCACCTGCGCCGAGGTCCAGGCCAATACCGGCGCCTGCCTGGTGCATCCGTACACCGATGCGGCCGTGATCGCCGGACAGGGCACCGCCACGCTGGAATTGCTGGGCCAGGCCGATGGCCTGGACGTGCTGGTGGTGCCCGTCGGCGGCGGCGGGCTGGCCTCGGGCGCTGCGCTGGCGCTGCGCGGCGCCGCCCCCGGGTGCGAGCTCGTGCTGGCCGAACCGGCCGGTGCGGCGGATACCGCGCGCTCGCTGGCGGCGGGCGAGCGGCGCATCGATTTCGTGCCCGATACCGTCTGCGACGGCCTGCGCGGGACGCTCGGCGGGCCCAATTTCTCGATCCTGCAGGCGGCCGGGGCCGAGGTGGTCACCGTCGCCGATGCCGATACGGTCCAGGCGATGCGCCTGCTCTGGCAGGTGCTCAAGCAGGTGGTGGAGCCGTCCTCCGCGATCGCGCTGGCGGCGGTGCTGTCGGCGCCCGAACGCTTCGCCGGGCGCCGCGTCGGGTTGGTGCTGTCGGGGGGCAACGTCGACCTCGACGCCTTGCCATGGGCGGCCGCGGCGTGAGGGCAGCACGCAAGCGGCTCGGGCCCTGGGGCTGGCTGTGGCGCCTGCTGGTCCTGGCGATGCTGTGGCTGCTGGGCGTCGCGGTCTGGATCGTGTGGGTGGGCGAGCGCGACCAGGCGGCGCAGGCCGACGTGGTGATCGTGCTCGGCGCGGCCGCCTACGACGCGCGCCCCTCGCCGGTGTTCGAGGAACGCATCCGCCACGGCCTGGACCTGTACCGCGCCGGTTATGCGCCCAAGCTGATCTTCACCGGCGGATTCGGCGGCAGCGGCGCGCGCTTCTCCGAATCGCAGGTGGCGCGCCGCTATGCGCTGCGCCACGACGTGCCGCAGCAGGACATCCTGATCGAGACGGTGTCGCGCACCACGCGCCAGAACCTGGAACAGGCGCGCGCGCTGATGCAGGCGCACGGCATGCACCGCGCGATCATCGTCAGCGACCCGCTGCACATGGCGCGCGCGTTGCGGCTGTGCCGCGAGCTGGGCATCGACGCGCTCGCCTCGTCCACGCCGAGCACGCGCTTCCGCAGCTTCCATACCAGCTGGCGGTTCCTGCTGCAGGAGGTCTACTTCTTCCACCGGGACCTGTTCTTTCGCGCCGCCTGAGATCGCAACCGCGGGGATGGCGCGGCTTCCAATCCCCTCCGGCGCGCCCCTTTACTGAAGTGGCGTCTGCTCCGGTCGCATCGTTGGAGGCGGGAGAGCGCGTGTGCACGGTTCCTGGATCGCCACTATGATGGCGGTTCTCCCCGGAATGCTCCCGACAATGACCCGGCAAGCCGCCCTCGAACTGGTGCAGCGCTACTACGACGCCTTCAACCGCGGCGACTGGAACGGCATGCTCGATTGCCTCGCCGACGACGTGGCGCACGATCTCAACCAGGGGCCGCGCGAGACCGGCCGGGCGGCGTTCTCGGCCTTCCTCGCGCGGATGAATGCCTGCTACAGCGAGCAGCTGCGCGACATCGCGCTGATGGCGAACGCGGATGGCACGCGGGTCGGCGCCGAATACGTCGTGCATGGCCAGTACCACCGTACCGACGAGGGCCTGCCGGAGGCGCGCGGCCAGCGCTACGTGCTGCCCGGCGGGGCGTTCTTCGACGTCCGCGATGGCCGCATCGCCCGCGTGACCAACTACTACAACCTGCAGGACTGGATCGAGCAGGTCTCCGCCGCGGCGTAGCGGCACCGGCGTCCTCGACAATTCTCCGACCCGGCGGCGGCTACGGTCGCATGCGGCTCCCCCTGCCGAACCCCGCATGCGCCTGTCCCTGCGCTCACCGGTCGCGACGCTGGCCGTGCTGTCGTGCCTGCTCGCGTTGGCCTTTCTCGGCGCGCGCGGCATCTGGGAGCCCGACGAAGGGCGCTATACCAACGTCGGCCTGAACATGCTGCACAGCGGCGACTGGCTGACGCCGCGCCGCAATCACGAGACCGGGCACTGGACCAAGCCGCCGCTGACCTACTGGGCGATCGCCGCCAGCGTCGGTGCGTTCGGCGAGCGGCCATGGGCGGCGCGGCTGCCCGCGGCGCTGGCCTATCTGGGCTGCATCGGGCTGGTGTTCGCGCTGGCGCGCGCGCTGTTCCCCGGGCGTCGACCGCTGGCACTGGCCGCCGCGGCGATCTATGCCACGATGCTGATGCCGTTCGCGGCGTCCCAGCAGATCACCACCGATTACCTGCTGGCCTTGTGGGAAACGCTGGCGATGTGGGCCTTCGTCCGCGCGCGCACGGCGCCTTCGCCCGTGCATGGCCGGGCCTGGACCGCGCTGATGTGGGCCGGCCTGGCCCTGGCCTTCCTGACCAAGGGGCCGCCCGGTTTGCTGCCGCTGGCGGTGATGCTGGTCTACAACGCGCTGATGCCCGGGCCGAGGCGTCGCACCCTGCAGGTTTCGGGCCTGGCCGTGTTCGTGCTGCTGGCGCTGCCGTGGTATGTCGCGGTGGTGCTGGATACGCCGGGATTGCTGCATTACCTGGCCGGCGACGAGGTGGTCGGCCGCATCGCCACCGACGACTTCGGCCGCAACGGCGAATGGTATGGCTGGCTGAAGATCTACCTGCCCACGTTGCTGCTGGGTACGCTGCCGTGGACCTGGCCGCTGCTGCGCGCCGTCCGCGCGTTGCCGCGGCTGGCGCGCGACGCATGGCGCGACCGTCGGCTGCGCGAGCGCGAGGCGGCGCGGTTGTTGCTGGCGCTGTGGTGGCTGTTGCCGCTGGCGGTGTTCTGCCTGGCGCGCTCGCGCCTGCCGTTGTACCTGTTGCCGCTGTTCGCGCCGCTGGCGCTGCTGGTGGCGGTGCAGCGCGAGCACGACGGGCGGACGTTGCCGCGCTGGCGCTGGCTGTTCGCCTGGGGCGCGCTGCTGCTCGGGCTGAAGCTGGCGGTGGCGTGGATGCCCACGCACAAGGACTCGGCGGCCTGGGCGCGGGAAATCCGGCGCATCCATCCGGCACCGTTGCGCGAGGTGGTGTTCGTGCAGGACATGGCGCGCTACGGCCTGCGCCTGGAACTGGATGCCGAGGTCGAGAAAATCTCGCTGGCGCCATGGCCGCCGCGGGGGCGCTTCAATCCGGAATACGACTCGGACCTGGACCACGAGCTGGCCGAACACGAGCCGGACCAGCTGTGGATCTGCAAGCGGCAGGACTGGCCCCAGGTGCTGGCGGCGCTGCATGCGCGCGGCTACGATGCCCGCGCGCTGGGCCGGCCGTACTACGGCCGGCTGTTCTTCGAGGTCGTGCGCAAGCCGGAACGCCCGGAGGCGATCACAGGTAGATGATCGCCACCACGACGAGCGCGAAGATGCCCCACTTCAGCGTCTGGTAGAGCGGATTGTTGCGTTCCTTCAGCGCCTTGGCCTTGAGCCGCACCGCGTAGAAGTATCGGAACAGGCGGTTGATGCCGCCGGTCTTGTCGCCGTCCTGGTTGGGCGAGGCGCCCGCGGCGAGCAGGGTCTTGCCGACCGCGCGGTTCAGCGCCTGCGCCCAGCGCCAGCGCATCGGCCGCTCGATGTCGCAGAACAGGATGATGCGGTCGCGGTCGGTGTCGTTGCGCGCGTGGTGGATGTAGGTCTCGTCGAACATGGTCCATTCGCCGTCGCGCCAGCTGTGGCGCTGGCCGTCCACTTCGATGAAGCAACGGTCGTCGTTCGGCGTGGCCAGGCCCAGGTGCAGGCGCATCGAGCCGGCGAACGGGTCGCGGTGCGGGCGCAGTTCGCTGCCCGGCGGCAGCTCGGCGAACATCGCCGCCTTGACCGTCGGGATCGAGGCGAGCAGCGCGGTGGTGCGCGGGCACAGCTCGGCCGCGGACGGATGCGCGGTGCCGTACCACTTCAGGTAGAAGCGCTTCCAGCCGCGGCGGAAGAACGAGTTGAAGCCGACGTCGGTATAGCCGTCGGCGGCCTTGATCTTCTTCAGTTCGGCCAGCGCGACCGCCTCGTCGCGGATGGCCGTCCATTGCTCGCGCAGCGGCGCCAGCTCGGGGAATTCCTTGCCGGGATCGATGAACGGCGTGGTCGGCACCCGCGAGCACAGGTACATCAGCGCGTTGATCGGCGCCATGAAGGTGGAGTGGTCCAGCAATTGCCGGCTCAGCCGGTGCCGCACGCGGCCGCGGAAATGGATGTAGAGCGCCGACGCGAGGAACAGCGCGATGATGAGCCACTTGATCATGCAGGGGAACCGATGGAGGGGCGCGGAGGCGCCAGCCGGGCGATTCTAGTCCTTCCGGCGGCGGCTGGCTGACTGCCGCCCGGCCGGGAACGCTCAGTCGCGCGGACGGCGCCGGATCGGGATCGAGCCGACCGGTACCGAGGCGACGTCCTGCCCGCGCTCGCGGATCGGGGCGCCGGGGTCGGGCGCCCAGGCGTGGGCGTAGATGACCTCCCAGCTGCTCGGCAGCTTGCCGTCGGACCGGCGCAGCGGCTCGTAGGCGGCAGCGGCGGCGGCGAAGCGGCCCTTGCCGGTCAGCGTGCCGCGGCGCGCGCTGAGCGCATTGGTGGCGCCCATCGCGCGCAGCTCGCGCATCAGCGCCGGCAGGTCGTCGTAGGTCAGCGTGAACAGGTCGCGGTCCAGCACCGGGTCGCGGAAGCCGGACAGCATCAGCGCGTCGCCGAACTGCGCGATCGGCGCGAAGCGGCTGACGTGCGGGACCGGGTCGACTTGCGAGAACGCCTCGTGCAGTTCGACCAGCGTGTCCGGGCCGAAGGTGGAGCACAGCAGCAGGCCGCCCGGCTTGAGCGCGCGCCGGAACCCGGCGAACACCGCCGGCAGGTCCTCGACCCATTGCAGGCACAGGTTGGAGAAGATCACGTCGACGCTGCCGTCGGCGACCGGCAGCGCGCGTGCATCCGCGCACACGCGCGCGAACGGCTTCCACCAGCCGGCCTGCTTCTTCGCCTCGTGCAGCATCGGCAATGCCATGTCCATGGCGATCACCTGCGCCTTCGGCCAGCGCTTCTTCATCGTGGCGGTGGCATGCCCGGTGCCGGCGCCGACGTCGAGCACGACCTGCGGCGTGCGCCCGTCGAGGTAGTCGAGCGACTCGAGCAGGCGCTTTTCCACTTCGTGCTGGAGGGCGGCGGCGGCATCGTAGCTGCCGGCGGCGCGCGAGAACGCGCGGCGGACGTGGCGGGAATCGAAGGTCGGGGTCATTGCCGGCTTATTGTCGCGCGTTTGCCGGCACCGGCGCGAGCCTTGCGTGGCGGCCCCTCAGAACGTGCCGGGATACGTGCCGCCGTCGATCAGCAGGTTCTGCCCGGTGATGTAGCCGGCCTGCGCGCTGCACAGGAACGCGCAGGCGGCGCCGAACTCGTCCGGGCGCCCGAAGCGGCCCGCCGGGATCTTCGCCTGCGCCTGGTGGGTGGCGTCCTCCAGGCTCAGGTCCTGCGCCCGGGCGCGCGCGACCAGCGTGGCGTGCAACCGCTGGGTGTCGAACGAACCGGGCAGCAGGTTGTTGATCGTGACGTTGTGGGCGACGGTCTTGCGTGCCAGTCCGGCGACGAAGCCGGTCAGGCCGGCGCGCGCGCCGTTGGAGAGCCCGAGGATGTCGATCGGCGCCTTCACCGCGCTGGAGGTGATGTTGACGATGCGGCCGAAACCGCGCGCCTGCATCGCATCCACGGTGGCGCGGATCAGCTCGATCGGCGCGAGCATGTTGGCCTCGATCGCGGCCAGCCAGTCCTCGCGCCGCCAGTCGCGGAAATCGCCGGGCGGCGGGCCGCCAGCGTTGTTGACCAGGATGTCCACGCGCGGGCAGGCGGCCAGCGCCGCGGCGCGCCCGGCCTCGCTGGCGATGTCGGCGGCGACGGTGCGCACCTCGCGTGCGCCGGGGAGTTCGCGCAAGCCGGCGGCGGCGATGGCGAGGTCCTCCGCATGGCGCGCGACGATCGCCAGGTTGACGCCCTCGGCGGCGAGCGCGCGGGCGCAGCCCAGTCCCAGGCCCTTGCTGGCGCCGCACACCAGCGCCCATCGGCCGGCGATCCCAAGATCCATGATGTCGTTCCTCGTGATGAACAGGGAAGCTTCGTTGTGGGAGGGACCTCGGTCCCTCCCACAAAGTTCAGTACAGCGCGGCGGCGAAGCCTCGCACCGCCTCCGCCACCTGGTCGACATGGCCGAGGAACGGCGCGTGGCCGCCACCGGCAATCGTGATCGCCTGCGCGCCCGGCGCCAGCGCGGCCGCGGCCTGCATGCCGCGCGCCGGTACCAGCCGGTCGCGCTGCCCGGCGATCCACAGGCTCGGCTTGCGCAGGCCGGGCAGGGCGCGCCGCAGGTCGCTGCGTTCGAGCAGGCGGAGCCCTTCCTGCAGCGCGCGCGGGGCCGGCTCGCCGCGCGCGACCAGCATGTCCTTGAGCGTGCGCAGTTCGGCACGGCCATGTTCTGAGCCGAGCGTGTCCAGGGCCAGGAAGCGTTCCAGCGTGCCGCGATAGTCCTGCGCGAGATCGCGGCCGAACTGCTCGAACACGCTCGGTTCGACCGCGTCCGGCCACGCTTCGCCGCGCACGAAGCGCGGCGTGGCCGCGATCATCGCCAGGCCCTGCACCTGCGGCAGCGTGGCCGCCGCCTGCAACGCGAACAGGCCGCCCAGCGACCATCCCAGCCACACCGCCGGCGGCGTGGCCGCGGCGATGTCGTGCACCACGAACGGCAGCGACAACGCCGTGGCATCGTCGCGGCTGTGGCCATGGCCGGGCAGGTCCACCAGGTGCAGTTCGAAGTGCGGGGAGAGTCGCTCGGCCAGCGGGGCGAACACGCCCCCGTGCAGGGCCCAGCCGTGGATCAGCACCAGTGCCGGGCCTTGGCCGATGGTTTCGATATGCATCGTGGTCGTTCCGGGATAGATCGAGAGCCGCGCCGGATCACCTCTTCCCTCGCGGGAGAAGATCCGGGAGGGCGGATGAAGGGGCGCAGCATGCCGCTTCCGCGGCCATCAGCCGCCAAGCGCGGCCACCTGCCGCGGCTGTCGCACCTCGTCGCGTGCCCGCGCGGTGGCCTCCACCAGCGCTTCGACCTGCGCCGGCGTGTGCAGGGCCGAGAGCGTGATGCGCAACCGTGCCTTGCCTTCCGGCACCGTCGGCGGGCGGATCGCGCCGACCAGGAAGCCGGCCTTCTCCAGCACGGCCGACATGGCCATCGTCGTGGATTCGTCGCCGCACAGCAGCGGTTGGATCGGGGTATCGGAGGCCATCAACTCCAGGCCATGGCGGCGCGCGCCTTCGCGGAACGCGGCGATCAGCGCGCGGAGCTTCTCGCGGCGCCACTCGTCGCGGCGCGCCAGCCGGGTCGCCGCCAGCGACGCGGCCGCCTGCGCTGGCGGCAAGGCGGTGGTGTAGATGTAGGGGCGTGCGGTCTCGGCCAGGTGCCGCACCAAGGTCTCCTCGCCGACCACCACGGCGCCGTAGCCGCCCAGCGCCTTGCCGAGCGTGGCCAGTTGCAAAGGCACTTCCTGCACGCCCAATCCGGCTTCGGCGACGCTGCCGCGGCCCTGCGGGCCGAGCACCCCCACGCCGTGCGCGTCGTCGACGTAGAACAGCGCCTGCTGCATGCGCGCCACCAGGCTCAGCGAGCGCAGCGGCGCGATGTCGCCGTCCATGCTGAACACCCCGTCGCTGGCCAGCATCGCCGCGCCCTCGGCGGCGCCCTTGAGCTGGCGCATCGCGCCTTCGGCGTCCAGGTGGGGGTAGCGGCGCAGGCGCGCGCCGGCCAGCCGGGTGGCATCGAGCAGGCTGGCGTGGTTGAGCCGGTCCTGCACGCACACGTCGTCCTCGTCGCTCAGCAGCGCCTGCTGCACGGCGAGGTTGGCGATGAAGCCGCTGCCGAACAGCAGCGCGCTCGGGTAACCGAGCCAGTCGGCGATCTCGCGTTCCAGGGCCTCGTGCAGCGCATGGTGGCCGCAGACCAGGTGCGATGCGGTGGAGCCGGCCCCTTCGCGCGCGGCGGCGTCCTGCAGCGCGGCCACCACCTCGAACTGCTGCGCGAGCCCGAGATAGTCGTTGGAGCAGAACCCGGTCAGCCAGCGCCCGTCGACCTCCAGGCGCACGCCGTCGCGGCGCCCGATCGCGCGGCGCACCCGGATCCGCTGCTGGGCCGCGCGCTGCGCACGCAGCGCATGGATGCGTTCGTGCAGGTCGGGTCGGGCCACGGGAGGTTCCTGGGGACGGATGGCGTCAGCGTGCCGGGCAGGCGGGATCCTTGCCCGCCATCTTCGCGCAGATCTTGCGCCGGCACTCCAGGCCTTGCGCGGTATTGGCGGCCGGGCAGCGGCGCAGCTGCACCTGGATGTTGGACTGGGTGGAGGCGCTCTGGTCGATGGTGTCGAACGCCTTGCGGTTGGCCGCCTCGGCGTTGTTCTCGGCCTGGATGCGCGCGATCAGCGCGTCCATCGACTCGGGCTGCGACTCGCCGGGCTTCTGCTTGATGATGCCGATCAGCGTGCCGAGCAGGTCTTCCTCGTCCTTGGCACCGGTGCGGCGGGCCTGGGCGCCGTCGGTACGGCTGGATGCCTGCGCGCGTGGCTTGCCGGTCGTGCTGGCCGTGGCCGATGCGGCGGCGGGGGCCGCGACGGACGCCGAAGCAGGCGCCTGCGAGGCCGGCGCCGCGCCCGGGCCGGCGGCCGCAGGCGTCGCGGCGGGCGCGTTCGCCGTTCCCGCGTGCGGGGCCGCCGGGGCTGCCTCGGGCGCATCGACGATCATCGCGCCGCCGGCCTCCGGGGTCGGTGCAGGCGCCTTGGGAGCGGCGGCCGAGGGCGCGGCGAAGGCCGCGGGCGCGTCGTCATGGGAGGGCACGCCGCTGCGGCTCC
The DNA here is from genome assembly GCF_006386585.1 of Pseudomonas sp. Hp2. Lineage (NCBI taxonomy): Bacteria > Pseudomonadati > Pseudomonadota > Gammaproteobacteria > Pseudomonadales > Pseudomonadaceae > Pseudomonas > Pseudomonas sp. Hp2. The sequence continues at coordinate 29,820 of NZ_VAHJ01000011.1, forward strand.
ACCACCAGATCGCGAGCAGGACCAACACCACGCCGGCCGCCAGCGCAGGCAGCCGCCAGGAGGCCTGGCGCATCCGCGCGACGGCCTCGGCCGGCGCGGTGCGTTCGACCGAGCGACCTTCCATGTCCGCAAGAATCCGGCTGGGAGCGCCCGGGCCGGTGCCGGTCGAGTTCCCCGAGAGGAGACTTGGACGATTCATTCCGCCATTATTCAAGCGCTTCCAGCCCTTGCAGAAGGGGATTGTCGGACCGATGCCCGAACCTTCCGCATTCTATTGGCTGGTTTGGGGGCGTCAACCAAAGGAGCCGGGCGGGTAAGGATGGTCGGGGTGGTCTTGATGGCGGTCGCGTTCGTGCTGGCGTTCGCGGCGCTATGCGCATGGTTGCTGTTTCCGGGCTTGGCCGAGCGCGTGTCGGAGGCGCTGCGGCGCGTACGGGCGCGCCTGGACGGCTGGCGGCGACCGCGTCCTGGCCGTCGCACGGCGGGCGTCGCGACGGCGGTGGGCGACCTGGGCGATTCGGTGTCCCGGCATCGCTGGGTGCTGGTGGCGGCGGTGTTGCTGCTGGTCGTGCCGCCGCTGCTGATCCTGTCGCTGCGCCGCCATGTGGTGCTGGAGGACTTCCAGGGCGAGGACCTGTCCGAGTCGCGCACCATGATCGCCCAGCTGCTGCGCGGGGAACGCCTGGTGCCGCCACCGCCGCCGCCGCCGGAGGTGTTCACCACCGCCGAGATCCGGCGCGAACGCCCCGAGGTCGTGACCGCCGACCGGCGCTGGGAGCGCATCGACCCGGCGCTGCAGCAGCGGGTGCTGGCCATCTACGAGGTCATGCGCCGCCAGTACGGCTACGAGATGGTGCTGGTCGAGGGCTACCGCAGCCCCGAGCGCCAGGCCGAGCTGATGGGGGCCGGCAAGGCGACCCGGGCCGGCGCCTGGCAGAGCTGCCACCAGTACGGCCTGGCGGTCGACAGCGCGCCGATCCGGGACGGGCGGCTGCAATGGGACATGGGCGACGAATGGACCCGCCGGGGCTATCACCTGTATGGCGAGCTCGCCCGCCAAGCCGGCCTGGAGTGGGGCGGCGACTGGCGCAGCATCAAGGACTACGTCCACGTGGAAATGGCTTCGGCCTGCCGGGCCGCCCGCGCCGCGCGGCGCGCCGGGCAGGCCCAGGGGTGAAGTGGCCCGGGTGGGCTGGTATCGTTTACGCCTCACCGGATCGCCGTGACTCAGGCTGGCGATGGATGGCCGGGGAGATTCGAACAAGGAGCATTGCCGATGTCACGACCCTTCATTCTTGTGGGCGACCGCCTCGACCACGGCGGCAGCGTCGTTTCCGGCTCGGGCGCGACCGACGTGGCCGGCAAGCAGGTGGCCCGCGTGGGCGACCGCGTGGTGTGCAGCAAGCACGGCCAGACCTCCATCGTCAGCGGGGACGGCAGCTTGCTCATCGACGGTAGCCCGGTGGCCCGCCATGGCGACAAGACCGCCTGCGGCGGCACCCTGATCTCCTCGCAGATGGTCGCCACGGTCGACTCGGGCGGCGGCGGTGGAGGCAGTGGCGGCGGCGCCGGAAAGGGCGGTTCGAGTACAGCGGCGGCCGCGGCCGCGGTGGCTTCCGTCGCGACGGCCGGCGCGGCGATCCAGCAAGGTCAATACGACGAGGGATTTATTCTCAAGTCAAAGCTGACGGGAAAACCTCTTGCAAATCGGCAATATCGAATTCTTCGTGAAGACGGGGGAGTCGAGGAGGGTGTAACGGATGACGGGGGAAGAACACATTTGGTGGCGACCGAGCTCCCTCAGGTACTCCGTGTTGAGTTATTGGAGGAGCAGGCGACATGAGCACAAAATCCGTTCCCGTAGGGCAGGCGACTACGACGCCAGTCGAACAAGCTGAAAGAGCCACAATCGACGTTGAAACATACGTCGACGAGAACGGGTATGTCCAAAACGCCGGTTTTGTTCTGAAGAAGATTCCTGCACTGGAAAAAGGGAGCATGGATGGACCAAAGGCCATTGTGCTCCATCGCACCGATTCGAAAACGCTGGCGTCGCCCTTGCAGTCATTCGAAAAGGGTATCGGTACACACTTCATAGTCGACAAGGACGGGACTGTCTATCAAACCGCGAGTTTGCTTAAGAAGACTCATCACGTCGGGAAAATAAAATCACGCTGTTATGAGGGCGGTGCCTGCCCAGCCGATGAAGCGAAGTTGATCAAGTCGTGGGGATGGGCGCCGACAAAAGTGCATGACCACGAAAAGGTGAAGGACTACCCCTCGCGCTATCCAATGAACGAGGACAGCGTCGGGATTGAAGTGGTTGCAGATCACGACGGTTCCAAGTGGGAGGCGCCGACAGCGGAACAATCGAAATCGATCCGACATGTGATCTCTGTTCTCAAAGCGGAGTATGGGGTCCAGGATAGTGACATCTATGAACACGACAAGATTTCATACAAGACTTCAGGAGAAGGGGAAGGGCTTTACAGCATTGATGCTGTCGGGGCTGCTTCTCTCGTGCAGCCTGGCAAGCCAGTCCCATGAAAATGGGGGGGTCGAGGTCCTTGAAGTCAATGCGCCTAGTTACACCGGACGCGAAGGCGATTCCTTGCAGAAGGCTTGCGGCGGCTGGTCGCTTTCCAAGCTTGATGTGAAGCGCTTCTTCCAGTTAAGCAATTCGTACAAGGAAAGTCCGTATGAGGAGTTTTATCAGGTGGAGTGCTCCATCACCGGCAAGCTCCAGGTTGGAGGTCGCGTATGGGACTACGAAATTAATGGTGGAGGCATGGCCCAATGGAAGGCTGCGGGCGAAGTGCGTTATTGGGGGTGCGTGGCGAACGAGTGCCGTTCTCTCGTTCTGTTGCCACCCGATGCGATGAGCGGTGAATGAAGAAGAATCGGGACTGAGAATGTCTGGTTTCATTCACAGGAAGGTTACGATTGCCCGCACATCGCGCATGGGCATTGCACTGGCGCTTCTGCTTTCGACAGGGTCAACATGTGCTACTTCTAAGGGTGCAAGGTCGCTGGATATCCGAGCCGAAGGCGAGACAGTACTTGCATGCATTCCCAGGGATGAGGGAGATTCTGTGGATATTGATGCTGCGGGAATCATTTCGGGCGGCGAGGAAGGCGATCACCGGGGCGTAATTTCATGGCAAATAGTCCTGGATGTCGGGAACCCCCCTTTGCGGCTTGGGCCTGGCGAATGTTTGGCATCCCATCGACTGCCGCCCGGTTATGTCGACACGGTCCAACCTGCTGGCTTGAAGGATGAGTGGCCCTACTCTTTTAGCATTAGGTCGCCCCAGGTGGGGAAGTACGGTACTCGTAACTACAATGGTAAGTTCTGTATAAGGCACATGGACGATGGTTTGCAGGTGGTTCAAGTTCCGCGGACGCCTGGCGCGATCACAGCGGCGACCTGTCATCGTCTGTTCGGCTCACCGGTCGCACCGGGAAATGCAAGATGAAGGGGGCTTGTTCATCATTCGTGCCGAACGCTGCATCGTGCCCGGCTGCCCTCCAGCACCCTGACAGGCGCTTTTGATCATCATGTCCGCTTTTATACGCAGGGCTGCTTCGGTCGTCTTGGTGTTCGGCCTTACCTGGGCCGGCACGATCGCGTACTGGCGCCAGAGCGGCAGTACGCCCGGCGGCATGGAGATCCTGGGCATGCTGGGCCTGCTCCCGGCCGGCCTGCTCGGCGGTGGCTGGATGGTGCGCTCGATGGCCACGCGTGCGGCCGAGCGCGCGGCTGCGCGGATCGCCGAAGGAGAGGGCGAGGGCGAGCCGGCGCGCGCCACGCCCAATCCTGCCGCCGGCGATGCCACGCCCGCGGCGACCGGCCTGGCCGTATTGGGCTCTGCGCTGCGCCTGCCGGATGGCCTGGACGTGCCCGTGCTGTTGTCGCAACCGGTGGCCGCACCCCGCCCGGGATTGCATCCGCGCTTGAAGGACCATGACGGCTTGCCGGTGTTCGCCGGCTACGTGGCCGACCTGCCCGATCCATCGGCGCTGCCGCCGGACCATGCGGCGGCACCGCGCCTGCGCCGTGCCATGGCATTGCTCGAGCCGGTACTGGACGAGTTGCTGCTGCAGGTGCTGCAAGCGTTGCCATCGCTGCCGGAGGCGGAAGAGCGGGTCGTGGCCGGTTGGCGCCAGCAGCGGCCCATGGCGGTGGAGCGCACGTTGTCGGTCGAATGCCTGGTCGAGCCGGAAATGCACGAGCCGCTGCGCGCGGCACTGCACGATTGGCTGTCGCAGCAGCTGGCCGACGCCGGCGTCGACCCGCGGCGTTACGCCGTGGAGGTGGTGCCGGCCTACGACGCCAACCGCGTGTGGGAGCGACTGCAGCGCCTGGCCGACGAGGATGCCGGCGTGCCGCGTTGGCACCTGCTGCTGTCGGCCTATTCGGCGATCGACCCGGACGTGATCGAACGCTGGCAACTGCAGGGAAAGCTGTACCGGAACCGCCATCCCGACGGCCGTGTCCCGGGCGAGGCCGCGGCCGGCGTGCTGCTCGCCAATGCCGCGGCCGCTCCCGCCGGGGCACCGCATGCGCGCTTGTGGCGGCCGCTGCGCGCGCCGGTCGCGGCGCGCGCCAGCGTGCTGCAGCGCGCGCGCCTGGGCGTGCAGCTGGCCGGCGAGGTGCTGGAGGCCATCGCGCTGGACGCCCAGGCGGTGGATTTCGTGGTCAGCGACGCCGGCGCGCAGGCCGAACAGGCGGCCGAGGCCGGGCAGGTGGCGCACTCGCTGTGTCCCGATCTGGACATCCCCAGCCAATGCCTGTCGCTGCCGGCGAGCACCGGCGCGATCGAACTGGCCTCGCCGCTGGCCCTGCTGGCCATCGCGCACGCCCGCCAGCAGCAGACCGGCGGTGCCGTGCTGGTGCTGGGCGTCGATCATCCGGACAGTCGCTGGGCGACCGTCCTCCACCCTTATTCTTCCCCCGAAACGCACGTCCGGCCCGAGCAGGCCGAGGCCGCCTAACCGGAAAGCCAAGCGATGTTGAGCAATTTCAGGTACTACCTCAGCGACTACCGCGTGTGGATGGTGCTCGGTCTGATAGGCGCGGGAGCGATGGCCTATTTCGGCGCGGACGGGTTGCGCGAGATCGGCGTCTGGGCGGCCGTCGCGCTGGCGGCGCTGCTGCTGGTCGCCCTGCTGGTATGGCTGGTGCGGCGCCTGCTGGCGCGGCGCGCGGCCAAGCGCCTCGACGCGATGGTGCAGGACCAGGCCGACAAGGCCGTGGCCGCCGCGCAGCCGGCGCAGCGCGCGGACACCGAGGCGTTGCGCACGCGCATGATGGAGGCGGTCAAGGCGATCAAGTCCTCTCGCATCGGCGTGCTCAAGGGCAAGGCCGCACTCTACGAACTGCCCTGGTACGTGATCATCGGCAACCCGGCCGCCGGCAAGAGCACCGCGATCCTCAACTCCGGCCTGCAGTTCCCGTTCCAGGACAACCGCAGCAACGTCATCCAGGGCATCGGCGGCACCCGCAACTGCGACTGGTACTTCACCACCACCGGCATCGTGCTCGACACCGCCGGGCGCTACTCGGTGAGCGTCGAGGACCGCATGGAGTGGCTGACGTTCCTCAGCCTGCTCAAGAAGAACCGACCGCGCGCGCCGATCAACGGCATCATCATCGCCGCGAGCATCGCCGAGCTGTCCGGCAGCAAGCCGGAGTTCGCGATCGAGCTGGCCAAGAGCCTGCGCCAGCGCGTGCAGGAGATCACCGAGCGCCTGGAGGTGTTCGCGCCGGTCTACGTGCTGTTCACCAAGGCCGACCTGATCGCCGGATTCACCGAGTTCTTCCAGCACCTGGACCCGTCCGAGCGCGAGAGCGTGTGGGGCACCACCCTGCCGTACGACCCGAACTCGCAGACCGATGCGCTGGCGGCCTTCGACGCCGGTTTCGACGAACTGGCCGACGGCGTCAAGGAGATGAGCCTGTCGCACATGGCGATGCAGCGCGGCCGCGAGGTCTCGCCGGGCCTGCTGACGCTGCCGCTGGAGTTCGTCGGCATCAAGCCGGCGCTGCGCACGTTCATCGCCACGCTGTTCGAGGACAACCCGTACCAGTTCAAGCCGGTGTTCCGCGGCTTCTACTTCAGCAGCGCCCTGCAGGAGGGCCAGTCGGTGCACCACGCCTCCGAGCGCGTCGGCCGCCAGTTCGCGCTGCAGGCCGGCCGCAACACCGCCGACGTGGCACCGAGCGGGCAGACCGCGTACTTCCTCAAGGACCTGTTCCGCAAGGTCGTCTTCGCCGACAAGCAGTTGGTGCGGCAATACTCCAGCCCGCACCAGAACCGGCTGCGCTACGGCGTGTTCCTGGGCGCGGTCGGCGTGCTCGCGCTGGCGCTCGGCCTGTGGACCTGGTCCTACACCACCAACGCGCAACTGGTGGAGAACGCGACCAAGGACCTGCAGCAGGCCGTGCGCCTGCAGGAAGGCCGGGTCGACCTGAAGTCCCGCATCGATGCGTTGCTGCTGCTGCAGGATCGCCTTGAACAGCTCCAGCGCTACCGCGAGAAGGGCGGCATCACCACCAGCCTCGGCCTCTACCAGGGCGGCAACATCGAGAAGAAGCTGATGTCCGAGTACTACCAGGGCATGCGCCAGGTGATGCTCGATCCCGCCGTGGCCAACCTGGAAAGCTTCCTGTCGCAGGTGGTGAGCCATCGCGCCGAACTCGGCCAGTCCACGCCCAAGGCGGCCGAGAGCGAGACGCTCTACCAGGACGCTTCGCCCACCAGCACCAACGACGCCTACAACGCGCTCAAGACCTACCTGATGCTGGGCAACCGCAAGTACGTCGAAGGCGCCCACCTGGCCCAGCAGCTGACCCTGTTCTGGCGCAACTGGCTCGACGCCAACCGCGGCCAGATGACGCGCGAGGAGATGCTGCGCGCCGGCGAGAAGCTGATGACCTTCTACGTCGCGCATGCCGACGACCCGGCCTGGCCGCAAGTCCAGACCAAGGTCGCGCTGGTGAACGACAGCCGCGAGGCGCTGGCGCAGGTGATGAAGGGCCAGCCGGCGATGCAGCGGGTGTTCGCGCAGATCAAGGCGCGCGCGGCGGCCCGCTTCCCCACCATCACCGTCGGTTCGCTGATCGGCGACGAGCGCAACGGCGACGCCATCGCCGGCAGCTACGCCATTTCCGGCGCGTTCTCGCGCCAGGCCTGGGAGGAGTACGTCAAGGACGCGATCAGCGAGGCCTCCAACACCCAGCTGTCGACCACCGACTGGGTGCTGGGCACCACCGAGCAGAGCGACCTGTCGCTGGCCGGCAGTCCCGAGCACATCGCGCGCGAACTGGTCGGCCTGTACAAGCAGGAATACGCGCAGGAATGGCGCAAGTTCGTCGCCGGCCTGAGCGTGGCGTCGTTCGGCGACTTCGACCAGGCGGTGCAGCGCATGAACCGCATCGGCGACCCGGCGAATTCGCCATTGAAGCTGCTGTTGCAGAAGATCAACGAGCAGACCGTCTGGGACAACCCGATCGCCGAGGCGCGTTCGAAGAAGGCCGCCAGCGGCTTCGTCGCCTGGTTCCAGCGCACGATCCTGCGCCGCGATCCGGAGGCCGCCGCGCAGCAACTGCCGGTCGGCCCGATCGGCAAGGCCTTCGACGGCCTGGCCCGCTTGACCACGCCGCGCCAGGACCAGCCGGCGGTGATCGATGCCTACTTCCAGACGCTGTCCAAGCTGCGCACCCGCCTGAACGCGATCAAGAACCAGGGCGAGGTCGGCGTGGGCACGCGCAAGCTGATGCAGGACACCTTCGGCAACGAGGGCTCCGAGCTCAGCGCCGCCCAGGCGCTGGTCGACGAGCAGGTGCTGACCGGGCTGGACGACGACCAGCGCGAGGCGATCCGGCCGCTGCTGCTGCGGCCGCTGACGCAGACTTTCGCCGCGCTGGTGCCGCCGACCGAGGCCGAGATCAACCGCGGCTGGGTGGCCCAGGTGTACGACCCGTTCCGCAACGGCATCGGCAAGCAATACCCGTTCAACCTCAACAGCGACGTGGATGCGGCCGCCAGCGACATCGCCACGATCTTCGGCAGCAGCGGCGCGATCTCGGCCTTCAACAAGGACGCGCTCGGCACCTTGGTCCTGCAGCGCGGCAGCCTGCTCGAGCCGCGCCGCTGGGCCGGGATGGGAATCACGCTGTCCAGCGAGCTGATCGCCAACTACGGCAACTGGGTCAGCAGCCAGGGCGGCGCCGGCGCCAACGACACCTACATCTTCCAGCTCACGCCTTCGCCGGCGGTCGGCGCGATCGAGTACACCATCGAGATCGATGGCCAGGTGCTGCGCTATCGCAACACGCCGCCGCAGCCGATGACCATGCAGTACCCCAATCCCACCGGGGCGCCGGGCGCGCGCATCACCGCCGTCAGCACCGACGGGCGGACGATCACGGTGTTCGACGGTCCTGGCCGTCAGGGCCTGAGCAAGCTGTTCCAGGCCGCCAAGACCGAGGGTGCCGGCGATTCGACCTACAACATGACCTGGTCGACGGACAGCATCTCCGTGCCGGTGCAGATGCGGATCGTGCAGAAGCCGTCGGACAACGGTGGCGGCGGTTCGGACTGGCAGAAGGGCCTGCAATTGCCGGCCACGGTGGCCGGTTCGCCGGCGGCCGCTCCGGCGCCGCAGGCGCCCGCGGCCTCCGCGCCGACCGAGGCAACCCGCGGAGGTGGCCGGTGAGCCGGGACGTGAGCGCGGCGGTTTCCTATTTCGGCAAGGTGCCTTCGCGCGGCGACTTCGTGCGCGCCGCCGACAACCACCAGCTGTTGGCCTGGCTCGACCGCTGGGCGGGACTGGGCGTGGAACTGCTCAGCCAGAACCCGGACTGGAAGCGCATCTACGACGACGCGGCGGACATCCATTTCGCCTTCCTCGGATCGCGCAGCCGCACCGTGCTGGGCGGGCAGCTGCAACCCAGCCGCGACGCCTCGCAGCGGCGGTTCCCGCTGTTGTCGGCGGTACGCCTGGAAGTGGGCGATCCGCTCGCCTTCATCGGCCGCGCGCCGCTGGCGATGAACAAGGCCTGGGCCGGGCTTTCGCGCCTGGCCGCGCAAGCGGTGGCGCAGGAAGACGCCACCGCGGTGCTGGCCGAGATGGCCGAGACGCGCTTCGTGCTCAACCCCGACGCGAAGGCGTACAACGCCACGTTCGCCGACTTCCTCGACATGCAGACGCTGGGTTCGCTCGAGGGCCTGCTGCACGCGGCAGGCCACACGGACGTGAAACTGCGCCAGGTCCTGCCCGCCCTGGGCCTGCTGCTGCAGCCGATCCTGGCCGGCGGCAACGTCAGCGTGGACAAGGCACTGGACTTCCCGCTGCCGCGCGACCCGCTGTATCGGCCGCTGGTGGCCGCATTCTGGCTGGACGTGGTCGCCTGCTTCGTCGCGCGCGGCGATTTCGAACTGGCCGTGCTGATCCGCAACGATGCGGCGCCGCGCATGCTGGTCGGCTTCAACGGCGCCGACCACCAGGTCCTGCGTGCGGCGCTGGACCCGCGCGAGGCCGGCGATTTCCTGATCCAAGTGCAGGCCGCGGAGTGGGTCGAGGATTACCTGCAGGCGGACTACAACCTCAACCGCTTCGCCAGCTACCTCGAGCGCGACACGCTCGCGCTGGGTACCGCCCGCAAGCTGTTCGGCGAAACCTTCCTGGGAACATGAGCATGCGACTCCACTTTCTCACCGCCCTGTTCCTGTCCGTGACGTGGCTGCCGGCCGCGCACGCGCAGACCGCCGCCGGCAGCGGCGAACGCACGGTCATAGCCGAGGGCGTCGTGCCCGACCAGGCCACCAAGGAGCGCATCCTGGGCAACCTGCGCAGCGTCTACGGCGACGCGCGCGTGGTGGACCGCGTGCAGGTCGAATCCATTCCCACCCCGCCGAACTGGGGCGAGTACGTGGGGGCGATGATCACCCCCGGCCTGCGCCGCGTCTCGCCGGGCAAGCTGGAGGTCAACGGCCAGGCCGTGCGCATCAGCGGACAGGTGGTGAACGAGGCGCAGCGCCAGCAGGTCGCCAGCGACCTGAGCCTGGCGAGCAACACCGCCTATACCGTCACCAACGCACTGCGCGCGGACGGCTCGGCGCAGGAGGTGCTCGACCAGACCCTGGCCAACCGCATCATCGAGTTCCAGAGCGGCAGCGCCCGCCTGACTCCGCTGGGCATGCGCATCCTCGACGAGATGGTCGAGAAGATGTCGCAGATGCCGGATGCGCGCTTCCTGATCATCGGCCACACCGACAACGTCGGCTTGCGCGAGAGCAACCTCGAACTCAGCCATGCGCGCGCCCAGGCGGTGAAGGCCTACCTGGTGCAGAAGGGCATCGCCGGTGCCCGCATGGACGTGCTCGGCAAAGGCCCGGACGAGCCGGTCGCGGACAACAACGCTCCCGACGGGCGCGCACGCAACCGCCGTATCGAGTTCAAGGTGCAGTAGAAGCGCGGCCCCGCCGGGCAACGGCGGCGCTGCCGGCAGCACCGCTCCGGCAGCGGGCCTGCACCCCGTCGCGGCGCCTATTGGCCGTCGCGGTTCTGGTCGAGGTCCAGCATCTCTTCCATCTGGTTCAGCACCATGTCGTCCTTGATGACGCGGCGCAGCCAGACGTGCAGCGGCATCTCGCCCCAGCGCGCGGCTTTTTCGGCCAGGTAGGCCACTGGGCTGTGCGGTTCGGTGCGGCGGAAGAACTCGGCGACCTGCCGCAACTGCGCCAAGGCCTCCTTGCGCGTGGTCGGCGCTCCCGCCGCGCCGCGCGCCGGTGCCGGCGGCGCGGCTTCGTCCGCGGCCGATCCCGCGAACGCGAAATCCGCGTCGGCTTCGTCCGCGCCGGTGTCGCCATCCAGCAGCAGGCCGGATTCGCGCGCGAACCGCTGCACGGTCCGCTGCAGATGCTCGATCTGCTCGCGCACCGCGCTGAAGCTCGGGCCATCCAGCCCCAGGCGTTCGTCCACGGCCGCCTGCAGGGCCGCCAGTGCCTGGCCGCATTCGGGCAGCGCGGCCAGTACCTGCCGGTAGAACTCGGCCGGCGTGTCGCGGCGCGCCGCGTCCAACTGCTCCAGGCTGGGACGGCCGTCGCCGGCATCCTCGTGACCATGGCGCGAGTGGGCGGCCTCGAAGTCGCCCAGGGAGAAACGGCCTTGCGGCGCGGCGGCGATGGGGACGTTGCGCAGCCATTGCAGGGAGTTCGACAACAGCCAGCTCAGGTTGCCGATGCGCTCCTCCTGGTCGCCGTCGTAGGCCACCGGGTGCACCTGGTCCCAATAGCGCTCGCACAGTCCGGCCATCAGCCGGTAGCCGTCGGTCAGACCGGGGAAGCCACGGACCTGCGTGGCGGCTTCCGCCAGCCAGCCTGCCAGGCGCAGGTCCTTGGTCCGGGTCTGCAGCAGCTCCGTGCAGGACCGCAGCACGTTCGACCAGTCGGCGTACTTGATCTCGGTCTGCCACTCGCCTTGGTCGAGCGTGGGGTCGTCCGCGCGGCGGTACTCCTGTATGCGGTCGAACTCGGTGGAGAAGGACAGGTCCTGCCCCGCAGGGGCGTCGTCCGAAATCGGGGCCAGCAGGGCATCCAGATCCAGCATGGCGGGTCTCACAGGGAACGGAGGCGCCGATTCTAGCCTGTCGTGGCCTGTGCGATCGGCCGCCATCCAGTATCATGCAAGGCTTGGGCCAAACGGCATGGCGCATGCCTGCCGGGGGCCATGAAAGGATGTGCCCGAACGGTGTAGCGCAGGTTGCCGGCCGGCCGACCAGGCATGGTTCGGCGGATGGAGGTGCCTGGGGCGCCGCTTTCCCAGGCATGAGGACCAGGATCGGCCGGCGCTCGTCTGGCCCGGACAGTCAGGTGGAGCAAATGGAATCGCTGCAGGAGTTGCTGGCCCAGTCGGCGCGTCTGACCGACGCGAGCCGCTTGCACCGCTTGGAGCTGGCGGGGTTGCCGGCGCAGGTGGTGGAGCGGTGGTACGGGCGCGAGGAGGTCTCGCGGGGGTACGACTACTGGGTGGACG
>NZ_VAHJ01000012.1:0-5765 GCF_006386585.1 Pseudomonas sp. Hp2
AAGGGTTCTCGAATCAACGACTTCAGCGACAAAGGTGTTGACGATTCGAGGAAGTGGCCGCAGAATGAGCGGCTCGCTTCGAGAGGGTCTTCGGACCGGATTGAAGCGGCGGCAACCTCCTCGGCGACGAGGGGTTGACGAGGTAGGAAAGTCCGCTATGATGGCGGGCTCGCTTCGGCAAAAACCTTCGGGTGGCTGGGGCGGCAGGTTGAAGTCGGCGCCCGCAACGAGGTGTTGACGGAAACGAAAAGCCGGCTATAATGGGCGGCTCGCTTCGAAGGAAACTTCGGGGCATGCGGGAAAGGCGCTGAGGCCGGCCCCGGGGTTCTTTGAAAGTGTGCGCAGGTAATTTGTGCGGACGCCTGCAGGAAGGATGATTGTCCATCTTGCAGACGTTTAATCAAGCAACAAGTCAATTGCTTTGCAAGCGATACGTTGCCAGAGATTGGACATCTGCAGCTAAAAGCTTTTGCCTTCGGGCATGCAGTTTTAAGTGAAGAGTTTGATCCTGGCTCAGAGTGAACGCTGGCGGCAGGCCTAACACATGCAAGTCGAACGGCAGCACAGGAGAGCTTGCTCTCTGGGTGGCGAGTGGCGGACGGGTGAGGAATACATCGGAATCTACCTTGTCGTGGGGGATAACGTAGGGAAACTTACGCTAATACCGCATACGACCTACGGGTGAAAGCAGGGGACCTTCGGGCCTTGCGCGATTAGATGAGCCGATGTCCGATTAGCTAGTTGGCGGGGTAAAGGCCCACCAAGGCGACGATCGGTAGCTGGTCTGAGAGGATGATCAGCCACACTGGAACTGAGACACGGTCCAGACTCCTACGGGAGGCAGCAGTGGGGAATATTGGACAATGGGCGCAAGCCTGATCCAGCCATGCCGCGTGGGTGAAGAAGGCCTTCGGGTTGTAAAGCCCTTTTGTTGGGAAAGAAAAGCAATCGGTTAATACCCGGTTGTTCTGACGGTACCCAAAGAATAAGCACCGGCTAACTTCGTGCCAGCAGCCGCGGTAATACGAAGGGTGCAAGCGTTACTCGGAATTACTGGGCGTAAAGCGTGCGTAGGTGGTGATTTAAGTCCGTTGTGAAAGCCCTGGGCTCAACCTGGGAATTGCAGTGGATACTGGGTCACTAGAATGTGGTAGAGGGTAGCGGAATTCCTGGTGTAGCAGTGAAATGCGTAGAGATCAGGAGGAACATCCGTGGCGAAGGCGGCTACCTGGACCAACATTGACACTGAGGCACGAAAGCGTGGGGAGCAAACAGGATTAGATACCCTGGTAGTCCACGCCCTAAACGATGCGAACTGGATGTTGGGTGCAACTTGGCACGCAGTATCGAAGCTAACGCGTTAAGTTCGCCGCCTGGGGAGTACGGTCGCAAGACTGAAACTCAAAGGAATTGACGGGGGCCCGCACAAGCGGTGGAGTATGTGGTTTAATTCGATGCAACGCGAAGAACCTTACCTGGTCTTGACATCCACGGAACTTTCCAGAGATGGATTGGTGCCTTCGGGAACCGTGAGACAGGTGCTGCATGGCTGTCGTCAGCTCGTGTCGTGAGATGTTGGGTTAAGTCCCGCAACGAGCGCAACCCTTGTCCTTAGTTGCCAGCACGTAATGGTGGGAACTCTAAGGAGACCGCCGGTGACAAACCGGAGGAAGGTGGGGATGACGTCAAGTCATCATGGCCCTTACGACCAGGGCTACACACGTACTACAATGGTTAGGACAGAGGGCTGCAATCCCGCGAGGGTGAGCCAATCCCAGAAACCTAATCTCAGTCCGGATTGGAGTCTGCAACTCGACTCCATGAAGTCGGAATCGCTAGTAATCGCAGATCAGCATTGCTGCGGTGAATACGTTCCCGGGCCTTGTACACACCGCCCGTCACACCATGGGAGTTTGTTGCACCAGAAGCAGGTAGCTTAACCGCAAGGAGGGCGCTTGCCACGGTGTGGCCGATGACTGGGGTGAAGTCGTAACAAGGTAGCCGTATCGGAAGGTGCGGCTGGATCACCTCCTTTTGAGCATGACAGCATCGTCCTGTCGGGCGTCCTCACAAGTTACCTGCATTCAGAGTTCAGTACCGGCCAGGGCCGGTGCCGATAGTCCCGTCACGGGGCCTTAGCTCAGCTGGGAGAGCACCTGCTTTGCAAGCAGGGGGTCGTCGGTTCGATCCCGACAGGCTCCACCAGGGTGAGTAGACTTTTGGGTCTGTAGCTCAGGTGGTTAGAGCGCACCCCTGATAAGGGTGAGGTCGGTGGTTCGAGTCCTCCCAGACCCACCACTCTGAATGTATGGCGCACACGAAGAATTTAGACGGATCGGCGTTGAGGCCGGTACGTGTTCTTTAATAACTTGTGACGTAGCGAGCGTTTGAGATATCTATCTAAACGTGTCGTTGAGGCTAAGGCGGGGACGAAAGTCCCTAATATTGAGTCGTTACATTCGCGTCGTGGCGTTGTACCCCACGGCACAGATGACTCCGAGGCGACTTGGGGTTATATGGTCAAGCGAATAAGCGCACACGGTGGATGCCTTGGCGGTCAGAGGCGATGAAGGACGTGGCAGCCTGCGAAAAGTGTCGGGGAGCTGGCAACAAGCTTTGATCCGGCAATGTCCGAATGGGGAAACCCACTGCTTCGGCAGTATCCTGCAGTGAATTCATAGCTGCTGGAGGCGAACCTGGTGAACTGAAATATCTAAGTAACCAGAGGAAAAGAAATCAACCGAGATTCCGTCAGTAGCGACGAGCGAACGCGGACTAGCCCTTAAGCTGCTATGGTTTTAGGAAAACGGTCTGGAAAGGCCGGCCATAGAAGGTGATAGCCCTGTATTCGAAAGGGCCATGGCAGTGAAGACGAGTAGGGCGGGGCACGTGAAACCCTGTCTGAACATGGGGGGACCATCCTCCAAGGCTAAATACTCCTGACCGACCGATAGTGAACCAGTACCGTGAGGGAAAGGCGAAAAGAACCCCGGAGAGGGGAGTGAAATAGAACCTGAAACCGTGTGCGTACAAGCAGTAGGAGCCCGCAAGGGTGACTGCGTACCTTTTGTATAATGGGTCAGCGACTTACTGTTCGTGGCAAGCTTAACCGTATAGGGGAGGCGAAGGGAAACCGAGTCTGATAAGGGCGCATAGTCGCGGGCAGTAGACCCGAAACCGGGTGATCTAGTCATGCCCAGGGTGAAGGTTGAGTAACATCAACTGGAGGCCCGAACCCACTCCCGTTGCAAAGGTAGGGGATGAGGTGTGATTAGGAGTGAAAAGCTAATCGAACCCGGAGATAGCTGGTTCTCCTCGAAAGCTATTTAGGTAGCGCCTCATATGTATCCTCTCGGGGGTAGAGCACTGTTATGGCTAGGGGGTCATCGCGACTTACCAAACCATTGCAAACTCCGAATACCGAGACGGACTGTATGGGAGACACACGGCGGGTGCTAACGTCCGTCGTGAAAAGGGAAACAACCCAGACCCACAGCTAAGGTCCCAAATTTTGTGCTAAGTGGAAAACCATGTGGAAAGGCACAGACAGCCAGGAGGTTGGCTTAGAAGCAGCCACCCTTTAAAGAAAGCGTAATAGCTCACTGGTCGAGTCGGTCTGCGGGGAAGATTTAACGGGGCTAAGCACAGAACCGAAGCTTGGGGTGCATACTTTCGTATGCGCGGTAGAGGAGCGTTCCGTAAGCCTGCGAAGGTGAGTTGAGAAGCTCGCTGGAGGTATCGGAAGTGCGAATGCTGACATGAGTAACGATAATGCGGGTGAAAAACCCGCACGCCGAAAGCCCAAGGTTTCCTTGCGCAACGTTAATCGGCGCAGGGTGAGTCGGCCCCTAAGGCGAGGGCGAAAGCCGTAGTCGATGGGAAGCAGGTTAATATTCCTGCACCTCGCGTGAGTGCGATGGAGGGACGGAGAAGGCTAGGTGTACCGGGCGTTGGTTGTCCCGGGGAAAGGCGGTAGGTTTGGATCTTTGGCAAATCCGGGATCCTTCAAGACCGAGCACCGAGACGAGCCCTTTTGGGCGAAGTCACTGATGCCACGCTTCCAGGAAAAGCTCCTAAGCTTCAGCTCACGAAGACCGTACCGTAAACCGACACAGGTGGGTAGGATGAGAATTCTCAGGCGCTTGAGAGAACTCGGGTGAAGGAACTAGGCAACATGGCACCGTAACTTCGGGAGAAGGTGCGCCTTTGTTGGTGGCCCATGCGGGCTATAGCTGACGAAGGCCGAAGTGACCAGGCCGCTGCGACTGTTTATCAAAAACACAGCACTCTGCAAACACGAAAGTGGACGTATAGGGTGTGACGCCTGCCCGGTGCTGGAAGGTTAATTGATGGGGTCAGCCGCAAGGCGAAGCTCTTGATCGAAGCCCCAGTAAACGGCGGCCGTAACTATAACGGTCCTAAGGTAGCGAAATTCCTTGTCGGGTAAGTTCCGACCTGCACGAATGGCGTAACGACAGCGGCGCTGTCTCCACCCGAGACTCAGTGAAATTGAAATCGCTGTGAAGATGCAGCGTTCCCGTGGCAAGACGGAAAGACCCCGTGAACCTTTACTATAGCTTTACACTGAACGTTGAGTTCGTCTGTGTAGGATAGGTGGGAGGCTATGAAACCATGGCGCCAGCTGTGGTGGAGCCATCCTTGAAATACCACCCTGTCGTGCTTGACGTTCTAACCTGGGCCCATGATCTGGGTCGGGGACCGTGTATGGTGGGTAGTTTGACTGGGGCGGTCTCCTCCTAAAGAGTAACGGAGGAGCTCGAAGGTACGCTCAGCGCGGTCGGACATCGCGCACTGTGTGCAAAGGCATAAGCGTGCTTGACTGCAAGATCGACGGATCAAGCAGGTACGAAAGTAGGACTTAGTGATCCGGTGGTTCTGTATGGAAGGGCCATCGCTCAACGGATAAAAGGTACTCCGGGGATAACAGGCTGATACCGCCCAAGAGTTCATATCGACGGCGGTGTTTGGCACCTCGATGTCGGCTCATCACATCCTGGGGCTGTAGTCGGTCCCAAGGGTATGGCTGTTCGCCATTTAAAGTGGTACGCGAGCTGGGTTCAGAACGTCGTGAGACAGTTCGGTCCCTATCTGCCATGGGCGTTGGAGATTTGAGAGGGGCTGCTCCTAGTACGAGAGGACCGGAGTGGACGAACCTCTGGTGTTCCGGTTGTCATGCCAATGGCATTGCCGGGTAGCTATGTTCGGAAGCGATAACCGCTGAAAGCATCTAAGCGGGAAGCGCGCCTCAAGATGAGATCTCCCGGGGCTCAAGCCCCCTAAAGGAACCATGTAGACTACGTGGTTGATAGGTCAGGTGTGTAAGCGCTGCAAGGCGTTGAGCTAACTGATACTAATGATCCGTGCGGCTTGACCATATAACCTCAAGTTGCCTTGGTCCCAACGAACACGTTGGTAGATACCCAATGCACGCTACGTCACAAGTCCCCATGCGAGACCGAGCGCCGTATGCGCTTCCCTTCCCCGAGGATGGAAGCAAACTCTGGCGACGCTCCAACCGTCTCCCTGGTGAAATTAGCGCTGTGGAACCACCCGATCCCATCCCGAACTCGGAAGTGAAACGCAGCCGCGCCGATGGTAGTGTGGTCTAAACCATGCGAGAGTAGGTCATCGCCAGGGGCTTTACCCCACAACCCCCCAGCCTAAAGCTGGGGGGTTGTTCTTTGCGCAAAACAAAAACAGCACCAACCCCTCCCGCACTTTAATATTGAAAACACTTCGCGCAG
>NZ_VAHJ01000013.1:0-2571 GCF_006386585.1 Pseudomonas sp. Hp2
CCGCACCCGCTTGCCCGCCGCCAGTTCCACCGCCGCGTTCGCGCTGACGACCTTCAGCCCCTGCCGCGCCTGCAGCCGCACCTCGTCGTTCTGCGCCTGCAACTCCAGCTCGCCCTCGCCGCTGACCACGCTCAGGGTGTGGCCCTGCGTGTTGCCGCCTTCCACCGCCGCCGCCAGCACCCCGATCGCCTGGCCCGCATGCAGCCGCGCATCGCCGGCCACCGCCACCTCGCTGCCTCGCCCGCTCGCCAACGTCAGCGTCTCCCCCGCGCTCCAGTGCAGCGCCTGGCCCGCCACCAGCCCGATCCCGGCCGGGGCCGCCAAGCCCAGCAGCGGATCGCCCGTGTGCGGCACCCGGTCCGCCCCGGGGCTGGCGCTGCGCTCGTGCGCCGCCCCTTCGGCCTCGCCGTAGGCCGTGCCCGGCACCGTCGTCGACACGCTCGTCAGCGTCGCCTGCAGCGGCGCCTGGTCCGGGACCAGCTGCGACACGCCAGCCTGCTTGACGCCCTCGGCCGCCGCCAGCCGCGCGGTCTGGTGCGTGCCGGCCGCCTGGGTGAAGGTCTTGCCCAGGGTCTGCAGCTGCTTCAGCAACGCCGCCGGTTGCGCCGCCGTGCCGGCCGGACGGGTTCCGTCATGGCCATACGCGCTCAGCCACAGCCCGCGTTCGGCCCGGACCGCGCCCCACGCGTCGGTGCGCAGTTCGAAGCCTTCGCCGCGGAAGCTGCCGCGGTAGTTGTCGGCCTGGTGGATCAGGTGCCCCAGGTTGAGCTGGCTGGCGTACTGGCTGCTCGACAGCTGCAGGCGCAGCTGCCCGTCGCTGTCGTCGAACAGCAGCCGGTTGTGGCCCGACCCGCCCCATTCCTTGGACTGCACGCCCCACAGGGCGCCGGCATGCCGGTGCGCCTGCTCGCCGCCGCCGGCCGCATGCCAGGCCGGGGCATGGCCGCCGGCCAGGTTGGCCTGGGCGCTGGCGCGCGCATCCGTGGCCTGGGCGTACAGGCTGGCCGGGTCCTGCCCGGCCGCCTCGCTGCGCCCGCCCGGCGTGGCCGCCACCCCGGCCTCGCCGCGGCCGTTGTACAGCGCGCCCAGCACCACCGGGCGGTCGATGTCGCCTTCCAGGAACCCCACCAGCACTTCCTGGCCGATCCGCGGCAGGAACTGGCTGCCCACGCCCGGGCCGGCATAGCGCTGGCTCACCCGCAGCCACGCCGTGTCGCGGTCGTCCGCCGCCTGGCCCTGCTGGAAGTGCAGCTTCACCCGGATCCGGCCCTGCGCATCGGCATACACCTCCTGCGCGCCGTTCGGCGTGGTCGCCCCGTCCGGGCCGACCACGATCGCGCTCTGGTAGCCCGGCGCGGTCGGCCGCGGGTTCGTGCGAGCGCCGGTCTCGTCCTCCAGCACCGGCCGCCATGGTCGGTCGCGCTCCACGGCCTGGAACCGGTGGGCATAGCCGACCCGGGCCGCCAGTGCTTCCACCTCGGCCGGCACCGCCAGCGGCGGCGTGGCCGGGGGCAGGGCCTGCTCGAGCGCTTCGCGCGCGTCGGTGGGCAGGTTGTTCACGCCCACGTGTTCGACCCGGCTCAGCCACAGTTGCGCGGCCCCGCCCGGCCACTGGCTCACGGCGAACCACTGCCCGGCGGTGAAGCTGCGCACGGTGCCGCGTCCTTCCCAGGCCGACCAGGACGCTTCCTGCGCCTGCGCCATCAGCCGGGCGTAGCGTTCGGCCTCGGCGCTGCTGGCGTAGGCGTACTGCCCGGCCGGCTCGTACAGCTCGCGCGGCGTGGCGTCCCCGCCGGCCAGCGGCAGTTGCGCGCTCAGCGCCCGGCTGCTGCGGTAGTCGTGGCTGAGCACGGTCAGCTGGCTCGAGCCCAGCGTGCGCCGCCGCCCCAGCGCCAGCACGCTGTCGCTCGCCTCGGTCGCATCGCCGCGGTGGAAGCGCACCCCGCCTTGCGCCGCCGAGGCCGCCTCCTGCGGCTGCTCCCCGCTGGCGGCGAAGATCACCAGCCGGTGGCCGCTGGCCGCCTCCCCGTCCGTCTCCCAGCGCCAGCCCAGCCCTTCCTCGGCCAGCAGCCGCGCCACGAACGCCAGGTCGCTCTCGCGGTACTGCACGCAGTAGCGGCGAGGCCGCGCCTCGGACAGGAACCCGGCCACCTCCTCGCTCCAGCGCCAGCTCGCCTGCGGCGCATACCCGGAAAACACCGCCTCGACGATCTCCACCACGCTGCGGTCCTGGAACACCCGGCTGTGGCGGCCCTGCGAGAGCCACCAGGTCCAGCCCACCAGCCGCACCCGGTAGCGCGCCAGCCCGCCTTCGCTGTCCAGCAGCGTCGCCTCGTTCACCAGTCCGCTGCGGGCGATCTGCCCGCCCCGCGCATCGCGCGTGTACAGCGTCGCCCGCTGGCCCAGCCAGCCCTCCAGCGCCAGACCCGCGTCCGCGGACAGCACGTCCACCCAGTAGTCGTACCCCCGCGAGACCTCCTCGCGCCCGTACCACCGCTCCACCACCTGCGCCGGCAACCCCGCCAGCTCCAAGCGGTGCAAGCGGCTCGCGTCGGTCAGACGCGCCGACTG
>NZ_VAHJ01000014.1:0-1261 GCF_006386585.1 Pseudomonas sp. Hp2
GCCGCGAAGCGGCTGGGAGTTCCTACGGAAAAGTGGACACTCGTTTGCTAGTCGCATTGTTCGAACTCGACGGGTGAACGGTAACCCAGCGCCGAATGCAGCCGCTGGTGGTTGTAGAAGTGAACGTAGTCACCGATCGCCAGGCGTAGCGTCCGATCGCTGTCAAAGCGGCGACGGTGGTACAGGTCCGACTTCATCGACTTGTTCCATGACTCCATGTGCGCGTTGTCGTTCATGCGTCGCGTGCGATTGACCGACTGCGCCAGCCCCGCCCGGCCCAGCCGGCGCCGGAAATCGCCGGCCATGAACTCGATCCCCCGATCACTATGGAACAGCGTATCGCATGCCGGGGCGCGGGTGCGCAATGCGGCAGTCAGGGCACGACTAGTCAGCGCCGCCGTGCGCTCGACGCCCAGCGCCCAGCCCAACAATCGTCGTGAATACCGGTCCATGACCGTGGCCAGGTAGCGCCACTGGCCATCGACCTTGAGGTAGGTCACGTCCCCGACCCAGACCTGGTCGGGACGACTGACCGCAACCTCATGGGCGCGACTGGAGACGCCCTCCAGGAATCGCGCCAGTCCCGGTCGCCGCCGATACAATCGCGCCGAGCATGCGCGCACGCCTTCTTCGCGCATCAATCGCTCCACGCGGCGACGCCCCACCTGCTCGCCTTGCCGGCGCAAGGCTGCATGTACCCGCGGACTGCCATAGGTTTCCCGGCTGGCCGCGTGCACGTGGCGGATCTTATCGACCAGCGCTGCGTCCGCGATCGCTCGCGCACTCGCCGGACGCCGTGCCCAGGCGTAGTAGCCCGCCGCACTGACCCCGTACAGCCGACACATCGCCCTCACCGGGCACGCTTCCTTGTGGTGCTCGATGAAGGCGAAGACGTCGCCTTTCGAGCGGAAGTGAACGCGATCGCTTTTTTTAAAAGGTCATGTTCCAGCTTCAGCTGCTCATACTGGCGCTTGATTTGGCGCAGCGCCTTCAGCTCGGCCGCAACGGCCGGATCCACATCCACACCCTTGATCACGATGACGCCCTCCCGCGCAAGTCTTCGCCAACGAGACAGCATGTAGGGATGAATGTAAAGCGATTGGGCGACATCGCGGACCGACACGCCGGGAAGCTGACTCAGGCGCACCGCGGTGGCCTTGAAACCATTGCTGTAGCGAGCGGTGGTTCTTGGACCTGGTTTTGGCATTGGAACACTCCTGAAAGTTAGCTCAGGGTGTCCACTGAACCGAAGGAACTACCG
>NZ_VAHJ01000001.1:0-1203117 GCF_006386585.1 Pseudomonas sp. Hp2
CGCGGTCAGCGCAACAGGTACTGGTTGAGCAGGTTCTCGTAGGCCTCCTGGCGGCCGCTGGTCTGCTTCGGCTCGCCGTGCTGGGCGGCCAGGCCCGCCAGCGCCGCCAGGTCCAGCTTGCCGTCCACGAAGTCCTTGCCCGCGCCGCTGTCGAAGCTGGCATAGCGCTGCTGGCGCCACTGCTCCCACGGCGAGGCCGTCAGCAGCGCGTGCGCCACCTCCAGCCCGCGCGCGAACGCGTCCATGCCGCCGATGTGCGCGATGAACAGGTCCTGCAGGTCGGTCGACTCCCGGCGCGGCTTGGCGTCGAAGTTCAACCCGCCCTCCAGCCCGCCCTGGCGCAGCACCACCAACATCGCCCCCACCGTGTCGTACAGGTCGGTCGGGAACTGGTCGGTGTCCCAGCCGTTCTGCGCATTGCCGCGGTTGGCGTCGATGCTGCCCAGCAGGCCGTGGTCGGAGG
Organism: Pseudomonas sp. Hp2; assembly: GCF_006386585.1. Taxonomy (NCBI): domain Bacteria; kingdom Pseudomonadati; phylum Pseudomonadota; class Gammaproteobacteria; order Pseudomonadales; family Pseudomonadaceae; genus Pseudomonas; species Pseudomonas sp. Hp2. The sequence continues at coordinate 464 of NZ_VAHJ01000001.1, forward strand.
CCACCTGCAGGTCGTGCTCGAAGGTGTGACCGCTCAGCGTGGCGTGGTTGGCCTCGATGTTGAGCTTGAAGTCCTTCTCCAGCCCGTGCTCGCGCAGGAAGCCGGCCACCGTGGCGCTGTCGAAGTCGTACTGGTGCTTCATCGGCTCCATCGGCTTGGGCTCGATCAGGAAGTTGCCCTTCAGCCCGATGCTGCGGCCGTAGTCGCGCGCCATCGTCAGGAACCGCGCGAAGTTGGCCAGCTCGCGCTTCATGTCGGTGTTGTGCAGGCTCGCATAGCCCTCGCGGCCGCCCCAGAACACGTAGTGCTCCCCGCCCAGCTCCACCGTCGCCTCCAGCGCCGCCTTCACCTGCACCGCCGCGCGCGCCACCACCGCGAAGTCCGGGTTGGTCGCCGCCCCGTTCATGTAGCGCGGGTGGCTGAACAGGTTGGCCGTGCCCCACAGCAGCTTGATCCCGGTCGCCGCCTGGCGCTCCTTGGCCTGGGCCACCATGTGCCTGAGGTTCTTCTCGTACTGGCCGATGTCGTCCGCGTCCGGCGCCAGGTCCACGTCGTGGAAGCACCAGAACGGCGTGCCCAGCTTGGTGAAGAACTCGAACGCCGCATCGACCTTGGCCTCGGCCGTGGCCATCGGCGTGCCGGCCTCCCACGGGAACTTGCGCGTGCCCGGCCCGAACGGGTCGGCCCCGGCGTTGCCGAAGGTGTGCCAGTAGCAGGTGGCAAAGCGCAGGTGCTCGGCCATGGTCTTGCCGCCGATCTTCTTGTCCGCGTCGTAGACCTTGAACGCCAGCGGGTTGTCCGAGTCGCGGCCTTCGAACTTGATCCGGCCGATGCCCGGGAAATATTCCTTGGCGCCGATGAAAACGTTGCTGCTCATGTCGGGTCCTTGCTGCTGATCAGGGGGAAAGGGAAAGGGAAACGTCTGGGGAAATCGTGTGTAGAAGTGACAAAGGCTCCTCCCGCGGTACTCATGAGACCGCACCGCGGTACAGCGGCGTCACCGCCTGCAGGTAGCGCTGGAAGCTCCGGTAGCCCTGCGCATAGGCCGCCGTGCGGCCTGGATCGGGCGTGGCCGCCAGGGCCTCGTCGAACTGCAGGTGCGCCAGCACCACCTCGGCCAGCGTCGCACCGCCGCCCGCGCACGCCCACAGCGCCTGCAGCGCCGCCCCGAAGGCCGCACCCTCCGGCTGGCTCGGCACCCGCACCGGCAGCCCGAACACGTCGGCCACCATCTGCCGCCACTGCGCGCTCTTGGAGCCGCCGCCGGTCAGCAGCACCGTGTCGAAGCGCAGCCCGGCCTCGACGAAGGCGTCATAGCCGTTGCGCAGGCTGTAGGTCGCTCCTTCCATCGCCGCCCGGTACACGTGCGCCGGCGTGGTGTTGTGCGGCTCCATGCCGAACAGCATCCCGCGCGCGGCCGGCAGGTCCGGGGTACGCTCGCCGTTGAAGAACGGCAGCATCGCCAGCCCGTCCGCGCCCGGGGCCGTGCCGGCCACCGCCGCCTCGGCCTGCGCCCGGTCCAGACCGCCCAGCCGCATCGCCGCCTCGGTCGCCACCGTGCAGTTCATCGTGCAGATCAGCGGCAGCCAGCCGCCGGTGGAGTCGCAGAACGCCGCCCAGCGCGCCGCCGCGTCCACCACCGGCCGCTCGGCATGCGCGAACAGCGTGCCGGAGGTGCCCAGGCTCATCGTCAGCCGCCCCGGCACCACGTTGCCGGTGCCGATCGCCGCCATCATGTTGTCCCCACCGCCGGTGGTCACCTGCACCCCCGCCGGCAGGCCCAGCGCCTGCGCCGCCGCCGACGACAGCGCGAAGCTCGTGCCCGGCTCCACCAGCGGCGGCAACGCCGCGCGCAGGTCCCGCTCCGGGTCGATCGCCCGCAGCATCGGCTCGGACCAGGTGCGCGTGCGCACGTCCAGCCAGCCGGTGCCCGAGGCGTCGCCGGCTTCCATGAAGCGCTCGCCGGTCAGCCAGAAGTTCACGTAGTCGTGCGGCAGCATCACCGTGGCCATCGCCGCGTACGCCGCGGGCCGGTGGACCCGGGTCCACGGCAGCTTGGAGGCCGTGTAGCCGGCCAGGATCGGGTTGCCGGCCGCGGCCACCGCCCCGGGCACCCCGCCCACCGCCGCCATCAGCGCCTCCACCTGCGCCTGCGTGCTGGTGTCGCACCACAGCTTCACCGGCGCGGTCACCGTCCCGTCCGCCGCCACCGGCACGAACCCGTGCTGCTGGCCCGACACCGCGATCCCGCGCACCCGCGCCCGCTGCTCGGCCGGCAGCCCGGCAAAGCACGCCACGATCCCCTCGATCCACCACGCCGCTTCCTGCTCGCGCGTGCCGTCCTCCGCGCTCGTCAGCGCCAGCGCCGACGACTGCGTGGACACCACCTCCCCCGCCTCGGGATCGTAGGCCACCAGCTTCACGCTCTGCGTGCCTACGTCCAGACCTACATAAAGACTCATTGCTTCACCAATCGACCGTTCTTGAAGCCCACCTGCTGCGTGCGTCCGGCGCCGAGCCCGAATGCCAGGACCTGATCCGCATAGGAAATCTCGTAGCGCCCGCCCTTGTCACTGTGCAGCACCGCATTCGACAGCCGGCCCTGCTCCCAGGCCAGGTCCAGCGTCGCCGCCCCGCGCACGCGCACGCCGCGCAGGCGCCCGCTCGGCCACGCATTGGGCAGGGCCGGCAGCAGGAACACCGTCCCGCCCCAGCTCTGCACCAGCATCTCGGTGATGCCGGCGGTGCCGCCGAAATTGCCGTCGATCTGGAACGGCGGGTGCGCGTCGAACAGGTTCGGATACGTGCGGTCCGGCGACAGCAGCAATTGCAGGATGCGATGGGCGTGCTCGCCGTCGCGCAGCCGCGCCCACAGGTTCAGCCGCCAGCCGATGCCCCAGCCGGTGGCGTTGTCGCCGCGGATCTCCAGCGAGCGCTTCGCCGCGGCGGCCAGCCCGGGCGTGTCGCGCACGTTGATCTGGCTGGACGGGTGCAGCGCGTACAGGTGCGAGACGTGGCGATGGTGGATCTCCGGCGCCTCCATGTCCCAGTCCTGCTGCCACTCCTGCAACTGGCCGGCCTTGCCGATCCGGTGCGGCGGCAGCTGCGCGCGCAGTTGCGCCAACTGCGCGCCGAAGGCCTCGTCCACGCCCAGCAGCTTGCCCATCGCGATGCACTGCGCGAACAGGTCGCGCAACAGTTGCGCATCCATCGCCGGACCGGCGCAGACGGCCGCGCCGAACGGATGCTGGTTCTCGGGCGACATCGACGGGTTGGTCACCAGCGCGCCGGTGGCCGGATCGCGCTGCAGCGTGGCGACGAAGAACTCGGCCGCGCCCTTGAACAGCGGATAGATCCTTTCCAGGCAGGCGCGGTCGCGGCCGTAGTCCCAGCGGTCCCACAACTGCTGCAGCAGCCACACGCCGCCCATCGGCCACAGGCTCCACTTGGAGCCGTCGATCGGCCCGGCCTGGCGCCACAGGTCGGTGTTGTTGTGAACCACCCAGCCCGGCGCGCCGTACATCGCCCTGGCGGTGCGCGCGCCTGTCTGCGCGAGATCGAACAGCATGGCTTCCAGCGGCTCGACGCACTCGTGCAGCGCGTTCGGCTCGGACGGCCAGTAGTTCATCTCGGTATTGATGTTGATGGTGTACTTGCTCTCCCACGGCGGCGCCATCAGGTCGTTCCAGACGCCCTGCAGGTTGGCCGGCTGGCTGCCGGGCCGCGAACTGCAGATCAGCAGGTAGCGGCCGTACTGGTGGTAGAGCGCGGCGAGCGCGGGGTCGTCGCCCTGGGCGAAACGGCGCACGCGCTCGTCGGTCGGCAGCGCCGCCGCCTCGCTCGTGCCGAGGTCGATGGCGACGCGGCGGAACAGCCGCCGATGTTCGGCCAGGTGCCGCCGCAACAGCACCGGATAGTCGTACCCGGCTACGTTCCGCAACGCTTGCGCGGTCGCCGCGAGCGGATCGCCGCCGACGTCGTCGTAGCGACGGTAGCTGGTGGCCGCGGCCAGCAGCAGCACGACCTCGTCGGCGTTCTGGACGTGGATGCGGTCGCGCAGGACGCGCACCGTGCCGCCCTTGGCCCGCGGCAGCACGCGCAGGGCGAAGCGCAGCTTGCCCTCGATGCCGGCGAAGCCCGCGTTCCTGCCGCTGAACAGCAGGCCCTCGCGATCGGCCGCGATGTCGCCGGCCTGCGGACTGTCGATGCCGATGCGCAGCGACACCCCGCCCGGCTGCTCGCACGAGAGCCGCACCACGATGCATTGGTCCACCGGCGATACGAACACCTCGCGCCGGTGCCTGGCGCCGCCCGAACTGAAGGTGGTGGTCGCCAGGGCGCTGTCCAGGTCGAGCTCGCGCCGGTAGTCGCCGATCCCGTCGGCGCGGTCGAAATCCAGCAGCAGGTCGGCCAGCGGCTGGTACGGCATCTGCTTGTGCGGGCGCGACAGCAGCTTCTCGTCGGCGAGCTTCTCGGCCTCTGCATAGCGGCCTGCGAAGATCAGCTCGCGCACCTGCGGCAGCGCCGCCAACGCGTCGGGACTGGTCGCGTCGTATGGGCCGCCGGCATAGAGCGTGTCCTCGTTGAGCTGCAGGCGTTCGTGCCCGATGCCGCCCCAGACCATCGCCGCCAGCCGGCCGTTGCCGACCGGCAATGCCTCCACCCACTCCTTGGCGGGCTCGGGATACCAGAGCGCCAGCGCGCCCTGCGGGGCGACCGGCGGCAGCTCGGCCGGTTCCGGCGCCGCCGCCACGCTTCCGGCACGCATCGTCATGCTGGCCGCGAGACCGCCGGCGCCCAGGGCCTTGCACAGCTCGCGGCGAGTCAGTTCGACGCTCATCAGGCCAACGCTCGTCGTGGGAGGAAATCCATGCCCGGCAGGTTTTCCCGAGCATCCGCCCGGGCCGATGGCCCTGGACCACCCGGCATCCTTCGCGCAGGCATTCCGGCCAGCGACGCAAAAGCCGCCGGGTCCCCGCCTGCGCGGGGACGACGGTCCTTGGCCGGCAACGGCATCGAAGGCATCACTTCGCCTGGCCGCCCTTGAACGCCACGGTCAGCGGCTTGCCGGTGTACTGCACGGTCGCGTCCACCTTCGGTTCCAGCGCCCCGGCATCCTCGCGCGGACCGTCCACGAACCGGACGTTGATCGTGCGCTTGGCCGGCATGCCCGGCCAGCTGCCTTCGCGCTGGCCGATGCTCAGCACGCCCTTGGCCTGGTCCCAGCTCAACGGGATGCGGCTGTATTCGCCCTTCTCGTAGCCGTAGTCCTTGCCCTGGTCCTCGTACAGCGAGAACTGGCCGTCGGCGCCGGTGTAGACGACCACGGTCAGCGGCGCGTCCGGCTTCTCGTCCACGTACTGCTGCACGGTGGTGGTGGGCACGATCGAACCGGCGCGCACGAACAGCGGCATGCGCTCGATCGGCGCATCGGCCTGGATGGTCTGCCCGCCCTGGTAGCGCTTGCCGGTGGCGAAGTCGATCCAGCTGGTGCCGGCCGGCAGGTAGACCGGACGCGAGGTCGCGCCGAACCTGGTCACCGGCGCGACCAGGAACGCCGGCCCGAACAGGTACTGGTCGTTCAGGTCGGCCACCTTCGGATCGTGCGGGAAGTCCATCGGCAGGCCGCGCATGATCACGCCGTCCTTGAAGTACGTATCCGCCGCCAGCGTGTAGATGTACGGGATCAGCGTGTAGCGCAGCTTGTCGTAATAGGCCAGCGAGGCGTAGTACGGCGTGCCCTCCGGCGCGATGTTCCAGATCTCGCGGTACGGGAACTGGCCGTGCGAGCGGAACAGCGGCACGAACGCGCCGAACTGGAACCAGCGCGTGTTGAGTTCGCGCCATTCCGGCAGGTGCGCCGGGTCCTGGTTCTCGTAGCGCTTCTCGACCGAGAAACCGCCGATGTCGAAGGTCCAGTTCGGCAGGCCCGACATGGAGATGTTCACGCCGGCCGAGATCTGGTCGCGCAGGTCGTCCCAGCGCGAGACGATGTCGCCGCTCCATACCGCCACGGCGTTGCGCTGGGTCCCGGCGTAGCCCTTGCGGGAGAGGATGAACACGCGCTTGCCGTCGGCGGCGCGGTCGCCCTCGTAGACGCCGTGGGTATGCGGCAACGGATAGGCGTTGAAGTACTCGGTGGAACTGCCCAGCGCGTTCGGCGTCAGCCGCTCCTTGCGGGTGGCGATGTCCAGGTTGGAATGGATGTCCGGCTCGTCGGCGTCCATCCACCACGCGTCGATGCCCTTGCTGTTGAGCTTCTCGTTGATCTGGCGCCAGTAGATCTTCTGCGCCTCGGTGGCGAACGGATCGTAGAACGCGTTGAGGTAGCCCTTGCCGATCCAGTCGAGTTCGCCGGCCTCGACGTTCTTGGTGAACATGTAGCCCTTGGCGGCGAGTTCCTTGTAGTTCTCGGTGTTCGGATAGAACTTCGGCCAGATCGAGATCATCAGGTTGGCGTGGTGGTCATGGAAATACTTGACCATCCCGTCCGGGTCCGGGAAGAACTGCTTGTCGAAGTCGTGCGAGCCCCAGGCGTCGACCGGCCAGTACGACCAGTCCAGCACGATGTTGTCCAGCGGCAGGCCGCGCTTGCGGTACTCGGCGACCACGTCCTCCATCTCCTGCTGGCTCTTGTAGCGCTCGCGGCTCTGCCAGAAGCCGTAGGACCACTTCGGCAGCAGCACCGCCTTGCCGGTGAGCTTGCGGTAGCCGGCGATCACCTGGTCGGCGTTGTCGCCGGCGACGTAGTAGTAGTCGATCATCTGCCCCGCTTCGGACCACAGCGAGAGGTCCTTGGCCTCGGCGGCCGGCAGCGGGTCGCGGTGCAGCAGCGCGATGTAGCTCGGGTCGATCAGGTCCCACTCGATCTTGACGGTGTGGCGCTCGCCGGGCTTCATCTGCAGCGCGAACTCGTGGTGCCACGGGTTCCAGTTCTGGCGCCAGCGATCGATCACCGGCTTGCCGTCGACGTAGAGCTTGAGGTACTCGCTGCCGTACAGCGAGAAGGTGTGCTCGCCGGCGCTGAGCGCCTCGATCTGGCCCTCCCAGCTGGCCTGCATGCGGCCGTTCTTGGTCTTGGCGTTCTGCGGGTACTTGGCCAGGTCCTTGATGTACTGGTAGTTGACCTCGCTCTCGCGGCGCGTCGCCACGACCTTGCCGTCCACCGAGTACGTGGCGGTCAACGCGCCCGGCTTGCCCTTGGCGTCGTACAGCTTGAGCGACTTGTCGAGCGGTTGCAGGCCGCGCGGATCGCCCAGGCGGGTGATCGAGTTGTTGTCCCACAGGATGCCGTAGTTGCGGCTGGACACCAGGAACGGCACCGCCATGTCGATATTGCTCTGCAGCAGCTCGACGTTGCGGCCTTTCTGGTTCATCCAGCCCTGCTGGTGCTGGCCGAAACCGTAGATCGCCTCGCCATCGGGCGAGACGAAGCGCTGGCGCGTGCTCAGCAGGCGCTGGGTGCCATCGACGGTGATCGGCGCGAAGCTGCGGCCGCCCGCCACTTCGGACAGCACCGGCTTGCCGCTGGCGTCGGCGAAGCTGACGTGGCCGTCCGTGGTGGAGACGGTCGCGGTGACCTTGGCGGTCTTCAGCGTCACCGCGTCGCCCTGCTGGTCCAGGGTGAAGCCCGTGTCGCCCTGCACCGGCACGCGCATCAGGCTGGGCGAACGCTGGAAATCGCCGTCCTGGTCGGCGCTCACGCGGATGATGCCGGCATCCACGACCTGCAGCCGCACCGGCGAGGCGCCCTTGGCGCTGGGCACGACGGTGACGCCGTCGGCGGCCTTCCTCACTTCCTGGGCGCCGGCCGCGCCGGCCAGCAGCATCAACGAGAACGCCAGGCTGCGTGCCAGTGGCGTGGGTTGCAGGCCTGCGGCCGCGTGGGTGGACTTGCGCATGTTCTCTCCCTTTTGTGTTGCGGTCTGGACGCTCTGGGGCGCCTGGATCATTGGTAGGTGGCGAGCTTGATCTTGAGCAGCTGCGGGGCGCTCGAGAAATTCACGCCGTAGTCGGTCTGGTCGCCGTTCCAGTTGCGCTGGAACTGCCACTGCCCGGCCTTGTCGTAGAAACCTTCCTCGACGCGGTCGTAGACCATGTTGGCGGTCGCCTCGCTCGCCGGATGCAGGGTCACGCGGGCGTGCACGGCGGTGACGAGGAACTCGTCCGGTGCCAGCTCCGCGATCAGCGCACCGCCGATCGGCTCGGGGTTGCCCGGCGGCTCGCCCTGGAACCAGAACTGCGGCACCCCGTAGGTCACGGTCGCGGCCCAACGCTCGTTGAGCGGGATTTCCTGCACCGCCACGCCCGGTTGCTCGGCCACGCCGTGCAGCTTGCCCTCGGACGCGGCCTTGGCGAACTGGCGCATGCCCAGGCCCACCAGCTTGTAGTTCAGCGCGAACGGCGCCAGCGTCTCCTCGTTCACCTGCTTGGCGCCGAGCGGATAGTTGGAGTAGCGCGTGTAGTCGATGCCGAACGCCGACCAGCCGATGCCGTCGTGGCCCAGCGCCGGGAACAGGTAGCGGGCGTACTCGGTGCGGTTGCCGGTCTCGGCCACGAACAGGGCGTTGTCCGGGCGCGCGTAACGGTCCAGCACCGTGGTGTACATGGTGTACTCGGGCATGTAGATGTCCGGCGCCAGCAGGTCGATATGCGGTCCGGCGGCCTTCCAGACGTCCAGCACGTTGTCGGTCGGCCCGCCGCTGGCGTACTGCCCCGGCTGGCCGGGGTTGAACGGCCCGCGCAACGCGGCGTTGACGTACATCGGCAGCGGATAGACCGCCTTGCCCGCCTCGGCGACCTGGTCGATGAAGCGCGCGATCGACCAGGCATGGAAGAATTCGTCCGCGTCCTTGCCAAACACCTGCGCCCAGGTGCCCGGCTGCTTGCCGAGCTTCTTCAACAGCTCTTCCGGCACCTGGCCCTCGAACAGCTGCTGCGCCATCGGCGAGAAGTCGCGCACGCTGCCGTAGGTGCCGGCCTCGTTCTCGGGCTGCACCATGATCACCGTGCGCTGCGGATCGGCCTGCTTGAGGTGCTTCATGAACTCGACGAACGCCTTGCGGTCGGCCTCCAGCGTGGCCGGCGCGTGCGGCGAGAGCGAGCCGAGGGTGCGGCCGTCCTGGGTCACCACGCGCGGGAAGCGCTTGTTGTCGGTCTTGACCCAGCGCGGGGTGTAGTTCGGGCCGTTGTTCTTCCAGGTACCGAACCACAGCAGCACCAGCCGGACGTCGTTCGCGCGCGCCTGCTCGAGCAGCGTGTCGACGAACGAGAAGTCGAACTTGCCCTCCTCGGGCTCGACCTGCTCCCACGCGATCGGCACCTGCACCGTGTTGGGGCCCATCGCCTTGATCGCCGGCCAGACCTGCTCCAGCGTCGCGGGGTAGTTGCTGGAGTTGTTGACCTGCGCGCCGAGGATCAGGAACGGCGCGCCGTCGACCAGCAGCGCGTGCTTGCCGTCCTTGCTGACGAACTGCGGGATCGGTGCCTGCCTGGCCGGGTCGGCGGACGCCGCCTGCCCGTCCGGTGCTCGTGCGCCGGCTGCGGCCGCGCTTGGCGATTCCGTGCGCTGGCAGGCCGCCAGCGCGAGCGTGCAGGCCACGCCGAGCAACAGGCGGGCGCGGGAAGAATGGAAGTTCGTCATGGACAGGCGGCTCCTGAGTTGTTCGATGAGTCGTCGTCCCCGCACTGGCGGAGACCTGGTGCCGTGAGGCACGGAGGCGCCGGGTTCCCCCGGCACGCGCGGGAAACGTTCCGGACGGAGCTCGCGGTGCTCACCATTCGTCGCTCCGGAAGGGCGACACCGGCAGTTGCTCGCGATTGACCAGGTCGGCATCGACCGGGTTCTCGCTCCAGGCGTAGCGCACCGCGACCGGAGCGGACACCGCGTCGCTACGCACCACGACGCGGTCGCCCTCGATGCGCGCCCGCGCCGGATGGAACTTCCGGTCGGCGCCGGCCAGGGCAAAGCCGTGCACGTCCGTGCCGCCGCCGCGCACCGCCAGGGCGCTGCCCATCGCCTTGAAGCGTACCTGGGCCTGGCCGCCGGCGAACTCAGCGCGCTCGAACACCGGCGCGCTGTACACCAGCGACTCGCCATAGGCGACATGGCGCGCCGCCAAGGCCAGGCGATGGCCGACGTCCTGCTTGTTGGTCGGATGGATGTCGTCGGGCGTGCCGACGTCGATGATCACCGCCTGCCCGGTCGCCGGCAGCGCCAGGGTCTTGGACTGCGACTCGCGCAGCTGCGCCCACGGGCTGAGGTCGCCCTTGTCCGAACCGGCCTTCCAGTTGGCCAGCTGCACCCACAGGAACGGCAACTTCGGCTGGCCGCGCTCGGTGCGCCACTGCCGGATCATCGCCGCGAACTGGTCGCGATAGCGCAATGCGCCGCCCTCGTAGGCGTTGCTCTCGCCCTGGTACCAGATCACGCCCCTGACCGGGAACGGCTGCAGCGGATGGATCATCGCGTTGTACAGCAGCGTCGGCACCTGGTTCTTGTCGTCCTGGGCCGCGATCGTGACCTTGGCCGGGCGGAACTTCCACGCGCCGTCGATCGGCCGCCGCGCTCCGTCCCGCGGCTGCACGTACAGCGCCGAGGCATCGCCGTGGATACCACCGCCGCCGCCGGTATCGACCACCTTGATCGCGACGTGGTTGACGCCCGCGCGCAGCGCCGCCGCCGGCACGGCATAGGCCCGGGGATCGCCGTAGCGGTTCTCGGTATGGCCGACCTGCTGGCCGTTGACGTAGGTGAAGTCGGTGTCGTCGACCGCCGCGATGCCGAGCGTGATGCCGACCTTCGCCTCGGCGGCGCTCAAGGTGAACGTGGTGCGGTACCAGGCGATGCCGTCCATGCCCGGATAACCGCCCTGCTCCCACAATCCCGGCACCGGGATGCTATCCCAGTCGCCGTCGTCGAGATCGGCCGCGGCCCAGCCGTCGCCTTCGTCGTCGGCCTGCGGCCAGCGCGCCACGCGCTTGCGGGTCGCCGCCATCTGCTGCTCGTCCTTGCTGCGGACCTCGGCGAGGCGCGCGGCGGCCTGCGCTGCATCGAGGCCCTGCGAGGCTGCGTCCATCCAGGCCTCGATCGCGCTGCCGCCCCAGGTACTGTTGACGATGCCGATCGGCACGCCGGTGCTCTTGCGCAGCTCGCGCGCGAAGAAATAGCCCACGGCGGTGAAGGCGCCGGCGTTCTCCGGCGTGGCCACTTTCCACTCGCCCCCTTGCAGGCGCGGCTGCGGCGACTCGGCCCAGGACTTGGGCACCTTGAAATGGCGCAACTGCGGATCGCGGGCGTTGGCCACTTCCCGCGCGCCGTCGCGCGCCTGCGCCAGCGTCCATTCCATGTTCGATTGGCCGCTGGCCAGCCATACGTCGCCGACCAGCACGTCGCGCACCTGCAACGCACCACCATCGCCCTCGACGGACAGCACGTACGGCCCGCCGGCGCGATGCGCGGGCAGCACCGCCTTCCACTCGCCCTGCGCATTGGCAGTCGCCTCGGCGCGGTGGCCGTCGAACGCCACGCGGATCTTCGCCCCCGGCGTCGCCCAGCCCCATACCGGCATCGGCTGGTCGCGCTGCAGCACTGCGCCGTCGGCGAACAGCAGCGGCAGCTGCGGCTGTGCGGAAGCGGCACCGCTCGCGCCGGCGAGCGCCAGCGCGAGGGATGCGAAGGTGAGACGCACGTTCATCTGATCTCCTCGAAATTCAGCGCGGATCGCCGTAGATCACGCCGCGCCCTTCCGCGGCGAAGTAGACACGTCCATACAGCCGCGGATCGCCGGTGACCAGGCGCATGCCGCCATAGCGGTGGGCGTCGTCGTCGATGCGGGTCCAGCGCTTGCCGTCGTCGTCCGAACGGAACAGCCCGGTGACGCCGCCCACCTGGCCATACAGGAACAGCGTCGGCGCCTTGCTCCCCGGCCTGGGCGCGCCCAGCCCCAGCGACATCGCGTTCTCCACGCCCGGCAAGCGCTCCGGCCCACCTGCGGACCAGCGTCGCAGGCCATGCTGGCCCGCCGCGATGTAGACCGTCGCCGGATCGGTCAGCGAAGGCCGCAGCTCCGCGCGATACCACGGGCCTGGCTCGCCGAGGCCGGCAGCGACCTCCTTGAACTCGACGCCACCGTTGCCGCTGCGATAGAGCTTCCCGCTGGCAGGATCGAAACCGTAGTAAGTGCCCGCATCGAAACGATCGGCCTCGACCACCGCGTTGTTCGGCAGTCCCTTCGCCGCCTGCCAACGTTGGCCGAAGTCGGCGGTGACCCAGGCGGTATCGGATTTGCTCGGCGTCCAGATCACACGCTTGCCATCGGCGCCGACGGTGATGCGGCCGGCGCCCTCGCCCTGCGGCGGCTCGCTGGCGAACGCCTTCCAGCTGCGGCCGCCGTCCTGCGAATACAGCGCCCGCACCTCGCCCTCGTGATGGCGGATGCGCCCCGCGCGCACCAGTACCTGCGGCGCCTGCCCGGCCCATGCCATCGCTTCGGTGTTGGTCAGCCGCGGACCGCCGAACTGCAAGGTGTACTTGTCCAGGTCGTCGTGGCGGAAGCCGTCGATGTCGCCCACGCCGCTGATCAGGTGCGCGCCCTCGGACGGGCTTGCCAGGGCGAGCGCGGCGGTCTCTTCCAGGCCATCGTCGTCGAACCCCCAGCGCACCGGCGCGCGGCCGGCCTCGGTCAGGTTGCGCGAAGCCCACAGACCGTAACCGGTGACGAACAGCGCGCGATCCGGATCGAACGGATCGATCGCCAGCGAGGCGATCCAGTGCGGGAACGCCTGCTCCGTCCATGGCACCACGCTGTGGTCGAACTGCGAGTCGCCGAGGATCGGCGTCCAGTGTTCGCCGCCGTCGACGCTGCGGAAGATTTCCTCGTGCGGCTGGTAGCGGCAGAACGTCGAGGCGATCAATACCTTCGGGTTGGCCGGGTCCACTGCCACCGCGCCCCAGCCGAAGCCGTCGTGCTGCAGGTCGCTGGACTGCGGCACGGGGCTGATGTCGCGCCAGGCGCCGCCCGCGGGCGAGTAGCGCCACAGGGCGCCGTCGTTCATCACGTTCGGGCCGGGCTCGTCGCCGTAGGCGATGTACAGCTCGCCGTCGGACGCCAATGCCATCCGGGTCGGGCGCAATCCGCTCGGCTGGCCCTTCACCGGCGCCCAGCGGGCGCCGCCATCGTGCGAGACGTAGAGACTGGTCCCGCGCGTGGACACCGCGGCATAGAGCGTGGGCGTGGCCTTCCCCGGACCCCCGCTGGCCGGATCGAACAGCACCGAGACGATGCCGACCGGCTGCAGGCCCGCCCAACGGGTCTGCGTGCCGGATTCGGGCGCGGTGGCGACCGCCGGGAACGCCTCCACCTTCTTCCAGCTCGCGCCGCCATCGCCGCTGCGCCACAGCCCGGCCCCGCGCGAGCCGAAGAACAGCACGCGGCCGTCGTTCGGGTCCACCGCCAGGCGTTCGCCGTTGCCCCGGCCCATCTCGTTGCCGCCGAGCGGGAACGGCAGGTCGGCGCGCTGGAAGGTGCGGCCGCGGTCCGACGAGCGCAGGATCGCGCCATTGCCCCGCTTCAGGTACGTGCCCACGGCCAGGTACAGCCGCTCCGGATCGGACGGATCCACCGCCAGGCTCTCGACGCCCATCAGGTTGGCATCGTCGTGCGGCAGCCAATCCAGCAGCGGCACCCAACGCTTGGCGGCGGCGTCCCAGCGGTAGGCGCCACCGATGTCGGTGCGGGCATACGCCAGGCCGCGCTCGCGCGGATGGAACAGCACGCCGCTGACGAAGCCGCCCGCGCCCACCGCGACGTTGCGCCAGGCATAGGCGGTCGAAGCGGCCGATGCAGAGGCGATGGCCGGAGCCAGCAGTGCCGCGCAGGCCAGCAGCAGGGCCATGGCCCGGCCGCCTGCGCGGCGAAGAAAAAACACCGGCCCGGCCGCCTGCTCGGCGTGCCGGACCGGAGACGCACTTCCTACGGCGCGTTTCTGGGACGACCTGCGCTGCGAGGCCATCCCGTTGATCATCGCTGCCACGTCGCGGCCCTCCGGCGGCACGTGGGAACGGTCACATTCCGCGAACGCGGAGCGTGGATATGCTGCTTCGACATGATTCCCTCCCAGGACACATGTACTGCATACGCAGGCACCAGCCACCGACGCCCAGGTGCGCTCGTTCGAACGTACCTGCCTCCCGCGCGGCGCGCGCCCGGCCATCAGGCCGGCGCCTGCAAAAATCCGAGCATAGGGCCCTTGTCCCATTTCCGGCCAATAGAAAAATGACGCCGAGCTATCAGCCTCGGGAATAGGCTTTCCACGCGCGGAATCTCGCGCCGGACGCCGCTGAAAGCCTGGTTTCCCGCCGAATCGCAGGTCCCCCCCTACGGTCGCGAACGATCGCCGAGCGATCCCGTGCCGAATCGCCACCCCGTTCGCACCGATGGCGATGTCCACGACACGAGAAAAGCCCGGCGCGCGGGGCGAGCCGGGCTGGAACAACGCGATGTCGCGGATCAGAAGCTGGCGCGGACGGTCAGGCCGTAGCGACGGTCGTTGATCACGAAATCGCGGTAGCGCGATTCGAAGCCCAGGTAGCTCTCGTTGCGGGTATCGAGCAGGTTCACGCCATCGAGCGAAACCGACCAGACGTCGTTGATGTTGTAGCGCAACGACGCGTCCATTTGGCCGAAGCCCTTGTTGTAGACCGGCAGATTGTCCGTGCCGTTGCCCGCCGTCGTCACCAGCCAGTCGCTGCGCCAGTTGTACGCCACGCGCGCCTGGAACTTCGGCATTTCGTAGCTGAGGATCAGGTTGTAGCTGTTCTTGGACAATCCCTGCAGCGGCACCGTCAGCGACTGGCCATTGGTATCGGTCGCGGTCGGGCTGGGCGATTTCGAATTCACGTAGGTGTAGTTGGTCTGCAAGCCGAAATGGCTCAGCCAACCGGGCAGGAAGTCGAAGAACTGCGTGTAGCCCACCTCGACGCCCTTGATCGTGCCCTCGTCGCCGTTGACCGGGCGGGTGATCTCCCAAGTCTGGCCATCGTAGACTTCCTCGAATACGGCATCGGCGATGAAGCCCTTCACCTTCTTGTAGAAGAGCGTGCCGTACATCATCGAACCCTTGCCGAAATACCACTCCAGCGCTGTATCGAACTGGTCGGCCTTCATCGGTTCCAGGTCGGGATTGCCGGCCGATCCCGTGCGTCGGGTCACGCCGCCCCCCGTATCCGAAGCGCTCAAGCTCAGGTTCGGGTTCATCTTGTCGAAGCCCGGGCGCGAGATGCCGCGCGAGGCCGCGAAGCGCCACTGCAGCTGGTCGGTCAGCATCCAACGCAGGTTCAGGCTCGGCAACACGTCGGTGTAGGTCTGCTTGGCGTCGATCGGCAGCAGGCCGCCCCCTTCCGCATCCGTGGCGGTGCGCACGCCCTGCGAGTTCACCTCGGTACGAACGATGCGCACGCCGATGTTGCCGTCGAAGGGGATGTCCCCGTCGGTACCGAACCGCAGCACGCCGTAGGCCGCGTAGGTCTTCTCGTTCTGGCTGTTGATGTTGTTGGGCGCGAACACCAGCGGCGAGGCCCCGAACGTCGCCAGCGTCTGTTCGTAGTTGTTGACCGCGTCGTCGGAGGCGGAAAGCGTCGGCCCGAACGCCAGCGAATCGCCACGGAAGAAATCGCTGATCGGATTGGCCGTCAACTGCACAGCCGGATACTGTGAGAACGGCGAATCGGTTGCCGCTCCACAACTTTTGGCCAAGCACATCCAGCGCCACACATTGCCCTTGTTCTCGGCATCGCGGTCGGTATAGCGCACGCCCGCCTTGAAGCTGCGCGCGAAATCGCCGTCGAACGCCAGGTCCATGTCGGCGCGCCAGGCGAACTCGGTGCCCTTGTTGTCGTCCTTGTTGTCCAGGTGGAACTTCCAGCCGGTGTAGTTGGCCGGATCGGTCAGGTAGCCCGCGCCGCCGCTGGCATCGGTTACCGACAGGCGCGGCAGGTCGCCGCTGAAATCGATGGTGTAGAACGGCACCGCCGTCATGCCGGTGCCCAGGATGTAGCGCGTACCCTTGGTGGTCGCATCGACGTACTGCAGGTCGGTGCTCAGGGTCAGGCTGGGATTCACCGTCCATTTCGCGCCCAGCGAGTAGTCGGTGGTCACCGAGTGGCGCGTGGTCAGGCTGGTGTTGGAATCGGCCGGCGTATCCCGGAAGGTGCCGCTGACGAACTCGTTGCGGTCGTTGACCACGATGTCGTCGTAGCCCTTCATCGCGTCCTGGCCGCTATAGGCGAAGAACGAGTAATCGTGCCAGCGGAAGTCGTAGTCCGAGCGCAGCACCTGCGCGGTGACTTCCACGTCGTCGTTGGGGCGCCACTGCAGCGCGAACGCGCCGGTCTTGCGCTTGCGCTCGCCCACCGTGGTGTTGATGCCCGCACCGTGCGGCACCGAGATTTCCTGGCCTTCGTAGCCCGGCAGGTCGGTCTGCGTGTACCACGGTTCGACCGAGATGGTGTCCTGGCGGAACGGGCTGGTCTGCTGCGAGTAGTTCACCAGCAGGCCGATCTCGCCGATGCCGGTCTGCCAGCGGTCGCTGTACATGCCGGAGAACGCCGGCTTGCTGTCGTCGGCCAGGTCGTAGTGGTTGTACTGCACGCTGCCGGCGATCTTGCGGCCGTCGTAGTCGAACGGCAGCCGCGTGCGCAGGTCGACCGTGCCGCCCAGGCCGCCCTCGATCATGTCGGCCGACGGGTTCTTGTAGACGTTCACGCCGGCCAGCAGCTCGGCCGACACGTCCTCGAAGCTCAGCCCGCGGCCGTCGTTGGCGGTGAAGATGTCGCGGTCGTTGAGCTCGGTGCGCACCTGGGTCAGGCCGCGGATCGCGATCGAGCTGCCTTCGCCGTAGTTGCGCGAGATCTGGATGCCGGAGATGCGCTGCAGCGCCTCGGCGACGTTGTTGTCCGGCAGCTTGCCGATGTCCTCGGCGACGATCGAGTCGACGATCTGCTCGGCGTTCTGCTTGACCAGCTGCGCCTTGGTGACGCTGGAACGCGTGCCGGTCACCTGCACGGTATCCAACTGGGTGGCGTCCTGCCCGGGAGCTTCCTGCGCATAGGCGTTCGCGCTCAGGAACGCGGCGATGCTGGCCGCCATGATCGAACGGCGGACTTCACGGATGGACCGCGAAGCCACGAGGCGGCCGGCCGGAACACGGCCATGATGTGCTGACATGGAACTCCCTCCCAGGATGCATGTGTACTGATCTTCGGCAGCGGTCACGCCAGCGACGGCCCTGCCTCGTTGTAGTGATGACCGCTGCCTGAGCAGGCGCCCGTTGCGGGCACCCTGAATGCGCAAGAGGAATGCCGGAGGCTTTCCGTCACGGGTCGGCGGGGAGCATAGAAGCCGTTTTCAGGCCGGACCAATGAAATATTTACGGACAAATATCAGCATATTGCATATCTGAACGACCATTGCACGTATGGACAAGCATGGATGCGCGTGCATTTCCACCAAAAAAGAGGGCCCGCCGGGAGGCGGGCCCTCGTTCAGCTTGCGATCGCGGGAAGAACGCCCGGTCCGCCGCTCCGGTCAGAACGACACGCGCAAAGTCATGGCGTAGCGCCTGTCGTTCACGTACCAGGACGTGACCCGGCTCCCAGCTCCGTTCTGCTGCATGATCGTGCGCTGCTCGGCATTGTTGAGGTTGTTCATCTCCAGGCCGAGCTGCACGTGGTCGTTGAACTTGTAGAAGATCGATCCGTCCAGCTGTCCGTAGGCATCGCTGTACACCGGCAGCTTCCAGGCGACCTCCTCGCCTTCCAGGTTGTTGTTGGTGCCGTTGTAGCCGTTCGGCCCCACCGACAACAGGTACTTGCTGCGCCAGTTGTAGGCGAAGCGGATCTGCCAGGGACCCTTCTCGTAGAACACGGCCACGTTGTAGGCGTTCTTGGACAGGCCATCCGCCGGCAGGTTGCCGTAGGTCGAGCCATCGGTATCCAACGGTATCACGGTGGGGTCGTTCGGCACCTTGGTCGAGCTGTCGATGTAGGTGTAGTTCGCCGACATGCCCAGGCCGCTCAGGAAACCGGGCAGGAAATCGAAGAACTGGTTCCAGCCGATTTCCGCGCCCTGGATCTTGGCCGTGCCGACGTTCACCAGCCGGGAGACCAGGTAGTCGTAGTTGTTGCCGTCGACGCCGGGATAAGACACGAGTTCCGACTGCCGGCGGAAATAGTCCTTGATGTCCTTGTAGAACATGTTGACCCAGGCCATGCCGCCGTGGTCCGGGTCGAAGTACCATTCCAGCGACAGGTCGAACTGGTTGGCCTTCATCGGGTTGAGGTAGGGGTTGTCGTCGGAACTGCCGGTCAGGTCCAGTTTGTCCACCGGCAAGGTGGTGGTGCCGGTCGGTGGGGTGTAGCCCTCCTTCACCGCGGCGTTGAGGATCTGGTAGGCCTGCATGTCGCTGAAGTTCGGCCGCGCGATGGCCTTCGACGCGGCAAAACGCACGATCCAGTCCGGAGCCAGCTCCCACTTCACGTTCAAGCTGGGCAGCACGTCGGTGTATTCGTTCTTGGCGACCACGGGCTCGGTCTGGCCGGTGCCCAGGTAAGGAGCCAGCGACTGGTTCGGGTAGACCAGGTAGCCACCAGCCGAATTCGTGGTACGCACCACGCGCACGCCGATGTTGCCATCCAGGTTCAGCCTGTCCACGCCGAAATTGAGCATGAAGTACTGGGCCTGGGTCTCCTCGCGCTGGCGATTGGTATGCGCCTCGTCCAGCTGCGTGCTCGTATAGGAGCCGTCGTAGCCCTCCAGGTAGTACGGAAGCGCGGCGTCGTGGATGGCTTGGTAGCTGCCGGGATAGCCCAAAGCGGTCGCCAGGATCGGGGCGTAGAACGAACCCGGCGCATTGACGTCGCCCCGGTAGAAGTTATCGAAGGTATTCAGGTGCGTCAGGCCGACGTTGACGGTGTCGTTCAAATTCAACCCAGGCATGCCACCCGCGGGCAGGGCCCATCCTTCCATCCACGTCTGGAACACCGCCTTCCAGTTGTACCCGGTATCGATGCTGGTGGCGTTGCGCCGGGTCAGGCGAATGCCGGTCTTGAACGACTTGAAGAAGCCGCTGCCGTCGTCGTTGGCCAGGTTGTACTTCAGGTCGGTACGCCAGGCCACCTCGGTGGCGACGTTCTTGTCCTGGTGGTCCATCGTGAATCCCCAATAGTAATTATCGGGATTCGTCGTATAGCTCTGGTCCAGACCGATGGACGGCACACCGCCGCGCAGGTCGACGTCGATGTACGGCACGTTGACGCCGAGGGATATCGTGGAGTCCAGGCTGTTGGTGGTGGACTTGATGTACTGCAGGTCGGTCGACAGTTCGGCGTCGTCGTTCACCACCCACTTCACGCCGGCCGAGAAATCGGTGGTCTTGGAAACCCGGCGAGAGGCACGGATATCGGTTCCCATGGGAACGCCGCCGGGCTGGGTAAGCCGGCCGGAACGGAATATGTCGCCATCCAGCTCATACGGCTGGCTTGCGTCCAGCACTACCTGCGTCGGATCGTTGCTCACGAAGATGGCGTCTTCGTACCAGAGTTCGTTGTACTTGCTCTGGAACGCGGTGCCGTAGACCTCGACATCGCTGCTCGGCCGCCACTGCAGCGCCAGGTACGCACCCTCGCGCTTGCGTTCGTATTCCAGCGTGCGCCAGTCGGCACCGCGCGGCAGCCAGAGTTCCTCGTTGGTGCCATCGCCGTTCAGGTCGCTGTTCCTGTTCTTGAAGAACGGCCGCACGAACAAGCCATCGGTGCGGGTAGCCAGTTCCGAACGAGCGAAATCGACCAGGATGCCGAAGTCGCCGCCGGACGGGGTCTTCCATCGATTGCTGTACATGAACGAGCCGGACGGCTTGTACTTCTCGACGAAGTCGCCGTAGTTCTCGCTGAACGAAGCGCCGATCTTCTGCCCCGGGAAATCGAAGGGCATGAAGGTGCGCAGGTTGACCGTGCCGCCCAGGCCGCCTTCGATCATGTCGGCCTTCTGGTTCTTGAACACGTCCACGCCGGCCATCAGTTCGGACGGCACGTCCTGGAAGCTCAGGTTGCGACCGCCCGAAGCGGAGAAGCTGTCGCGTCCATTCAGTTCGGAGCGCACCTGGGTCATGCCACGGACCTGCACGCCATTGCCTTCGGCCGAGAAGTGCTCCGGATCGCCGACGGACAGGAAGTGGTCGATGGTCACGCCGGGGATGCGCGAGAGGGTTTCGGTGACGCTGCGATCGGGCAGCGCGCCGATGTCCAGCGCGGTGACCGAGTCGACGAAGGTCTCGGCGTCGCGCTTGATGTCCTGCGCCTTGTACACCGAAGCGCGGATGCCGGTGACCTTCACCGTCTCCAGTTCGGTGACGCCACCCTTGGCTTTTTCGTCCTGCTTGGCATCTTGGGTACCGGCCTCCTGCGCGAATGCCGGGGAAGCCAGCAGCATCGCGATACCGGTGGCGATAGCGGTACGACGGAGGCGGGTGACGCACGGGCGCACGCCCGTCCCCACCGCGGTGTGGCTCGAATGAATCGACATCGCAATTCCCTCCCAGGAAACGACAATTCAGTTTTGAATTACGGGCGAACCTTTTTTCGGCTCGCCTCGTCATGCCGGCCCATCAAGCACGGCATGCCCCCCTGCTGGTCGGCACCCGACGTCACGTCGCTCCGGCGCTGCCCGCTACAAACCTACGGGCAGCGCTGTCATCTACACCAATAAAAAAAACTGCAACAGATATACGTTTTCGAAATCCCCCGACATAAATCGATAAGGAAAACGTTTACGACCACTTCCTGGATCGCGTTTATCGAGGAAGGTATTCGCAACGGATCGCGGCCGTCCCCGCCTTTCGCAGATCGGCGTTGCGCCATGCAACAAGCTCGAGCGCGACAGCATCGCCACCCGCCTACGCCCTCGGTTCCGGATAGAGCCGGCGGGCGGTGGTCCGCAATGCCTGGAGGATGCGTTCCGCGCCGGGCGGGAGGATGTAGTCGCGACGGCGGATGATGCCGAACGATTCCATGCGCACCCCCAGCTCGATCGGCAGGATCGTCAGCATCTTGGCCTGGACCAGCGGCGCGACCGCGTCCGCCGGCAATGCGGTCAGCAGGTCGCTGCCGCGCAGCAGGTTGGTCGTGACCGGCAGCGAGGACGTCTCGATGGTGTTGCCCGGCGCGTGCAGCCCGTGCTCCAGGAACATCGAGTCCAGGCGCGTCCGCAAGATGCTGTCGGCGGGCGGCAGGATCCAGCCGTAGCGCAGCAGGTCGGCGTGCTGCAGGCCGCTGCGGTTCGCCAGCGGATGGCCGGCGCGGGCCACGACCGAATGCGGCTCGTCCGCCAGCGGCTCGAACTCCAGTTCGCCGGCGCCTTCCGGGCCCAGGATGCGGCCGATCACGATGTCGAGCTGGCCGTCCAGCAGCTTGGCCACCAACGGGCGGCTGTAGTCCATCTCCACGCGCACCAGGATGTCCGGGTACTCGCGCTTCACCTCGGCGATGGCCTGCGGCACCAGGTTGCTGCCGGGATTGACCACGGTCCCGATCGAAGCCTGGCCCATCCGCCCGCTCTTGAGCGCGGCGATCTCCTCCTGGGCGCGGCCGATCTCGGACATCGCGGCGCGCGCGCGCCGGATCAACACTTGCCCGTACCAGGTCGGCTCGACGCCGCGGGCATGGCGCTCGAACAACTTCACCCCGAGCATGTCCTCCATCTCGGCCAGCAGCTTGGACGCCGCGGGCTGGGTCATGCTGGCGGCTTCTGCCGCGCGCAGCACGGAACGCTGTTCATACAGGTGCAGCAACAGCAACAACTGACGGGTCTTCAGACGGGAAGCATTGAACCAGGGCGTACCGGGACTTGCCATTGGGGACTCGCTGCGTTGGTGTATTCACGAGGGGAATAGAATATGACGAAAAATTCATTTGCAGCACATATCTCGCCCGCGCGAGGCTAATCATCGCCGATGCTGGAGCCCCACTCCTTTCTGCGGCAGGAGAATGAATGCGGAACCTTAGCCGCCCTCGGCGGACCGGTTTCCAGGAACATCAGGAGGAGTGACATGACGCCAACCCTTCGACCGTCATCGGGTCGCCGGCGCCTTGCGCGTGGTGTCCACGCGTGAGCGATCGGCTGGCCGGCAAGCCCGCCCCCGTGACCGGCGCCGCCGATGGCGCCGGCATTGCCGCCGCATGGCCGCCCGCCGGGCCATCGCCAGCGCCGAAGCCCTTCGGAGCGCCATCGACGTCCTGGTCGATGGCGACCGTTCCCCCGTTCCACCGCGAGTGATGCCATGACCCCTGCCTCAGCCTCCTTCAAGCTGCCCCTGGTCGCGATCCTGCGCGGCATCACGCCGGAGGAGACCTCCGCGCACGTCGGTGCGCTGGTCGAGGCCGGCTTCGACGCGATCGAGATCCCGCTCAATTCGCCGCGCTGGGCGGAGAGCATCGCGCTGGCGCAACGCGAATACGGCGACCGCGCCTGGATCGGCGGCGGTACCGTGCTGCGCAACGAAGACGTGGACGCGCTGGCCGACATCGGCGCGCGCTTCATCGTCACCCCCAACACGCGCCCCGCGCTGATCCGCCACGCGGTCTCGCGCGGATTGGTCGTGCTGGCCGGCTTCGCCACCGCCAGCGAAGCGTTCGACGCGATCGACGCCGGCGCGCAACTGCTCAAGCTGTTCCCGGCCGCGACCTACGGCGGCGGCCACGTGCGTGCGCTGCGCTCGGTGCTGCCGGCAAGCGTGCCGGTCTACGTCGTCGGCGGCGTCACGCCTGCCAATCTCGCCGATTTCCTCGCCCAGGGCGCGGCCGGCGCCGGCATCGGCGGCGAGCTGTACCGGCCCGCACAACCTCTCGAAACCACCCAGTCGCAGGCACGCGCGTTCGTGCAGGCCTACCAGGAAGCCCAGGGATGAAGATCACCCGCCTCACCACCTATCACGCCGCCCCGCGTTGGCTGTTCCTGAAAATGGAGACCGACGAAGGCATCACCGGCTGGGGCGAGCCGGTCATCGAAGGACGCTCGCGCAGCGTCGAGGCCGCCGTGCACGAGCTGTCCCATTACCTGGTCGGCAAGGACCCGCGCCGCATCAACGACCTGTGGCAGACCCTCTACCGGGGCGGCTTCTACCGCGGCGGCGCGATCCTGATGAGCGCGATCGCCGGCATCGACCAGGCGCTGTGGGACATCAAGGGCAAGCTGCTGGGCGTGCCGGTCTACGAACTGCTCGGCGGCCTGGTGCGCGACAGCATGAAGACCTACCGCTGGGTCGGCGGCGACCGCCCGGCCGACATCGTCGCGCAGATGCAGGCCTACCGCGAACTGGGCTACGACACCTTCAAGCTCAACGGCACCGAGGAGATGAAGCTGATCGACACCCCGCGCGCGGTCGATGCCGCCGTGGCCAAGATCGCCGGCATCCGCGACGCGCTCGGCGACAGCGTGGACTTCGGCATCGACTTCCACGGCCGCGTCGGCCCGGCCATGGCCAAGGTGCTGCTGCGCGAACTGGAGCCCTACAAGCCGCTGTTCGTCGAAGAACCCGTGCTCGCCGAACAGGCCGAGCACTATCCGCGCCTGGCGGCGAGCACCTCGATCCCGCTCGCGGCCGGCGAGCGCATGTACTCGCGCTTCGAGTTCAAGCACGTCCTGCAGGGCGGCGGCATCGCGATGCTGCAGCCGGACCTCTCGCACGCCGGCGGCATCACCGAGTGCGTCAAGATCGCCGCGATGGCCGATGCCTACGACGTCGGTTTCGCGCCCCACTGCCCGCTCGGCCCGATCGCGCTCGCCGCCTGCCTGCACGTGGATTTCGTCTCGCACAACGCGGTGCTGCAGGAGCAGAGCATCGGCATCCACTACAACGAAGGCGCCGACTTGCTGGACTACGTCCTCAACAAGGAAGATTTCCAGTGCACCGCCGGCAGTATCGCCGCGCTGCCCAAGCCCGGCCTGGGCGTGGAGATCGACGAAGAGATGCTCAAGCGTGCGAACGAAAACCCGCCCGACTGGCACAACCCGGTATGGCGCCATGCCGACGGCAGCATCGCCGAATGGTAGGTGACCGCGTGGAACCGATCGTGGCGACCCTGGCGGTCGACAGCCGTTGTACCCATGGCGAAGGCGTGATCTGGTGCGAGCGCCGGCAGGCGCTGTTCTGGGTCGACATCAGCGGGAAGCGGATCTGGCGCCACGACCCGGGCAGCGCGCGGCCCCTGCAGTGGGCCCTGCCCGACCGCCCTGGCTGCCTCGGCCTGCTCGAGGACGGCCGCCTGCTGGTGGTCATGGCCAAATCGATCGCCCTGGCCGATCCGGACGCACCGGCCGGCGAATTGCCGCTGCGGCACCTGGCCGATGTCGAGCCCGGCGACCCGCATACCCGCAGCAACGACGGCCGCGCCGATCGCCATGGCAATTTCGTGTTCGGCACCATGGACGAGCATGCCGAGAAGGCCGGGCGCGGCGCGTTCTACCAGTTCTCGCTGCGCCACGGCCTGCGCCGGCTGCCGCTCGGCGGCGTATCGATCCCCAACTCGATCTGCTTCAGCCCGGACGGCCGCACGATGTACTACTGCGACTCGGTACGTCCGCAGATCCTCTGCTGCGACTACGACCCGGACGCCGCGCATGCGGCCAACCCGCGCGTGTTCGCCACGCTCGACCTGGGCGATGCCGAACCCGACGGCTCCATCGTCGACGCCGAAGGCTTCGTCTGGAACGCGCAATGGCGCGCCTGGCGCGTGGTGCGCTACCGCCCGGACGGAAGCGTCGACCGCATCGTCCGGATGCCGGTCAAGCACCCGACCTGCAGCGCCTTCGGCGGCAGCGCGCTGGACCGCCTGTACGTGATCAGTTCCCGGCTGGACCACACCCCGTCCGAACTGGCGGATACGCCCTCCTCCGGCAGCCTGTTCGAATGCAGCCCCGGCACGGCCGGTCTTCCCGAAAGCCGGATCGCCCTCGCATGATCGCCGTCGACTGGGGTACCAGCAGCCTGCGCGCCTACCGCCTCGACGCACAGGGGCAGGTCGTCGACGCGCGCCGCAGCGACCAGGGCATCCTCGCCAGCGCCGGCCGTTTCGCCGAGGTGTTGCGCGGGCAGATCGACGGATGGCCAGGCGATCTCCTGCTGTGCGGCATGATCGGCAGCCGCAACGGCTGGATCGAACTGCCGTACCTGCCCTGCCCGGCCGACACGCCGGCCTTGGCGGCGGCGATGCAACGGCACGAGGATGCCAGCCTGCCCGGCCGCCACCTATGGTTCGTGCCCGGCGTCGCCACCCGCGAACGCAGCGGCGTACCCGACGTGATGCGTGGCGAGGAAACCCAGATCGTCGGCCTGCTGCCTACGCTCGGCCCCGGCCGGCACACCGTCTGCCTGCCCGGCACGCACTGCAAGTGGGCGCGCGTCGAGGGCGGCCGGCTGGTCGACTTCGCCACGACCATGACCGGCGAACTCTACGCACTGCTGCGCCGGCACAGCATCCTGGGCAAGCTGATGGACGGCGATGGCGACGACCTGCACGAGGACGCCTTCGAACGGGGCGTGGCGCGCAGCGGCGAGCCGGGCGGGCTCGGCCATCACCTGTTCGGCACGCGCACGCTGGGCCTGTTCGAGCGCCTGCCCTCCAACGCGCTGGCGTCCTACCTGTCCGGCATCCTGATCGGCCACGAAATCCGCGACCGCCAGCCGATCGGCGACGTGGTGCACCTGGTCGGCGGCTCGGGCCTGGCCCAGCGCTACGCACGCGCCCTGGGCCTTCTGGGCGTGGGCTCCATGCGCCATGGCGAAGACCTCGCCGCCACCGGCCTGCACCTGCTGGCGCGCCAACGGGGCTTGTGACCTCCCGCCGGGAGGGCGCCATCGCGCCGGGCGCCGGCCGGGAAACCTCGTGCCGGCGTTGAGAACCATCCGCACCTGGCCCGCCCGACTGTTCTAGAATTGCCCGGCTTAACGCTGGACCTCCTCATGCCTTTTGTTGTCACCGAAAACTGCATCAAGTGCAAATACACCGACTGCGTCGAGGTATGCCCGGTCGATTGCTTCCATGAAGGCCCCAACTTCCTGGTGATCGACCCCGACGAGTGCATCGATTGCACGTTGTGCGAGCCGGAGTGCCCGGCGAACGCGATCTACCCGGAAGACGACGTCCCGGCGGGCCAGGAGAACTTCGTTGCCCTCAATGCGGAGCTGGCCAAGGCCTGGCCGGTGCTGACCGTACGCAAGGAACCGATGCCCGATGCCGCCGACTGGGACGGCAAGCCGGGCAAGCTGTCGCTGCTGGAGCGCTGAGCGCGCGAGGGCGGCCGGTAACCGGCAAGTCCTCTTCCAGCAAACGAAAACGGGCGCCATCGGCGCCCGTTTTCGTACGCTCTCGCGAGCGGCTCAGTTGCCGCCGAGCTTGGCCTTCAATGCCGCGATCAGCTTGACCGGCGCCTCGGCCGTGGCCGGCAGCCCGCGCGGATCGACCGCCGAGACATAGCTCCCGGCATCGACCGTGGTGACGCGCACCAGGAAGTTGCTGCCTTCGTAGCTCACGTCGAACGAACCCAGCATCTGCGCGCGGCTGGCGATGGTCACGCCCTCGATCTGGCCGAGCGCGTCGCCGACCTGGCCGAACACGGCGTCCTTGCTGCCGCTGACGATGAAACCGCTGTTGTTGCTGGCGGCGGCCGGCTGCGAAGACGTGGCCTGCCCCTGCACCGCCGAGGCCAGCGCCGGCACCTTCATCGCGCCGGACGTGTCGGGCACGTTCAGGTCCGGCGGCACTTCGAGCGGGCGCTGCTCGGCCGGCAGCGCATAGTCGCCGCGGGCCCCCTTCTTGAACCAGCTGCAGCCACTCGTGGCAGCGACGGCGGCGGTCGCCAGCAACGCGAGCGACAGCACGCGGACGGAGGAAACGGTATGACGCATCGGTAAATCTCCTGGGTCAGGCCGCGAGGCGTTCGCGGCTGGAAAGTTCTTCCAACGCCCTGGCCTGCGCGGCCAGGCGGTCGGCGGCCGCATGGTGCGGCTCGGACAGCGGCAGCAACGGCAGCCGCAGGCCATGGCCGATCCCGGCCCGCTGCAGCAACGCCTTGACCGGGATCGGGTTCGATTCGATGCCGCAGAACTCATGGAACTCGCGCAGGCGCGCGTCCCAAGCCTCGGCCGCGGAGCGATCGCCCGCGCGCGCCAGGTCGCACAGGCGGCGGTAGGCGCCCGGGAGCGCGTTGGAACCGACCGAGATCAGGCCGTCGCCGCCGGCGAGCATGGCACGCGCGGCCGTGCCGTCGTCGCCGCTGAGCACCGCGAAGCTCTCGCTGCGCAACGCCAGCAGCGCCTGCATGCGCTCCGGCTCGGCGCGCGCTTCCTTGATGCCGACGATGTTCGGGTGCCCGGCCAGGGTCGCCACCGTTTCCGGCAGCAGGTCGCACCCGGTGCGGCCCGGCACGTTGTACAGCACCACCGGCAGGCCGCCGTTCTCGGCGACGGCCAGGTAGTGCGCTTTCAGTCCTTCCTGGGTGGGGCGCACGTACGGCGGCGTCACCACCAGCGCGTACTCGGCGCCGTTGGCGGCCGCGCGGCGGGTCTGCGCCACGGTCTTGGCGGTCCCGGACAGGCCGGTACCGGCCAGCACCGGCACGCGCCCGGCCACGCGGGCGACCGCCGCGCGCAGGACCAGGTCGTATTCGTCGTCGGACAGGGTGGCCGCCTCGCCGGTGGAACCGGCCACGACCACGCCTTGGATGCCCGCATCCAGTTGCTGGTCGAGCAAGCGATGCCAGGCGTCCAGATCGAGAGCGCCATCGGGACCGAAGGGGGTCGCCAGCGCGGTGATGATGCCGGAAAGTGACAAGATGGAAACGGCTCTGTGCGTGGTGAAAGGCCCGCCGGGGCGGGTTCGGGGCATCCCGCATGTTACTTGCGGCGCGAAAGCACGGGCAAGTATGCTGCGCACAGCGCACCGGGCCCTGCCGGCCGCCATTCAGCCTTACCTCGCAATGCCGGAATCCCCTTTGACCGACTCCACGCCCCGGCCTTCGCCGAACGAAAACCACCTCCTGATCAACGCCTACACGACGCATCCGGAGTCCCCCCTGCTGCCCGTGACCCGCCGCATCGCCGACAGCGGCTGCAACCTCGTGGACGCGCGCCTGGCCACCGTGGGCCGCGACGTCTCGGTCACCGCGCTGGCGACGGGGTCGTGGGATTCGGTCGCCAAGCTGGAAGCGATGCTCACGCGCCTGGAGCGCGAGGAAGGACTGAAGCTGATCTGGTACCGCACCGGTCCCAAGCAGACCCAGTCCAACCTGCTTCCCTACATCGTCGAAGTCATCGCCGCCGACAAGCCGGGCATCCTGTTCCAGCTGGCCGATTTCTTCGACCGCCAGGGCATCACCATCGAGAACCTGCAGAGCTCGCGCTACCGCGCGATGCAGACCGGCGCGGAGATGTTCTCGGCGCAGGTGACGATCGGCGTGCCGGCGAACATGCACATCGCCGCGCTGCGCGACGACTTCCTCGAGTTCTGCGACCACCTCAACCTCGACGCGATCATGGACCCGATGAAGTTCTGATCGCCGGAGCCGCGATGGCCATCGAGATATCCGCACTGGACCCGCTGCCTGCCGCCCCCCGCGCCGATACCGATTGGAACGTCGACGGCCCCATGCCGTGGGGCCACTCCTGTACCGACATCGACGCCGGCGCGCTGCGCCGGCTTGGCGCAGCGTCCGCATGGCAAGGCTGCCGCCCGGGCGCGGCGGCCTGCGACCGCGTGGACGCCGGTCCGCCTCCCCACTGATTCCCCGCTTCCCAATCCTGGTCGAGGAGCCATGACTGAATCACGGATCGAATTGCCGGCCTCGGTACTGAACCTTCCGCTCGCCTTGTCCGGCGGCGCCGGCACCACCCTGGCCGAACAGGCCGGCCACTGGCTGGTGCTGTACTTCTACCCCAAGGACAGCACCCCGGGCTGCACCACCGAAGGCCTGGACTTCAACGCGCTGCTGCCCCAGTTCAAGCGCGCCGGCGCGGTCGTGCTGGGCGTCTCGCGCGACTCGGTGAAGTCGCACGACAATTTCTGCGCCAAGCAGGGGTTCCGCTTCCCGCTGGTCAGCGATGCCGACGAGGCGCTGTGCAAGGCGTTCGATGTCATCAAGATGAAGAACATGTACGGCAAGCAGGTGCTCGGCATCGAGCGCAGCACCTTCCTCATTTCGCCGGACAGTCGTATCGTGCAGGCGTGGCGCAAGGTCAAGGTGGCCGGCCACGCGGAAGCCGTACTCGAAGCCCTGAAGGCACACGTCAAGAAGTGATCGCACCCGCTCCCTGCAAACGCCATCACCCTGCACCGCAGGCCGTGATGGCTTGCCCCTGTCCCTCACCCAGGAACCGATGATGACCCGAGGCAAGCGCATCTACGTGCTGGACACCAACGTGCTGATGCATGATCCGACCGCGCTGTTCAAGTTCGAGGAGCACGACGTCTTCCTGCCGATGCAGGTGATCGAGGAGCTGGACAACGCCAAGAAGGGCACCTCCGAAGTCAGCCGCAACGCCCGCCAGGTCAGCCGCTTCCTCGACGAACTGCTGGGCAGCGCCAGCGCCGAGCAGATCCAGGCCGGCATCACCCTCAGCCACCCGCAGGGCATCCAGCTCAAGGGCCAGTCCGGGATCGGCAAGCTGTACTTCCAGACCACCGCCAGCGAGCCCGGGCGCACTTTCGGCAACGTCATGCCGGACAACAAGATCCTCGCCGCGGTGCTGGAATTGCGCGAGGCCCACCCCGAGGTGCCGGTGGTGCTGGTGTCCAAGGACATCAACCTGCGCATCAAGGCCTCGATCAGCGGCCTGGTGGCCGAGGACTACGAGAACGACCGGGCGCTGGACGATTTCAGCCTGCTGTTCACCGGCGCGCTCGAGCTGCCGGAGGACTTCTGGCAGAAGCACAACCAGGACCTGCGCAGCTGGAGCGACAAGGGCCGCACCCATTACGAGATCCGGCTCGCCGAGGACGAGGATTTCTATCCGAACCAGTACCTGTACCTGCCGGGCGACGACGAAGTCGAACTGCGCGTGGCCAAGCTCGCCGGAGGCAAGGCCACGCTGAGCCTGGTCGAGGACTACCGCACCGGCCAGCACGCGGTCTGGGGCATCGCCGCGCGCAACCGCGAGCAGAACTTCGCGCTCAACGCCCTGATGGACCCGGAGATCGACTTCGTCACCCTGCTCGGCACCGCCGGTACCGGCAAGACGCTGCTGGCGCTCGCCGCCGGCCTGGCGCAGACCATGGACCAGCAGCGCTACCGCGAAATCATCATGACGCGCGCCACCGTCAGCGTCGGCGAGGACATCGGCTTCCTGCCCGGAACCGAGGAGGAGAAGATGACGCCGTGGATGGGCGCGCTGACCGACAACCTGGAAGTGCTGACGCACAACCAGGAAGGCGGCGCCTGGGGACGGGCCGCCACCAACGACCTGCTCGCCAGCCGCATCAAGATCCGCTCGATGAACTTCATGCGCGGCCGCACCTTCCTGTCGCGCTACCTGATCCTGGACGAGGCGCAGAACCTCACGCCCAAGCAGATGAAGACGCTGATCACCCGCGCCGGCCCCGGCACCAAGATCGTATGCCTGGGCAACGTCGAGCAGATCGACACGCCCTACCTCACCGAGACCACCTCCGGCCTGACCTACGCGGTCGACCGCTTCAAGGCCTGGCCGCACAGCGCGCACGTCACCTTGCGCCGCGGCGAGCGTTCGCGCCTGGCCGACTACGCTTCGGAGGTCCTGTGATCCGCCAAGCGCTTTGCCTGGCAGCCGCGGGCGCATTGCTCGCCGGCTGCGCCACCCGTGGGCCGGCCATGGTGCCGACCCAGGCCAAGAGCGGGCAATCGTGGGTGATCACCCGCCCGCTCGTCGCCGCGGAAGTGCTGGACACCTGCTCCCGCGACAGCCCGGGGCGCCACATCGGGGAAGTGACCGGCTTCTGGGCCCCTAGCCGCCAGCAGATCGACCAGCTGGAAGCGGCGCTCGGCCGGTTGCGCCCCACGATCGCCGCGCCGGAAAAATCGGATCGCCAGTACGTGGGCATCGAATCCGGCGGGCGCCGGCTGATCTACATCAACGCCTTCCGCCTGCCCGACCATTCCGACCTCGATCCCGGCAGGACCGCCATCCGCGTCTGCGACGGCGGGAGCAGCTTCTGGGGGGCCGTGTACGATCCACAGACCGGCGAATTCTCGCAGGTGGAAGTCAACGGTCCGCACTGAAGCCCAAGAGCGGACGGGCGCCGTGGGGATCCACCTGCCACGCTGGGTATGGATAGGCGCGATCACGCTCTCGGCCGTGGCCGGCATGGTCAACGTGATCGCCTACCTCGGCGTGGAGCACCAGGTGGTCAGCCACATGTCCGGCACCACCAGCCTGCTCGGCGCGGCCCTGGCGCAAGGCGACTGGAGTGAAGTCCGCCTGCTATGGGGCGTGCTGATCGCCTTCAGCCTCGGCGCGATGCTGAGCGGGTTGATCGTCCAGGACAGCACGCTCCGGCTCGGCAGGCGCTATGGCGTGGTATTGCTGCTGGAATCGCTCCTGTTGCTGGCGGCGATCCCGCTGCTCGGACAGCACCTGGCCTGGGGCATTTTCTCGGCAGCCGCGGCCTGCGGGCTGCAGAACGCGATGGCCACCACGTTCAGTGGCGCAATCGTCCGCACCACCCACCTGAGCGGGATGTTCACCGATCTCGGCATCGGGCTCGGTCACCTGCTGCGCGGCATGCCCTTGCAGGTGCGGCGGCTCACGTTGAGCGGCCTGATCATCGGCGGCTTCCTGTGCGGCAGCCTGTTCGGCACCTGGTTGTTCCAGCGCCTTCACTACCTGTCGCTGCTGGTCCCCGCCTGCATCACCGGCCTCACCGGCGCCGGGTACGTGATCCATCGGCAGTGGACGCTCCACCGTGCCCGGAACCCTCGACCTCGCGTGCGTTGAGGCGCGGCAACGCCGCGGTCTCGAGCGCGCCTCCCGCCAGGCGCGCGCTCGCACCCGGTATCTTGGTTCGGTAGGCTAGCCGGCATGACGCCGATCATTCTCGATCTCCAGGCCGACGATGGGCATCGCTGGCAGTTGGTCGGCCGATTGCCGCCGGCCCCGGTCGCACGCCTGCTATGGCTGCCCGCGCTGGGCGTGGCGGCCCGCCACTACGAACCATGGGCCGACGCGCTCGCCAACCACGGCATTGCCGTGTTCCTGCACGAATGGCGCGGAAACGGCAGCAGTTCGCTGCGTCCGTCCCGCGAACACGACTGGGGTTATCGCGAACTGCTGCTCGAAGACCTCCCTGCCAGCCGCAACGCGCTTTCCAGGCACGCAGGCGAAGCGCCATTGATCGTCGGCGGGCACAGTCTCGGCGGCCAATTGGCGTGCTGCCACGCGGCGCTCTCGCCGGAAGGGATCTCGCGACTGTGGCTGGTCGCCACCGGCACGCCCTACTGGCGCGCTTTCCCGGCACCGGTGCGCTACGCCTTGCCGCTGGTCTATCGCTTCCTGCCCTGGCTGGCCAGGCGCCAGGGCGCGCTGCCGGGAAGGCGCCTCGGCTTCGGAGGCACCGAGGCGCGCGGGCTGATCCGCGACTGGGCCCGCGTGGGCCTGACCAACCACTATGCCGCCGCCGGCCTGCCCTCGGAGCTGGAAACCGGCATGGGGACGCTCGACATCGCGACCACCGGGGTGCTCATGGCCGACGATTGGCTGGCCCCCGAAAGCTCCATGCAGGCCCTTCTGCGGAAGCTGCACGGTGCCGCGCCCAAGCGCGTCCATCGCCTGGCGCAAGCGCGCCTGGGCACGCGCGCGGACCATTTCAGCTGGATGCGGCAACCCGAAGCGGTGGCGGAGCAACTGGCGCAGTCGCTGCGCTGACGCCCGCCCGGACATCCGTCTTCGCCTCCCGCAAGCGCCACGGCCAGGATTGCCGGCTGCCGGACAAGGAGGTTGACGCATGCCCTTCACACCCGCATAATTCCGCTCCTGACGACGCGCCCGTAGCTCAGTTGGATAGAGTACCTGGCTACGAACCAGGCGGTCGGGAGTTCGAATCTCTCCGGGCGCGCCATCTTCAGGATCGACAAAAAAGACAGCATCCAGTGCTGTCTTTTTGTTTCGAAGCGATCGAGACGCTTCGAGCCAGTTCAAAACGCGCCCGTAGCTCAGTTGGATAGAGTACCTGGCTACGAACCAGGCGGTCGGGAGTTCGAATCTCTCCGGGCGCGCCATCTTCGAGACGACCTGCGGCAACGCAGGTCGTTTTTTTATGCCTGCACGAGCGGCCGCGGCATTCCGGCGCCGCTCGCGCCCTGCAACCAGGCGACGTCGTAGCCGGCCTTCCGCCAGTCCGCCAGGCCGCCCCGCAAGGGACGCACGTCCCGATAACGATGCTTCCGCAGCTGCGCGGCAAGCCAGGCCGCGGACACTTCGTCCGGGCAGGCGCAATAGATCACGATGCTCCGCTCGGGCGGATACGCCGCGAGGATGTCGCCGAGCCGGCGCTCGTCCGCGAACACCGCGCCGGGGATCGTGAAAGGCTCCAGTTCGCGGTAGCCGGGCGCGCGGATGTCGAGCACGACCGGCGCATCCTCGCCCTGCAACAGCGCATGCAGCTCGTCCACGTCGATCCGCGCCGCATCGAGCGAACGCAGCAACGCGCGGCGATGCCACGCGCGCCAGCCGATGTAGGCCACCAGCAACGCCACGACAAGCAGCACCGCACCGGAGCCGAGCTCGGCCAGCAGCGAAGTGACCCGCCCCACCTGGCCATGGAACAGCACGCCGAGTCCCACGCCCACCAGCGCCCACAGCGCCGCGCCCAGCGCGTCGTAGCGGAGGAACGCAGCCGGCCGCACCTGCATCGGCCCGCCATCGGCACCGACACCATCGACAACCCCGGCACGAACTTGGCGACCGCCAACACGCGCACGCCCCAGCGGCCATAGAAGCGCTCGGTCTTCTTCATGCAACTGTCGCGCGACAGCGATAGCCGGCACAGCGAGCGCAGGGTCGACGTGCCGTAGCGCCGCCCCGCGGCGTACCAAGCCAGGTCGCCCAGCAGGCTGGCCGCGACGGACAGCGCCAGCGCGGCAAGGCAGCCGAACCAGGCCGTCGCCCCGCCCTGCAATGCGAAGCCGGCGCCGACCACGATCAACGTCGGCATCGCGGGCACCGGCAAGCCCAGCGACAACGCCAGCACGTTCACGAACACGAGCGCCAGCCCGAACTGCTCCAGCAACGCCTGCATCACCGACTCCAACGCCCCTCGCGATGATGCGGATTATCCCGCTTCAGCCGCCGCGAGCGACGGAACGGTACGTTTCCGCGATCCGGCGTTGCCATTCGTCGAACAGCCCTTGGCGTCGCAGGCGCTGCCGCCACCACGCCAGCGCATTGCCCTCTTCCTCGATCCGCCAGGCGAGATAGAAGGTCTCGTCGGGCTTGCGCTCATCCACCCGGACCGGCACCAGCGCCCCGGCCTCGATGGCCGCCTGCGCGTAAGGCAGGGGCAGGAAGCCATAGCCGAGGCCCGATCGCTGGAACAGGTACTTGTCGTGCATGCTCGCCACGGTCAGCACGTCCCGTTCCGACAGCAGCCCGACCGTCCTCGGCAGCAGCCGGCGCGCACTGTCCCCCACCGCGATCGCGCGATGCGCCGCCAGGTCGGCGGAAGAGACCTTGCCCGACGCCGCCAACGGATGGTCCGGCGCGACGACGAACACGAAGCCGATCCTGCCCAGCGGCTCGGCGACGTACCCCGCTCCGCTCGGCCCCTCCCCGGCCGCGACCACCAGGTCCACCCGGCGGTCCAGCAGCGCCTCCCAGGTCCCGGACAGCGCCTCGCTCTGCACGCGCAGCCGCGTGTTCGGCGCGGTGTTGCAGAAGGCCCGGATGTCGGGTTCCAGCAGCCATCCCGGAAGCGCCGAATCGATCGCGATCCCGAGATCGGCCTCCCACCCGGAAGCCACGCGGCGCACCCGCTGCTCGAGCTCCTGGGCGGCCTGCAGCAGGTGCCGGCCCTCGCGCAGCAGCTCCCGGCCGGCCTCGGTCGGCCATGCCTTGGGGCCGGAGCGCTCGAACAATTGCACGCCGAGGTCTTCCTCCAGCTTGGCGACCGTGTAGGAGATCGTGGAAGGCACCTTGAACAGGACCTTCGCCGCCCCCGCGAACGAGCCCCGCCGATCGATGGCATCCAGGATCTGCAGAGCGTCCAGGCTGATCTTCATGTTCGAATTTTTCGATTGTATAGCCCAAATCTACTCGCTTTTCCTCCCGCGAGAAAGGCCACAGACTTTCGCCAACCCAAAGGAACCGAACGGTTCGGCTCCGCGGACACCATCGACAGAATCGAAAGGAGACCACCATGCTTCAGATCCGCAAGAGCGATACCCGGGGCCGCGCCGAATACGGCTGGCTGTCGTCCCGCCACACGTTCTCGTTCGCCCACTACCACGACCCGCGCCACATGGGCTTCGGCCCGCTGCGCGTGATCAACGAAGACCGCGTACAGCCCGGCGAAGGCTTCGGCACGCACGGCCACCGCGACATGGAGATCGTGTCCTACGTCCTGTCCGGCGCACTGGAGCACAAGGACAGCATGGGCAGCGGCTCGGTGCTGCATTACGGCGACGTGCAGCGGATGAGCGCCGGCAGCGGCGTCACCCACAGCGAGTTCAACCATTCGTCCAGCGAACCGGTGCATTTCCTGCAGATCTGGCTCTTCCCGGAACGCAACGGCATCGAACCGAGCTACGAGGAAAGGCACTTCGCGCCCGAGGACAAGCGCAACCGGCTGCGCCTGATCGCCTCCCCGGATGCGGCCGAAGGCTCGCTGCTGATCCACCAGGACGCGCGCATCTTCGCCTCGATCCTCGACGGCGGACAGCAGCTCGAGCACGCGCTCGGCCAAGGCCGCGGCGCCTACGTGCAAGTGGCGCGCGGCAGCCTCTCGGTGAACGGCCAGCGGTTGGACCAGGGCGATGCCGCACAGGTCACCGCAGAGGAGCGCATCGTCCTGTCCGGGGGACAGGATGCCGAGATCCTGCTGTTCGACCTGCCATTGAACTGATGCCGCGCCCAAACGCAAACAACCCGCCGGAAGGCGGGTTGTTCGTAACTGGCGGAGTGAGAGGGATTCGAACCCTCGATAGAGCTTTTGACCCTATACTCCCTTAGCAGGGGAGCCCCTTCGGCCTCTCGGGCATCACTCCGGATTTTCGTCCCCGCCGCGGCGTCGCGCTGCGGGGTGCGAAGAATACCGGTTAACGAGGGCGAACGTAAACCCTCAATGCGAAGATTATTCCTCGCCGGCGCCCGAACCGTGCGAAGTCGGCTCTTCGCCGCGCTGGATGCGCTGGTAGATCTCTTCGCGATGCACCGCGACGTCCTTCGGCGCAGTAATGCCGATACGCACCTGGTTGCCCTTGACGCCCAGCACGGTCACGGTGACCGAATCTCCAATCATCAAGGTTTCGCCAACGCGGCGGGTCAGGATCAACATGTCAGTGGTTCTCCAGGAACTGGCAGGGACTTCCCCGCCAGCATCGGCGCTCCGGACGGAGCGCCCTACAGTCAGAGGAAAAGATTGGAAATGTTAACGGCACCACCACCGACCATCAAGGCGCGGCGCCGATACATTCAGGAGAGGTGCTGCCTGACCCACTCGGTGACTCCGCTGAGAGTCGTGGCAAGGGCGGGCCCGTCCTCGCCACCACCCTGGGCGAGGTCCGGGCGGCCGCCGCCCTTGCCACCGATCTGACCGGCGACATGCGCGATGAGTTCCCCCGCCTTGACCTTGCCCATTGGGCTGCCATTCACACCCGCGACGAGCGCGACCTTGCCGTCGACGACGCCCGCGAGCACGACCACCAGGTCCCGCACCTGCTGCTTGAGGCGGTCGACCGCCTCGCGCAACGCCTTGGCGTCGAAACCGTCCAGGCGCACCGCGATCACCTTTGCGCCGGCCACGTCCACGGCCGAACCGGCCAGATCGGCCGTGGCGCTCGAAGCCACCTTGGCCTTGAGCGCTTCCAGTTCGCGCTCGAGCTTCTTCTGCCGCTCGCCGAGCTGGCGGATCTTGTCGACCACGTCGGCGGCGCTGCCGCCCAGCAGGCTCGCGGCCTCCTGCAAGCGCCGCTCTTCGCCGGCCACGTGATCGAGGGCACCCCGGCCGGTGACCGCTTCGATACGCCGCACTCCGGAGGACACGCCGCCTTCGGAAACGATCTTGAACAGCCCGATGTCGCCGGTGCGGGCCACGTGGGTGCCGCCGCAAAGCTCCACCGAGGGACCCATCGTCACCACGCGCACGCGTTCGCCGTACTTCTCGCCGAACAGCGCCATCGCGCCCGCGTCCAGCGCGGCCTGCATGTCCATCTGCTGGATGACCACCGCGTGGTTGGCACGTACTTCGTCGTTGACCTGGCGTTCGATCTCGGCAAGCTCCGCGGCCGTCACCGGCTGGAAGTGCGAGAAGTCGAAACGCAGGCGATCCGGCGCGACCAGCGAGCCCTTCTGCGCCACGTGGGTGCCGAGCAGGCCGCGCAGGGCACCGTGCAGCAGGTGGGTCGCCGAATGGTTGAGCACGATCGTGCCGCGGCGCTCCGCATCGACGCTGCCGGACAGCACGTCGCCGATCTTCAGCCTGCCCTGGGCGATGCGGCCTACATGGCCATGGAACTGCCCGGCGAACTTCTGCGTATCGGTCACGTCCAGGCGCATGCCCGGCGCGGCCAGTGTGCCGGTATCGCCGACCTGGCCGCCGGATTCGGCATAGAACGGGGTGCGGTCGGTCAGCACGATGACCTCGTCGCCCTCCGAGGCGGACTCCACCGGGCGGCCATCGCGCAACAACGCCACCACCTTCAGGCCGTCGGCTTCCAGCAGGTCGTACCCGAGGAAGACCGTCGGCGACAGCGCCGCCACCAGCTCGGCCGGCAGTTGCACGCCGCCGCCGAACTTGCCGGCCGCACGGGCGGTTTCGCGCTGCCGCTCCATCGCGGCATCGAAGCCGTCCATGTCCACGCTCATGCCGCGCTCGCGCGCGATATCGGCGGTCAGGTCGACCGGGAAGCCGTAGGTGTCGTACAGGCGGAAGGCCTCGGCGCCGGGGATCACCCCGTCGGCCGCCTTTGCCGCGACCTCGTCGAAGATCTTCATGCCCGCATCGAGCGTCTCCGCGAAGCGCTCCTCCTCGGCCAGCAACGCCCGCGCCACCGTGTCCGCCGCCGCCGGCAGTTCCGGATAGGCCTCGCCCATCTGCTCGACCAGGGTCGGGACCATCTTGCTGAAGAACGGCTGGCGCACGCCGAGCATCCAGCCATGGCGCAAGGCCCGGCGGATGATCCGGCGCAGCACGTAGCCGCGCCCTTCGTTGGACGGCAGCACGCCATCCACGATCAGGAAGGAACAGGCGCGGATATGGTCGGCGATCACGCGCAGCGACTTGTTCTCCAGGTCGGCCGTGCCGGTCAGCTCCGCGGCCTTGCGGATCAACGCCTGGAACAGGTCGATCTCGTAGTTGCTGTGCACGTGCTGCAGGATCGCCGCCAGGCGCTCCAGGCCCATGCCGGTGTCCACGCACGGCGCCGGCAGCGGCACCAGGGTGCCGTCGGGCTGGCGGTCGAACTGCATGAACACCAGGTTCCAGATCTCGATGAAGCGATCGCCATCCTCGTCCGGCGAGCCCGGGGGGCCGCCGGCGATGTGTTCGCCGTGGTCGTAGAAGATCTCGGTGCAAGGACCGCACGGGCCGGTATCGGCCATCTGCCAGAAATTGTCGGAAGCGTACGGGGCGCCCTTGTTGTCGCCGATGCGCACGATGCGCGCTTCCGGCACGCCGATCATGTCGCGCCACAACGCGTAGGCCTCGTCGTCGGTGTGGTAGACCGTGACCAGCAGGCGCTCGGCCGGCAGCTTCCAGACCTGGGTCAGCAGTTCCCAGGCCCAGGCGATCGCTTCCTTCTTGAAGTAATCGCCGAACGACCAGTTGCCCAGCATCTCGAAGAAGGTGTGGTGGCGGGCGGTATAGCCGACCGAATCGAGGTCGTTGTGCTTGCCACCGGCACGCAGGCAGCGCTGGACGTCGGCCGCGCGCACGTAGCTGCGCTTTTCCGCGCCCAGGAACACGTCCTTGAACTGCACCATGCCGGAGTTGGTGAACAACAGGGTCGGGTCGTTGCCCGGCACCAGCGGTGCCGACGGCACGATGGTATGGCCCTTGCCCTTGAAGAACTCGAGGAAGTCGCTGCGGATCTGGGAGGTGGTGAATTTGGCGGGTGCGTTCATGGGGCTGGCAGTAGGCGGGCGCCGCCGGGACGACAGCACTCCCGGCGGGCACGGAATCGGGACGACCTAAACTGCCAAGGGTATCAGGCCTTGCCTGTTCAGTCCTCAGGATCGAAACGGGTCGCGGCCCGGATACTGTCGCCGTCGAAGCCCCGTCGTGCCAGGAGGTCCGCGGCCTTGCGGCGCTGGGCGAGATCGGTTGGCCCGGCCTCGCCGAACCGGCGGCGGACCAGGTCCCGGGCATTCTCGGTCCAATCGCCTTCGAAAGCCGCCATGGCGGTGGCCACGGCATCGCCGTCCAGCCCGTGCGTGGTCAGTTCGGCGCGGATATGCAGCGGTCCATAGCCACTGGCCGCACGGCTGCGCACCAGCGATTCGGCGAACCGGGCATCGTCCTGCCACCCCTCCCCGGCCAGGCGCTCGACCGCTTCGAGGGCAGCCTCCGCCTCGACGCCCCGCGCCTGCAGCTTGCGGGTCAGCTCCTTGCGCGAATGTTCGCGCCGCACCAACAGCCCCAGGGCGCGCTGGAGCGGCGTGGGCGGGGTCCTCGGTTTGCGCTCGGGCTTGGAAGTCATCGTTGGTTCGTCAATGCCGGGCGGCACCCTGTCCATTCGCTCATCCCGTCCCAGGCGAACGTCGCTTTCCGGCCGCGCCGGCCCTTGGCGTGGGAACAGGCAACTCGGCAGCGGTGGCCAGGATCAATCGACGCAACAGATCGGGATCGTCCAGGACCTCGTCCACCACGAACCAAGCCTTTGCTCCAGGATACGGCTTTCCCTCGGTCATCGAGGGCAACAGGCGGCGTCCCGCCTCGGTGGGCTTGAGGAACAAGGAGTTGTCGGCGGCCACGGCCACGAACTTGCCGTCGCAGTACAACCCGTATTCCCCGAACATCTTGCGGCACGTCAGCCGCTGCGGCAGGTCCGCCTGTTCGCGGATGTACTCGATGAACCCTGGGTCGGTGGCCATGGCGGTTCCCTGCAACAACACCGGATCGGCTCGGACCAGGAAGCGCGCCTTCCCTGGCGCCCGTCCTCCTGGCCTCATCCGGAGTGCCCCGGGCGAGGGACGTCACTGACAGCGTCCCTCGCCCAGAGCGGAAAACACGCGGGGACTCAGTCGTCCAGGTCCTCGCCCTCGTCGCGCGAAGCCTCGGCCGGCTGGAACTTCTCGCGCAGCTCGGCCTCGATCTTGGCCGCCACCTGCGGGTTGTCGCGCAGGTAGGCACGGGCGTTGTCCTTGCCCTGGCCGATGCGCTCGTTGCCGTAGCTGTACCAGGCACCGGCCTTCTCGACCAGCTTGGCCTCCACGCCCATGTCGATCAGTTCGCCCTCGCGGCTGATGCCTTCGCCGTAGAGGATCTCGGTGACGACCTGCTTGAACGGCGGCGCCAGCTTGTTCTTGACCACCTTGATCTTGGTCTGGTTGCCGATGATCTCGTCGCCCTTCTTGATCGAACCGATGCGGCGGATGTCCAGGCGCACCGAGGCATAGAACTTCAGCGCGTTGCCGCCGGTGGTGGTTTCCGGGCTCTGGCCCGGCATCATCACGCCGATCTTCATGCG
Source organism: Pseudomonas sp. Hp2 (assembly GCF_006386585.1). Lineage (NCBI taxonomy): Bacteria > Pseudomonadati > Pseudomonadota > Gammaproteobacteria > Pseudomonadales > Pseudomonadaceae > Pseudomonas > Pseudomonas sp. Hp2. Next base: position 41,383 of record NZ_VAHJ01000001.1, read on the forward strand.
CAACTGGTTGATGAAGATCACCAGCGTATTGGAGCGCTTGATGTTGCCGGTCAGCTTGCGCAGGGCCTGGCTCATCAGGCGCGCCTGCAGGCCCGGCAACTGGTCGCCCATCTCGCCCTCGATCTCGGCCTTGGGGGTCAGCGCGGCCACCGAGTCGACCACCAGGATGTCCACCGAGCCCGAGCGCACCAGCATGTCGGCGATTTCCAGCGCCTGCTCGCCGGTATCCGGCTGCGACAGCAGCAGCTCGTCGACGTTGACGCCCAGCTTGGCGGCGTAGATCGGGTCCAGCGCGTGCTCGGCATCGATGAAGGCAGCGGTGCCGCCCTGCTTCTGGCACTCGGCGATGGCCTGCAGGGTCAAGGTGGTCTTGCCCGAGGATTCCGGACCGTAGATCTCGACCACGCGGCCCTTGGGCAGGCCGCCGATGCCCAGGGCGATATCCAGCATCAGCGAGCCGGTCGGGACGGCCTCGACGGGCTCGACCACGCGGTCGCCCATGCGCATCACCGAGCCCTTGCCGAACTGCTTCTCGATCTGGCCCAGGGCAGCCGCCAGCGCGCGCTTCTTGTTCTCGTCCATCGTGTGTTCCTCGTCAGTGATCGGAATGGGGTCAATCTAGCGTCGATGTATCGCAAGGGCTGAGACTGCCGGCGACGCGATCGAAATTAATCGGCGGGCGGGTCCGCCGGCACCAGTGCATGCCGGCCGCGAGCGTGGGAAAACCCCACGGCCCGGCCTCGGGCGACGGCCTCAACGGTTCGGCCTCAGCAGGCCGCAATACAGGCCTTCGATCGCGAAATCCTGGTCCGGCAGCACTTCGATGGGGGCGTAGTCCGGATTGCGCGGCAGCAAGCGGATGCGATCCTTGCCGATCTTCAGCAGCTTGACGGTGATTTCCTCGTCGATCCGCGCCACCACGATCTGCCCCGAACACGCATCGCGGGTGCGGTGCACGCCGATCAGGTCGCCGTCGAAGATGCCTTCGTCGCGCATCGAATCCCCCTGCACCTTGAGCAGGTAGTCCGGCGAGGGGGAGAACAGCACCCGGTCGAGCACCACGAAATCGTCCGAACCGATGTCGGCGCCGATCGGCAGGCCGGCCGCGACCCGGCCCAGCACCGGCAGGCGCAGGACATCGTCCTGCTGCCGGGGCGGCTCGATGGCCTCGACCGCCGGGGCGACCAGGCGGATACCGCGCGCCTGCCCGGGCACCCGCCGGATCGCTCCGGCCTGCTCCAGCGCTTCCAGGTGGTATTGCGCGGCACGCACGCCCTTGAAGCCGAAGGCACGCGCGATCTCGGTCTGCGACGGCGGCACGCCATCGGACTCGATGCGTTCGGCGATCATCGCCAGGATCGCCTGCTGGGTGTCGGTCAGGTCCATGGTTAGTAGTATTACTACTAATTCAGGCGGTCGCAAGCCCCGATAGCCTCGGACGCCGCCGGTCAGTCCCTGCCGCTGCGCCAGATCGAGATCAGGATCCAGATGCCGCACAGGGCGGCGCCGACGAAGCCGGTCACGCCGATCGCCAGCAGCCACCGGCTGGAAATGCCGCCCACGCTGTTCATCACGATCGAGGAACCGATCACCAGGGCCGCGGTGACGATGCCCATGGTCAGGCGGTTGGCGGCGCGGTTGATCTGGGCGCCGAAGGCCTTGAGCGACTGAGTTTCCACATGCAGTTGCAGGCGGCCGCGGCGGGCCGCCTGCAGCAGCCGCTTGAGATCGCGCGGCAGGTTGCCGACCAGGTCGATGGCGCCGGTCAGGCTGCGCCGGCCCCGCCGCAGCACCTGGCCGGGCGCGAAGCGCTGCAGCAGCGCCCGCTGCAGGTAAGGCCGCGCCTCGCTGGCCATGTCGAAATCGGGATCGAGCTGGCGCCCCATGCCCTCCAGGCTCAGGAACGCCTTGATCATCAGCGCCAGGTCGGCAGGCAAGGTCAGCGCGTGCTCGCGCAGGATCGCGGTGATGTCGGCCAGCATCGCGCCGATCCGCAATTCCTTCAGCGGCACGCCGCGGTACTGATCGACGAAGGTGCCGATGTCCTGCTGCAGCCGCATCTCGTCGACCTCGATTCCGCCCGCGGCCCACTCCAGCAACACGTCGACGACGATCTCGGCGTCGTGGTCGACCATGCCGTACAGCAGCTGCGCGACCTGCTGGCGCCGTTGCTCGGAAATGCGCCCGACCATGCCGAAGTCGATGATGGCGATGCGGCCGTCGCGCATGTAGAAGATGTTGCCCGGATGCGGATCGGCGTGGAAGCAGCCGTCTTCGAGCACCATCTTCAGCACGATGCCGGCGCCGAGCCTGGCCAGCTGCACGCGGTCGAGGCCCGCCGCATCGGCCGCCGCCAGGTCGCGCCCGGGGATGCCATCGACGAAGTCCTGCACGTTGAGGCTCTCGCAGGTCCATTGCCAATGCACGGCGGGGATGACCACCTCGGCATGGCCGGCGAAGTTGGCGGCGATGCGCTCGGCGTTGCGGCACTCGGCGGCGAAGTCCAGCTCCCGCCGCAGCGATACCGTGAACTGGTGGACGACCTCCTTCGGTCGGTAGCGCTGCAGGTCCGGCGCGCGCGCCTCGACGATCTCGGCCAGCCTCGCCAGCAAGCGCAGGTCGGCTTCCACCACCTCGCGGATGCCCGGCCGGCGCACCTTCAACACCACGGCGCGGCCATCGTGCAGCCAGGCACGGTGGGTCTGCGCGAGCGACGCCGCCGCCAGGGCCTTCTCGTCGAAGCGCGCGAACGCCTGCTCGGGCGGAACGCCGAGGTCGGCCAGCAACTGGTCGCGGATCCGCTCGAACGGCAGCGCGGGCACCGCGTTCTGCAAGCGGGAAAGCTCGTCGGTCCATTCCGGCGGCAGCAGGTCCACGCGCGTGGCCAGTACCTGCCCCAGCTTCACGAACGTCGGCCCGAGTTCCTCGAGGGCGCGCCGCACCCGCACGGCCGCGGACATGCGCAACATGCCTTCGCCGTTGTGCCAGTGCAGCAGCCGCCCCGCCCGTTCCAGCACGTCGGCCAGGCCGATGCGGCGCACCACGTCGCCGAATCCATGGCGGATCAGCACCGAGGCGATTTCCTGCAGCCGCCCCAGGTCGCGTACCGTGCCGAGCGCATCCCACATCATCGGGCGCGAGCTCCACGCTGCCGCGGCAGGCCGTCGATGCTCACAGCAGCGCGCTCAAACCCCGCAGTGCCGCGGCGACGGTCTGCCGGCGCACGGCATCGCGATCGCCGTCGAAGTGGAACACTTCCGCGCTGGCGTAGCCGCCGCGCCGCTTCCAGCCGATCCAGACCGTGCCCACGGGCTTGCCGGCGCTGCCGCCGCCGGGGCCGGCGATGCCGGTGACCGCCACGGCGATGCTCGCCCCGGAATTGGCCAGCGCCCCCGACACCATCTCGATCGCCGTCTCGCGGCTGACCGCGCCATGCGTCTCCAGCGTCTGCGGGCGCACGCCCAGCAGCGCCTGCTTGGCTTCGTAGCTGTAGGCGACCATGCCGCAATCGAACCACGCCGAGGAACCGGCCACATCGGTCATCGCCTTGGCGATCCAACCGCCGGTGCAGCTTTCCGCCGCGACGAGATGTTCGCGCCGGTCGAGCAGTTGCGCCCCCAGCGTTTCGGAAAGCACGCGCAGCTCTGGATCGGAAGGAATGGGCATGGATCTCGCGCCGATGGACCAGGCCCGTCTTTTAACCGAATTCGCAAGCCATGTCTGCCGCCGGCGGCCGCGGCGCCTTCGGCGGCGCACCGGCGTTCATGCTCAATGGTCGTGGTGGAGGTACGCCGCCTGCCTGGGCAGGCGCAGGCTGACCAGGAACGTCACCACCATCATCGCGGTGACGTACCAGAAGAACGCCGGCTCGTGGCCCAGCTTCTTCAGGCCCAGCGCGACGTACTCGGCCGAACCGCCGAAGATCGCGTTGCCCACCGCGTAGGCCAGCCCCACGCCGAGCGCGCGCACTTCCGGCGGGAACATCTCGGCCTTCACGATGCCGGCGACCGAGGTATAGAAGCTGACGATCGCCAGCGCCAGCACGATCAGCGCGAAGGCGGCGACCGGGTTGGCGACATGCTGCAAGGCGGTCAGGATCGGCACCGTGGTCAGCGTGCCGAGCGCGCCGAAGATCAGCATGTTGTTGCGGCGGCCGATGCGGTCGGACAGCATGCCGAACGCCGGCTGCATGCACATGTACAGGAACAGCGCCCCGGTCATCACGAAGCTGGCGGTCTTGATCGGCAGGTGCACCGTGTTGACCAGGAACTTCTGCATGTACGTGGTGAAGGTGTAGAAGATCAGGGAGCCGCCGGCGGTGTAGCCCAGCACGGTGAAGAACGCTGCCTTGTGGCGCCGGAACAGCGCGCCGAGCGATCCCGCGTCCTTCCCCTTGCGCACGTCCTCGCGCTGGGTCTCGCGGAGCGTGCGCCGCAGCAGCACCGACACCACCGCCGCGATCGCGCCGATCACGAACGGCACGCGCCAGCCCCACGCGCGGATCTCCTGCTCGGACAACAGCGCCTCCATCGCCACGATCACCAGTACCGCCAGCAACTGGCCGCCGATCAGGGTCACGTACTGGAACGAGGAGAAGAAGCCGCGCTGGCCCCGCAACGCCACCTCGCTCATGTAGGTGGCCGTGGTGCCGTACTCGCCGCCGACGGACAGCCCCTGTACCAGGCGCGCGACCAACAGCAGCGCCGGGGCCAGGGCGCCGATCTGGGCGTGGGTCGGCAGGCACGCGATCATCAGCGAGCCGCCGCACATCATCGACACCGAGATCAGCATCGAGGACTTGCGCCCGTAGCGGTCGGCGACGCGCCCGAACAGCCATCCGCCGATCGGGCGCATCAGGAACCCGGCCGCGAACACGCCGGCCGTGTTCAGCAACTGCGCGGTGGTATCGCCCTTGGGGAAGAACTCGGCGGCGAAGTAGATCGCGCAGAACGCATAGACATAGAAGTCGAACCACTCCACCAGGTTGCCCGAGGACGCCACCATGATCGCGAACACGCGATGGCGTTTTTCCTCGGCGGTGTAGTGCGGAACCGCGGCGACCGGCTGCTCGGACATCGGAGGAACTCCGTGATGGCCCTGGACTCCGGGCGATCATGCGCCAGGCGAAGTGAACGCCCCGGCACGCCGTGCCGCCCGGATCCCCCGCCTACCGGTCCTGCCGCCCCGGGGCGCATGCCCAGGGCGCTACCACTCCCGCGCCGGCTGCGGCAGCAAGGCCCGCACCGGCTCGCCATCGCGCCCGGCGGCGAGCCGCTCGGCCTCGGCCAGCGGCAAGTCCACGTCGATCAGCCAGCCGTGTTCGTCGGCCCGTTCGCCGCGCACCACGTCCAGCGCATGCAGCCGCGAGCGCAGCCGGCCAGCCGACGCCGGCAAGCGCAGCGTGCCCTGCACGTGCTGGAGATTGAGCCGGCGCGCCAGCACTTCGCGCAGCAGGTCCAGGCCGTCGCCGCCGCGCGCGGAAATCCAGACCCGCTCGCGCCGCGCCTCGTCCGGCACGCCATCCTGCGCGTCATGCCGCACTTCGGCGCCCTCGATGCGGTCGATCTTGTTGAACACCAGCAACTGCGGCAGTTCGCCCGCGCCCACCGCGTGCAGCACCTCGTCGACCTGGCGGATGCGGTCCTCGCGCAACGGATCGGCCGCATCGACCACGTGCAGCAGCAGGTCCGCCTCGCGCGCTTCCGACAGGGTCGAGCGGAATGCCGCCACCAGTTCGTGCGGCAGGTCGCGCACGAAGCCGACGGTGTCGGCGAGCACCACGTGCCCGCCCGGCAGCGCGATGCGGCGCACGGTCGGGTCCAGCGTGGCGAACAGTTGGTCCGCCGCGTAGGCCTCCGCGCCGGTCAAGGCGTTGAACAGGGTCGACTTGCCGGCATTGGTATAGCCCACCAGCGCCACGCGCGGCAGCTCGCTGCGCACGCGCGCGCGGCGCATCTGGGTGCGCTGCACCTCGACCTTGTCCAGCCGCTTCTGCAGTTGTTCCACCCGCTTCTGCAGCAGGCGGCGGTCGGTCTCGAGCTGGGTCTCGCCAGGGCCGCGCAACCCGATCGAGCCGCCGCGCTGGCGCTCCAGGTGGGTCCAGCCACGCACCAATCGCGTCGCCAGGTGGCGGAGCTGCGCAAGTTCCACCTGCAGCTTGCCCTCGTGGCTGCGCGCACGCTGGGCGAAGATGTCCAGGATCAGCCCGGTGCGGTCGATCACGCGCCGCTGCAGGTACTTCTCCAGGTTGCGCTCCTGCACCGGGGTGAGCTGGTGGTTCACCAGCACCAGGTCGGCGCCGGTGGCGTCGGCGGCGGCCTTGACCTCTTCCAGCTTGCCGCTGCCGATGAGGGTGGACGGGCTCGGCCGGTCGATGCGCGCGGTCAGCGTCGCGGCCACGCTCGCGCCGGCGGAGCGCGCCAGGTCGGCGAACTCCTCCAGCACGTCCTCCTCGGCAGGCCCGCCCGCGTGGGGCTGGATCAACAGCGCGTGCTCGCCCTTGCGCGAACGGTCAAACACGCATCACCTCGAACTCAGTCAACGTCGCCGTCATCCTGGCTGGAAGCGTCGCCCGCGGACTGCACGTAACCGCCGCCCGGCCCCACGCGCACGTTGCGCGCCGGCACGACCGTCGAGATCGCATGCTTGTAGACCATCTGGCTGACGGTGTTGCGCAGCAGGACCACGAACTGGTCGAACGACTCGATCGTGCCTTGCAGCTTGATGCCATTGACCAGATACACCGACACCGGAACCCGCTCGCGGCGCAGTGCATTGAGGAAAGGATCCTGCAAGGACTGTCCCTTGGACATTGAAGACTCCCTTTTTTAATTATTGATTGTTCTTATTGGGCCCGGTCGACACCTGCTTTTCCCCAGCCGGTTTCCGGACCCCGGATGTTACACGGCCTTGGGCCCGCTGGCAGTGTCCTGGAGCCCGTTATGGTCCCCGGGTCGATGTGAAAGGAATGCGGCGACGGCCTCATCCACGCGTCCGGCGTCGCTCTCGGGGTCGAACCAGCGCGCGTCCAGCTCCCCGCGCAGCCAGGTCAGCTGGCGCTTGGCCAGTTGCCGGGTGGCGTGGATCGCCCGCTCGCGGAATTCCGCCGCGCCCCAGCGCCCGTCCAGGTGTTCCCAGGCCTGCCGGTAGCCGACCGCCCGCACCGCCGGCAGGTCGAGCGGCCTGGCGACCCGCGTCATCTCCGGCATGGCCCTCAGCGCGCGGACCTCTTCCAGGAATCCGTCCGCCAGCATCGCGTCGAACCGGCGCTCGATGCGCGCGTGCAGGACGGCGCGCTCGCGCGGCGCGAGCACCAGCTTGAGCACCCGCAGCGGCAGGCGCGGCGGCGGCGGCATGGCCTGCCACTCGCTGATCGGGCGCCCGGTCAGGCGATAGACCTCCAAGGCGCGCTGGATCCGTTGCGGATCGGTGGCGTGGATGCGCGCCGCCGCGACCGGATCGACCCGGGCCAGCTCGGCATGCAGGGCTGGCCATCCGCGCGCGTCGGCCTCCGCCGCCAGGCGGGCGCGCACCTGGGGGTCGGCCTGCGGCATCTGCGAAAGCCCGGTCAGCAGCGACCGGAAGTACAGGCCGGTACCGCCGGCCAGGATCGGCAACCGCCCGCGCGCGACGATCCCGTCGATGGCCCCACGCGCGTCCCGGGCGAAGTCCGCGGCCGAGTAGGCCTGCCACGGATCGCAGATATCGATCAGGTGGTGCGGCACCGCGGCCAGCATCGCGCGGTCCGGCTTGGCCGCGCCGATATCCAGCCCGCGGTACACCAGGGCCGAATCCACGCTGACGATCTCGCCTCCCCAACGCCGCGCGAGCGCCAGCGCCGCCGCGGTCTTGCCGCTGGCGGTCGGCCCCATCAAGGCGATGGCAAGGGGACGGGTGTCGTGCATGGTCGCCATTCGAAGGCCTACACGCCGGGCCGTGCCGGCCGGCAGGCGGGAAGGCTCATTCGTCGTCGGGCCAGCGGATCGCCGCGGCCGGGGATGCCGTGGCTGCCGCCTTGGGCGGAAGCGCCGCCAGCACCTTCAGCGCATCGACGGTGGCCGCGACATCGTGCACGCGCACGATGCCCGCGCCACGCTGGACCGCAATCAGGTGCGCCGCCACCGAGCCATGGACGCGCTCGGCAGCCGCCTCGCGCCCGGTCAGTTCGCCGATGCTGCGCTTGCGCGACAGCCCGGCCAGGATCGGCAGCCCGAAGCCGGCGAAACGCTCCAGCTCGCCCAGCAACTGCAGGTTGTGCGCGGTGGTCTTGCCGAAACCGAAGCCCGGGTCGAGCACGAGCCGGCGCTTGTCGATCCCCGCCATCTCCGCGGCGAAGATCCGCTCGGCCAGGAAACGGTGCACCTCGGCGACCACGTCGTCGTAGTGGGGCGCCTGCTGCATCGAGCGCGGCTCGCCCTGCATGTGCATCAGCACCACCGGCACGCCCAGCTGCGCCGCCGCGTCGAGGGCGCCCGGCTCCCTCAGCGCGCGGATGTCGTTGATCATGCCCGCGCCGGCGGCGACCGCCGCGCGCATCACCTCCGGCTTGAAGGTGTCCACGCTGATCGGCACTTCGACCCGCGCGGCCAGGGCCTCGATCACCGGGACTACCCGGCGTAGTTCTTCCTCCACCCCGACCGGCTCGGCGCCGGGCCGGGTCGATTCGCCGCCGATGTCCAGGATCGCCGCGCCCTCCTCCACCAGCCGCAGCCCGTGCGCGATGGCGGCGTCCAGGGTGTCGTGGCGCCCGCCGTCGGAAAACGAATCCGGCGTCACGTTGACGATGCCCATCACCTGCGGGCGGTCCAGCGCGAGCGGGCGCCCGCCGCAATCCAGCGTCGGCCGGGTATCGAACATCACTTGTCCTTCTTCTGCGTACGGACGACCTTGATCACGCTCAACAGGCAGCCCAGCGCGATGCCCACGCCGGTGCCGAGCGGGATGTTGTCGGTCAACAGCCCCAGCGTCGCGCCCACGCAGGTGGCGATGACGATTTCCAGCGTGTACGACGGGGTTTCCGTGGATGGCGGCGACATGGCGACCTCGCGATGCATGGACCGGCATTTTCGCCGACCTGCGCGCGAATGCCCAATGCCCTCAAAAGCGAAGGGCGCGCAGCTGCCTGCGCGCCCTCCCGTTCATGGCGACCGGCCGGATCAGGTCTGCTCGGCCGGCCCCGCGATCGGCGGCAGCGGCCGCGGCGATCCCTTGTCGTTGCCGTCCTTGCCGGACTTGCCCCAGCCCGCCGGCGGCGGCGGCTCGCGGCCTTCCATGATCGCGTCGATCTGCGGCGCATCGATGGTCTCGTACTGCAGCAGCAGCTGGGACATCGAATGCAGCTTGTCCAGGTTCTCGGTCAGGATCTGCTTGGTGCGGGCGTAGGCCTTGTCCAGGATCGAACGCACCACCTCGTCGATCTTGCGCGCGGTCTCGTCGGAGACGTTCTTGTGCTGGGTCACCGAGCGGCCCAGGAACACCTCGTCCTCCTGCTCGCCGTAGGCGACCGGGCCCAGTTCGTCGGACAGGCCCCACTTGGTGACCATGTTGCGCGCCATCTTGGTCGCGCGCTCGATGTCGTTGGAGGCGCCCGTGGTGACCTTGTCCTCGCCGAAGATCAGTTCCTCGGCCACGCGGCCGCCGTACAGCGAGCACAGCTGCGATTCGATCGCCACGCGGTTCATCGAGTACTTGTCGCCTTCCGGCAGGTACATCGTCACGCCCAGCGCGCGGCCGCGCGGGATGATCGTGACCTTGTAGACCGGATCGTGCTCGGGCACCAGGCGGCCGACGATGGCGTGGCCGGCCTCGTGATAGGCGGTGAGGGTCTTCTCCTCCTCGCTCATCGCCATCGAGCGCCGCTCCGCGCCCATCAGGATCTTGTCGCGGGCACGGTCGAAGTGGTCCATGCGGACCTCCTTCTCGTTGCCGCGCGCGGCGAACAGCGCAGCCTCGTTGCAGAGGTTGGCCAGGTCCGCGCCGGAGAAGCCCGGGGTACCGCGCGCGATCACCAGCGGCTCGACGTCGTCGGCCAGCGGCAGCTTGCGCATGTGCACGCGCAGGATCTGCTCGCGGCCCTTCACGTCCGGCAGGCCGACCACCACCTGGCGGTCGAAGCGGCCCGGGCGCAGCAGCGCCGGGTCCAGCACGTCCGGACGGTTGGTCGCGGCGATCACGATCACGCCCTCGCCGCCCTCGAAGCCGTCCATCTCGACCAGCAACTGGTTCAGGGTCTGCTCACGCTCGTCGTGGCCGCCGCCCAGGCCGGCGCCGCGGTGGCGGCCGACCGCATCGATCTCGTCGATGAAGATGATGCACGGGGCATGCTTCTTGGCCTGCTCGAACATGTCGCGCACGCGGCTGGCGCCGACGCCGACGAACATCTCCACGAAGTCCGAGCCGGAGATCGAGAAGAACGGCACCTTGGCCTCGCCGGCGATCGCCTTGGCCAGCAGGGTCTTGCCGGTACCGGGCGGGCCGACCATCAGCACGCCGCGCGGGATCTTGCCGCCCAGCTTGGTGAACTTGGTGGGGTCGCGCAGGAAGTCGACCAGTTCGCCCACCTCCTCCTTGGCCTCGTCGCAGCCGGCCACGTCGGCGAAGGTGACCTTGATCTGGTCCTCGCCCTGCAGCTTGGCGCGCGACTTGCCGAACGACATCGCGCCCTTGGCGCCGCCGCCGCCGCCCTGCATCTGGCGCATGATGAACAGCCAGAAGCCGATGATCAGGATGACCGGCAGGAAGTTCAGCACGATCGACCAGAAGCTCGGGCCGCTGGCCGGCTTGGCGCGGGTCATCTCGACCTTCTTGGCGTACAGCACATCGACCAGCTTGTCGTCGCGGGGGCCGTAGACGATCCCTTCGCTGCCGTCGCTGCGCTTGAAACGGATGGCGTTGACCGCGAAGCCGCTCTCGTCGGTGAAGTCCACCGACTTGATCCGGCCGCTGTCCACGTCCTCCAGGAACTGGGTATAGCTGATCGAGTCGCTGCCGGCCCCGGCCGCCATCCGCGGCGAGAAGCTCTGGAACACCACCATCAGCACGACGGCGACGACCACCCATAGCAGCAGATTCTTGGTCAAGTCGTTCATCCTCATTGGCTCCGGTGTCCCTCTCGCTCGTTACTCTATTGGTTCTTGGGGCAGCTTACTTGATCTGGGCACGCTTGCCCTGGCCAAGGGCATAAACCTCGGGTGAACGCTTGCGCGACGCCTGGGGCTTGCGGATGGACACCTTGTCGTAGCGCCGGCGCAGCTCGCGGACGTAGTCGTCGAACCCGACGCCCTGGAACAGCTTGATCAGGAACGCCCCGCCCGGCTTCAGGTGGTTGTCGGCGAAATCCATCGCCAATTCAGCCAAGTGCATCATCCGCGGCTGGTCGACCGCATCCATACCGCTCTTATTGGGGGCCATGTCCGACAGCACAAGGTCCACCGGCTCGCCGCCGAGCATTTCCTCGAAACGGGCCAGGACCGCCTCCTCCCTGAAGTCGCCGTGCAGGAACTCCACGCCGGCCAGCGGCGGCATGTCCAGGATGTCCAGCGCCAGCACCCGGCCGCGATCGCCCATCTGCTTGCGGACCTGCTGCGACCACCCGCCCGGCGCCGCACCGAGGTCGACGACCACCATGTCCGGCTTCAGCAGGCGATCCCGCTCCAGCAGCTCCTCCAGCTTGTAGGCCGCGCGCGAACGCATGCCTTCGGCCTGGGCCTTCTTCACGAAGGGGTCGGAGAAATGTTCCTTGAGCCAACGCTGGCTGCTCTTGCTGCGGGACATCGGGCTGGGGGACCTGAGGGGGCGTCATGATACCCTGAACCCCCTTGGCTTCCCTTTCTCCTGCATGTCCATCGCTCTCACCCCCGCCCAGACCCGTTTCCTGCGCGGCCAGGCCCACGACCTCAAGGCGCTGCTCCAGACCGGAGGCAAGGGGGTCACGCCCGCGTTCCTGGCGGAGCTGGACGAGGTGCTGGAGCGGCACGAGCTGGTGAAGGTGAAGGTCGGCGCGGACGATCGCGAGGTACGCGATGCCATGATCGCCGACATCGTCGGGCAGACCGGCAGCGCGCTGGTCCAGCGGATCGGGCATACCGCGATCCTCTACCGGCCCAGCAAGGAAAAGCGCCAGATCGTCCTGCCGCGCGCCTGAGTGGTTCCATGCAACTGAACCAGGAACATCCCGACTACACCTACGCGCTGCGCTCGGCCGATGGCGTCCAGGCCAAGGTCAACGAGCAGGTCCTGCGGCGGAGCTTCCTGCTGACCCCCGAGAAACTGGTCGAGGCCTGGCCGGTGGCCGCGCTCGACCAGCTCACCGCCGCGCACATGCGACCGGTGCTGGAGCTGGCGCCCGCGCTGGTGTTGCTGGGCACGGGTGAAAGCCAGGGCTTCCCGCCGCCGGAAGTGATGGCGGCTTGCCTGACCCGCGGCATCGGCATCGAGGCGATGACCAACGCCGCCGCCGCCCGCACCTACAACGTGCTCGCCAGCGAGGGCCGCAAGGTGGCGCTGGCGATGATCCTGCCCGGCTGAGCGGCGGCTCGGGCGCGGGGAGCGGCTCGGGGACGCGCCCTGCCGGGCCTGACTGACGCGACCTGATGCTTTTTTGCGGTCTTTCGGGCTTTCTGTGGGAGGGACTTCAGTCCCGACAGCAGGCCAGCAAAGCCCGTCGGGACTGAAGTCCCTCCCACAGCGACACTCGATCCGGGGCGGGCTTGCCGCTGGCCCGGGTCCGGATCCCCGGCCCCGAGCCCCGGCTTCATCGAAGCCCTTCCCACCACGGCAATCGACCCGGAGCAGGCCCGTCGCTGTCCCGGAACCCGGGCCCCGGCTTGAGCTACTTCTTCGGCAGATAAGGTGGCGCTGGCGATGATCCTGTCCGGCTGAGCGGCGGCTCGGGCGCGGGGGAGCGGCTCGGGGACGCGTCTTGCCCGGGCCTGACTGACGCGACCCGATGCTTTTTTGCGGTCTTTCGGGCTTTCTGTGGGAGGGACTTCAGTCCCGACAGCAGGCCAGTAAAGCCCGTCGGGACTGAAGTCCCTCCCACAACGACACTCGATCCGGGGCCGGCTTGTCGCTTTTCCGCCCCCTGGGTCCCCGGTCCCGGCTACTTCTTCGGCAGATACAGCAAGGGATCGACCGGCTTGCCGTTGTAGCGGATCTCGAAGTGCAGCATGTCGCGCGAGGCGCCGCTACGGCCCATTTCGGCGATCTGTTGCCCGGCCTTGACGCTCTGGCCCTCGTTGACCAGGCGCTTGCGGTTGTGGCCATAGGCCGACAGCCACTGCTCGTTGTGCTTGATGATGATCAGCTCGCCATAGCCGACCAGGCCGTTGCCGGAATAGACCACCACGCCATCGGCGGCCGCCCGCACCGCCTGCCCGCTCGCGCCGGCGATGTCCACGCCCTGCTTGGTGGTTTCGCCCTGGACGAAACTGCCCACCACGACGCCGTCGGCCGGCCAGCGCCAGCTGAAACCGCTGCTGGGCGGAGCGGCCACCGGCGCCGCCGGGCGTTGCGTGGCCGCGTCCGTGGAGGACGATGCCGTCGAAGGCTTGGGCGCGGCGGTGCCGGCGCCCGGCGGATACAGCCGCAGCGTCTGCCCGGGATAGATCGTGTCAGGCGAGGACAGGTTGTTCCAGGCGCTGAGGTCCTGCGGCGTGATGCCGGTGCGGCGCGAGATGGCGTACAGCGTGTCGCCGCGCTGCACCGTCACGACGGCCCCCGGCTTGGCGACGGAGGTCCTCGGCGCGCTCGACGCGGCCGCGCTCCCCGCCGAAGGCGAACGCACCACCGTGGCGCTGCTGCAGGCCGCCAGCGCGCCCACCAGCAGGAGCGATGCCCCGTGCCGACCGATATCCATGCCCAGCTTCTGTTTCATCCGAACTTAGCCCTCCATACCAACCAGCCCGCCAGGCCCAGCAGGACCACGCTTGCGATCCATCCCAGCGGCTCGATCCAACGATGCAGCGCCGCCTCCGCGCGCGCGCCGCCCAGCCGGATCGCGCCGGCCACCAGATATACCCGCTTGCCGCGCCCGACGAACATGCTCGCCAGGAACGGCAGCATCGGCACGCCGACCACGCCGGAGGCCCAGGTGAAGATCTTCAGCGGGATCGGGGTGAAGCCCACCAGCACCAGCAGCCAGAACGCCCGCCAGGGCGATTCGGCGACCACTGCGCGCAGGTGCGCCACCTGCTCGTCGATCTTGGCGCTCCATCCCAGCCATTCGATCAGCGGCTGCAGCGCGGCGAAGGCGAAATGCCCGAGCAGGTAGCCGACCACGGCTCCCCCCAGGGAACCGGCCAGGCTCACCGTGGCGAACCAGAGCGCGCGCCGCGGCTGCGCCAGCGACATCGGCGCCAGCATCACCTCGGGGGGAACCGGGAAAATGAACCCTTCCAGAAAGCTCAGCCCGCCCAGCAGGGTCGGCGCACGGCGATGGCGAGACCAGCGTATGGCCAGGTCGTACAGCGGCCCGAATATCTTCATCAAGGATTCTCGTGGATTCAGTCCAGCATGCCCGACAGCAACGGCACGAACGTGACCGGCGCCAGAACCTGCTGCTCGATACTACCGTCCTGGCCGCGACTGAGCTGGACCAGCGACTGGGTGCCGGCACCGCCGACCGGCGCCACCAGGCGCCCTCCCGGGGCGAGCTGCTCGACCAGCGCGTCCACCAGCGCGGGCGCCGCCGCGGTGACCACGATCGCATCGTAGGGACCGTGCTCCGGCCAGCCGATGCGGCCGTCGTCATGCTTGCTGCGCACGTTCATGCCGAGGTGCCGGAACCGCTTGCGCGCCTGGCGCAACAGGTCGCCGATCCGCTCGACCGTATAGACCTCCAGGCCCAGCGCCGCCAGGATCGCGCCCTGGTAGCCCGAACCCGTGCCGACTTCCAGCACCTTCTTGGGCGCCACCTCCAGCACCGCCTCGGTCATGCGGGCCACCACCCAGGGCTGCGAGATGGTCTGGCCATGGCCGATCGGCAGCGCGGTGTCCTCGTACGCACGCGAGGCCAGCGCCTCGTCGATGAACAGGTGGCGCGGCACGATCCGCACGGCGTTGAGCACGCTCTCGTCGCGGATGCCGGCCTCGCGCAGGCGCTCGACCAGGCGGTCGCGCACGCGCTGCGAGGTCATGCCGATGCCGACCGCGGCCGGCTGCAGGCGCAACCGCGGGGTCATGCCGGCTCGTCCAGGGCTGCCGTCAGGCCGCCGACCCAGCTCGCCACCTTCTCCAGCGCCTGGTAGCGGGTGAGGTCGACCTGGATCGGAGTGATCGAGATGTGGCCCGTGCGCACCGCATGGAAGTCGGTGCCCGGCCCGGCGTCCTGCTCGGGTCCGGCCGGGCCGATCCAGTAGACGGTGCGCCCGCGCGGATCGCTCTGCGGGATGCACGGCTCGGAGCGGTGCCGGTTGCCGAGCCGGGTCACCTGGAAGCCGCGCACCTCGTGCCACGGCAGGTCCGGCACGTTGACGTTGAGGATGGTGTCGGCCGGAAGCGGGTCGGCCTTGAGCCGCTTGACGATCTCCACCGCGGCGCGCGCCGCGGTGCGGTAGTGGTGCGCCTCGTGGTTGCGGGTGACCAGCGACACGGCGACGGCGGGCAGCCCGAGGAAGCGCCCTTCCATCGCGGCCGACACGGTGCCGGAATAGATCACGTCGTCGCCGAGGTTGGCGGAATTGTTGATGCCCGACACCACGATGTCCGGCTCGTACTCCAGCATGCCGGTCAGCGCCAGGTGCACGCAGTCGGTCGGGGTGCCGGCGACGCTGCAGGTGTAGTGGTCGATCCGCTTGGTACGGATCGGCAGGTCCAGGGTGAGCGAATTGCTGGCACCGGAACGGTCGCGATCGGGAGCGACCACGGTCACCTCATGGCCGGCACCGCGCAGCTCCTCGGCGAGGATGTTGATGCCGGGGGCGTCGACGCCGTCGTCGTTGCTTACGAGTACTCGCATGGGACTCCTCGGAAAACCGCCCCATGATACCGGATGCGGTCCGCGCGAACCGGTACGGTTGCACGCCGCATGGGCAGCGCTACCCTGTGCGCATGTCGCATCCCGAAGACGAAGACGACGCCGCGCTGTTCCGCGCCGCCGTCGGCAAAGTGAAGCCGATCCGCGCCCCGGCCGCGGCCGCCGGCGACAGGCCCAAGCCCCGCCCGCGCGCGCGCATGGCCGAACGCGACGAGGCCGAGGCGCTCGGCGAGTTCGCCAGGATGCTGCGCGACGCCACGCCCCTGGAAGCCGGCGACACCGCCAGCTATCGACGCGACCACGTGCCGCCGCGCGTGTTCCAGCGGCTCAAGCGCGGCCAGTTCTCGGTGCAGGACGAGCTGGACCTGCACGGCGCCACCGCCGCGCAGGCGGAATCGATGCTGCGGCAGTTCCTGGCCGAGGCGCATGCGCACGAGTACGGCTGCGTGCGGGTCATCCATGGCAAGGGCCTGCAGTCCGACAGCGGCGCGCCGGTGCTCAAGAACCTGGTCGACCGGATGCTGCGCCAGCGCAACGACGTGCTCGCCTTCCACTCCGCGCCGCCCGCCCAGGGCGGCACCGGTGCGGTACTGGTGCTGCTGGCGCCCTAGGGCGTCACGGCCGGTCGGCTACGTCGCCCAGTTCGTGCAGCAGCGCGGTGGCGTAGCTGCCGGGCGGCAGCGAGAACGCCAGTTCCAGCGTCCCGGCATCCTGCCAGGTCCATGCCAGGTCGGATACCGGCAGGCGCAGGGAGCGCCGCTCCTGCTTCAGGCCGGCCTGTTCGAGGCCTTGTCGCAGCCGCAGCGCGACCTCGTCGCCGAGCGCCGCCAGTTCGGCCTCGGCGCAGGCCGCCGCCGTGCGCAACGGCCCCTCGCCCCACAGCGGGCCGGTCGGGTGGATGTCGAACGCGGCCAGGCGCTGCGCCAGCGCCTCGCTCCACGGCTCGGGGCCGAACACGCTGCGGCTGCCGGCCAGCATCCACACCTCGCCCTCCAGGCCGGTGTCCCAATCGGCCCGCTCGACCCGCCGCGCCAGTACCCGGTTGAACAGCTCCGAGCGCGCGGCCGACAGCAGGATAGAACGCTGCTCGCGCTTGACCTTGCGCCCCTGGAACATCGCCAGCGCCTGCGCCACGTTGCCGCCGCCGCGCCCGAACCGCTGCTCGCCGAACCAGTTGGGAATGCCCCGCGAGGCGATCCGCGCGAGCCTGGCATCGATCGGCGCGGGCTCGCCCTGCACCTGCCGCAGGACCAGCGTGAAGCGATTGCCGGCAAGCGCGCCGCGCGGGAGCTTGCGGTTGTGCCAGGCATGGTGGCGGACCTTCAGGTCTTCGTCCTGCAGCGCGTCGAGATCGGGCGCGACCCGCTTCGGCAGGTGCACGCTGAAGCGCTGGGTGGTGACCGCATGGCGATCCTTCAGGCCGGCATAGCCGATCCCGACCTCGCCGATCCCCGCCCACTTGGCCAGGCGGCGCGCGACCTCGGCGGTATTGAGTCCGCGCTTCTCCAAGGCCAGCAGCAGGTGCTCGCCCTCGCCGTGCGGCTCGAACGCATCGATCTCGTCGACCCTGAAATCCTCGGGTCGGCTGCGCATCGCGGCGCTCAGCACGGCCGGGCCGTGGGCGCGCGGAAGAATGGAAGTGTCGGTCATGGCCCTTGGTTTCCGGTCGGTGCTCGGGTACCCGGCTTCGGTCGTACCCTCATCCGGCGCTTCGCGCCGCCTTCTCCTTGCGGGAGAAGGGAAAATTCACGCGCGCACCAGCAGCACCACCGCCTGCGCGGCGATGCCCTCGCCGCGCCCGGTGAACCCCAGCTTCTCGCTGGTGGTGGCCTTGACGCTGACGCAGTCGAGGTCGATGCCGAGCGCCCCGGCGATCCGCTCGCGCATGGCCGCGGCATGCGGCCCGACCTTCGGCCGCTCGCAGACCACCGTCACGTCCGCGTTGCCGACCTTCCAGCCGCGCTCCCGCGCCAACCGTTCGCAGTGGTGGACGAACGCGATGCTGTCCGCGCCCTTCCAGCGATCGTCGGAAGGCGGGAAGTGCTGCCCGATGTCGCCCAGCGCCAGCGCGCCCAGCATCGCATCGCACAGCGCATGCAGCACGACGTCGCCGTCGCTGTGGGCGAGCACGCCCTGGCCGTGCGGAACGCGCACGCCGCCGAGCATGACGTGGTCGCCCTCGCCGAAGGCGTGCACGTCGTAGCCCTGGCCGATGCGGAAATTCAACGCGCTCATGATGCTCCCTGTCGGAAAAGCGGCGACGGGATCAGCCGCCGCGCCGGGAAAGTTCGAATTCGAAACGGGCCAGGTCGGCCGGCGTGGTCACCTTGAAGTTGCCTTCGGCGCCCTCGACCAGTAGCGGGCGCAATCCAAGCCGCTCCATGGCCATCGCCTCGTCGGTGACCTGGATGCCCGACGCGGCGGCGTCCTGCAAGGCCCGCACCAACTGGTGGCGGCGGAACAGCTGCGGCGTGAACGCCCGCCACAGGCGCTCGCGCGGTTCGGTGGCATCGATGCCGCCGTCGTCGCCGGAACGCTTGAGGGTATCGCGCACCGGCGCCGCCAGGATCGCCCCGACCGGATCGCCGCGGCCGGTTTCGAGCAGCCGGTCCAGGTCCTCGATCGCGAGATTGGGCCGCGCGGCATCGTGCACGAGCACGAAATCGTCGGCGCGCACGCTGTCCGGCAACGCCAACAATCCCGCCAGCACCGAATCGGCGCGGTTGGCGCCGCCGAGGCAGGTCAGCACCGGCTTGCCGGCGACCTCGGTCCAGCCCGGCCAGTCGGCGTCGCCGTCGGAAATCGCCACCATCAGCCCGGCCACCGCCGGGTGCGCCGCCAGCGCCTCGAGCGCATGCGCGATCAGCGGCTTGCCGGCCGCCATCAGGTATTGCTTGGGCACCGGGCCGCCGAAGCGCGTGCCGCGACCGGCGGCCGGGACCACGGCCCACACCGACGTCCTCATGGCTGTTCGCCCTGGGCGTGTTCGGCGTCGTTCGCCGGACGGGGCTGGACCGGCGCGGCGACCGGCGCGTTCTCGACCACGCGATAGAACTTCTCGCCCGGCTTGATCATGCCCAGCTCGCTGCGCGCGCGCTCCTCGATCGCGGCCTCGCCTTCCTTGAGGTCCTTCACCTCGGCGGCCAGCGCCGCATTGCGCTGGCGCAGGCCCTCGTTGTCGCGCTTCTGGTGGGCGACCTGGGCCTCCAGCATCATCACTTCGCCGGAGTTGCCCGTGCCGAACCAGAAGCGGTACTGCAGCCAGGCCAGCAGTACCGCCAGCACCAGCAGCAGCCAGCGCCAGTTGCGCACGGCTCAGCGCTTGAGCGAGACGAACGCGCCGCGGCCGGCGTAGCGCGCCTGGCCGCCCAGCGCTTCCTCGATGCGCAGCAGCTGGTTGTACTTGGCGACGCGGTCGCTGCGGCACAGCGAGCCGGTCTTGATCTGGGTCGCCGTGGTCGCCACCGCGATGTCGGCGATGGTGGTGTCCTCGGTCTCGCCGGAACGGTGCGAGACGATCGCCGCGTACTTGGCGTTGTGCGCCATCGCGATCGCTTCCAGCGTCTCGGTCAGCGTGCCGATCTGGTTGACCTTGATCAGGATCGCGTTGGCGGTGCCCGACTCGATGCCTTCCTTGAAGATCTTCGGGTTGGTCACGAACAGGTCGTCGCCGACCAGCTGCACCTTGCCGCCGATGCGGTCGGTCAGCAGCTTCCAGCCGGCCCAGTCGTTCTCGGCCAGGCCGTCCTCGATGCTGATGATCGGGTACTGGGCGACCCAGTCGGCCAGGAAGTCGACGAACTGCTCGCTGGTCAGGCGCTTGTTCTCGCCGACCAGGTTGTACTTGCCGTTCTCGTAGAACTCGCTGGAGGCCACGTCCAGGCCCAGCAGCACGTCCTCGCCGGCGGTGTAGCCGGCCTTGCCGATCGCTTCCAGGATCGTGTCCAGCGCCTCGACGTTGCTGCGGAAGTCGGGCGCGAAGCCGCCCTCGTCGCCGACCGCCGTGCTCAGGCCGTGGCCCTTCAGCACCGACTTCAGCGAGTGGAAGATCTCGGTGCCGGCGCGCAGCGCCTCGGAGAACGAGGCGAAGCCGACCGGCAGCACCATGAACTCCTGGAAGTCGACGTTGTTGTCGGCGTGCGCGCCGCCGTTGATGATGTTCATCATCGGCACCGGCAGCGACACGTCGGACTCGGTGATCGTCGACAGGTACTGCCACAGCGGCTGCTTCTTCGACGCGGCCATCGCGTGCGCGGCGGCAAGCGAGACGCCGAGCAGCGCATTGGCGCCCAGGCGCCCCTTGTTCTCGGTGCCGTCCAGGTCGATCAGGCGGCGGTCCAGCCCCTGCTGGTCGGCGGCGTCGAAGCCCTTCAGCGCCGAGGCGATCGCGCCGTTGACGTTCTCGACCGCCTTGCGCACGCCCTTGCCCAGGTAACGGGTCTTGTCGCCGTCGCGCAGCTCGACGGCCTCCTTGGTACCGGTCGAGGCGCCGGACGGCACCGCGGCGCGGCCGAACGAACCATCTTCCAGCGTGACTTCCGCTTCCAGGGTGGGATTGCCGCGGCTGTCGAGGATCTCGCGGGCGTGGATCTTGGCGATGTTGGTCATAGGTCCGATCGGTTGCCAGAAAAGGGGGGAACGCCGAAACGCCCGCGATTATCGCCGCGGTGCGCGCCATTGCCAAATGCGCGTCCGCCGGCCGGCCATTCCCGCCGGGCATGGGAATGGACAAAGAAAAGGCCCGGAACTGGCGTTCCGGGCCTCGGTCCTGCATCGAGGTCCGCCTCGTTCAGGCGAACCGCTCGAAGCCGTGCTTCTTGGTGACCGCGTCCAGTTCCAGCAGGGTTTCCAGGAGCGCTTCCATCTTGTCCAGCGGCCACGCGTTGGGGCCGTCGGACAGGGCCTTGGACGGGTCGGGATGCGTTTCGGCGAACAGGCCGGAGATACCGACCGCCACCGCCGCCTTGGCCAGCACCGGCACGAACTCGCGCTGCCCGCCGGAACTGGTGCCCTGCCCGCCCGGCAACTGCACCGAGTGGGTGGCGTCGAACACCACCGGGCAACCGGTATCGCGCATCACCGCCAGCGAGCGCATGTCGCTGACCAGGTTGTTGTAGCCGAAGCTGGCGCCGCGCTCGCAGACCAGGATCTGCTCGTTGCCGGTCGACTTGGCCTTATCGACCACCGGCTTCATGTCCCACGGCGAGAGGAACTGGCCCTTCTTGATGTTGACCGGCTTGCCGGCGGAGCAGACGTTGCGGATGAAATCGGTCTGGCGCACCAGGAACGCCGGCGTCTGCAGCACGTCGACGACCGCGGCCACCTCGTTCATCGGGGTGTACTCGTGCACGTCGGTCAGCACCGGCACGCCGATCTGCTTCTTCACCGCGTCGAGCACCTTCAGGCCTTCTTCCAGGCCCGGGCCGCGGAAGCTGTTGCCCGAGGTACGGTTGGCCTTGTCGAAGCTGGACTTGAAGATGAAGTTCACGCCGAGCCTGGAGGTGATCTCCTTCAGCTTGCCGGCGGTATCCAGTTGCAGCTGCATCGACTCGATCACGCAGGGACCGGCGATCAGGAACAACGGCTGGTCGAGGCCTACTTCGAAACCACACAGTTTCATTGCGTCACCTGTTCTCATGGCCCCCTCTCCCGCCGGGAGAGGGGTTGGGACGAGGGTCCGGGGCGAAGCCCCTGCGGAGTCGGATACGCGAAGCTTCGCCCGTACCCTCATCCGCCCCTTCGGGGCACCTTCTCCCGAGGGAGAAGGCGTCAAAGCATCAAGCCCGCGCTTCCTTCAACAGCTTGCCGCCGGCCTTCTTCTCGCGCGCGGCGCGGATGAAGCCCACGAACAGCGCATGGCCATCGCGCGGCGTGGACAGGAACTCCGGGTGCGCCTGGCAGGCCAGGAACCACGGGTGCACCTCGCGCGGCAGCTCGATCATCTCCACCAGCGTGTCGTCCATCGACTTGGCGGCGATCACCAGGCCGGCGTCCTCCAGCTGGGTGCGGTAGCGGTTGTTGAACTCGTAGCGGTGGCGATGCCGCTCGGCCACCACGTCCTTGCCGTACAGCTCGCGCGCCAGCGTGCCCGGCTTGAGGCGCTGCTCCTGCAGGCCCAGGCGCATGGTGCCGCCCAGGTCGGACTTCTCGTCGCGGCGCTCGACCTCGCCGGTGGCGGTGCGCCACTCGGTGATCAGCCCGATCACCGGATTCGGCGACTGCCGGTCGTTCTCGGTGCTGTTGGCGTTCTCCAGCCCGGCGACGTGGCGGGCGTAATCCACCACCGCCGCCTGCATGCCGTAGCAGATGCCGAAATACGGCACCTTGTGCTCGCGCGCGTACTTGGAGGTCAGCACCTTGCCTTCGAAGCCGCGGTCGCCGAAGCCGCCCGGCACCAGGATGCCGTCGACGTCGCGCAGCAGCGCCATGTCGGTGCCTTCCAGGTCCTGCGCCTCGATCCACTTCAGGTTGACCTTGGTGCGCTGGCGCAGGCCGCCGTGCTTGAGCGCCTCGCCGACCGACTTGTAGGCGTCCTGGTGGTCGACGTACTTGCCGACCACCGCGATGTTGACCTCGTCGAGCGGGTGCTTGACCGCGTCCACCACCGCCGCCCACTCGGACAGGTCGGCCTGGCCGGCCTTGTTGCGCAGCTTGAACTGGTCGATGACGATCTCGTCCAGGCCCTGGCGATGCAGCTCCAGCGGCATGCCGTACAGCACGTCGATGTCGGCGCAGCTGATCACCGCGCGCTCGGACACGTTGGTGAACAGCGCGATCTTGCGCCGCTCGGAGTCGGGGATGGCCTGCTCGGACCGGCACAGCAGCACGTCCGGCTGGATGCCGATCGAACGCAGTTCCTTGACCGAGTGCTGGGTCGGCTTGGTCTTCAGTTCGCCGGCCGCGGCGATGTACGGCACCAGGGTCAGGTGCATGAACATCGCCTTCTCGGCGCCGCGTTCGGTGCGGACCTGGCGGATCGCCTCCAGGAACGGCAGCGACTCGATGTCGCCGACGGTGCCGCCGATCTCCACCAGCGCCACGTCGAAGCCCTCGGTGGCCTCGTCGATGCAGCGGCGGATCTCGTCGGTGATGTGCGGGATCACCTGCACGGTGGCGCCCAGGTAGTCGCCGCGGCGCTCCTTGCGGATCACGTTCTCGTAGATCCGGCCGGTGGTGACCGAGTTCTTGCGGCTCAGCCGGGTGCGCACGAAGCGCTCGTAGTGCCCCAGGTCCAGGTCGGTCTCGGCACCGTCGTCGGTGACGTAGACCTCGCCGTGCTGGAACGGGCTCATCGTGCCCGGATCGACGTTGATGTAGGGGTCCAGCTTCATCATCGTGACCTTCAGGCCACGCGCTTCGAGGATGGACGCGAGCGAAGCGGCCGCGATGCCCTTGCCAAGCGAGGACACGACGCCGCCGGTAACGAAAATAAGGGGGGTCATGGTCGGGGACTCCCGGAAAGCCATAGTTTAACGGTTGGAGCCGGGTTGCCCAAGCACCCCGGCCGGTGTCGACGAACGAAAAAGCCCGCGCGGGGCGCCGGCGCTCCCGCGGAGGACTCATAAAAACAAGGACGCCCCGGCCGGGGCCGGGGCGTCCACGAAACGACCTGCCGGGATCAGCGCGCGGGCTTTTCTTCCTCTTCCTCGACGCGGTTGCCGATCTTGCCTTCCTTCTCGGCCTTGGCCTTCTCCGCGGCGGCGGCGGCGCGGCGCTGGGCCTTGCGCTCGGCCTCGGTCTGGGCCTTCTGCTCGGCCTGCTTCTGCGCGGCCGCGCCCTCGTTCGCCTGCGGCTGCGGCGCGCTCTGCGCCAGCACGGCCGGCACGGCAGCGGTGGCCGCAAGGCCCGCCGCCAGCATCAGGACACTCTTGAGTTTCATCGTCGCACCTCCGTCTCGGTCGCCCCCGTACATGGGGGCGGCTACCCAGGAAATCCACGCCAGCCTAGCCGCCCCCGCCCCCATCGCCACTGAACGCGGGTCGCCGCGTGCAAAAAAACGGTCGAGACCGCACACTTGCGCGTCGTTTCACGCCGTCCGAGATGCATGAATACCCGTTATAACGCCGCCGACATCGAAGTCCTCTCCGGCCTTGACCCGGTCAAGCGCCGGCCCGGCATGTACACCGACACCGCGCGCCCGAACCACCTGGCGCAGGAAGTCATCGACAACTCGGTGGACGAGGCGCTGGCCGGGCACGCTCGCCAGATCGAGGTCACGCTCTACAAGGACGGCAGCTGCGAGGTCGCCGACGACGGCCGCGGCATGCCGGTGGACATCCATCCGGAGGAGAAGATCCCCGGCGTGGAGCTGATCCTGACCCGGCTGCATGCCGGCGGCAAGTTCAGCAACCGCAACTACACCTTCTCCGGCGGCCTGCACGGCGTCGGCGTCAGCGTGGTCAACGCGCTGTCGAAGCTGGTCGAGGTCCACATCAAGCGCGAGGGCAGCGAGCACCGCATCACCTTCCGCGACGGCCATCGCGACACGCCGCTGGAAGTGGTCGGCACCGTGGGCAAGAAGAACACCGGCACCCGGGTGCGGTTCTGGCCGGACCCGAAGTACTTCGACAGCCCCAAGATCAACCTGCGCTCGCTGCGCCACCTGCTGCGCGCCAAGGCGGTGCTGTGCCCCGGCCTGACCGTCAAGCTGTTCGACGAGGCCAGCGGCGAGAGCGACACCTGGTACTTCGAGGACGGCCTGCGCGACTACCTCAAGGGCGAGATGGCCGGGCGCGAGCTGCTGCCGGCCGACCTGTTCGTCGGCGGGCTCAAGAAGGACACCGAGGTGGTGGACTGGGCGGTGGCCTGGGTGCCGGAAGGCGAACTGGTCCAGGAGAGCTACGTCAACCTGATCCCGACCGCCCAGCACGGCACCCACGTCAACGGGCTGCGCTCGGGCCTGACCGACGCGCTGCGCGAGTTCTGCGACTTCCGCAACCTGCTGCCGCGCGGGGTCAAGCTGGCGCCCGAGGACGTGTGGGACCGGGTCGCCTTCGTGCTGTCGCTGAAGATGACCGACCCGCAGTTCAGCGGCCAGACCAAGGAGCGCCTGTCCTCGCGCCAGGCCGCCGGCTTCATCGAGGGCGCCGCGCACGACGCCTTCAGCCTCTACCTCAACCAGAACGTGGAGATCGGCGAGAAGATCGCCCAGATCGCGATCGAGCGCGCCAGCGCGCGGCTGAAGACCGAGAAGCAGATCGTCCGCAAGAAGGTCACCCAGGGCCCGGCCCTGCCCGGCAAGCTGGCCGACTGCATCAGCCAGGACCTTTCCCGCACCGAGCTGTTCCTGGTGGAAGGCGATTCGGCCGGCGGCAGCGCCAAGCAGGCCCGCGACAAGGACTTCCAGGCGATCATGCCGCTGCGCGGCAAGATCCTGAACACCTGGGAAGTCGCCTCCGGCAGCGTGCTGGCCTCCGAGGAAGTGCACAACCTCGCCATCGCGATCGGCTGCGACCCGGGCAAGGACGACATCTCCGGCCTGCGCTACGGCAAGGTCGTCATCCTCGCCGACGCCGACTCGGACGGCCTGCACATCGCCACCCTGCTCTCGGCCCTGTTCCTGAAGCACTTCCCGGCGCTGGTCGAGGCCGGCCACGTGTTCGTCGCGATGCCGCCGCTGTTCCGCGTGGACGTGGGCAAGCAGGTGTTCTACGCGCTGGACGAGGAGGAAAAGCGCGTGCTGCTGGAGAAGATCCAGCGCGAGAAGATCAAGGGCCAGGTCAGCGTGACCCGCTTCAAGGGCCTGGGCGAGATGAACCCGCAGCAGTTGCGCGAGTCCACCATCCACCCGGATACCCGCCGGCTGGTCCAGCTCACCGTCGACGACGGCGAGCAGACCCGCTCGCTGATGGACATGCTGCTGGCGAAAAAGCGCGCGAGCGACCGCAAGCAGTGGCTGGAGACCAAGGGCGACCTGGCCTCGCTGGAAGTCTGAACGCAGGCGCCAGCGCCCCAGCAGAGACCTTCTTGTGGGAGGGACTTCAGTCCCGACAATAGGCGTCGAGACTGAAGTCCCTTCCACGGCAGCACCCGCCTAGCCTAGCGCACCCCGTCGAGCGCCCTGGCCCCGGTGACCACGCCGCAGGCGTGGTCCTGCAGTTCCTCGCCGCTGGCGAAATTGCCCGCCAGCGCGTCCAGCCGGGTCGCCAGCACCACGAAACCCGGCCCGCGCGCATCCTCGGCGCCGGCGACCACCAGCGAATAGCGCTCCAGCGCCTCCCCCGGCGGCAGCGCCTGCGCCAGCAGGTGCACCGGATCGGCGGTCAGCGCCTCGCCGGGCAGGTAGCGCGCGAGATAGGCATGGCCGCGCAATGGCTCGGGCAACGGCGCGAAGTCCCCGCCGATCACCTTCGCCTGCCGCGCCAGCACCGCGGCCACGTCCGCCCGCAGGCAATCCAGGTGGATGTGCAATTGGTCCTGCGAGCGCCCGTGCGGCGAGTTCAGCGACAGGCTCATATAGCGGCGCGGCAACGGCCGACCCAACGCGCCCTCGACGAAGCCGCGCGCCTGCCAGGCCAGGGCGAAGTAATTCGGCATCGCCGGCTGCAGCAACCGCGGATCCTCGATGCCGGTGACGCGCTGCAGCGGCAGCAGCAGGTGCTGGTAATCGCCGTGGCGGTCCTTCAGCACCGCCGAGCGCCGGGCGGGATCGGCCCAGACCGCCACGCAATCCGCCGAACGCGTTGCGACGCGCTCGTTGCAGCCGATGCTTACGATCCGCCACAGGGCATCGGGATCGCGGACCTTGCCGGCGGCGAGCGCGGCCGCGATCCCCGCGACTGCCAGCGATGGCGCCAGCCACCATTTTCCCAGCGATTTCAACGACGGCTCCGCAGGCGACAGGACCGGGGATGATAGCCGTCCCGCGACCGCCGCCGGTTGCCGATCCATGACGCACGCGCCTGGGCGTCCGCCACCGGAAACACGAAGGCCCGCCGGGGCGACCGGCGGGCCTGGCAGGGACACTGCCGCGACGGGCTCAGGCCCAGCCGAACAGTTCGAAGCCGCGCAGGATCAGGTAAGCCACGCCGCCCGCCGCCGGGATCGTCAGGATCCAGGCCCAGATGATGCGCTCGATCACGCCGAACTTCAGCGAGCGCGGATTCTTCGCGTAGCCCACCCCCATGATCGCGGTCGAGATGCTGTGCGTGGTGGACACCGGCATGCCGAAGTGCGCCGCCAGCGTGAGGATCGTCGCCGAGCTGGTTTCCGCGGCGAAGCCGTGGATCGGATGCAGCTTGACCATCTTGTGGCCCAGCGTCTTGATGATCTTCCAGCCGCCCGAGGCGGTGCCGGCCGCCATCACCAGCGCGCAGGTCAGCACGATCCAGGTCGGGATGCCGTCGCCGCCGTGCGCCTGCGGGTGCAGGAACCACAGCCATTGCGGCAGGTCGTCCAGGGCCCCTACCGACTGCGCGCCGATCAGCGTCATGGCGATGATGCCCATGGTCTTCTGCGCATCGTTGTGCCCGTGCGCATAGCCCATGTAGGCCGCCGAGGCGATCTGCGCCTTGCCGAAGAACGCGTTCACCCAGCGCGGGCGCGCCAGCCGCCCGATCGAGCCGCCCACCCTGGACATGCCGGCGATGATCGCCCACAGCAGCATCATGACCAGGATGCCGAGGATGAACCCGGCGATCGGCGAGGTGATCATCGGCACGAACACCTTCCACAGCAGGCCCTTGTTCTTGGCCCAGTTGCCGACGTTCTCCGACCAGATCAGCACGTCCCAGTTGTTGTGCGCGGCGGCCAGGCCGGCGCCGCACAGGCCGCCGATCAACGCGTGCGAGGACGAGGACGGGAGCCCCTTCCACCAGGTGATCAGGTTCCAGATGATGCCGCCCAGCAGCGCGCACAGCACCACCTGCGGGGTCACCTCGATCACGTTGGAATCGAGCAGGCCGGAAGAGATCGTCAGCGCCACCGCGGTACCGGTCAGGGCGCCGATCAGGTTCATCACCGCGGCCAGCATCACCGCCCATCCGGGCGAGAGCACCTTGGTGGCCACCACCGTGGCGATGGAATTGGCGGTGTCGTGGAAGCCGTTGATGAACTCGAAGACGAGCGCGGCCAGGATCACCACGATGACCAGCGTCAGCATCCCTGCCTCCCCGAGCGCGCGACCGCGCCCGCGACTCCCGGAATGGACATGCAAGCAACCCGCGACATGGCCATCAGGAGTTCTTCAGCACGATCTGGTAGACCACCACGCCGGCCTCGCGGCAGCGGTCGATGGCCTTCTCCAGGATCTCGAAGAACTCCTTGAGCAGGAACATCTGCAGGTTGTCCAGGCGCCCGGAATAGATGTCCCGGTACAGCTCCAGCATCAACCGGTCGGCCTCGTTCTCGAGCATGCGCAGCTTGTCGTTGAGCGCGGTCATGCGGTCCAGGTTCATCGACGGCAGCTCGCGCACCATCTCCACCACCACCGAGGCCGCCTGCTCCAGCATCGCCGCGCGCGGGGCGAAATCGATGTGCGCCAGGTGCTGGGTGGCCAGCGAGTAGCGGTCGGCGAACTTCTCGACCTGCTTGGGGATCTTGTACAGCGCCGAGCCCAGCGCCTCGATGTCCTCGCGCTCGATCGGGGTCATGAAGCTGTCGACCAGGGCCTGGCCGATCTTGTCCGAGGCGGCGCGCTCGCGCAGGCGCGCGAGCTTGAAGGCATCGAGCGCGGGCTGCCGGTCGCTCTCGCGCATCATCGAATGCAGGGCCTTGGTGCTGTCGTGGGCGGCTTCGGCAGCCTCGTTCAACAGCGTGTAGAACTGCTTGCCGGAACCGAAGATGGTCTGCAGGGAAAACATGCGTCAGGTGGTATCCCGCCGTCGCGGAGGGACGGCACTGGGGCGGAATTATGACCGCTGGATGACCGTTCTGGGTATCCGCCGCCCCGACGCCGCCTTCACGGCGCCCTAGCCGGGGTTGGCCGACGCTGGCCGGGTTTTTGTTAACATGGTCCTCGCGCCCGCTGGGCGCAGCCTATGGACGACGACCCTACCTCCCCCCGTTACGCCGCCTCCGCGCGGTCCGGACACCGCTCCGCGACGCCCTCCCCTTCACTGACCGGGGACGACGCCCGTGCTTGAGCTGCTCCTCATCGTATTCGCCCTGATCCTGCTCAACGGCTTCTTCGCCATGTCGGAGATGTCGCTGATGACCTCGCGCAAGAGCCGGCTCAAGCAGATGGCCCAGTCCAGCAAGCGCGCCGAGAAGGCGCTGGCGCTGGCCGAGAACCCCGAGAACTTCCTGTCCACGGTACAGATCGGCATTACCGCGATCGGCATCCTGACCGGCGTGCTCGGCGGCGACGCCATCGGCGAGGTGATCGGCACGCAGCTGGGCACGGCGATCCCGGCCCTGCCCTATGCCGAGACCATCGGCAAGGCGCTGGCGATCGTGCTGATCACCTTCATCACCCTGATCTTCGGCGAACTGGTGCCCAAGCGCCTGGCATTGACCCGGCCGGAGACGTTCGCCGGCTTCGTGGCGATGCCGATGTCGTGGCTGGCCCGGGCCGGCGCCCCGTTCGTCTGGGTGCTGGCCCGCTCGACCAAGCTGGTGCTACGCCTGCTCGGCCTCGGCAAGGACGAGTCCGCCTCGGTGACCGAGGAGGAGATCCGCATGCTCGTCGCCGAGAGCCACGAGGCCGGCGTCATCGACACGCACGAGCGCGACATGATGAACCGCGTCATGCGCCTGGGCGACCGCACCGCCGACAGCCTGATGACGCCGCGCAACCGCATCGCCTGGCTCGACATCGGCGCCGACGCCGAGAAGAACCTGGCGGTGATGCGCGAGCACGAGTTCTCGCGCTACCCGGTCTACCGCGACAGCGACCAGGACATCGTCGGCGTGCTGGAGGTCAAGTCGCTGGTCACCCATCTGGAAGGAGGATCGCGGCAGCTGTTCAAGCACCTGCGCGAGACCCTGTTCGTCTCCGAGTCCACCCACGCGATGAAGCTGCTGGAGATCTTCCGCGAGGAACAGCAGTCGATGGCGCTGGTGGTGGACGAGTACGGCGAGATCCAGGGCCTGGTCACCATCAGCGACCTGATGGGCGCCGTCGTCGGCCGCCTGCAGGCGGTGGAGAACACCGACGAGGACGCGCTGGTGGTGATGCGCGAGGACGGCTCGCTGCTGATCGACGGCTCGCTGCCGGTCGAGGAACTGCGCGAGGTGCTCGGCGGCGCCGAGCTGCCGCCCGCGCAGGAAGGCGATTACCACACGCTGGCCGGCATGTGCATCTACTACTTCGGCCGCATCCCGCACGCGGGCGAGTACTTCGACTGGGCCGGCTGGCGCATCGAGATCGTCGACCTGGACGGCGCCCGCATCGACAAGCTGCTGCTGCGCCGGCTCGAGGAAGAGGAAAGCGATGACATCGTCGGGTGACCCTGCAGGCGCGGGTGAGGCCCGCTACCGCAACGAAGGTATCCGCACGCTGCTGGCGCACTTCACGATCGGCGACGACGAGACCGTACTGACCCTGCGCAACATCCTGGCGACGCTGCAGCAGAGCGGCTTCGGCGTGTTCCTGTTCGTGGCGATCCTGCCGGCGTTCATCCCGATCCCCGGCATCGGCGGCGCGGTGAGCGGGCCGCTGGTGATCCTGATCGGCCTGCAGATGCTGTTCGGACTGCGCAATCCCTGGCTGCCGCGCTTCATCGGCGAGCGCGGTCCGCGCCGCAGCACCACGCGCCGCTTCATGGGCAAGATCGCGCCGATGCTGCACTGGCTGGACCGCCTGCTGAAGGCGCGGTTCGGCCTGCTGCTTTCGCCGCTGCCCGCGCGCATGTTCACCGGCCTGCTGCTGGCGCTGACCGGCCTGCTGCTGGCGTTGCCGATCCCGCTCACCAACTACCTGTTCGGCGCCATCCTGCTGCTGTTCGCGCTGGCGCTGCTGGAACGGGACGGCGTGCTCATGCTGGCGTGCTGGATCGCCGCGGGCATCTGCGTGTTCGCCTTCGGCATCACGTCGAACCAGCTGGTCGACCTGTTCCAGGGCTGGCTGTCGAGGCTGGGCTGAGCCCGGGCGGAACCTCCCGGGCACGGGCGGCGCGTGCGGCGATCGCCGTCACTCTTGCAGGGCACCGGCCCGGCGCCCCTGCCAGGCGCGCGCTGCGAGTTCGAACGAGCGCAGCCGCGCCGCGTGATCGTAGATGTTCGCGGTGACCATCAGCTCGTCCGGGCGGTGACGCGCGACGAAATCGTCCAATCCCTGCGCCACGTCCGCCTCGTCGCCCAGCACGGTGCAGGCCAGCGCGTTCTCCACGCCGAACTTCTCGTGCGGCTGCCAATAGGCCTCGATGTCGTCGATCGGCGGCGGGATCTTGCCGGGCCGGCCGCGCCGCAGGTTGACGAACGCCTGCTGCTGGCTGGTGAACAACTGCCGCGCCTCCTCGCGCGAACCGGCCGCGACCACGTTCAGCGCCAGCAAGGCGTACGGCTTCTGCAGCCGCGCCGAGGGCCGGAACTCGCGCCGATAGATCGCCAGCGCCTCGTCCATCGCATCCGGGGCGAAATGCGAGGCGAACGCGAACGGCAAGCCGAGCGCGGCCGCCAGCCGCGCACTGAACAGGCTGGAACCGAGCAGCCAGACCGGCACCTCGATCCCGGCGCCGGGCACCGCGCGCACCAATTGCCCTTCCACCGCCGGCTCGAAGTAGCGCAGCAACTCCGCCACATCCTGCGGGAACTGGTCGGCGCTGTCGAAATAGCGCCGCAACGCACGGGCGGTCGGCTGGTCGGTGCCCGGGGCGCGCCCCAGGCCCAGGTCGATGCGGCCGGGATACAGCGATGCCAGCGTGCCGAACTGCTCGGCCACCTGCAGCGGCGCATGGTTGGGCAGCATGATCCCGCCCGCGCCGACCCGGATCGTCTTCGTGCCGCCGGCGACGTGGCCGATCAGCACCGCGGTCGCGGCGCTGGCGATGCCCGGCATGTTGTGGTGCTCGGCCAGCCAGTAGCGCTGGTAGCCCCAGCGCTCGGCATGCTGGGCCAGGTCGAGCATGTTGGCGAACGCACGAGTGGTGTCGCTGCCTTCGCAGACGGGAGCCAGGTCGAGTACGGAAATCGGGATCATCGGCGGATTCCGGCACGGGGATACCTGCCGAGATGGGGCCGCCCGGCGCCGACACCAGCGGCCCAGCGTCCGGTCGATGGCGTTACAGCATTCCAGCATCCCGCTTGCAGCGCGCGGGATTTCGATGGGAGCCGTTGCGGGAGGGACTTCGGTCCCGACGAGGCTTGCCGGCGCCCAGGCCCTCCCCAGGCAGGCGCCGCCCCCCGACTACCTTTCCCGTCCCGCGTCCTGCAACGCAGCGAGCAGCCCGGCATATGTCGGACCGAGTCGCCTGAGCGTGGCGACCGCCTCCTCGTCCCGCCCGACCGTCAAGGGGTACTGCAGCGAACCGACGAGTTGCGCCTGCTCCGAAGCGATCCGCGCAGCACCGCCGCGGCCGATCCGCGCCAGGCAGGTCGCGGCCGAACACGATCAATCGCGCCAGGTTGACCGATACCATCGCACTGGCGGGGAGGTTCATTGTGCAGGCGGAGCGTTCCGAGCGGCTTGGCACCACCGCGCCCGCGCAGGCTGTGGACCTGGAGAAGCCGCTACGGCGTCTCGCGTCCGCCGCGAAGTACTTGCGGAACAAAGTGGTCGAAACACGCGGCGTGAAGTGCATGGACGATCTCGACGAAGCGATCAATGCCGTCGAACGTGCCCTGATCGACACCCAGAAGGAGGCCCGCAATGACTGAGATCGAGAAGGCGCTGGAAGTCCTTGAGCACCGCAAGGGCCACATCCCGCATGAGGTACAGGACGCTATCCAGACTGTTTGCGCCGCCCTGCGAGAAGCCAAGCATGCGGACGAGCCCCAGTCGCCAGCGCACGACGAACCGCTTCAGCCGCAGATCAACGCGTTGCAGTTCCGCAAGAGAAGTGGAAGCGCTGGCGCGGCTACGGCGTGCCGGTCTTCTGCGATCACGTTGGCTGCGATGCTAAGATCACCGCGGCCTGGCCTACGCAGGGCGTGGCGGATGAATGCCGGTGCGACAAGTTCTACTGCGCGGCTCATCGATACGATGTTCCGCGACACACCCACGATGCACCGCCCAGCCGTGAGCACCCGGCCTGGGCTGAGCACGTGCTGACTCACGAGAGCTGGCGGCAGTGGCGCGAGGAAAACCCGGAGCAACTGCCAGCTCTGCTGCAATGCTGGAATCAGCCAGAAGGAGCCCCGTAATGGATGAGATTGATTTCAAGCAAGCCCGGAACCTATTGGAGGCTCAGATCGGCCATGATCTCTCTTTGAACCTGAGCGGCACTGTGTCGATGTCCGCCGCAGTCCGCGCCATCGCCACTGCCCTGCGTGCGCCCCCTGCTGCCGCTGGCGTGCCGGCCGACGACATCGCTGAAGTACGCAAGGCCTTGTGGGCGCACTGGGAGGACAGACTGCTACCGAACCTTGGCGACCTGCACGACTGGGCAACCAAGCTGTCGCCCGTCTCCGCCCCCGAGCAGCGGGCGGTGCCGGAATGCCTCGAGCCCGTGCTCGCAGAGCTGGAGCGCGCCGTGCGCAAGTTCCCGACCTGGCCGACCGATCCACTGCACGCCTTGGCTGTGCTCGGCGAGGAATTCGGCGAGCTGACCCAGGCCGTCCTGCAAGCCACCTACGAACCGCACAAGTCCACACCCGAGGACGTGGCTGCGGAGGCTACTCAGGTCGCCGCGATGGCCCTGCGCTTCCTGACCAGCCTGTCCGCCTATCAGTACGAGCGGTCGCTTCAGCACCAGCAGGATGCGGCCGCCCAGCCCCAGGACGGAGTATCCCGATGAGCCTGAGATCCGAACTCCTGGACATGATGCGCAAGGTCGAGGGAGCAAACCCGCGCAGCCCATAGGACGCGCGCGCCGCGTGCGCGCCATGCGCGAGCAGGGATTCGATCCCGATCCGCCTCGCTGCGGGACCTGCGTCTACTACACGCAAGGGAGCGCCTCGCAGCGCCGGCTGGAGGCCAAGCGCGGCCGCGGGATAAGCCACCTGCAGCGGTGCATCTTCAGAAGCTTCCTTACCACCTACCTGGCGGTGTGCGACGAATAGCACAGCCGCCACGGAGAGACAATCGACGAGAGCAGCAAGCGAGTCCCGACTGATCAGCGACCAAGCGCAGGCAATGCCCAGGCCCCCGGTATTCCTGCCGCGCGCCGAGGTGGAGCGCCGGGTGGGCCTCGGTCGATCGGCGATCTACAAGCCAATCAAAGAAGGCACGTTCCCGTGTGCGATTCCGGACCTCGATACCGCGTCCGGGTGGTGGCTGAAGAGCGAGATCGAGGCTTGGCAGCAGCAGCGAATCGCGAGCCGGGGTATCGACAAGCGCGGTATGAGTACGAGTATGGGCGATAAAGCAAAAGCCCCTGATTTCTCTTATGAATCAGGGGCTTGCGCATACACTTGGCGGAGAGAGTGGGATTCGAACCCACGGAAGGTTTGACCCTTCGCCGGTTTTCAAGACCGGTGCCTTAAACCGCTCGGCCATCTCTCCGTTGCTGTTGCATGCGCGACCGCTCCGGTCGCGAATGGGCGCCGCGTTGTGCGGCGTCCGCGGCTTGCGCCGGGCTGGCATTCTCGCATGCCCGACGCGTTTTTGCTCAGCCGACTTCGGCGGTCTGCAGGCGGCGTTCGCTGGCCTGCTTGAGCTTGGCCTTCACTTCCTCGCAGTTGCCGCCGCAGTCCAGGCGCGAGCGTTCGATCTCTCGCGGCAGGCGTTCGGCGAGGAAGTCGATGAACACCCGGACCGCCGGCAGCAGGCCGCGGCGCGAGGCGAACACCGCGTGGCAGATGCCCTGCGGCAGCGACCAGTCCGGCAGCACCACTTCCAGCTCGCCGGCGCGCACCGCCTCGGCGCACACGGTCTCGGGCAGCATGGTGATGCCGAAGCCGTCGCGGGCCATCGATTGCAGCAAGGGGAAGTCGAAACCGGCCACGCGCGGCTGCAGTTCGACGCGGCGCGTCTCGCCGTTGGGACCATGCAGTTCCCAGCGCTGGTGCGCCTCGTCCTCGTTGATGCTCATGGTGGTGTGGTGCGCGAGGTCCTCGGGCGTCCGCGGGCGGCCGGCGCGATCGAGGTACTTCGGGCTGGCGACCAGCAGTTCCTGCACCTGGCCGAAGCTGCGCATCACCAGGCTGCCGTCGTCGTCCAGCCGCGAACGCACGCGCAGGGCCACGTCGTAGCCTTCGTTGATCACGTCGACGCGGCGGTTGCTGATGTTCAGCTGCAGACGCACCTTCGGGTACTTGTTGAGGAACTCGGGCAGCAGCTTGGGCAACTGGATCTGCGCCAGCGACACCGGCACGCTGACCCGCACCAGGCCGCGCGGCTCCGCGCTGAGGCGATCGACCACCTCGCGTGCGGCCTGCGCCTCGGCCAGCATGGTCTGGGCATGGCGGTGCACGCTCATGCCGACGTCGGTGACGGCGAAGCGCCGGGTGGAGCGCTGCAGCAGGCGCACGCCCAGGTCGGTCTCCAACTGGCTGATGCGCCGGCTCAGGCGCGACTTGGGGATTCCCAGTGCGCGTTCCGCCGCGGCGAAGCCGCCGTGATCGACCACCATCGCGAAGTAGTACAGGTCATTCAGATCGTGCATGACGGCAACACCAATGGAACGATAACCGACATTAGACTCCATTTATCCCACCAAGGCAACGATGTACCTTGTTGCCCGTCCAGGTGCCGCGCCTCTTCCATGAGGCCGCCTGTCGCACCTTCAAGCGCGCCAGGCTCCCCTGTCCCGAAAACGCGACGGGCCCGCGATGCGCGGGCCCGTCGTTCTCCGGCCTGGAGGCTGCGGAAGACCCTCAGCCGATCCGACCGGTACCGCCCATGTACGGCCGCAGCGCCTCGGGCACGTCGATCGAGCCGTCCGCGTTCTGGTAGTTCTCCATCACCGCGATCATCGCGCGGCCGACCGCCACGCCCGAGCCGTTGAGGGTATGCACCAGTTCCGGCTTGCCGGTGGCCGGGTTGCGCCAGCGCGCCTGCATCCGGCGCGCCTGGAAGTCGCCGCAATTGGAGCACGAGGAGATCTCGCGGTAGGTGCCCTGCGACGGCAGCCACACCTCGAGGTCGTAGGTCTTGCGCGCGGAAAAGCCCATGTCGCCGGTGCACAACAGCACCTTGCGGTACGGCAGGCCGAGCTTGCGCAGCACGGCCTCGGCGCATTCGGTCATGCGCTGGTGCTCGGCCTCGCTGTCCTCCGGCTTGCAGACGCTGACCAGTTCGACCTTCTCGAACTGGTGCTGGCGGATCATGCCGCGGGTGTCGCGGCCGCCGCTGCCGGCCTCGGAGCGGAAGCACATCGAGTGCGCGGTCATGCGCAACGGCAGGCGCTCGGCATCGACGATCTCCTCGCGCACGATGTTGGTCAGCGGCACTTCCGAGGTCGGGATGAGATAGCGCCGGTGCTCGCCGAGCTCGGTCGAGAACAGGTCTTCCTCGAACTTCGGCAACTGCCCGGTGCCGGTCATGCTCTCGGCATTGACGATCACCGGCACGTTGGTCTCCTCGTAGCCGTGCTCGCCGGTGTGCAGGTCCAGCATGAACTGCGCCAGCGCACGGTGCAGGCGCGCGATCGGGCCGCGCAGCACGGTGAAGCGCGCGCCGGACAGCTTGGCGGCGGTCTCGCCGTCCAGCCAGCCGTTGCGGGCGCCCAGCTCGACGTGGTCCTTGACCGCGAAATCGAAGCTGCGCGGGGTTCCCCAGCGGGCGATCTCCACGTTCTGGCTCTCGTCCTGCCCAGCCGGCACGTCGTCCGCCGGCAGGTTCGGGATGCCCTGCGCCAGCGCTTCCAGCTCGCCGCGGATGCGCTCCAGCTCGACCTCGGAGGCCTTCAGCTCGTCGCCGAAGCCCGCTACTTCCGCCATCAGCGCCGAGGCGTCCTCGCCCTTGGCCTTGGCTTGGCCGATCGCCTTGGACTTGCTGTTGCGCAGCGCCTGCAATTCCTGGGTGCGCACCTGGATGCGCTTGCGCTCGCTCTCCAGCGACTCCAGCCGGGCGGTATCGAGCGCGAAGCCGCGCGTGGCGCGCAGGCGTTCGGCGAGTTCAGCGGGCTGTTGGCGGAGCAGGGCCGGATCGAGCATGGAGGCGGTTCTTGTTGGGACAGACCGCGATTATCGCCTGTCGCGCTCCGTTCTGCCGCTCGATTCATTCGGGCTGTGACAGAATCCGGGGGTCATTCCCGGTGATCTTCATGCCTGCCCGCCGCTCCCCTGCTCCGCGCTTCGCGTTTCGCCTTCCCCGAGAGACCTGGAAGATCGCCGGCATCGCGTTCGGCCTGGGCGTGCTCTGCTTCGTGCTGGTCTGGCTGGTGGCACGCAAGGACGATCCCGCCGCGGCGACCACCGCTCCGGCCCAGGATGCGGCGCGGCAACAGCCGGACGACGCGCTCGCCCCGCTCCCGGCGCCGCTGGCCGCCGGAGACGACGGCGCCGCCGACATGCCCGGCGCCAAGCCGGCCGAGGACGCCAGCGGGGACGAGGCCCCCAAGCTGGTGGAAACCGCGCCGCCTCCTCCGCCCGCGCCGGCCGAGCCTGCTCCCGCGCCGGCACCTGCGGGCCCGGCCGCCAACCTGCCCGAGGATCGCCCGCTGCCGATCCAGGGCCAGATGCCACCGCCGACCTATCCGCCGGCCGCGCTGCGCCGGGGCGAGAGCGGCACCGTGGTGGTGCGGGTCGACGTGGACGCCAACGGCGTTCCGGTCGACGTGGCGCTGGTCCAGCGCAGCGGTTCGCGCGACCTGGATCGTGCCGCGATGGACGCGGTGCGCGACTGGCACTTCCGGCCCGCGCATCGCGACGGCCGCCCCGTGCCGGGCAGCATCGACGTGCCGTTCGATTTCAAGCCGGGTCAGTAAGCTGAACCCCAGCGGCGGCGCGACCGCCGGGTTCACCCGGAACTGACACCCTCGCCGCCCGATCGTGGCAAGACTGCTCCTGTACCACGACGCAGGAGGTAGACCATGGCCATGTCCCCCACCCACGACATCCGGCACCAGGGCGACGTGCCGGCCGAAGAACGCGAGCGCACCGTCTCCCCGTTGCTGTGGGCCCTGTTGATCCTGCTGCTGATCGCCGCGCCTGCCTGGTGGTGGATCCGCAACAGCAGCGAGCGCCCCGAGACCGTGGCCGCGCCGCCGGCGCCCCCCGCCGCCAGCGAAGTGATCCCGGCCCCCGCGCAGCCGAAGCAACCGTCAATGGTGAAGCAGGAGCCACAGCGCAGCGCTCCCGTCGTGCGCAACCGCGACGCCCGGCCGCTGGGCGGCAATCCGCTGCCGGTCTATCCGCCGCGCGCGTTGCGCGCCGGCATCGAGGGCAGCGTGGTGGCGCGCGTGAGCATCGATGCGCGCGGCCACGTGGACGACGTGGAGATCATCGAGCGCAAGGGCACCCGCGACCGCGAGCTGGACCGCGCGGTGATCGACGCGGTCCGCGGCTGGCGTTTCGAACCGGCGATCCGCAACGGCCACGCCGTGGCCAGCACGGTGCAGTTGCCGGTCGACTTCAAGGCGCAGCAGTAAGCCCGAACCCGGCGCCGCGCGCGAGCGTGTCGAAGCCGGGGAACGAGGTCGCCACGTTGGCGACGTCCTCGATCCTGACTTCGCCCGTCGAGAGCTGGCCGGCGATCGCGAAGGCCATGGCGATGCGGTGGTCGCCATGGCTTTCGATCGTGCCGCTGCCGAGCGCGGCGCCGCCGTGGATGGTCGCGCCGTCCGGCGTCTCGTCCACCTGCACGCCCAGCATGCGCAGGCCGGTCGCCATCGCCGCCAGGCGGTCGGATTCCTTCACGCGCAGCTCGGCAGCGCCGCTGACGACGGTCTGGCCCCGAGCCGCCGCCGCCGCGACGAACAGCGCGGGGAACTCGTCGATCATGTCCGGTACCACCTCCTCGGGGATGCGCGCGCCCTTCAACGGCGCGTAGCGCACGCGCAGGTCGGCGACCGCTTCGCCGCCATGCTCGCCGTGGTTCAGCTCCTCGATGTCCGCGCCCATCAGCCGCAACGCGGCGAGCAGGCCGGTGCGGCGCGGGTTGAGGCCCACCGCCTTCAAGGTCACGTCCGACCCCGGGATCACGCTGGCCGCGACCAGGAAGAAGGCCGACGACGAGAAATCGGCCGGCACCGAGATGTCGGTCGCGCGCAGGCGCTGGCCGCCGCGCAGCTTCGCGTAGCCCGGCGAGAACGCGATGTCCACGCCGAACGCGGACAGCATGCGCTCGGTGTAGTCGCGGGTCGGGTGCGGCTCGCGCACCGTGGTCTCGCCCTGCGCATACAGGCCCGCGAGCAGCACGCAGGACTTGACCTGGGCGCTGGCGACCGGCGAGGCGAAGTCGATCCCGCTCAAGGCCTGGCCGCCGTGGATATGCAGCGGCGGCGTGCCGTCGGGCCGGGTGTCGATCCTGGCGCCCATCTGCTCCAGCGGCCCGGTGACGCGCCGCATCGGCCGGCGCGACAGCGACTCGTCGCCCACCAGCACGCTGTCGAACGGCTGCGCGGCCAGCAGGCCGGCGAGCAGGCGCATGCCGGTGCCCGCATTGCCGCAATCCAGTTCGCCCTGGGGCGCCTTGAGGCCGTCCACGCCGACGCCGTGCACGATGCGTCGCGACGGCGACGGGGTTTCGATGCGCACGCCCAGCTTCGAGAAGATCGCCGCGGTGGCCCGGGTGTCCTCGCCTTCCAGGAAACCATCGATATGCGACGTGCCGTCCGCCAGTGCAGCGAACATCACCGCACGATGCGATACCGACTTGTCGCCGGGGATGGCCAGCGTGCCGTGCAGCGCCGTGCCCTTGCGTGCGATCCAGGATTGCGAACCGGTCATTGTTAAGTCTCGTCCGGCGGCCGAAGCCGCGTTGTTGCCGTTGAATTTGCTGTTGCAGTTGCTTGCGACTTTAAGTTGTTGCCTTGCTTTTCTGCTTTCCGGGGCCCCATTCG
Source organism: Pseudomonas sp. Hp2 (assembly GCF_006386585.1). Taxonomy (NCBI): domain Bacteria; kingdom Pseudomonadati; phylum Pseudomonadota; class Gammaproteobacteria; order Pseudomonadales; family Pseudomonadaceae; genus Pseudomonas; species Pseudomonas sp. Hp2. The sequence goes on from NZ_VAHJ01000001.1 coordinate 81,340, forward strand.
CAGCGGCGAAGCCAGCGGGGAAATACCCGAAGGGCGACGTGCAAGGATGCACGTCGTTTTTCGCCGGGACAGGATGTCCCGTCGAAAAATCCCGCTGGCGGAGCGGACCCGGAGCGCCAACGGCGCGGAGGGCGCGGAGATCTGGGGCGTGCTTTCTTTTGGTTACTTTTCTTTGCACGAGCAAAGAAAAGTAACTCGCCAAAGGCGAAAGCTTTTGGCTTTATCGCCAAAGGCCCCAAAGGCCAAAAGCAACGTCCCTGGATCCCCGCCTACGCGGGGATGACGGTAGAGAGATGGCGAGTGAAACCGCATGAGGCTTCGCTCGCACCCTCATCCGCCCTTCGGGCACATCCCCCCCAAAGGGGGCTGATGTCCCGGCGCAGGAAGGGAAAAACGTAGCCTACGGTACCGCCACCGGATACGAACCCAGCACCTTGATCTGCGCCGAATGCGCCTCCAGTTCCGCCAGCGCCGACTTCATCGCCTCGTCCTCGACATGCCCGGCCAGGTCGATGAAGAACCCGTACTCCCACTTGGCCTGGTGCGACGGCCTCGACTCGATCCGGTTCATGCTGATGCCATGCCGCGCGAACGGGCTCAGCACGTCGAACAACGCGCCCGGCTTGTCGTGGATGAACACCAGGATCGAGGTACGATCGTGCCCCGACGGCGGGAAGATCTTGCGGCCGATCACCAGGAAGCGCGTGGTGTTGTCGTCGTCGTCCTCGATCGGTTTCATGATGACCTTCTTCAGGCCATACACGTGCGCGGCGCTCTCCCCGCCGATCGAGGCGGCATCGTCGGCATTGCGAGCGCGGCGCGCGCCCTCGGCATTGCTCGACACCGGGATCTTCTCGACCTTGGGCAGGTTGGCGCGCAGCCAGCCGGCGGTCTGCGCGAACGACTGCGGGTGCGCGTAGATGCGCTCGATGTCCTCGATGCGGCCGCTGCGCGACATCAGGTACTGGCGCACGCGCAGCTCGGTCTCGCCGCAGATCTTCAGGCTGGAGGTCAGGAACATGTCCAGCGTCACCTGGATCGTGCCCTGCCCGGAATTCTCCACCGGCACCACGCCGAAGTCGGCGTTGCCGCTCTCCACCTCCTGGAACACCTCCTCGATCGTCGCCATCGGCAGGCCGACCGCCGAGCGGCCGAAGTGCTTGAGCACGGCCTGCTGGCTGAAGGTACCCTCCGGGCCCAGGTAGCCGATCTTCAGCGGCTCCTGCTGGGCCAGGCAGGCGGACATGATCTCGCGGAACACGTGCACCAGCACTTCGTCGGAAAGCGGCCCTTCGTTGCGGTCCACCACCATCCGCAGGACCTGCGCCTCGCGCTCGGGCCGGTAGTAGTCGACCGCCGCGGCGAGCTTGCCCTTGGCCTTGCCGACCTGGTGGGCGAAGCGCGCGCGCTCGGCGATCAGCGCCTGGATGTTGCGGTCGATCTCGTCGATCTTGGCCCGCACGTCGGCCAGCGCCGGGACCGGCGGCGCCGGCTCCCGGGTCTTGCCGCGCTTGGCGGGAGTGGGTTTCTTCGGCTTTGCGGCCATCGTTGCGTGTTTCCTCGTTCGGTCCGCCCGCGTCATGCGGCACGGCGTGCGGCGGGGGCCGCGTGGCATCCCTCAACCATGGCGCTGCTGGAAGTCGCGCATGAACGCGACCAGCGCCTCGGCGCCCGCCAGCGGCATCGCGTTGTACAGCGAGGCACGGATGCCGCCGACCGCCTTGTGGCCCTTCAGTGCCAGCAGCCCGGCGGCCTTGGACTCGGCCACGAAGCGCGCGTCCAGCTCGGCATCGGGCAGGAAGAAGGGAATGTTCATGCGCGAGCGCGCGGCCGGCGCCACCTCGTTGCGATAGAAGCCGCCGGAGGCATCGATCGCGTCGTACACCAGCTTGGCCTTGGCCGCGCTGCGGCGCGCGAACTCGGGTACGCCGCCTTCGGCCAGCATCCACTTGGTGGTCAGGCCGAGCAGGTACCAGTTCCACGTCGGCGGCGTATTGAGCATCGAGTCGCGCGCGGCGTGCGAGGCGTAGGTGAAGATGTCCGCGCGCGGCTGGCCGGCGCGCTCGAGCAGGTCGCGGCGCACGATCACCACGGTGATGCCGACCGGCCCCAGGTTCTTCTGCGCGCCGGCGTAGATCAGCCCGTATTTCGATACGTCGATCGGCTCGGAGGCGATCGACGAGCTGAAGTCGGCGAACAGCGGCACGTCGCCCACGTCGGGCGTGTCCCGGAACTCCACGCCATGGATGGTCTCGTTGGCCGTGATGTGGACGTAGGCGGCGTCGCTGGACAGCTTCCAGCCGCCGCGCGCCGGGATGTCGCGGAAGCCGCCGGCCTCGCCGTCGGCGGCCACGTTGACCGAGACGTAAGGCTTGGCCTGCCTGATCGCGGTCTTGCCCCAGTGGCCGGTGACCACGTAGTCGGCGACCTGGCCGGGCGCGGCGAAGTTGAGCGCGACCAGCGCCTGCTGGGTGGTCGCGCCGCCGGGCATGAACAGCACGGCGTAGTCGTCGGGGATCGACAGCAGGGTGCGCAGGTCGGCCTCGGCGGCCGCCGCGACCGCCATGAAGTCGGCGCTGCGGTGGCTGATTTCGACGATCGAGGCACCTACGCCGTTCCATTCCAACATTTCCGCCTGCGCCTGGCGCAGGACCGATTCCGGCAAGGTCGCGGGGCCGGCACTGAAATTGAACGCGCGTGTCATGTCACACCTTCGGGGCAAGACCCCTAGTATGCCGCAGTGCACCAGCCCTGGCATCGCCGGCAAAAGGTTGCAATTGCACCCATTCGCGCGTTGGATACGGCCGATGCGATCCACTGGCGCGAACTTCCCCGCCTCCCGCCGGTCTGAGCGAACGAACGATTCCAGGAGCCTGCGATGTCCCTGCGCGATGCCCTTCGCCTATCCCCCGGCGAAACCGTGACCGACGAGGCGGTGTACCGCGATCGCCGGCGCGTGGTCCAGATGCTCGGGTTGGCGCCGGCGCTCGGACTGGCCGGCTGCGCCGACGCCGACCCGCCCCCGCCGCCGGCCCGGGTCGTCTCCCCCGCGCAGGCGCGCAGCGGCTTCACCACCGACGAGCCGCTGACGCGCTACGAGGACGTCACCAGCTACAACAACTTCTACGAGTTCGGCACCGACAAGACCGACCCGTCCCGGGCCGCCAAGACCCTGCAGACCCGGCAGTGGTCGATCAACGTCACGGGCTACTGCGACAAGACCGGCATGGTCTCGCTGGAGGACCTGCTCAAGGGCCTGAAGCCGGAGGAACGCATCTACCGGCTGCGCTGCGTGGAAGGCTGGTCGATGGTGATCCCGTGGATGGGCGTGCCGCTGGCCGAGGTGCTCAAGCGCCTGGGGCCGACCTCCAAGGCCAAGTACGTGGCCTTCACCACGCTCGCCGACCCGCAGCAGATGCCCGGCGTGCGCTACCGCTCGATCGACTGGCCGTACCGGGAAGGCCTGCGCATCGACGAGGCGATGCACCCGCTGACCCTGCTCGCCACCGGCCTGTACGGCAAGCCGTTGCCGCAGCAGAACGGCGCGCCGGTGCGGCTGGTGGTGCCGTGGAAGTACGGCTTCAAGAGCATCAAGTCGATCGTGGAGATCCGCTTCGTCGAGCGGATGCCGCCGACCGCGTGGAACGAACTGCAGCCGAACGAGTACGGGTTCTTCTCCAACGTCAATCCGGCGGTCGACCACCCGCGCTGGAGCCAGAAGACCGAGCGCCGCATCGCTGGCACCGCCAGCAAGCTGTTCGCCGAGCGGATCCCGACCCGGCCGTTCAACGGCTACGCCGACCAGGTCGCCTCGATGTATGCGGGCATGGACCTGAAGAAGTGGTTTTGATGGGGACTCGGGAGAGGCGCGCATCCTTGCGTGCTTATCCGTGGGAGCGGCTTCGGCCGCGATGGGGCTTGCATGCAGGTCCCTCTGCAACAGCCTGCACATCCCTGTGCAAACCCATAGCGGCTGAAGCCGCTCCCGCACGAGCCGCTCCCGCGATGAATCCGTACTTCTTTGAGCTCCTTCCCCCATGCCCTCTTCATCGCGCCTGATCGCCGCCAAGACCCTGCTGCACGCCCTCGCGATCGCGCCCGCCGCATGGCTGGCCTGGCAGTTCTGGCAGGTGTGGCAGACCGGCAGCGATGCGCTCGGCGCCGATCCGGTGGCGGAAATCGAGCATCGCACCGGGCTGTGGGCGCTGCGCTTGCTGCTGGTCACGCTGGCCCTGACGCCGCTGCGGCAATTGACCGGCCAGGCCGTGCTGATCCGCTTCCGGCGCATGTTCGGCCTGTACGCCTTCTTCTACGCGACGCTGCACCTGGCCGCCTATCTGGCGCTGGACCTGCGCGGCTACTGGACGCAGATCTTCGAGGAGATCCTCAAGCGCCCCTACATCACCGTGGGCTTCGCGGCCTGGCTGTTGCTGGTGCCGCTGGCGATCACCTCGACCCAGGGCTGGATGCGCCGGCTCAAGCGCGCCTGGGGACGGCTGCACAAACTGGTCTACGCGATCGGCCTGCTCGCGGTGCTGCATTTCTGGTGGGTGGTGAAATCCGACATCCGCGAACCGGCGATGTACGCGGCGATCCTGGCCGTGCTGCTGGGCTGGCGCGGCTGGAGATGGTTCAGCGCGCGCCGAACCACAGCAGCGCGCTGAGCGCCGCCGCCAGCAGCAGCGCGCTCAACAGCAGCCACGGCCAGCGCGCGACCTTGACCGGCCGCACCCCGCCCGCCTGCGGGTGTCCCGGAGCGACCGGTGGCGGCTCGTCTTCCTCGCCGGCCGGCAGGTCCATCGCGGGCGGCTGCAGCGGCGCCTCCAGCACGAACCGGTGCCGCGCATCGAACGCGACCTGGTCGCCGGGTTGCAGCCAGCAGTCGCGGACCGGCACGCCGTTCACCAGGCTGCCGTCCTCCGACCCGAGATCGCGCAGCAACACCTTGCCGTCGTGCAGTTCGACGCTGGCATGGCGCGGCGCGAACGCGGGGTCGTCCACGACGATGTCCGAAGCGGGATCGCGCCCGATCACCCGCGGCGATTGCAGGGTGAAGCTGCGGCCATGGTGCGGCCCGCCCACCCCGCGCAGCAGCACGCCCGGATCGGACTCGCCCGGCTGCGCCGGTTCGGGCACGCGGCCCGCCGGCACCGCGGCGCCCCGCACCAGCATTTCCACGCCGTCGGCATAGACCGCGTCGCCGGCGCGCAGCAGCGCCATGCGCCGGACCGGGCGGCCGTTGACGTGGATGCCGCGCACGCCGTTGGCGACCTGCAGCCACAGGCCGCGCCGGTCCAGGCAGAACTGCGCGAGCAGCAACGCGCCCTGGGTGTCCTCGGCCAGGCGAACGCTGCCGCTGGCATGGCGGACCACCTTGTGGACGCCCGGCGTGAGGGAATGGTCCGGCTGCTGCCGGTGGGTGAAATGGACTTGCAGATCGCGCACCGCGGCAGACTAGAGCGTGCGCAGGCCTTTGGGAAGAGAGGCGTTGCCGCCCGGACAGGAAGCCGCGCGCGGCGAAGTGGCACAATGCGCGGCTCCCTTCAGCCAGGCCCGCCCATGTCCAGCATCGACATCCGCCAAGACCATGCCCTGAGCGCCGAGCAGGCGCGCACCGCCATCGACGAGGCGGCGCGCAAGCTCGACGAGCGCTTCGGCCTGCGTTCGAGCTGGAACGGCGACCGGCTGGACTTCTCCGGCTCCGGCGTAGACGGCGCGATCGAGCTGCTGCCCGGGCAGGTGCGGGTGACCGCCACGCTGGGGTTCCTGCTTTCTGCGATGAAGGGCATGGTCGAAGCGGAAATCCGCCGCGTACTGGCGGAAAAGCTGGGTCCCGCATCCTGAAGGATCCCTGCACGCTCCGTCGCGGTTTCACCCCGCCGATGCAGCGGCGGGATTAGCGTGAGGGCTTCCATCGTCCGATGAGGAGTCCCCATGACCACGACCCGGAACGCCAGATCCCATACCGACGACCACGACGACCGGGGATTCCAGGCCCAGGCCAGTCGGTTCTCGCGCAAGCTCGGCGAGTCGGCCGAGCAGGTGTGGCTCGCCGGGCTCGGCGCGTTCGGCCGCGCGCAAAGCGAAGGCAGCCGCCTGTTCGAATCGCTGGTGAAGGAAGGCGCCACCTACCAGCGCGAAGGCAAGCGCCGGGCCGAGAGCGGCGCGGACGCGATGCGCGACCAGGTGGAAGCCGGCCTGGGCCAGGCTCGCGAGAGCTGGCATCGGCTCGGCAAGGCCTTCGACGAGCGGGTGAAAGGCGTGCTGCACGCCTTGCAGGTGCCCGATCGCGCGGAGGTCGAGAACCTGCGTGCGGAAGTGGAGTCGCTCAAGGCGCAGTTGCATGCGGCCCAGGTGCGCGCACGCCGCGCCGGCCGCAGTTCGCGTGCCCGGAGCACGCCGGCCGACCACCGCACGCCTCCGCAGGCGCCGCCTTCCCCGGGCGAATAGGCGCTTGTTGCAAAGCACAAAATGTTTGCCCACAATCGGACCCGACCCGCCAGTCCACCAGAAGACCGTCTGCTCCCCTCCCCTTTCGGCTTCGGACTGGCGGGTTTTTTATGCCTGCGTTCCCGCGCCCGGTCGCGGCATGACAGATCAAGGAACGCTTCCCGGGGCCGATATACTTTTCGCGCTGCGATATTTTTCGGCCAGGGAGTTTTATGTCTGCGTGGATCCTCGCGTTTGCGACGGCCGCGGCGGTTTGGACCATCACGATCCTCCATCTCTGGCTGTTCCGCCGACGCCGCGACGAGACGCGTGCCGGCCTGGCGGCCCTGGCAAGCCTGCACTGGCGGGACTTCTCCGAGATCGTGCACCGCGCCCTGGGCGAACGACGCGGCTGGCAGGCCGACCCGGAACGGCACGACGACCCGCCGGGCGCGGATTTCCTGATGCGCGACCGCCATAGCGGCGAGCGCTGGATGGTCTCCTGCAAGCACGGTTGCACCTACCGCATCGGCACGGTCGCGGTGAGCGAGCTGGGCACCCTGCTGCGCCTGGCCGGGGCCCGGGGCGGCGTGCTGGTCACCGAGGGCAAGGTCGAACGCGAGGGCCTGGCCGCAGCCGGGAAGCAGTCCATCGAGGTCCTGGACGGCCATCGCGCCTGGCCGATCCTGCGCGCGTACCTGCCAGGCGGGCTGGAAGACGACGTCGTCGAAGGCGCCCGCCGGCGCGCGTGGCGGCACACCGTCGTCGCCGGCATCGTCGCGCTCGGTATCGGCTTGCTGGCCGGGCTCGGCTGGCTGTCCACCCATCGGCCGGCCACGCCGGAAGCGCCCTTGCGGGAAGCCGTCGCGCCTCGGCCCGCGCCGCCGCCGGCTATGCCGGCCGGACAAGCGGCATCGGCAACCGCTCCTGTCCGCCCGATGCAGGCTACCGCCGAACCGGACGACGCCACGCTGGACCGCTACCAGCAGGCGGTATCGCGCGCCCTGACCGGCGTGCCGGGCGTCGTCCGCGGCATCTGGATGACCCGGATGACGCTCGCGGTCGACCGGACCGGCGGGGATGCCGAGATCTGGCCGTCCATCTGCCGGGAGCTGGAACGCTATCCGGTATTGCGCACGGTGCGCGTGCAGCTCAATCCACGCCCCGAGATCGACGAGCCGGTGCGCTGGCGCCAGTGCGCGACCTTCTGAGCGCTTCCGGAGGCTCAAGCCGGCCGTCGTCCCGCCGATACCAGCCAGGCTCCCCCCGCTTCGCGCAGGAACTCCCCGGATGGTCATCGGCAGCACAGCCTCCCCCGGCGGCCAAGCCGCCCCTCTCGCCCATGCCCGCGCCCTGGCGGCCGCCGCCAAGCGCGGCGACGAGCCCGTGGCCAAGGACGAGCAAGGCGACGGCACCTCGGGGCTCCAGGCGGTGCATTCGATCGTGGCCGGTGCGCTGGGGCTGGAAGACCCCACCAAGGCCAGGCCCGAGGCCGAGAAGAACGAGTACTACACCGCGGGCAAGTGGCTGGCCGCGGCCGGAACCGTGGGCACGATCCTGTCGGTGCTGGCCTAGGGCCTTCCACGGCAGGCGGCCGAGGGTTCCCGTCCGCTCGGCGCGTCCTAGCGCATCCCGGGCGCGAAGCGCGCCACCAGGTCGTACGCACTGCCCAGGAACACCTGCCTGACGTAGGTCACCGGTTGCTCGCCGCGCCAGGTGTGCCGGTCGATCACCAGGCAGGCCGTGCCGGCCGGCACGCGCAGGCGCTCGGCCTGGACCGCGTCAGCGTTGATCGCGCCGATGCGGTGCTGCGCGCGCGTCCACGGCACGTGGCGCAACAGCCAGCTGCCCGGCGCGGAGGCCGCGAAATCCTGCTCCAGCGCCTCCGGCACGGTCTCCGTGTCGATCAACCGCTCTTCCAGCGCGAACGGCCGGCCGTCGGCGAGATGCAGGCAGTGCAGCGACAGCAGCCGCGCGCGGCTGCCGAGTTCGCGCTCCTGCGGGACCGAGGCACGCGCCTTGCGCAGGCTGCGCGCGATCAGCTCGAACCCATAGGCATGGCCGCGCGAGGTCACCTCCACCTCGATGTCCGGGATGGCCAGCGCGACCTGCTCGATGTGCGGGTGCGGGCGCGCGACGAACGAGCCGGCACGGCGGCGGCGCTCGATCATGCCGGCGTCGGCCAGCAGGCCCAGCACCTTGTTCACGGTCATCCGCGAGCAGCCGTACTGCGCCATCAGCGCGTGTTCGGACGGCACGCGGTGGCCCGGCGGCCATTCGCCGCTGTGGATGCGCGCCTCGATGTCGCCACGGATGCGCTGGTGCAGCGTGGTGGCCGTGCTGCGGGATGTCGGGGATGCGGCGGACATGCGGCGTCCATTCTCCGGGGCCGGCATTGTGCCTCTCCCGCCGGCGCGCGAGCGCTGCGCGGTCACGCGGCCACCAGCACGCGCGCCAGCGCCTGCCGGTAGCGGGCGGCGACCTGCTCGCGGCGGACGTGGCGTCCCTCGTCCACCCATTGCACGCCGCGCCGCCATACCGAGCGTACAGCGCCGCCGCGCGCGGCGAACAGCCAGCTGTCGAGCAGCGCGTCGCCCTCGCGGCCGGCCAGCGAGGGATGCCGCAGGTCCAGCTCGACGACGTCGGCCGGAGCGCCGGCCTGCAGGCCCGCCGCCGCGCCCAGCGCCTGCCCGGCGCCGGCGAGCGCGTGCTGGTACAGCCAACGTCCGCTCGACATGCCCGCGTCCGGCACCACCACGTTGCGGCCGCGCGCATGCAGGCGCTGGCCGTACTCGAGCAGGCGCAGTTCCTCGGCGGCGTCGATCAGCACGTTGGAATCCGAGCCGACGCCGAAGCGACCGCCGGCGCGCGCGAACTCGCGCATCGGGAACAGCCCGTCGCCCAGGTTCGCCTCGGTGATCGGGCACAGGCCGGCGACCGCGCCGCTGGCGACGATCCCCGCCATTTCCTCCGGCGTGACATGGGTGGCATGCACCAGGCACCAGCGCTCATCCACCGGCGCGTGCGCCAGCAGCCACTCGACCGGGCGCTGCCCGGACCAGGCCAGGCAGGCCTCGACCTCGCGCAACTGTTCGGCGATGTGGATGTGCACCGGCCCGGCGTTGAGCGGCAGCAGGGCCGACAGCTCTCCGGGCGTCGCCGCGCGCAGGCTGTGGGGAGCGATGCCGAGCACCGCGTCGGGGATGCCGGCGAGCACGGCGCGGCAGCGCTCCAGCAGGCGCGCGAAGCCGTCGATGTCGTGGATCAGGCGGCGCTGGGCGGGGTTCGGCGGCGCGCCGCCGAAATCGGCGTGCGCGTAGAACACCGGCAGCAGGGTCAGCCCGATGCCCGAGGCCTGCGCCGCCGCGGCGATGCGCGCCGACATTTCCGCCGGATCGGCGTACGGCGCGCCATCCGGCGCGTGGTGCAGGTAGTGGAATTCGCCGACGCGGGTGAAACCCGCCTCCAGCATCTCGACGTAGGCCTGCTCGGCGATGGCCTGCAGGCTGTCCGGATCCAGGCGTTCGAGGAAGCGGTACATCAGCTCGCGCCAGCTCCAGAAGCTGTCGCCGCTCGCACCGCCGATCTCGGTCAGCCCGGCCATGCCGCGCTGGAACGCATGGCTGTGCAGGTTGCCCAGGCCGGGCAGCGCCACCTGCAGGCGGATGTCGCCGTCCGCGGCAGGCACGCCGGCCTCCACCCGGGCCAGGCGTCCGCCCGCCACCTGCAGGCGCACGTCGCGGGCCCATCCCTGCGGCAACAGGGCGCGTTCGGCCCACAGATGCCGTGCGTTGTCGTCGTGCTGCACTGCCACTGGACGCCCTCCTCGAACCGAATTTATTGTATAGACATATCACGAACCGCGCCGGACCACGACATGCACTGCGACACGCTCTGGCACAACGCGCACCTGCTCACGCTCGACGCCGCCGACGGCGGCCTGGGCATCGTCCCCGACGGCGTGGTCGCCAGCCTGGACGGCCGGATCGCCTACGCCGGCCCGGCCGCGGGCGCGCCCGCGCTGGCGCCGACCGAGCGCATCGATTGCGGCGGCCGCTGGATCAGCCCGGGGCTGGTCGACTGCCATACCCACCTGGTCTACGCCGGCAACCGCGCCAACGAGTTCGAGCAGCGCCTGCAGGGCGCCAGCTATGCCGACATCGCGCGCGCCGGCGGCGGCATCGTCTCCACGGTGCGCGCCACCCGCGCCGCCGACGAGGCGGCGCTGGTCGCCGCATCGCTGCCGCGCCTGGACGCGATGCTCGCCGAGGGCGTCACCACGATCGAGATCAAGTCCGGCTACGGGCTCACGCTGGAGGACGAAACCAAGCAGCTGCGCGTGGCCAGGCGACTCGGCGAGCTGCGCGGCGTGGACGTGGTCCCGACCTTCCTCGGCGCGCACGCGGTGCCGCCCGGGCGCGAATCGCAGGACTACGTCGACGAGGTCTGCGCGACGATGATCCCGGCGATCGCCGCGCAGGACCTGGCCGAAGCGGTGGACGTGTTCTGCGAGGACATCGCGTTCTCGCCCGCGCAGGCCGAGCAGGTGTTCGCCGCCGCGCGCGCCGCCGGGCTGGCGATGAAGATTCATGCCGAACAGCTCAGCAACCAGCATGGCGCGGCGCTGGCGGCGCGCTTCGGCGCGCTGTCGGCCGACCATATCGAGCACCTGGACGCCGACGGCATCGCCGCGATGGCGGCGGCCGGCACCGTCGCGGTCCTGCTGCCGGGCGCGTTCTACTTCACCCGCGACACCCGGGTGCCGCCGATCGCCGGATTGCGCGCGGCCGGCGTGCCGCTGGCCCTGGCCACCGACTGCAACCCGGGCACCTCGCCGCTGACCAGCCCGCTGCTGGCGATGAACATGGGCGCGACCCTGTTCCGCCTGACCGTGGCCGAATGCATCGCCGGCTTCACCCGCGAAGCGGCGCGCGCGCTCGGCCGCCACGAGCGGATCGGCCGGCTGCGCGCCGGCCTGCAATGCGACCTGGCGATCTGGGACATCGAGGCCCCGGCCGACCTGGTCTACCGGATCGGCTTCAACCCGCTGCACGCGCGCGTCCATCGCGGCGGCCGGGCATGACCCCGCCGCTTCCGCACCGCCTTCCATGATCCACGGAGCAACCGCATGAATTCCCCCCTGGGCGCGAATCCCTCGCAAGCGCCGCGCACATCCCCGTACGCGGCCCCGATCCTGCTGCACCCCGGCGCGGTCACCCTCGCGCAGTGGCGCGCCATCTACCGCGGCGCGGGCATCCAGCTCGATCCGGCCTCGGCCGCGGCGATCGCGCGCAGCGCGCAGGCCGTGGACGCCATCGTCGCCAAGGGCGAGCCGGTCTACGGCATCAACACCGGCTTCGGCAAGCTGGCGACGGTGCGCATCGAGCGCGACGACCTGCAGACGCTGCAGCGGAACATCGTGCTCTCGCATGCGGCCGGCGTCGGCGAGCCGATGCCGGCCGCGGTCGTGCGACTGATGATGGCGCTCAAGCTCGCCAGCCTGGCCCAGGGCGCCTCGGGCGTGAAGCCGGAGACGATCGCGCTGCTGGAAGCGATGCTGCAGCGCGACGTGGTGCCGGTGGTGCCCTGCCAGGGCTCGGTAGGCGCTTCCGGCGACCTGGCGCCGCTGTCGCACATGGCCGCGGCGATGATCGGCACCGGCGAGGCGTTCCTGCGCGGCGAGCGCATGCCCGCCGCCGATGCGCTGCGCCAGGCCGGGCTCGCGCCGCTCGTACTGGGCGCCAAGGAGGGCCTGGCGCTGCTCAACGGCACCCAGTTCTCCACCGCCTATGCGCTGGCTGGGCTGTTCGAGATCGAGGCGGTGTTCCAGGCCGCGCTGGTCGCCGGCGCGCTCTCGACCGAGGCGGCCAAGGGTTCGGACACGCCGTTCGACCCGCGCATCCATGCGCTGCGCCGCCAGCCGGGCCAGGTCGCGGTGGCCGAGGCGCTGCGCAGGCTGATGGCCGGCTCGGCGATCCGCGAATCGCATCGCGAGAACGACGTGCGCGTGCAGGACCCGTACTGCCTGCGCTGCCAGCCGCAGGTGATGGGCGCCGCGCTCGACGTGATCCGCCAGGCCGCGCGCACGCTGGAGACCGAGGCCAACGGCGTATCCGACAACCCGCTGGTGTTCAGCGACACCGGCGAGGCGCTGAGCGGCGGCAACTTCCATGCCGAGCCGGTGGCGTTCGCCGCCGACATGCTGGCGATGGCGGTATGCGAGATCGGCTCGATCAGCGAGCGTCGCATCGCGATGCTGGTCGATCCGGCGCTGTCGGGCCTGCCGGCGTTCCTGACGCCCCGGCCCGGGCTCAACTCCGGCTTCATGATCCCGCAGGTCACCGCCGCGGCGCTGGTCTCGGAGAACAAGCAGCGCGCCCATCCGGCCAGCGTGGACTCGATCCCGACCTCGGCCAACCAGGAAGACCATGTGTCGATGGCCGCGCACGGCGCGCGCCGGCTGCTGGCGATGGCCGGGAACGCGGCCAACGTGGTCGGCATCGAACTGCTCGCCGCCGTGCAGGGCTGCGACTTCCACGCGCCGCTGCGCTCCAGCGACGCGCTGGAGGCGGCGCGCGCCTTGCTGCGGGCGCAAGTGCCGGCACTGCAGGAGGACCGCTATTTCCATCCGGACATGCTGGCGGCGACCGGACTGGTGCGCTCGGGCGCGCTGGCGGACTGCGTCGGCTTGGCGTTGCCGGGCGTTTCCCCGGAAGCACGGACATGATCGCGTTCCGCGGTCTCTTCGCCCACGAGGGAAGTGCCCGCAAGGCCTGCGTCCAGCCGAGCGGGAATCGGAAGCGGGCTCCCGCCCCTCATCCGGCGCTTCGCGCCACCTTCTTCGGCAAGCAGGAGAAGGACCGGCTCCGTCGCCATTCGGACGTGCCAGCAGACGGAGGCCTTCGCGTTGCACCGAGTTGCCTTTCCTTGTGCGGCCGCGCGGAAAGGCATGTCCCGATCCAAGCCAGGAGACGCGCATGACATCCCTTCCCGATTGGCTCGAACTCCACCGCGGCGAAGCCCCGCTGATCGTGAGCTTCCCGCATACCGGCACCGAGCTGCCGGCGAGCGAGGCCGCCGGGTTCGCATCGCCCTGGCTGGCGCGCCGCGACGCCGACTGGTGGGTGCACCACCTCTACGACTTCGCCCAGGCATTGGGCGCGACCACGATCCGCACATCGGTGTCGCGCTCGGTGATCGACGTCAACCGCGACCCCAGCGGCGCTTCGCTCTATCCCGAGCAGAACACCACCGGCTTGTGCCCGCTGACCACCTTCGACGACGAGCCGCTGTACAGGCCCGGCGCCGAGCCCGACGAGGCCGCGATCGCGCGCCGCCGCGCTGCCTGGTTCACGCCCTACCACGACGCCCTCGCAAGCGAGATCGCGCGCCTGCGCGGCAGGCACGGAAGGATCGTCGTCTACGACGCGCATTCGATCCGCTCGCACATCCCGCACCTGTTCGACGGCGAATTGCCGCAGTTCAACATCGGCACCAACGGCGATACCAGCTGCGACGACGCGCTGACCGACGAGGTCGAGCGCATCTGCCGCGCCAGCGGGCTGGGCACGGTGCGCAACGGCCGGTTCAAGGGCGGCTGGATCACCCGCCACCATGCCGATCCGGCGCGCGGCGTGCACTCGATCCAGATGGAACTGGCCTGCCGCGGCTACATCGACGAGCCGGCCGTGCCGTCGCCGGACAACTGGCCCACGCCCTGGGACCCCGAGCGCGCAGCGCCATTGCGCCAGGTCCTGCAACAGGTCCTGGCCGCCTGCATCGCGTTCGCGGCGTCCCCGCGGGACGCCGCCCCTTCCCCGTACTGACCCGCGCCCTGCGCGCGGCCCCGCCAATCCAAGGGACACCGTATGACGACCCGCCGCGATCCATCCCGCAAGATCCACGCGCCGACCGGTACCACGCTCAGCGCCAAGAGCTGGCTGACCGAAGCGCCGCTGCGCATGATCCAGAACAACCTCGATCCGGACGTCGCCGAGCGGCCGGAGGAACTGGTCGTCTACGGCGGCATCGGCCGCGCCGCGCGCGACTGGGAGTCGTTCGACACCATCATCGAAACGCTCAAGCGCCTGGACGACGACCAGACCCTGCTGGTGCAGTCGGGCAAGCCGGTCGGCGTGTTCCGCACGCATCCCGACGCGCCGCGCGTGCTGATCGCCAACTCCAACCTGGTGCCGCGCTGGGCCAACTGGGACCACTTCAACGAGCTGGACAGGAAGGGCCTGGCGATGTACGGGCAAATGACCGCCGGCAGCTGGATCTACATCGGCGCGCAGGGCATCGTGCAGGGCACCTACGAGACCTTCGTCGAGATGGGCCGGCAGCACTACGGCGGCGACCTGTCCGGCAAGTGGCTGTTCACCGGTGGCCTCGGCGGCATGGGCGGCGCGCAGCCGCTGGCGGCGGTGATGGCCGGCGCCTCCTGCCTGGCGGTGGAATGCCGCAAGAGCAGCATCGACATGCGCCTGCGCACCGGCTATCTCGACACCTGGACCGACTCGCTGGACGAGGCGCTGCGCCTGATCGGGGAATCCTGCAAGGCCAGGAAGCCGACTTCCGTCGGCCTGCTCGGCAACGTCGCCGACGTGCTGCCCGAACTGCTCCGCCGCGGCATCAAGCCGGACCTGCTCACCGACCAGACCTCCGCGCACGACCCGGTCAACGGCTACCTGCCGCTGGGCTGGAGCGTCGAGCAATGGGACGACAAGCGCGCATCCGCGCCGAAGGAAGTGGAAGCGGCCGCGCGCAAGTCGATGGCGGCGCACGTGCAAGCCATGCTCGGCTTCCACCGGCTCGGCGTGCCGACCGTGGACTACGGCAACAACCTGCGCCAGATGGCGCTGGAGGAAGGCGTAAGCGATGCCTTCGACTTCCCCGGCTTCGTGCCCGCCTACATCCGCCCGCTGTTCTGCCGCGGCATCGGCCCGTTCCGCTGGGCCGCGCTGTCGGGCGATCCGGAGGACATCCGCAAGACCGACGCCAAGGTCAAGGAGCTGATCCCGGACAACCCGCACCTGCATCGCTGGCTGGACATGGCCGGCGAGAAGATCAAGTTCCAGGGCCTGCCGGCGCGCATCTGCTGGGTCGGCCTGGGCGATCGCGACCGGCTCGGCCTGGCGTTCAACGAGATGGTGCGCAACGGCGAGCTGAAGGCGCCGGTGGTGATCGGCCGCGACCACCTGGATTCCGGCAGCGTGGCCTCGCCCAACCGCGAAACCGAGGCCATGCGCGACGGCTCCGATGCCGTCTCCGACTGGCCGCTGCTCAACGCCCTGCTCAACACCGCGTCCGGCGCGACCTGGGTGTCGCTGCACCACGGCGGAGGCGTCGGCATGGGCTTCTCGCAGCATGCCGGCATGGTCATCGTCTGCGACGGCAGCGAGGCCGCCGACCGGCGCATCGCCCGGGTGCTGTGGAACGATCCCGCCACCGGCGTGATGCGGCATGCCGATGCCGGCTACGACATCGCCGTGCAGTGCGCGAAGGACAAGGGACTGGACCTGCCGGGCATCCTGGGCTGATCGTCCCTGCCTGGCCCCGCCGGACCGGATCCTTCCGCGGAAGGATCCGGTCCGGAAGCGCCGCACGGGCGCTAAACTTGCGCCCCTGATGAGCACGCAGCCCCTTCCACGCACCGTCCAGGCGACCCGCTACGTCACGCCCCTGCGCGAGGGCGGCTCGCTGCCGGCCATCGTCGAGGCCGACGACGACGGCCTGTACGTGATGAAATTCCGCGGCGCCGGCCAGGGCCCCAAGGCGCTGGTCGCCGAGCTGATCTCCGGCGAGCTGGCGCGCGCGCTCGGCCTGCCGGTGCCGGAGATCGTATTCGTGGAGCTGGACACCGAGTTCGCCCGCACCGAGCCGGACCCGGAGATCCAGGACCTGATCCGCGCCAGCGAGGGCCTCAACCTGGCGCTCGACTACCTGCCCGGCGCGATCAACTACGACCCCGCGGCGATGCGCCCGGACGCCGCGCTGGCTTCGCGCATCGTCTGGTTCGACGCCTTCGTCAGCAACGTCGACCGCACCACGCGCAACACCAACCTGATGGTCTGGCATGACCGCCTGCACCTGATCGACCACGGCGCCTCGCTGTACTTCCACCACGACTGGGCCAATGCCGCCGGCGCCGCCGCCAAGCCGTTCGCCCTGGTCCGCGACCACGTGCTGCTGCCGTTCGCAGACGGCATCGCCGCGGCCGATGCCGAGCTCGCGCCGCGGCTGGACCAAGCGACGATCGAGCGCATCGTCGCGCAGGTCCCGGACGGCTGGCTGTTGCCGGACCCGGCCTTCGCCGACGCCCAGGCGCAGCGCCGGGCCTACGTCGAACACCTCGTGCAGCGCCTGGCCCAGCGCCAGGTCTTCGTCCAGGAGGCCGTCCGTGCCCACGCCGCACACGTATGACTACGCGATCATCCGCGTGGTACCGCGGGTGGAGCGCGAGGAATTCATCAACGTCGGCGTGATCGTGTCCTGCCCCGGCGCGCGCCGGCTGGAGGCGCGCATCGAACTGGACGAGGCGCGCCTGCGCGCGTTCGCGCCGGCGCTCGATATCGACGCGCTGCTGCCCTACCTGCGGGCGATCGAAGCGATCTGCCGCGGCGATGCCGGGGCCGGCCCGATCGCCGCGCTGCAGCCGCGCGCGCGCTTCCACTGGCTGACCGCCAAGCGCAGCTCCATCGTGCAGGTGTCGCCGGCGCATGTCGGCCGCACCCTGTACCCGGAGCGGATCGTCGAGCATCTCCTGGAACGGATGGTGCGCGTACCGCGCTAGTGCGTGCTGCGCATGCGCAGTAACGGACGGTATACGCGCAACCCACTGCCCCTAACGGGTAGTTGCACATCGCGCCCTGCATACCCTCTTTCCCGTCGTTCCCGCGAAGGCGGGAACGACGGGTTTGAAATCAAGGCAATGTCTGGATCGCAACGCGGATGCCGGAATACCGAAAGCGCTACTGCCCCGGCGGCTTCCCCGTGGGCGCTGCCGGCACAGGCTTTCGAATCGCGGGAATCGGCGAAATGCCCGTCTCGGGCGATGGCATCCGGGTGAGCTGGATGCGGTCGTCCACCGTCGTGCCCTGCGCCGTTTTTCCGGCGATGCGGATGTCATTGGTGCCGATAACCAGCGGGACATCGCTCCACTGCGCGACGTGGTCGACCACCGGCGTCTGTCCGAACATGCGTCCGTTGATGGTCAACGACACCTCCGCCAGATTGCTGAAGGCGGCAATATCCACCTTGTCCTCGTAACGCACCGCCAGGCGCCGGTCCAGCAGGTGCACCATCGGCCTGGCGCTCCAGTTGGCCTGGTACCAGAAATAGGCATCCTTGCGGACGCTGCGGTCGTAGCTGACCAGCCCCTTGTCGTTGATGCCCGGCCGGTCGCCCTCGTGGCGGCCATCGGAGGCCAGGTCGAACGCGACCCACACGAAGGCGCCGGACAGGCCGTGCTGGTCGCGCAGGTCGCGCCAGTTCTGCACGTGGTAGCGGGTCTGGGCCTGCTCCGGATGCCAACCGCTCTGCGGCACGTTCCTGTCCGGCGGCGGCACCTGTTGTTGCAACGGGCTGCCGCCGGCGCCGTACTCGCTCACCATGAAGGCGCGCTCCGGGAACGCCGACCGGTAGCGCTCCGCCCAGGCGCGCATGGTGTCGGTCTGCTCGGGATACCAGCCGAAATAGCGGTTGAAGCCGATCACGTCGGTGATCGCCGCCTTGGGATCGTCGTCGCGCTGGCAGCAGTGCGCGTAGGCCGTCGGGCGCGACGGATCGAGTTCGTGCGCCAAGTCGTTCATGCGGCGCAGGAACGCCGCCACGTCGGGCGTGGTCGCGTAGACCTCGTTGCCGATGCCCCACAACACCACCGAAGGATGGTGGTAGTTCTGCCTGACCAGCTCCCTGAGCTGGGCCGACGCATTGTCGAGGAACCGGGCGCTGTCCTGGATCACCCCGTTGATCGGGATCTCCGTCCAGACCGCGATGCCGTGCCTGTCGGCGTAGTCGTAGACGCTTTGGGGATGCTGGTAGTGCACGAGGCGCAGCGCGGTCAGCCCGAGCTCGTCCATCGCCTGCATGTCCGCGGCCACGTCGGTTTCGGCGACGGCGGTGCCGCGCCCCGGTCGCTGGGGATGGAAGAGGTTCACGCCATGCAGCGGATACGGTTTGCCGTTGAGCACGAAGCCGTCGCGCGGATCGAACCGGATGGTGCGCAGGCCCAGCGGAACGCGCACTTCGTCGCCCGAATCCAGGCGCGCGGTCACCGTATACAGGTAGGGATCCGCCCGGCCCTGCCACAGGCGCGGGCGGGCGATGGCCAAGGGCAGGTCGAGCGACGCCGTCGAGCCCGCACCGACCCGGAGCTGCCGTCGCGCGCTGGCGACGGTATTTCCCTCGGCGTCGTCGATCGTGACGCTCACGTTGGAACGGCGCGCGCGCGCCTCGTCGTTGCGCAAGGCGACGCGGATGGAAAGCGATGCCCGGTCGTCCGAAAGCGAGCGCGTGGACGCATAAACGCCGGGGCCGCCGTGATCGGCCAGGTCGATATGCAGCGCCGGGACCTCCACGATCGACACGCCGCGATAGAGCCCGCCGAACACCGTGAAATCGCCACCGAGCGGCGCGATGGGCAGCGATGCCGCATTGTCGGTGCGGACCGCGATGAGGTTCGCTCCCACCTTCAGCTGCGGCGTGATGTCGAACCGGAACCGGGCATAGCCGCCCTCGTGCCGCCCGACATGCCGGCCATTGACCCATACGTCCGCGGCCAGCGCCGCGCCGTCGAATTGCAGCCACACGCGCCGGTCGGCGGGAAGCGAGGGCACCTGCAACGCGCGCCGGTACCATCCTGCGCCCCGGTAGTAGCCGCCGCCGTCCTCGCCATCGGCGGCGTTGTAGGTATGCGGCAAGGTGACCTCGGCCCACGGGCCGTCGTCGAAATCCTCCCGCGCCGCATCCGCCGCATCGGCGCGGAGGAAGCGCCACCCCGCATCGATCGGGACCTGCGTGCGCGACGGCGGGACGTCGCCGGGCGCCCCGGCGTTCTCGGCGGCCATCGCGATGGACGCGTGGACGCATCCCCATGCCAACGCCACGATCAACGACATCGCACTGAGGAATGCGAACCTCCGCAATCCGGCCCTCCGGCCCCCGTCACTCCCGACTCTCGCCCGCATGTCTCCCCTTCCCTCCGACGGCTCCGACGGCGAAGCCCGGGCACAGACCATAAGCGCCCGAGGGCGGCCCTGCCTAGGGCGCCGTGCCCGACCGCGGATCGGGAGGGTCCTCAGCGCGGCGCGGTGCCCGCCCGCTGCATGGCGTCTTCGGGCAAGGCCGGCAACGACGGCACCGCGACCCGCACCAGCGTGCCCGCATGGTCGATGACCACCGTGTCGGCCTCGATCGCCTGCAGCTTCGCCGAAGGCCCCAGGCTCTCGCCGACCACGTAGGCCTGTTCGGCGCCACCGTTGACCGAAAGCACGGCCACGTCGCGGCCGGCCCCGTGCACCAGGCCATTGGCGCGCACGTCGAGCGTGGCCGCGGCCGGCTCGAACCAGTGCGCCATCGCCCGCGCGGCCTCGCGCACGCCGCCGGGAACCGCACCGGCCGGCCCGGCGGGCGCCGGTGCCGGGAACGGCCGCAGCAACATCCAGCCCCACCCCGCGAGACCCGCCACGGTCCCTGCCACGCCGAGGCAAAGCAATGCGGAAGGCAGCGCCGACTGGCCGAATCTCATCACCGAACCCCGAGTTTCCCGCCTGGGATCGCCGACGCTAGCACCCGCCGCTGACGGGAATGTTTCATACGCCGATCATATTCGCCGGCTAGCCTGATCGCCGGTCGACACGGGACATGGATGCGCCATGAGCAGCGCCCTGCCTTTCCTGCCCGCCCGCCGGCGCCAGCGAGGATTCACCCTGATCGAACTGATGATCGTGCTGGTCATCGTCGGCATCGGCACCACCGCGATCACCCTGAAACTGACCCAGGACCCGGCGCGCGCATTGCGCCTGGAAGCGCAGCAACTGGCACAGGCGCTGGTCGTCGCGCAGAGCGTGGCCCGCATCGACGGCCGGCCGATCGTCTGGCTGGCCGACGGCGAAGGCTACCGCTTCGTCCGTGCCGGCACGCTCCCGGAAAGCGGGCGCCTGCGCTCCGCCCAGGCACCGGACGCCTTCGCCCGCGACGACGTGCTGCGCGCCCGCGCATGGCGCTCCGCCGGCACCCGGGTATCGCCGCAGCCGCGCCTGTTGGTGACGCCGGAATGGATCGGCCCGAGCTGGCGGATCCGCTTGTCCGATGGCAACGCCAGCGTGGACATCTCGCGCGACGCCTCGGGGCGGCTCTCGATCCATTGACGCCGATGCCGCCCGGTCCTCGCCCGCCCCATCCGATGCGCCGCCGGCCTGGCGGCTTCACCCTGATCGAAGTCATGATCGCGCTGGCCATCGTCTCGATCGCGCTGGTGGCGATCATGCGCGCGATCGGCGTGTCCACGTCCAACCAGGGCCTGCTCCGCGACCGCGCCCTGGCGTTGATGGCGGCCGAGAACCGGCTGGCCGAGCTGCAGTTGAGCCCGCCACCGCCGGGAACGCTGCGCGTCGCCTGCCCGCAGGGGCACCTCCGGTTCGATTGCGTGCAGCACGTGACGCGCACCGCACCGGGCGAGTACGCGATCACCGTCGAAGTCCAGGACGACCTCCGTCGCCGGTTGGCCACGCTCGACCTGGGGGGCACGCAGCGATGAACGGCGTGCGCCCCGGCTCGCCGGGCTTCACCCTGATCGAAGTGCTGGTCGCGATCGTCCTGCTGTCCGTCATCAGCCTGATCAGCTGGAAAGGCCTGGACAGCGTCGCCCGCTCGAGCCAGCGCCTGGAGCGGTCCGGCGAGCAGAGCACGGCCATCCTGCGCACGCTGCGCCAGTTCGAGCTCGACGTGGCCGCGCGCGCCACGACCGAACTGCCGCCGCTGGACAACGGCGAGCCCGCGGAGGTGGACGAGGACGGGCGTCCGATCCCGCGGCGATTGCTGCCGGACGCCATGGTCAGCACGCGCCAGGGCCTGGCGCCGCTGCGGATCGAGATCGTGCGCCGCGCCGCCGACGGCGATGGCCGGTGGCAACGGGTCGCCTGGTGGCGCCAGCGCGACACCTTGTACCGCGCGGCCGCGCGTGCCTCGGACCGGTTCCCGCTGCCGGCACCGGCCAGCGCCGAGGCGGTGGCAGTACTGGAAGGCGTATCCGATTTCGAAATCCGCGCCTGGGAGCCCGACCACGGCTGGCAGCGGCTGCCGTCCAGTACACCGGCCAGGCAAGCGACCGGACTGGAAGTGACGCTCGGCCAGCGCGACGAGCGCGGCAATGCGGTCTATCGGCGGGTATTGCTGCTCTAGAACCGGCATCTCAGGAATGGCGCGGCCGCGTGGCATGAACGCGCTCCCGGCGACCGCAAAGGCGCTCGATTCCCGCCAGCGCGGGGATGGCGTCGCATGGGACGACGCGTATCCGTGGTTTCCCGATGGGGAAGCCATCGCGGCTTGGGGCGCTCCTGAAAAAAAGCTCCGCCATGTGGCGGAGCTTTTTTGGACATCCGTGTCGCCGGGCAGCGAGAATGCCGTCCGGCACGTCCTTGCCCTCGACCTCAGTACCGTCCCAGGTTGCGCCGCTCGGCGTCCGTGAGCCGCGCCGCCTGTTCCTCGCTCAATTGGCCGCTGCCCAGGAACTGGAAGGCGCTGCCGGGATCGTAGGACGCATGCTGCTGCGATTGGCCACGCGGCTTGTCCACGCTGCTGGTCCGGTCGCCGAAGCCCAGCACCTGCACCTGGATCACCGACGGGCGCGCCTGGCGGGTCTGCTGCTTGACCATGTCCTGCGCGGCCTGCACTGCGCTGCCGGCCGCGGCCGTGGCCGAGGTCAGCGCCGACACGTTCACCGACGCCATCACCGGCAGGCCGGTGGATTCGCCCTGCACCTGGATGTTCTGCGCGTTGAGCACCTGCAGCGCCGCCAGGTTCACGTTGCCCGACACGCGGATTCCCGCCTCGCCCGCGTCGATCGTGCCCAGCGGCGCGATCAGGTCCACGTCGCCCGGCGCCACTTCCGGGATCGGGTTGAGCGTGGCGATGCCCGCGCCGGACGATGGCACCTGCGGCGCCAGCGCCACGTTGCCCCACTGGTCGTAGGTACGCCGCGGCGGCGTGTACAGCACCGTGGTCCTCGCGCCGCGGCCGGCGTTGATGTCGCCCTCTTCCGACCAGGCGAGGATGTCGCCGCCGAAGGTGGTCATGATCCGCGACAGGCCGAGCAGCAGCGATTGCTCGCTGAACAGCCGGATGTCGCCCTGGCCCTGCGTCATCACGCCAGCGCTGGCCGGCGGCGGCTCGCCCTGCACGCCGACCACGATCTGGCCCCCGGGCGCCATCATCTCGATGTTGCCGCCGAAGTTGGTGTGCACGCCCGAGCCGCCGTACATGACGATGTCGCCGCTGCGCTCGATCTTCTGCCCGCCCGCGTCCTGGTCCGGGAACAGCGTCGCGATCATGTTGCGGCCGCGCAGGTAGGAACCGTAGCGGCGGCTGTCGGGATCGTTGTATTCGCGCCCGCCTTCGCGCAGTTCGCTGTAGTACACCTCGCGCAGGAAGATGCGCTGCTGCTCGGGCGCGAGCCCGTCGAAGTAGGCCAGCGTCTGCTCCGTGGAACCCGAGAAACCGAAACGCTCGGACAGCCACTTCGCGAGATCTTCCTCGTAGGTCTTGGCGACCTTGCCGGGCTGGTCGGCCAGCGGCAGGCCCGAGTCGGCGAGATTGGCCGGATCGAGATAACGCTCGCGCAGCGCGGTCCAGTCCACACCGTCCATGCCGGCCATCATCGCGACCGAAGCGCCGGGCCGCGTATCCCCGGCCACGATCGGACCGATCGAGGTCACGCTGGCCCGGTCTTCCATCAGGATCGTGCGCCCGGCGCTGATCTCCAGCGAACCGGGCCCGGCTACCTGCACCCCGGTATGGACGATGTCGCGCCCGGCCTCGACCAGCGAGGTGTCGGTGCCGTTGCTGTGCACCGCCAGCAGATCGGCCCCCAGGATGTCGCGCCCGGCCCGCATCCACACCGGCGCGCCGGCTTCGTACCAGGTGGTGATCGTTCGTTCGCCCCTCGGCGTACGGTCCAGGTCCGCCCCGGTCCGGATCGCACCGGAATTCAGGCCGACGATGTCGCCATCGACCGCGTAGATGCGCGTGGGCGTCGGGCTGCCTGCGTGCAATGCAGTGTTGACGGCCGTGTTCGGCCCGAAGGCGAACAAGGGGGCGTAGCTCTCGGGCCCATGAATAAAGCCGTCGACGGACAGGTTCGACGTAAGAGGGCGCGTTATATCACTGCCGTAGCCTGCGAAGGCAGGCGCGAATGGCGACGGGAGTACGGCATCCGCACCGGATGTGCCGATCGAATAGGTATGGCCGGTGGCGTAGATGGCGTTGCCAGCCAGTAACTCCAACTCGCCATTCGTCGAGGGTGCCAATAGCAGCATGCTATCCGTAGGGCTCTCGGTCGAAGTCGGATTCGTATCCAAATAAGCGCCTCGCCCGAGCTTGATATCACCACCCGCAGCCACTGCCGAGAAGATCGACGGATAAAGCAAATACTGCCTACCACTTGGCCCTGTCCATTCGGCTTCCACGTTGCTTCCGCGCCTGCTCGCAGAGGGCAACAGGGTCGGTGTTAGATCGCCTCCAGCCGAGAACAGATTGATGGCGGTATTCCTAGTCCAGAGCGAGAACCATCCCAGCCCTTGCCCCGCATGATCGACGCCGTTCCAGGTCCAAGGCGAGGTATTCGGAACGGCAACGCGACCGGGATCGCTTGCGCCTCCCAACACCAAGTCACCACGTGTATCGATGTTGGTCACGGCGTCACCCAACACCAGCACTGGCCCGCCCATGGCGAGGCCACCGGCTCGGGTGAAAGGATCGTCCGTCCTAATCCCACCACCACTACCACCGTAACCTGCGGTAAGCCCGCCCAGCATTCCACTTTCCAGTACCAAGGCTCCGCGTAGATTCGTCAGTACACCATTGAGATCCAGATTCTGGTTTCGATCCGCGTTCTGGCTTTCCTGCGACGTCGCCCGCAGATCTGCATTGAAAGCGCCACCGGCCTTGATCGACAGGTCGCCACCGCCGGTCAGCACCAGATCGTCGCCCACGACTCGGCCGGTGGAGCCGACTGCGGCCACCAGTCCCTGCGAACGAGCCGCACGATAGCCGCCGGTCGTATACACGCTGTCGCCACGCGCCTCGACCACGCCGGCGTCCCGGCCCGCATTGATCTGCACATTGCCACCGCCCAAGGCGCCGATACCGGTGAATCCCACCAATCGCGGCGTGGCCTTGGTTGCGGTCGAGGCGTTCACGTAGGTACCGAAGTTGATCCACCAACTGGTGGCGATACTGTCCATGCCCGCGGTACTTCCGCTCCCCTGGCGCCATAGCCAGTTGCCCACCGCACCGCTGGCATAGAGGGCCGCACCCTCCGTGCCGGTGGGATCGCTCGAAGCGCTTGATCCCCAGCTGTCGCCCACCACGTCGCGCCCGGCGGACACCAGTACATTGCCGCCCTGGTCCGGATACCAGGCGCGGTAGGCAGCCAACGCGGCGGAGTAATCCATGCTCTCGTCCACATCGCCCAGGATGGACGTCGTACCTGCACGTGTGCCGCGCGGCAGGTTGAAAGTTGCGTTGGCAGCCTCGCCACCGGGCAGCGAGGTCTGCGTTCCTGCGGTATAGATGCCGAATGCCGACATCATTTTTATGTCACGGCTTGCCAGCAAGCTCAGGTCCCCACTGCCAGTGCGCAATACGCTGTAGAGGGGATACTCGGGGGTATAGGTGTAGATATTGTTTCCGCCACCGCCGCTGCAGAAATCGCCCTGGTTGCAAAACTCGTTGAACGGTATCCCGTAGACATCGCGCGCGAAATCCTCTAAGCCGAACATGTCCAGGAATTCCCGTTCGGTCAGTCCAGCCACTGAAGTATCCCCGACAAGATTGATCGATCCTGCCTCGGACAAGACTTTGGAAGCTTCGACGGTTGTGCAATAGCCCCCAAGATTACAGAACTCACTGAAGGGTATTCCGTAGACATCCCGCGCGAAATCCTTTAAGCCGAACATGTCCAAGAATTCCTGTTCGGTCAGCCCGGCTACTGAAGTATCCCCAACGAGATTGATTGATCCTGCCTCGGACAAGACCAAGGCGCTGCCGCCGGTCGTTGCCCCTTTTAGGCCATAATGCGTATCCGCCAGCACGATATCACCCTTGCTGGCCACGTTGAGCGCCCGCACATCCGCCGAACTCAGATCGGCACCGGCCACCGCGGTCAGGTCCCACGACGTCGTGCCTTCCGGCAACATTTCCGCCAGCGCCCAGTTGCGACGGTTCTGGCGCCCGTCCGCATCTACCGGCCACAGGTTCACCGGCTCGTCGTTCACCAGTTCGACCTTGGTCATGGACGGAATCAGTGAACCTCGCGCCAGCGTGATCCGCCCGCTGGTGGAGAGCGCCATCGGCAACGGCACGCCGCGCGGCCAGGTGAACGCCGCCACCGCCGCGCTGTCGCGCAGGTGGGTGCCTGCACCGAGCTGCGCGCCGGCCGTCAGGGTCAGCGCCTCCGGCAACACCGTGCCCGCCTTGAGATGCGTGCCGTCGGCCGTGACGACGTCCGCGGCCAGCACCTGGCCCGCGGCGAGCGTCAACGTACCGGTCAACGTCACCGCGACCGGCAGCGTGGTGCCGCCGGGCAATGTCGCTGCCCGCACCGGAATGTCGTAGTTGAGCGTGGTGCCGGCCGGGAACTGCGTTCCCGTGTCCAGCACCACGCCGTCGATCGGGATGACGATATCGCCGCCGAACGGCGTCTTGCCGGCGCCCATGTTGTCGCGCGTCTCGCTCAACACCCAGCCGGCGCCCTTCTCGTCGGGATTGTCCGGCGGTGGCGCGAAGCCGTCGTTGATGCTGCCGTGGATGTTGAGGTCGCCCGCCGCACGCAGGACCAGCGCGCCGGGCTCGCCGAAACCGCGCAAAGCCGGGTCGGCACGATTCGCCTGCGGCCCGTAACGGTAGCCGGACAGGTCCAGATCGCCGGATACCGTGAGGTTGCCGGTCGGATTGGTCGTGGCGTTGCTGACGATTTCCACGCCGGGGCGCAGGTGATGGTCGCCCAGATTGGCAAGCCGGCCACTCAGGGCGGCATTGCCCAGCGCAGCGTCGATGAACGATTGGCTGTCGAGATCGATCCGGTCCAGATAGGCCTGCGTGATGAGTTGCGGCCGCGAGCCGGAGACGTCGGGCAGCTCGGCCAGCGGCGCATCGTCGTAACTGCGGAACGCGTTCACCGCGATCATCTTGGCACCGCGCACGTCGAGCGGACCAGACACCTGGATCGCCACGTCGTCCATGCCCACGCGCGCAGCGTTGAGATCGAGCGTGCCGCGTGCCACGCCGTCGTTCTGTCCGGCGGCCTTGCCCACCGGCACGGCCGTGCCGGCGCGCAGGTCGATCGCCGCATTGTCGGCCAGGGTCAGCGTGCCCTCGCGGCTGGTGAGATCGATGACGGCGCGATTGGGACTGTCGATGATCTTGCCGTAGCTGTCCACGCGCAGACCGGTGGCATGCGCATCCAGCAAGCCGTTGATGGTCAAATCGCCCATCGCGGCAAGACGGATCGCGCCGACCTGGTAACCGGACGCATCGATCGTGCCGTTGACGGTGAGATCGCCGCCGTCGAGCACGATCTGCACCTCGCGCGCCTTGACGCCGTCGCCGACGACAAGATCGCCCTGCTTGATCTGGAAGCGGCGCGCGCCGAACAGCCCGCCCTTGTTCAAGCGTGCATTGAGTCCGGCAAAATCGGCCAGCGTCTGCGCACGCAGCGTCAGTTGGGCCGCGTCATAGGGCACCACGGTACCGCCCACATCGTGCTGGCCGCTGGCCGAACCCAGGATCGTGCCCGCCAGATCCACCTGTCCCGCACCGTCGCCCAGCGCCGTGACCGTCATGGCACCGGCTCGGTTGTGCTCGGCCGACAGGTCGATCACCGAACCCGCCGACGCAACGATATCGCCATCGGCACTGGCCATGGCGAGATCGCCACCCCAGCTGTACTTCTTGACGTCGAACATCTGGACTTCACGACCGGACAGGTCGATCCGCGCGTTGTCGCCCAGGTCGATGTCGCCGGCCGCGTCCAGACCCAGCTTGCCGGAAGCCAGCGCGACCGTGGTATCGATATCGATGGTCCGGGCCGACAGTTGCAGCTCGCCGCCGAGCGCGTCGTTGCCCGCGGTGGTTCCGGCGCCGGTCAACGCGATCGCATTGCCCGCGGACATCCGCAGCGCAGAGCCGGACTCGCCCGTCACCAGCGGGCTGTTGAGGGTCAGGTCGCCACCGCTGTACTGCCAGCCCTCGCCGGCGACGTAATCGCCTTGCTGGTGGTACACCGCCAGCGAACCCTTGCCGCTGGACGTGATCGCATCGCGGGCGGTCAGGTTGACCGAACCGAAGCCGAGCGCGAGCCGGTCGGCGGATACCAGAGGCGCCGGCTGGGTGTTGGGGGCGTAGCCGAGCAGGATGCGGTCGGCCTTGATATCCAGGCTTCCGTCGCCGAGCAGGTCGCGCATCGCCGCGCCTGGTGCAGCGGGCGTCGCGACGCCGGGCAGCGGATTGGAATCGGCGGCCACTGCGCCCGACCAGATGAACTCGCCCGCGGTGATCGTGGCGGTGTCGTTCGCCGAGCCGTAGCCATAGATGGCCGGCGTACCGAACACCAACCGCTGGACCGAGGATCTACCCGAGCCGGCAGCCAGGGTATTGAGCTCGACCGAGCCGAACAGGTTGAAGGATTCGCGCGCGTTGAGCACCAGCGTCTCGAGCGCGGGCGTGCCGATGGCGGTGTTGCCCTTGAGCAGGCTGGACAGCACGTCCTGGTTGAGCGACATGCCGGGCGGCAGATGGCCGGCGGCGGCGGCTTCGTTCAAAGCCTGGGTCGAACCGAGATTGACCGCGGAAACGCCGAACACCAGGTTGCGCGCACCGTAACTCAGGTTGTCACGCAGTGTGAAGGCTTCATTCGTCGAGACCGCAATCGTGCCCTCCGTGTAAAGCGTGGTGTTGCCGGAGCAGATCGAAGCACAGCTGCCGATATCTATCGGCGTGCTGCCGGCATAGGTTGGCGCAAGCAGGTTGATCCAACCATTGGACACCGCGAGTACACCCTGAGTTGCGGGCGCGAAGAGGAAACCGTCGCTGGAATCGTAAGCCGGTGCACCGCGCCCGAGCGTGGTGATCGAAGCCCCCTGCTCGACGAGAATGCCGCCCGATGTACCGCCGCCGGCAACGAGGAACACTTCGGGAGCAGACAACACGGCTCCCGATCGCAGCGTCACGTTGCGTGCCCCCTGGACGAACTGCACCAGATTGTCGCCGTATCCCTCGTTCAGATAGGGCAGTCCCCCTACCATCATTCGTGAAGCGCCAAAGGCATTGAGATCGCTGGCATAAAGCGCCACACCATCCGTGCTCACCGGCGCCTGACCGTCGGCCAGGATCTCAATGCTCGAATTCGAGGACGTGCGCACCAACAAGCTGCCACCAAAACCCTCGCTTCCGCTCTTCGGTGCAAAGCGCGCTTCACCATCAAAAGTGAGCGCAGGCGTATCGCCCAGCCCAGCACCACTGGCTAGATTGAGGTCCAGCGTCTTGGCGTCGCTGGTCAACATGCCACGGGTTACACCCCGTCGCTTGGCATCGGCCAGCACGAAGGCGTTGTAGCTGGTCTCGTTGTAAGAGGACTGGGCACGCACCGTGTCCGCAGGTGTCAAAACGACCTGGCTCGGCAAAGCATTGCGGGTGCCGGTGTTGGCCAACCCGAGCGTGCCGGCCACGACGTAGGAACCGGTGCCGGTTCCGGTCGCTCCCGCCAACCCGGTTTGACTGGGTGCGCCGATCTCGACGCGGAACGCGCCAGGCAACAACGCATAGGTCGACGGCATCAGCGTATAGGTGCCTGCCGGCAAGCCGGGTACGCCTTCCGGTATCGTCAATTGCTGGCCAATCGCCGGGTTGCCCGCTCCTGCATCGGGCGATACTGGCGCGTAGCTGCCGGCAAAACTTGGAACGATGGCATAGACCGCATTGTCCGATCCGCTGAAACCGTAGGCAGGGCTGGCGTTGGCCAAGGCAGTATGCAGCACGTCTACTGAACCACCACGCCCGCTGACGAAGCCTGCCCCCGTCAGTTCGCCGCCGCCGGACAAATCCAGTACGGCTCCGTCTTGTACTTCGATCGCCTCGCCGCGCAGGGAAATGCCGCGCTTGATGTCATTTTCGTTCCGGTCGCTCACTGCATCCAAGGTGAGCTCGTTGCCATCGTACTTATAAACAATCCCATCCACGGTACCGCCATAAGGCATGACCAGATCCGCGGCGCTGACCGACGTGAGGCTGCCGGGCAGGAAGTCCACCTGCGAACTGACCGTTCCAGAGCCCATGTCTCCGTTCGCCCCGATCAGGATGCTGCCGAGCGGTGCGCGCACCACGCCGCCTTGGTCGATCTGGGCAGCCGCCAGGGAAAGCGTGCCAAATGCCGAATAGGGAACGTCCGGTGTTGCCCCCCCATTCGACCGGACGGTCAGGCGGCTGTCCGGGTTGGAGATGATTGTTAAACCCTGGCCTTCGTAGTCCTTGGACAGGCCCACCGCGATGCGTGCCCGCGCGGCGGTGGCGGGATAGATCTGCGCTGCAGTGAGCGTCAGGCTGGATGGCGCGAGAAGCTGGGTCGGCCAAGTTGTACTGGTAGGACGCTTCAATGGGCTGTCCAGCAAGCGGATATCGCCCCGGCTGGTCAGCGCCGCATCGTCGAACCCGGCGAAATCGATCGTGTCGCGGATGTCGATCAGGTCCGCATCGACGGCGAGCCGTTCATCCTGATCGGTCCTGAACGGAGCGCTTTTGGGAAAGACCGCATGTTCGGACGCAAATGGCATCGTGAATTCCGCTTGCGCCAATCGAACATAGGGAGCGGCGATCGAGAGCGTCGCCGCTCCGGCGGCATCCTCTGCCATTCCGAGACTGCCATACAGACGGATGCTGCCGCCTGCGCGCAGGGTGAGCGCCGACTCTGCGCGCACGTCGCCCAGCAGCGAGAGATGATCGAAACCGCCGCGGTCGATCGCATCGAGCCCGAGGCGCCCATAGCCATAGACCAGGTTGGCATCCGCCATGCCCGCACGCAGGCCGGTGGACAGGACGCTTTCCCCCTGGGTTTCAGCCAAAGTGATGGCGCGAGGCGCCAATATCGCCGGATCCTGCGGCCCAGACCAGATTGCGCCCGTCAACGCCAGGCCCAGCGTGCCGCCAGAAGCGCCTTCGCCACCCGCCGCCGCACGCAGGGTTCCGTCGAGATAGAGGCCGTTCGCCGAGCGCAGCACGATCGAACCGCCATCGGTGGCGATCGTGTGCGGCTGCACTGACGAACTCAGGCCCGTGCCCGCGATGTCGAGTACGGCGCTGGTGCCCGAGGCATCCAATACCGCGCCAGGGCGGACAATGAGGAATCGGTCCGAAGGACGATTGGGATTATTCGGCGTGTCTTCCCAGTCCAGCGCGCCCCCCACCTCGATGGAGCCGCCGTCCTGGACCACGCCGTAGCGCCGGCCGTTGGCGTCGAGGGCGACATGGCTGCGTCCGGCGACGTCCAGTACCGCTTCGTCGCCGATCCAGACAGAAGTGTCATGCGGCGCGGAAGCATAGCCCGCGCCGGTATTCTCCATACCCGGATCGGTGATCGCGATGCGCCCGCCCCACGCATTGAGCGCGCCGTCGATGGTGATCTGCTTGCGGCCGCTGAGCTCGATGGTCTCGCCGGGATCGACCGTGACGACCGCGCCCTTGCCGATGTCGAGGGTGCCATTGAGCGTGGCATGGTTGCCGGTGCCCAGCTTCAGGCTCGCGCCGCCCCGCTGGGTCATTGCCCCCTTGGCCGGGTCCTCCAGGTAGACGGGTGGAGTCCAGCGTTCGAGCACCTCCGCCGGATCGGTCCCCGTCGGCGCGCGCGTACCGCTGGCCCCCAGCCGATAGACCGGCATCGTCACGTCGAGTGCCGTACCTTCGCTGACCGTCAAGCCGCCATAGCCATTGATGTCGTACTGCGAGAAGCCGGACTGGAACAGATCCGTGGACAACGTGATGCCATCGGTGCCCGACGGCGTCCCGCCGATGGTGATCGCGGACGCGGTTTCGATCTTGAGCGTGCCACCGCCCTTGACGCCATAGCCGGCGATCTCGCCATCCAGCGCCAAGGTGCTGTCGAGCGGCACCAAACCGGCACGAGCGGCAGGACTGAGGCTGACATCGCCACCCTGCCCCCCGCGCAGTTTGTTGCCTGCCAGCAGGGCCGCCCCGGAAGAGGCGTCGATGCGGCTTCCTGCGGCCAGCGTGAGGTCGGCATACGAAGACAGCGAGACGGTGCCGCCGTCGATGTGCGCGAGCGCGCCGGGGCGCGATGGCCCGATAGTGTCGTTGACCCACAGGCCGCGCACGTCCAGCGTGGCGTGTTCGCCTAGCGTGATGGAAGCGGCGCCGTCGCTGTTGGACAGCAGTTCTTCGGCACCCTGGCCAGTGCCGCCGGCGAAATAGTTGGTGGCCGAGATGCTGCCGCTGCGCGCGGTGATGCCGGCGCCGATGTCGATGGTCGGCGCCACCAGTGCGACGGTCCCTCCATCGGCCAGGATCAGATCGCGCTCGATGCCGATGCTGTCGCGCGTCTTCAGCTCGATCCCGCCCAGCCCGCTCCGGTTGAGCCGGTCCGCGTCCAGCCAGGCCGTCCCGATGCGGTCCTCGGCGAGCGCATCGGTGGCCGCCAGCGCGGACGCGATATCGTCCACCTGGCCGATCTTTACGTTCACGTCGAACAAGCCGTTCGGCGCGCTCGTATCCAGGCCGTAGCGCCCCAGGACCAGCGAGCCCGCCTTGGCCACCGTGTTCTGCCCCAGCTTGTAGCCATCGATGGCGCCATCGGCACGGGCGCCGGTCTGCTGCCCGCCGTTGAACACGTCGGCGACGATATCGCCTTCCAGCACCGCGGTCGGCGCGCTGATGACCAATCGACCGGCATCGCGCCCGACCGTATAGCCGTTCTCCAATCGCCGCTGCGGGGCCAGGATCGGGCTGTAGAAGTCTTCCTTCACGCCCCAGCGGGCATGGTCGAGCGTGTAGCCGGTGTACAGGCCCGCGTACACCGCATTGCTCGGCCCCTTGCCCAGGGCGTGGACCTGGCCGTCCTGGGTGCGGAGCCAGGTCTGGTTGATGTAGCCGCTCTGCACGTCCAGCGTGCCGCCGGCGATGTTCACGGTCGAGCCGGCCTGGGTGACCACCTCGTTGCCGCCGAGCGTGATGGTGCCGCCCTGCGCCGCCCACTCTCCGATGCGATGCCCCTGGTTGCCCAGGTAGCCGCCCACTTCCAGCAGGCCGTCGGGCGTGTACCAGCGCTCGGATTCATAGCCGCCGGTACCGGCCGGCACATAGACCAGGTCGCGCGTGTCCACCCATACCGTGCTGCTCAGCAACCCACCGTCGCGATTGAGCGGCGAGTCGCGCATTTCGTTGCCCTGCACGTTGAGCTTGATGGCGTTGCTGTCCATCGCCACCTGCACGCCCACCGCGCCGGCCACGTCGAGCTGCGCCCGGCCGGCGACGAAGGCGCGGCTTTGCGCCTCGACCGCGATCTGGCCGCCGGTCGCCAGGGTCAGGCTGTCGCGTTCGAAGGCGACATCGCCGCCGGAGACGATCTCCACGCGCGACTGGTCGCGGCGGTCGGACAGGCGCGACAGGTTGTCGAACGCGCCGCTGCTGCTCTGTTGGCGCAACAGATCCTGCTTGGTCGATTCCTCGATCAGCGCATCGCGCTGGCCGTCCAGTGCGGTGGTCTTGCCATCGTCCTCGACCAGCACCGCGGTCACCGCGCCCTCGCCCAGCGCGACCCGCCCGCTGGCATCGCTGCGCGAGTTCAACAGGTGCACGGTGCCGCGGTTGTTGACCGTGGTGGAGGCCATCGCCACGCCGTCCTGGCGCACGTCATGGCCGGCCAGGGTCACGTCGCCCTCGCGCGCCTGGATCAGGCCGGTATTGCGTACCGTGCCGGAGGGATTCGGCAGCGGGTCGCCGGCCGCATCCACGCCATCGGCATCGCGCAGCACGGCCACCTCGTTGCCGCGCGTGGTCGAGGCGGCATTGCCTGACGTGCTCACGCCCTTGCGGATGATGAAACTGTCGCCCGCCGCCAGCATCGCCTGGCCCTTGGGGGTGGCGATCTCGCCGGCATTGGCGACGTCCGTTCCCAGCAACAGCACGTAGCCGCCGCCATCGGTGGACTTGGCCGGCGCCGCGGTGCGGATCAGCGCGCCCTGCTCCACGAAGACCGCGCCGCCCGCGTTGGTGAAACTCGGCGCATTGCCGGCGCTGTACAGGCCGCTATTGCTGAACTGGCTGTCGGTCATCGTCGCCGCGGCCGCCACCAGGTTGCGCACGTTCACCTGCGAGGAGCCGTCGAACAGGATGCCGTTGCGGTTGAGCAGGAACACCGTGCCGTCGCCGGTGATCCGGCCCTGGATCTGCGACGGGCGCGCGAACGGATCGTTCACCCGGTTCAGCACCGCCCAGCCGGCCTGCTGGTCGAAATTCACCGTGGTGTTGCGACCGACGTTGAAGGTCTCCCAGTTCAGGATGGCCTTGTCGGCGGTCTGCTCGATGTTCACGACCACGCGGCCGTCCTGGGTGGACTGGGTCGGCGCGTTGGCGTTGAGCCAGCCCTTGGTCAACGCGTCGTCGTCGATCTTGAGGCCGCCCTCGCCGAGGCCGTTGGGGATGTCCGAAGAGCGAACCAACGCCGCCTGCCGGGCCTGTTGCTGCAGCGCCTGCTGCAGTGCGATGGCCTGGGCGGCGGTATTGAGATTGGCGATCGACTGCTGGAGCTGCTCGCGCGCGGCCTGCGACTGCTGCTGCGGCGCGGTGAGCGTATTGGCCGGCAGGCCGTTGGGCAGCAACCCGGTGGCCGCCGCATTGCCCTGTATCGCGCCCTTGTTGGCGAACCAGGCCGGGCTGAACGCCTGCTGCGCGGCGACGCTGCCCGCCACCCCGCCCACCAGCAGCAGCGCCGCGATCGAATGGGAGAGCCGGTTGAAACGGAGCGACCTCGGCCGGCCATCGCCCGCAGGCAGGTTGACGCCCTTGCTCTTGCCGGCACGGCATACCGTCTTCGACTCGTTCATCTTTCGAGATACCTTGGCTGATCCACGCATTCGGGGCGACGCAAGGGCACCGGTGCCGCGTCGGCACGGCGCTTCACGTCATTCTTACTTGACGTATCGATCGGCCCAAAAACGACACGACCAGGGCCGTCGTACCCCTCCCGTGTCCAACGCTTTCCCGCAAAGGAAAGCCGGCAGCGACCGATGGCCACTGCCGGCTGGAGGACGGGCCATCCCTGGCCCGATTAGCGACGTCCTTCCAGTGCGATCAGAGCGGACGGCCCGGGACGCCGGCGCAGCCGTTGGCGGTGTCGCCGATCAGCTGCGGCGCGCCCGCGACGGTGAAGCGGTTGCGGATCGCGGTCTTCCAGGTGGCAGTCAGCGGTATAAAACCATGTGCACGGATTGCAGCATCATTATTGAAAACAGCCGCGTAGTTTTTACGCAGGAAGCTCAAAACATTACTTGCCACCGTCGCATCGGCATAGCATTGGCTCAAGATCAGATTCGTGTAACCGATGATCGGATAGCCCGCGGACGGGTTGCCGAAGGTTGGAACCCAATAGGCCGGATCGGCCGCGGCGGCACCGGTCGGCGGCGCAACGGTGTCGAGCGTAGCTTGTATGTTCGCTTGGTTCGGCGAGAATCCCTTGATCCTGGCCACCTTGGTCGCATCGCCCATATCCGGTATCACATCGGGTCCGGTGTAGCCGATTCGGCCATCCGCCGCGTAGATCGTGTTGTAAAGCGCCACATCTCCCCTGATTTGCGGTGAGATGAAGTTGGGAGGGACAGTATTGTTGACGAACACGTTACGGAAGGTTGACTGCACCGAGAAGCCAGGCCCGTATGTAGTACCATTCGGATAAGTTACATATTTAAGCGTAGTGCCTGAAACGTCCGAAGCCCAACATGCCGCCGTCAGGAAACGGGTCAGTATTTCGCTTGCACCGCTACTCTCGTTGCGATAAACGACCGTAATGGCGCCCGTCCTGCCTGAGTTCGGCACTTGGCTCCAATTGGTGAACTTGCCCGAAAGGATCCCGCAGATCGCGGTCACACTCAGGTCCAACGAGCCACCTGCCTTGTTGAAAGGAATGGCTATCGGTGTGGCCGCCATCGGGATCTGGATCAGGTTGCCGTAATTGGCGATGGTGGCGGCATTGCCATCCTGGCTGTTGTACTGCTGGTCGTAGGTACTGAGCTCGGCCGGACTGAGCACCGAATCGCTACCGACAAAGTGCACGTTACCGGTGGTGCCGAACAGCGAGGCGTTGTTGGT
This sequence comes from Pseudomonas sp. Hp2, assembly GCF_006386585.1. Classification (NCBI taxonomy): domain Bacteria; kingdom Pseudomonadati; phylum Pseudomonadota; class Gammaproteobacteria; order Pseudomonadales; family Pseudomonadaceae; genus Pseudomonas; species Pseudomonas sp. Hp2. Next base: position 117,355 of record NZ_VAHJ01000001.1, read on the forward strand.
CAGGAACGCCGTCTTGCCAATGCCGCTGCCGGTCGCCGCATAGGTGAAATTGGCCGGAAGAATGCTGTCCGGCTCGCCTTTGTACAGGCTCGCGGGAATCGAAGCGCCACCACTCTGTATCGTGACCTGCGCGAACGCCGAGGACGATACCGTACCGGCAAGGGCACACAACATCGCACACAAATACTTGGCCTTGAACATGGAATCTCCCTCCTGGAGTGGTTGCTGGATTCAATGAAACTGGCAAAGCCGGCAGCGACCGATGGCCACTGCCGGCTGGATGACAGGCCATCCCTGGCCCGATTAGCGACGTCCTTCCAGTGCGATCAGAGCGGACGGCCCGGGACGCCGGCGCAGCCGTTGGCGGTGTCGCCAATCAGCTGCGGCGCGCCCGCAACGGTGAAGCGGTTGCGGATCGCGGTCTTCCAGGTCGAAGTCAACGGAATGAGACCATGGGCCCGGATCGCGGCATCGTTGCTGGACGCGACGATAGCGTTGTAATGCTTGCGCAGGAAAGTCAGCAGATTGCTGGCGACCGTAGCATTGGCATAGCACTGGCCCAGGATCAGGTTGGTGTAACCCGCGATCGGATAACCAGCAGAAGGATTGCCGAAGGTCGGAACCCAGTTGGCCGGATTGGCCGCGGCGGCACCGGTCGGCGGCGCAACGGTGTCGAGCGTGGCCTGTACACTCACTTCGTTCGGCGAGAAGCCCTTGACCTTGGCGACCTTGGTCGCATCGGTCACGTCCGGGATCACGTCCGGGCCGACGTAGCCGATACGGCCATCAACGGCGTAGACCTGGTTGTAGACCGCCGTGCCACCCACGGCCGATACGAAGTTGGCCGGCGTGGTGTTGTTGACGAACACGTTGCGGAAGGTCGACTGCACCGAGAAAGCCGGAGCGGCAGGGCTGCCGGCCGTCTTAAGCGTGGTACCCGCAACGTCCGAAGCCGAGCAGGCTGCCGTCAGGAAGCGGGTGAACAGTTCGCTGGTGCCGCTGCTCTCGTCGCGGTAGACCACCGTGATGGTACCGGTCCGACCGGAATTCGGGACCTGGTTCCAGTTGGTGAACTTGCCGGAGAAGATGCCGCAGATTGCGGTCACATTCAGGTCCAGCGCACTGCCGGCCTTGTTGAACGGGACGGTGACCGAAGTGGCCGCGGACGGGATCTGAACAAGGTTGCCGTAGTTGGCAATGGTCGCCGGGGAGCCATCCTGGCTGTTGTACTGATCGTTATAGGTGCTGATTTCGGTGGGGCTCAGCACGGAGTCACTACCGGCGAAGTGCACGGTGACGGTCGACGCCCACGCCGGAGGCGGGTTGCCGCCAGCCGATTCGTTGCGGAACCAGGAGTTCGAATTGCTGGCATTGAACTGCGGGTTGTCATTCAGGAAGTTCGCCTTGCCCGCGCCGCTGCCGGTGCCGGTATAGGTGAAGGCGGTCTGACCGACGCCGCTGGGAAGAATCTCGTCGTACAGATCTTCAGGCAGGGTGGCGCCACCGCCCACGGCGGTGTTGCCCGACTGCGCCGAGGCGACGCCCGCCACCGACAGCAGGCCCAGGGCCAGCGCGGCGGCCATCCGCTTGTTGTGCTTGAACATGATCATCTCCGATTGGTTCTACGTGAAAGTCGAAACCGCGTGAGAGAGGAAAAAGGGTTGCCCCGTCGCCGATCTCCTCCCGACATGCTCTGTCGACGACGGGCCCATGCTCGGCCGCCCGGATGACAGCAAGGCAAAAAATTGTTTGGAGTGCGGCCGCGTTGTTTGGAACTCTCGATTCCTTTTTCGAAAATCCATGCCCGGCGACATGGCCTGGAAGCATCAACCTCTCGAACATCCAGCGAAAACGCTCATTCCGCCGTGCATGCACATGACGGTTCGGCTAAAGAATGTCTGGAAATTTCCGGGAAAATATGACGCGCGTACTTGTTGGACTCAGCGCTTGGCGAGAGCGGGATACGCAAGCATCGCCAGGATTGCCGAGGGCGCAGCGCTGGTTGATGTCCCTTGTCGTCCCGGCGACGCGGAACCCGATGTACTGGCTTCCAGGAGCAGAAGTCGCTGGGTTCCAACCTTCGCGGGAACGACGGCGTTGCACCGAGTCCCTGGTCCGCGCGTTCGCGCATGCAGATGCGCGACGGCGCTCGTCGTGCCCGCAGCGCGGACCTCATTGGACGAGCTGGTTCATTTCCATGATCGGCAACAGCACGGCCAGCACGATCAACAGCACCACGCCGCCCATGCCGAGGATCATCAGCGGTTCCAGCAGCGAGGTGAACGCCATGGCGCGCCGTTCGATCTCGCGCGAGACCGTCTGTGCGGCGCGATCGAGCATGGGCGCGAGCGCACCGGTCTTCTCGCCGCTGGCGGTCAGGTGGGTCAATACCGGCGGGAAGATCGCCTGCGCCTGCAGGGCCGCGCCCAGCGGCACGCCCTCGCGCACGCGCGCGGTGGCGTCCGCTACGCAGGCGCGCAGGCGCTCGTTGCCGAGCGTCTGCCGCGCGGCGTCCAGCGCGCGCAGCAGCGGCACGCCCGCATCCACGAGGATCGCCAGGGTGGAGGCGAAGCGTGCCGTGTTCACGCCGAGCACGAACTTCCCGAGCAGCGGCATCCGCAGCAACACGCCATCCCAGGCCAGCCGCCGGGACGGCGCGCGCAGCGAGAATCGCCACGCACCTACCATGGCGGCCATGGCCAACAGCGCCGCCCAGCCCCACTCCCGCACGAAGGCGCTCGCGGCCAGCATCGCGCGCGTCAGCAGCGGCAACGCCTGCCGGGCCTGGGTGAAGGCGGTGGCGACCTGCGGCACCACGTAGCTGAGCAGGAAGACGACGATGCCGACCGAGACCAGCGTGACCACCGCGGGGTAGACGAAGGCGGTCGTGACCTTGGCCTGCAGGGCGTTGCGCTCCTCGATGTAGTCGGCCAGCCGCTCCATCACCCGCGCCATGTCGCCGGAGTCCTCGCCGGCGCCGATCAGGGCGCGATAGATCCCGGGGAAATCGCGCGGCTGCATCGCCAGCGCATCGGCCAGACGCTGGCCGGCGCGCACCTCCGCGCGCACGGCGGTCAGCACCTGGACCAGGTGCCGGCGCTCGGCCTGCTCCAGGGTCGCGGTCAGCGCCGCTTCCAGCGGCAGGCGCGCGGCCAGCAGGCTGGCCAGCTGGCGCGTGGCCCAGGCCAGTTCGCTGCTGGACAGGCGCGGCCCGAGCATGCCGGTGCCGACATTGCGCGCGCGTGCCTCGGCCACGCTGAGCGCGGTGAGGCCGCGCTCGCGCAGGCGCGCGCGCGCGGCGCGCTGCCCGTCGGCCTCGATCGCGCCGCGCTCGATCCTGCCGGTCGCGTCGGCGGCTTCGTACTGGAATGTCGGCATGTCCTTCCCTCGCCTCCGTTCAGCCGTCGCCGGTCACCCGCAGGATCTCTTCCGGCGAGGTGATGCCGGCCGCGATCCAGCGCGCCCCGTCCTCGCGCATGCTGCGCATCCCGGCCTGCATCGCCGCGGCGCGCAGGGCCTGCTCGCCCCTGCCTTCGTGGATCAGGCGCCGCACCTCGTCGTCCACCACGAACAGCTCGTGGATGCCGGTACGGCCGCGATAGCCGGTATGGCCGCAGGCCGCGCAACCCACCGCGCGATGGACGGTGCGGCCGTCCGCGAGCAGCTCCGGCCGCTTGCAATCCGGGCACAGCCGCCGGACCAGGCGCTGCGCCAGCACGCCCAGCAGCGAGGAGGCCAGCAGGAACGGCTCCACGCCCATGTCGGTCAGGCGGGTGACCGCCGAGACGGCGTCGTTGGTGTGCAGCGACGCCAGCACGCTGTGGCCGGTCAGCGAGGACTGCACCGCGATCTGCGCCGTCTCCAGGTCGCGGATCTCGCCGATCATGATCGTGTCCGGGTCCTGGCGCAGGATCGCGCGCAGCGCGGCCGCGAAGGTCATGCCGATGCGTGCGTTGACCTGGATCTGGCCGATGCCGGGGAAGTCGTACTCGATCGGGTCCTCGGCGGTGAGCACGTTGGTCGTCGCCGTATCCAGCTGGCCCAGCGCGGCGTAGAGCGTGGTGGTCTTGCCGCTGCCGGTCGGGCCGGTGACCAGCACGATGCCGTGCGGCTGCCGGATCAGCGAAGTGAAGCGCGCCAGCGTCTCCGGCGCCATGCCCAGGCGCTCCAGCTGCAGGCGGCCGGCGTCCTTCTCGAGCAGGCGCAGCACCGCGCGCTCGCCATGGCCGGTCGGCACGGTGGAGACGCGCACGTCGATCGGGCGCCCGCCGACCCGAAGCGTGATCCGCCCGTCCTGCGGCAGGCGTTTCTCGGCGATGTCCAGGTGCGCCATGATCTTGATGCGCGAGATCAAGGCCGCATGCAGCGCCTTGCGCGGATGCACCACCTCGCGCAAGGTGCCGTCCACGCGATAGCGCACCACCGAGCGGGTCTCGAACGGTTCGATGTGCAGGTCGCTGGCGCCGTCGCGCGCGGCCTGCGCCAGCAGCGCGTTGATCATGCGGATCACCGGTGCGTCGTCCTGCGCTTCGAGCAGGTCGGTGATCTCCGGGATGTCCTGCATCAGGCGGTCGAGGTCGGCCTCGTTCTCGGCCGCCACCACCACCGAGGCGGCGTCGCCGGCATCGGCGTACGCGGCGGCGATGAGCCGCTCCAGCTCGGCATCGTCGATCCGCAGCGTGCGCAAGGTTCCCACCCTGCGCCGCACCTCGGCGATGGCCCAGCCCGGGGTCGCGGCACCGACGAGCAGTTCCGGGCCGCCGGCGGTGGAACGCAGCAAGGCGCGCTGCGCCTTCGCCCAGGCGTAGGGCAGCATCTGCAACGCCGGTGCGGCGGCGATAGCGCCCTCGCTCGCGCCTTCGGCCGGCACGAGCCCGGGGGCAGGACCCGCCGTCAGCTCCGGTTCCATGGTTCAGGGCTCCATGACCAGCTCGGGCTGGTAACCCATGCGCCGCAGCAGCGCCACGGTGGCATCCAGCCTGGCGGGATCGCGCGCGACCTGCGTACGCAACCAGTAGCGCCGGCCATCGGGCGCCGCCGCCGCATAGGCCTGCACGCCGCCGGCCTGGGCCTGCCGTGCGATCCGGTCGGCCTGTTCGCGATCGGGCGCGGATGCGAACTGCACGACCTGCATGGCGCCGTCCGCGCCATACAGCGCCTGCAGGTCGCCGGTGACCTGCGGCGCCGGTTCGCCACTCGCGGCCGCCGCCGTGGCCGACGCGCCCGTCGCGCGGGGCTGCGCACGCAGGTCGTGCGCCGCCGCGAAGGGGACGCCCGAGGGCGGCAGCAAGGGCGCCTGCATTTCCGGCAGCAGCCAATGCTTGCCCGGCTGCGCGCGTCCTTGCACCTGGCGCATGAACTCGTAGCGGTCCAGCGTGAGGCTGCGCCCCGCCTGGGTATCGCGCACCACGTGCGGGCGCAGGAAGATCATCAGGTTGGTCTTGACCCGGTTGCGGTTCTCGCTGCGGAACAGTCCCCCCAGCAATGGCAGGCGGCCCAGCCCCGGCACCGCGTCGCGGCCGCTGCTGACGTTGTCCTGCAGCAACCCGCCCAGCACCATGATCTGCCCGTCGTCCAGCAGCACGCTGGTATCCAGCGCGCGCTTGTTGGTGACGACGCCGCTGTCGCTGGACAGTTGCTGGTCGATGCTGCTGACCTCCTGGTAGATGTCCAGCTTGACCGTGCCGCCCTCGGAGATCTGCGGGCGGATGTTGAGCTTGAGGCCCACGTCCTCGCGCTCGATGGTCTGGAACGGATTGCTGCTGCCGTCGCCGCTGTTGGTGACGTAGCGGCCGGTGACGAAGGGCACCGTCTGCCCGACCATGATGCTGGCCGGTTCGTTGTCGAGCGTCATCAGGTTGGGCGTGGACAGGATGTTGGCGCCGTTGCGGCTCTGCAGCGCGTTGGCGAGCACCTTCAGGTTCAGCACCTCGCCGATGCCCGGCAGCCTGATGGTGCCGTCGAGCACGCCGATGTTGAAGCCTTCCGGCAGCACGTCGATCGTGGTGGCGCCGTTCTTGTTGATCCCGCTGCCGCCGAAGTTGGCGCCACCGAAGGTGCGGCCGTTGCCGGTCAGCCACTGGATGCCGAGCCGGCCGGTGTCGTTCTCGGTGACCTCGACGATCAGGCTCTCGACCAGTACCTGCGCACGGCGCTGGTCGAGCTGGTCGATCACCTTGCGCAGGCTGCGGTACATCGGCTCCGGCGCGGAGATGATCAGCGTGTTGGTGGTGGCGTCCGCCTGCACGGTGACGCCGCCGGCGGAGAACGCGGTGTCGGTCTGGCCGGTTCCCGACGGCGTGGCGCCGCTCGCGGTGGCCGAGGGTTGCGTGCCGCCGCGCAGGCCGCTGCCCGTGTTGCCGGCGTTGCCGTTGTTGGTGGCGTTGGCGCTGGACGACCCGGAACCGCTGTTGCCCGAGATGGCGCCGTTGGCGCCCAGCGCTTCGCGTACCGGATCGGTGCCGGCGGCCGGTGCGTCGCTCTGGCCGGTCAGCAGGCCGCGCAGCACGCCGGCCAGGTGCACCGCCTGTGCGTTGCGCAGGTACACCACCTGCAGGTTGCCGGGGTCGGTCTGGGCCTCGTCCAGCTTGCCGATCAACTCGCGCGCCAGGCGCGTGCGCGCCGGGCTGCTCGCGCGCACCACCACGCTGTTGGAACGCGGGTCGGCCACCACCAGGATGCGTTGGGTTGGATCGTTGCCCTGCTGCGAGTCGAGCAGTTGCGCGGCCAGCGCCGCCACGTCCACGGCGATGCCATGGCGCAGCTTGACCACCTCGGTATCCAGCGATACCGGCGTGTCGATGCTGGCGATGACCCGCGCGATCCGGTCGAGGTTGTCCGCGTAATCGGTGATGACCAGCGTGTTGTTGCCGGGATAGGCGGTGATGGGATTGTCCGGCGCGATCATCGGCCGCAGCACCGGCACCAGGTTGGCGGCGTTCTCGTAGTTCAGTTGGAACGTGCGGGTGACGATCTCGCCGCCGGGCCCCTTCGCGCTTCCGACCGGGCCGCCGTGCAGCTTGGCGTCGGCCTGCGGCAGCACGCGGCTGACGCCGTCCACGTCCACCACCGTATAGCCCTGCAGGCGCAGCGCGCCCAGCAGCAGTTCGTAGGCCTTGTCGTAGGAGACGGGACCGTCCGACACCAGCGTCAGCTGCCCCTTCACGCGCGGATCGATCAGGAACTGGCGCCCGGTGAAGCGCGCCGCCAGGCGCAGCACCGCGCCGATGTCGGTATCCACCAGGTTCAGCCGCACCTGGTCGTCGATCTCTTCCACCGGCTCCTTGGCCACGACCGAAGATGCGACCGCGACGAACAGGCTCAACGCGACCGCCCCGCCCCACTTCCATCCACGCATCACCGCGATTCCCCTGCCGGTGCCATGCCCAGGCGAACCCGCCCGGAGAGCACCGCGCCTTGTCCATCGTTGTTGGAGGTCCCGGCACGGGCCAGTTCCACTTCGGCCAACGCCGCGGCCAGTCGCGGCGGTTCCGCCAGCAGCCAACCGACCAGCGCCCCGGCCGGCGCCTGCGAGAACTTCAGCTCCCATGCCATCGGCGAACCGGCCTGCCCCCGCGAAGAAGCCAGTTCGTAATGCCCCGCGAGCCCGCTCGCATCGAGGCTGCGCCGGATCGCGTCCGGCATGGCAGGCGCGGCCACGGCGACTTGCCGCTCCTTCAGCACGCCATCCAGGGCCGTGGCCTGGGAGCGCAGCCGCGGCAGTTCCTCCTGCCAGTACGCGATCGACTTCAGCGCCGGCTCGACCAACACCCACCACGTGGTCACCAGCGCCACCGCAAGGCCGCCGGCCAGCAGCATCCGCTGCTCCCGCTTGGCCAGGCCGCGCCAGTAGGTTCGCAACGGGGCGATCGCATCGCGCAGGGAAGATCGCCCTGCGCCATTCGCTCCATGCAGTGCCGGCAGCAACTTCATGCCTGGCCTCCGGGCTCGTTGCCCTCGGCAGGCGCCGGCGACGCGTCTGCGCCCTGGCGAATGCGCCATCCATCGTCCGTCGCTTCGACCTGCATGCCGGCCGCCTGCGCCGCCGACGCCCAGGGTGGAGGCTCCGTCGCCTTGGGTGCACCGGGATCGCTTCTTTCCATGGACCGCAGCACGAGTTGCCCCGGGGCGTAGTGGAGCTCCTGCACCTGCCCGGCGAGGAACGGCAATGCGGTGGCGCTCGCCGTGGCCAGCGCGGTGAAGGTCGTGCCTGCGGCGGCGCCGGCGCGTTCGGCTGCGACCTGCCGGCGCGCCTGCTGCAGCGGATCGATCACGCTCGGCAGCGAAGGGAACGCCTGCATGACCCGCTGCGCCATCTGCGCGCGCAGCCGCTCGCCTTCCATCGCCAGGCGCGCGGCATACAGGTTCAATCCGCCCAGGCCGACCACGAGCGCGGCCGCGCACCAGAGCAGCGGCTTGCGCCAGCGCCCGGGCGAAGCCACGGCCGCGGTGGCCGGCACCGGCAGCGACCAGTCGGGCGCATGGCCGGACCATGCCTGTCCGGCCGGCATGGACCGGACCGGCACCGGAACGCGCCCGGGCAAGCCCTGCGGCGGCGCTCCGATCCAGTCCAGGGTGGCCGGGGCCTCGCGCTCGACGGCCGCCACCAACACCGACAGCGTCGCATCGTCCATCGCCTCGGCCGGCTGCACGAAGCCCATGTCCTCGCCACAGCGCACCACGATCCCGGCGTCCACCTTTTGCGCGGTCCACCCGTCGCCGGCGGCAGGCAGGAAGAACGGCGTGGGATAGAGCCGGTCCAGCACCAGCCCGCACGAGGCGAACACGCCGGCGGCGCGCGCCAGCGCCGTGCGCGACACCCACGCCACCGATACGCGCCCGTCGCTGCCGCGCGGGCCATGCGCCAAAGCGACCTCGCCGGGATCGTCCAGCATCAGCGCTTCGACTTCGCTACGCACCGCCGCGCGCAGGCGCGCGCCGGTCAAGGGCGGCACGGCGATGCGCACGAGGATCAGGTCGTCCGCATGCAGCACGGCCTGCACGCGGCCGCCGGGCCAGCGCTGCCCGGCTTCGGCCAAGGACCACGCTCCCTCGGCCCAGTTGCCATCGCGGCCGCGCAGTGCGCCGCACACCCGCGAACCGAGCGCCAGCGCCGCCAGTGGCGGCAATGCCAGGCGCAATGCGGCGCGGCGGCTCATGCGCCCATCCGCAGCCAGACGAGCTGGGGTTCGCGCCCGGCACGGACGCTCCGGCGCACCAGCGCCTGTACCGGCACCTGCGCGCCATCCACCGCCACCGTGCCCGATACCTGGAACCACTGGCTCACGATGGTCACGCGCAACTCGTCCACCGGCAGGTCGCGCAGGCGCAGGCGGTTGATGAAATCGCTGCGGTTGACGAACCAGCGCCCGCGGTCGCGTTCCTGCAGCACTTCGCGTGCGCGTTCCGGCGTCAGCCCGGGAACGCCGGCGCCGATCACTTCCGCACTGGCGGTGTTGCCGTTGATCCAGGTGTTCTCCGGCAACACGGTGACATACGGGCGTAGCCGCGCCAGCACGCCCGCGTCCACGCCCGCAAGCGTGCCGAGGTCGTCGAGCGTGCGCGGCAGCGGTTGCCGCGCCACGGCCAGTGCCACCGGCACGTCTGCCGGATCCGCGGCATCGCCTGCGTCCTCGCCGCCATGCGGGCGTTGCAAGGCCACGCTGGCGACCACCCGGCCGACGATCCGGTCCGCGACGTCCTGCTTCACGCCCAGCTCCCTGCACAGGCGCAGGAAGGCGGCCACCTCGTCGGCATCCACTTTTCCCGTGCGCACGAGGTTGCGCAGGTTGAACTTGCCCTGCTCGTCCTCGATCCGCAGCACCACCTCGCCGGTGGCGCGATCGGTCGAACGCACCGCGCGCAGCGGCCTGGCCCACTCGCCATCCAGCCGCGTCAACGGGTTGCGCGCCGCGTCCTCGCGCAGCACGGCCATGGCCTGCGCCACGCCGTCGCGCGCCAGCCACTGCGCCCGTACCCGCGACTGGTCGCCCTGCACCATGCGCATGAACGCGGCCTGCCGCACCGCCACGCCGGCGGCGATCACCGCCACGAGCGCGACCACGATCAGTGCGGCGACGACCGCCATGCCGCGCTGGCCGGCACGCGGCCCGCGGCATGCGCGCGAACCGGGCGTCATTGCACCGACAGGCGACGCATCACAACTGCCAGGAACCGATGTCCGCATCCGCCTTCTCCCCGCCGGCCTTGCCATCGGCACCGAGCGAGAACACGTCGATCTCGCCGTTCTGGCCCGGGTTCGAGTATTGGTACGGATGGCCCCAGGGGTCCGGCGGCAAGCGTTCCAGGTAAGGCTGCGCACCGCCGGCCGGCGGGTTCACCAGCGCCTGCAGGCCCTGCTCGTTGGTGGGATAGCGGCCGTTGTCCAGGCGATACAGCTTGAGCGCCTGCATCAGCGCGGCGATGTCCTGGCGCGCCGCCGTGGCGCGCGCCTGGTCGGGCCGGTCCATCAACCGGGGCACGATCAACGCCGCCAGGATGCCGATGATGACGACCACCACCATGATCTCGATCAGGCTGAAGCCGCGTTGCCGCGGCGCGCCGGGGCCCATGGGAATGCCGGTACGGACGATATCCATCTCACTGTCCTCGGTGCGCCAGAAAAACCCGCTCGGCGATCCTTGCAGGTGCGTGTGTCAGAACGGTAAAAAAAGGTTTGGAGAACGCGCTGCGAACGCGGCCGCGAAAGGCGCGCACGGATCGTGGCGCGTTCATGCCGCCCTGACCTCGGCGCGGCGGCCGCCTTCCGGTGCTTCCTCGCGCAGCGCGCGGGGCGTCGCGATCTCCATGTGGATGGCATGCACCAGCCCGAGTTCGGAGACGAACCGCTCCAGCGGCGCGCGCGCGAGCAAGAGCTCGATCAGCGCCCATGCATCGGGATGGCGGGACAGGCGCGCCAGTTCGCCCACGAAGCCGGGCCGGTCCACCTCGGCCTGCTCCAGGCCGACGAACCCCTCGAACAACGCGTTGTGGCGGAGCTGCTCCTGCAGGAATCGAGCGCTCTCGATGCCGTAGACGCGCTGCAGGATCAACGCGCGCAGCCGTGCGGCGATGTCCGCGTCGCCCTGCTGCTGGCCCGCGAGCGCGTGCAGCGATGCGGCGTTCTCCTGCATGCGCGCGTCGAGATGCGCGCGCAACGCCGCCAGCGGATGCCGGTCGGGAACCGGGCTCGCTCCGCGGACCGTGTTCAACCAGGTCTCGTGCGAGACGATCCACACCCAGGGCTTGCCGTAGCGGCATACCGAAACGGGAACGCGCTGGGCCGACTTCAGTATCCGCGTCAGCGAGCGATCCATCTCCAGCATCGTGACTCTGGGAAACTCGTCCATACGCGCTGCGCCCCATGTGATGGCATGGGGCCCGCCATCGCCGGCCGGGCCCCTCCCCATGAAGACGGATCGCGCCGGCCGCGAGCGACACGCAACGACGCGGCGATGCCGCCGCCGGCATCACCAGGGAAGCCGCGAACGCCAGTGCTTCATCGCATCGGCCTCCATCGCGAGACCGGAACTGCGCAGCACGTCACCAATCGGAAGCTCCTGCAGCAACAGTCCCACCAGATCGACGGCTCCTTCGTCGTCGAGCACGTTGCGCAGGCCGTCGGCCAACTGCGCGGGCTTCCAGCTTTCCAGCAGCACGCTGTCGAAGCCGACGAACCAGCCGAACAGGCGGTTGTGGACGATCTGCTCGTGCAGGAGCGCCACGCTGCCGAACGAATAGATCGCCTGCAGGACCAAGGCGCGGAACAGCGGCTCGGGCGTCGTGCCGAGCGGACTGGTACGGAACAGGCGCCTCATCAGGGCGACTTCCTGCTCCAGCACCTCGTCGACGTGCTTGCGCACCGGCACCAGCGGGTGGTCTTCCTGCGAGAAACGCAGGTGCTGGTGCTGCTGCCGCCATGTCGCGTCCGAAAGGATCCACACCCACGGCATGCCGTAGCGCGTCACCAGCAAGGGTTCGCGCCAGGCCGAATCCAGGAACGCCGACAGGCTGCGCCTGAGATCGACGGCGCTCACTTCCGACTTTCGCACTACCGGTACCTCCTTATCCGGCGCTTCGCAACCGCAGCGGCCCGCGCCGGCGGTTTCGGCGGCGACACCATGCCCGCACTGGAACGTGCCATCCACTGGAGACGTATCCCGCGCGGCGAAGACGAACGAGGGCGTTCGTCCCGCGCGCCTTCACGCCAGCAGAACGACGCCGCCGGGATAGGCGTGCACGTCCAGGTTCAATGCCAGCCGCAGCTGTTCGATCACCGCATCCGGATCGTCGACGCTGAACCGCCCGCTGACCGGCTGGCGGGCGACCTGGTCGTCGAGGATCACCACGCGGCCCGGTCGATAGCGGTTGAGCTCATCGACGACCTGCGCGAGCGCGGCCTGGCGGAACACCAGCACGCCCTGCTGCCACGCCGCCACGTCCGCCGGGTCGACCGCCACCAGCCCGCCGATCGCATCGCGCGTATACGCCACCTGCTGGCGTGCCTGCAGGTTCAGCACGTGCGGCCCTGCATGCTCGACGCGCGCCGTGCCGGCCAGGCAACTCACCTGGACCTGTTCGCCGCTGCGCCAGACATCCACGCGCGCGCCGTCGCTGTCGAGCACCACGCAGCCGTTGCCCGCACGGATGGTGAAAGGACGCGCGCCCGACAACCGGACGCCGGCGCGCCCAGCGACCAGTTCCATGGCCTGCACGGGCCCGTCGGCGACGCGCAGGCTGGTCTGGGCGTCCATCTCGACCACCGCCCGGCCCGCGAGCTGCACCTGCCGGCGCTCGCCGGTGGACGTGCGGTAGTCGGCGCGCAGTTCGTCCAGCGATGGCCACAGCCCCAGCGGCGGACGCCATGCCGCGAGCGCCACCAGGGCGGCCGGCGCGGCCAGCGCGCCACCGATGAACGCCCGCCGCCGCAACAGCGGCCCGCCCCTTCCGCGAGCCGCTCCCGGCGCCGCCAGCGGCTTCCAGTTGGCCACGTCCTGGCCGGCGCTGCCGATCTGCCGCCAGAGCCGTTGCGCCTTGGCGAACGCCGCCCGGTGCTCCTCGCTGATGGCGCACCAGGCCTTCAGGGCATCGGCGTCGGCCGCCGTGGCCTGGCCCGAGGTAAGCAGGGCGATCCAGGCATAGGCCTCCCGCTCGAGGGGGCTGACGGTACGGATCCGCTCGTCCGATGGGTTCATGGGGTTCTTCTGCGGCGCCCGGGCACGCCGGGGCCACCTGTTCGCTCGATGTCTCGCCTAACTGTAGACGGATCGAGCGCGTGCAATACGCACGAAATCTAAATGCCGAGGCGGGCCGCGATGTATTCCTGGGCGGCCTTGAGCTCCCGCTGCACCAGGCGCAGCGACACCCCGAGGCGCTCGGCCACGTCGCGCTGCTGCATGCCCTCCACGCGCACGGAGAGCAGGATCTGCCGGCGGCGCGCCGGCATGCGCTCGATGATGCCGGCCAGCGCCTCCAGTTCGAGGCGCTCCTCGGTCGACTGGGCCGGGCCGGGATTGGGGTCGGCCAGGTTCAGCAGCGAATCGATTTCCTCGGCATTGAGCAGCCGGCTGTCCGCCCGCTGCCGGTCGACCATCACGTTGAAGGCCATCCGCAGCAGGTAGGCGCGCGGGTTGCGCACCGCTTCCAGGCCGCGTTGCTCGGGGCGGGTGGCCAGGCGCAGCCAGACGTCCTGCAGGGCGTCGCTCGCCTGCTCCGTGCATCCCAGGCGGCGCGCCAGCCGTCCCCTCAGGTCGTCGTAGGCCCCGAGGAGATAGTCCCTGAGGTCCGCCGTGTCCGCCATGCCGTCAGCCATGAGCCGCTTCCTCCTCCGTGACAGGCGCCGCGTTCCGCCCACCGGGGCAATCCGCCGAACGCGCGACCGTCTTTGGCAATATCAACAAGGTCAACGGCTGCGGCATGCCGGCCGGTGGGGCCTCGAATGCCGTTGCCGAAATCGTCTCCACGAGGGCCGCATCGAGCGAGGGGTCGCGGGTGGTGTCGAGCAGCTTCACGCGCCGCGGGCGGCCGTCGCCGCCGATGTCCAGTTGGATCGCCGCCCGGTAGTCGCCGGGAGCGAGCCGCGCGTCCTGGCAGAACCTGCGGCGCAGGTTCGCTTGCGCGCTGCCGTAGTAGGCGATGTACGCCGGAGGCGTCCGGGCGGGCGCAACGCTGCGCACCGGCGCCGACGCCGTGGGCAGCAGCACGACCCGATCCGGTCCGGAATGCCGGGGCATCAGCCCGGTTCCGTCGATCAGCATGCGCAGCCCCGCATCCGGGGTGAACCGCCCCTTGACCGCCCTGGAAGTCCTCCCTTGCGCCAACGCGCCCTGGTAGAGGACCGACCACCCGGTCAAGCTGCTGTAGCGCTCCAGCGCCACCTGCAACGGCAAAGCCTGGATATCGAACTCCACGGTGCCCTCGGCATCCGCCCCGGACACGGCCACAACATCCCCCCCTGTCGACTGCCCTCCCGTTGCCCCGGACGCATTCGCGCAAGCCAACCCGCACGCCAGGACCAGCGAGCCCATGCAAGCTTGCGCAACGTACGTCCTGACCACATTCACCTCGTGGAACGCCTGGCGTTGCATCGCATCGCAACCCCAGGCCCCACACTCGACATCCATCGGATGGCCGGGCGACCACCGCCGGCAATGGCGGTGCCCCCCGCTCCTCGTCGACAACCTAGCAAGCCCAGGTTGCACTTTTGCGACATTCCTACCTCGGGAATATCGCGATGGCGTTCCCGGAACCTGTTCATGCTGCCCAGGGCCACGCCGACGCCCATGAACAACGCCAGGCGGTTGCTGTCGCCCGTGATCTTGCCGTTGCTTGCGCTTTCCGTCTTTGATTCACCGCGGCCCTATCCGCGACGGCCCCGGAGCGCGTAGCGCGCAAGGCGCGGGGACCCGGGGGCGTGACTTCTTGGGGCGAAAGCCCTTGCTTCCGAAGCAAGAAGCAAAAAGCTGAAACAACGTCCCCGATTCCCGCCTTCGCGGGAGCGACGACCATGAAGACCATGAGGCTCCGCCCGTACCCTCGCCCGCCCTCGGGCACCTTCTCCCGAAGGGGAAGGAAGCCTGCATCGCCTGATCAGACAGCACCGGCAAGGCCCGTCGGGACTGGAGTCCCTCCACAAGGAACAACACGAGGGCTCAGTCCCCATCCATCGGACCGAAGATCGGCAGGCAGCAATCAACTAGGACGTGGAATCGGGCCCGTCCTTGCGCTCCCTGACGATGCGATAGCTCTGGAAGCCCTTCCGCGGCGTGAACCGGCCGCTGTCGCCGGTGATGGCGTAACGGATCGCAGCGCCCAATGCGACCGGGGACGAGCATCCCCAGCCGCGCGCTTTCCGGTAGGCCTTCTGGAAGTCCCGCATGAACATGCTTTCTCGCTGAAGACAGCTCTCCAGGGCAGTTCCGGCGACCTTACCCCAGCCACATGACTATCTGGTATCGCCTGCCGCGGCCGGCACGGGTTCCAGTGCGATGGGCAGCGCGGCGATCTTCGCATCCAGCCCGGCGACCACCTCCGCGGTCAGGTCGTTGCTCAGGTTGCCGCCCAGTACGCTGCCGCGGTCCAGCAGCAAACCGCACTTGTGCCTGGCATAGACCTGCGCGATGACCGGCTGCGCCTCGTCGGAGATGCGTTGCATCGCCTTGAGCCGCGTGGCTTCGATCTGGCGGCCCCGCTCGGCGGCCTTCTGGCGCAGCGCGTTGAACTTCTGCATCGCGGCGCGCTGCTGTTCGTTCAACTGCGATTCCTGCAAGCCCGGCCGGCGCAGGCCCAGGCGCTCCATCTCCTGGTCGAGCGCGGCCTGCTCGCCGCCGATCTCCGTCTGCGCGGTCCGGGTGAACTGCTGCAGCTTCTCGTTGGCGCTCTTGCCGACCTTGGCATTGGCGAACACCGCCTCGCGACTCAACAGGCATACACCGGGCACCGCGCTGCCGCCCAGCGAGGTGGCGCTTTCCTGGGCCAGGCCCGGCAAGGGCAGCGATGCCGCGGCCGGCAGCGCCAAGGCCATCCAGAGGCTGATCTTCTTCATTCCGGCAAATCTCCTGGCAATACGCGAATCATCGGAAACGAGGCGGGACCGTCAGTCCGGCAGCAGGTCGGCAAAGCCGGCCAGTGAGAGCAGGTGCGCGTTCACCAACGCCAGCCATCCCTTGCGGTGCCATTCGACGACGACCTGCTCGGGCAGCTTCTCGAACGCTTCGGCCGACACCACCGAGAATCCCGTCAGCGTGGTCCGGCCGCCCTGCGGCGAGGCGATGCTGGCGGTACGCTCGAGCAACAGGCCGTTCTGCTCCAATGCGCCGACGAACGCCTGCGTGGCGGCGCTCT
This sequence comes from Pseudomonas sp. Hp2, assembly GCF_006386585.1. Taxonomy (NCBI): domain Bacteria; kingdom Pseudomonadati; phylum Pseudomonadota; class Gammaproteobacteria; order Pseudomonadales; family Pseudomonadaceae; genus Pseudomonas; species Pseudomonas sp. Hp2. Next base: position 133,696 of record NZ_VAHJ01000001.1, read on the forward strand.
CGCGGGTGAACGCGTCGCAGAACTGCAAGGCTTGCTGGGTGATCGCGGCAGGCTTGCCGTCCTCGAACAGCGGCGCCCCCTCGCTTCCGTCCTTGACCACCATCGCGGACTCGGCGTCGATCGCCAGCGCGTAGTCGCCCTCGTTCATCTGCGCGAACACGAACGGATAGCGTCGCACGTAGGCCGGCACGTACGCGCCGGCCTGCCATGCGCCGTCCTTGACGAACCGGTTGCTCCGCTCCAGCCCGAGCACGGCCACCGGCATGCGCTCGGCGCCGGCGAAGACCAGCGGATAGTGGCGCGCGGCCGCGGCGAACTCGCCGGCCATGACCGGTACCGAGTTCGCGCCGGCCGCGAAATCCACGCCCGCGGGCCGGATCCGCCATGCCCCGTGGATCGCGGCGTTCAACAGTTCCGGCCGCCGATAGAACAGCGGCGCGGCCTGGGCGTGGCGTTCGCTCGTTTCCGCGGCCTGCGGCGCCGCGTTCCCTGCTTCCGTACCGGTTCCTGCTTTTGCGAGATCGTTCATCCCTACTCCGTTTCCGATGTGTTTTCCGGAGCGGTCACGGGCGACCGGCTCCGTGGCCGTCCGCCAGCGCCATCTTGAGCAGGCGGCGTTTCCTGGGCTGGACGGCCTCGATGGATTTTTGCACTTCCTCCCTCGGCAGGCCGGCGCGATCCAGCACCAGTTGCACGAGTTGCCGCGACAGCTCCGAATCCTCCTGTGCCTTCCACACCCGCGCGGGGATGAAGAACGCGACCGGGATGCCGTCCCGGGTCACCACCATGGGACGGTCGCCCGACATCAGGATCTCGCCCAGCTTGCTCGCCAGGCGCCTGAGGCTGATGACTCTCTCTTGCGTGCGCATCGATGTTTCTCCCTGTATATCGATCGGCCTTCAACGCCGGCCACGCGCCCCCTTTAGAACTTGGCATTGACCTCCAGCTGGAACACGTCGATCGACAGCGGCGGGCCGAACACTTCCTTGGCCGCGAACCAGCTGCCGGTCACCCAGACGCGCTTGCCGAACAGGTACGAAGCGCCCAGGTAGTAGCCCTTGGCATTGGTGCCGCCCAGGTGGAAGTCGGAATCGTTGAACGCATCGACCACCGCGTCCGGATCGACCCGGCGATAGCCGAGCCAGGCGTTCCAGTCGCCGATGGCGCCCGGCTGCAGCACGCCGAAGGTCGCCTGGAACTGGTAGGCCGTGTCGCCGCTCTTGATGTCGGCCGACGACGGCTGGCCGTCGGCAGCCGCGGCGAGATTGGTGACGATACCGCCCTGCGCCCGTTCCCACATCTGCCTGGGATCGTAGGCCAGGTTCTTGATCCAGTTGCCGTCCAGCTGCAGGCCGTAGCCGCCGAACGCCGGCAGCGTGTAGCGCAGGTTGACGTCGAGCAGCTCGAACTCGGAGGCCAGGCCCACGTACTGCGGCTGCGGCGTATTGGCCGGATCGGCGGGATCCAGCGCGATGTTGCGCAACAGCATCAGCGTGTTGCCCTTCTGCATGAACGCCGGGCGCGTCCAGTCGGTGCTGCAGTAGTCGGCGCCCGCGTACAGCGCGCAGGGCTCGGACAGGCGGCCGTTGACGCGGCGGAAGTCGTAGTAGGCCAGCGCGCCGCGCAGGCGATGCGCGTCCGAGAACGCCCATTCCGCGCCCACCTGCAAGCCGTTGAGCCACTTGTCGCGGCTCTTCTGCTTGTTCGTGCTGGTGCTGGGGAAGCCGTCGGAGGAGTACTCCAGCGGGGTCATGCCCAGGGTCGCGAACAGCGAGAGATCGTCGCCGGCGAACTTGTCGGCATACTGGAACGCGATGCCGTCGAAGTTCAGGTCGTTGGAGAACAGCGTCTCGGTGGACCAGTACGGATTGTCGAAACGTCCGCCGACCACGCGCAGCCAGTCCACCGGCTTCCAGGCGAGCCACACCTGGTCGATCCAGGCGTCCTTCTTGTCCAGTCCGCCGCCCAGCGTCTGCGTGGTCGAGACCGGCCCGTTGTCGTTGCCGGTGGCGAGGCGGATGCCGGCCTCGGTATTGCCGCCCAGGTCGGCGGCGATGCCGATGCGGCCGCGGATGCGCCAGGAGTTGTTGCGGTCCTGGCGCGTATTGCGCAGCGGCGGCAACCGCAGGTTGGTATTGGAATTGACGTCGTAGCCGGAGCCGTTGTTGATCGCCGGCCAATCGACCTCGATGACGCTGTTGCGGTCGGAGTACAGGCGCGACTCGTTGCGCACGCGCACGTCGCCCTGCACGCGGATGCGCTGGGTCCATTCCGGCACGGCGTCCGGCGCGGCCCAGCGCTCGTCCTTGGCCTGCGCCAGCACCTCGGCCTTCACTTCCTCGCGGATCTCGTCGCGCACGGTCTGCGGGATGTACGGCACGCGCACGTCGCCCGGCTGCGCCTGCACCGCTGCGGCCGCCGCCGGGGCCTGCGCACGCTCCTCGCGCTGGGCTTCCTGCAGCAGCAGCTGGCCGGCCTCGGGCTTGAGCGCGCCGCTGTCGATGAGGCTGCGGATCAGCTTGACCATCGTGCTTTCGTGCCCGGCCGCCTGCTGCGCCTGGACGTTGCCTGCCGCCAGCGCCAGTCCGAGCGCTGCCACCAGCGCGGTGCGCTTGGCGGGACCGGGGATCGTGTGGAGTCCTGCACTTTTCATCGGGTGTTCTCGCAAGAGGAAATTCATCGGAAGGCGGAGATGCCGCGGTTCATCCGGCCGGGCGGCGCCCCTGCACCAGCACGCGCGCGGGGAACGGCAGCGACGCGGGCGGCCGCTCGTCGACCTTCCCGTAGTTGCGCAAGGCCTCGAGCACGGCCTGGTCGGCTTCCTGGTTGCCGCTGCCACGCACCAGCTCGACCCGGCTGATCGTGCCGTCGGATTCGAGCCAGACATCGAGCTGCAACTGGAACGCCAGCCGGCGCACGCGCTCGTCGCGCGCGATGGCCTGCTGCAACGCGTAGCCCAGGTAGCGCCCGTAGCTCGCGTTGCCGGCGCCGCCGGGGCCCGCGCCGACGGAGCCGCCGCCGCTGCCCTTCTGGATGCCGAAGCTGTCGCTGCCGGCCTGCGCATCGGCGTCCATCGTCACCGGATCGGAGGTATCCGGCGTCGGCGCCTCCTCGGTGGGCTTGGGCACCTCTTCCAGCGGCTCCGGTTCCGGCATGGTCTCTTCCGGCTTCGGTTCCGGCTCGGGCTCCGGTTCGGGTTCCGGCGGCGGGGGCGGTGGCGGCGGCAACGCCAGCATCGGCATGTCGGGCACCTGGCGCTTGGTGGTCGCGGTGTCCTTGAACAGCAGATACCAGAGCAGCGCCCCCAGCGCGGCCAGCAGCAGGACCATGCCCGCCGCCGGCCGCCACCATCCGGCCGGCTTGCGCGGCGATCCCGTCGGGTTGGAGGATTCGGAATTCACGCCCGGTCACCCTTGCGGCTTGCCGGTGACCAACCCGACCTGGCTCAGCTCGATCCGCCGCAGCAGGTCCAGCACTTCCACCACGCGCGCGTACTGCACCTGCGCGTCGCCGCGCACGATCACCGGGAAATCGGCATTGACCGCCTTCTCCTGGCGCAGCCGGTCCTCCAGCTCGGGCAACGTGACCGGGTACGCGTCCAGGAACACCTGCCCGGCGTTGTCGATGGTGATCGCCTTGGTCTTGGGTTTCTCCAGCGGCGTGCTGGAGCTGGCCTTGGGCAGGTTCACCTCCAGCCCCGGTATCGTCGCGTTGCTGGTCAGGATGAAGATCACCAGGACCACCAGCAGCACGTCGACGAAAGGCGTCACGTTGATGCCCTTCTCGCGCTTCTTGATGCCGAATGCCCGCTTGGCCATGGCGCGTCCTCAGGCCTGGGCCGAAGGCGCGACGGCGCCGAGCGTGCCGTCCTCGGACTCTTCCGCCAGCCGCGCGGCGAATTCGTCCACGAACACCGCCATGTCCGCCGAGATCGACTCCGAGCGGGCCGACAGCCAGTTGTAGCCGAACAAGGCCGGGATCGCGACGCCCAGGCCGGCGGCGGTGCACAACAGCGCCGCCGCCATGCCGGGCGCCACCGAGTTGATGTCGACCGCGCCGGCCATCGCCGCCACCGCGAACACCAGCATGATGCCGATGACCGTGCCGAACAGGCCGACATAGGGCGCGCCCTCGATCGTCGTCGAAAGCCAGTTCATGCGCTTGGCCATGCGCTCGGTCTCGCGGATCACTTCCGCGTCCAGCGAAGCGCGGATCGCGCCGATCGCCGAATCGGACAGCCGCAGGCTGCCGGTATGCGCCTGCCGCCCCTTCACTTCCTCGATCGCGATCCGGTACAGCTTCCACAGCGTCGAGCGCTGCAGGATCTCCGGGCTGATCCGGCCGGCGCCGGCCATGTCGTTCAAGCGCGTGATGGAGTCGCCGGAGACCTTGCGGTACTGCTCGGTGAAGGCTTCGTTGGCCTTGTCCACGCTGCCGAAATACCGGCTCTTGGCGATCATGATCGCCCACGAGACCAGGAACATCAGGAACAGCACGACCACCACGACCCAGGCGTCCACCGGCATCGACTTGAGGATGAAGCCGAAATGGCTCACGCCCGCCGACTGCTCGTCCTCGCCGAACGCGAGCAGCCGCGAATCGCCGCCCTGCGACAGCGCATCGGCCTGGATGAGGGCCGCCGGGCGCGCCGCCTTGGAAATGCGCACCTCGTCGATCGCGCCCGCGAACGGGGCGCCCGGCACGATGGCGCTGGCGCCGTCGGCGGCCGCCGGCGCCGGGGCATCGCCGCCGATGTAGGTGTCGGTATTGAGCGCAGGCAACGCGGCGGGCAGGCGCGCCGCCTCGCGGCCGCCGACGTACAGCAGCACCTGGCCGTTGCCGGCGGCCAGCGCCAGCGCCGCAGGCTGTCCGGCGGCGAGCGCGCTGCCCGCCGCGGCGCGCGCCCCGTTCACCTCGACGAACGGCGTGCCGTTGTCCAGCCCCACCCGCAGCGAACCCGCCCCGTCGCGGCGCGCGTAGATCACCTGGTTGGGCGCCAGTTGCTCGGGCTTGATCCAGGCCGAGAACGTGAACGCGCCGCCTTCGGCGATCGCCAGCGACGGCGAAGCCGGCACCACCATCGCCTCGCCGCCCAGCTTCAGGCCGCGGCCGATGGCCACGCCATCGGCGCGCGGCAGCGCGTTGCGCGCGTTGTTGGCATAGGCCGTGGTGTCGCGCGCCGCGCCCTCCTGCTCGGCGAAGTGGTAGACCGCACTGTAGTCCGGGTCGAACGCCTGCTGGCCGCTGCCGCCGGCCGGCGCCTTGTCGTTGCCGTAGTACATCCAGATCGTCTGCGCCGGGCCCGGCCCGACCGCCGGCACGTCGACCCAGATCAGCGCCATGCCCAGGCCCGGGTCGAACTGCTCGATCTGGTGGTTCAACACGGTGCGGCCGTCCGCCCCGACGAAGCGGATGTCGCTGCCGTCCGGCGCGACGCCGTCGAAGGCGAAGTTGCCGGCATGCAGGCGCACCAGCACCGGCATCCTCCCGGCACCGGCGGCCAGCCCCGCGCTGCCCGCATCGAGCGTGATCGGCTTGCGGTATTTCCAGTCGGATTGCCACCACGAGGTGTCTGCGCTGGCCGCGCCGGACATCGCGATACCCAGCAGGAGCAACAGTGCGGTCAAGAGACGTTGCATGGACGGAGTTCTCCAGATAGAGCGTGGAAGTCGGGAATCAGAAGCTGGTGCCGACGCTGAAATGCAGCCGGTGCGCGCCCTTGGTCGTGGTCGGGCCGTCGGTCAGCGGATAGCCGTAGTCGAGGCGGACGTTGACGTGGTCGTAGAGCCGGAAGTTGCTGCCGACGCCGATCGAGCCCAGCGAGAACTCGTCGTCCTGCTCGGGCAAGGGATCGCGCAGCTTGAGCCAGGCGCCGTCGAGGTAGGCGTACAGGCGCCAGTCCTGCAGGCCCCACAATCCCAGCGGCCGGGTGCGCCATTCGATCGAGCCGATCGCGCCGTAGTCGCCCAGCGCCTCGGCCGAGCGATAGCCGCGCACGGTGTACATGCCGCCGGCGGCGAACTGCTCGCCCGACACCAGCGGGATGTCGCTCACCTGCGCGGACAGGCGCGCATACCACTGCGCCCCGCTTTCCAGGGTCAGCGTGTCGTTGAGATCGGCCTTCACCGCGACGAAGCTCGGGTCGGCCCTGTAGCGCGCCCAGTCGAACGCGTCCGCATCGCTGCCGTAGCCGAGGAAGTTGCGGGTGCCGAACACGACCTGCAGGCCGGTGCCGAGCTGGTTCTTCTCGCCCTGCATGAAGCCGCTGTAGCCCACCGTGATCGGCGCGTACTTCAGGGGCACGTACTGGGTTTCCTGGTCGAGCATGCCGACCCCTTCCTTGCGGTCCTTGAACGCCACGCCCACGGAGAACTGGTGCCACCAGGCCCCGGACATGGCCAGGGTGCGGCTGAGCTTCACGCCCAGTTCGTGGCCGCGGCCGGTGACGTTGGTGTTGCCTTCGGTCAGCACGTCGCTGTCGGAGGTGTAGCCGGAGAACTCCAGCGTCCAGTCCGGGCTGCCCAGCGGCAGCGCATAGGAGCCCGACCACACCTTGGCTTCGTCCAGGTCCTCCGGCGCGGCGAAGAAGGTCAGCGAGGCCACGTGTTCCTTCTGCCACAGGTTGTCGTTGCCGACGCTCACCACCGAGCGCAGCGCGGAGGTGTCGGCGCTGTGGTCGTTGTTGACCGACGCGCTGAAGCGCCAGGGCGATTCGTCCTCGACCTTCAGCTGCACGTCCATCGTGCCGGCCTGCCCGCCCTGCTTCACCAGCGGGATCACCTGCCGCTTGGCGGTACGGTTCAGCCGGGTCAGCTCCTGCTGGGCGCGGTTGAAATCCGGGACCTCGCCGGCGCGCAGCGACGGCACGCGCTCGCGCAGCGCTTCCGGATCGTTGTGCTTGGCGCCCACGACCTCGACCTGCCCCAGCCTGGTCTCGGTCACCTGCAGGAAGACCACGCCACCGGTGACCTGCTGCTCGGGCAGATCGACGTAGACCGATTGGTAGCCGCGCTCCTGGTAGGCCGCCTGCAGTGCGGCGCGCGCGGCTTCCACGTCTTCCAGGGTCCGGCCCGGGCCGAGGTACGGGGTGACGGCGCGCTCGATCGAGCGTGCGTCGAGCACGCTGTTGCCGCGCACGATGTACTCGTTGATGGTGACCTTGCGCGTGTCCGTGCCGCTCCCTTCGCCGGAAGGCGCGGACGCGGGCGCTTCCGCCTGTTGGGCATGGACCGCGGCCGAGCACATCGCCAGCATCAGGCCGGTAGCCAGCGCCGAGGCGGCCGGCCTTATCTTTTTTACGGACATCAGGCAGTTATCCGGATAACGAAAACGATGGTCGGCAGGCAACCGGTGGAGGTTGTGCCGCGTCCTTACTTAGGACGGATTCAGTTATCCGAAACCGCACACATTTTTTGCGCCGTCGTGCCCACCCGGGGCCGGTAGCAGGCGTACGTTTCCGAGTGATTACAACGCCGGGATCTTCATCCCGCGAGCCAATGGCATGATGCTTCCGCTTGCGGTGGCGACGTGCGGCTGCCCCGAGTCCACGACGTTTGAAGGTACGCACTTTCCCGCCCTTCATTTTCGGCATAGCATCGCGCTGCCTGCTTCCGGCGCGATCGCGCTCACCGCCCATCACTCATCCACGACGATGCGCCGCCTCATGCTGATCGCGTTGCTGGTCCCCGCCACCTGCGGCATCGCGCAGGCACGGCAGGATCCTGGCCACGGCAAGACAGGGAAGATCCCGGATCGGCATTGCATCGACATCGAGGTCAACGGCGAACGGGTGCGGGACTACAACTGCCTGAGCGGCTTGCTCATGCCCTCCACGGGCGACGCCGCGCGGTCGCCCGCGCAGTTGCGTTCGGAGGAGATCGCAAGGCGTCCTTCGACCGCGCTGGGGCTGGCCAATCCGGAAGCCACGCGCCAGCGGATGGGCAATACCTTCGGCAAGTCCACGTTGCCGCAGCGCCCGCCACCGGCACCGCCGGTGCTGCCGCCGGCGATCCGCAAACCGTGATCGCGCGCCGCCGGGCGTGAGCGTCAGCGGCCGGGGGCGGCGTCCGCGTCGAAATCCGGGTTGGGCTGCAGGGTCAACTGCATCACCAGCGGCTGCGGCATGTCCTCGGGCGGCGGCTCGGGAAGCGGGCTCGCCGCCAGGATCGCGCGCAGGTCGGCATCGGCCTGGACGTCGCCCAGGCTGCCGAATTCGCTGCGCTCCACCGTACCGCGCGGGGAGATCCACAAGCGCACCACCACCGGCAACGGCGTGGCGCTTCGCGCCTGCCGTTTCTCCAGCCAGGCATGCAGGCGCGTGACCAGGTCGCCGCTGCCTTCGCTCAATCTGGCCTGCAGGGCGTTCCCGGTCGTTGCCGCATAGTCGATCCAGCTCGCGGGCACGGCCTCCTCCGCCTGGGCAGCCAGCGCTCCCACCGCCAGCAAGCCTGCTGCCCATAGGCGCACACGTCGCGACAGCGATCTCGCCCATTGCCGCATCGATGCCTCGATGCGCGGAGCGACCCTCGCCTCCCCGTCCTCGTTGCCGTGCCCGTTCATGCGATGGTTCCCGTCGCGATCCTCCCAAGCTAGACGGAAGCGGACGGCCAAAAGCGCCGCGGCAAGGATCGCCTGCCGCGGATGCGCCGCGACAGGTGCACCGGGGACCGGTCCAGCCCGGTCCTCCCCGCAGGCTCAGCCCTGGGGCAACGCGTAGGCGATCACGTAGTCGCCGGGCCGGGTCTCCATGAAGTGATGGCCGGCCGCGACGATCACCAGGTACTCGCGCCCATCGACCTCGTAGACCATCGGGGTGGCTTGCCCGCCCGCGGGCAGCTTGTCGCGCCACACGGTCTCGCCGGTCCTCAGGTCGATCGCGCGGATCAGGTCGTCGGTGGCGGCGGCGATGAACACCAGGCCGCTGGCGGTGACCACCGGGCCGCCGTTGTTGGGCGTGCCGATCTGGATCGGCAGGCCGGAGCGGATGCCGAACGGACCGTTGCTGCGGGCCTCGCCGAACGGGCGGTCCCACAGGGTCTTGCCGGTCTGCAGGTCGATCGCACGGATGCCGCCGTACGGCGGCTGCTTGCACAGCAGCTTGGTGAACGGCAGGCGCCAGCCGGCGTTGACGTTGACCGCGTACGGCGTGCCGGCCTGCGGGTCGCCCGCGCCCTCCGCGCCGCCCATGTCGCCGCGCACGTCCTCGCGCGGCGCCCAGCCCAGTTCGTCGGCCTTCGCGCGCGGCACCAGAATGTTGTAGTTGGGCATGTCGTTGTAGTTGGCGACGATCACGCGCCGGGTCGGATCCACCGCCACGCTGCCCCAGTCGGAACCGCCGTTGTAGCCGGGGTATTCGATCGAATGGCGGTCGGCCTCGGGCGGCGTATAGAAGCCCTGGTAGCTCGCCTTGCGGAACTGGATCCGGCATACCAGCTGGTCGATCGGCGTGATGCCCCACATGTCGCGCTCGGTGAGGTCGGGCTTGCGCAGCGTGTGGTACAGCGAGAACAACTGCGTGGGCGAGCGCTGCTCCGGTTCCACGCCGCCCTGCGGCACCTTGCGCTCCTCGGCCGGCGTCAGCAGCTTGCCGGTGCGGCGATCGAGGATGTACATGTCGCCCTGCTTGCTCGGCACCAGCAACGCCGGGACCGTGCCGTTGCCGGTCGGATAGTCGACCAAGCTCGCCTGCGAGCCGAAGTCGTAGTCCCATACGTCGTTGCGCACGGCCTGGAAATGCCAGGCCGGCTTGCCGGTGGCCACGTCCAGCGCCACCACCGAGGTGGCATAGCGGTTCTCGATGGGCGTGCGCAGCCCGCTCCAGTAGTCCGCCGCCGAATTGCCCATCGGCAGGTACACCAGCCCCAGTTCGTTGTCGCCGGTGGCGGTGGTCCACATGTTCGGGGTGCCGCGCGCGTAGGTCTCGCCCTCCGGCGGCAGGCCGCTCCGATCGGGATTGAGCATGTCCCAGGCCCAGCGCAGCTTGCCGGTCACCGCGTCGTAGCCCTGGATCACGCCCGATGGCGCGTAGCGGCGCTGTCCGTCCAGCACCTGGTGCCCGGTGACGATCACGCCGCGCACGATCGCCGGCGGCGAGGTGATCGACACGTAGCCCGGCGGGGTGTCGCCCATGCCGACGGTGATGTCGACCTGGCCGTTGTCGCCGAAACCCTGGCAGGGCCTGCCGGTCTCCGCGTCGACGGCGATCAGGCGCGCGTCCAGCGTGCCTTCGATGATGCGCTTGCGGCAGGCCTGGCCGGCGGCCTCCTCGGCCACCGGCGCCGGCTGCACCCGCGGCACCGGATCGTCCGCATTGGCGCCGCGGGTTTCGGGCACGGCACCCGGCACGGCGGCCGCGGCCGCATCGGCGTCGGTGCCGGCGGGAGGCACTTCGTAGTAGGCCACGCCGCGGCAGGCGGCGGTGTACGGGATCGACTCGTCCGCCACCTTCGGGTCGAAGCGCCAGCGCTGCTTGCCGGTGCGCGCATCGAGGGCGATCAGCTGGTTGCGCGCGGTGCACAGGTACAGGCTGTCGCCGACCTTCAGCGGCGTCGTCTCCGCGCCCCAGCGGCGCTCCGGCAGGTCGCCGGTGCGGAACTCCCAGGCCCGCTGCAGCCGGCCCACGTTGTCGAGCGTGATCTGGCCGAGCGGGCTGAAGCGTTCGGCCGCGTTGCTGCGGCCGTAGGCCGTCCAGTCGCCGTCGGCCGGCTGGTCCGAGGGCTGCACGAATCCCGCCGGCGCGCCTTGCGGGTTCGGCGAAGGCGCCGAAGCCCGCGGCTGCGGTTCCGGGAACCTGCCTTCCGGCCCGGTCACGCCGTGCGGCACGAACGCCAATGCGAATGCCACCACGAAGATCGCCGCCAGCACGCCCGCCAGGCCACGCGAGAGCGCGCGCGAAGCGGGCCGCTCCAGCCGGGGCGACAGCAGCGCCAGCACCAGCGCGAGCACCGTCACCAATCCCAGGCGCGGCACCCAGCGCCAATAGCTGGCCCCCGATTCCCACCAGGTCCACAGCAAGGTGCCGACGAACACCGCCGCGAACCACCAGGCACCCGAGTTGCGGCCGCGCACCAACTGCACGCCCGCCACCGACATGCCGACGCCGGCCAGCAGGTAGTACCAGGAGCCGCCGAGCGCGGCCAGCCAGATCCCGCCGGCGAGCAACACCAGCCCCAGCAATCCGATCGCGATGCCGAGCAGCACCAGCGTCCAGTGCCCTGTGCGGCGGGCACGGTAGTCAACGGCCATGCGTCTGTCCTCCTCGATGCGACATCGCCGACGGCATGCCGCCGCCGGGCGCGCACAGGGTGGCAATGCGTTTGTGAACGTCCTGCGTTCTTTCGCGCGCCGGGGTGAAGACGCCCTCGCGCCATCCGGCGAGCCCTGCCGTGTGCAGGCAACGCGAAAGGAGGCCGCTGGCCACGGCCTGGAAAGAAGAACGCCGGCTTGCGCCGGCGTTCTCATCGGTCATGCCACGCCCGCCTTCATGCCTGCGGCGGCGCGTTCTCCTCGCTGGCGGCGGGCATCGCGACCTCCTCGCCCGGCTCGTCGGCATCGGCGAGCGAGGCATCCAGGCGTTCCACCGCCTGCAGCTTCTCGCCCTTGCCGAGCCGGATCAGCGTCACGCCCTGGGTGTTGCGGCCGACGCGCGAGATCTCGGCGCCGCGCGTACGCACCAGCGTGCCGCCGTCGGAGATCAGCAGCACTTCGTCGCTGGCGCCCAGCAGCACCGCCGCGACCAGCTTGCCGTTGCGCTCGGTGGTCTGGATGCCGATCACGCCCTGCGTGCCGCGGCCCTTGCGCGGGTAATCGGCCAGCGGCGTGCGCTTGCCGTAGCCGTTCTCGGTGGCGGTGAGGATGTAGGCGACACCGGCCTTCTCGGCGCCGGTCTCCACGACCTCCGCCTCGCCGCTGTCCACGCTCTCCTCGACGTCGTCGCCCTCGTCCTCGGCACCGCCGGCAGGCTCGGCCGCGATCAGGCTCACCACTTCCTCGCCCTTGGCCAGCTTGATGCCGCGCACGCCGGTGGCGGTACGCCCCATCGAGCGCACGGTTTCCTCGCCGAAGCGCACGGTCTTGCCGTTGGAGGCGAACAGCAGCACGTCGCGGGTGCCGTCGGTCAGCGCCACGCCGACCAGCGCATCGCCTTCGTCGAGGTTGATCGCGATCTTGCCGCGCGCCAGGCGGAACGCGAACTCGCTGAGCGGCGTCTTCTTCACCGTGCCGTTGCGGGTCGCGAAGAACACGTACCGGCCCTCGGCATACTCGCGCACCGGCAGCACCGCCTGCACCTTCTCGCCCGGTTCCAGCGGGATCCAGTTGATGATCGGGCGCCCGCGCGCGTTCGAGCCGGCCTCCGGCAACTGGTGCACCGGCAGCCAGAACACCTTGCCGCTGCTGGTGAAGGTCAACAGCGTGTCGTGGGTGTTGACCAGCCACAGCTGCTCGATGAAATCCTCTTCCTTGGTCGCCGCCGCGCTGCGGCCGCGGCCGCCGCGCTTCTGCGCGCGGTACGCCGACACCGGCTGGCGCTTGGCGTAGCCGGCATGCGAGAGCGTGACCACCACGTCTTCCGGCGCGATCAGGTCGAGGATGTCCAGGTCTTCCTCGCTGTGGCGGATCTCGGTGCGGCGCTCGTCGCCGTACTCCTCGCGCACGTTGACCAGTTCGTCGCGGATCACCTGCCGCAGCACGTCCGGGTCTTCCAGGATGCGGATCAGCCCGGCGATGGTTTCCAGCAGTTGCTTGTATTCCTCGGTGAGCTTGTCCTGCTCCAGGCCGGTCAGGCGGTGCAGGCGCATTTCCAGGATCTGCTGCGCCTGGACCTCGGTCAGCTGGTAGAGGCCGTCGATCAGGCCGACGCCCTTCGGCAGGTCCTCCGGGCGGGACGCCTCGGCGCCGGCCGCGCCGAGCAGCGCGCCGACCAGGCCGGGCTGCCAGGTCCGCGCCAGCATGCGTTCCTTGGCTTCCTGCGGGTTGGCCGAGGTCCGGATCAGCTCGATCATCTCGTCGATGTTGGCGAGCGCGACCGTCAGGCCTTCCAGGATGTGGGCGCGGGCGCGCGCCTTGCGCAGTTCGAAGATGGTGCGGCGGGTGACCACCTCGCGGCGGTGGCGGATGAACGCCTCCAGCATCTCCTTGAGGTTCATCAGCTTGGGCCGGCCATCGACCAGCGCGACCATGTTGATGCCGAACACCGACTCCATCTGGGTCTGCTGGTACAGGTTGTTCAGCACGACCTCGGCCGACTCCCCGCGCTTGACCTCGATGTAGATGCGCATGCCGTCCTTGTCGGACTCGTCGCGCAGCTCGCTGATGCCCTCGATCTTCTTTTCCTTGACCAGCTCGGCGATCTTCTCGATCAGGCGCGCCTTGTTGACCTGGTACGGGATCTCGGTGACGGCGATCGCCTCGCGGCCGTTGTCGGCCACCTCGATCTCCGCCTTGGCGCGGATGCGCACGCGGCCGCGGCCGGTCCGATAGCCGGCGACGATGCCCGCGGTGCCGTTGATGATGCCGGCGGTCGGGAAATCCGGGCCCGGGATGTACTCCATCAGGCCGTCGACATCCAGTTCCGGGTTGTCGATCAGCGCGATGCAGGCGTTGATCGACTCGGTCAGGTTGTGCGGCGGGATGTTGGTCGCCATGCCCACCGCGATGCCGGCCGAACCGTTGACCAGCAGGTTCGGGAACCGGGTCGGCATGACCGTCGGCTCCAGTTCCTTCTCGTCGTAGTTGGGCTGGAAATCGACGGTTTCCTTGTCGATGTCGGCCATCAGCTCGTGGCTGAGGCGCGCCATGCGCGACTCGGTGTAACGCATCGCCGCGGCGGAGTCGCCGTCGATCGAGCCGAAGTTGCCCTGGCCGTCGACCAGCATGTAGCGCAACGAGAACGGCTGGGCCATGCGCACCAGCGTGTCGTACACCGAGGCGTCGCCGTGCGGGTGGTACTTACCGATGACGTCGCCGACGATACGCGCCGACTTGAAGTAGGCCTTGTTGCTGTGCGCGCCCAGTTCGTTCATCGCGTACAGCACGCGCCGGTGCACCGGCTTGAGCCCGTCGCGGGCATCAGGGAGTGCGCGCCCCACGATCACGCTCATGGCGTAATCGAGGTAGCTCTTGCGCATCTCGTCTTCCAGGTTGACCTGGATGATTTCCTTGGCGGTTTCTGCCATTCGGGTTCCGTAGTCTGGTTTTGCGGCGGATCGGGAGGACCTCGCGCACCACGGCGCGAAGGCGTCCAATCCGCCGGTCGATTCAAGCGACCGATTCTACCACGGCAGGCCTATCGATGCTGGCGTTTTGCCAGCCAGAAACAAGCACTTGCAGGATTTTCGGGACCGGGGCCGGATGGGCCGCCCCCGGGTTTCGGCACCGGGGCCCCGGAACAGCGGCAAGCCCGCTTCGGACCGAAGGCGATTGTGGGAAGGACTTGGGTCCCGACGGGCTTTACCGGCCTGCCGTCGGGACCGAAGTCCCTCCCGCAAAGGCCTGCAAAAAAGTCGGGGCGCTTGACAGCCCGGCCCGGGCAACGATGGCTTCCCGGATCCCGGGCTCAACCGAACGCCGCCCGCATCGCGGCTGCATCCGGTCGCTCGATCACCCCGCGCTCGGTCACGATCGCATCGATCAGCTCGCCCGGGGTCACGTCGAAGACCGGGTTCCAGGCGTTGATGCCCTCGGCCACGGTGCGCACGCCGCCGACGCCGAACAGCTCGCCCGGGTCGCGCTGCTCGATCTCGATCAGGTCGCCGCTGGCGGTGCCCATGTCGACCGTCGAGGACGGCGCCACCACCATGAACCGGACGCCGTGGTGGCGCGCGACGATCGCCAGCTGGTAGGTGCCGATCTTGTTGGCGGTGTCGCCGTTGGCGCAGATCCGGTCGGCGCCGACGACCACCCATTGCACCGCGCCGGTCTTCATCAGGTGCGAGGCGGCCGAGTCGGCGATCAGGGTGGCGTCGATGCCGTCCTGCTGCAGCTCCCACACGGTCAGCCGCGCGCCCTGCAGCCAGGGCCGGGTCTCGCCGGCGAACACCCGGCCGATGCGCTGCTGCGCCACGCCGGCACGGATCACGCCCAACGCGGTGCCGAAACCGGCGGTCGCCAGCGAGCCGGTGTTGCAGTGGGTCAGCACGCCGCTTCCGGGCGCGATCAGGCCGGCGCCGAGGATGCCCATGCGGCGGTTGGCGGCCAGGTCCTCGTCGGCGATGGCCTGGGCCTCGGCGGTCACCACGTCGCGCCAGTCCGCCCCCGCCTCCTGCAGCGCGCGGCGCATCCGCGCCAGCGCCCAGCCCAGGTTGACCGCGGTCGGCCGCGCGGCATTGAGCCGCTGCAGCGCCGGTTCCAGCTTCTGCAACGCCTCGGCGCCGTCGCCGGCGTCGATCGCGCGCGCGGCCAGCACCACGCCCCAGGCCGCGGCGATGCCGATCGCCGGCGCGCCGCGCACGGTGAGCGCATGGATCGCCTGCGCGACCTCGTCGCTGGTGTGGCACTGCACGTGCTCCACCACGAACGGCAGCTTGCGCTGGTCGAGCAGTTCGAGCGCGTCGCCGGTCCAGAGGATCGGGCGGATATGGTCGTAGCGGGCGTAATCGATGTGGGATTCGGTCGTCATCGCGCCATTGTAGGCCGAAGCCGCGACCGGGGTTCCGGGAGCGGAGGCTCGGAAAAGCGACAAGCCTGCTTCGGGTCGCGTGTCGTTGTGGGAGGGACTTCAGTCCCGACAGGCTTTACTGGCCTGCTGTCGGGACTGAAGTCCCTCCCACAACAGCCATCATGCCGAAGCGAGCTCCGCTTTATCGAGTTCCCGGTGCCGGAACCCGGTCCCGGCCTTCAATCGACGATGAACTCCGCCCGGCAGCCGCCGTCGACCCAGATCCCGTCGCGGCTCCAGCCCCAGTTCTTGTCCTGCACGCAGGCCGTGCCCGAGATCTGCCGGCCCAGCCGCACGCCGCGCTCGACCGAGACGCCGCACATGCGCCGGATCCGGTTCTTGGACTCGCAGGTCACCCGGCGCGGCACGTCGACGAAACCGGACCCGTCCTCGGCCCCGATCTCGAACTCGCCGTCGCAGCCCCGCGATACCCAGATCTCGTTGCGGCGCGTGCCCCAGGTGCGGCCTTCCTTGCAGGGCCACGCCGAGCGTTGCCGCAACAGCCGCACCGGCGCGCCGCGCAGCATGACCGGGCAGCTGGTCTGCGGCCCGTTGGACTCGCAGCGCACCACGCGCCGGGTCAGCGCGTCGCCTTGCGGCCGGATGGAACGGAATTCCGCCCGGCATCCGAGCGCGACCCAGATGCCGCCGCCGTTCGGTTCGACGTCCCATTCGCTGCCCCGGATGCAGGTGCTCTCCGACAGCTGGCGTACCAACTGCACGCCGTTGGCCGTGTCGATCGGGCAGTGCCGCCGCTCCATGCCGCGCGATTCGCAACGGACTTGCACCGGGAGGTCTCCGTCCCCTGCGAACGCGGCTTGGGGCCACCACGACAAGCCGAGCACGCCGCAAAGAACGATGAACCGCTTCATCCCGCGACTCCCCCTGACAACATGAATGATCCGGACGCACCTTCCTTGGCGCAACGATCAAAGCATCATCGCCGTGAAGAAAGCAATACGCGCCGGGTTGCGTTTCCGTTATGCCCGCGCGAACTCGAACGCCAGCACGTCGGCGATGCGCGGCGTGGCGCGCATCGCCATCAGCAGGCGATCCACGCCGACGGCGACGCCGGCGCAGTCCGGCAGGTCCGGCAGCGCCTGCAGCAGCCGCTCGTCCAGCGGCAACTGCGGCAGGTTGCGCCTGGCGCGCACCCGATTGTCGCGCTCGAAGCGCCGGCGCTGCTCGGCGGCATCGTTCAACTCGTGGTAGCCGTTGGCGATTTCGTGAACTCCCAAGTACAGCTCGAAGCGCTCGGCCACCGGAGGATCGCCCGTGGCCGGCTCGCGGATCCTGGCCAGCGCGCACTGGCTGGCGGGCCAGTCGTGCACCACCGTGATGCGGTCGGCCGGAAAATACGGCTGGATCCGATGCGTCATCAGCAGATCGAGCCAGTCGTCGCGCACCAGGCCTTGCGGGTCGACGCCGACCTCGCCGAGCGCGCCGCGCAATGCGTCTTCGGCCGCCACCAACGGATCCAGGCCGAGCGCATCGAGGAACAGCTGCCGGTACGTGGTGACCTGCACCGACGCCTCGCGTCCCACCAGCGCCAGCGCCTGCCGCACCAGCGCGATGGTCTCCTCGGCCAGCCGGCGGTCGTCCCAGCCGACGCGGTACCACTCCAGCATGGTGAACTCGGGATTGTGGCGGCCGCCTGCCTCGCCGTTGCGGAACACGCGGCCCAGCTCGTAGCAATCGCCGACGCCGGCGGCGAGCAGGCGCTTGAGCGGGTATTCGGGCGAGGTGCGCAGCCAGCGCAGCGGCGAGCCGGCATCGACGTGGCCGGTGAAACGGGTCGAGAAGCTCTCGATGTTCGGCTCGGTGTTGCCGGCCTCGGACATCACCGGGGTTTCCACCTCCAGCACGCCGCGCTCGGCGAAGAACGCGCGGATCGCCGCGTTGAGGCGCGCGCGCAGGCGCAGCTTGTCGAGCAGGGACATCAGGCCTCCGCGGCCGGCAGGCGCCGGCTCAACTGGTCGCGCTGGTCGTCGCGGTAGCCCAGGCCGAGGTAGAGCCGCCTGGCGGCGGCGTTATGGCGATTGACCTCCATTCGCACCATGTCCAGGCCTAGCGTGCGCACCCGCGCCTCGAACAGGGCGACCGCCTGGCGCCCCCAGCCGCGGCCGCGCGCGGCCGGTCCCAGGTAGAGCTCGTCGAGCAGGGCGTAGCGGCCGCCCATCTCCACGCTGAAGCACAGCGTCAGGATCGCGTAGCCGACGGCCGTGCCGTCCGGCGCCAGCCACAGCAGCGCTTCGCCCAGGTGCGGCTCGTGCAACAGCGTGCGCAGGCCGCGCAATGCACGTTCCGGATGGAATTCGATAGCGTCCTCGACGTAGAACGCGCGCATCATCGCCAGCAATGCGTCCTCGTCTGCGGGGACCGCCACGCGCCAGCCCAGTTCCGTCGCCGTCATGGTCCCTCTCCTCCGTGCTGCCGCAAGAACGCCAGCAGCCGCGCCTCGTCCCAGATCTCCACGCCCAGCGCCTGCGCCTTGTCGAGCTTGGAGCCGGCCTCCTCGCCCGCCACCACGAACGCGGTCTTCTTCGACACGCTGCCGGCGACCTTGGCGCCGAGCGCTTCCAGCCGCTCGCGCGCGCCATCGCGGGTCAGCGCGGCCAGCGTGCCGGTCAGCACCACGGTCTGGCCGTCGAGCGGGCCGGCCTGGATCTCGGCGGCCTCCGGCAATCGCTCGAGCAGCCGGGTCCGCATGGCGTCGGCCGCGGCCAGCAGCGCCGCGTTGGCCGGGTCCTCCAGCCAGCCTGCCAGCGACTGGGCGGCCTCGGCCGGCAACCCGGCGGCCACGTAGTTGTGCTCGTCCTCGTCGAGCAGGCGCGCCGCCGAGTCGAACGCGCCGGCCAACTGCTCGGCGCGCAACCTGGTGATCTTCGGGATCTCCAGGTCCACCAGCAGCGTCGCCAGCGCCAGTTCGCCGCGCAGCCTGGGCGACGGCGGGTGCGTGTCGCCGATGCGCACGCCGCGCGCCAGCAGGTCGTCGATCGCCTGCTGGTTGCCCGGCTGGTCGAAGAAATGCCCGAGCGCGCGCGCGACCTCGCCGCCGATGTCCGGCACCCGCTTGAACAGCGGCCACGGCATGCGCCGGACCAGTTCCAGGTCGCCGAACCATTGCGAGAGCGCCTTGGCGGTGCTCTCGCCGACGTGCTCGATGCCGAGCGCGAACAGGAAGCGCTCCAGCGTGGTGTCGCGCGAGCGATCGATCGCCGCGACCAGGTTCTCGGCCCACTTGGTGGCGATCTTCTTCGGGTTCCACTCCAGTCGCAGCGGCAAGGCCAGCACCCGCAGGCGCCAGTCCTCGGCCGTGCCGAGCTTCACCACCGCATTGAGGCTGTCCCCGCTGCCCTCGCGCGGCAGGTGCGGCATCAGTTGCGTCGCCAGGCTTTCCGCCGATTCCGCGTCCAGCGCCAGCTTCAGCAGCAGCAACTGGTCGCGCGTCAGCAGGTACAGGTCGGCCACGCCCTGCACCACGCCGGCATCGACCAGCACCTCGATGAACTTCTCGCCCAGGCCGTCCACGTCCATCGCGCGGCGCGAGACGAAATGGCGGATCGCCTCCTTGCGCTGCGCCGGGCAGGTCAGTTCGCCGGAACAGCGCCAGACCGCGGCGCCTTCCTCGCGCACGATCTCCGAGCCGCAGACCGGGCAGGCCGGCGGCATCTGCCACGGCACGGTGCCGCCGGGCCTGCGTTCGGCGATCACGCTGACCACTTCGGGGATGACGTCGCCGGCGCGGCGCACGATCACCGTGTCGCCCACGCGCACGTCCAGCCGCGCGATCTGGTCGGCGTTGTGCAGCGTCGCGTTGGTGACGACCACGCC
Source organism: Pseudomonas sp. Hp2 (assembly GCF_006386585.1). NCBI lineage: Bacteria > Pseudomonadati > Pseudomonadota > Gammaproteobacteria > Pseudomonadales > Pseudomonadaceae > Pseudomonas > Pseudomonas sp. Hp2. The sequence continues at coordinate 153,185 of NZ_VAHJ01000001.1, forward strand.
GGCCACCTGCACCGGTGCCAGCCGCGCCACCGGCGTGGCCGCGCCGGTACGGCCGATCTGGATCTCGATCGCCTCGACCGTGGTGGTCTGCTCCTGCGCCGGGAACTTGTGCGCGATCGCCCAGCGCGGCGCGCGCGAGACGAAGCCCATTTCGCGCTGGCCGGCCAGGTCGTCCAGCTTGTAGACCACCCCGTCGATGTCGAACGGCAGCCCGTCGCGGGCCGCGCCGATCCGGCGGTAGTAATCCAGCAGCCCGTCGCTGCCGCGCACGACCTCGACCAGGCCGCTGACCGGGAAGCCCCAGTCGCGCAGGCGCGCCAGGATCGCCGAGTGCGTGGCCGGCAGCTCGCCGTCCTGCACCTCGCCCACGCCGTAGGCGTAGAAGCTCAGCGGCCGCTGCGCGGTGATCCTGGGGTCCAGCTGGCGCAGCGAACCGGCCGCGCCGTTGCGCGGGTTCGCCAGCACCTTGCCTCCGTGCAGGCGCGCCTGCTCGTTGTACTTCTCGAAGTCGGCGCGCGGCATGTAGACCTCGCCGCGCACCTCCAGCACCCGCGGCCAGCCTTCGCCGCGCAGCCTCAGCGGGATCGCGCGCACCGTGCGCAGGTTGGCGGTCACGTCCTCGCCGGTGGCGCCGTCGCCGCGCGTGGCGCCCTGCACGAACTCGCCCTGCTCGTAGCGCAGGCTGATCGCCAGCCCGTCCAGCTTGGGCTCGGCCGAGAACGCCGGTTGCGCCACGTCGAGCCGCTCGACGATGCGCCGCACGAACTCCTCCACCTCCTCGTCGCTGAAGGCGTTGCCGAGCGACAGCATCGGGATGGCGTGGCGCACCTCGGCGAACTTCGAGGACGCGGCATGCCCGACGCGCTGGGTCGGCGAATCGGGCGTGGCCAGCTCCGGATGCGCGGCCTCCAGCTCGTCCAGCTCGCGCAGCATCCGGTCGTACTCGACGTCCGGGATCGGCGACTCGTCGAGCACGTGGTAGCGGTAGTTGGCCTCGTCGATGCGGCGCCGCAGCTCTTCGGCGCGCCGGGCGGGATCCGGGATGGCGGTCATGCGCTCTCGCGGCATTGCTCTGGGGCGGCGATTCTATCGGGCATGGCGCGAAGGCGACATGCGGTCATGCGCGCCCGTAATCCACAGGCGCGTTTTTTTGTGGGAGCGGCTTCAGCCGCGATGGGGCGTTCGGCTTCGTGCAGATCCCTCTGCAACAGCCCGCACATTCATGTGCAGGGGTTCAGATGGGAAAGCCCCATCGCGGCCGAAGCCGCTCCCACGAAAAGCCGCGCCTCCGGAAAACCTGGACGGACTTAAGATTACACAAATCTCCAAGGAGCCTTCCGTGTCCCAGCCCGTCTCGCGTCGCTCGTTCCTGCAACTGGCCTCTTCCGGCCTGGCCGTCTCCGCACTCGGTGCCGGCGAGGCGGCCGCACGTGCGACCCGGATGCCGGCGATCGCCCCCGCCCCGGCCGCCGGCCCGGTCTACCTGAACTTCAACGAATGCCCGCTCGGCCCCGCGCCGGCGGCGCAGGACGCCGCCACCCGGATCGTGGCCCGCTCCGGACGCTACCTGTTCGACATGGCCCGGGAGCTGGCCGGGCAGATGGCCGAGATCGAGCGATTGCCCGCGGACCACCTCGCCCTGTACCCGGGGTCCAGCGACCCGCTCAATCGCTGCGGCGCGCTGTTCACCTCTGCCAAGGCCGGCGTGGTGGTGGCCGACCCGACCTTCGAGGCGGTGGCCGAGGTCGCCGCGGCCCAGGGCGCCCCGGTGCATCGCGTGCCCCTGCGCGCCGACGGCGCCCACGACGTGCGGGCGATGGCCGGGGCCGCGCGCGACGCCGGGCTGATCTATCTCTGCAACCCCAACAATCCGACCGGCTCGATCACCCCGCGCGCGGACATCGAGTGGCTGCTGGCGAACAAGCCCGCTTCCGCGGTGCTGCTGGTGGACGAGGCCTACATCCACTACAGCGAGGAAGCCTCGGTGGCGCCACTGGTGCGTGAGCGCCAGGACCTGGTGGTGCTGCGCACGTTCTCCAAGCTGTATGGCATGGCCGGCCTGCGGCTGGGCGCGGCGATGGCCGCGCCGGTCCTGCTCGAACGCCTGGAAAGACTCGGCGGCAACCCGTTGGCGGTGACCGCGATGGCCGCCGGCATGGCCAGCCTGCGCGATCCGCAGCTGGTGCCGCAGCGCCGCGCGGAGAACGCCCGCATCCGCCAGGCCACCATCGCCTGGCTGGAGGAACAGGGCTACGCCTGCCTGCCCTCGCAGTCCAACTGCTTCATGGTCGACGTCAAGCGCGACGGCAAGGCGTTCGCGCAGGCGATGCAGCGGCAAGGCGTGCTGGTCGGCCGCAGCTGGCCGGTATGGCCGGAGCGCGTGCGCATCACCGTCGGCACCGAGGCGGAGATGCTCAGGTTCCGCGAGGCGTTCCTGGCGGCGCGCCGCTGACGCGCCGGGATCGACGGCCGGCCGCCGCTACCAGCGCGGCGACTTGGTCAGCGGCGGCGCCTGGTGCTGGCGGTCGTAGGCGCGCAGGTCGTCGCGGATGTGCGCGATGCGCTGGCGGCCGAGCGCGTTGCGGCTGTCGTCCAGCACCACGCCGTCGAGCAGCTCGGCCATGCGCTGCACGGTCGGCAGCATCTTCTCCCAGGCGTCCAGCGCGGTCATCGGCGCCGGCAGGGTCAGGAAGAACGCGATCGCCGGCGTCTGCATCTCGCGGATGTTGGCCATGTCGAAGCTGCCCGGCTTGAGGATGCTCGCCATGCTGAAGATCGGCCCGCGTTCGGGGTGGCCCTCGATCAGGCGGTGGAACACGTTCATGTGGCCGAACACCAGCCCGGTCTTCTCGGCCGCCACCACGATGTCCTCGCCGCGCAGCACCTGCCCGGCCTTGGCCGCGACGTAGAGCGAGACGATCTTGTCGAAATCCTGGCTCGGCCGCTTGCCGAGCTCGGAGGTGTCCGGTTCGGCCGGCTCCAGCCCCAGCTCCGGCTGCGAGACCGCCTCGCCGCTGTAGTCGCCGTCCGCCGGCACCGCCTCGCCCTCGCCCAGCACCGGCTCGCGCCGCTCGCGCGCGGCGTTGTCGCCGGATTCCACGCGGCGGCCTTGCGGCGGCTTCTTGGGCCGGCCGAACAGGAAGATGGCGGCGATCAGCAGCAGGCCGGCGGCCAGGATGCCGATCCGGATCATGGCCACGTCAGACATTCGGCTTGCCTCCGAAGATTGAAAATAAGATCCCGGCCCATGGAGGTGCCGTGCTCCTGCGAGGGACTCGCCAAAAGCATGGCACGTCAGGCCGCGCCGGCCAAACGCGCGGCCTCTTCCAGGTCCACGCTCACCAGGCGGCTCACCCCGGGCTCGCGCATGGTCACGCCGGACAGCTGGTAGGCCGCCTCCATCGTCGCCTTGTTGTGGCTGACGAACAGGAACTGCACCTTCTCGCTCATCTCCTTGACCATGTTGGCCAGGCGGCCGACGTTGGCCTCGTCCAGCGGCGCGTCGACCTCGTCGAGCAGGCAGAACGGCGCCGGGTTGAGCTGGAAGATCGCGAACACCAGCGCCACCGCGGTCATCGCCTTCTCGCCGCCGGACAGCAGCGAGATGTTCGATACGCGCTTGCCCGGCGGGCGCGCCATGATCGATACGCCGGTATCGAGCAGGTCCTCGCCGGTCAGTTCCAGGTAGGCGTGGCCACCGCCGAACAGCCGCGGGTACAGCGCCTGCACGCCGGCGTTGACGCGGTCGAACGTGTCCTTGAAGCGTCCGCGGGTCTCGCGGTCGATCTTGCGGATCGCCTCCTCCAGCGTCTCCAGCGCGGTGGTCAGGTCGACGTTCTGCGCCTCCAGGTACTCGGCGCGCTGCGCGGCCTCGCCGTACTCGTGGATCGCCGCCAGGTTGACCGGCTCCAGCCGGCGCATGCGCGCATCGATCTGCGCCACGTTCTGTTCCCACTCGCCGATGTCGGCGCCGTCGGGCAAGCCATTGACCACGTCCTGCAGCACGAAGCCGGCCTTCTCCACCTCGGCCTGCAACTGTTCGGCGCTGAGCACCAGCGCCTGCTGGTCGAGCTTGCGCTGGGAGATCCGTTCGCGCTGCGCCAGCGCCTGCTCGTCGCGCTGCTGGCGGGTCTGCTCCAGGCCGCGCAGTTCGCCGTCGATGCCTTCCAACTGCGAGCGCGCCTCGGCCAGCACGCGCTCGGTGCGCACCCGCTCGCTGAGCGCGGCCTGGTGCTGCTGCTCCAGCTCCACCACCGGCGAGTCGCCCTCGCTGAGCTGGGCGATCAGGTCCTCCAGGCGGGTGTCGAGCTGGCCGCGCTGGTTGCCCATGCGCTCCAGGGTCTGGCTCAGCGAGGCGATCTGGGTGCGCTGCGACTCCAGCGTCAGCGCCAGCGCGTGCGAGGCGTCGCGCACGCTGCGCGCGGCGTCGCGGGCCTGGTCGCGCGCTTCGGTGAGCTGGCGGCGCTCGGCCTCCAGCGCCTGGCGCGCGCTTTCCAGGTCGCCCATGCGCTCGACCGCGTCCTCCAGCTTGGCGCGCGCCTCGCGCGCCTGCTCGCGGCTGGCATCCAGCGTTTCCACCAGGTGCGCCAGTTCGCTCTCGATCCGCTCGATCCGGTTGCGCGCGGCCTCGACCTTGCCCTGGTGGCTCTGCAAGCGACCGGCCAGCTCGGAGGCGCTGCGATGCGCCACGTACAGCTGGCGCTGGGCTTCCTCGCGCTGCTGCTCGGCCGCGAGCAACTGGTCGCGGAAGCTCGAGAGCCGCCGCTCCAGCTCGGCCTCGCGCTCCTGCAGCGTCTCGATCTGCGCGCGCAGCTCCTGGATCTCGCGCTCGCGCAGCAGCGCGCCTTGCTTGGCCGCGCCGGAGCGCGACACGCGCACCCAGCCGTCGCCCAGGCGTTCGCCGTTGCGGGTGATCACCGAATCGCCCTCGCCCAGCCGGCCCTGCAGCGCGCGCGCGGCGGCCAGGTCGTCGGCGCCGTGCAGGCGCGCCAGCAGGCGCCGGATCGCCAGCGGTCCGCGCACCTTGGCGGCCAGCGAGGTCGGCGCGAACTCGCCTTCGCCCGCCTGGTCGGCGACCAGCGCGATGCGACCCTCGCCCAGCTCGCCCAGCGCATCGACCAGCGCGCCCGGGTCGTCGACCAGCACGCCTTCGATCAACTGCCCGAGCGCGCTTTCGACCGCGTTCTCCCAGCCCGACTCGACCGTGATGCGCTCGCCGACGCGCGCGGCCGAATCCAGCCCGCGCGCCTTGAGCCATGCCACCGCCGCGCCCTGCTCCTGGCCCAGCGCGGCCTGCTGCAGGGTTTCCAGCGACGAGAGGCGGCCGCGCGTGGCTTGCGCCTGCTTGCGCACGTCGGCCAGCTCGGCCTGGCTGGTGCGCTGCTGTTCCTGCAGCGCCGTCACCGCTTCCTTGCGCTCCTCGACCTGCTCGGTGAGGCCGTCCAGCGCGGTGCGCTGCGTCTCGTGCTGGAGCTGCAGTTCCTCGAAGGCCTCGTTCAGGGCCTCCAGGTCCAGGCCCGCCCGCTCGCTGACCAGGGCCTCGCGCCGGCGCTCGGCTTCCATCGCCTGCTTGTCGAGATAGTCGACGCGGGTGCGTTCCACCTCGCCGGCGCGCGAGGCCTCGCCGGTGTCGCGGTTGTGGCTTTCCCAGCGCTGCTGCCAGTCGGCCAGCCGCGCCTCGGCCTCGCGCAGCGCCTCCTGCTTGAACTCGTTCTCCTCGCGCAACTGCTCCAGCTTCGGCTCGGCCTGCGCCACCGCCTCCTGCAGCACCGCCAGCTTCGCCGAATCGCTGCTGATGTGCTGGATCAGCTCCTGCAGCTGGCTCTGCGCCTCGTCGCGCGCCTTGTGCAGGCGCTGCGACAGCTCGCGCTGGTGCTGGATCTGCTGCTCGATGCGGGCCAGCGTGCTGCCCACCTGGTAGACATCGGCCTGCGCCCTGGCCATCGCCTCGGCCGCTTCCTCGCGGCGCACGCGGCCGGTCTCGATGCGGGCCTCGGCCTCGCGCTGCTCGGCGATCAGCTGCTGCAGGCGGGTCTCCTCCTGCGACAGCTTCTCGCGCAGTCCCTGCAGGCGCCCGTCCAGGTTGCGGTACTGCAGCGCCTTCCATTCGGCGTCCTTGACCCGGCGCTCCTCCTGCAGCGCCTGGTACTGCTCGGCCTGCTTGGCCTGGCGCTGCAGGTGCGCCAGCTGCTTGGTGATTTCCTCGCGCAGGTCGTTGAGGCGATCCAGGTTCTCGCGCGTGTGGCGGATGCGGTTCTCGGTCTCCTTGCGCCGCTCCTTGTACTTGGAGATGCCGGCGGCCTCTTCCAGGTACATGCGCAGGTCCTCCGGGCGCGCCTCGATGATCTGGCTGATCATGCCCTGCTCGATGATCGAGTAGCTGCGCGGGCCCAGGCCGGTGCCGAGGAACAGGTCGGTGATGTCGCGGCGGCGGCACTTGGTGCCGTTGAGGTAGTAGGCGCTGGTGCCGTCGCGGCTGACCGTGCGCTTGACCGAGATCTCGTTGAACGAGGCGTACTCGCCGCTGATCGCGTGGTCGGAATTGTCGAAGATCAGCTCCACCGTCGCCTGCGCCACCGGCTTGCGCGCCGAGGAGCCGGAGAAGATCACGTCGGTCAGCGAGTCGCCGCGCAGGCGGCTGGCCGAGCTTTCGCCCATCACCCAGCGCACCGCATCGATGATGTTCGACTTGCCGCAGCCGTTCGGACCGACGATGCCGGTCATGTTGGTCGGCAGGTGCAGCGTGGTCGGATCGACGAACGACTTGAAACCGGACAGCTTGATCGTGGACAGGCGCATTGGGCGGGAGATTTCCAGTGCCAGGCCGGTCGCGGCGGCACCTCAGTATTCCGGAAGGAATCCGTTCGTAAACCCATGATCTTCAAGGAGACCCGGATCGCGAAACGGCAGTCGGGGATGAGTATAGCCGGCTGTACGGCGACGCCGCCGGGCCGGGGGGCGGTTCGCCCCGGATCGGCCTCGCCCGTTCATGCCGGCGCGGCGACCTGGCCCGCCATCCACTCCAGGAACGCCGCCACGGCCGGGCGCCGCTCCCGGCCCGGGACGCAGAGCACGGCGTAGCTGCCGCCGGGCACCGCGATCTCCGGCCGGTACGCGCACAGCAAGCCGTTCGCCACGGCCTCGGCGACCATGAGCGAGCTGGCCATGACCAGCCCCTGGCCCGCCATCGCGGCCTGCAGCGCATAGCTCTCCTCGTCGTAGACCCGCGGCTCCTCCTCCGGCCACGCCTCGCCGGCGGCGGCGCACCAGCGTTGCCAGGCCTCCTCGTACAGGCGCGAGTCCCGCCAGCGGACGGTGATGCGCCTGGGCACCTGCAGCGTCGCCCCCGCCACCTGCGCCGGCGCGCCGTACACGCCGAACCGCTCGGCAAGGACCGCCAGTTCGCGCAGCCCGGGATAGGGGCCGCCGCCGTAGCGGATGGCGAGGTCCACGCGGGCGTTCCTTTGCAGGTCGAGCACCTCCGGCCCGGTCTCCAGCAGCACCTGGTAGCGCGGATGCGCCTCGTAGAAGCGCCCGAGCCTGGGCACCAGCCACAGCGCGGCGAAGGAGTGCGTCGTGGTCAGCGTGACCGTGCCGGCGTCCGGCTCCGGCCTGAGCCGCTCCAGCGTCCAGGCCACCTCCTGCAGGGCGCCATGCACGCCTTCGAACAATTGCGCGCCCTTGGCCGTGAGGGCCAATCCGCGCGGACGTCGTTCGAACAGGGCGAAGCCGAGGGTGCGCTCGAGATTGCGGATCTGGTGCGAGACGGCGGTCGGCGTCACCGACAGCTCGGCCGCGGCGCGCTTGAAGCTGAGCCAGCGCGCGGCCGCCTCGAACGCGCGCAACCCGGACAGCGGCAGCGAAGCGAACACAGAGGTCGTCTCCCATGGATGAATTCAATTCATCATCGGTGAAAAACCATCGTTTGTCGCGAACCTCGTCCAAGCTGAAGAATCAACGCCTCCATCGCCATCCCAAACAGGACGACAAATGAATCAAGCTCACCCAGATAAACGCCTACTGATCCTCGTCGGCAGCCCGCGCCGCGACGGCAACAGCGCCCTGATGGCCCAGGCGGTCGCCGAGGGCGCTTCGGAAGCCGGCCTCGACGCCAGCATCCGTTTCGCCGACGACTACATCGCCGGCCTGCTGACCGATATCCGGCAGGCACCTCCCGCGGCCGATCGCTACGGCGAGCTGTTCCTCGAGCACTTCCTGCCCGCGGCCGGCGTGGTGTTCTGCACGCCGGTCTACTGGTACGGCATGTCGGCGCAGACCAAGGCGTTCTTCGATCGCTCGTTCGCCTACTACGTCGCCTCGCATCCGCAGTCGGAGGAGGTCAAGCGCCGCATGACCGGCAAGCGCCTGGGCCTGGTGGTCGCCTCGGAGGAAAGCTACCCCGGCGTGGCGCAGGGCATCGTGCACCAGTTGCAGGAATATGCGCGCTACACCCATTCGCAATTCGCCGGCTTCGTGCACGGCGTGGGCAATGCCCGCGGCGAAGTCGCGCACGACCCGCGCCGGCCGCTGGACGCCGCACGCGCGCTGGGCCGGGACATCCTCGACCGGCACTATTCGGACTACCGGGTGGATACGCCCCGGGGCAATGCGGTCTGGGCGCCGACGCCCCGACCGGCCGCCACCGCCTCATGATGGGCGCCGTTGGCATTGGCCGGCGATTGTGCGGAGGGACTCCGCCCCCGGCGGGCCCTACCGGCCTGGCGCCGGGACGAAAGCCCCTCCCGCGAGGAAGATGGGCAGCGCCAAAAGAAGACGGGCGCCCAAGGGGCGCCCGTCTCGGTTTACAGCGATCGATCCGCCAGGCGGATCAGGCGTCGGCCTCGACCACGACCTTGACCGTGACCTCGACGTCGGCATGCAGGTGCAGGAGCACGTCGTACTCGCCGATCTGGCGGAACGCGCCCTCGCCCTGGATGACCTCGCTCTTGGACAGCGGCAGGCCAGCGGCGGTGAAGGCCTCGGCGATGTCGCGCGGACCCACCGAGCCGTACAGCTTGCCTTCGGTCGAGGCGTGCGCGGCGATGGTCACGCTCGCGCCCTCGAACTTGGCGGCACGGGCCTGGGCCTCGTCGTGGCTGGCCTTGGCCTTGGCCTCGTACTCGGCACGCTTGGCCTCGAACGCGGCGACGTTGGCCTCGGTGGCCGGCACGGCCTTGCCCTGCGGCACCAGGTAGTTGCGGCCGTAGCCCGGCTTCACGCTGACCTTGTCGCCCAGGTTGCCGAGGTTGGTCACCTTCTGCAGAAGAATCAGTTCCATCGTAATGCTCCGTTATTCGTTAGCGGCGGCACGCGGCCGCCGCAACGCTTGCTGTCCGAATAGGACGGGAAAGACGCCAGAAAAGTCATCGGAGGATGCTTTCCTGTTGAAAACCCGCACACGGATGTGCGGGCTCTTCCGAGGGACTCGAATCAAACGTCGTGGTTGTCGGTGTACGGGATCAGGGCCAGGAAGCGGGCGCGCTTGACGGCCGTGGCCAGCTGGCGCTGGTACTTCGACTTGGTGCCGGTGACGCGGCTCGGCACGATCTTGCCGTTCTCGGTCAGGTACTGGCGCAAGGTGTTGAGATCCTTGTAGTCGATCTCCTTGACGCCCTCGGCGGTGAACTTGCAGAACTTGCGGCGGCGGAAGAACTTGGACATGGGTGTGCTCCTTAGGCGGCTTCGGCGTTGTCGCCGTCGTTGTCGGCGGCGGCATTGCTGTCGCCCTCTTCGTCGTCACGACGACGACGCTCGCCACGCTCGGGCTTGTCGCCCTTCTCGTCCTTGCTCTTCATGATCAGCGACTGCTCGGTGTCCGGGCCATCGCGCTTGATGACCAGGTTGCGCAGCACGGCGTCGTTGAAGCGGAAGCTTTCGACCAGCTCGTTCAGCACGGCCTGGTCGGCCTCGATGTTCATCAGCACGTAGTGCGCCTTCACCAGGTTCTGGATCGGGTAGGCCAGCTGGCGGCGGCCCCAGTCTTCCAGGCGGTGGATCTTGCCGTTGCCGTTCTCGACCAAGCTCTTGTAGCGCTCGATCATGGCCGGGACCTGTTCGCTCTGGTCCGGATGGACCAGGAACACGATTTCGTAATGACGACTCATGTTGGTTCGTTACCTTTCGGATGTGGCCACGCGGGCCGGACAGCCCCCCGGGATCCGCCAAGCGGCCGGTGGAGCAAGGAAATCCCGCCCGGGTCGCGGGCAGGAAGCTCGAAATTATGGCAGTTCGCGCAGGCGCCCGCAACCGCCCGCCCCGGGGCGGGCGGCCGGGCACGCGATGGACGCGGCCATCACGCCGCGTGCGAGGCGTCCGTCGTGAAGCTCTCCCCGCAGCCGCACTCGGCGGTGGCGTTGGGATTCTGGAAGGTGAAGGTCTCGCTCAGCCCGTGCTTGCCGAAGTCGATGCGGGTACCGTCCACCAGCGGCAGGCTCTGCGCGTCGACGTAGATGCGCACGCCGTCCTGCTCGAACACCGTGTCGTCCTCGCGCTGCTCGCGCGCCAGGTCGGTGACGTGGCCCCAGCCCGAACACCCGGTACGGGTCACGCCGAAGCGCAGGCCCAGCGCGCCGGGGGTCTGCTGGGTGAAGCGGCGTACGCGCTCGAGGGCGACGGGGGTGAGGGTGACGGCCATGGGTTCCACTCCGGACGGACTTGACGATTATACGAGGCGCCCGGCAGGGCGAGGCTCGCCGGGAAATCCGGCGGATCCGACGCCTGCCGCGATCGCCTCGACAAAGATGGGACGCATCGGCCCGGGTTCAACCCACCCGTTCAGGTATCTCGCGCCCGCTCCGCTCCGCCTTTAAACTGGGCGGCCCCTATAGCGGTTTGCCGTGGCAAAGGAACAATCATGACGGTGGTCAGCGTTGAACATGCGCTTGCCGGGAAGATCCCGGCCGGCGGCGAAGTGACGGTCCGTGGCTGGGTGCGTACCCGGCGTGATTCCAAGGCGGGCCTGAGCTTCGTCAATGTCAGCGACGGCTCCTGCTTCGCCGCGATCCAGGTGGTCGCCCCGTCCGACCTGCCCAATTACGAGTCGGAAGTGAAGAAGCTCACCGCCGGCTGCTCGGTGATCGCCACCGGGACGCTGGTCGCCTCGCAGGGCCAGGGCCAGGCGTTCGAGATCCAGGCGCAGTCGATCGAGGTGGTCGGCTGGGTCGAGGACCCGGAGACCTACCCGATCCAGCCCAAGGCGCACTCGCTGGAGTTCCTGCGCGAGGTCGCGCACCTGCGCCCGCGCACCAACCTGTTCGGCGCGGTCGCCCGCATCCGCAACTGCCTGGCGCAGGCGGTGCACCGCTTCTTCCACGAGAACGGCTACCTCTGGATCTCCACGCCGATCATCACCACCTCCGACGCCGAGGGCGCCGGGCAGATGTTCCGCGTCTCCACGCTGGACCTGGTCAACCTGCCGCGCACCGACAAGGGCGAGGTCGACTTCAGCCGCGACTTCTTCGGCAAGGAGACCTTCCTGACCGTCTCCGGCCAGCTCAACGTCGAGGCCTACGCCTTGTCGCTGAGCAAGGTCTACACCTTCGGCCCGACCTTCCGCGCCGAGAACAGCCACACCACCCGCCACCTGGCCGAGTTCTGGATGATCGAGCCGGAGATCGCCTTCGCCGACCTGGCCGAGGACGCGCGCGTGGCCGAGCAGTTCCTCAAGTACCTGTTCAAGGCGGTGCTGGACGAGCGCGCCGACGACCTGGCCTTCATCGCCGAGCGCGTGGACAAGACCGCGGTCAGCAAACTGGAGAACTTCATCAACTCGCCGTTCGAGCGGATCGAGTACACCGACGCGATCGCGCTGCTGCAGAAGTCCGGCAAGAAGTTCGACTTCCCGGTCGAATGGGGCCTGGACCTGCAGACCGAGCACGAGCGCTGGCTGACCGAGGAACACGTCGGCCGGCCGGTGGTGGTGACCAACTACCCCGAGCACATCAAGGCCTTCTACATGCGCCTGAACGACGACGGCAAGACCGTCGCGGCGATGGACGTGCTGGCGCCCGGGATCGGCGAGATCATCGGCGGCAGCCAGCGCGAGGAGCGCCTGGACGTGCTGGACGCGCGCATGGCGCAGTTCGGCCTGGATCCGGAGCACTACCAGTGGTACCGCGACTTCCGCCGCTACGGCTCGGTGCCGCATGCCGGCTTCGGCCTGGGCTTCGAGCGCCTGGTGGTCTACGTCTGCGGCCTGTCCAACATCCGCGACGCGATCCCGTACCCGCGCGCGCCGGGCAGCGCGGAGTTCTAGCGACACGTCGCGCCGTGCCTGGACGCGCGCGGGGCAAGGGAGAACGAGGAAGCTTATGTCGACGAAAGACCCAGTGACGACGCGGCACCATGCCTGCCCAGGCGCGGCCCTCCGGGCCGCCGTGCCCCGTCCCGGCGGCGTCGGCGGGCCCTAGGCCATGCTGCAACTGGCGGTGACGGTGCAGTTGGCGCTCTACGTGGTGGCGATGGTGGCGGCCATCGTCGCCATCGTCCGTGCCGCCAAGCTGCAGCGGATGGCCTCGCGCCACGGCGGCGGCTCGTGGTGGGAGACCGCCGAGGCGCGCACGGCCGTGACCCATGCGCTCAAGCCGCTGTGGATCACCGCCGCCGCCCTGGTGCTGGGGGCGTTCGCCCCGCGCCTGCTGGGAGCGATGCACGCATGACCCTGTTCTTCGCCCTTTGCTTCGTCGGCGTCGCGGTGGCCGGCTTCTGCGCGTTCGTGATCTTCTGGCCGCTGACCCTGGTGCACGTCCGCGACCGCCATCCGGCGCTGGCCGATGCGTTCGGCCAGGGCGCCTTCCTCAACCCGGCGGCGCTGCGCTGGCTGCTCGAACGCCGCTACCGCAGCGAGCGCGACGGCAGCCTGTCGGGCCTGGCCACGCCGGCCTGGCTGGCGCTGCTGACCATTTTCGCCGGATTGGGCATGGCCGCCCTGCTGGCCCTGCTGTCCAAGGTGATGCAATGAACGAATCCAACCGCGCATACGATCAGTGGTGGCTGGCCACGCTCGGCCGGCTGCTGATCTGGGCACGGCTACGGGTGAAGGACGCCGGTACCGCCGAAGTGCTCGACAGCGACGGCAAGGTACTGGTCTACGACAGCGAGGACAGCGCGCGCGCGGCCCTGTTCGACGCCGAGTTCGTGGCCTTCGACGGCCTCGACGAGGAGGACGCGCTGGCGCGCGGCTTCTCGCTGGGCGAGATCGCCCCGCCCAGCGCCGGCAGCGACGAGGAGCTGCGCGGCCTGATGACGGTCACCCTCGGGCATCGCGCTTGAGATGTACACGCCCCGCGCCTTCGCCGGCACCGACCTGACCGCGCTGGACGACCTGTTCGCGCGCGATCCCTTCGTCACGCTGGTCACGCCGGGCGAGGGCCTGCTGCCGCAGGTCAGCCACCTGCCCGTGCTGTATGCGCGCGACGGCGACGCCGTGGTGCTGGAAGGCCATTGGGCGCGCCCCAACCCGCAGGCCGTGCACGAAGGCCAGGCGCTGGCGATCGTGCACGGCCCGCACGCCTACGTCTCGCCGGGCTGGTACCCCGACAAGGAAGCCGCCGCGCGCGTACCGACCTGGAACTACGCGGTCGCCCACCTGAAGGGCCGGCTGCTGCCCTACCGCGACGAGGCCCTGCTGGCGGACCTGGTGACGCGCCTCGGCGATGCCTTCGAATCCGGCATCGGCAGCGACTGGCGGTTCGAGACCGACCGTCCCGAGCACGTGCGCCAGCTGCGCGGCATCGTCGGCTTCCGTTTCGAGGTGGCCTCGATCGAGCTCAAGCTGAAGCTGAGCCAGAACCATCCGCAAGCCAATGTCGATGCGGTGATCGAGGCGCTGGGGCGCCAGCCGGCGCAGGACGCCCGCGACACCGCCGCCTGGATGCAACGCTGGCGCCCGCGCCGCGAGGCTTCGCCAGGCTGATCCATTCCCTTCCAGCCGCCTCGCGGCTACTGGAGCATCCCCCGATGAGTTCACTGACCCAATTGCTCGAAAACAACCGCGAATGGTCCGAACGGATCCATCGCGAGGACCCGGAGTTCTTCGCGCGGCTTTCCAAGCAGCAGAAGCCCGAATACCTGTGGATCGGCTGCTCCGATTCGCGCGTGCCGGCCAACCAGATCATCGACATGGCGCCGGGCGAGGTGTTCGTGCACCGCAACGTCGCCAACGTGGTCGTGCACACCGACCTGAACTGCCTGTCCACGATCCAGTTCGCGGTCGACGTGCTCAAGGTCAAGCACATCCTGGTGGTCGGCCACTACGGCTGCGGCGGCGTCTACGCCAGCCTGACCCAGCAGCGGCTCGGCCTCGTCGACAACTGGATCCGCCACGTCACCGACGTCGCCGACAAGCATGCCGGCTGCCTGCACGACGCCGGGGAGCTGTCGATGCAGCATGCGCGCCTGTGCGAGCTGAACGTGCTCGAGCAGGTCGTGCACGTCGCCCGCACCACGGTCGTGCAGGACGCGTGGAACCGCGGCCAGGCGCTGGCCGTGCACGGCTGGGTCTACAGCCTGCGCGACGGCCGGGTGCACGACCTGGGCATGGACGTCGCCCGGCCGGAAGAACTCGACGAGCGCTACCAGGCTGCGCTGGCGCGCATCCAGGCCGATCGCGAAGAACGCTGACCCCTCACCGACCGGAGCCGCCATGCTGCCCTCGCCCATCAACCTGCAGGCCTGGATCGAGGAGCACCGGCACCTGCTCAAGCCCCCGGTCGGCAACAAGTGCATCCAGCAGGACGACTTCATCGTCATGGTCGTCGGCGGGCCCAACGCGCGCACCGACTACCACTACGACGAAGGCCCCGAGTGGTTCTACCAGCTGGAAGGCGAGATGGTGCTGAAGGTGCAGGAGGACGGCCGGGTCCGCGACATCCCGATCCGCGCCGGCGAGATCTTCCTGCTGCCGCCGAAGGTGCCGCATTCGCCGCAGCGCATGCCCGACTCGGTCGGGCTGGTGGTCGAACGCAGGCGCCTGCCGCACGAACAGGACGGGCTGATGTGGTTCTGCGGGAAATGCAACCACAAGCTGTACGAGGAGTACTTCCCGCTGAAGAACATCGAGGCCGACTTCCCGCCGGTGTTCGAGCGCTTCTATGGCTCCGAGGCGCTGCGCACCTGCGGCGCGTGCGGCGAGGTGCACCCGGTCCCGGCGCGCCATCGGGCATAGCGACGGACACGAACGCTCCCGTGGAAGGGACTTCGGTAACGACGGGGCTTTCCCGGGGAAGCCCCGTCGGGACTGGAAACCCTCCCACGGCGATACACTGCGGGCCTGTTCCTGCACCGCCCAGCCCATGACCGAACCGCTCTCTCGCACCCACGCCCTCGCGCTCGACGCGGAAGATCCGCTTCGCCACCTGCGCGGGGAGTTCCTGTTCCCGCGCCACGGCGACGGCGAACAGACCTACTTCGTCGGCAACTCGCTGGGCCTGCAGCCGCGCGGCGCCAAGGCGATGATCCAGGAAGTGCTCGACCACTGGGGCACGCTGGCCGTGGAAGGCCACTTCACCGGACAGGCGCAATGGATGACCTACCAGGAGCTGGTCACCGGACCGCTGGCGCGACTGGTCGGCGCCAAGCCGGTCGAAGTGGTGGCGATGAACTCGCTGAGCGTCAACCTGCACCTGATGATGGTCAGCTTCTATCGCCCGACCCCGGAACGGCCGGCGATCCTGATCGAGGCCGGCGCGTTCCCGTCGGACCGGCATGCCGTGGAGTCGCAGATCCGCTTCCACGGCTTCGACCCGGCCACCGACCTGATCGAGGTGGACGCCGACGAGCCCGACGGCACCATCTCGATGGCGGCGATCGAACGCGCCATCGCCGAGCATGGCCCGCGGCTCGCGCTGGTGCTGTGGCCGGGCGTGCAGTACCGCACCGGGCAGGCGTTCGACCTGGCGCAGATCGTCCGGCTCGCGCGCGCCCAGGGCGCGGCCGTGGGCTTCGACCTGGCCCACGCGGTCGGCAACCTGTCGTTGTCGCTGCACGAGGACGGCGCCGATTTCGCGGTGTGGTGCCACTACAAATACCTCAATGCCGGCCCCGGCGCGGTCGCCGGGTGCTTCGTGCACGAGCGCCACGCGCGCGCCGGCCTGCCCCGCTTCGCCGGCTGGTGGGGCCACGAGAAGCAGACCCGCTTCCGGATGGCGCCGGAGTTCGTGCCCACGCCCGGCGCGGAAGGCTGGCAGCTGAGCAACCCGCCGATCCTGGCGATCGCGCCGCTGCGCGCCTCGCTCGCCTTGTTCGACCAGGCCGGCATGCCCGCGCTGCGGCGCAAGTCCGAGCAGCTCACCGGGTTGCTGGAAGCGCTGATCCGCGCGCGCCTGTCCCAGGTGCTGCAGATCGTCACGCCGTCCGAACCGACGCGGCGGGGCTGCCAGCTGTCCCTGCGCGTGATCGGCGGCCGCGAGCGCGGGCGCTCGCTGTTCGAGTACCTGCAATCGGCCGGCGTGCTCGGCGACTGGCGCGAGCCGGACGTGATCCGCATCTCCCCGGTGCCGATGTACAACCGCTTCGCCGACCTGCACCACTTCGTCGAGGAAGTGGAGCGCTGGGCAGGCCGGCACTAGACCTCATCTGTGGGAGGGACTTCAGTCCCGACGGGTTTTACCGGTAAAGCCCGTCGGGACTGAAGTCCCTCCCACAGGATTCTTCCTCTTCTGGATGCTCCGTTGAACGTCACGCAACGCTCCCTCACCCTGGTCGGCGCCGGCCTCGCCGGCTCGCTGCTGGCGATCCTTCTTTCCCGGCGCGGCTGGGATGTCACCGTCTACGAACGACGCGGCGACCCGCGCGTGAAGGGATACGAATCGGGCCGGTCGATCAACCTCGCGCTCGCCGAACGCGGGCGCCATGCGTTGCGCCAGGCCGGCGCCGAGGACGCGGTGATGGCGCGCGCGGTGATGATGCGCGGGCGCATGGTGCACCCGGCCGGCGCCGCCGCGCAGTTGCAGCGCTACGGCCGCGACGACAGCGAGGTGATCTGGTCGATCCATCGCGCCGACCTCAACCTGGTGCTGCTGGAGCTGGCCGAACAGGCCGGCGCGCGGATCCACTTCTACCGGCGCCTGCACACCGTCGATTTCGACGCTGGCTACGCGCGTTTCATCGACGACCGCGACGACCAACCGCACGACATCCATTTCCGGACCCTGGTCGGCGCCGACGGCGCGGGTTCGGCGCTGCGCGCGGCGATGAACCGCAAGAGCCCGCTCGGCGAGCGGACCGAGTTCCTCGACCACTCCTACAAGGAGCTCGAGATCCCCCCGGCCGAGGACGGAGGGTTCCGGATCGAGCGCAATGCGTTGCACATCTGGCCGCGCGGCCACTACATGTGCATCGCCCTGCCCAACGATGGCGGCACCTTCACCGTCACGCTGTTCCTGCCCAACGAGGGCGAGCCGAGTTTCGCCACCACCCGCACCGGCGACGAGGCGCTTGCGCTGTTCGCGCGCGAGTTCCCGGACGCCTTGCCGCTGATCCCGCGCCTGAAGCAGGACTGGGAAGAACATCCGCCGGGCCTGCTCGGCACCCTCTACCTGGACCGCTGGCACCTCGGCGGCCGCGCCGCGCTGGTCGGCGACGCCGCGCACGCGATGGTGCCGTTCCACGGCCAGGGAATGAACTGCGCGTTCGAGGACTGCGTGGCCCTGGCCGACATGCTGTGCGCGCACGACGACATCGAACGGGCCTTCGCCGCCTTCGAACGCGAGCGCAAGCCGAACGCGCAGGCGATCCAGCGAATGGCGCTGGAGAACTACGTCGAGATGCGCGACCGCGTCGACGATGCGGACTTCCTGCTCCAGCGCGAACTCGAACGCGAACTGCAGGCTCGCTGGCCGACGCGCTTCGTGCCGCACTACACGATGGTGACGTTCCTGCGCACGCCGTATGCGACGGCGTTGCAGCGCAGCGAAATCCAGCGGGACATCCTGGTCGAGGCCACGCGCGGGCATCGCGACCTGTCGCGGATCGACTGGGCCGCGCTGGAAAGGGCCGTGCACGCGCGATTGGCGCCGCTGGAGGGCGCGCATTGAGCGCCCGGCCTTCTCCTCCCGCGGCCTAGACGCGTGGCTTGCGAGCCCCTGGCTCGCACACGCCTGGATGCCCGGCGTATGGCGCAATGCCTGCGGCATGGGAAGGCTTCTTCCTTCCCCACTTCCGGGAGAAGGCGCGAAGCGCCGATGAGGGTACGGGCGAAGCCGCGCCGCGAGGGCTCGGCAGCCATCGCATCGAGGAACGCATCGCCACGCCCCGGCCCACGCCAGCGGCGCGCAAGCCATGCCCTCTCGCCCCCGATGGGAGAGGCGCCACGACGGGCAAGCCGTACCCGTAGGGACATCCACCAAAGCCGCCGTAGAATGGCCGCGCCCTCCCCGATCGTCCCTGCATGCCCGCCAGCTTTCTCTTCTACGACCTCGAAACCTTCGGCCAGGATCCGCGCAAGACCCGCATCGCGCAGTTCGCCGCCGTGCGCACCGATGCCGAACTCAACGTGGTCGAGGAACCGGTCAGCTTCTTCGTGCGGCCAGCCGACGACTTGCTGCCCTCGCCCCATGCCACGCTGGTCACCGGCATCGCGCCGCAGCGGGCGCAGCTCGAAGGCATCAACGAGGCCGAGGCGTTCGCGCGCATCGTCGAGCTGATGGCGCGCCCGGAGACCTGCACGCTCGGCTACAACACGCTGCGCTTCGACGACGAGTTCGTCCGCCACGGCTTGTTCCGCAACTTCTACGATCCCTACGAGCGCGAATGGCGCGGCGGCAACTCGCGCTGGGACCTGCTCGACATGCTGCGCCTGCTGCATGCGCTGCGCCCGGAAGGCATCGCCTGGCCCAAGCGGGACGACGGCGCGACCTCGTTCAAGCTCGAGCACCTGGCCGAGGCCAACGGCGTACGCGAGGGCGACGCGCACGAGGCCCTGTCGGACGTGTTCGCCACGATCGGCATGGCGCGCCTGTTCAAGCGCCACCAGCCGCGCATGTGGGAATACGCGCTGCGCCTGCGCGACAAGCGCTACGCCTCCGGCCTGCTCGACGTGATCGCGCCCACGCCGGTACTGCACGTCTCCCAGCGCTACCCGGCCGCGCGCATGTGCGCCGCGCCGGTGCTGCCGCTGGCCAGGCACCCGCGCATCGACAGCCGCGTGATCGTGTTCGACCTGGACGGCGAGATCGAGCCGCTGCTGCGGATGTCGCCCGAGGAGATCGCCGATCGCCTGTACACGCCGGCGGCCGACCTGCCCGAAGGCGAGCAACGCATCGCCCTCAAGGAGGTCCATACCAACAAGGTGCCGGCGCTGGTGGCCTGGAACCACCTGCGCGCGCCGGACTTCGACCGCCTGTGCATCGATCCGGCCGCCGTGGAAGCCAAGGCCGCGCGCCTGCGCCAGGCCGGGCCCGAACTGGCCGAGAAGGTGCGCAGGGTATTCGGCACCGAGCGCGCGGTCCCGCCCGGGGACGTGGACGCCTCGCTGTACGACGGCTTCCTGGCGGAAGGCGACCGCCGCCTGATGCCCCTGGTGCGCGCCAGCGCGCCGGCCGACCTGCCGGCGCTGGCATCGCGCTTCCGCGACGAACGCATGCCCGAGTTGCTGTTCCGCTACCAGGCGCGCAACTGGCCGCAGACGCTGTCGTTCGACCAGCAGGCGCGCTGGGACGATTACCGCCGCCACCGCCTGATGGCCGACAGCGGCTTGTCAGAAACCAGTTTCGACCAGTTCTGGGCGCAGATCGCCGATCTGCGCCTCGCCCACGCCCACGATGCCGCCAAGCTGGCACTGCTCGACCAGTTGGCGGCCTGGGGCCACGACCTGCAGCGTTCGCTATGACGACCTACTTCACCGATGCCAGTTTCAAGTTCCTGCGCGGCCTGGCCCGCCACAACGACAAGACCTGGTTCAACGCGCACAAGGCGCAGTACGAGGAACACGTGCGCCAGCCGTTCCTGCGCCTGCTGACCGACCTGCAGCCGGCGCTGGCCGGGGTCAGCGAGCACTTCCGCGCCGACCCGCGCAGCCAGGGCGGCTCGCTGTTCCGCATCTACCGCGATGCGCGCTTCTCCAACGACAAGTCGCCCTACAAGAGCTGGCAGGGCGCGCGCCTGTTCCACGCCCGCCGCCGCGAGGTGCCGGCGCCCTCGTTCTACCTGCACCTGCAGCCGGGCGAGAGCTTCGTCGGCGCCGGCATCTGGCACCCCGAGCCGGAAGTGCAGCGCCGCATCCGGCAGTTCATCTTCGACAACCCGGGCAGTTGGAAGGCAGCCGCGCACGCTCCGAAACTGCGGCGCAAGTTCGAACTGGCGCAGGAAGAGAAGATGGTGCGGCCGCCGCGCGGCTTCCCGGCCGACTTCGAGTTCCTGGACGACCTCAAGCAGCGCAACTGGGTGATGTGGCGCCCGCTCGACGACGTCACGATGACCGGCCCGCGCCTGCGCCAGACCGTCGCCGCCGACCTGGCGACGCTCGGCCCGTTCGTCGACTACCTGTGCGCGGCGCTGGACCTGGAGTTCTGAACCGGCGCCGGGCCGGTCACCGCCCCGCGTCGCGGCCGAAGTAGCCGGAGGCATCGACGAAGCGTTGCACCGCCGCGGCATCGGCAAGGTCCAGTTCGATCATCGTGCGGATCGCCGCGGCCCGGTCCGCACTGGCCCGGTAATAGCCCGCGCAGATCGCGTAGCCGACGTAGTAGCCGAGATCGCGCGTCCCGAACGGGTTGTCGGCGTCGTTGTAGAGCCACCCGCTGTAGTCGTTGCCGGCCATGTCCTTCCGGAATGCCGCGCGGATCGCCGCATCGTGGGCCGGCCCGTAGCGGACGTAATCCAGTTCGGGCAGGCGTCCGGTCACCTGCTCGGCGACGAAATCGGCCACGCCCTCGTACACGGCCTGGGCGAGCAGGCTGCCGCGCGCGCCGCGCTGCTGCGTGTGCACCGCCTCGTGGACCAGCAGCAGGTCCAGGTTGTCCAGCGGACGGCTGGCGAAATAACCGGCGAAGAAGCGCTGCAGCCGCTCCGGCATCTGCGAAGTATCGACGGTGCCGTCGCCGGCGGCCAGTTCCACGCCGATCAACACCTTGTCGTCCAGGGTGGTGCCGGCCGAACGCAGCGCGCCGACCTCCAGGTAGATGGACGCATCGCGCAAGCCGGGGTAGACCTGCCGCAACCGTCGCAGGTGCCGCTCGACCCGGCCGACCACCGGCGCGACCAGCCCGGTGCGCGGGCGGATCGAATCCCAGTAGCGCGGATAGGCGCGGATCGCGTCGACGTAGGCGGCGGCATCGTAGCCCTTGGCCTGCGCGAACGCGGCCAGGCCCGGCGAGCCCCGGTCCAGGTAGCCGTGCTGCAGCAACTGCAGTTGCCGGTCGCGCTCGGGCTCGGCCCGGACCCGGTCGTAGACCTGCCAGAACAGCGCGATGTCGGAATCGACGACCCCGACCGTGGCAGTCTCGTCCGCCCCCGAACGCCCCGCGGCCAGGAGCCATGCCAGGCCCAGCAGGCACGTTGCAAGCTTCTTCACTCGTTTCTCCCCCCGGCCGCCGGCGCGGCACGATCGTTCCTGTTGGCGCGTTCATGCGCCGTGCGTATGCTGCACCGGTTCCGGAGCAGGAAACAGCCGATGAAGCGATGGTGGTGGCTCCCGCCGTGCCTGGTGTTCTGCGCGTTGCTGGGCTACGTCGTCGCCGGGCCCTACCTGGCCATCCGTGCCATCGGCCAGGCGATCGAGCGCCAGGATACGGCCGCCCTCGGGCGCCACGTGGATTTCCCGGCATTGCGCGCCAACCTCAAGGCGCAGGTCGACGATTACCTGGTACGCCAGGCCGGGCCGGGCCTGCAGTCGAGCCTGCTCGGGGCGTTCGCGCTGCGCGCCGCCGGCGGCGTCGCTGGCGCGGGCGTGGACGCCGTGGCGACGCCCGCCGGGATCGGCGCGCTGCTGCAAGGACGCACCCTGTGGAAGCGCGCCACCGGCGACACCGTCGGAGGCGACACCTATGCCGCGCCCAGGCCCGACCGGCCGCTGGCACGCTACGAAGGGCGCTTCGATTCCATTTCCCGGTTCTCCGCCACCGTGCATACCGAGGCCGGCACGCCGGTGGTGTTCGTGCTCGGCCGCGACGGCCTGCGCTGGAAACTGACCAATATCGTGCTGCCGCTGCCCCCGTGACCCGAAACCCCTACTACACTGGCCCGGCCAGCGACCACTTCGACGGGCTGCGCTTCTTCAACCCCGACCACCCTTCCACCGACCACGGCCCGCGCGACCTGCTGCGCTGGCAACTGACCGGCAAGCGCGTGCGCTGGGGCCGGCCGCTGGCGGCGATCGCGACCGCCATGCCGCGGCCGCGCGTGGATGCGCTGACCGTGACCATGGTCGGCCATGCCAGCGTCCTGATCCAGGTGGCCGGGCTCAACCTGCTGGTCGATCCGGTCTGGTCCGGGCGCGCCAGCCCGTTGCAGTGGTTCGGCCCGCGCCGGTTCGCGCCGCCGGGCATCGCCTTCGGCGACCTGCCGCCCATCGATGCGGTGCTGATCACCCACAACCACTACGACCATCTCGACCTGCACACCCTGCGGCGGCTGCACCGCGGACACCGGCCGCGGTTGATCGCGCCGCTGGGCAACGACGCGCTGGTCGCACGCACGCTGCCCGACATGCCGGCGACCGCGCTGGACTGGTGGCAGTCGTGCCAGCTGGGGCCGATCGAGATAACCGTGACGCCGGCCTTGCACTGGTCCTCGCGCGGTATCTCGGACCGGCGCATGGCGCTGTGGGGCGGCTTCCACCTGCGCGGGGGCGGATACGGCTGCTACGTCGCCGGCGATACCGGCTACGGCAACGGCTGGCCGTTCCGCCAGCTGCGCGAACGGCTGGGCGCCCCGGACCTGGCGCTGTTGCCGATCGGCGCATACGAACCGCGCTGGTTCATGCGCCCGCAGCACATGGACGCGGCCGAGGCGGTGCAGGCCATGCTCGACTGCGGCGCCACGCAGGCGCTCGGCGTGCATTGGGGGACCTTCCAGCTGACCGACGAAGGCCGGATGGAACCGAAGGAGTTGCTGGAAGCCGAGCTGGCGCGGCGCGGCATCGCGCAATCGCGCTTCCTGGCGCTGGAGGCCGGCCAGGTCTGGCAGGACGACCGGGCCGGCGCCGCCTGATCTCCTTCCGGCGGTTGCCTTCTCCTCCGCTACCAGGCACCGAGGCGCCGGCGGGACGGCGCCTCAGCAACGCCGTTGCAGCTTCCGCTCCAGCCGCCGCATCGGCGCCGCCAGTTGCCGGCGGGCCAGCCACGGCAACGCGCGCAACGCCGCCTCCGCATCGACGGCCGGCGGCCCGCCGCGCCAGGCGAAGGCGACCTTGTTCTCCATGCCGGGCTCGTCGAGCACGCAGACATGCCCGTCGAACGCGCGGCGCATGCGATTGACGTGCGCGCGCACGTCGGTGGCGTACAGGTTGGTCGCCATGGTCCCGCCGGGAACGAGCGCGGCGGCGCAGCGTTCGTAGAACGCCTGCGTCGACAGTGCCGGCGGGATGCCGTCCACGTCGTAGGCGTCCACCAGCAGCAGGTCGTAGCGGCCGGCGCGCGAGCGCAACCATGCCGCGCCATCCCCCTGCTCGACCGAGAAACGCGCATCGTCGGCCGGCACGTGGAATGCATCGCGCAGCGCCAGCACGTCCGCGTCGTTCTCGACCGCCTCGATGCGGCTGCGCGGGAGGTGGCGATAGCAGAACTTGGCCTGGGCGCCGCCCCCGAGGCCGACGATGCCGATGTTCGCCGGATGCGGGTTCGACAGCAGCGCCGCCAGCATCGTGCGGGTATAGCCCACCTGCAGCCAGTACGGGCACCAGCGCAGCATCCGGGTCTGGGTCACCTCGCCGCGGAACTGCAGTTCGACGTAGCGCCAGCCCCGGCGCACGTAGGGCGCGCCGGGTGCGCGGCGCTCACTTCGGCGGGTCATTGGCGACGCCATGCGGCACGTGCCCGGCCGCCACGCGCTGGTGCTGGCGGGCACTGTCGATGTTGTGCTGCGAATCGTCGAAGAAGATGTCCGCGCCGAACGCCTCCAGGAACGGCCCCTTGTGGCGCCCGCCCAGGAACAGCGCCTCGTCCAGGCGCACGCCCCATTCGCGCAAGGTCCGGATCACCCGCTCGTGCGCCGGCGCCGAGCGCGCGGTGACCAGCGCGGTGCGGATCGGCGCGGCCTCGCCGGCCGGGAACGCCGCCTGCAGCGCATGCAGCGCCGACAGGAAGTTGCGGAACGGTCCGCCGCTGAGCGGCTCGCGCGCGCGTTGCTGCTCGTGCCGGCCGAACGCCTCCACGCCCTGCTCGCGCGAGATCCGCTCGCTCTCGTCGCCGAAGATCACCGCATCGCCGTCGAAGGCGATGCGCAGCTGGGTCGGCAGGCGCGCATTGTCCTTGTCCACGATCGCCTCGGCGGCAGCGGCCTGCTCGCCCGGGCTGCGCGGCAGGATCGTCGCTGCCGCGATGCCGTGCGACAGCGCGCGCCGGACCGAATCCGGGTTGGCCGACAGGAACAGGTCGGTGCCGAACGGCTTGACGTAGGGCCAGGTCGCCTCGCCGGAGGTGAAGGTCGCGCGCACGATGCCCAGCCCGTAGTGCTGGATCGAGTTGAAGATGCGCAGGCCGGTGTCGGCGGAGTTGCGCGACAGCAGGATCACCTCGACCCGCGGCGTGTCCGGCGGCGCGCCCTCGTTGAGCGCCAGCAGCTTGCGCACCACCGGGAAGGCGACGCCGGGCGCGAGCACGTCGTCCTCGTGCGCACGCTGGTAGGCCGCATAGGCTTCCACGCCCTCGCGCTCGAACAAGGCGTGCCCCTCTTCCAGGTCGAATAGCGCGCGGGAAGTGACGGCGACCGTCAGCAGGCGTGGAGTGTTGTCGGGCATGGATTCGGGATTCGGGATTCGGGATTCGGGAAAAGCATCTTTGCCCGGGTTCGGCTGTCAAGCGATCCGAAGCTTTCTCGCGGCTTTTTGGGGGAGGGACTTCAGTCCCGACGGCTTCACCGGCCTTCTGTCGGGACTGGAGCTCCCACATCGGCACTCGGCCCGAGGCAGGCTTGCCGCTTTGCCGGCTCCCGGCCTCACACCACGAACTGCTCGCTGAAGATGCGCTCTTCCAGATTGTGTTCCGGGTCGAACAACAAGGTCACCCGGTGCTCGCGGGATTCGCGGATCACCACCTCCACCACGTCGCGGGTCTCGTGCGAGTCGGCGGTGACGCTGACCGGGCGCTTGTAGGGATCGAGCACGCGGAAGCGCACTTCGGTATCGGCCTTGAGGATGGCCCCGCGCCAGCGCCGCGGCCGGTACGGCGCGATCGGCGTCAGCGCCAGGGTATGCGAGCCCAGGGGCAGGATCGGGCCGTGCGCGGAATAGTTGTAGGCGCTGCTGCCGGCCGGCGTGGACACCAGCACGCCGTCGCCGATCAGCTCGTCGATGCGGGTCTGGCCGTTGAGGTCCACGCTCAGGTGCGCCGCCTGCCGGGTCTGCCGCAACAACGAAACCTCGTTGTAGGCCAGCGAACCGGTGGTGGTGCCCGACTCGGTCTGCGCCAGCATCTCCAGCGGCCGCAGGTTGGCCGGTTCGGCGCGCTGCAGGCGTTCGAACAGGTCGTCCTCGCGGTATTGGTTCATCAGGAAGCCGATCGAGCCCAGCTTCATGCCGAACACCGGCTTGCCGGCGGCGCCGTGCCGGTGCAGCGTCTGCAGCATGAAACCGTCGCCGCCGAGCGCGCACAGCACGTCGGCCTCTTCGGCGGAATGATCGCCATAGCGCGCCACCAGCTGCCCGCGCGCTTGCTGCGCCGGCGGCGCATTGCTGGCCAGGAAACAGATCCGGGAGATCCCGGTGGGGGGAACGGAGCTCATGCGCCGATCATAACCGCCATGCCTGGCGGCCCGTAGCTCCCCACCCGTCCACAAGGCGGAAGCCGGAGCCATTGCCGCACCGGCATGACATTCCCGATGCCCGCCCGCACGCACGGCTGCCCAGGCAAACTTCGACCGTCGCTCCCGCGTAGGTGGGAGGCCCAGTGACTTTGCCGCAATCGGCCCGAAAGTCCCTGGATCCCCCGCCTGCGCGGGGATGACGATAGTCGAATGCAGAGGCCCCGAAGGCACTGCATTGGCACCATGCATTGCATCTGGAGCAAAGCCCCCCTTCTGTTAAGGGGGGCGCGGCGATAGCCGCAGGGGATAGGCAAGTCCCCAGGGCGGGGCCAAAAGTTTGCTGCGCGAACTTTTGGGTCGGACCCGCAAAGCGGGCCCGACCACGGGGCTACACCCCGTGCCCGCTACACCCCGTGCGCCGCCAATTGGCCCAGGCGCTGCACCGCCACCGATACCGTCGGGTAGTCCAGCGTCTTCTGCTCGGCCAGCTCCTGCAGCATCGACAGGGTGAAGCGCAGGCTGGTGTCGTCGCGGGAAATCCACTGCGCCACCTTTTCCTCGGCCGTGCCGCCCGGCATCGACAGCACCTGCCCGGCCAGCGTGCGATGGTGCGCGGCCAGCTCGTCGCGCAGCACGCCCCGCGCCACCGCATGCCAGCGCCCGTTCACTTCCAGCGCGTCGATCTGCTCGAACAACCACGGCAGCCGCAGCGCGTCGCCCAGGCGGAAGTGCACCTTCGACACTTCCACCGGCTTGAGCTTGCGGGTCCGCGCCAGCTCGATGATGTCGAAGGCCGGCTCCAGGAACTGCAGCTCCGACAGCTGCTGCGCCAGCGCCGCCGGCAGGCCCTTGTCCTGCCACTGCTGGACCAGCGCCTCGTACTGCGGGCGCTGCGCGTCCGGCAGCACGCCGGAAGCCACGCGGATGTCGTTGAACGGACCGTGGTAGCGCTCCACCGCCGCGGTGATCGCCGGCATCGCGCCCGGGCGGAACAGCAGCCAGCGCACGAACGAGCGCTGCAGCTTCCAGATCACCTCCAGCGCATCGATCTGCACCGATTCGGGCACCTTGCCGTCGAGCGCGTCGATCTGGGTCCACAGCGCGCGCGCGTCCAGCGTCTCGCGGCTGATCGTGTAGGCCTTGGCCACCTCGGCGATGCTGCGGCCGGTGTCCTCCTGCATGCGCATCAGGAAGGTCGCACCCATGCGGTTGATCGTCGTGTTGGTCACCGCGGTGGCGATGATCTCGCGCTTCAGGCGGTGCCGCTCCATCGCGTCGGCGTACTTCTTCTGCAGCGGCTGCGGGAAGTAGCGCTGCAGTTCCTTGGACAGGTACGGGTCCTCGGGGATGTCCGATTCCAGCAGCTGCTGGAACGCGACCAGCTTGGAGTACGACAGCAGCACCGCCAGCTCCGGACGGGTCAGGCCCAGGCCGCGCGCCTTGCGCGCCGACAGCTCGGCGTCGCTCGGCAGGAACTCGATCTGGCGATCGAGCAGGCCCTGCTTCTCCAGCGTGCGGATGAAGTGCTGCTTGGAGCCCAGGCGCTTGACGCTCATTCGCTCCATCAGGCTCAACGCCTGGTTCTGGCGGATGTTGTCCCACAGCACCAGCTCGGCGACCTCGTCGGTCATCGAGGCCAGCAGCTTGTTGCGCGCCTCGAAGCTCAGCTTCTTGGCCTGCACCACGTCGTTGAGCAGGATCTTGATGTTCACCTCGTGGTCGGAGGTGTCCACGCCGGCCGAGTTGTCGATGAAGTCGGTGTTGAGCAGCACGCCGTTCTGCGCGGCCTCGATGCGGCCGAGCTGGGTCAGGCCCAGGTTGCCGCCCTCGCCCACGATCTTGCAGCGCAGCTCGCCACCGTTGACGCGCAGCGCGTTGTTGGCGCGGTCGCCGACGTCGGCATGGGTCTCGCTCGACGCCTTGACGTAGGTGCCGATGCCGCCGTTCCAGAACAGGTCCACCGGCGCCTTCAGGATGGCGCTCATCAGTTCGTTGGGCGACAGGCTCTTGACCGAGGCGTCTAGCCCCAGCGCCTCGCGCACCTGCGGAGTGATCTCGATCGACTTGAGCGTGCGCGCGTGGACGCCGCCGCCCTTGCTGATCAGCTTGGCGTCGTAGTCGGCCCAGCTGGAGCGCGGCAGCTTGAACAGGCGCTCGCGCTCGGCGAACGAGGCGGCCGCCTCCGGGTTGGGGTCGAGGAAGATGTGGCGGTGGTCGAACGCGGCCACCAGGCGGATGTGCCGCGACAGCAGCATGCCGTTGCCGAACACGTCGCCGGACATGTCGCCGATGCCGACGCAGGTGAAGTCCTGGCTCTGGCAATCGCGGCCGAGCGCGCGGAAGTGGCGCTTGACCGATTCCCAGGCGCCGCGCGCGGTGATGCCCATGCCCTTGTGGTCGTAGCCGACCGAACCGCCCGAGGCGAACGCGTCGCCCAGCCAGAAGCCGTGTTCCAGCGCCAGGCCGTTGGCGATGTCGGAGAAGGTCGCGGTGCCCTTGTCGGCGGCGACCACCAGGTACGGGTCGTCCTGGTCGTGGCGCACCACCTGCGGCGGCGGCACGATCTTTCCGCCGACGATGTTGTCGGTGATGTCGAGCAGGCCCTGGATGAACAGCTTGTAGCAGGCGATGCCCTCGGCCTGCACCGCATCGCGGTCGCCGCCGACCGGCGGGCGCTTGACGAAGAAGCCGCCCTTGGCGCCGACCGGCACGATCACGGTGTTCTTCACCATCTGCGCCTTGACCAGGCCCAGCACCTCGGTGCGGAAGTCCTCGCGGCGGTCCGACCAGCGCAGGCCGCCGCGCGCGACCGCGCCGAAGCGCAGGTGCACGCCTTCCACGCGCGGGCCGTAGACGAAGATCTCGCGGTACGGGCGCGGCTTGGGCAGGTCGGGGACCAGCGCCGAGTCGAACTTGAAGCTGATGCAGTGGCCGACCTGGCCGTCCTTGCCGGTCTGGTAGTAGCTGGTGCGCAGGGTCGCGTCGATCACGCCGATGAAGCTGCGCAGGATGCGGTCCTCGTCGAGGCTGGAGACGCGGTCCATCAACTTGAGCAACGCGGCGCGGGTGGCGTCCATCTGCGCCTGGCGGTCGCTGCCGCGGGCGGCGATCACCGGCTCCAGCGCCTTCAGCGTGGCCTCGTCGCCCCCGGCCAGCGCTTCGAGCTGGCTGCGGAAGCGGGCCTGGCCCTCGGCGATCTGGGCCTTGCTCTCGTTGCCGGTGGCCGGGTCGAAGCGGGCTTCGAACAGCTCGACCAGCAGGCGCGCCAGTAACGGATAGTGCGCGAAGGTGGCCTCCACGTAGCTCTGCGAGAACGGCACGCCGGTCTGCAGCAGGTACTTGCAGTAGCCGCGCAGCAGCGCGACCTGCCGCCAGTGCAGGCCGGCGGCCAGGATCAGGCGGTTGAACGCATCGTTCTCGGCATCGCCGTGCCAGACCCGCGAGAAGGCCTCGCCGAAGGCGGCGTCCACGCTCGCGGCGTCGATCGCGCCCGCGGTGGACTCGACCTCGAAGTCCTGGATGTAGACCGGCGCGTCGTCGACCTGCAGCCGGTAGGGGCGCTCGGAGATCACCCGCAGGCCGAGGTTCTCCATCATCGGCAGCGCGTCGGACAGCGGGATGTCGTCGAGCTGGCGATACAGCTTCAGGCGCAGCCCGGACATGTTCGGGCGCTGCACCGCCTGCAGGCTCAGGTGCAGGTCGTCGGGGCCGGCCAGCGAGGCCAGGTGCTCGACGTCGGTGGCCGCGGCCTCGGCGGAGGAGTCCTCGATGTAGCCGGCCGGCAGCGCGCGGCCGTAGCGCGCGGCCAGGCGCAAGCCCTCGCCCTCGCCGTGGCGCGCGACCAGGGTCTCGCGCAGGTCGTCCTGCCAGTTGCGCAGCAGGTGCGCCAGGCGCTTCTCCAGGTCGCTGGTGTCGAACTCCAGCGCCTCGCCGCTCTTCGGCCGCACGATCAGGTGCAGCTGGGCCAGCGGCGACTCGCCCAGCACCACGCTGGAATCGACGTGCTCGCCGTGCAGCGCGTCCTTCAGCAGCGCCTCGATGCGCAGGCGCACGTCGGTGTTGAAGCGGTCGCGCGGGATGTAGACCAGCGTGGAGATGAAGCGGCCGTACTTGTCGCGGCGCAGGAACAGGCGGCTGCGCACCCGCTCCTGCAGGCCGAGGATGCCCATCGCGGTGGCGAACAGCTCTTCCTCGTTGGACTGGAACAGCTCCTCGCGCGGCAGGGTCTCCAGGATGTGGCGCAGGGCCTTGCCGCTGTGGCTGGTCGGCGACAGGCCGGACTTGGCCATCACGTACTCGTAGCGCTGGCGCACCAGCGGGATCTCCCACGGGCGGCGGTTGTACGCGCCGGAGGTGAACATGCCCAGGAAGCGCTGCTCGGCGACGATGCGGCCCTTGGCGTCGAATTCCAGCACGCCGATGTAGTCCATGTAGCCGTTGCGGTGGATGCGCGAACGGGCGTTGGTCTTGGTCAGGATCACGCCGTCGCGGAAGCCGGTGCTGGCATTGATGCCGTGCGCGGCGAGCGTGGCGACCGGGCGAGCCGGCGACTTGTCGCGGCCGCGCAGCAGGCCCAGCCCGCTCTTCTCCTCGGCCACCAGCATCTCGCTGCCGCCCTGCTTCTCGACCCGGTACTCGCGGTAGCCGAAGAAGGTGAAGTGGTCCGCCGCGGCCCAGCGCAGGAACTCCTGCGCCTCGCGGCGGGCGGTGTCGTCGACCGGCAGCCGGCGCGTGCTCAGGTCGTCGGCCAGCGCGACCATCTTCTCGCGCATCGCGCTCCAGTCCTTGACCACCTGGCGCACCTCGGCCAGCGCGGCGCGCACGGCGTCCTCGATGCGCTTCATCTCGTCGGCCGGCTGGCGATCGATCTCCAGCACCATCAGCGACTCGGACTTGCCCTCGCCGATCGCGGTGAGCTTGCCGGCGCGGTCGCGGGTGAAGCGCAGCACCGGGTGGCCGAGCACGTGCACGCCGACGCCGAGCTCGGCCAGGGTCATGCTGACCGTGTCGACCAGGAACGGCATGTCGTCGTTGGCGATCTGCAATACGGTGTGCGGCGATTCCCAGCCGTTGGCCTTGCGGGTCGGGTTGAAGACGCGGATGCTGGCCGTCTCGGCCTTGCGCGCCCGCGCGAACTCCAGCGTGTCCGCCGCCAGCGCGGCCCATTCCTCGGCGCTGTGGTGCGGATACTCGTCCTCCTGCATGCGCCGGTAGAAATCGGCGGCGAACGCCAGCGCCTCGGCCTGCCTGGAGGCGGGATAGCGCTTGCGCAGCGCTTCGAAGATGGGCTCCAGGCTGAAGGCCTGGGTTCCGGTACCGGACGGCGACTGGGCTTTCTTGCGGGTCGTCCTTGTGGAAGAAGCTTGGGTCGATTTCGAAGCGGCTTTCTTGGGTTTCATGACGAAGCTGGCGGATGCCGAGGATATAAAGCGGAGAATTGTAGCGATGCGCCATGACGCTGCCTTGCTGCACAGCGCAAACGCGCCCGTGCGTTGCGATGGCGTTCAAGCGGCGCCGGGCGCGTCGACGCGGGGCTCACGCGGCGTTCGCCGCCGTTTTCGCACACTCGGCGCGCTTCGTTGCCGCCATGATCCGCAAAGCCGGGCCCGCCGCCGCCGGCCCGGCCGCGCGGCGCACGAACATCCAGCAGCGTCAAGGGCTTCTGAAAAACTAAACTGGACGGTATAGTCCACGCGATGACCGCCTCCACCGCCCTCCACCTGCCCTCCGACGAGCGCGACCGCCGGGTCCGCGAGGCGGTCCACGCGCTGCTGGCCGAACAGGGCATGCGGCTGAGCATGGACGCGGTGGCGGCACGCGCCGGCTGCGCCAAGCAGACCCTGTACGCGCGCTACGGCAGCAAGCAGAACCTCCTGCGGCAGGTGATGCAGGAGTACACCGACCTGATCACGGCGCACCTGGCCGCCGACGGCCCCGACCTGCGCGCCGGCCTGCTGGCCTTCGCCCGGGAGCACCTGGACCAGCTCAACCGCCCCGAGACGATCCGCATCAGCCAGCTGATCGAGGCGGAATCGTCCCGTTTCCCGGAACAGGCCCGGCGGATCTACCGCGACGGCGTGGCCGGGCTGCAGCACCGCCTGGCCGACTGGCTGCGGGCGGCCATGGACCGCGGCCAGTTGAGCAGTCATGACGATCCGCACTTCATGGCCGAGCTACTTCTCGGCATGATCGTCGGCCTGGATTTCGAACGCCGGCGTTTCCACATGCCCCATCGCGCTACCGCCAGGGAGCGGCAGCGATGGGCCGAATTCGCGGTAGACAGCTTCCTGCGCACCTTCTCCGCCAGCGATTTTCCCCATTCAAACCTGTAAACGGAGTTTCTCCCGATGATTGCCCCGCTCCGCACCCTAGCCCTGGCCTGCGCCATCTCGGCGGCCGTCGCCGCCTGCGGCAAGCAGGAACAGCAGATGCCGCCCCCGCCGGAGGTCAGCGTGGTCAACGCCCAGCCGCAGACCCTGCCGCTGCAGCGCGAGCTGGTGGGCCGCCTGTCCGCCTACCGTTCGGCCGACGTGCGCGCCCGCGTGGCGGGCGTCCTGCAGAAGCGCCTGTACACCGAAGGCACCGACGTCAAGGAAGGCCAGGTGCTGTTCCAGATCGACCCGGCGCCGCTGCAGGCCTCGCTGTCGCAGGCGCAGGGCGAGCTGGCCTCGGCCGAGGCGACCTACTTCAACGCCAAGGCTGCCGCCGACCGTGCCCGCCGCCTGATCCCGCAGCAGTACGTCTCGCAGTCCGACCTGGATGCCGCCGAGGCGACCGAGCGCAGCTCGTCCGCGGCCGTGCAGCAGGCCCGCGCCGCGGTGCAGACAGCCCGCATCAACCTCGGCTACGCCAGCGTCACCGCGCCGATCAGCGGCCGCGCCGGCAAGCAGCAGGTCACCGAGGGCGCGCTGGTCGGCCAGGGCGACGTGACCTTGCTGACCACCATCGACCAGATCGATCCGCTGTACGTCAATTTCTCGATGAACAGCGAGGAGCTGTCGCAGCTGCGCGCCGCGCAGAACCAGGGCAGCCTGCAGCTGAGCGGCGACGGCAAGTCCACCATCGACGTCCTGCTCGGCGACGGCAGCACCTATCCGCACAGCGGCACGCTGGACTTCTCCTCGGTCACGGTCGACCCGAGCACCGGCTCGGTGTCGCTGCGCGCGACGCTGCCCAACCCCGAGCATGCGCTGCTGCCGGGCGCGTTCGTGTCGTTCAAGGCCAACCTGGGCCAGCGCAACAACGCCTACCTGGTCCCGCAGGCGGCGATCCAGCGCGATGCGGCCGGCGCCTATGCGCTGGTGGTCGGCAAGGACGGCAAGGTCGCGCGCAAGAACGTGGCCATCGACAGCCAGCAGCAGGGCCAGTGGGTGGTGACCGGCGGCCTCGCCACCGGCGACCAGGTCATCGTCGAAGGCCTGCAGAAGGCCAAGGAAGGACAGCCCGCCAAGGCGGTGCCGTACAACCCGAACGCCAAGGGCGGCCAGAACGGCCAGGCTCCCGGCCAAGGCCAGCCAGGCCAGGGCCAGCAGGGCCAGGGCCAGGCCGCCGCTCCGTCCGAGAAGAAGTAACAGGATCCCGCCATGCCAAAATTCTTCATCGACCATCCGGTCTTCGCCTGGGTGGTGGCGATCCTGATCTCGCTCAGCGGCGTGATCGCGATCCTCAACCTCGGCGTCGAGTCGTACCCCTCGATCGCGCCGCCGCAGGTCACCGTCACCGCGACCTACCCCGGCGCCAGCGCCGAGACCACCGAGAAGTCGGTCACCCAGGTGATCGAGCAGCAGCTGACCGGCATCGACCACCTGCTGTACTTCAACTCGTCCTCGTCCTCTAGCGGCCAGGCCTCGATCACGCTGACCTTCGAGACCGGCACCAACCCGGACATCGCCCAGGTGCAGGTGCAGAACAAGGTCTCGCTGGCCACGCCGCGCCTGCCGACCGAGGTCACCCAGCAGGGCGTGGTGGTGGCCAAGGCCAATGCCGGCTTCCTGATGGTGGTCGGCCTGCGCTCGGACAATCCCTCGATCACGCGCGACGACCTCAACGACATCGTCGGCGCGCGCGTGCTTGAGCAGATATCGCGCGTGCCCGGCGTGGGCAGTACCCAGCAGTTCGGCGCCGAGTACGCCATGAACATCTGGCTCAACCCGGAGAAGCTGCAGGGCTACCACCTGTCGGCCAGCCAGGTCTACAGCGCCATCAGCGCCCAGAACGTGCAGTTCGCCGCCGGTGCGGTCGGCGCCGACCCGGCGCCCGACGGCCAGGGCTTCACCGCGACCGTCTCGGCCGAAGGCCGGTTCTCCTCGCCCGAGGAGTTCGAGAACATCATCCTGCGCAGCGATGCCAACGGCGCCACCGTGCGCCTGAAGGACGTCGCCCGCGTCGCCATCGGCCCGACCAACTACGGCTTCGACACCCAGTGGAACGGCCAGCCCATGGGCGCGTTCGCGATCCAGCTGCTGCCGGGCGCCAACGCGCTGAACGTGGCCGCGGCCGTCGAGGCCAAGATGAACGAGCTGCAGGCCAGCTTCCCGCAGGGCGTGAGCTGGTTCGTGCCCTACGACAGCACCTCGTTCGTGAAGATCTCGATCGAGGAAGTGGTCAAGACCCTGCTCGAGGCCATCGTGCTGGTGTTCCTGGTGATGCTGGTGTTCCTGCAGAACTTCCGCGCCACCATCATCCCGACCCTGGTGATCCCGGTGGCGCTGCTCGGCACCTTCCTGGGCATGTGGGTGATCGGCTTCACCATCAACCAGCTGACCCTGTTCGCGATGGTGCTGGCGATCGGCATCGTGGTCGACGACGCGATCGTGGTGATCGAGAACGTCGAGCGCATCATGACCGAGGAGCACCTGTCGCCGCGGGCCGCCACGGTCAAGGCGATGACGCAGATCACCGGCGCGGTGGTGGCGATCACCGTGGTGCTGGCGGCGGTGTTCATCCCCTCGGCGATGCAGCCCGGCGCGGCCGGCGCGATCTACAAGCAGTTCGCGCTGACGATCGCGATGTCGATGGCGTTCTCGGCGTTCCTGGCGCTGAGCTTCACCCCGGCGCTGTGCGCGGCCTTCCTCAAGTCCACGCACGGCCAGAAGAAGAACTGGGTGTTCCGCACCTTCGACAAGTACTACGACAAGGTGTCCAACCGCTACGTGCGGGTGGTGGGCAACACGCTCAACCGCGCGCCGCGCTGGATGGTGCTGTTCGTGGTGCTGGTGGCGCTGTGCGGCTTCCTGTTCACGCGCATGCCCGGCAGCTTCCTGCCCGAGGAGGACCAGGGCTTCGCGCTGGCGATCGTGCAGTTGCCGCCGGGCGCGACCAAGACCCGCACCAACGAGGTGTTCGCGCAGATGCGCGGCATCCTGCAGCAGCAGGACGCGGTGGAAGGCATGCTGCAGGTGGCCGGCTTCAGCTTCCTGGGCTCCGGCGAGAACGTCGGCATGGCGTTCATCCGGCTCAAGCCCTGGGACGAGCGCAAGATCACCGCCGAGCAGCTCATCCAGCAGTTGAACGGGATGTTCTACGGGATCAAGGGCGCGCAGATCTTCGCGGTCAACCTGCCGACCGTGCAGGGCCTGGGCCAGTTCGGCGGCTTCGACATGTGGCTGCAGGACCGTTCCGGCGCAGGGCATGACGCGTTGACCCAGGCGCGCAACATCCTGCTCGGCCAGGCCGCGCAGCGGCAGGACACGCTGGTGGGCGTGCGCCCGAACGGCCTGGAGAACTCGCCGCAGCTGCAGTTGCACGTCGATCGCGTCGCCGCGCAGGCGATGGGCCTTTCGGTCAGCGACATCTACAGCGCCATCCAGCTGATGCTGGCGCCGACGTACGTCAACGACTTCTTCTACGAAGGCCGCATCAAGCGCGTGAACGTGCGCGCCGACGAGGCCTACCGCACCGGGCCGGAATCGCTGCGCAGCTTCTACGTGCCCAGCAGCTCCGCCACCGATGCCGACGGCCAGGCGTCGATGATCCCGCTGAGCAACGTGGTCAAGGCCGAGTGGATCTACGCCTCGCCCTCGCTGACCCGCTACAACGGCTACTCGGCGGTCAACATCGTCGGCAACGCCGCGCCGGGGCGCAGCTCCGGCCAGGCGATGCAGGCGATGGAGGACATCGTCACCAACGACCTGCCGCCGGGCTTCGGCTTCGACTGGAGCGGCATGTCCTACCAGGAAATCATCGCCGGCAACGCGGCCACGCTGCTGCTGGTGCTGTCGGTGGTGGTGGTGTTCCTCTGCCTGGCGGCGCTGTACGAGAGCTGGTCGATCCCGGTCGCGGTGCTGCTGGTGGTGCCGATCGGCGTGCTCGGCGCGGTGGCGTTCTCGCTGCTGCGCGGCCTGCCGAACGACCTGTACTTCAAGATCGGCATGATCACGGTGATCGGCCTGGCGGCCAAGAACGCGATCCTGATCGTGGAGTTCGCGGTCGAGCAGCGTGCGGCGGGCAAGACCCTGCGCGAGGCGGCGATCGAGGCGGCGCACCTGCGCTTCCGCCCGATCCTGATGACCTCGTTCGCGTTCATCCTGGGCGTGCTGCCGCTGGCGATCTCCACCGGTGCCGGCGCCAACGCGCGCCACTCGATCGGTACCGGCGTGATCGGCGGCATGCTGTTCGCCACCGTGCTCGGCGTGATCTTCATCCCGCTGTTCTTCGTGACGGTGCGGCGCATGCTGGGCGACAAGCTGGACGAGCAATCGAAGGAGTTCATCGAAGCCCGCAAGGAAGCCGCCGAGGCGCGGCCGGATCGCTGATCCGTCCGCCCCGCGCGCGCAAGAAGCCCCGGCCATGCCGGGGCTTCTTGTTTGCGGCGCCGGTTTCGGCGCCGCCGCGAAGATGGAAGGTGCGCGGGAGCGCCCTCGTGGGGAGCGGCTTCAGCCGCGATGAGGCTTTATCGGTGAAGCCTCATCGCGGCTGAAGCCGCTCCCACAAAAACCAGCGCCATGCGGCCGGCGCGTTCAGCGCGACGCGGTCGACCCGCGCACCACGCAGCGGCCGGTCATCACCAGCCGGCGCACCGGCAACTGCGGCGTGCGCATGCGTTCCAGCAACAACGACATCGCGGCCCGCCCCATGTCCTCGACCGGCTGCTCGACCACGGTGATGCCCGGCTCGACCAGCTCGGTCCAGCGCTCGTTGTCGAAACCCGCCAGCGCCAGTTCGCGCGGGATCGCCAGTCCCGCGGCGCGTACCGCCTTCAGCGCGCCCATCAGCAGCAGGCTGTTGCTGGCGACGATCGCCTCCGGACGCGCCGGATCGGCCAGCCACCTTCCGGTCGTGGCGATGGCCGCCTCGGCGGTCGGCTCGATTTCCCGGTAGTCCGGCTCCAGCCCGTGCGTGCGCATCGCCGCCAGGTAGCCGTCGCGGCGCTCGGCGGCGGTGGTGCTGGTACTGCCGAACAGCCCGCCGATGCGGCGATAGCCGCGTTCGACCAGGTGCTCGACCAGCCCGGCCATCGCGGCCGGGTTGTCGAGCACCACGCTGTCGTGCGGGCCGCCGGGCGCGGCGCGGTCCACCAGTACGGTCGGATAGTCCAGCGGCAGCCGGTCCAGGCGCCCGACCGTGGTCCGGGTCGGCGCGAAGATCAGCCCGCTGATCCGCTCCTCCTGCATCAGCTGCAGGTAGAGCGCCTCGCGCTCGGGATCCTCGTCGGTATTGCACAAGGTGACGCGCAGGCCCTCGCGGTAGGCCACCTCCTCCACCGCCTGGATCAGCGCGGTGAAGAACGGATTGCGGATGTCGGCCACGATCAGCCCGACGATGCCGCTCTGGCGCGAACGCAGCCGCCGCGCCTGCAGGTTGAGGCGATAGCCGGTCTGGCGGATCGCCGCCTCGACCCGGGCGCGCACTTCCTCGCTGACCGGCCCGCCGCCGATCACGCGCGAGACCGTGGACTTGGAGACGCCGGCCACGCGGGCCACGTCGTTGATGCTGATGCTCACTGGAAACGTTCCCGGAAAATTTCCCACATCCCGGCCGAAATGCCGGCCACCGGCATGCTAACGCCAAATAACCAATGGCATTTTGTGCACTGCACATTGAATTCTCGATTGGGAACGTTCCCAATACACCGCACGAATACGCTTGGAGCCCGTCCGTGTCGTCCCTGCCCTCCTCCGAACCCGTCAGCCGGGAACTGGTCCGCCTCGCCGCACGCGCCCGCGACAAGGCCGATGCCATCGCCCAGGCCGCGCAGATGCTGGTCGCCGCCGGCTGCGTCGCCCCCGGCTACGAGGCCAGCATGGGCCGGCGCGAGCAACTGGCGAACACCTTCCTCGGCCACGGCGTGGCCATTCCGCACGGCCTGGGCGAGGACCGCCACCTGGTGCGCCGCGATGGCATCGCGGTGCTGCAGCTGCCGGAGGGCGTGGAATGGAACCCCGGCCAGACCACCCGGCTGGTGGTGGGCATCGCGGCCCAGTCGGACACCCACATCACGCTGCTGCGCCGCCTCACCCGGTTGATCCAGGACGATGCGACGCTGCAGCGCCTGTTCGCCACCACGGACGCGGGCGAGATCGTCGCGGCGTTGTCCGGCGATGCCGCTCCCGCGGCGGCCGCGGCGCCGGCGACGGACCTCGCCGAGCGCTTCGAGTGGACCGTCGCCTACCCCAGCGGCCTGCACGCCCGCCCCGCCACGCGCTGGGCCGAGACCGCACGCGGCTTCTCCGCACGCGTACAGGTGCGCGCCGGCGACCAGGCCGCCGACGCCAAGAGCCTGGTG
Organism: Pseudomonas sp. Hp2; assembly: GCF_006386585.1. Lineage (NCBI taxonomy): Bacteria > Pseudomonadati > Pseudomonadota > Gammaproteobacteria > Pseudomonadales > Pseudomonadaceae > Pseudomonas > Pseudomonas sp. Hp2. The sequence continues at coordinate 191,805 of NZ_VAHJ01000001.1, forward strand.
GCGCTGCTGCAACTGGGACTGCGCCATGGCGACCCGGTCGTGGTCTCGGCCGAGGGCGCCGATGCGCCGGCGCTGCTGGCCGCCCTGCGCAAGGTCATGGACGGCCTGGTCGCGCAGGAGCAGGCCGACGCGGAGCGCGCCGCCCAGCGCAAGGCCGCCCCGGTCGCCGGTTGGCACCCGCCCGAGGCGCAGCCGGCGATCGTCGGCATCGGCGCCAGCCCGGGCCTGGCGATCGGCCCCGTGCACGTGCTCGCCGGCACGAACGCCGAGATCGCCGACCGGCCGCAACCGCTCGGCGAGGGCGGCGCGCGCCTGCAGGACGCGCTCGACCGTACCCGCCAGCAACTGGCCGCCCTGCAGGACGACACCCAGCGCCGGCTCGGCGCGTCCGACGCGGCGATCTTCAAGGCCCAGGCCGAACTGCTCAACGACACCGACCTGATCACCCGCACCTGCCAATTGATGGTCGAAGGCCATGGCGTGGCCTGGTCCTGGCACCAGGCGGTCGAGCAGATCGCCTCCGGGCTGGCCGCACTGGGCAATCCGGTGCTGGCCGGGCGCGCGGCCGACCTGCGCGACGTCGGCCGCCGCGTACTGGGCCAACTCGACCCGGCCGCGGCCGGCGGCGGACTGGCCGACCTGCCGGAACACCCTTGCATCCTGCTGGCCACCGACCTGTCGCCGTCCGACACCGCCAACCTCGACACGGACCGCGTGCTCGGCCTGGCCACCGCGCAGGGCGGGCCGACCTCGCACACCGCGATCCTCTCGCGCACGCTCGGCCTGCCGGCGCTGGTCGCGGGCGGCAGCGAACTGCTCGCGATCGCCAACGGCACGCCCGCGATCATCGACGGCAACAGCGGCCGCCTGTACCTGTCGCCGACCGAAACCGACCTCGCCTCCGCACGCGCGTGGATCGCCGCACAGCAACAGGTCCGCGAGCGCGAGGCGGCCCAGCGCGCGCAGCCGGCGCAGACCACCGACGGCCACCGCGTCGACATCGGCGCCAACGTCAACCTGCCCGACCAGGTGCCGCTGGCGCTGGAGCAAGGCGCCGAAGGCGTGGGCCTGATGCGCACCGAGTTCCTGTTCCTCGAACGCGGCAGCACGCCGGGCGAGGACGAGCAATACCAGACCTACCGCGCGATGGCGCAGGCGCTGGACGGCCGCCCGCTGATCGTGCGCGCGCTCGACATCGGCGGCGACAAGCAGGTCGCGCACCTGGAGCTGCCGCGCGAGGAAAACCCGTTCCTCGGCGTGCGCGGCGCCCGCCTGCTGCTGCGCCGGCCCGACCTGCTGGAGCCGCAGCTGCGCGCGCTGTATCGCGCGGCGAAGGACGGCGCGCGGCTGTCGATCATGTTCCCGATGATCACCTCGGTGCCGGAACTCGTCGCGCTGCGCGGCATCTGCGAGCGCATCCGCGCCGGGCTCGACGCCCCGCAGGTGCCGGTCGGCATCATGATCGAGGTGCCGGCCGCCGCCGCGCAGGCCGACGTGCTCGCGCGCCACGCCGACTTCTTCTCGATCGGCACCAACGACCTGACCCAGTACGTGCTGGCGATCGACCGCCAGAACCCGGAGCTGGCGGCGGAAGCCGACAGCCTGCACCCGGCGGTGCTGCGCGCGATCCGCGCCACCGTGGAAGGGGCGCGCGCGCATGGCCGCTGGGTCGGCGTCTGCGGCGGTTTGGCCGGCGATCCGTTCGGCGCGGCGCTGCTGGCGGGCCTGGGCGTGGACGAACTGTCGATGACGCCGAACGACATCCCGGCGGTGAAGGCGCGCCTGCGCGGCGCGGCGCTCGCCGACCTGCAGGCGCTGGCCGGCAAGGCCCTGGATTGCGAGACCGCCGAGCAGGTGCGCGCGCTCGAGGGAGGCACCGCATGAGCGCGCGCGCGGTCACCGTCACCCTCAATCCGGCGATCGACCAGACCGTGCGGCTGGACCGGCTGCACCCCGGCCACGTGCACCGCGCCCGCAGCGCGCGCTACGACGCCGGCGGCAAGGGCGTAAACGTCGCCGCCTGCCTCGCCGACTGGGGCATCCCCACCGCCGCGCTGGGCGTGCTCGGCGCCGACAACGACGGCGCATTCCGCGCGCTGTTCGCCCAGCGCGGCATCGCCGACGGCTGCCTGCGCGTGCCGGGCCAGACCCGCACCAACATCAAGCTCGTCGACGACGCCGGCGGCGAGACCACCGACGTCAACCTGCCCGGCCTGGTGCTGGGCGACGGCGAACTGGACGCGGTGCGCGAGCGGTTGGACGCGCTGCTGGCGCCCGGCATGCCGGTGGTGCTGTCCGGCAGCCTGCCGTCCGGCCTACCGGCCGATGCGTGGGCCCGGTTGCAGGCGCGCGCCGCCCAGGCCGGCGCGCGCGTGCTGCTGGACACCAGCGGCGATGCGCTCGCCAGCGCGCTGGACGCGGCCGGAGGCGCCCTGCCCTATGCGATCAAGCCCAATCGGCACGAACTGGAAGCTTTGGCCGGCACGTCGCTGCCCGACCGCGCGGCATGGCTGGATGCCGCCCGTGCCCTGGTCGGGCGCGGCATCGCGCTGGTGGCGATTTCGATGGGGGCCGAAGGCGCGCTGTTCGTCGATCGCGACGGCGCGGCGATCGCGCGCCCGCCGCGGCTTGCCGCGGGCAGCACGGTCGGCGCGGGCGACGCGATGGTCGCCGGCATCGCCACAGCGCTGCTCGAGCCCGCGTTCGACCTGCAGGCCTGCGCGCGGCTGGCGACCGCATTCTCGATGAGCCGGCTGGAAAGCGGCGATGCGCGCCGGGTGGACCCGGCGCAGGTACGTGCGTGGGCCAGCGAAGTGTTGATCGAGCCGCAGTGAAAACATCTGTGGGAGCGGCTTCAGCCGCGATGGGCTTTACCGGTAAAGCCCATCGCGGCTGAAGCCGCTTCCACAAGGGCAAGACAAGCGCAAGAGCAGAACAAGAGAATCCCAGGAGTCATCCATGCAAGCTTCCATCGTGGTCATCGCCGCCGGCGAACGCGGCATCGAGGCGGTCCTCGCCGCCGAAGCGCTGCGCCGCGCCGCGCGCCAGCGCGGGCTCGACCTGGCCATCGAGATCCGCAGCGACCACGGCGTGACCGGCGCGCTTGCGGACGCGCAGGCGCGCGCCGCCGCGCAGGTGCTGGTGGTCGGCGATGGCGACGCGGACCTCGCGCGCTTCGGCGGCGCCGCGCTCGTCCGCGCCGGCCTGGGCGCGGTGCTGGACGATCCGGCCGCCGCGCTGGCGCCGCTCGCGTCCGCCGCCACGGTACCGGCCGCGGGCAAGCGCATCGTCGCAGTCACCTCCTGCCCGACCGGCATCGCCCACACCTTCATGGCCGCCGAAGGATTGCAGCAGGCCGCGCAGGCGCTGGGCCATGCGATCCGGGTCGAGACCCAGGGTTCGGTCGGCGCGCAGGATGCGCTGAGCGAGGCCGAGATCCGCGACGCCGACCTGGTGCTGGTCGCCGCCGACCGCGAGGTGGACCTGTCGCGCTTCGCCGGCAAGCGCCTGTACCGCAGCGGCACCAAGCCGGCGATCAACGACGGCCAGAACCTGATCCGCAAGGCGCTCGCCGAGGCCGGCGTGCATGCCGGCGCCGCAGGCGCCAAGGCTGCCCCCGAGAAGACCCAGGCCGCCGGCCCGTACAAGCACCTGATGACCGGCGTGTCGTTCATGCTGCCGTTCGTCACCGCCGGCGGCCTGCTGATCGCGCTGGCGTTCGCGCTCGGCGGCATCTACGCCTTCGACGACGCGCACAAGGGCACGCTGGCCTGGTCGCTGTTCCAGATCGGCGCCAAGGCCGGCTTCACCCTGATGGTGCCGGCGCTGGCCGGCTACATCGCCTACTCCATCGCCGACCGCCCCGGCATCGCGCCGGGCATGATCGGCGGGTTGGTCGCGGCCAACATGGGCGCCGGCTTCATCGGCGGCATCCTGGCCGGCTTCATCGCCGGCTACGGCGTGCACTGGATCAACCGCACGCTGCGCCTGCCGCGCAGCCTGGAGGGCCTCAAGCCGGTACTGATCCTGCCGGTGCTCGGCACGCTGCTGGTCGGCCTGCTGATGATGTACGTGATCGGCACGCCGGTGGCCGAACTGCTGGCCTGGCTGACCGGCTGGCTGCGCGGCATGCAGGGCAGCAGCGCGATCCTGCTCGGCCTGCTGCTGGGCGGGATGATGGCGGTGGACATGGGCGGGCCGGTCAACAAGGCCTCCTATGCGTTCTCCACCGCACTGATCTCCAGCCAGGTCTACACGCCGATGGCGGCGACGATGATCGGCGGCATGACCCCGCCGCTGGGCATCGCGCTGGCGACCTGGCTGTTCCGCAACCGCTTCACCCGCGAGGAACGCGGCACCGCTGGTGCCGCCGGCGTGCTCGGGCTGGCGTTCGTGACCGAAGGCGCGATCCCCTACGCCGCGCGCGATCCGCTGCGCACGATCCCGGCGCTGGTGCTCGGCTCCGCGGTCGCCGGCGCGATCTCGATGGCGGCGGGCGTCGAGCTGAAGGTGCCGCACGGCGGCGTGTTCGTGCTGCCGATCCCGAACGCGGTCACGCACCTGGGCATCTACCTGCTGGCGCTGCTCGCCGGCGTCGCCGTCACCGCCGTCGCCTTGCGCGTGCTGAAGAAGCCCGTCGCGAACTCGACCTGACATTCCCGGCCCCTCCCGGCCGAGGCAGCACCCGCCTCCGTCCCCGTGCAAGCGGGGATCCGGCGACCCGCGCCCGATTCCAGCCAGCCGCCGGATCTCCGCCCACGCGGGAACGAGGCCTCCCGCATCGACCAAGCGCCCGACCACCGCCCCACCCTGGAGTCTCCCGCCATGCCCATCCCTTCCACCCCGCGCCTGCTGGCGATCGCGACCGCATGGGCGCTCGCGCCGCTGGCCCATGCGGACGACGTCTTCACTCCCAAGCTTTCCTACACCGGCGAAGCGGCAGCCACGCTCGACGGCGGCAAGAAGAGCGGCAGCGCCTACGCCGGCCAGCTGATGTTCGGCGCCGACGTCGACCTCGATGCCGCCTTCGGCTGGCGCGGCGCCACGCTCAAGGCCTACGGCATCAACCGCCATGGCACCAACCTGGCCAGGAGCAGCACCGGCAACAGCACTTCGGTACAGGAGATCTACGGCGGCCAGGGCACGCGCCTGGCCAACCTGACGCTGGAGCAGAAACTGTTCGGCGAGCGATTGGTGCTGGAGGCCGGACGCAGCGTCGCCAACATCCACTTCCTCGGCTCGGAGCTGTGCCAGTATTTCCAGGGCAATTCCGCGTGCGGCAACCCGACCTACGTGTTCCGCACCAGCAACTTCACATGGTGGCCGGTGTCGAGCTGGATGGCGGACGCCACCGCCTGGGTCACGCCGGACGTCTACGTGCATGTCGGCGCCTACCAGGTCGACCCCAGTCAGGCCGAGGACGGCCAGCACGGCCTGAAGTGGAGCACGAACCAGGCCACCGGCTGGATCGTGCCCTACGCCATCGGCTGGCGCAGCCCCGCCTCGGCCCGGCTGAAGGCCAAGTACGAGATCGGCGGCTGGCAGGACAACTCGAGCTACGACGATCCGCTGCGCGACGCCAACGGCATGCCGGCGCGCCTCAGCGGCCTCGACTACGCCAGCCGCCACGGCCGCTCCGGCGCGTTCGCGCGCTTCGAGCAGCAGCTCACCGGCGATGGCGACGGGCGCGGCCTGACCGTGTTCGGCGCGGTACTGAAAGGCACCTCCGGCCAGTTGATCGAAGATTGGTTCCTGCAAGCCGGGCTGGTGCAGAAAGGCATCTTCGCCAGTCGCCCGCAGGACAACATCGCCTTCGTCGTGACCCGGCAGAAGTACAGCGGCATCGCGCTGGAAGACCTGCGCCTGGCCCGTGCCGCGGCCGGCGGCAGCGGCACCCCGCACGACAGCCAGGTCATGATGGAACTGAGCTACGGCATCCAGGTCACGCCGAAGCTGCGGATCGCGCCGAACCTGCACTACATCGTGCACCCGGACCAGTTCGACGAACCCGCGCGCCTGCACGACCTGCCGAACGCGCTGATCGCGGGCATGCGGATCGATTGGAGCCTGTAGGGCCGCGCCGTGGCGGGCAGATGATGCTCCCGCCGCCGCAGAGGATCTCTCCGCATGGCGGCGCGCCCGGCTCCCTGGCCTCCGGGCCCCGCCGTTGCGCGTCCTCGTTCGCAACGGCGGAGCCAGCGGATGCTCCGCCCGGGAGCGCCGCATGGGGCTCGCAAGCGCGAGAGGAGAAAGCCCCGCCAGCCGAACAAACGCCGGCGAAGCCGGTCGGACTGAAGTCCCTCCCGCAAGGCTTCCTCGGTTGCCACGAAAAAAGCCGCGCCCTTTCGGGCGCGGCTTCGCGTTTCGTTGCGCGGCCGAACGCCAGCGCCGATCAAGGCCGGCGCGCCAGCGCCTCCACGTCCTTGGCCTTCGGCAGCAGGTCCTGCTTGCTGACCGCGAACGGCCCGATCGACAGCAGCGGCACCGCCACGATCACCGAGGACACCACCACGATCACCGCACCGACCATGTGGGTCTCGGCCAGGCCTTCCATCGACGAACCGCCGTACAGGTACAGCGCCAGCGCCGACAGGAAGAACATCACCGCGGTGATGATCGTGCGCGACAGGGTCTGGTTGATCGAGCGGTTCAGCACTTCCAGCGGCTCCACGCGCAGGCTGCGGAAGTTCTCGCGGACGCGGTCGAACACCACGATGATGTCGTTGATCGCGAAGCCCATCACCGACAGCAGGCCGGCCAGCACGGTCAGGTCGAACTCGCGGCCGAGCAGCGACATGTAGGCGATGGTCAGGATCAGGTCGAAGAACGCGGTCAGGCTCGCCACCACCGCGAACTTCCACTCGAAGCGGAACGCGATGTAGATCAGGAAGCCCACCAGCATGAAGATCGTCGCATAGACGCCGTTCATCGCCAGGTCCTTGCCGACCTGCGGGCCGACGAACTCGCCCGGCTGCACCGTGGCCGGGTTGTCGGGGCTGGAGACGGCCTGGCGGACCTGCTCGGCGACCTGGCGCGAGGCGTCGTCGGCGTTGTTGTGCTCGCCGTGCGGCTGCAGGCGGACCATCACGTCGTTGCCGCCGCCGACGCTCTGCGCCTGCGCGCCCTCGAAGCCGGCCGCGGCCAGCTTCTCGCGGACGGCGTCGACGTCGACCGGCTTGTCGAAGTGGGTGCGCACCACGGTACCGCCGGTGAACTCCAGCGCGTAGTTGAAGCCCTTCATGCCGATGATCGCGATCGACGCCGCCAGCAGCACCAGCATCAGCACCAGCACCGGCTTGCGGTGGCGCATGAAGTCGATCTTGGTGTCGTTCGGGATGAGGTGGAGCGGGAACAATTTCATGCCATGTTCTTCCGTTTTAAAAGTCCGCGCACGGATGCGCGGGCTTCTGCGAGGGACTCGCGTTGAAGGGCGGGCGCTTGCGATGCACTCGCATCAGATAGCAACGGTCTTGAGCTTCTTGCGACGGCTGTAGATCAGCGTCGCCAGCGCGCGCGACACGGTGATCGCGGTGAACATCGAGGCGAAGATGCCGATGATCATGGTCAGCGCGAAGCCCTTCAGCGGACCGGTGCCGAACGCGTACAGCGCCACGCCGACGATCAGGCCGGTCAGGTTGGCGTCGAGGATGGTGCCTCCGGCCTTGTCGTAGCCGGCCACGATCGCCGACTTGGGCGGCATGCCGTGTCGCAGTTCCTCGCGGATGCGCTCGTTGATCAGCACGTTGGCGTCCACCGACAGGCCCACCGACAGCGCCAGGCCGGCGAAGCCCGGCAGCGTCATCGTCGCGCCGAACAGCGACATCACCGAGACCACGATCAGCAGGTTGAACAGCAGCGCCACCGAGGTGATCGCGCCGAACACGCGGTAGTAGACGGTGAAGAACACCAGCGTGAACAGGAACGAGAACACCACCGCCTGGATGCCGCGCTCGACGTTCTCCGCGCCCAGGCTCGGGCCGATCACGTATTCCTCGACGAAATCCATCGGCGCGGCCAGCGAGCCGGCGCGCAGCAGCTTGGCCAGGTTCTCGGCCTCGGTCTTCTCCAGGCCGGTGGTCTGGAAGTTCTTGCCGAACACGCCGGCGATGCGGGTCGGCGCCAGCGCCTCTTCCTTGACCCGGACGCTGCGCACTTCCTTGCCGTCGACCATCGTCACGGTCGGGATGCGCTCGATATAGACCACCGACATCAGCTTGCCGACGTTGGCGCTGGTGTAGTCGAACATGCGCTGGCCGGCGAAGTTGTTGAGGGTGACGCTGACCGCCGGCAGTCCGTTCTGGTCGGTACCGACGGTCGCGTTGACCATCTGGTCGCCCGAGACCAGCACGCGCTTGCTCAGCAGCACCGGCGCGCCGCTGTCGCGCAGGCGGTAGACCTTGGCTTCCGGCGGGATGTTGCCGGTGCGCACCGCGTCCTCGGCGTTGCCGTCGACCACGCCGCGGAACTCCAGCGTGGCGGTGGCGCCGATCAGGCGCTTGGCCTCGGCGGTGTCCTGCACGCCCGGCAGCTCGACCACGATGCGGTCCTCGCCCTGACGCTGGATGATCGGCTCGGCCACGCCCAGCTCGTTGACGCGGTTGCGCAGCGTGGTCAGGTTCTGCTCGATCGCGCCGCTGGCGATCTGCTGCAGCTCCGCCTGCGGCACGGTCACCGCGATGGCGTTGCCGGAGACCGCGTAGTTCAGGGTCGGCTGCGCCTTGGCCAGCGCGGCGCGCGCGGCGTCCGCGTCGGCGCCCTCGCCCAGTTGCACCTGGATGCTGTTGTCGGCACGGCGGTCGACGCTGCGGTAGACGATGCGGGCATCGCGCAGCGTGGTGCGGATGTCCTCGGCGAAGCCGTCCAGGCGCTTGTCCAGCGCGGCCTTCTGGTCGACCTGCAGCGCGAAGTGCACGCCGCCGACCAGGTCCAGGCCGAGCACCATGGGCTTGCCGCCCAGCCTGGCCAGCCAGTCCGGCACGGTCGAGGCCAGGTTGAGCGCGACCGTGTAGTTCTCGCCGGTCTTCTGCCGCAGCACGTCGTTGGCGCGGGTCTGCGCCTCCAGCGACGGCAGCCGCACGATCAGGCTGTCGCCTTCCTTGGCCACGGACTTCGGCGCGATGCCGGCCGCGGCCAAGTCGGCGCTCACGCGCTCGCGCAACGCATCGTCGATCTGCCCGCCGCGGTTGGCGGTGATCTGCACGGACGGGTCCTTCTGGTAGACGTTGGGCAGCGCGTACAGCGTGCTCAGCACCAGCACGACCAGGATCAGGAAATATTTCCAGCGGGGAAATTCGAGCATTGCGACGGTCCCGCGCGGCGCCTTCCCGGCGCCGCGCCTAGCGTTGGGTGAGGATCGATCAGTTGGCGGACTTCAGCGTGCCCTTCGGCAGCACGTGGCCGATGGCGCCCTTCTGCACGCGCACGCGCACGTTGTCGGCCACCTCGACGGTGACGAAGTTGTCGCCGATATCGCTGACGATGCCGGCGATGCCGCCGTTGGTGATGACTTCGTCGCCGCGGGACAGCTTGTCCAGCATGGCCTTGTGCTCCTTCTGCCGCTTCATCTGCGGGCGGATCATCAGGAAGTACATCACCGCGATCAGGATGATCGGGAACAGCAGCGTGGTGAGCCCCATGGAGCCCTGGGCCGGCGCACCACCAGCGGTCTGCGCCTGGGCGGCGGGGATCAGGAAATCGAGCAGGTTCATCAGGTTGCTTCCTATCGTTGGTTGCCGGCCTGCCCGGGGGCGTGCCGGCCGTTGTGGTCCCCGCCGGGGCGGAGGTCAGCCGCGAAGTATGCCATGGGTTTATGCAAGCCCTCTCGGGACCCGCGTATCCCTGCCAGGGAGACAGCTTGAGGGCCCCGGCCATCGTCCCGCGGGGATCCAGTGCCCTGCCGCGGCAAAGCCCCAAGTCGCTGGGTCCCCGCTCGCGGGGACGACGACCGGTCATTCCCCCCCGAGCGACGGCGTCACCGCTCCTCTGGCCGCATAGAAGGACCGCCGGAACTCGGCAAAGGTTCCCGCCGCGATCGCCGCGCGCATGTCGGCCATCAGCTTCTCGTAGTACCAGAGGTTGTGCAGGGTGCCGAGCATCGGCGCCAGCATCTCGTTGCAGCGGTCCAGGTGGCGCAGGTAGCTGCGGGTGTAGCCGGTGCGGCATGCGTAGCAGCCACAGCCGGGCTCGATCGGGTCCTGGTCGCGCTCGTAGCGTGCGTTGCGGATGCGCACGGTGCCGAACGAGGTGAAGTAATGGCCGTTGCGGGCGTTGCGGGTGGGCATCACGCAGTCGAACATGTCCACGCCCCGCGCCACGCCCTCGACCAGGTCCTCGGGCCGCCCCACGCCCATGAGGTAGCGCGGCCGGTCGGCCGGCAGGATCGGATGCATGTGGTCGAGCATCGCGTTGCGCTCGTGCTCGGGCTCGCCCACCGCCAGCCCGCCGATCGCGTAGCCGTCGAAACCGATCGCCTGCAAGCCCTCGGCCGACCGGCTGCGCAGCCCGGCATGGACGCCGCCCTGGACGATGCCGAACAGCGCCGCGTCGTTGCCGAGCGCATCGTGGGCCTGCCGGGACCGCTTGGCCCAGCGCAGGCTCAACTCCATCGAGCGCCGCGCGACCTCCTCCGTGGCCGGGTACGGCGTGCATTCGTCGAAGATCATCACGATGTCCGAGTCCAGCACCTTCTGGATCCGCATGCTCTCCTCCGGGCCCAGGAACACCCGGGAGCCGTCGGTCGGGGCGGCGAAGGTGACGCCTTCCTCGGTGATCTTGCGCCGGTGCGCCAGCGAGAACACCTGGAACCCGCCGGAGTCGGTGAGGATCGGGCCGTCCCACTTGCAGAAGCCGTGCAGCCCGCCGTGGTCGCCGATCACGTCCAAACCCGGGCGCAGGTACAGGTGGAAGGTGTTGCCGAGGATGATCTCGGCGCCCAGCTCGCGCAGCTGCCCGGGCAGCACGCCCTTGACCGAGCCGTAGGTGCCGACCGGCATGAAGGCCGGGGTCTGCACGGTGCCGCGCGGGAACGTCAGTTGGCCGCGTCGGGCGTTGCCGTCGGTGGCCTGGAGTTGGAACTGGAGTCGGGACATTGGAAGGCCGGAATTGGGGATTCGGGATTGGGGATTCGCAAAGGCGGGGGATCGGAATCGCTTCTACGAATCCCGAATCCCCGATCCCGAATCCCCACCCCACAGCAGCATCGCGTCGCCATAGCTGAAGAAGCGGTAGCGCTGCTCGACCGCGTGGCGGTAAGCCTCGAAGATGCGTTCGCGGCCGGCGAAGGCCGAGACCATCATCAACAGCGTGCTCTCGGGCAGGTGGAAGTTGGTCACCATCGCATCGACGCTGCGGATGCGATAGCCCGGGATGATGAAGATCTGGGTCTCGCCGGCGAACGGCTGCAGCTCGCCATCGCGCATCGCGCTCTCCAGCGAGCGCACTACGGTCGTGCCCACCGCGATCACCCGCCCGCCGCGAGCGCGGGTGCGGCGCACCTGCTCCACCACCTCGGCGCCGACGTTGAGCCATTCGCGGTGCATGACGTGCTGGTCGAGCGATTCCACCCGCACCGGCTGGAACGTGCCGGCGCCGACGTGCAGGGTGACGTGGCCGAACTCGACGCCGCGCTCGCGCAGGCGTTCCAGCAGCGGCTCGTCGAAATGCAGGCCCGCGGTCGGCGCGGCCACCGCGCCGACCTCCCGGGCGAACACGGTCTGGTAGCGCTCGCGGTCGTCCAAGCCGGGTTCGCGGCGGATGTACGGCGGCAGCGGCAGGCGCCCGGCGTGCAACAGCCACTGTTCCAGCGGCTCCGCCACCTCGAAGCGCAGCACGTAGAACTCGCCGTCGCGGCCCAGCACCTCGGCCTCGCCGCCGGCATCGAGCGCGATCCGGCTGCCGGCCTTGGGCGACTTGCTCGCGCCGATCTGCGCCCGCGCCTGCTGCGCGCCGAGCAGGCGCTCGATCAGGATCTCGACCCGCCCGCCGCTGGCCTTGTGGCCGAACAGCCGGGCCGGGATCACCCGGGTGTCGTTGAAGATCAGCAGGTCGCCGGGATTCAGCAGCTCCGGCAGATCGCGCACGTGGCGGTCGTCCAGCGCCGCCGGCGCCGGCGGAACCACCAGCAACCGGCTGGCGGAGCGCTCGGCCAATGGGGCCTGGGCGATCAGTTCTTCGGGCAGTTCGTAGCGGAAATCGGACTTCTTCAACGCAAGGGGCAGGGAGCTTTCGGGGGTGGCATTGTAGCGGCCGGGGCTCGGGAGCCGGGACCGGGGACTCGGGCAAGCGCCTCGGTCCCGGTCGCTTGCCAGGCGACATGGATTCCTGCAGGAGGGACTTCAGTCCCGGCAGTGGGCCGGTACCGAAGCCCGTCCCACAGCGGGCCTCCCGCCGGAACAGGCTTTCCGTGCCCCCGTTCCCCCGTGTTCCGGGCTCCGTGTCCTCCGAGACCCGGCCCCACTCACCGCGCGAACTTGGTCGACAGCACGATCGCCGACGTGGTGCGCTCCACGCCATCGAGCGCACCGATGCGGTCGGTCAGCACGTCCATTTCGCTCACGGTCGGTGCCGCGCCGAGCGCCACCAGGTCGAACGGGCCGCTGACCGAGTGCAGTTCGCGCACCTCGGGGATGGCCTGCAGCGCCTTCACCACCTGCGGCATGTGCTTGGGCAGCACGGTGATCATGATGTGGGCGCGGATGTAGGCCTGCTCCACCGCATCGTCCACCCGCACGGTGTAGCCGCGGATGGTGCCCTGGCGCTCCAGCTTCTCGATCCGGCTCTGCACCGTGGTGCGCGACACCCCGAGCCGGCGCGCGATCTGCGCGGTGGAAGCGCGGGCGTCCTCGCGCAGCAGGGCAAGCAAGGCCTCGTCGGCCGCCGTGAGTTTCATTTTCGCCAGCCTCCTTCGTCGAAACGACGAAACATTCCGGGATTATGCACGGATCATAGCTGCCAAACGACGAGTCCCTCCCTCTACATTAGACAAGTCCCCCGTCGAACCCGCCCATCCGGCGCGCGTCCGGGGGAACCGAAATCCGCCACAACCCGGAGAGCCGCATGTCCCTGATCGACACCCTCGCCCCGTTGCGCGCCCACGCCGGCAGCCGCCTCACCGATGGCCTGGACGACGCCACGGTCGAACGCCTGGCCGCCTCGCACCCGGCGCTGCGCCAGGCCCTGGAGGCGGCCGCCGCCGAGTACGCCCGCCTAAAGGACGAGTTCGCCGACCTGCTGGACCTGGACGAACGGCGCCAGATCGAGGCGGTCCAGGGCGGCTTCGTCAACTTCTACGCCGACGACTGCGTGACCCCGTACATCGCCCTGGCGGCGCGCGGCCCCTGGGTGGTGACCTTGAAGGGCGCCGTCCTCTACGACGCCGGCGGCTACGGCATGCTCGGCTTCGGCCATACCCCGGAAGCGGTGCTGGAGGCGATGGCGCGCCCGCAGGTCATGGCCAACGTGATGACGCCGAGCCTGTCGCAGCGGCGCTTCGATGCGGTGCTGCGCCGCGAGATCGGCCAGACCCGCGCCGGCGGCTGCCCGTACGCGCGCTTCATGTGCCTCAACTCCGGCTCGGAAGCGGTGGGCCTGGCCGCGCGCATCGTCGATACCAACGCCAAGCTGCAGACCGACCCGGGCGCGCGCCATGCCGGCGCCACGATCAAGCGGCTGGTGGTCAAGGGCAGCTTCCACGGCCGCACCGACCGGCCCGGGCTGTACTCGCACTCCAGCCGCAAGACCTACCTGCAGTACCTCGCCAGCTATCGCGGCGAGGATTCCCTGATCGTGATCGCCCCGTACGACGTGGAGGCGCTGCGCAAGGCCTTCGCCGACGCCGAACGCAACCATTGGTTCATCGAGGCGGTGTTCCTGGAGCCGGTGATGGGCGAAGGCGACCCCGGCCGTGCGCTGCCGCCGGCGTTCTACGCCGCCGCGCGCGAGCTGACCCGCGCCCACGGCAGCCTGCTGCTGGTCGACTCGATCCAGGCCGGGCTGCGCGCGCATGGCGTGCTGTCGGTGGTGGACTATCCCGGCTTCGAGCAGTTGGAAGCGCCGGACATGGAGACCTACTCCAAGGCCCTCAACGCCGCGCAGTACCCGCTCTCGGTGCTCGCGGTCACCGAGGCCACCGCGCAGGTCTATCGCAAGGGCACCTACGGCAACACCATGACCACCAACCCGCGCGCGCTCGACGTGGCCTGCGCCACGCTCGGCCTGCTCACGCCGCAGGTGCGCGCCAACATCCGCGAGCGCGGCGAGGCGGCCGTGCGCAAGCTGGAGCAGCTCAAGAGCGAGCTGGGCGGGCTGATCACCAAGGTCCAGGGCACCGGCCTGCTGTTCTCCTGCGAGCTGGCGCCGCAGTTCAAGTGCTACGGCGCCGATTCGACCGAGGAATGGCTGCGCCGCCACGGCGTCAACGTCATCCACGGCGGCGAGAACTCGCTGCGGTTCACCCCGCACTTCGCGATGGACGACGCCGAGCTCGACCTGCTGGTCGGCATGATCGGCCGCGCCCTGCGCGAGGGACCGCGGCGCGAGCAGGCCGCCGCGGCCTGACCCGCACGGACGCGCCGGGCCGCGCCGGCCCGGCATCGCTCCGGCGGGAGCGGCTTGATTGGAAAACGACCATTTCCTAATATGCCGGGCATGCCTGCCGCCGCTTCCACCCGCCTGCCCGGCCGTCCGCGCGAGTTCGACTCCGAGCTGGCGCTGGAACGCGCGCTCGAGGTCTTCCGCGAGCGCGGCTACGGCGGCGCCTCGATCGCCTTGCTCGGGCAGGCGATGGGATTGACCACCGGCAGCATCTACAAGGCCTACGGCGACAAGCGCGCGCTGTTCCTGGAAGCCTTCGAGCGCTATGTCCAGGCGCGCGCCGCGGATTTGCGGCAACGGCTCGAAACCCGCCGCAGCGGCCGCGAGCGGATCGCGGCCACGATCGACTTCTACCTGGAATTCTCGCAGGGGATCGAAGGCCTGCGTGGCTGCCTGGTCGCCGGCAGCGCCGCCGAGGCGCGCACGCTGGACACCTCCATGCAGGCCATCGTCGCCGACGCGCTGCGGCGCAACCAGGCGCAGCTGGAAGAGCTGGTCCGCCAGGGCCAGGCCGATGGCTCGGTTCCCTCGCGACTCGTTCCCGGCGACGCGGCCCAGGCCCTGCTGGCGTTCCTGCTCGGCCTGCGCGTACTCGGCAAGGCCGGACACCCGCTGCACGGCGATGCCCTGCGCGGGCTGGCGCTGAAGATCCTCGACTGATTTTTCGCCTAATTTGGAAACTAACGTTTCCTAAAATGGAGATCCCCATGTCCGCGCAACCTTCCCATCCCCATACCCCCGAGGGCTTCGTCCATCGCCATGCGCTGGTCGACGGCCTGCGCCTGCACTACGTCGAAGGCGGCCGCGCCGACGCGCCGCCGTTGCTGCTGCTGGCCGGCTTCCCGGAGAGCTGGTACGCGTGGCGGCACGTGCTGCCGCTGCTCGCGCCGCATCATCGCCTGCTCGCGCCGGACCTGCCCGGCCAGGGGGACTCGGACCGGCCGCTGGAGGGCTACGACACCGCGGCCCTGGCGAACGCACTGCACGCCCTGGTGCGCAAGCTCGGCTGGGGGCGCCACGCCGTCGTCGGCCACGACGTCGGCGCCTGGGTCGCCTATGCCTATGCGGGGATGTTCGCCGCCGACGTGGAACGGCTGGCGTTGATCGATGCCGGCATTCCGGGCGCCACCTTGCCGGACGCGCTGCCGAGCGCGCCCGAAGTCGCCTGGAAGACCTGGCATTTCGCCTTCCATGCCCTGCCCGACCTGCCCGAAGCGCTGCTGGCCGGGCGCGAACGGCTCTATCTGGAGTGGTTCCTGAAGCGCAAGGCCGCCGATCCCGGCACGTTTTCCGCCGCGGACATCGACGAGTACCTGCGCGGCTTCGCCGGCATGGGCGCGCTGCGCGCCGGCCTGGGCTATTACCGCGCCGCCGGGCGTTCGGCCGAACAGAACCGCGAGCGCGCCCGCGCCGGCAAGTTGGCCGTGCCGCTGCTGGCGATCAGTGCCGACCAGGGCTCGATCCGCGACATGGCCGCGCCCTTGCGCGCCTGCTTCGAGCACGTGGAAGCGGCGACCATCGCCGACTGCGGCCACTACGTTCCCGAGGAACAGCCAGGGGCGCTGGCCGGCCTGCTGCGGGATTTCCTGGAACGCCCGTTGGGCGCGTAGGCAGCGGGCGACCCGCGGCTCAGCGTGCGGGCTCGGCCGCCTCGAAGCGCCGCATCGCCTCGGCGACCAGCGCCTTGGCCTCCGCCGCGTCGCCGAAGCCGCGCAGCTCGACCGGGTTGCGCCCTTCCGGCAGGTCCTTGTAGACGCGGAAGAACGCCTCGATGCGGTCGCGCTCGACCTTCGGCAGGTCGGACAGATCGCGGATGCCGGCATAGGTCGGGTCCACCTTGTCGGTCGGCACGCCGACGATCTTCTCGTCGCGCTCGCCCTTGTCGATCATGCGCAGCACGCCGATCGGGCGGAAGCGGATCAGCACGCCCGGATGCAGCGGCTCGCGGGTCAGCACCAGCGCATCGAGCGGATCGCCGTCCCCGGCCAGGGTGCGCGGCATCGACCCGTAGTTGGCCGGATACGCCACCGGCATCGACTGGAAGCGATCGACGTAGACCAGCCCTTCCTCGTTGATCTCGTACTTGGTGAAGCTGCCGGCGGGGATTTCCACCGCCAGGTTGACCTCCTCCGGTGCGGCCTTGGGCTGCGCGGCCAGGAACGGATGGCGGATGAAGTCACCTGCCAATGCGGCAGGCGCGGCGAGCGCCAGGGCCAGCAACAGCGGACGCAAAACATGGGATGTGCTCATGGCTTCTCTCGGCCTCTATTGCTGTTCACCTGTGGGAGGGACTTCAGTCCCGATGCTGTTGCTGTTGCTCGTGATTTGCCCAGCGCAGGGTAATACCTCCTCGCGCGGCGGCGCGCCAATCTTTGCTGCCCCCCCCATTTTCCTTGCGGCGCGCCCCTCCGAAGCGGCGGAGACGGCGGGAAAAACCCGAAGGGCGACGTGCATGGGCTCGCCGGAAGAGGCGAAGCACTGCTTCGCCCCGGCGGGCGGGCATTCGCCGCGCGGCGAATGCCCCGGACTCGGCCGCGTAGCGGACGAGCACGTCGTTTTTCGCCGCGACAGGATGCCGCGTCGAAAAATCCCGCCGGCACCGCGAACCCGCAGCGCAGCTGCGGGCGCGAAGGCGGGGTGTGCTTGATCAGCCGTTCGGCTGCTGTGAAGCGCTTCTTTGGGTTACTTTTCTTTACGCGGCACATCCTTGTGCCGCGCCCTTCGGGCCGGCTTCGCCGTGCGGCGCCGCTCCTGCGGCGCGCGTGCACAAGCAAAGAAAAGTGACTCGCCGCAAGGCGAAAACTTTGGCTATTGCTTTCAAAAAAGAGAAGCCAAAGCCACCCTCATCCGCCCTTCGGGCACCTTCTCCCGTAAACGGGAGCAGGGAAAGCAGCTCCGTTATTCACTATCGAGCACCGCCAGCAAACCAGCAAAGCTCGTCGGTGCCGAAATCCTCCTGCGGAAAGAATCAGATCAGGGCAGTCCACACCGTCCCCACTCACTCCCAACACCGATCCGCCCGCCCCTTCGGCGAAACCGGCCGTGCACAATCGCGCGGCGCGATGCGGCCTTCCTCGTGCTCGACCAGGCGCTTGTCCGCGCCCTCGCGGACCAGCTCGAACGCATCGTAGAGCCGCCCCGTCGCGGTCCGCGACTCGTAGGCCAGCCGCTGCGGATCGATGCGCAACACCTGGTAGAGCTGGGTGTCCTCGCCCACCGGCTTCATCGTGCGGCGCGCGAAATCCGACAACCGGTACTGCTTGGGCCCGGCCACCGAAACGATGAACACCGGCGTGGACGTGCTGCCCTCGTCGCTGCGGCGGCCATAGGTATGGTCGTGCCCCTGCAGCACCAGGTCGACCTTGTGCCTGCGGATCACCGGCAATACCTGCTCCACCAGCCTGGCGTTGTCGCGCTCGGCGCGCGGCGAATAGAACGGCTGGTGGATCAGCACGATCGACCACGGCAGCGGATTGCCGGCCAGCACCTTGTCCAGCCATGCGGCCTGCGCCGCGCCGGTGCCGAGATCGAGCGCCGACGTGCCGTCGAGCACCGCGATGCGCACGCCCTGGTAGTCGAACCAGTAGCTGGTGCGCTGCGTTTCCGCCGGCCCGTTGCGCGGCAGGGCGAACGCCACCGGCCAGTGCCCGCCGAGCACGCGCCGCTCCTGCGGCGTGTCCTCGAACTCCTCGTGGTACTCGTGGTTGCCCGGGGCCGGCGCGACCGCGGTGCCTTCCAGCAGCCAGCGCCCGGCCTCGAACCACTCGCCCCACTCGCTGTCGTCCACTCCGTCGCCGCCGCTGACCAGGTCGCCGGCGAACAGCGCCAGCCGCGCGTCCGGCGCGCTGCGCCAGGCCTGCCGGATCACCCGCGAGACCAGGCTCAGGTTCTTGTTCTGGGTATCGCCGAAGTACAGCAGCGTCAGCGGCGCCTCGGCGCCGGCGGCGGTGCGGAAGTGTTCCCACGGCCCCCAGGTGCCGTTGCCCTGCACGCGGTAGGCGTACAGCGTGTCCGGTTGCAGTCCGTCCACGTCGGCGCGGTGGTGGTGCGACACGCCGTTCTCGCTCTGCAGTCCGACCGTGGTGGCGGCGATCCGGCGCGGCGTGCCGAGGTCCGGCGAATCGCCGGCCGGCACGAGCTCCAGCTGCGGGCGGTCCACCGACGCGTCGGTGCGCCACATCACCGCGAAGCCGTGCGCGGCGTCCTGCGCCGGCGATGCGACGATGCGGTCGGGAAAGCCGCTGGCGGCATAGTGGCGGCTTCCCGGCGGCACCTGCGTGTTCGGCTCGGCCGCCGGCGCGGCGTGGCCGAGCACCGGCACCAGCACCAGCAGCCACCGCGCCCATCCTCCCTGGCGCACCGGCCTCATTGCGCGCAGGTCCTGAGCTTCAACGCCTTGGCCACGTCGCGCCAGTCGAAGGCCGCCACCGCCTGGTCGTCGTGCACGGCGTAGAACACGCCCTGCGGGAAGCGCGCATCGCCCCGCATGTCCATCCACACGCCGTCGGTATTGGCGGTGACCTTGCCGGCGAAGGCGCCCACGTGCGCCAGCGTCTGCCGGTCGAACACGTGGAAGACGCTGCGGTCCTTGAATTGGTCGGTGCCGATCCAGTAGCCGCTGCCGTCTGAGCAGGCCTGCAGGGCGATGCCCTCGGCCTGCGCCTTGTACAGGCCGGCGCCGATGTCGCGACCGCGGTACTTGCCGTCGGCCAGCCCGTACTCGCGCAGCCGGGTGCCGGTCGCCACGTCCTCTTCGGCCAGCAGCAGCCGGTCGTGCGCGGGGTCGCCGAACACCGATTCGGCGATGCGGATCGCGCCGGCTTCGCCGGTGTCGCCGAAGGTCTGCACCAGCGCGGCCTTCCAGCCCCTGCCCTCGGGCATCAACTGGTAGCGACGGAAGCGGCGGCCGAGGTCCGCCAGCGGCGGCACGGTCTTCTCGTCGGCGCCCAGCATGTAGTTGTCGCTGACGACGACCTCGATGCCGCCCTCCTTCTCGCGCGCCCACAGGCCGTAGGGCTTGGCCAGGTCGTCGGCGCCGAAGGTCAGCACCGAGGCGAAGTCCGGCAGCGAGAACATCTGCACGCGGTGGTTGTCGCGCTCGACCACCAGCACGCGGTCGCCGACCACGGCCACGCCGTTGGGCCGGTCCAGCTGTCCCGCCGCGCCGCCCTTGCCGCCGACGGTGCGCAGGCGTTCGCCGCTGTCGCCGTCGAACACCACCAGTTCGCCGCTCTTCTTGGCGGTCGTGATGACCCAGCGCTTGCCGTCCGGCGCGGTCCAGCTGGCCGGCGAGTCGAGGTTGTCGGCCGGCGCGGACGCGGTGACGAAGGCCTCGGCCACCACCTGGTGCGGGACCTTGGCCTCGCCGAGCAACGGATCCTTCCCGGCCGCCTCGTCCGGCTCGCGATCGCCGGCCGGCGCGGCGGTCGGCGCTTGCGCCGGCCCGGGCGACGGCGCCTTGCAGGCGACGACCAGCCCGCAGGCCAGCGCAAGCGTTCCCAGCCGCAGCATCGCAGCGGCCGCCATCACAGCTTCACCCGCAGGCCGACCGCGTAGGTGCGGCCGTATTCCTCGTACTGCTGCGTGTGCGAGCGCGTGCCCTGGTAGCGTTCCAGCGGCTTGTCGAGCAGGTTGGAGGCGTCGAAGTAGAGCTGCACGTTGTCGGTGACCTGGTAGCTGAGGCTGAAGTCGAGCTGGGTGTTGGGCGCCACGTAGATATCGTAGTCGCGGGCCTTGCCCAGTTCGTCCAGGTACTCGCTGCGGTACACCGCCGAGGCGCGCGCCGAGAAGCCGTTCTTCTCGTAGCCCAGGAACGCGGTATAGACGTTCTTGGAAGCGCGCGGCAGGGGGAAGTCCTCGTCCTCGCGGCCTTCCAGGCCCGGGTCGAAGTCGGTGTGCAGCCAGGTGCCGCTGGCGCCGGCCAGGAACCCGTTCCAGCCTTCCGGCAGGAAGTCGAACTGCTGCTGCCAGTTGAACTCCGCGCCGTACACCTTGGCGCTCTTGCCGTTGATGGCCATGCTCACGTCGTAGCCGGCATAGGCCGGATCGTTGTCCACGACGGTATCGACGATGTAGCCGTCGATCGACTTGTGGAACAGGCCCAGCGAGACGATGCCGCTCTTGCCGATGTACTTCTCGAACGACAGGTCGGCGTTGGTCGACTCGTACGGATCGAGGTTCGGGTTGCCCAGCGACACTTCCTCGTCGTCGTTGTTGATCGCCGCGTGCGGCGCGATCTGGCCGAAGCCGGGCCGCGACACGGTCTTGTTGACCGCCGCGCGCAGCGCCCAGTCGTCGCCGCCGTTCCAGCGCAGGTGCAGGCCCGGCAGCACGTTGGTGTAGCTGGCGCTGGCCTCGAGCGGGCTTACCGCGAACGATTCGCCGTCCTCGGTCACGTCGATCCGGTAGCCGGTCGCGTTGAAGCGGGTGTTCTCCACGCGCACGCCGGCGATCACGCGCAGCGCGCCGATGTCCCAGGTCCCCATCGCATAGGCGGCCAGGATGTCCTCGCGCGAGGTGTAGTCCTCCGACAGCGCGCTCACCGCATTGCTGCCGACGTCGCCGTCGTCGGCGCTGTACAGGCCGCCGGACTGCGCCCAGTAGCGGCGCATCGCCGAGGAACTGAGCGCCTGCCCGAGGCTGTTGCCGCGGTGCGACGGCGGCGCCACGGTCCAGTCGGCCAGGTCGATCTTGGGCCCTTCCGACAGCTCGGCCTCGTTCTTGTCCACGTCGCGGTCGCGCCAGCGCCCGAGCAGGCCGAACTTGTAGCTGGCGTTGTCGTCGTCGAAGCGAACGTTGACCTTGGCGCTGTACTCGTCGTCGTCGGTGCGGCCCGGCGCGACCACGAACTTGTCGAACTTGTAGCCGTCGTTGGACACCCACTCGTCGCTGGACAGGCCGATGGCCGGCATCCGCCCGGTCTGGTCGATGTCCGCATCCAGGTCGTCGCCGTCGTACTTGAAGCGCGCTTCCTTCTCGTCGTTCACGCGCTCGCGGGTCTTGGTGTAGCCGGCCTGGTAATCCACCACCGCGCCGCTCAGGCGATGCTCGCCGCCGAAGCTCGCCGCCAGCGTGTCCTGCTTCTTGGTGCGGTAGCGCACCCGCTTGGAGAGCTTGTCGACCGGCGCCGAATAGGTGCCGTCGCCGTTGGCCTCGATGTCGTCCGGCTCGAACGAGATCACCGTGTTCTGGCGGGTCTCGGCATCCTCGAAGCTGCTGAACAGCGTGCGCAGGTAATAGCGGTTGTCCGCGTCCGGGCGCCAGTCGAGGTTGAGGTTGGCGCCGATGCGCTTGCGGTCGATGTAGTACTTGCGGCGCTGCTGCTCGACCATGACCAGGTCGCCGTTGTCGATCTCGTCGTACTCGCCCTCGGTGTTGTCGGACTGGAACTCGCGGTCCTGGTAGTTCAGGCCCAGCGCAATGCCGAAGGTATCGTCGGCGAACAGGTCGCTGTAGTTGAACGAGGCCTTGGGGCTGGTCTTGTCGCTGAGCTGCTGGTGGTTGGCCTCGACCTTGGCGCGGATGCTGCGGCCGTCGCGGTCGAACGCCGAGGCCGACTCGACCTGGATCGCGCCGCCGATGGAGTCGCCCGGCATGTCCGGCGTCGGCGACTTGACCACCTTCAGGCGCTCGGTCGACTCGGACGGGATCACGTCCATCGGCGCGGCGCGGTTGTCGCTCTCGGGCGTGCCGATCTCGATGCCGTCGACGCTGACGCTGTTGAGCGCCGCGTCCAGGCCGCGCACCACCACGAAGCGGCCTTCGCCTTGGTCGCGGGTGACGCTGACGCCCGGCAGGCGTTGCAGCGACTCGGCGACGTTCTGGTCGGGATAGTCGCCGACCTCGTCCGCCGACACCGCGTCCAGGATCGCATCGGACTCGCGCTTGAGGTCCACCGCGCGCGCCTGCGCCTCCAGCTGCGGCCGGACCTCGACGCGGTCCAGGTCCACGGCGGCGCTCGCCGCCCCGGTGGCGGCCTGCGCGGTGGAGGCGGAGGCCGCCGCGGCCAGGCCGAGGGCGATCGCCACGAACAATGGATGCTTGGTGTGCACTGCCGGATTCCCCATGTCGGTAAAAGAAAGGACCCGCGCACGTGGATGTGCGCTGCTCTTGTGACGGATTCACAAAAGATGGGCAGGCAACGTATTTCCGACAGGTTTCATGCCAGTGACATTCCGACGTGTTTTTAACGCCGTTCCGACGCCGCTCCGACAAAGGAGGCGTTTCCGGCACCCGGCGGCACACCTAGATGACACCCGGGTGACAGCTGGCGGCAGGAGGCGCGCCTGCGGCACACTGTGCGCACCCCCACGCCAGACAACCCCATGAAGATCGTCGAAGTCCGCCATCCCCTCGTGAAGCACAAGATCGGCCTGCTGCGCGATGCGGAACTGAGCACCAAGGGCTTCCGCGAGCTGGTGACCGAGCTGGGCACGCTGCTGGCCTACGAGGCCACCGCCGACCTCGACACCGAAGCGCACACCCAGCAGGGCTGGGCCGGGCCGGTCCAGGTGCAGCGCATCGCCGGCGCCAAGATCACCCTGGTGCCGATCCTGCGCGCCGGCCTCGGCATGCTGCCGGGCGTGCTGGCGCTGATCCCCGCCGCGCGCGTCAGCGTGGTCGGCCTGCAGCGCGACGAGGAAACCTTGCAGCCGGTGCCCTACTTCGAACGCCTGACCGGCCGCCTGACCGAGCGCGACGCCCTGATCCTGGACCCGATGCTGGCTACCGGCGGCACCCTGATCGCCACCATCGACATGCTCAAGCGCGCCGGCGCCCGCCGCATCAAGGGCATCTTCCTGGTCGCGGCGCCGGAGGGCCTGAAGGCCCTGGAAGCCGCGCATCCGGACGTGGAGGTCTACACCGCCGCCATCGACGAGCGCCTCAACGAGAAGGGCTACATCCTGCCCGGCCTGGGCGACGCGGGCGACCGCATCTTCGGTACGCGGGTGGAGTGAAGCGGCAGGCCCGGGAAAAACATCTTTGCCCGCGCTTGGCTCCATCAGGCGATTTGCGGCTTTTTCGCGGCTTTTTGCTTTTTCGCAGGAGGGACTTCAGTCCCGACAGGGGGCCGGAAAGCCCTGCCGGGACTGAAGTCCCTCCCACAACGGCATCCGGTCCGAGCAGGCTCGTCGCTTCGCCGGGCTGGGTCCCGGCCCCGAGTCCTGGCTCTCCCGGCAAGGCCCGTCGGGACTGAAGTCCGTCCACAACGGCGCTAGGCCCGGGGCAGGCTCGGCGCCTTGCCGAGTCCCGGGCCCCAGGTCCCGTCTCTCAACGCGTCAACACCTGGATCGCCGCGCTGACGTACACCAGCGGCGCGTTCCAGTTGATCGCCACCTCGTTGCTGGCATAGCTGCACGCGTCGTCCAGGTACGACAGCGCCGGCAGGCTGGACGGATAGGCCGCCTTGCAGCCCGCCGCGTCCTGTTGCCCCGGCTGCGGCCCGCCGGCCAACCAGCCCGGGACCGGATCGGCGATCCCGTCGGCCTCGGAAACGCGATGATGGATGTGCATCGGCGAGCGCAGGCCGATGCCGGTGACGAACGACAGGCCCAGCGGATTGCGCCCCAGCACGTAGTCGAGCTGCGACTGCGCCGCATCCAGGTAATCGCGCTGGCCGGATAGCCGGTAGCCCTGCAACAGCATCATCGCCTGGTTCAGCGCGATCGCGTTGCTGCCCCAGCGGAAGTCGTCCTCGCTCATCGCGATCCGCCACGGCGACTGCCGCCACCGCGCGGACAGCCTCGCGGCCAGCCCGTCGACCTCGCGGACGATGCGTTCGCGATCGGCGCGTGCCGTCAGCCGCTCGCGATGCTGCGCCAGCGTCGTCCACGCCAGCCCGGCGACGTTGCCCCACGACGGCACGCTGGCCGGCACGTCGCGCGCGGCGAACGCATCGTAGAAACCGTCCTCGCCCGTGGCGACGTACAGCTCGGCCGCGGCCCAGGCGAATTCGTCGTCCAGCTCGGTATCGTCGTAGCCGCCGGTATGCACGTCCGGCGGCTGCCTGTAGACCGTGTCGGGGTGCCGCTGCGCCCAGGCCCAGGCCTTGCGTGCGGCGTCCAGCATGCGCGCGGCCTGGCCCGGGTATTGCTTCTCGAAAGGGGCGTAGATCCGGCTCGCGGCGGCCATCACCGCGGCGAAATCGAGCGTGGCCGCGGTGCCTTTCATCACCACGTAGCGCTGCGCGCGCGCCTGCTCGGGCATCACGTTGCCCTCGAACCGCAGCGTGGTCAGCTTGTGGTACACCCCGCCATCGGCCGGGTCCTGCATCGCCAGCATCCACTGCAGGTTCCACCACGCCTCCTGCAGGATGTCGGGCACGCCCGGCGCGTCGTCCGGGATGCCCGCCTCGAGCGTCCGGAAGAACTGCGGATAGTGTTCGTGGGCGGCCAGCAGCGTATAGGTGCTGATGCCCGAATTGACCACGTACTTGTTGTAGTCGCCGGCGTCGTACCAGCCCTTGGGCGCGGAGATGGAACTGCCCTCGGGCCGCGCCGCCGAGGCCGCGGACGCGTGTATCCGCACGTCGGTATCGGGATGGCCGGCAGCGCGCGCGAAACGCCCCGCGTGGCGCTGCGGAAGATCGGTGCTGGCGCGATTGAAATAGAAGGCCTTCAACGCGGCCCGGGCGAGCGGCACGTAGGCCTCCGCCGCCACCGGGAACGGATCGGACGGAGGCAGGCCCTCGACCCGCACCCGGTAGCGGCCGGGCTTGTCCAGGGCGCTGAGGTCGGCCACCTGCGCCGCCTGTCCTGCCGGCGCCCATTCGAGCGGCGGCGACAGCGTCCCGCGCAGGACGACGCGCCCTCGCGCATCCTCGACGCTGAAGGCAGAGGCGGCCGCCGCGGATCCCGCCGGCCGTCCGACCACCGCGAGCTTGTGCGATCCCGGCAGGAAACCCAGCTGGTCGAGATGGATGGGCGCCGCCGCCGGAGACCCGGCTTCGGACGACTGGGCACTCCACGGCATGCAGCAGGCGACGAGCGCGAGGAAAGCGATCCGGTTCATGCGCCGATACTGCCGCCGCCCCTGCCGGCCAGCAAGATCGTGCCGGTTATAGGCGGCGCGCGCGGCCGAATAGCCGCGCCGGCTAGGCCGCCAGCGGCCGGGCGCGCAGTTCCTGGACCTCGTGCGCCGTGGAGAAACGCCCCTTGTCGTCGCGCACCACCTGGGCCAGCGCGCACGACGGATCGTGGGTGAAGAACAGGTGCACGTTGCGCGCGAGCTTGTCTTCCAGGAACTCGCGCTTCTCGTCGATCAGCAGCTCCGCGTTGCGGTCGTAGCCCATCGTGATCGGCAAGTGCACCCACGAGCGGCCGGGAATCAGGTCCGCGCAGAACGCCACGCCACCGTGCGCCCGCCCCTGCACCTGTTCGGGCCCGACGATCTCCGACAGCATCAGCCCCGGCGTATGCCCATCGCTGAAGCTGAAGCGCACCGCCTCGCCGAGCACGCGCGAATGCGGGCCATCGACGATCTCCAGCCGCCCGCTCGCTTCGAGCAGGTCCTGCAGTTCGGGAATGAAGCTGGCGCGGTCGCGCGGATGCGGATGCCTGGCGCGTTCCCAGTGCGCGGCGCCGACCAGGTAGGTCGCATTGGGGAACAGCAGTTCCGGCGCGCGCCCCTCGGCCCACGGCGCGAGCAAGCCGCCGGCATGGTCGAAGTGCAGGTGGCTGAGCACCACCACGTCGATGTCCTCGTGCTCGAACCCCGCCTCGCGCAGCGATTCGATCAGCACGTGGTTCTCTTCCTGGATGCCGTAGCGCTCGCGCAGCCTGGGCTCGAAGAACGCGCCGACACCGGTCTCGAACAGCACGGTCTTGCCCGCCAGCGGACTGGCCAGCAAGGCGCGGCAAGCCAGTTCGATGCGATTGGCCTCGTCCGGCACGGCCCACTTTTCCCACATCGCGCGCGGCGCGTTCCCGAACATCGCACCGCCATCCAGCTTCTGGGTATTGCCCCGTATCGACCAAAGTTTCATTTGCAAATCATCGGGGATTCGGCGTTAAGGATTTGGAAGCAGGCTGGGGATTCGGGATTCGGGATTCGGGATTCGGGATTCGGGATTCGGGATTGGGGATTGGGGATTGGGGATTGGGGAAAGCATCCTTGCTTGGGCCAGGCGGTCAAGCGACCTGCCGCTTCTTGCTGCTTCTTGCTTTCCTGTGGGAGGGACTTCAGTCCCGACAGGCTTTACCGGCCAGCTGTCGGGACTGAAGTCCCTCCCGCAACGGCCCCGGAGCAGCCTTTTCCGGCTTCCTGCTCCGGGGGTTCCGGCTCCCTCACTTGTCCAACTGCACCTCGGCCGCCCCGACCTCGTTGCGCGGATCGCTGCCGCCGGCCAGGGTGTTGCTGCGCCTGTCCCATTCCACCGTCTGCAGATTGCCCCAGACGTGGCTGGAGCCGCGCCCGCCGGCGGCGGTGTCGCCCGGCAGCTTGAGCGCGTGGCCCATCGCCTGCAGGCCCTTGACCGTAGCCTCGTCGAAGGTGCCGCTCTCGGCCTCGATCACGTCGGGCAGCCACTGGTGGTGGTAGCGCGGCAGCGCCGCGACCTGCTGCGGGGTCAGGCCGTCGTCGTAGCCGAGGATGCCCAGCAGCACCATCGTGATGATGCGGCTGCCGCCCGGCGTGCCCAGCACCACGGTCTTGTCGGCGTTGCGCATGAAAGTCGGCGTCATCGAGCTGAGCGGGCGCTTGCCCGGCCTGGGCGCGTTGGCCTCGTAGCCCATCACGCCGAAGGCGTTCGGCGTACCCGGCTTGAGCGCGAAGTCGTCCATCTCGTCGTTGAGCAGCACCCCGGTGCCCTTCGGGATCAGGCCGGACCCGTACAGCAGGTTCACCGTCTGGGTCGCGCCGACCAGGTTGCCCTCGTCGTCGATGATCGAGAAATGCGTGGTCTCGTCGTCCTCCAGGGGCGTCGGATTGCCCGACAGCAGGTCGCTGGGCGTGGCCTTCTCCGGGTTGATCGTCGAGCGCAGGCCGAGCGCGTAGTCCTTGCTCAGCAGCACGCGCTGCGGGATCGCGGTGAAGTCCGGATCGCCCAGGAAGAAGGTGCGATCGCGATAGGCGCGGCGCATCGCCTCGACGACCAGGTGGGTGCGATGCGCCGGGTCCATCGCCTTGAGGTCGTAGCCCTCCAGGATCTGCAGCATCGACGCCAGCGCGATGCCGCCCGAGGACGGCGGCGGCGCGGTGGTGATCTTCCAGCCCTTGTAGTCGAACTGGATCGGCGTGCGCTGCTTGACCCGGTAGGCGGCCAGTTCCGCGGCGGTCCACTTGCCGCCGGCCTGGTTGACGCCGGCGATCAGCTTCCTGGCGGTCTCGCCCTTGTAGAAGCCGTCGAAGCCCTTCTCGCCCAGCAACGCCAGCGTGCGCGCCAGTTCGGGCTGCTTGAAGATGTCGCCCTCGGCGATCGGCTTGCCGTTGCGCAGGTACACCTCGCGCGTGCCGGGGTAGCGCTCCATCACCTCGCGCCGCTGCGCGTAGCCCCTGGCCATGCGCGCGTAGACCGGGAAGCCCTCGGTGGCGATGCGGATCGCCGGCGCCAGCGACTGCTTCAGCGGCAGGCGGCCGTGCTTCGTCGCCAGTTCGACCAGGGCCGCCGGCAGGCCCGGAATGCCGGCCGACCACGGGCCGTTGATCGACTTGTTCGGGTCGAGCTTGCCGTCCTTGTCCAGGAACCGGTCGGGCGTGGCCGACTCCGGCGCGGTCTCGCGCGCGTCCAGCATCACGTCCTGCCCGGTCTTGGCATCGTGCAGCAGGAAGAAGCCGCCGCCGCCCAGGCCGGAACTGATCGGCTCGACCACGCTCAGCGTCGAGGACACCGCCACGGCCGCGTCGAACGCGTTGCCGCCTTCGCGCAGGATCTGCAGGCCCGCCTCGGTGGCGAGCCGGTGCCCGCTGGCCACGGCCGCGCCCGGCGGATGCGCCGCGGTGCCGGCGGCAGGTACGGCGGCCGGGGCGGTCCCGGCCCAGGCGACCGGCGACAGCATCAGGCCCAGCAGCAGGACATGGCGGGCGAACGTTCTCATGAGGCGGGGGGCTCCTGTTCGTACAGTTCGGGGTGCTCCTGCTGCAGCCGCAGCAGCTTGGCGAGCAGCTGGTCGTGCGTTTCCGGGATGTCCGGGTCGGGATCGATGCACTCCACCGGGCACACCACGACGCACTGCGGCTCGTCGAAGTGGCCGACGCATTCCGTGCAGCGCGCGGGATCGATCACGTAGATCGTCTCGCCCATCGAAATGGCGTGGTTCGGGCAGGCCGGCTCGCAGACGTCGCAATTGACGCAGAGCTCGTTGATCTTCAGGGACATTTAGGGGAATTCGGCACCAACCCGGCCATATTACCGGGATCGGACAGGCAGGTCCGGCCCCGCATGGAACGCTGCGGCCGGCTTTTGCGATGCCGGCTTCGCCGGGGGACGGCCTTCGTGGAGCGCCTTTTGTGGGAGCGACTGAAGCCGCTCCCACAAAAGGCGGGAGGCGCCCGCCCCGGCCGCCGGTCGCACCGGCGGCGGAAGCACGGCGCCTCCGCGTCGTGGACGGGCGGGCCGAAGCCCGCCGCCCGGCATCACTTCGCTTCGACGAACACGTATTCCGCGCCGGTCGGCTTCACCACGGCCTGCACGCGCTCGTTGTCGGCCGCCTCGCCGATGAACAGCACGCGCACGCCCTTCATCGAGTCGGCCTGCACGTCCTTGAACGAGGCTTCGATCAGGTCCGCCATCTTGGCCGAGGCCGACGAACCGAACGCCAGCATGTTGCCCGGCTGCACGCCACGGCTCAGCGCGGTCTTCACGCTCTCCAGCTGGCGCTCGTAGCTGCCCTGGAACTCGGCATCCGACTCCGGCGGCAGGTAATACAGGAACGGGCTGTTGGTGATGGTGCCCAGGTTCTGGCCGACCTCGGCCTGCAGGTATTGCTTCCAGCCGGCGTTGTCGTCCTTGGCGGGGGCCTTCAGGGCCTGGACCTCGGCGACCGGGGCCGGGGCCTCTTCCTTCTTGCAGGCCGCCAGGGCCAGCGTGGTCATCGTCGCGAGCGCCAGGGCGCGCATGGTGGTCTTCATGGAACTCCTCCCTCTGTAGGACGTGTGATGATGTGTTTTGGGTCAGGCCTGGCCGCGCGCTTCGCGGACCCGGCGCAGGGCCTCGACGACAGAGGCCGGCACGAAGCCGGAGACGTCGCCACCGAGCCGGGCGATCTCGCGCACCAGCGAGGACGAGATGAAGCTGTACTGCTCGGCCGGGGTCAGGAACAGCGTTTCCACCTCGGGGATCAGGTGGCGGTTCATGCTCGCCATCTGGAACTCGTACTCGAAGTCCGACACCGCGCGCAGGCCGCGCAGCAGCACCCCGGCGCCGACGTCGCGCACGAAGTGCGCCAGCAGGGTGTCGAAACCGCGCACCTCGACGTTGGCATGGCGGGCCAGCGCGCCGCGGGCCAGTTCGACGCGCTGCTCCAGCGGCAGCGCGGGCCCCTTGGACGGGCTCTGCGCCACGCCCACCACGATCTTCTCGAACAGCGGCGCGGCGCGGCTCACCAGGTCGATGTGGCCGTTGGTGATCGGATCGAAGGTGCCCGGGTAAACGGCAATGCGGCTATTGGCCACGGTCATGCGTCTGCGGTCGGATTCAGGTCGTCGCGCAGTGTACCAGCGGCCCGCCGGTACAGCGCATAGCGCACCTCGCGGGTCGTCCCCTCGCGGTGCGGGTGCCAGTCGGCGGGCGGGCGCGGATGGGCGTCCTGCGGCGACTCCAGGTACAGCCAGGCGCTGCCGGCCAGCCGCGCCGGCAGCGATTCCAGCACCGCGTCCCAGAGCCCCGCGGCGAAAGGCGGGTCGACGAAGGCGACGTCGAAGTCCCCCTGCCCCGGCTGGCGCAGCCATGCCAGGGCATCGGCCTGCACGACCTGCACCTGCGCCCCGGCATCCAGCCTGGCGACCTGCTGGCGCAGTTGCGCGGCGAGGCCGGGATCGCGTTCGACCAGCACCGCCGAGGCGGCCCCGCGCGAAACCGCCTCCAGCCCGAGCGCGCCGCTGCCGGCGAACAGGTCGAGCACCCGCGCACCCGCGATCTTCGGCATCAGCCAGTTGAACAGGGTCTCGCGCACCCGCTCGCCGGTCGGGCGCAATCCGGGCAGGTCCGGGACCTGCAGGCGCGTATTGCGCCAGCGTCCTCCGATGATGCGGATCTGGCCCGCTCCGCCATGGGCGGGGCGCGGCGACGGGCGTGGTGGTCGGGACATGCGGACAGGCGACGGAGAGCGGCCGGCATGATAGCGCTTGCGAAAGGGGCTCCACCGCGGCCACACGGTGGACCGCGGGAGGGACTCCGGTCCCGGCGGGCTTTCCCGGCGAGGCCCGCCGGGACCGGAGTCCTCCCGCAATCGGCGGGCCGAACGGGCGCCTTGCCTTGAAATCGCCCGTCCAACCCATACCCCGGGCCCATCGGCCGCCACGCGGCCCAGGCCACCACGGAGCAAGACGACGATGACCGTTGAGACGCACAAAGAGACGCTGGGCTTCCAGACCGAGGTCAAGCAGCTGCTGCAGCTGATGATCCATTCGCTTTACTCCAACAAGGAGATCTTCCTGCGCGAACTGGTCTCCAATGCCGCCGACGCGGCCGACAAGCTGCGCTTCGAGGCGCTCAAGGCGCCGGCGCTGCTGGAGGAAGACCCCGCCCTGCGCATCCGCGTCGAGTTCGACAAGGACGCCAGGACCGTCACCATCGACGACAACGGCATCGGCATGAGCCGCGAGGAGGCCGTCGCCCACCTCGGCACCATCGCCAAGTCCGGCACCGGCGAGTTCCTCAAGAACCTGTCCGGCGACCAGAAGAAGGACGCCAACCTGATCGGCCAGTTCGGCGTCGGTTTCTACAGCGCGTTCATCGTCGCCGACCAGGTCGACGTGTACAGCCGCCGCGCCGGCCTGCCGGCCGCCGAGGGCGTGCACTGGTCGAGCAAGGGCGAAGGCGATTTCGAGGTCGCCACGATCGACAAGCCGCAGCGCGGCACCCGCATCGTGCTGCACCTGAAGGACGGCGAGGAAGGCTTCGCCGACGGCTGGAAGCTGCGCGGCATCCTCAAGAAGTATTCCGACCACATCGGCCTGCCGATCGAGATGCTCAAGGAGCACTACGGCGAGGACAAGCCGGCCGAGCCGGAATGGGAGGCGGTCAACAAGGCCAGCGCGCTGTGGACCCGCCCCAAGTCCGAGATCAAGGACGAGGAATACCAGGAGTTCTACAAGCACATCGCCCACGACGTCGCCAACCCGCTGGCGTGGAGCCACAACAAGGTCGAGGGCAAGCTCGAGTACACCTCGCTGCTGTACGTGCCGGGCCGCGCGCCGTTCGACCTGTACCACCGCGACGCCGCCAAGGGCCTGAAGCTGTACGTGCAGCGCGTCTTCATCATGGACCAGGCCGAGCAGTTCCTGCCGCTGTACCTGCGCTTCGTCAAGGGCGTGGTGGACTCGGCCGATCTCTCGCTCAACGTCTCGCGCGAGATCCTGCAGTCCGGCCCGGTGGTCGACTCGATGAAGTCCGCGCTGACCAAGCGCGCCCTGGACATGCTGGAAAAGCTGGCCAAGGACAAGCCTGAGGACTACGCCACGTTCTGGCGCAACTTCGGCCAGGTGCTGAAGGAAGGCCCGGCCGAGGACTACGGCAACCGCGAGAAGATCGCCGGCCTGCTGCGCTTCGCGTCCACGCACGACGCCGGCGGCGAGCAGAGCGTGTCGCTGGCCGACTACGTGGCGCGCATGAAGGAAGGCCAGGACAAGCTGTACTACCTGACCGGCGAGAGCCACGCGCAGATCAAGGACAGCCCGCACCTGGAGGTGTTCCGCAAGAAGGGCATCGAGGTGCTGCTGCTGACCGACCGCATCGACGAGTGGCTGATGGGCTACCTGACCGAGTTCGACGGCAAGTCGTTCGTGGACGTGGCGCGCGGCGACCTCGACCTGGGCAGCCTGGACTCGGAGGAGGAAAAGAAGGCGCAGGAGGAAATCGCCAGGACCAAGGAAGGCCTGGCCAGCCGGATCAAGGCCGCGCTCGGCGACGAGGTGGCCGAGGTGCGCGTCTCCCATCGCCTGACCGACTCCCCGGCGATCCTCGCCATCGGCCAGGGCGACCTGGGCCTGCAGATGCGCCAGATCCTGGAGGCCAGCGGCCAGAAGGTGCCGGAGAGCAAGCCGGTGTTCGAGTTCAACCCGACCCACCCGCTGATCGAGAAACTCGACGCCGAGCAGGACATGGACCGCTTCGCCGACTTCAGCCGGGTGCTGCTGGACCAGGCCGCGCTCGCCGCCGGCGACAGCCTGAAGGACCCGGCCGGCTACGTGCGCCGGCTCAACAAGCTGTTGTTGCAGTTGACGGTGTAAGAGCCGGACTGAGGGTTCAAAAAAAAGCAGGCCGCGTTCTCGCGGCCTGCCAGGGAAGCCCGCGACCGAACCGGTCGCGGGAAACTGCTTTTCCGAGTCCCGGGTCCCGGCCTCCCTCAGAACTTCACGGTCACCCGGCCCCAGTAGTAGCGGCCCAGCAGGTCGTAGGTCGCCACGTCGGTGTTGGCGTTGTTGACGTTGTTGGCGTAGTACAGCGGCGGCTGCTTGTTGGTGATGTTGTCCACGCCGACCTCGAAGCGCAGGTGCCACGGCGTGAAATCGTAGCCGGCCTGCAGGTTGTGGTAGACGTAGCTGCCGATCTCGCGCACCACGCCCGGCGCGCCGGAATCGGCGGACAAGCTCTGCTCCAGGTCGCTGCTGCCGATCTGGGTCTTGCCGACGTAGCGCACGCGCCAGCTCGCGCTCCAGTCGCCCAGGTTCCAGCCCAGCGTCGCCAGGCCGCGCCAGCGCGGGAAGTTGCCGTAGGAATACGTGTACTTGCCGACGTTGTGGATCGTCACCGTGCTCGGGTCGGTGGTGTCGGGCAGGATGTCGTAGCGGGTCAGGTAGGTGCCGGTGAGGCCGGCGGTGAAGCGGCCCCACGCGCTTTCCGGCAGCCGGTAGGTCAGGTTGAAGTCGATGCCGCGCGCCCAGAGCTTGCCGAGGTTGACGGTCGGCTCGGCGATGTAGTTGATCGTGCCATTGCCGTTGCGATGGATCAGCGCGCAGAACGCGCTGGCCGAGTTGGCGTAGCACTGGTTGAGCACGGTCTGCGCCGACACCGTGGTGATGGTGTCCTCCAGGTCGATGCGCCACCAGTCCGCGCTCAGCGACAACCCTTCGATCCAGTGCGGATCGTAGACGAAGCCGACGTCGTAGGACTTGCCGGTCTCCGGCTTGAGCTGGTAGCCGGCCACGGCCGCGCCCGACGCCTTGCCGGAAACCTGGCCGTCGGCCTGCTGGTAGCTGCCGTCGGTGGGCACGTTGGCGCAGGCCGCCTCGTGGCCGCCGGTGTAGCCGTTGCACGGATCGTTGGCGGTGGCCGCGTCGCCGGCCACGCCCGCGTACAGTTCGCTGATGTTGGGCGCGCGGAACACCTGCGAGACGGTGCCGCGCAGCAGCAGGTCCTCCACCGGCCGGTACTCGATCGAGAGCTTGCTGTTGGTCTTGCTGCCCACCGAGCTGTAGTCGGAGAAGCGCGTGCCGATGGTGACGTTGAGCGAGCTGACGCCGGGCAGGTCCTTCAGCAGCGGGAACAGCGCCTCGGCGTAGGCCTCCTTGACGTTGAAGCCGCCGTTCAGCACCGAGCCGCAGTACTCGATCACCCCGCACAGGCCGTTCTCGTCGGCGGTCCACAGCGGATCGGCATGGGTGGTGGTCTCTTCCTTGCGATACGACAGTCCGGCGGCGAGGCTGGCGGTGCCGGCCGGCAGGTCGAACAGGTCGCCGTTGGCATTGGCCTCGAACTGCTTGACCGTGTAGATGCTGGTGACCACCGGGTCGACCACCATCGATTCCAGCGCGGCGGTGTTGGACGGATCGTTGATGTTGAAGACGTTGATCGGCGTGCAGCCGGCGATGACGTTGCCCGCGCTGCCGCACTTGACCGTGCCGTCGCTGTCCATGAACGAGGGCCCGACCGCCTGGTTGAACTTGGCGTAATCGAGGAAGCCGTAGTTGGTCGACTTCTGCCTGACCCGCCCGTAGTTCAGCGCGGTTTCCCAGCGCCAGGAGCTCTCGCCGAAGCCGCCGCGCAATCCCGCCGTGGCCTGGAAGTTGTAGGTGTCGTACTGGTAGCGGCGGTTGCCGAGCGAGGTGATGCGCGTGTTGAAATCGTTGTACGAGGTGCCCGTGGCGCGGTCGGTCCCGAAGTTCACGCCGAACGGGTTGTAGTAGCTGTCGGCGGACACCAGGAAGTTGTCGCCGTTGGCGAAGATCGGGATCGGGGCGATCACCGAGGCCGATTCGGTCTTGCTGAACCAGGTGTTGACGTAGGCCTCGACGTTGTCGGTGAGCCGGTAGCTGCCGAGCACGAACGCGTTGGTGCGCTTCTGCGGCGTCTGCAGCAGGTTGAACGGCTGGTAGTTGTACGAATCGGCGGTGGCGCTGTAGCAATGGAAGTCGCCCTGGCCGGGGGTGCCGCTCACGCCGCCGTCGAGCGTCACGCGCGAGCAGCCGTGGCGGGCGGCCAGGGCCTTGGAGGCGTCGGAACCGTCGTTGAAGTTGATCGAACCGGTCGGCGTGGCCGAGGACCCCTGCTTCACCGACTGCCCGTCGATCAGGTACAGCGCGTCCTTGGAGTAGCCGCGCGCGCCGGCCGAGACCGGATCGATGTCGTGGTAGGAGACGCCGGCCACGAGGCTGCCGCGGTCCCAGGCCTTGCCGGCGGTCAGCGCGAAGTTGCGGCGGTTGCCGTCGCTCTTCCAACTGGTGCCGAAGTCGCTGCTGAACTGCACGCCCTCGAACTTCTCGCGCAGGATGAAGTTGACCACGCCGCCGATCGCGTCCGAGCCGTACACGGCCGAGGCGCCATCGCTGAGCACCTCGACGCGCTCGATCATGCTGGCCGGGATCGCGTTGACGTCGTTGTAGGCCAGGCGGATGCCGTTGACCAGCACCAGCGTGCGCTTGTCGCCCAGGCCGCGCAGCGACACGGTGGAGGCGCCGGTGCCGCCGCCGTTGTTGGTGTACGGGTTGGTCGCGTTGCCGGCGATCGAGGGCAGTTCCTGCAGCAGGTCGCCGACCGTGGCCTTGCCGGTGGCCGCGATCTGCTCGGCGCTGACGGTGACCACCGGGTTGGCGGTCTCGGTGTCGACGCGGCGCAGGCGCGAGCCGGTCACGACCACGCTGTCCAGGGTCTGGGTGGCATCGCCGCCCGAGGGCGCCGCATCCTGGGCGAACGCCGGCGCCGCCACCGCGGAGGCGAGCACGGAAGTGATCGCGAGGCTGAGCCGGCGCGCGGCGGTGCCGGGGGCGATGGGCGGGCGGGACATCGGGGCGGGATTTGACGGATGCAACGACATGCAGCGGACTCCTCGGAGGTGATGTGCAGCGTTTTTCGGGCAAAGCGAGGCCACGCCGGCGCGGCCGGCGAATCGGAAGATGGAATGCAGCCGGGCGCAGGCGTCATGCGCGACGGGGGCAGCGCACCCGTGCCAGGACCGCCGGATCCCGCGCTGGAACGCAGGTTCAACGAAAAGCGGGGCAACCTTCGACGCCGTGCCAGGCAACGGCGTCGGGTCTTGCGTTAATCAGTCGGTAACAATGTGCCTGTAGTCCGACATGGCGTCTTGTCGCATTTTTCGTCCATGGCTGCGGAAAACGGCATGATTTCCGCGCGTCGCGCCGCCGCCGGCCGCAAGCCGATACGCCTGCAACCATTCCGCGTCGCGAGGCGTTCCATCAGGCATGCACCAGCCAACCGCCGAACAGCGGCCCGGCGGTATCGCCGTGCTGCGGCTCGAACCTGAACTTCAACGTCTTCGCATCGCGGGTGAGCGCGATGGGCAAGGGATAGTCGCGGTCGACGAAGTCGATCACCTGGCCGCGCTCGACCTGCACTTCCACCGCGAGCGTGCCGTTGACCAGGATGTTGAAGCGGCCCTTGTCGCTGCCCCAGAAGCGCAGGCGCAGCGCCAACGGGCGGTCGCTGCCCTTCATCTCGAACTCGACGAAACCCTTGCCGCGCACGTCGCGGCACTTCTGCCGGCGGTACTCGCCGCCGAAGGAGGTATCGCTGGTCAGCCCGTGCGCCTTCTCCGACGCCTCGTCGCCGAACCGGATCGAATCGACGGCGCTGGCCTGCATGGCTTCGAAGGCGGCTTTCTGCTCCAGCCGCCGCTCCGACTCGCGCACCCATCGCGCGGAATCCATGCGCTTGAAATAGAGCGCGCTGCGACGCTCGTATTGCGAATAGAACGGCATGAACGTGAGTCCCTCCGGGCGCGTGGTGCTGGCCAGGTAGGTTGCCGGCGCAGGACGCTCGGCGAAGCCCGAGAGCGGCGAGGCAT
Organism: Pseudomonas sp. Hp2; assembly: GCF_006386585.1. NCBI lineage: Bacteria > Pseudomonadati > Pseudomonadota > Gammaproteobacteria > Pseudomonadales > Pseudomonadaceae > Pseudomonas > Pseudomonas sp. Hp2. The sequence continues at coordinate 228,791 of NZ_VAHJ01000001.1, forward strand.
CGGCCACCAGCGCCGGATCCGGCGCATCGTAGGGTTCGCCGGCGGGGCCGAGGTCGGCCGCCAGCGCCAGCGCACCGCGCATCACCACCACCGTGTCCGGATCGCCCGGCGCCGGTTCCAGCCGCAATGGCATGGCGAATTCCAAGTCGATCGTGTCGCCCGCCTTCCAGGCGCGCTCCAGGACGATGTAGCCCTCCCCGGCCTGCGCCTTCCGGGGAGCGCCGTTGATGCGCAGCGCGTAGCGCCCCTCGCACCATGCCGGTACGCGCAGGCACCACCGGCGCGGCGTCTTCTCGCCGATGCGCGCGACCCGCAAGCGCACCTTCCCGTCGACCGGCAGCCCGCTGTCCAGGTCGAGGGCGAGATCGCGCTCCGGCCAGTCCAGCGCCGAGGGAATGTAGAGGTTGACGTACAGCGATTGCGCGTCGTGCCAGAAGATCGAGTCGCCGAACTGCGCGTGCGCCTCCATGCCGGTGCCGACGCAGCACCAGAACGAATCGAACTTGTCGGAGAACTCGCGGCGCCCGCCGGCGATCATCGGGGTCATGTAGGTGAACATGCCGGTGCCCGGATGCTGCGCCGCCATCGTGTGGTTGTGCAGGGTGCGCTCGTAGTAGTCGAAGTAGCGCGCCTGCGGCGTCCACTGGTACAGGTGCCGGGTGAGCTTGAGCATGTTGTAGCTGTTGCAGTGCTCGCAGGTCTGCTCGGTCAGGAACGCGGCGATGGTGTCCGGTTGCTGGAAGTACTCGCGGTCGGCGTTGCCGCCGATCACGTAGCTGTAGTGCGCGGTCACGGTTTCCCAGAAGAAGCGCGCCGCGGCCGCCGAATCGGCGTCGCCGGCCACCTCGAACTGGCGCGCCTCGCCGATGAACTTGGGGATCTGGGTATTGGCATGGATGTGCGGCAGCGCATCGCGGCCGGCGATGGCGGGGTCGACCACCTTCTCGTGGCGCAGGCGCTTGCCCACGGCGGTCCAGCGCGGATCGCCGGTGCGCGCGCCCAGCTCGATGTAGGACTCGTTGAGCCCGCCGAACTCGGTGTCCAGCAACTGCTGCATCTGCGCATGGTCGAGCGCGTCGAACACCCCGGCGAAATAGCCCGCCATCGGCACCAGCACCTCCAGCGCCTGCCGGTTGCCCGCCAGCGCGTGCGCATCGAGCAGGCCGGCGAACAGCTTGTGCTGGGTGTACAACGGCGACCAGCTGCCGTTGAGGTTGAACTTGCTGCCCTTGATGATGCCGCGCCGCACCTCCTCCATCACCTGCTTGCCGCCCTCGATCCCGCCCTTGTCGTTCTTGCGGGTGAAGCCGCCGACGTAGCCGTCCTTGTCGGCCGCCTGCGCGCGCGCCAGCTCGGCGACGATGTAGTCGATGCGCTGCCTGGCGTCGGCGTCGCCGGTCTGCGCGTGCAGCTTGGACAGCGCGCTCAGGTAATGGCCCAGGGTGTGCCCGGAGATGGTGTCGCCCTCCCAGCCGCCATAGCTCTCGCCCTTCGACGGCAATCCGGCGTACTTGAGGAAGTTGCACAGCAGGCGATCCGGTTCCAGCTCGAACAGGTAGCGGCGGTTGGTCAATACCGAATCCAGGAACAGCGAAGGCTTGAGTCGGACGTTCCCGAGCGGCGCCGCCTGCACCTTGCCGGCCTCCGTTGCGGCCGCCTCCAGGGGAAAGCGCAGGAAGCCGGCGGCGACCGCCAGCGCGCTCCATTGCAGGAAGCGGCGGCGCGCCGGATCGTCGATGCCGGCGGCCGCGGCGTGGACGTGGGCGGCCTGCAGACAAGGCGTGTCGGACGCGGGTACGGGAGGAACGGAAGAACGCATGCGGGGTTTCTCTCCTGGCGGCGATCGGCGCGGGACCGATCAGGTGGAAGTCGCCGGTCCGCGCAACGAAGATCCCGGTACCCTTGGCGTCTGCGGGGGAAGGCACGGGCTTGCTGCACCGCAAGAGCGGCGAATCGGCACCGTCGACGCGACGGCACGCAAGTCCCGACTATCGCGCCCTGTGCGCCGCGCGTCTTGACCCGACCCGCGGGCATCGATGCGGAAATCCGCACGAAATCCGGCAAGGCCTCAAGGTCCGTCGCAGTGCGCGGCGCCCGCGGTCGCGGTTTTCGGCAGCCATTGCGGCCGCACCGACAGGGCCATCCACTCCTGCACCGCCACCGCGGCGTGGGCGTCGCCGTCGCCGGATGCATCGAACACCGCGCGCAGGCAGCGCGTGGTCACCGGAGCGAAGCGCACGTGCTGGGGCATGCCGGGCCGGGTGCCGTAACCGCTGGCGTGCCGCACCGGCAGCCAGCGGCCCTCATGGCGATATTCCAGGTGCCAGGCGCGCGGCGGCGCGATGCCGGTCGTGGCGCCGGCCGGCTGGTCGGCGAAGAACACGATCGTGCTGCCGTCCAGCGTCACCGGCAGGTCCCAGGCGTACTGGATCCATGCACGCGCCGGTGGCCGCGGCGTCCAGTTGCTCCACATGTCCGGCGGCAACGGCGCGGCACGGGCGATGCCGTCGTTGAGCGCGGCGATCCAGTACTGGACCGGCACGCCCGGGCTGTTGGACGCGCTGGCGAACGCGGCCGGCGCGAGATTGCGCTGCGGCTTCGGTGCAGGTCGCGGCGGACGGGTCTGGCGCACCGGCCGCATCCGCGCGGGCGTGGCCGCATCGTCCCAGTCGATCCGGTCGATCGCCACGCTGCGGCGGAAATGCCCGCCGTCCCGTGCGTCGGCCGTGTGGTAGACGAGGTACCACTGGCCCTTGTAGAGGATCACGCCCGGATGCGAGGTGGTCGAGGACACCGGGCCCAGGATCACGCCGCGGTAGGTCCACGGCCCGCGCGGCGTGGGTGCGGTGCCGTAGGCGATGCACGCGTGGTAGATCGCCGGCGTGCAGGGCGAATCGGGCCCTGCCTCGTTGCCGGCATAGGCCAGGTAATAGGTGCCGCCGCGCTTGAACAGCCAGGGTGCCTCGAAGAAGCCGTCCAGCGTGGACACCGCGAACTCCGCGCCCCTGGGCGTAAGCATGTCGCGTTCCAGCTCGACGCCGCGCAGCCGGCCAAAGGTGCCCCAGTACAGGTAGACCCGGCCGTCGTCGTCGACCATCACGGTCGGGTCGATGTTCTGGATGTCGTTCTTCTCGGGCACCGACTGGGAAACGATCGGCCCTTGTGGATGCGCATCCCGCCATGGCCCCACTGGCGTGTCGGCCACCGCCACGCCGATCGCGAACCGGTCGGGATTGGTGGAATCGCGCTCTTCCACCGGCGCATAGAGGTAATAGCGCCGATCCGGCCCCTGCACGATCTGGCCGGCGTAGGCGCGGCCCGGAGCGGCCCATGCGAACACCTGCTCCGGGCGCAGCATCCCCGGATAGTGTTGCCAACGCCCGCCGGCCACGTCGTCGGTGACCAGCATCTGCCATTCCTTCATGACGAAGTCGTTGACATCCAGTGGTGCCTCGTCGCGGCCGGCGAGGATGTAAAGCTTGCCGCCGGCAACCAGCGGCGCGGGATCGGCCGAGTAGTAATCGCCATCGGCCAGGATCGGATTGCCGTGCGCCTGCACGACGCGCGGAGTGATGCCAGCCGTTGCGTTGGGCATAGCGATCATGCACGCCATCACGACCATCCAACGCGTCATTCCCGCGAAAGCGGAAATCCATGGACGCGCTCGCAATCGCCAACGAACCCTTTCGCGGGGCTGACGGCTGGAGAGAAGCCGAAGAATCTTCGATCCTGCCATCACGGTCGTCCCTCCCGCGTGCGCACCACGACCTGCAGCGGCAGCGTGCCGGTTGCGCCGCGCCCGTCGACTTCGCCCTCGACCGTGAGCGTCGTACCCGCCGCGGGCGCGGTTCCGGGCGCAGAACGCCAGCGCACCGCGCGCCGTTCCCGCGAGCCGTCGTTGTACTGCACGGTGGCGAACGCGGGCAGCGCCGGCACCTGGCCAGGCGCTACCCACACCTCCGGTGGAGCATCGACGGTATTGACCTGCCCCGGCTCGCTGGCGCGCACCCAGACCGTGGCGGTCGCGGGCACGCCGCCTTCGGCCAGGCCATGCAGGTCGATGCGTCCATCGCTCGCCAGCCTGGCGGGATCGATCTGCGGCCAGCTCACGCCGACCTCGGCACTGCCGCCATCGGCATACCAGGCCGCGATCCTCTCCGGCAACCGCGGCGCCTGGCCGATGCCGGTACGCACGTCGATCGGCTCCAGCCGTTCCGGCAGATCGGCGAACACCTGCCATTCGTCCACGCCCAGGGCCTTGTAGCCGGCACCGTCGGGTGCAGTCGCGATCACCGCGCGCAATGCGCAGGTCGTCACCGGGGCGAAGCGCGCGTGGCTGGGTGCGCCGTTGCCCGCGAGCGGATAATCGGCGGCGATGTCGAGCCAGCGTCCGTCGCGCAGGTATTGCAGCTTCCAGCCGCGGGGTTCGGCCACGCCGCCCCCGGGCTGGTCGTCCCAGAAGTACAGCGTGCTGGCCGAGATCCGCACCGGTTGCCGCCACTGGTATTGCAGCCACACCGTCGCCGGTTGCTGCCGGCCCCAGCTGCCCCAGCGCCGGTCGCCGCTCGGCGTGCTGCCCGGTGCCGGCACCTCGCCGTCGTTGAGCGCCTGCACGCGATGATGGGACGCGGTGAACTCGGCACGGGCCACGGCATCGCCCTGCACCTGGATACCCTGCCCCGACGCCTTCGCCGCAGCGCTCACGCGCACGTCGGCATGCGATTGCAACGCCCCGTCGCTTGCGGTCAACCGCAGCACGTAGTCGCCGGCCGCGGTGAAGCGCACGAAGGTATCGGTAGCGCCGGCATCCTCGAAGATCGCCTCGCCATCCCGCGGCCCGCTCAGCCTGCTCCAATGCAACGCCAATCGCCCCTGCGGCAAGGCGTCGTCGCCGACCCGGCCGGACAATCGCAACGCCCCCGATGCCGACGCGCGATCCTCCTGCCATGCCACGACCTGCGGTGCCCGGTTCGCCACCGCTTTCGGCGCCGGCATGCCGGTCGCGTATGCCTGGATTTCCTTGATCCCGGTGCGGAGCGTGCCGGCATGGAAGACCTTCACCCGGAACCGGGCGGCGCCGATCGCAGGAAAACGCAGCCGGTTGCGGTTGCCCTGCGCGATCGAGGGGTCGCGCACTTGCCCGGGTACGTCCTTCCAGGTGCCGCCGTCGAGGTACTGCAATGTGTACATCCAGGGCGGCGCATAGCCGGCGCGGGTGCCGGACGGAAAGCCATGCTGCTCGCCTTCCGCCGAGGAACTCCGGTAGAAGTACAGCAGCAGCGTGTCCAGCGTTTGCGGCCGGGCGAAGTCCAGCTCGATCCAATCGCTGGCATCGGGCGAACCGGCGGTGCCCCAGAACGGCTCGTTCGCGGTGCTGCCATCGACCGCGCCCTTCGCCTCGAACCCGGCCGTGGCGAAGCTGGCCGAGACCGTCGCGTCGCGCGCCAGGTTGCGTGCGCCGGCCAGCGCCGGGGCGACCTCGATGCCGGCATCGGCCAGCACCTCGGCAGTGCGCGTGCCGGTCTCGATGCGTACCTGTTCCGGGCGCGCCAGCGTGGCGCGCCCGGCGTGCAGCACCGTCGCCGCGACCTGGCCGCGCGCATCCGCGACCGGCTCGACACGGCCGTTGGCCGGGTCGTAGAGCACGTGCGCCAGCCGGTCCACCGTGAACGCCCGCCGGCCATCCAGATACAGCGAATAGCCTTGCGGCACCTTGCCCTGGTAATGGCGTCCATCGCGGTCCCAGACGATGGACAGATCGTGGTCGCGGTAACGGATGCCGTCGGCGGCGAAGTGGTCCCAGCCGATGTCGATCGGATCCAGCTCGATCCTGGCGTCGCTGCGCGGGCGCAGGCCCATCGCGTCCTCGATCACGGTGAAGTTGGTGGCGCCGAGCTGGGTGTGATGAATCCACGAGCGATAACCGATGCTGCCGCCATCGGCGGCGCTGCCCTTGGCCCAGAACTCGTTCTGGTCCGGGTAGCGGTTGTCGCCGTCGATGTAGTGCGCCCAGGCGTTCCAGTACAGCAGCTTGCGATACCACCCTGCATCCAGGTACGGGCTCGGATAGTCGCGCAGCGCCGAAGCCAGCAGGCGGAACATCACGGTGGAGTTGATCACCGAGAAATTGTTGCTGCCTTCCTCGCCCCGCGCATGCTTGTCGGCCTGGTTCGCGGTGTAGAACGGGAACACCGGGTACTGGTCGGCATCGGCGAACAGGCGCAGCGCGCGCACGTACTTGGGGTCGTAGTCGGCATCGCCTCGCTTGGGCATCAGCCCGACCGCGAACGGGAAATAGTTGTTGGTCTCCTTCCAATCCACCGGCAGTTCCGGCCCGCTGGCCTGGCGGTGCTTGAGCAGGTCGCCGTGCAGGCCCATCGAGTCGGCCGCACTGCTGCGGTCCTGCCACAGCACCGCCAGCACCGAGGCGCGGATGCGCGCCGCCACCTGTTCCATCTGCCGCGCGACGTCGGCATCGCCGGCCAGCCGCGCCGCCTCGGCCGCCGCCTTGGCATTGGCCCAGACATAGGCGCTCTCGGCACGATCCATGCGCGCCTGTCCATGCCGTTTGGCCCAGTCGAACGACACCGCGTCGGCATCGTTGCCGGTCATCGCCGCCCAGTCGTACTCGATCAGGCCGTTGCCGTTGCGGTCGTAGGCCTTCAGCAGGCCGAGCACGTCGCCGCGGCCGTAGTCGGCCAGCTTGCCCGCGAGCGCCGCAGGCCCGCCGTGCACCTGGTAGGCGCGCCAGGCCGCGGCGGTGATGTACTGCGCGTAGGAGTTGGACCAATTCTGCGGCGAGCCGGGGTTGTCGACGTACTTGCCGCCACCCGCGACCTCGCCCGCCCCGATCCAGCTCCCGTAGGCATAGACCGGATCGCGCAGGTACTTCAGGTCGTCCAGGAACATGCAGGTCGTCAGCACGATGGCGTTGTCGTAGCCGAGCACGCCCTCGATCGCCACCGGGAACTGGTAGTCGTTGCCCGGCACCGCGGCGTCGAGGAAATTGAAACGCAGCAACCACCATCGATAGAACAACGTCTTGTCGATGTTGTCCTCGGGGGTGTCGAGGTACGGGATGTTGTCGGCCCACCAGCGGTTGTAGGCGAGCACGTGCTCCCGATACGCCTGTTGCGGCGACTGCGCGGCGATCCGTCGATACTCGGCCAGCGAGGAAGGAAGCTCGCGCGTGGTCAGGCCGAGTTGCAGCTTGAACGTGGCGCTCCCGCCTTCTGCCGGCACCTGCACTGGCCGTGCCAGCGCACCGTCGGCCACCGTGAAGCCATCGCCGGAGAAGCGTGGGAATACGGTAGTGACGTCGTTGCGCGCCTGGAATGCGCCGGTCAACTCGACATCATCGGCGTGTACCGCCATCGGAGAGATCGCGCGCAGCGTCAGCGCGTGCGCACGCCCGTCCAGCGCCGACAGCGTGACCTCGGCCACCGCCACGTTCTGCTGGGTGATGAACTTCACCAGGTGCAATCGCACACCCGCGGCGGCATCCTCGAACACCGTGGAGAAGTAGCTGGGCGTTTGCCGCCGCTGCGGCGCGACCTCCTTCAGCGCCAGCGTCTTTCCATCCTGCTCGACCTGCACGCGAAACAACGCGTCGTGTCCGGTTTTGTGCCAGTACGCCACATCGCCGACGAAGCCAGGCTCCTCCGGCTTGTGCGTGTACAGATAGGCGGCACGGCCGCGCGTGAACAGCCAGTTGTTGGTATCCCCGTGGCCACCGCCCTCGCCCGCGCGCGCCAGCATCCGGTCGATCCAGAAGTCGCGCCCGGGCGCACTGCCGGCGCCGGCCGCGAGATCGGCCGCGAACACGCGCTGCAGGTGGCCGCCCGGGACGAAGTCCACGCCGGTCTCCGGTACCGGATGCGCATCGCCGAGGAAACGCGGCTCGCCGATGGCGGCATTGGGATGCGCCGGCGCTGGCTCGCCGGCGGATGCTGCGAATGCGGCCGGCATCAGTGCCAGCCAGGCCAGGAGCAGGCATCGCCATCGTGGGGCACGACAACGCGGGACGGAAACGTAGATATTCATGCAGCCTCGTGGAACCGCCATCCCAACCCGTCGTCCCCGCGAAGGCGGGGATCCAGGGACTTTGGCTTTGACCAGCAGTGTCCTTGGATCCCCGCTTTCGCGGGGATGACGAGCTCCCTCGACGCTCGGATCAGAACTCCCACCTCACCTTGCCCCAGAAATAGCGGCCGATCGTGTTGTAGGTCCAGGCATCGGTGTTGGAAGCGTTGGAGTAATACCCGTAATAGATCGGCGGTTTCTTGTCGAAGGCATTGTCCACGCCGATCGTCGCGGTCAGGCCGAGCGACTTGAACTTGCGATTGACGGTCAGGTCGTTGTAGACGTAGGCAGGCACGTCGAAGTAAACGCAATTGCCGCTCGCGTCGGTATTGTTGCAGTAGCCCTCGTAAGCACTGCCGACCACGCTGGAACCGATGTAGCGCATCGTCCAGGCGGCATGCCAGTCGCCATAGTCCCAGCCCAGGTTGAGGTTGGCCTTCAGGCGCGGCAGGTTGCCGTAGCTGGAGGTCTCGCCGACGTAGTTGTGGCCGTCGTCGCCGACCAGGTACTTCGACATCAGCGTCGCATCCAGGCCGAGCTGGAAACGGCCCCAGCGATCGGTCTCCAGCTGGTATTTGGTGGCGAAGTCGTAGCCGCGGATTTCGACCTTGTCGAGGTTCACCGAGTACGGCACGGTCACGCTGACCAACTGGCCCGTCGCGCTGCGCGTCACCAGCGCGCAGTAGGCAGCTTCGCCCTGGTAGCAGCGATCGAGCACCTGCTCGTAGCCGGTGCCGCTGATCATGTTCTCCAGCTTGACCTTCCAGGCATCGAAGCTCACCGAGAAGCCCGGCAACCAATCCGGGTCGTACACCAATCCCACGTCGTAGGAATGGCCGGATTCCGGCTTGAGGTCGAATCCGGCGTTGGCGTCGCCGGTGACGATCACGGTCATCGTGCCGGTGTTGACGAAGCTGCCGTCCGCCGGCACGTTCTGGCAGCCGCCGGCACCGGCGCCGCCGGTGTAGTGCTCGCATGGATCGTAGTAGCTTCCGGCATCGTTGATGCCCTGGTAGGGCGAACCGTACAAGTCGCCCAGCGCCGGCGCGCGGAACACTTCGGCGGCCGTGGCGCGCACCAGCAGGTCGGAGACCGGGCGCCATTCCAGCGCCAGCGAACTGTTGGTGGTACGGCCCCAGGCGCTGTAGTCGGACAGGCGGCTGCCGATGTCCAGGCTCAGCGAATGCGCCAGCGGCAGGTCCGACAGGATCGGCACCAGCAGCTCGGCATAGGCTTCCTTCAGGGTCTCGGCGTGTCCTTGCTTCATGATGCAGCCGTCCATGTAGTCGCAGGCGCCGTACGCATCGGCCATCGCGACCGAACTCTGCGTGCCCTGGTGGAAATCGTTCCTGCGGTATTCCAGTCCGAAGGCGGCCTTCACTTCGCCGGCCGGGAGCGCGAACAGCGTGCCATTGGTGGCCAGGTTGATGTTCTTCGAGGTGCTCTCGTCCTTCAGGTCCACCGGCAGCAGGGTCGACCGGAGCGCGGCAAGGGTGTCCGGGTCGTTCGGGTTGAAGACGTTCCCGGTTTCGAGCACGTCGACCAGCTCGGAGGTGACCGCAAAGCCGTAGCGCACCAGCTTGTCCTTGTAGCTGGCGTAGCCGACGCTGGCGTCCCACTGCCAGCTCGAATCGCCGAAGCTGCCGCGCAGGCCGGCGACGGCGTTGGTCTGCGCCATCGACGAGACGTACTTGCGGCTGAAGACCGGCGTGCGAAGGATGTAGTCGCTGAGGTCCGAACCGAACGGATTGTATGGATTGCCGGCGACGTCGGCGCCCAGCCCGGCCGCGCTGATGCCATAGGGCTGCAGGTGCGAGGTGGTCTTGCTGTGCGTCCACAGCAGGTCGGCATAGGCCTGGATGCCGTCGGTGATGTCCCAGGTGGCGCGCATCGAGAAGTTGGTGCGGTCCCCGGGCGTGATCATGTACTGGGAATCGTAGTAGTTGTAGCGGTCGCGCGAATCGGTGCCGAACGCATGGTAGTCCGCGGCGGTCAGGGCGCCGGCGCCCACGTCGTAGTTCGGCGTCAGCCGCGTTCCGTCGCCCAGCACGGCACGGGTATTGCTGCCCGTCATGTCGCCGATCACGCCGTTGTTGTAGCTGAGCTGGCTCTTCGCGAAGCCGCGGTCGCGGTTGTAGAGCGCGTTCTGCGAGTTGTGGCTCAGCGCCAGCATCACGCTGCCGCGGCTCCAGGTCTTGCCCCATTCCACCGCGAAGTTGCGGCGGGCCGCGTCGCCATGGCCGCTGATGCCGTAGTCGGCCTCGACCGCCCCGCCGTCGTAGCCGTTCTTGAGGATGATGTTGACCACGCCGCCGATCGCATCGGAACCGTAGATCGCCGAGGCACCGGCGGTCAGCACCTCGATGTGGTCGACCATCGCCGCGGGGATCGAATTCACGTCCACGCCGGGCGCGGCGGCGACGCTGCTGGCCGGGCCGGTCATGCGATGGCCATTGAGTAGCACGAGGGTGCGTTCCGGCCCCAGCCCGCGCAGCGAGACCAACGCGCGGCCATGGCTGAAACCGCTGTTGATCGAAGTGTTGGTCTGGATGCCGGACATCACCGGCAGGCTCTGCAGCATGTCGCCGACCGTCGCCTTGCCGCTGTCCTCGATGCGTTGGCGGTCGATCGTGACCACCGGGCTCGCGGTCTCCATGTCGACGCGGCGGATGTGCGAGCCGGTCACGGTCACCGTGTCGAGCTGCTTGGCCTTTTTGTTGTCTTGCGACCGGTCGTCGCCGGCCTCCTGCGCGTGCGCCGCGGGCGCGGCCGCACTCATCGCCAGCAGGATCGCCAGCGTCAATGGACACGAATGCCTTGCGGCGCGGAACGCGGCGACGTGCGGGACGGGAACAGCGGAACTGGGCGACATCGGAGGATTCCTCTGGCGATTCTGGCTAAGGGAACGCTGGAATTCGGGCCGAACGACCCCGTCCCGGCGCATGGCGCCGGAAGCGGGATGGTCGATGTGCAACGGAACTTCGGAACGGCGACGCGGCGTGGATCGGCGAATTACCGCGCCCGTGGTGCGTGCCTGGGAACCCTCACGCCTTCCCCCACGTGGAATTCATGTTCCGGTAACGACAGCGCAAACGTCTTGACGCAAATAGCGAAGAAGGATGCGGAAATCCGCACTTTCCGCAGCGGGTTCGGCGTCCCGCGGATCTTCCCTCCATGCCGTCGAACGGCGGGAGGATTTCCCGGCGGCCCGGCTCTTGGATATCCATGGATATCCAAGAGCCGAATACGGGATCCGCCTCGGTCATGCGATATCAAATCCGGATCCGGCGCATACGGATTCAGGCATATCGCGCCCGTACCATCACGCTGCCGCCCGCCTTCACCGGCAACGCAACGCGATCGCGCTGCGGACCGGCGGGAACGGCAGGACGGCCATCGACGCTCACTTCGACCAGGCGCTTGCCCGCCGGCACCCGCAGACTGAGCCAGGCCCGCGACGGCGCGCGTTCCGGCAGTTCGACGCGTCCTTCGATCGTGCCCCGTGCCGGATCGGCCTGCAGGTGCAGGCTGGCGCGCCCCCATGGCGTCGGCGCGCCGCGCAGCGCGACCGGCCTGCCGCTGGCGAGCCAGTCGCGCGGCAGCGCGCGCGCCAGGTACAGCGCGTCGCCCTGGTCGAACGCCAGCATCCAGCGCAACAGCAGCGGCACGGTCATCTGCGCCGGCATGCAGAACAGCGGCATGCCACCGGTGATGCCGGCCACCTCGCCGGCGGTCCAGCTGCCGCGCGTATGCGCCTGGTAGCGATGCGCGTACAGGAACAACAGGTATTCCTCGATCCTGTCCAGGCGCAATAGCTGCTGCGCATAGCCGTAGGAAATGAAGCCTAGGATGTCGCGCCCTTCCGGCGTCGGCTTCCAGATGTTGGAAACGATGCCGAGCGTGGTGCCTCCGTGGCCGCGCAGGCAATCGATCACCAGGTTGGCGAGGTCTTCCGGCAGCACGTCGGCCTGCAGCAGTTCGGCATAGACGCGGTGCGACCAGAGCTGCTCGCTCTTGCTCGGGTCCTCCTGCGACATCGCCTCGCGGAAGGTCTGCGTGGCGCCCGGCAGCGGGCCGATGTACGGCGGCGACAGGTCCCGGCGCACGTTGGCGCGGATGCTCTGCAGCAGGCGCTCGCGCAGCCGCTTCGCGCGCGCGCGCCACTGCGCGGCCTCGGTGCCGCTGCCGCCGAGCGAGGTCCATACCGCGGCGATGTCCTCCCAGCCGCGGATCGCCAACGCGCTGTTGGCGAAGTACGGCTTCCACCACAGCGACGGATCGGGATACAGGCAGGCATCGGACTCGTTCCAGCCATGGATCAGTCCATGGCCGCGGTCGTTCTTCGGCAGCGCCAGCGCGGCATCGTGCAGTTCGGCCAGGATCTGCGCGGTGGCGGCGATCTTGCCGCGATGCTTGCGCAGCAGCGCGGCGTCGCCGGTATAGCGCAGGTAACGCGCCAGCAGCGACAGGGTGAGGCCGAACTGGCCGGTCTCCGGGCCGCGCATGTTGATCATGCCGTCGGCCTGGGTGTACTCGGACAGGTAGTTGTCGAGCACCGCCGCGGCCTGGGCGAAGCGGCCCCACTCCAGGTTGGCGTACAGCGAGCTGGTGAAGGTGTCCTGGAAGCCGTCGTACTCGTTGCCGTAGTAGTCGCGGTCGACCGCGCCGTACTTGGGATAGACCCCGGCCGGGCGTACCACCAGTTCGCGCGCGAAGGCGAAGCGCGCCATGTCGGCCCAGCTCGGGTCGGGCAACTGCGCCTCGGCGGCATCGGCCACGCGCGCCTGCCAATAGCCGGCGAAATCGAGCAGGCCGCGGTAGAAGTCCTCGGCGCTGGCGCCGTTGCGGCGCGGCGGGTACTCCGGATAGCTGTAGCCGTAGACGGTCCTGGCCGCCTTGCCGTTCTCGACCAGCACCGCGCGGTGCCAGGTCTGCACGACGAAGCGGTCGTGCGCATTCACGTCGGCGAACACGATCAGGTCGTACCAGCGGCCCTCGCCGGCCGGCACCACCTTGTGCACCGCCGGGAGCCAGCCGCCGAGCAGGCCCTCCTCGCGGCGGGCGATCTTGCCGGCCTCGCCCAGCTCGGGGAAGTACTGGATCGCCCGGTAGGTGCGGGTGCGCCCGTCCGGATAGACCTGCATGGTGTCGTTGCCCTGCACGGTCCCGACGAAGGTGGTCCACGGCAGGCGGCCGTTGTAGTCCTTAGGATCCAGGCGCGAGGCCGGCGGCGGTGCGGCGTCGCGTACCTCGTCCTCGCGTGGGTCGCCGTCGCGCAGCAATCGGTCGGCGAGCAGGTCGGCCTCGGCCATGGCCACTTCGGCCAGCTTCATGCCGAAATACGGCGGCCGGTCGCTGCCCCACACCGCCTCGGTGCGCTTGCCCAGGTCGAGCACGCCCTCGGCGCAGGCCAGCACCAGCGAACCCTGCGGCGTGCGCAGGTCCTCGTGCACGCTCCAGCGCCGGCCCCGGTGGTCGAACTCGAGCAACTTCGCATGCTCGGGCAATGGGTCGCGCGGCGGCGAGAGCGCCGGCGATGCCATCCCCTCCGCTGCGCCGGCGATCGCCGGCATTTGCCATCCCCACACCATGGTCCCGGCAGTGACGCCGACGCCTCCACGCAAGAACTGTCTCCGGTCCACCTGTCACGCTCCTCTCGAAAAGATCGGGCCGGCGCCGCCCGGCGACCTGGCCGTTCGAAAAACCGCCGTTCGCGGTCCGCTCAACCCGCGTCCAGCCACACCCGCATTTCGCCCTCGCCGCGGTTGGCCCAGGCGAAGTAAGGCACGAACCGCAATCGCTGCGATCGCGCGCGTGCGGGCGGCGGATCATAGCGGTACAGCGCTTCCCGCCCCTGCGGCTCGCGCCGCAGGCCATCGGCCTCGACCAGCGTCATGCCCGCGAACACGCCATCGCCGGCGACCGGCACCAGCGCCGCGTCCGCCGGCAGCGCCAGCTGGTGCAGGTCGGCGCCGTTGTCGGCCTCCTCCAGGCAATAGACCAGCGGTCCGCGCTGCAGGGCGACCTTGCCAGCCGCCTGGCGCAGGCGCGGGTGCGCGCCGATCCGCCGCACCGGCATCGGCAGCTCCAGCCGCAGGCGATCGCCGGGCCGCCATTCGCGCTCCAGCCAGGCGTAGCCCTTGCGCACCTGCAGCGGCACGTCCTCGTCGTTGAGCTGCAACCGCGGCTGCCCGCACCAGTCCGGCAGGCGCAATGCCAGCGCGGTGGAGAAGGCCTGCTCGGCCAGGACCTCGATCTCGACGCGCCCATCCCAGGGATAATCGGTGCGCTGGCGCAGGCCGAAGCGAACGCCGTCGCGTTCGAACCACGCCTCGCCGCCGACGTACAGGTCCACGTGCAGCGCCTCGGCGCGGCTGGTGTAGACGTAGTGTCCCAGCGAAGCGATCAGGCGGGCGATGTTGGGCGGGCAGCAGGCGCAGCCGAACCAGCGCTGGCGCGTCGGCTTCACGTGGTCGTAGGCATGGTTGGCCGCCATCGCGCGCGGCACCGTCTCCAGCGGGTTGACGTAGAAGAACGCCTTCCCGTCCAGCGACATGCCTGCCAGCACCACGTTGTACAACGCCCGCTCCATCGCGTCGGCGTAGCCGGCCTCGCCCTCCATCTGCAGCATGCGCTTTGCGAACATCATCAGCCCCACGCCGGCGCAGCTTTCCGCATAGGCGCTGTCGTTGGGCAGGTCGTACGCGCTGGTGAAGGATTCCCCCCAACCCTGCGCGCCGATGCCGCCCGTCACGTACATCTGCCGCGCGCTCATGTCGTGCCACAGGCGCAGGCAGGCCTCGCGCTTGGCGGCGTCGCCGTCCAGCCGCGCCAGGTGCGCCGCGCCGGCCAGCAGGTAGACGAAGCGCACCGCATGGCCGGTGGCGTGCTGCTGTTCGACCAGCGGCAGGTGCGCCTGGCTGTAGGCCTTGTCGCGCACCATCCAGTCCTTGCCATGGTTGTCCCAGTACGAGACGCCGCCGCGCCTTTCGTGCTCGATGTCGTACCAGTGCGGCCGGCTGCCGCGCTGGTCGATGAAGTAGCGCGCCAATGCGCGATAGCGTTCCTCGCCCGTGGCTTCGTACAGGCGCAGCAGCGCAAGCTCGACCTCCGGATGCCCGGGGTAGCCCTGCAGCTTGCCCGGCCCGGTGCCGAACACCGCATCGATATGGTCGGCGAACCGGCAGCACACCTCCAGCAGCGTGCGCTTGCCGGTGGCCTGGAAATACGCCACGCCGGCCTCGAACAGATGCCCGGCGCAGTACAGCTCGTGGCATTCGGCCAGGTTGCTCCAACGCTCGGCCGGCGCCTTCAGGGTGAAGTAGGTATTGAGATACCCGTCCGGCTGCTGGGCGGCGGCGACCAGGTCGATCACCTCGTCGGCGGTGCGCTCCAACGCAGGGTCGCGCTGCTGCACCAGCAGGTAGGCGACCGCCTCCAGCCACTTGGCCACGTCGCTGTCCTGGAAGATCATGCCGCGGAAATCGCCCTGCTCGCGCCCGGCGGCGATGCGGAAATTGGCGATGGCGTGGCTCGGTTCCGCATCCGGGACGCGGTCGTTGAGCGCCAGCCATTGGTAAGGCACCACCACGTCGCGCACCAGCGCCTGGTAGCCGCTCCAGAACGGCGCGGTCAATGCGATCTGTTTCAGCTGGGGGTCCTGGATGCCCGGCATGCGGTATTTCCTGTGCGTTCGATTCGGCGAAAGGGGGTGGGATGCAGCGAGCGGCTCAGGCGGCGGCCCGCCGGTCCAGGTCCGCGGCGACGCGGCGCATGCACGGCTCGTCCAGCGTGCAGAAGCGCGCAGCCAGTGCCAGCAGCAGATGCAGCGCGGCCGGGATCAGTGTTTCCAATGCGGTGATGCCCTGGCGCGACAATGCGCTCTGCGGCACGTTGGGCTGGTAGGCGACCAGGTACAGCACCGCCGCGATGATCCCGGCGCTGGCCGCCCACGACAGCTTGATCGCCAGCAGGTTGAGGGCGAAGTTGAGGCCCGAATTGCGTTGCCCCGACTTCCATGCGCCGTAATCGTCGGCATACGCCAGCAGCGCGAAATGCAGCGGCAAGGTCAGCCCCAGGACGGTGCCGTTGGCGAACACCACGCCCAGCCAAAGCCCCTGCCAGGATGGCCCGGCCGGCAGGTACCACATCGCCAGCGACGTCGCCGCCAGCAACAGGTTGATGCCGATGTACAGGCGCAGGGTGTCGCGCCCGCGCGCCAGCGGCGTGGCCAGCATCGCGCCGGCGATCGCCGCGAGCGCGACCAGTCCGAGGAACATCGAGGCATAGCGCGTGCCGCCGCCGAGCACGTAGGTCGCGAAGTACAGATAGCCGCCGCCGCGCAGGTTCATCACGTTGATCAACAGGAACGACATCAGCATGGTCAGGCGCAACTGGTCGTTGCCCAGCACGGTCGCCAACCGCCCGCGCAGCCCGGCGCGTTCGCGCGGCAGCGGCACGCGCTCGCGCACGCTGGCGAAGCAGGCCAGGAGCATCGCCACCGCCAGCGCGCAGACCACCGCCACGCCCAGGCTGTAGCCGCGCTTGGCGTCGCCGCGGCCCAGCGCCTGCACCAGCCAAGGCAGGCCCACCGAGACCAGCAGCGATGCGACTCCGCACAAGGTGAAGCGCCAGGACTGGAAAGCCAGTATTTCCCGGCGCGAGGTGGTGATGGCGTTGATCATCGCGCAGTACGGCACGTTGACCGCGGTGTACCCCAGCGACAGCAGGAAGTAGGTAGCGCAGGCCCAGGCCAGCCGGCCGGTTTCGCCCAGCCCCGGCACGCTGAACGCCAACACCCCGGCCGCGCCGACCGGCAGCGCCATCCACAGCTGCCAGGGCCGGTAGCGTCCCCAGCGGCTGCGGGTGCGGTCGGCCAGCATGCCCATCAACGGGTCCGCCACCGCATCGAGCACGCGCACCACCAGGAACATCGCCCCCACCGCCGCCGGCGCCAGGCCGGCGACATCGGTGTAGTAGAAATTCAGGAAGCTCATGATCAGGCAGGTAACGACGGTGCCGCCGGCATCGCCCAGGCCATAGCCCACTTTTTCGTACAGCGGCAGCCGAGCTGTCGTCTCCGGTGCCGCCGGATTCGCCGAAGCATCCATCCTGGCCCTCCCAGGCCCCGGCGCGAACGTCGCGCGCCGAAGTGTTCTTCAACCAGACCGCCGCGCGGGCGCAAGCTCCGGAACTGCGGCAGCGCGGCAAATCGCATAACCAACGCGACCCGACGCCATCGTCGCCAGCGCGTCGCGGCGCCATCCCCGCTGCACGCGTATCCCGGCATATTCCCGTCCAGCCCTTTGGAATACCGCCGGAATTCGGCCCTCGACTGCTTTTCCGGTTCCCATGGCTCCCGCCATGCCGCTTCGATCTTGCGGCCCGTGGCCTCGGCTGTCTTGTTGCAGGACGACGGCCCCCATGCGGCTTTCGGCACAAGCCGCGGCACCTCATGCCTTACCCGGACCGGGATGCCGGGACATGTCGGCATTCATGAGCGGGAATGGCCGCGGCTGTCGCGCGCGGCTCGGTTTTTCGCCCTTGACTTAGCGGAGCCCATTCGCGGCGACGCAGCAGTGGCTCGCCCAAGGGACCAAAGCCTTTGCTCCTGGAGCAAAAGCGGAAAAGCCGAAGCCCCTCATCCGCCCTTCGGGCGCCTTCTCCCGTGAACGGGAGAAACCACCACCCAAGCAATACCGGAAAAGTCCGGTCGGATCCCCCTAGACCCCCACCCTGACCCGCAACACCGGCGGATCGGACGCACGGAAATTGAGCCCGTAGTCGGTCTGGTCCCCATTGAGCACCCTCTCGAACTGCCAGCGCCCATCCACATACCGGCCCTGCTCCACCCGCAACACCTGCCCGCGCCGGCCATCGGCGGCCACCCGCGAGAACTCGGCACGCGCGGCGAAGCCGGTCACCAGGAACTCGCCCTCCCCGAGCCGCACCACCAGCAGGCGCCCGCCGTGATCGGCATTGCCCGGCAGGATCGGCGGTGCATCGCCCCAATACGGCGCACCGAACGACACCTTGACCTGCCAGTCGTCGAAAACCAGTGTCCGTTGCGGCTGGCCCGGCTGCTCGGTGACCGCCTGCAACCGGCCTTCGGCATTGGCCATGGCCAGCAGGCGGTCGATCGGCGCCAACTGGCCGAAGCTGGCCGCATGCGCGGCGATCGCCGCGCGGTTGTCCTCGCTGTCGGCATTGCCGTCGACACCGAACACCGAGAAACCGATCCCGCCCTGCCCCAGCACGTGGAACAGGAAGGGCGCGGTCGCGGCCTCGAATCCCGTTTCGGAGATCCAGGCCGGATTGTCCGGGCGGGCGTACTGGCCGACGACCTTGGTGAACTCGTTGTAATCGCTGGTGTACAGGTCGGTACCGACGAAATCGATCGACGGCGTGGCCGCGCGCCACAGTTCGAACACGTTGACCGTGGCGCCGCCGGACGGATAGTCCAGCCCCGGATAACGCTTGCCCTTGTAGCGCAGCCAGGTGTTCACGTACATCGGCAATGGGTACTCGCGCTTGCCGGCGGCGGCCACCTGCTCGATGTAGGCGGCGGTGCTGTAGGCGTTGAACGCCTCGGCCGCCTCGCTGCCGAACAGTTGCCGCCAGGTACCGGCCGGCTTGCCGAGCTTCGCCGCGATCTGCGCCGGCACCGGCCGTGCGAACGCGGCCTCGCCCAGCGGGCCATGGTCGCGCACGCTGCCGATCGCACCCGGCTCGTTCTCGACCTGCACCAGGATCACCGTGCGCTTGCCGCCGTCCACCTTGCGCAGGTGGCGCATCAACGCGGCGAACGCGCGCGCGTCGGCTTCCAGGCTGGCCGGCGCATGCGGCGACAGCACGTCGATCGGTTCGCCGTCCGCATCGCGCATGCGTGGATAGGTCGCATCGTCGCGCTTGATCCATTCCGGCACGTAGTGCATCTGGCCGTTCTTCCAGGTGCCGAACCACAGCAGCGCCAGTCGCACCCCGCGCTTGCGCGCCTGGGCGATCAACGCATCCACGTTGGCGGTGTCGTAGCGGCCGGGCTCGGGCTCGAACTGTTCCCAGTACACCGGCGCCTCGATGGTGTTGACGTTCAGCGCCTTGGCCTCGTCCATCGCCTTGGGCAATACCGCCGGCCAGGCGCTGGAGTTGTGCAGTTGCGCGGCGAGGACCAGGTAGGGCGCGCCGTCCACGTAGAGCGCATGGCGGCCGTTCTCGGTGACGTAACGCGGGATCTCCTCGGCCCATGCCAGCAGCGGCAACAGCAGCAGCAGAACCGGCAAGATCCGTTGTGGGAGGGACTTCAGTCCCGACGGGATCTGCCGGGCAAGCGCCGGGACTGGGGTCCCTGCCGTACTCCTGATGACGGGCTTCATTGCGGGCTTTCCTCGAGCGAATTCCAGTGGGGTGTCTGCGCGCCTTGCAGATGGCGCACGAAGAAGTCGTACATGCGGCGTGTGACATAGTCGACCGGCCCGCTGGAGCGGCCCACCGCGTGCTCGCCGCCCGGCACGTTCAGCAGCTCGAAATCCTTGCCCGCGGCGATCAACGCACCGACCACCTGTGCGGTCGAGGCCGGATCGACGTTGCTGTCCTGCTCACCGACGACCAGCAACAGGTCTCCGCGCAGCTTGCCGGCGTTGACCACGCCGGAGGCGCGCGCGTAGCCGTCGTCCACCGGCCAGCCCATCCACTGCTCGTTCCAGCTGATCTTGTCCATGCGGTTGTCGTAGCAGCCGGCCATCGCCACGCCGGCCTTGTAGAAATCCGGGTGCCGCTCCAGCGCGCCCAGCGTGCTCTGCCCGCCCGCCGAAGCGCCGTAGATGCCGACGCGCGCGATGTCGTAGGACGGGTCCCGCGCCGCCAGCGCCCTGTGCCAGGCGATGCGGTCGGGGAAGCCCGAGTCGCCCAGGTTCTTCCAGGCCACGTCGTGGAAGGCCTTGGAACGGTTGGCGGTGCCCATGCCGTCGATCATCACCACGATGAAGCCCAGGTCGGCCAGCGCCTGCATGCCGATCTGCTTGTCCCCGCCGGAGTGGTAGCCGAAAGGCCAGAACGTCTTCGGTACGAACGAATCGTGCGGGCCGGCGTAGATGTTCTCGATCACCGGGTACTTCTTCGCGGGATCGTAATCGCGCGGCCGCACCACCATGCCCCAGATGTCGGTCCTGCCGTCGCGGCCCTTGGCGACGAAACTCTGCGGCGGCTTCCAGCCGGCCGCGAGCAGGCGCGAGATGTCGCCGCGCTCCAGCGTCCGCACCAGCGTGCCGTCGATGCGACGCAGTTCGGCGACCGGCGCCAGGTCAGGACGCGAGTACACATCCACGTACCATTGGCCGTCGCCGGAGATCGCCACGTCGTGGTCGGCATCGGCCTGCGTCAGCCGGTCCAGGTGCGATCCGTCGAAATCGACCGCGAACAGCTGGCGATGGTACGGATCCTTGCCCGCGTCCATGCCGCTGGCCAAGAACCAGATCCGGCGCTGACGGTCGTCCACCCTCAGCACTTCGCGCACCACCCAGTCGCCGTGGGTGATCGCCCGCTTCACGCGCCCGCGGTTGCCATCGATCAAGTACAGATGGCGCCAGCCGTCGCGTTCGGAGATCCAGACGATCTCCTTGCCCAGGCCGTCGACCTCGTGGGCGAAGGTCCGGTCGGCATACACGAAGGTCTTCGCATCCTCCTCGACCGCTGCACGCGCCTTGCCGCTGGCGGCGTCCACCGCGATCACGCGCACCCGCTGGAAGCCACGCTGCACGTACTGGAAGCTGAAACTGGCACCGTCCCGGCGCCACTGGATCGGCGACAGCGAATACGGGTTGGCGAACAGCGCATCGTCGATCTCGCGCCGCGTGCCGTCCACGCCGAACAGCACCGGCCGCTCGATGTCGACCGCATCGCCCGGCTTGGGGTACAGCTGGGTACGCACGATCGGTTGCAACTGGTTCGAGGGCGAGGACTCCACCCGCGTCACCAACCGCGGATAGCCGGGCTTGACCCGGTACAACGCGAAATGCCGCGAATCCGGCGCCCAGGCGATGCTTTCCGGATCGTAGAAAGAATCCGTGCACAGGGATGTGCGCCGCTCCTGCGAGGGACTCGCACAGGAAGAATCCGCACACACGGACGTATGCGGCTCCTGCGAGGGATTCGCACAGGAGCCGCCATTCGAGAGCCGCCGCACCTGGCCATCCGCAACGCGGCGCAGCGCCACGCCAAGGCCATCGACATACGCCTCCCATCGCCCGTCCGGCGAGCGGCGCGGCGTGTCGTCGGCCGGCACGCGCAGGTCGCGCACCACGCCGAAGGCGCGCGGCCGCGTCTTGTCCTGCACGGGCGCGCAGGCATAGTCGGCCAGGCTGCAGCGCCACGGTGCATAACCGATATCGAAACGGATCGCGCCATGCGGGTCGCCGCCAGCCGCGACGTAGTCGAAGCGGTCGAACGGCAACTGCGACGGCGCATAGGCGTGGCCGCTGGCTTCCGACAGCGCCCGCGCCAACCGTGCCGCATCGAACGCCGGTTGCATCGCATCGCCGCCCGGATCGCCGAGCACGAAGGCGAAGCCGCCTTCGACCGTCTTGCGGTAGTAGAAACGCCCGTCGTCGCGCCACTGCGCCGGGAACGCGACATCGCGGGTCAGGCCGCTCCAGGCTTCACGCAGACCCAGCGAGCGCGTGTAGTCGGCCGGCGCAGGGCCGGCATGGGCCATACCCAGCCAGCCCAGCAGCAATGCAGCAAAGACGCTTCTCATGGGCTTTCCCGACATCTCCGATCATGCTCCTGCGGGAGCAGGTCTACGTGGCCTGGGGCCATCGGCCGCGATGGGGGCTCGCCCCTTTGAATCCCCGCACATGGATGTGCGGGCTTTTGCGAGGGATTCGCATGCAAGTCCCATCGCGGCTGAAGCCGCTCCAGCAAATGCAGAAACTATTCCCCGTCGTCCTCTTCCAGCGCCAGCTCGTCGCTGCGCAAGCCGGTCCGCGCGCCCCAGTGGTAGACGCCGAGCGCGATGGCCGCCACCGCCAGCGTGTCCCACGGGTGCGCGATCGCGCCGATGCCGCCGAAGGTGCCCAGGTACGACACGGCCATCACCAGCACGTAGAACCCGATCAGCCACGACGAGCCGCGCACCTGGCGCAGCAGGCGCGGCCGGGCCTCGCGCGACGGCAGCCGGTACGCCACGTAGGCCGCGAACGCCAGCACCTGCAGTCCCAGCAGCCACGACAAGGTCTTCCAGGTCGACCAGTAGACGATCAAGGCGGCGATCACGAACGAGAGCGGCCCGATCACGCCGAACGCGCTCACCCGGAACGGTCGCGCCAGCGCCGGCGCGCTGCGCCGCAGCGCCGCCACGGTCACCGGCGCGACCGCGTAGCTGAGCACCAGCGCCGCCGAGACCACGTTGATCAGCGTCTCCCACGACGGGAACGGCAACGTCCAGAACACCGACAGGGCGAAGCTCAGCCATAGCGCCGGACGCGGGATGCCCGACTTCGCGTCGATCCGGGTCAGCACCGGCAGGAACCCGCCGCTGCGCGCCCAGCCGTACACCACGCGCGGCGTGGCGTTCATGTAGATGTTGCCGGTGCCGCTCGGCGACACCACCGCGTCGCAAACCACCAGCACCGCCAGCCAGCCCATGCCCAGCGCCAGCGCGATGTCGCGGTACGGCAGCGAGAACGTCCGGTCGATGCCGCTCCAGCCATCGGCGAGATGGTCGGCGGGAATGCCGCCCAGGAAGGCCAGCTGCAACAGCACGTAGATCACCGTGGACAACGCCACCGACAGGATCAGCGCGATCGGGATCGTGCGCTGCGGCTCGCGCACCTCGCTGGCGACCGAGACGATCGGGGTCAACCCAAGGTAGGCGAAGATGATGCCGCCGGCGGAGATCGCCGCCTCCACGCCGGCCGCGCCGAACGGCGCGAAACCGTGCACGTGCAGGTTGCCGGTGTCGAAGTGCGCCAGCAGCAGCACGATCACCAGTACCGGCACCACGAACTTGAATACGCTGACGATGTTGTTGGCCAGCGCGAAGGTCTTCACGCTGAAGTAGTTGAGCCCGAAGAACAGCACCAGCAGCGCGAACTGCAGCAGCCAGCCGGACAGGCTCGGATGGGTGCTGCCGGGCTGGCTCAGCGACGGGAACCAGGCCGCGGCGTACTGGCGGCAGGCCTCGACCTCGATCGCGATCAGGCTGGAGAACGCGATCAGGGTGATGAAGCCCATCAGCGAGCCGAGCAGCGCGCCGTGCGAGTACTCCGGATAGCGCACCACCCCGCCCGCGCGCGGCAAGGCAGCACCGAGTTCGCAGTACACCAGCCCGAGCAGCAGCACCGCGATGCCGCCGATCACCCAGGACAGGATGCCGGCCGGGCCGGCGATCGCCGAGACATGACTGGCGGCGAACAGCCAGCCGGAACCGAAGATCGAGCCCAGCCCGATGAAGGTCAGGTCGGTCAGGCTCAGACTCTTGTGGAACTTGCCTTGTGCAGCCATGGATCTCCCCTGGAAAAGGTACAACCGGCATGACCACCCCGTGGGAGCGGCTTCAGCCGCTCCTACAGTGCAGCATCCTGGGACTTGTTCTTGTCCGCCCACGGCGACTTGCCGCCATCCGCGATGAAGCGGTCGACTTGCGCCTCCAGTACCGGCAGCGGCACCGAACCGGTCTGCAGCACGGCATCGTGGAAGGCGCGGATGTCGAACTTCTCGCCCAGCGCCGTCTCGGCCTTGCGGCGCAGTTCGAGGATCTTCAGTTCGCCGAGGTAGTACGACAGCGCCTGCCCCGGCCAGGCGATGTAGCGGTCGACCTCGGTGGTCACCTCGTGCTCGCTCAGCGCGGTGTTGTCGCGCAGGTAGGCGATGGCCTGCTCGCGCGTCCAGCCGCCGTGGTGGATGCCGGTGTCGATCACCAGCCGGCAGGCCCGCCACATCTGGTAGGTGAGATAGCCGAAGCGCTCGTAGGGCGTGGTGTACATGCCCATCTCCTGCCCCAGGTACTCCGAATACAGCGCCCAGCCCTCGCCATAGGCGGAGATGTAGCTGTAGCGGCGGAAGTCGGGCAGCGTGGCGTCCTCCGCCGCGAGCGGCATCTGCAGCGCATGCCCGGGCGAGGACTCGTGCAGCGTGAGCGCCGGCAGGTTGTAGAGCGGGCGCGACGGCAGGTCGTAGGTATTGACCAGGTAGATGCCCGGGCCGCCGCGGCCGCCGGTGTAGAACGGCGCCAGATCGGCCGGCACCGGCTCGATCGCGAAGCGCCGGCGCGGCAGGCGCCCGATGTAGTCGCCGACCTTGGCGTCCACCTTCTTGGCGATCCACGCCGCCTCCTTGAGCAGTTCCTCGGCGCTCTTGGGGTAGAACCGCGGATCGGTGCGCAGGAAGTGCAGGAACGCCGGGAACGTCTGCTCGCCGGCCGGCGCCTCGAAGCCGCTGGCCGCGATGGTCTCGTCCATCTCCTTGCGCAGGCGCGCCACTTCCTTCAATCCGAGCGCGTGGATCTGCCCGGGGTCGAGGTCGAGCGTGGTGAATTCGCGGATCTGCGCGCGGTAGTACTCCTTGCCGTCCGGCAACGCCTCGCCGGCCAGCGTGGTGCGCGCCTTGGGCAGGTATTCCTCGCGCATGAAGCGCAGCAGCTTGGAATAGGCGGGGATCACGCTGGAGGAGATCGCCGCCAGCGCCTGGCCGCGCAGTTCGGCCTGTTTGGCCGCCGGGATCGCCGCCGGCATCCGCTTGAACGGCGTGTAGAACAGGTTGGCCTCGCCCGTCGCCCGGGCCACATCCGCGATCGACTGGTCGCGCCCGTCCAGCGTCACCCGCGGCTGGCTGAAGCCGCGCGCCAGGCCGGCCCGCATGTTGGCGATCTGCTCGTCGAAGTAGCGCGGGATGTCGGCCAGCTGGCCGAGATAGCGGCGGTAGTCCTCCGCACTGTGGAAGCTGCCGCGCGCGGTGAAGCCGAGGTTGCTCCAGAACGCGGTGTCGCTGTTGAACGGCATCTCCCACGCGCGGAAGCGCTGCTGGTCGAGGAACACCGCGATCTGCTGCCGGTAGACCTGGTAGTTGACCTGCTCGGCCTGCGGCAGCTGGTCCTGGGGAATCGCGTCCAGTTCCTTCATCACCTGCTGCCAGTACGCCGTGCGCACCTGCTGCGTGGCCGGATCGACCCTGGGCAGGTGGTCGGCCGGCGCGCCCTGCCCGTCCTCGTCGTCGGCACCGGCGAACTGCTGCTGCCGCCACGCCCACTCGCGCTGGTACAGGGCCTTGAAGCGCTGGGTGGCGGCCTCCGTGGCAGCGGCTTCGGCCCCGGTCGGCTCTGCCCGGACCGCGGCCGGGACCGAAGTCCCTGCCACGGCGATCGCGACGAACAGGGCGGCAGGCAGTGCGTGCAGCCGGCTCATGCTTTCCCCTCGCTTCCGGACCCGCCGGCCGATGCGGCCGGCGCGCGCTTGGTCTGCTCGATCCAGGCGTCGATGCGCGCATCCAGCAGGTCCAGCGGCATCGCGCCGCCGCCGAGGATGGCGTCGTGGAAGGCGCGGATGTCGAACCTGTCGCCCAGTTCCTTCTCGGCCTTGGCGCGCAGCGCCAGGATCTCCAGCTGGCCGATCTTGTAGCCCAGTGCCTGGCCCGGCCAGACGATGTAGCGGTCGGTCTCGGCCTGGATGCTCGGCTCGTCGTCGGACGGATGCGCGTGGAAGAAATCCACCATCTGCTGGCGCGTCCAGCGCTTGTAGTGCACGCCGGTGTCGAGCACCAGCCGGTTGGCGCGCAGCAATTCGCCGCACAACCGGCCATAGTCGCTGTACGGGTCCTTGAAGAAACCGACCTCCTTGCCCAGCCGCTCGGCATACAGCGCCCAACCCTCGATGAAGGCGTTGTAGCCGGCCTGCTGGCGGAACGGCGGCAGCGGCAGGGTCTGCGACAGCGAGATCTGCAGGTGGTGGCCGGGCACGCCCTCGTGGTAGGCGGTGGTCTCGATGTTGACCAGGGTGCGCTCGGTGGCATCGTTGGCGTTGACCATCACGATCGCCGGCTTGGTGCCCTCCGGGTTGCTCTGCCAGTACTCGGCGCCCGGCGCCTCGCGCCGGTACGCCGGCATCGCGCGCACTTCCAGCGGCGTCTTCGGCAGGCGGCCGAACAGCCTGGGCAGCTCGGGTTCCATCCCGGCGATGTAGCCGCGATAGAGATCGAGGATCTGCCCGCTGCTCTTGGCGAAGTGCTTCCTGTCGCTCGCCACCGCCTTGCGGAAGCTCGCCAGGTCCTCGTAGCCCAGCGAGGTCGCGATCGCGGTCATCTCGCCCTCGATCCGCGCCACTTCCTGCAGGCCGATCTGGTGGATCTGTTCGGGGGTCTTGTCGCTGGTGGTCTGGGTGCGGACCGCGAACGCATAGCGCTTGTCGCCGTCCGGCAGCGACCACAGCCCTTCATGCTCGCGCCCCTGCGTCGCGTACTCGTCCTGCACGAACGCGGCCAGCTTCTCGTAGGCCGGACGCACCTGCTGGTCGATCGCGGCGATCACCTGCTTGCGCAGTTCATCGCGCTGCGCGGGATCGGGCACGGCCTTTTCGAGCTTCTTCAGCGGCGAGGCGAACGGGCTGTCGGCGCCCTTGGCCGCGGCGATCTTGCGGATCTGCCCGGGCAACTTCTCCAGCAGGTAGCGCGGTTGCACCAGGCCGTCCTTCGCGCCCTGGCGCGAGGCCTCGATCACCTGGTCGACCAGCGCCGGCACCGCCTGCAGGCGCTTGATCCAGTCCTGGTAGTCCTTGGCCTCCTCGAACGGGAACGCATCGCCATAGCCGGCCAATGCCAGCTGGATGCCGCCGACCGGTTCCAGCAGCATCTCGTGGTTCTTCAGGTCGATCGAATCGAGCCGGTCCTGCAGCTGGCGCAGCATCATCTGCTGGCTCAGCCGGCGCTGTTCGTCCAGGCCGGCGGCGTCCACCGCCTTGAAGCGCCGCAGGAAGTCGGCCGTGGCCCTGCGGTCGGCCGCCACCGCGGCCAGCGAATAATCGCTCCAGCGGTCGTTGTAGCGCTTGTCGCCGATGATGCTGGCGAACTCCGGGCTGTGTTCGAGCTGGTACTGCCATTGCTCGTCGAGGAGCTTGTCGAAAGCCTGGGCCGCCTGTTCGGAAGCGGTGCCGGTGCTGGCCGGATCCGCCTTCGGCGCGGCCGGGGGCTGGGAAGCGCCGCAGGCCGAGAGCAAGGCCGCGGCGAGCAGCGGAACAGCGACGGATCGAATCAGTGGCATGCGGTCTCTCCAGGAAGTCGGGATAGCGTTTTTGAAGGTGCCCTCGTCCGCCCTCCGGGCGTCTTCTCCCGCAGGCGGGAGAGGGCGACATCCGAGAAGCCCTGCCCTCCCATCCCTCCTCCCGCCTGCGGGAGAAGGTGGCGCGGAGCGCCGGATGAGGGCCGTTGTTCCATCACCATCACGCGAACGGCCGGTCGATCGCCACCGACGGCGGGGTGAACCACTGCGCGCCGTCCCCGGTGACATGGAAATGGTCCTCCAGCCGTACCCCGAACCGCCCCGGCACCACGATCATCGGCTCGTTGCTGGCGCACATGCCCGGTTGCAACGCGGTGCGGTTGCCGCGCACGAGGTACGGCGCCTCGTGGATGGCCAGGCCGCAACCGTGCCCGGTGCGATGCGGCAATCCCGGCAGGCGGTAGTCCGGGCCGAGCCCGGCCGCTTCCAATACCTTGCGCGCGGCATTGTCCACGTCCTCGCAGGCCACGCCGGGCCGGATCGCGGCGAACGCCGCGGCCTGCGCCGCCTTCTCCAGCTCCCAGATCCGGCGCTGCTCGTCGTCGGGCGTGCCGAAGATCCAGGTGCGGGTGATGTCGGAGTGGTAGCCCTGCACGGTGCAGCCGGTGTCGATCAGCACCAGTTCGCCCTCGCGCAGGTGCTGCACGCCGGGGATGCCGTGCGGGAACGCGGTGGCGTGGCCGTACTGGACGATGCAGAAGGTCGAGCCGTTGTCGGCGCCGAGCGCGCGATGCGCCGTGTCGATGAAGCGCACCAGTTCGTCGGTGCCGATGCCCTCGCGGGCGATGCCCGCCGCCAGCCGCTGCACGTGCAGGGTCATGTCGCAGGCCTGCTGCATCAACGCCAGCTCGGCCGGCGACTTGCACAGCCGACAACCGTCGATCACCGGCGCGGCATCGACGATCGATCGCGGATCGAGGTGCGCGCGCAGGCCGGTATGGATCGCGAACGCGGCGCCCGGATCCAGCGCCAGCGTGCGCGCGCCGCGCTCGGCCATCGCCTGCGCCACCAGCGCGTGCGGATCCTCGTGCTCTTCCCACAGGCGCTTGCGCGCGGGAATCTTCAGCACCGCATCGAGCGAGCCTTCCTCGAACGCCGGGCAGACCAGCAGCGGATCGCCCTCCAGCGTGACCAGCAGCGCGACCAGGCGCTCGCTCGCGCCCCACGGCACGCCGGCGAAGTAGCGCAGCGAGGTGCCGGCACCGACCAGCAACGCGTCGGCGCCGAGCGTGCGCAGCAGCATGCGCGCGCGTTCGATCCGCTGCTGGTACTCCGCGCCGGAGATCGCAGGCGCCCGCTGCGCCCACGGCTGCAGTTGCGCCTGCGCCTCGGCGAGCGTCAGGTGGCCGATCTGCGCGCTCATGCCGGCGTCCCTACGTCGGCGGTGGTCCACCGCCCGTCGACCAGACGCTGCACGCCGCCCGGGTTGGCGTCGCGCAGTTCCACCGGCAGCAGCGCATCGGGCACCGCGTCGTAGCTGTGCAGCGCGGCGAAACGCCGGATCGCGCCTGGCATGCCGACCGCGGTGAAGCCCGGGTGCCCCGTGCTCGGGAACGGCCCGCCGTGGTTCTGCGCCGCGCTGACCGCCACGCCGGTGGGCATCTTGCTGTTGATCAGGCGGCCCACGCGGACCCGCAGCACCGGCGCGATCGCGCGCCAGGCCGCGTCGTCCGAGCCATCGGCCGCGCGGTACAGCGTGCCGGTCAGGTTGCCTTCGAACGCGCGCGCCACCGCCACCATCTCGTCGGTGTCGCGCGCCCGCACCAGCAGGCTGACCGGGCCGAACGCCTCGGTCTGCAGCTCGCGCGGACGCGCCAGGAAATCGACCGCATCCACCGACAGCAGCGTCGGCGGATAGCGGAACCCGGCCTCGCCCCGGTCCGGCGCCACCGCCAGCACCTCGGCGCCGGCCTTGCGCAGCGTATCCACGCCCTGCGCCACGTGTTCCACGCCGGAACGCGAGAACAGCACCATCGGCGACGCCCCGGCGAAATGCGCGGCGGCCTTGGCGACGAAGGCATCGCCCTCGCTGCCGCGCGGCACCACCACCACGCCGGGATTGGTGCAGAACTGCCCGCTGCCGAGCGTGCACGAGGCGAAGAACTCCATCGCCAGCGCCTCGCCCCGTTCGGCCAGCGCCCCTGGCAGCATGAACACCGGATTGACGCTGGACAGCTCGGCGTAGAACGGGATGCCGGCGGCGTCGGCGGCCGCCTTCAGCGCCAGCCCGCCGCCACGGCTGCCGGTGAAGCCGATCGCGCCGATCCGCGCGTCGCCGGCCAGCTTCAGCCCGGCGGCATTGTCGAGGTGATGGAGCATCTGCACCGCCGCGGCCGGCAAGCCGCTGGCGAGCAGGGCCCGGTGCGCCAGCTGCGCCATGCGCTGGCTGGTGGCCGGATGCAGCGGGTGCGCCTTGGCGATCACCGGGTTGCGCGCGGCGATCGCCGAGGCGAAGTCGCTGCCGGCGATCGCGTTGAAGGCGAACGGGAAGTTGTTGGGGCCGAACACCACCACCGGCTTGGCCAGCGGCGCCAGGTGCGCGCGCAAGCCGGCGGCGGTATCGATCACCGGCTGCGTCCAGGCGTGTTCGCGCACCGCCTTGGCGGCCTGGCGCAGCTGCCCGCTGGTGCGCGGCAGTTCGTTGCCGCGCAGGCGCGTGGGCGCCGGCAATGCGGTTTCGACGTGCGCCAATGCGACCAGTTCGTCGGCATCGGCGTCGAGCGCGTCGGCGTAGGCCTCGAGGAATGCGGCGATCTTCTCCACCGGTGCGGCGGCCAGTTCGGCCGCGATGGCGCTGGCCGCGGCGACGGCGGCTTCCACGTCGGCGGCGCCGCTGATTGGGAAGGCCGGGCCGATCGCCTCGCCCGTGGTCGGGTCGGCGGCTCGGAAGCTGCCTTTCGCTTCGAGGCTGGGTTGCCAGCGGCCGGCAAGCAGGATGGGTTGGATCGTTTCGTTCATTGCTATGGACCTCGTTGCGTCATTCCCTTCTCCCGTCGGGAGAAGGTGCCCCGAAGGGGCGGATGAGGGTACGGCCGAAGCCTCGTGTAGTCGAACATGCTCAGAGGCTTCGCCCTCGTACCCTCCCCCGCTCCGCGCCCCGGCCCGCGCTTGCGGCGTTCCGGAGCGCGCGCGCCAGTGGCGCGCAAACCGCGCCCTGTCACCCCGGAGGGAGAGAGGTTTCAGGCTTCACGGCTTCGGAGCCGTCGCGATCGCGTGGTCGATCACCTTCAGCACCGCTTCGCGCTCGGCGCCCTCGATTGCCAGGCGCGGCGCGCGCACGGTCTCGCTGCCCATGCCGACCTTGGCCTGCACCAGCTTGATCAGCTGCACGAACTTGGGCACGGTGTCCAGGCGCAGCAGCGGCAGGAACCAGTTGTACAGCCCGGCCGCGGCCTTGTAGCCGCCGTCGCGGGCGAGCTCGAACAACTTCACCGACTCGACCGGATAGGCGTTGACCAGGCCGGCGATCCAGCCTTCGGCGCCCATCGACAGGCCTTCGACGATCGCATCGTCCATGCCGACCAGCAGCACCAGGCGGTCGCCCAGCAGCTCCTTGATCGCGGCGAAGCGGCGCACCTCGCCCGAGGACTCCTTGACCGCCTGCAGGTTCGGGAACTCGGCCGCCAGCTCGGCGATCTGCGTAGGCAGGATGTCGGTGCGGTAGGCCACCGGGTTGTTGTAGAGGATGCACGGCAGCTCGGTCGCGCCCAGCACCGCGCGCGCGTACGCCTTGGCCTCGTGCCAGTCCGACGAGTAGACGTACACCGGCAGCACCATCAGGCCGCGCGCGCCGGCCGCCTTGGCCGCCTGCGCCAGCCTGACCGCCTCGGCGGTGGACAGCGAGGCGATGCCCGGCACGACCGGCACGCGATCGCCGACCGCCTTGACCAGCGTCTGGATGATCGCCACCTTCTCGTCGAAGGACAGCGTCGCCGCTTCGCCGAGCGAACCCAGCGGCACGATCGCGGTGCAACCGGCATCGACCAGCTGGTTGGCGTGCTTGGCGAGGAATGCGTGGTCGACGCTGCCGTCGGCGTTGAACGGGGTGGTGATGGCGGGCAGGACGCCCTTCCAGAAGGAAGCGTTGCTCATGATGTCGTCTCTTGCGGATCGTTGGTGAAGGGATCGGCCAGCGCCGCGAGGCGGACCGGGAACAGCGGCGGCCGGCGGCCGCCATCGGAAGAGGTGCCGGGCCGGTTGACGCCCAGTTCCGCCAGCGCGGTGCCGCAGATGCGTCCCTGGCAGGCGCCCATGCCGCAGCGCGATGCGAGCTTGGCGTCGCGCGCGTCGGCGATGTCGCGCACCGCGCCCAGCGGCACGTCCTCGCAGCGGCACACCAGGGTCTCCGGCTCGGCCAGCGCATGCACGCGCGGGTCGAGCGCGAAGGCGTCGTCCAGCAACGCGGCGAAGGCACGCGCGTGGTCGCGTCGCGGCTTGAGCGCCCGCGCGGCGGATTCCGCGCCCGCGGCCATGTGCCCGGCGATCTCGCCCTCGACCAGCGCGCAATCGCGGCCGCCGATGCCGAGCGCCTCGCCGGCGGCGAACACGCCGTCCACGCTGGTGCGCAGCGCCTCGTCGGTCGCCACGCGCGCATGCCGCCCGGCCGTTTCGAGCCTGCAGCCCAGCAATGCCGCCAGTTCGGTGTTGGGCACCAGCCCATAGCCGACCGCCAGTTGGTCGCAGGCGATGCGCTCGCGCCCGCGCGGACCTTCGATCTCGACCTCGCGCAGCGCGTCGTCGCCATGGGCGGCGACCACCACGCTCCCGCTGCGGTAAGGCACGCCGGCCAGGCGCGCGCGCAATGCCAGCGCCTGCAGCGCCTTGCCGGGCCAGCGCGGCAGCCACAGCGCGAAATCGCGCAACGCATGCGCCGGCGCCTGTTCGTGGATGCCGAGCACGCGCGCGCCATGCGCCTGCAGCGTCGCCGCCGACGCCAGCAGCAGCGGCCCGCTGCCGGCCACCAGCACGCGCTTGCGGCGCAACGGCCAGCCCTGCTTGGCCAGCGCCTGCGCACCGCCTGCGCCGGTCACGCCCGGCAAGGTCCAGCCAGGGAACGGCAGCAGCAGTTCGCGCGCGCCGGTCGCCAGCACCAGCGCGCGGTAGTTCAATCGCAACGCGCCATGCGCGCCCTCGGCCAGCAGCCACCCCGGCTGCGCCAGCACCACCTGGGTGCCCGGCAACCATTCGATGCCGGGACCGGACAACGCCTCCAGCGCGCGGCGCGCCATCGCCGGCACGCCCCGCTCTACGTCGTGCCGCCACACCTGCCCACCCGCGCGCGGCTGCGCATCGACCACCCCGACGCGCGCGCCATGCGAGGCCGCGGCGCGCGCGGCCGCGAGCCCGGCCGGGCCTGCGCCGACCACCAGCACGTCGTAATGGCGGACCGGATCAGCCATCGGTGCGCACCTGCATGCCTTCTCGCGCCGGCGTCATGCATGCCCGCAGCTGCGCCACGCCGTCGATGCGCACGCGGCATTCGAAGCACACGCCCATGCCGCACAACGGTGCGCGCGGCTGGCCTTCGCGCGAGCGCCGGAACGGCACGCCGAGCGCCGCCACCGCCGCGGCCACGCTGGCGCCGGCCGGCACGTCCACCGGCCGGCCGTCGACTTCCAGGCGCAACGTGCCGCTCATGCCGCGGCTCCTGGCAACGCGCGCGACGGCAGGTACGGCGCCGGGTCGATCGCCGGCGCGCGCCCGAGCAGGGCGTCCACGATCAGGCGCGCACTGCCCAGCGC
The DNA here is from genome assembly GCF_006386585.1 of Pseudomonas sp. Hp2. Lineage (NCBI taxonomy): Bacteria > Pseudomonadati > Pseudomonadota > Gammaproteobacteria > Pseudomonadales > Pseudomonadaceae > Pseudomonas > Pseudomonas sp. Hp2. The sequence continues at coordinate 261,875 of NZ_VAHJ01000001.1, forward strand.
GGTGGTCACGCCGAGTCCCTCGTGGCCGGCGGCCACCCAGACATCGCGGCGATCCGGCACTTTGCCCAGGTACGGCCGCCCATCCGGCGTGGCCGGGCGCAGCCCGGTCCAGATCCGGATCGCCTGTAGTTCGCGCAGCACCGGCAGGAACGCGAAGGCGCGCTGCAGCATCTGCCGCAGCAGCGGCAGCGAGACCTCGCGGTCGGTCGCGCCGAACTCGCGCGAGGAACCGATCAGGATCTGCCCGGTCGGACGCGGCTGCACGTTGAAGGCCACGCTGCTGTCGGCGTCGCCATGCGCGGAATCGGCGTAGCCCAGTTCCAGCAGTTGGTGGCGGACCAGGCCGGGATGGCGATCGGTGATCGCGAGCTGGCCCTTGCGCGGGCGCAGCGGCAGTTCCGGCAGCAGCCGCGGCAGCTCGGTGCCGGTCGCGACCAGCACCGGCCCGGACAGCTGCGTGCCATCGTCCAGGCGCACGCCGTGGTCGAGCAGCGCATCCACGCGCAGGCCGTGGTACAGCACGGCACCGGCGCGTTGCGCCACCGCGACCAGGTGCCGCGCCATCCGCGGCGGATACACCACCGCCTCGCCGGGCACGCGCATGCCGCCGGCCAGGCCGGGTACCAGCCACGGTTCCAGTTCGTAGAGCCGGCGCGCATCCACCCGCTCGGCCTCCAGGCCCGCCGCGGCGAGCCGCGCGATCTTGGCCGGCACCGCCGACAGCTCGCGCTCGTCGCGCGCCACCCACAGCGTGCCGCAGCGGCTGAACTCGGCCTCCGGCAGGTCCGCGTAACGCTCCCACAGCCGCAGCGAGTAGGCCGAAAGCGCCAGTTCGGCCGGGTCGTCGTCCATCGCCACCAGATGCCCCATCGCCGCCGCGGTGGCGCCGCCACCGACCGGCCCCGGCTCGACGATGGCCACGCGCAGGCCCTCGCCCGCTGCCGCCTCGGCGCAGGCCGCGCCGACGATGCCGGCGCCGACGACGATGAGGTCGTAGCGGCTCATCCGACGCGGATGCCCCAGGCGAACGGGTCGGCCGGATCGACCAGCAACTGCGAACGCGCGGTGACGTGGGCGGTCCCGGCGATGCGCGGCAGCACGCCGCGCTCGCCGCGGCGATAGCTGCCCTCGAACACGCTGCCGAGGATGCCCTGCTGGATCCAGACCTCGCCCTCGGCCAGCTTGCCGTCGGCGGCCAGGCAGGCCAGCTTGGCGCTGGTACCGGTACCGCACGGCGAGCGGTCGTAGGCCAGGCCCGGGCACAGTACGAAGTTGCGCGCCTGCCCGCTGCCGTCGGGCGCGGGGCCGTTGACCTCGATGTGGTCGATCTCGCCGCCGTCCGCGCCGGTGATGCCGGCCGCCTCCAGCGCCTGCCGGATCGCCTCGGTGTAGGCGGTCAGTTCGCGCTGGTGCGCCAGGTCGAGCGCGTACGGCGACTGCTCGGTGATGTAGAACCAGTTGCCGCCCCAGGCGATGTCGCCGCGCACCTCGCCATGGCCAGGCACCTGCACCGCCACGTCCTGCGCGTGCCGGTAACTCTCGACGTTGTCGATGGACACCCGTCCGTCCGCGTCCAGGTCCACGCCGACCGTGCCCACCGGCGTCTCGACGAAATGCCGGCCCGGCTGGAGCCGGCCCAGGTGCTGCAGCGTGCGCACCACGCCGATCGTGCCGTGGCCGCACATGCCCAGGTAGCCGACGTTGTTGAAGAAGACCACCCCGGTGCAGGCGCGGGGGTCGCGGGCCGGCAGCAGCAGCGCGCCGACCATCGTGTCCGAGCCGCGCGGCTCGCAGGCGATCGCGCTGCGCCAATGGTCGAACTCGGCACGGAAACGCTCGCGGCAGCCGGCCAGGTCGCCGTCGCCCAGGTCAGGGAATCCGGCGAGCACGACCCGGGTCGGTTCGCCGGCGGTATGGGAGTCGATCACGTCGATGGTGTGCATGCCGCCATGCTCACATCCGGAGCGCGATGGCGACTAGCGGAGAATGCCGGCCCGCAATGCGGAAATCCGCACAACGCGGCAATGCGTCGGCAACCGTGGTTTGCGCTAGCATCGGTTGGCCGGCCGTGACCGGCGCCTCATCTTCGCACCCGCATCACGCCAGAGAACACGATGGACCTCAACCTGCCCGCCCTCGAAATGCAGACGTTGTTCGACGCGCTGCCGGACGTGGTGTTCTTCGTCAAGGATCGGGAAGGCCGCTACACCCATTGCAACCTCACCCTGGTGCGCCGGCTCGGGCGCAAGCAGCGCAGCGAAGTCATCGGGCGCCTGCCGCTGGAAGTGTTCCCGGTGGCGCTGGGCGGCAGCTACATCATGCAGGACCGCCGCGTGCTCTGCGGCGAACTGATCGACAACCAGCTGGAGATGCACCTGTACCCCAACCGCATGCCGGGCTGGGCGCTCACCTTCAAGCGCCCGCTGATCGAAGGCGACGAGGTGGTCGGCATCATCGGCGTCTCGCGCGACCTCGGCCAGCCCGACAGCAAGCACAGCGCCTACGAGCGCCTCAACCGGGTGATGGAATACATGCAGGCCAACTTCGGCGACAACGTGCGCGTGCAGACCCTGGCCGACCTCGCCAGCCTGTCGGTGGCGCAGCTGGAGCGGCATTTCCGCCGCGTGTTCCAGGTCACCCCGCAGCAGCTGCTGACCAAGCTGCGCATCGAGGCGGCGATGCGCCTGCTGCACGGCGACGACAGCATCGCCGCGATCGGACAGCAGTGCGGGTTCGCCGACCAGAGCGCGTTCGCCCGCCAGTTCAAGGCCACCGTGGGCATGACGCCGCGCGATTACCGCACCCTGAAGGGGCAGCTGTAGCCGGGCGCCGCGCGGCCTGGATGCGCAAAACCGCCGAATCCGCCGGTTTCTTCGCAGTTGCCGGCTCCGGGGGCGGACCCGCCCCCGGACGCCGTGCCGGAGCCGGATCACGGCCGGTGCCGGCCCCGGTGGTAGCATGTCGGCCTGTTCAAGTCCCCCTGTCCGATGCTCAGCTTTTTCCGCCGCAAGAAGCCCCAGGACGCCGCTAGCGACCAACCGCGGACCGCGCACTACAGCAACGAAGACCTGGCTGCCGCGTTCCCGCAGGCTCCGTCCGCGTCCGAGCCCCCCGCCCCTGAACCGCCGGCCGCCGAGCCGCCGGCGACGCTCCCGGTCGAAGCCCGTGCCGACGCCCCTCCGGCGGTCGCCGGCGAGGCCCCGCCGATCGCCGCACTGCCGCTGGAAACCCCGCAGGACGCCGCGCAGCCTGTGGCCCCCGTCGCGCAGCCCGTACCGGCCCCGATCGCCGCGATTCCCGACCCGGTGGCCACGCCTGCGCCCCCGGTGCAGGCCGACGACGCCCTGGTGCCGGCCAACGCCGCGCCCGCCGCCCCGGCCGGCAAGCCGGGCTGGCGCGAGCGCCTGCGCAACAGCGCCTTCGCCCGCAGCTTCGGCGGCCTGTTCTCGCGCAACCCGCGCCTGGACGACGATCTCCTGGACGAGATCGAGACCGCGCTGATCACCGCCGACGTCGGCGTGCCCGCCACCACCGCGTTGGTCGAGGACCTGCGCAAGCGCATGAAGGCGCGCGAATTCGCCGACGCCAACGCCTTGCTGGCGGCGCTGCGCGCGGACCTGATCGCGCTGCTGCAACCGGTCGCCAGGCCCTTGGTCATCGATCGCGACGCCAAGCCCTTCGTGGTGCTGACCGTCGGCGTCAACGGCGTCGGCAAGACCACCACCATCGGCAAGCTCGCCAAGCGCTTCAAGGACGAAGGCCACAGCCTGATGCTGGCCGCGGGCGACACCTTCCGCGCCGCCGCGGTCGCCCAACTGCAGGCCTGGGGCCAGCGCAACGGCGTGGCCGTGGTGGCGCAGGGCCAGAACGCCGATGCCGCCTCGGTGGCCTACGACGCGCTACAGGCCGCCAAGGCGCGCGGCACCCAGGTGCTGATCGCCGACACCGCCGGCCGCCTGCACACCCAGACCGGCCTCATGAACGAGCTGGGCAAGATCCGCCGCGTGCTCGGCAAGCTGGATCCGGCAGCGCCGCACGAGGTGCTGATGGTGATCGACGGCACCACCGGCCAGAACGCGCTCTCGCAGCTGCGCCAGTTCCATGCCGCGGTCAACGTCACCGGCCTGGTCGTGACCAAGCTCGACGGCACCGCCAAGGGCGGCGTGGTGTTCGCGCTCGCCCGCGAGTTCGGGATCCCGATCCGTTTCGCCGGCATCGGCGAGCGCCCCGAGGACCTGCGCGTGTTCGATCCGGAAGCCTTCGTGGATGCCCTGCTCCCTGAAGCCCTGGGCACCTAAGCATCCAAGTCCCCTCTCCCGCCGGGGTGACAGAGCACGGTTTGCGCGCCATTGGCGCGCGTGCTCTGGAACGCCCGCGCCGCAAGCGCAGACCGGAGTGAGGAGCGGGGTTGGGTTGAGGCTACGGGCGAAACCTCCGCAGCCAAGGGATCGCCACCGTGGCGCGATGGTTCGCCTTGGCTGACGCGCCGCGACGCGTCCATCATCCATCGGCCGTATTCCTGCGTCGCGGTTCCGCCCGTACCCTCATCCCCCGCAAGGCACCTTCTCCCGTGGGGAATAAGGAACTCCAGCCATCGCCAGCATGAGCCAGCCCACCCCCTACGCCCCCCGCCTGCTCGCCTGGTTCGACCAGCACGGCCGCCACGACCTGCCCTGGCAGCATCCGCGCACGCCATACCGGGTCTGGCTGTCGGAAATCATGCTGCAGCAGACCCAGGTCGCCACGGTGATCCCGTACTTCCTGCGTTTCGTCGAGCGCTTCCCGACCCTGCCCGACCTCGCCGCCGCCTCCACCGACGAGGTGATGGCGCACTGGGCCGGCCTGGGCTACTACGCCCGCGCCCGCAACCTGCATGCGGCGGCCAAGGCCTGCGTGGCGCACCACGGCGGCGACCTGCCGCGCGACTTCGACGCCTTGCACGCCCTGCCCGGCATCGGCCGCAGCACCGCCGGCGCGATCCTCGCGCAGGCCTGGAACGACCGTTTCCCGATCCTCGACGGCAACGTCAAGCGCGTGCTGGCCCGCTACCACGGCATCGCCGGCTGGCCGGGCCTGCCCGCGGTGGAGAAAACGCTGTGGTCGTTCGCCGGCGACCATGTCGCCGAGGTGCCGGAAGGCCGCATGGCCGACTACACCCAGGCCCAGATGGATTTCGGCGCCACCCTGTGCACCCGCGCCAAGCCGGCGTGCGTGGTGTGCCCGCTGCAGGACGACTGCAGCGCGCGCCACGAAGGCCTGGTGGACGCGCTGCCCACGCCCAAGCCGGGCAAGCCATTGCCGGAACGCGAAGCGACCGCCCTGCTGCTGGAAAACGCCGCCGGCGAGCTGCTGCTGCAGCGCCGCCCGCCGACCGGCATATGGGCTTCGTTGTGGACGCTGCCGCAGGCCGATACCGACGCCGAACTGCGCGACTGGTTCGCCCACGAGATCGAGGGCGACTACGACGCCGCCGAGGCGCTGCCCACGATCGTCCACACCTTCAGCCACTACCGCCTGCACCTGCAACCGCTGCGCCTGCGCAAGGTCGCCCTGCGCGGCGAGGTGCGCGACAATGGCGACCAGCGCTGGGTGGCGCGCGCCGACCTCGTCGCGCTCGGCCTGCCCGCCCCGATCCGCAAACTGCTCGACGGCCTCTAGGCCGCCCGCGAGGACCTCCGATGCCCCGTACCGTCTTCTGCCACTACGAACAACGCGAAACCGAAGGCCTGGACTTCGTCCCCTATCCCGGCGAACTGGGCAAGCGCGTGTTCGAGCAGATCGGCAAGGCCGGCTGGGCCGCATGGCTTGCCCACCAGACCATGCTGATCAACGAGAACCGGCTGTCCCCGCGCGATCCCAAGCATCGCGCCTTCCTCGAAGAACAGCTGCAGAAATTCCTGTTCGCGCGCGACGCCGAGAAGCCGGCCGGCTACGTGGCCCCCGGCGCGGAGTGACCCACGCCGGCGGCGGCCTCAGCGGCCGTCGCCGTCCTGCGGCCGGGCGCGCTCCTCGACCTTGGCTTCGCGCAGTTCCTTTTCGGACGTCTTCAGCGCCTTCACGTCCAACGGGCGGATGGCCTGGATCCGGCAGGGAATGCGGATCCCGCGCGGCCCGCCCAGCACGATCACGTCGTCGAAGCGCGCCGATACGCGCCCCATCATGTTGGTGATCGAGATCGCCGGCGCGAAGTCCAGGTCGTTGCAGCGGCCCGCCAATTCCAGCAGGTACGCCGTCCCGGGCCTGGTCCATACCGCCAACGCGGTATCGCCCAGGTTGGTCCAGCCGTTGAGGCTGCCGAAGTACTGGAAGTCCTTGACCGGCGCGCCCGCATGCGCCCGGTACAGCGATAACCGCTCGTCGTCGCCGAGGCGCCCCGTCGCGCAAGCCGCCAGCAACGTGGCCACAACCACCGCACTGAGCAGACCTTTCATGGCGCGATCCTCGAATGGAATGCCCTCATCATGCCGCGCCGGCTTGCAGGCGGCGTGGAGGCTGGCGGGCTCGTTCAGCCAGGATGGCGGAACACCGCCGCCGCGGCACCGGCCCGGCGACCTGCTAAAATGCTTTGCATGCCCGAGACATTCAAAGAACGCATGAAGCGCATCCGGCTGCGCGCCGGCTTCAAGAGCCAGCGCACGGCGGCGGATGCCATCGGCTGCGACCGGGGCAATGTCGGGATGTGGGAGGCGCCGTCCAGCGCGGTGCAGTCCGTGGGCCAGGAGTGGCTGTTCGAGGTGGCCCGCGCCTACCAGGTGCGCCCGCAATGGATCAACGACCTGTCGTCCAGCCACGATGGCTATCCATGGACGCCCGACGAGGGCGAACGCATCCGGGTGCATGCCTATCAGATCCGGGCCGTGGACGGCGAGGACGGCCTCGATCCCGCCACCGACGTCTCGATCCCGGTCTACGACATAGAAGTATCCGGCGGCCCGGGCACCATCATTCCCGAGTATGTGGAGACCCGGTACCGGCTGCCTTACCAGATCGACTGGCTGAACCGCTGGGAGGCCAAGCCGGAGAGCATCCTGATCGCCAAGGTGCGCGGCTCCTCGATGGAGCCGGTGCTGTACAACGGCGACAAGGTGGTCATCCATACCGGTCGCAGGCGCGTGATCGACGACTGCGTCTACTCGCTCATCTACGCGGGGGAGGCCAGGGTGAAACGGCTGTTCAAGCTGCCCGGCGGCGGGCTGCGCATCGTCAGCAGCAACCCCGACAAGGCGCGCTACCCCGACGAAATCGTCCAGGCCGACGAGCTGGAGGCGGTCTACATCATCGGCCAGGTCATCGACAAGATGGGCAGTGGCGGCCTGGGTTTCTGACGCCCCGCCGTAGGCGCATGCCATCCTGCTAAACATCTTTTCAACAAATCGACTACCCCGGCATCCCCTCCGGCAGGATGCCTTCGCGCTCCTGCCGCTTTTCGCCTGTCCGCGGCCGTATGTGCACCTCGGGCCAGGCACTTCGCCGCTTGACATTTTGCTAAATAAATTTAGCATTCGTCTCACCTGCCACGACCGGCAGGGAACGGCCGCCGGGCAACGACCGCAAGAACGCGCCGCGCCCGGAAGGCCGCCAGGACGATCATCAACATCAGGAGCAAACCCAATGAGCCAGAACGGAAACATGCCGGCGATGCCGGTGGAATGCGAATGGTCCGGGGACGAAGTCGTCCGCGGCCTGCAAACGGGAGATGCCACCGGCTGGGCGACCGGCATGAGCAAGCGCGAGCTGTTCGCCGCCTTCGCCATGCAGGGCCATCTTGCCAACGACGCCAACAGGAGCAGTTCCCCCGAGCTCACCGCCCGATGGTCGGTGGAATGCGCGGATGCCTTGCTCTCGGAGCTGGCAAAAGTCCAGTGATCGGCCCTCGGGCCTCGCTTGAAGGCGCCGTCGTGTGCCTGGCAGGACTTCGAAAACCGGAGCGTGCTGGACAGAAGAGACCCCATCCGGCGATGGCCTGTCCAGCCTCTTCTTGCCGTGCATATCCCGACATGTGCATTCGCTCCCATTGCCGTCTCAGCTGGTGAGACCAGCATCCTTAAAGTCCGCCTCATGGAACCGGAATCCGCCCGCCAACACGCCTACTCGCAGGCCTATGCCCTGCTCCAGGCCGCCACAGCCGGGGATCCGCGGCTGTTCAACATGGCCTACCAGCGGGCGCACGAGCTGCTGTTGACCACCTACCCGGACGAAGAGCCCGCCATCGTCGAGGCCCTGGCGACGTTCTCCCAGGTCCTCGGCCGCGCCTGCCCGAGCAGCCGGCATCCTCTGCCCCAGGCCAACCCGAGCCCGCAAACGGTCGCGCCCGCGACCTGAACGACGAGCGGCGTATGCACCGCCGCATCGATGCGGCCAGGAAAGCCAACGGCCCGTCATCCTCATCGCGGAATCAAGGCCAAATCCATCGGTGGCCCGCAGCGCCTTGCGCTCCACCACGCGTCGATACCCGGGAGATCGCGGAACAAGCAGGCACGAGAACCCTCGCCATCCTTCTCGAAGCAAATCCGCAACAAAGGCTTGCCCTATCCGCGGACGGTCGTTATGATGCGCGTCCTCGCAACGCAGGCACTGCATTGCGGCGAAGTGGCCGGGTAGCTCAGTTGGTAGAGCAGGGGATTGAAAATCCCCGTGTCGGGGGTTCGATTCCCTCCCCGGCCACCATGATCGAAGAAGCGCCGGAAGGCGCTTTTTTCGTATCCGGGCACCATCGACAAGCCGGCGGCCCGCCCTTTCGTTCACGCGAGACGAAGATCGCTTCGCCTAGCGTCGCGGCATCCGATCGGAGTGTGCCGATGCGTCTTCGTCCGCTGCTGCTCTCCAGCCTGCTCGCCTTCGCGCCTGCCGCCATCGCCGCCGAACCGGTCGTCGCGGTGGAGCGACTCGACATCTCGCGCTATGCGGGCCAATGGCACGAGATCGCACACCTGCCGGTCTCGTTCCAGAAGAAGTGCAGCCGCGATATCACCGCACAGTACACCTTGCGCGACGATGGCCTGATCGGCGTGCGCAACGCATGCGTCACGCACGATGGAACACAGATCGAAGCGCAAGGCGTGGCGCGCCGGGTGCCTGGGCACCCTGCTCGGCTCCAGGTGCGCTTCGCCCCGGACTGGCTGGGTTGGGTACCGTTCGTGTGGGCCGACTATTGGGTGCTGGTGTTGGATCCGGACTACCGGTGGGCCGTGGTCGGCGAGCCGGACCGCAAATACCTGTGGATCCTCTCGCGCTCGCCGCGGATGTCGCGCGTGCAGCTGGAGCAGCTCAAGGGCGAGGCCGTCCGCATGGGCTACGACCTGTCGGACCTGGTCGTGGCCGCTCCCTTGGACTGAGCGCACCGCCGCCACGGCGCCCGCCCCATACGCCGTAGTATCCTTGAGGCTGTTTCTCAGCCATCGAGGGGCATGCGGCATGCGTTTTTACCGAAGCTTGATCCTGGTAGTGGTCGCGCTGGCATTGGCTGGCTGCGGCGGCGGCATGGTGCGGCGGGTGTCCGAGCCCACCGCCAGTATCCAGCAGCTCACCGTCCGGGCCGACGGCAGCTGGTCGCTGGACCTGCGCCTGCAGAACTACAGCAGCATCCCGATGCGCTTCGAGCGGGTTTCCCTCGATGTCCTGCTCTCCGACCAGAGCGCGGGCAAGATCGACCAGGCCATCGGCATTTCGATCGGCCCGGAAACCGCCGATGTCGTGCAGGTCGCCCTGCAACCCTCCTCGTTCGCCAAGCTCGCCGTCGCCGACGTGCTCGCCGGGCGGCGCTCGCTGCCCTACGAACTGAAGGGCAAGGTCTGGGCCACGCCCGAGGAGAAGAAGCAGCGCGAATTCGACGTCGATGCGCGCAACACGCTCAGCCCCGCACCGGGACTGGACGGCGTCCTGCGCTGAACCATCCACGCCCGGGCCACGGGCACGCAAACTCCGGGAACACCATGAGCAGCTATTCCGCACCGCTTGCCGACCTGCGCTTCGCCCTGTACGACGTGCTCGGCGTCGAAGCCTTGTTCTCCCGCCTGGGCCATGCCGAGGCCAGCCGCGACATCGTCGATGCCGTGCTCGAGGAAGCCGCGCGCTTCGCCGGCACCGTGCTGGCGCCGCTCAACGGCGTGGGCGACGAGATCGGCTGCGCCTTCGACAAGGCCACGCACGAGGTCACCACGCCGCCGGGGTTCAAGCAGGCCTACGAGCAGTTCGTCGAGGGCGGCTGGACCGGCCTGACCGCGGCGCCGGAACTCGGGGGCCAAGGACTGCCGCATACGCTGGGCATCCCGCTCAACGAGATGGTCAACGCCGCCAACCTGGCCTGGGGCAACTTCCCGCTGCTCTCGCACGGCGCGGTCGAGGCGTTGAAGCAGCACGGCGAGGCATGGCAGCAGGAAGTCTTCCTCAAGCCGCTGATCGAGGGCCGCTGGACCGGCACGATGTGCCTGACCGAGCCGCACTGCGGCACCGACCTGGGCCTGCTGAAGACGCGCGCCGAACCGAACGCCGACGGCAGCTACGCGATCACCGGCACCAAGATCTTCATCACCGCCGGCGAGCACGACCTGACCGACAACATCGTCCACCTGGTGCTCGCCAAGCTGCCCGACGCGCCTCCGGGCGCCAAGGGCATTTCCTTGTTCGTCACCCCGAAGTTCAAGGTCGGCCGCGACGGTGCCGTCGGCGAGCGCAACGCGCTGCACTGCGGCTCGATCGAGCACAAGATGGGCATCAAGGGTTCGGTCACCTGCGTGATGAACTTCGACGGTGCCCAGGGTTGGCTGGTCGGCCAGCCGCACAAGGGCCTGCAGGCGATGTTCACCATGATGAACACCGCGCGCCTGGGGGTGGGCCTGCAAGGCATCGGCCTGTCCGAGCGCGCCTACCAGAACGCGCTGCGCTACGCGCGCGAGCGCCTGCAGTCGCGCTCGCTGGCCGGCGCCAGGTTCCCGGACAAGCCGGCCGACCCGATCGTCGTGCAGCCGGACGTGCGCCGCATGCTGCTGACGATCAAGTCGCTGACGGAGGGCAGCCGCCTGCTCGCGCTGCACGCCGCCACGCTGATCGACGTCGCCCACCGCTCGCAGGATCCGGCCGAGCGCGAGCGCGCCGACACGCTGGTGAGCTTCCTGACCCCGATCTCGAAGGCCTGCCAGACCGAATGGGCCATCGAGAACACCTACCACGCGCTGCAGTGCTTCGGCGGGCACGGCTACATCCGCGAACACGGCATGGAGCAGTTGGCGCGCGACGCGCGCATCACCACGCTGTACGAAGGCACCACCGGCATCCAGGCCCTGGACCTGATGGGTCGCAAGACCGCCTCCACCCAGGCCGCCGGGCTGAAGCTGTTCCTGGCCGAGGTCGAGGAGTTCGCGCGCGCATGCGAAGGCGACGCGGCCCTGGCGGAGTTCATCAAGCCGCTGCGCGACAAGGCCAGCGAATGGGCGATGCTGACCCGCGACGTCCTGGAACGCGCCGCGAAGGATCCGGAGGAGATCGGTGCGGCCAGCTACGACTACCTGTTCTATTCCGGCTACGTGGTGCTGGCCTACTGGTGGGCGCGCAGCGTCGCCGCCGCCAACGCCTCGGCGCACGACGAGGGCTTCAAGCGCGCCAAGCTGGAAACCGCGCGCTTCTACTACGCCCGCATCCTGCCCCGCACCCTGACCCATGCCGCCAACATCCGCGCCGGGGCCAAGCCGCTGATGGCGCTGGACGAGGCGCTGTTCGGCTGAGCGGGGATTCGGGATTCGGGATTCGGGATTCGGGATTCGGGAAAAGCATCTTTGCCCGGGTCCGGTCGTCAAGCGACCTGATGCTTTGCGCGGATTTCCTGCCTCCCCTCTTCTGTGGGAGGGACTTCAGTCCCGACAGGGCCTTGCCGCCGACTGTCGGGATTGAAGTCCCTCCCACAACAAACCCGGCTCTAAGCAGGCCTGTCGCTCTGCCGAGTCCCAAATCCAAGCCCCGACCTTCCCCCTGAACAGCCATACACAAATTGTCAACAATGGGGTATAAGCTGTCTTCCCGATGGAGACAGACACTACCTCGCGTGATCTGATCGACACCGGAGCCTGCGCAGCGCCGGTCCTTTCCGCTCCGGCGGACTTCCCTTCCCTTTCCCGCCCCGTCGGCTCGATGCGATTCCTGTCGCTCGACGCGCACGGCCGGGTGCTGGACTGGATCAACTGGCAGGACGCCGCCTGCCTGTACGCCCGCGACGCGGTGTCCTGGACCCTCGGTGAGCCCTGCCTGCAGATCCACGGCGGCATCTCGCGCGCGACCGGCGAGCGCAGCGTGCTCGAACTCCACCCGATCATCGCGGCCCGCGGCCACGCCCATGCGCGCGCGCTCGACCCGACCCCGTCGCTGACCAACACCGCGCTGTTCGCCCGCGATTCGCAGCTGTGCCTGTATTGCGGCCAGCACTTCAGCCGCCCGCACCTGACCCGCGACCACGTGATGCCGATCTCCAAGGGCGGCAAGGACACCTGGGAGAACGTGGTCACCGCCTGCTTCCACTGCAATTCGCGCAAGGCCAACCGTACCCCGCAGCAGGCCAACATGCCGCTGCTGGCGGTGCCCTACCGGCCCAGCTGGATCGAGCACCTGATCCTCTCCAACCGCAACATCCTGGCCGACCAGATGGCCTTCCTGAAGGCGCAACTGCCCCGCCAGGCGCTGCGCCGGCTTGGCTGAGGCCGCGCCGGAATCCCGGCGGGACGGGCCTCGCTTCACGCGGCGTTTTCCCGCGCGTCACCCCGCGCTGGCACCTGAACCGGTTTGCTTGCCCCACCCCGACCCGGGGGGCGAAAATGCCGCTTCAGCTGAAAGCCAAGACGATGATCGATTCCACCCGCTATCCGCGCCTGGCGCGCATCCAGACCCCCGACGACCTGCGCAGGTTCGAGGAGGCCGAGCTCCCCGCCGTGGCCGACGAGTTGCGGGCGTACCTGATCGAGTCGGTCGGCCGCAGCGGCGGGCATTTCGCCGCCGGGCTGGGGGTGATCGAGCTGACCGTCGCCCTGCACTATCTGTACCAGACCCCGGTGGACCAGTTGGTCTGGGACGTGGGCCACCAGACCTACCCGCACAAGATCCTCACCGGGCGCCGCGACAGCATCCACACGGTCAAGCAGAAGGACGGCGTGGCGCCGTTCCCCAAGCGCGAGGAGAGCGAGTACGACACCTTCGGCGTCGGCCACTCCTCGACCTCGATCTCGGCGGCCCTGGGCATGGCGATCGCGGCGCAGCAGCGCGGCGACGAGCGCAAGGTGGTGGCGGTGATCGGCGACGGCGCGATGACCGCCGGCATGGCCTACGAGGCGCTCAACCACGCCGGCGGCATGGACCCCGAGCCGAACCTGCTGGTGATCCTCAACGACAACCGCATGTCGATCTCCGAGGCGGTCGGCGGGTTGACCAAGATGCTCGGCCGCATGAGCGGCAGCCGCACCCTCAACGCGATCCGCGAGGGCGGCAAGAAGATCCTCGGCGACAAGAAGAACAGCTCGACCGCGCGCTTCGTCAAGCGCTGGGAGGAACACTGGAAAGGCATGTTCGTGCCGTCCACGCTGTTCGAGGAAATGGGCTTCCACTACACCGGCCCGATCGACGGCCACGACCTGCCGGCGCTGCTGTCCACGCTGAAGACGCTCAAGGGCCTGAAGGGGCCCAAGCTGCTGCACGTGATCACCACCAAGGGCAAGGGCTACGAGCTGGCCGAGGGCGATCAGATCGGCTACCACGCGGTCGGCCCGTTCGATCCCGAGAAGGGCCTGGTCGCCAAGGGCGGAGCGAAGAAGCCGACCTATACCGACGTGTTCGGCGACTGGCTGTGCGATGCCGGCAAGGCCGAGCCGCGCTTGCTGGGCATCACCCCGGCGATGCGCGAAGGCTCGGGCCTGGTCCGCTTCAGCAAGGAATACCCGGAGCGCTATTTCGACGTGGCGATCGCCGAGCAGCACGCGGTGACGCTGGCGGCCGGCATGGCGACCCAGGGCGCGAAGCCGGTCGTGGCGATCTATTCGACCTTCCTGCAGCGCGCCTACGACCAACTGGTGCACGACGTGGCGATCCAGAAGCTGGACGTGCTGTTCGCGATCGACCGCGGCGGCGTGGTCGGCCCGGACGGAGCCACGCACGCGGGCAACCTCGACCTGAGCTTCCTGCGCTGCGTGCCGAACATGGTGGTGATGGCGCCCGCCGACGAGGCCGAGTGCCGGCAGATGCTCACCACCGGCCTGGAATACAAGGGCCCGGCCGCGGTGCGCTACCCGCGCGGCACCGGTCCGGGCGTCGCGCCCGGCAGCGATCTCTCGACCCTGCCGATCGGCAAGGCGCAGCTGCGCGCGTCCGGTTCGCGCGTGGCGCTGCTGGCGTTCGGCGCGACCGTCGCCGCCGCCGAGCAGGTGGGCCGCGAGCTCGGCCTCACCGTGGTCAACATGCGCTTCGTCCGCCCGCTCGACCGCGCGCTGGTGCTGGAGCTGGCGAAGACGCACGAGGGCTTCGTCACCGTCGAGGACAACGTGGTCGCCGGCGGTGCGGGTTCCGGCGTGTCCGAACTGCTCAATGCCGAAGGCGTGCTGCTGCCGGTGCTGCACCTGGGCCTGCCGGACGCCTTCCAGCACCACGCCAGCCGCGAGGACCTGCTGGCCGAGGCCGGCATCGATGCGGCCGGCATTCGCGCCTCGGTGCTCAAGCGCTGGCCCGCGCTCGCGGTGGCCAGCGGCCCGCTCAGCGCGGCAGGTTGATCGAGGTGCCGGCTTCTGTCGCATGGCGCCGGCACGCTGGGCCGGCCGTTATGACCTCGCATGCGCTCTATCCGTGGTTCCCGCGAAAGCGGGAATGACGAGCGGGGATCGCATCGGGAAAGCCGGCAGACCCGGCGGCCAGCCCGGACCACCATCGACTGGTCAGGGCGCTTCCACGACGTAGCCGCGCTCCTGCAGCCGGGCCAGGTAGCCCTGCGGCGCGAGCAATTCGCTGATCGGCAGCAAGGCGAAGGTGCTCCCGTTCTTCTGCAGCGCGGCCTCGGCCAATGCCAGCCAGTGCTGCGCCAGCTTCTCGTTGAGATCGCCGTATCCCCGGCCCCTGGCGAAGCCCGATTGCGACAGGGCGCGCGTGCACACGCCGCGCGGGTCCTCGCGCGGCAGGCGGCGCAAGGCCTCGATGTCGCCCATCGCCCATGCGTTGGCGCGTTCGACCATGGTCGGCAGGTCGCGCTCGACCGCCGTCAGCACGCTGCGGAAGCATTCCACGTCGTCCATGCCGCCTGCGCGGAATTCCTTGATGGCCGCCCTGGGGTCCTCGATCTTCAGCACCAGCCGGGTCGGAGTAGGCTTGATGCCGGCCGCCTTGGCGGCCCGCTCCACCACCGGCCCGACCAGCAGCTTGCGGCCGAGACCCGATTTCTTCGCCGCCGCCTCGTACAGCTCCCCGGCCGCGACCATCGGCCGCTTCCTCTCCACGCCACGGTCGCGCCCGAGATAGCGCTGCTTCTGCACCTGCCAGCGCGCATAGAGATCCGGCGGCAGGACGTCGCGCAGCTCGGCGCCGTCCTCGTTCTTCATCGCCTTCAGCGCCGAAGGCGCCAGCGCCAGCCTGCCGAAGAACCCGACGTCGGCGTCGAACGCCAACGCGGGCGAAAGCAGCACCTGCTGCGATTGCGCGATGGCGGACTCGACTTCGTCCGGCTTCCATTCGATATCGCTCGGCAGCGGCGACACCGTGCCCAGGATCCACAGCACGTGCTCGCCCTTGCTGACCTTCCACAGACCGGGACCGGGCTGCACGCCCCGCACCACCATCGCGTCCAGGTCGACGATGGCGGCCTCCCGCGCCGGCACGGGAGGCGGCTCCGCGGCCTGCGCCCCCGCGGCGAATGCCGCCAACCACAACGCGATCCCCAGTCCCTGCTTCATGCGGCGTGCGCCCTCCCCGACGCGATCCATGGCGACTCCGGCCGGGAAAGCTAGCCGATTCCCCGGCGGGCGGCGTTAGCGAATCGTTGCCCGGCTCAGTCGAACCACACGCCCGCCCGGCGCAATGGCGTCGCGAGCGGATCGTCCGGCGCCATCAACGCGAACCCTTCCCAGGCGAATCCCGGCGACACCGTGCACGCCACCAAGGCGAAATCGCCCAACGGACGCGCCGCCTGCCACACGCCGGCCGGCACCACGCGCATCGGCTCGACGCCGTCGCCGTAGGGACCCAGCCGTTGCCGCCGCACCGCACCGCCGTGCGCATCGAGCGTCAGCAACTCCAGCACGCCGCCCTGCTGCCAGTGCCAGCACTCGTCGCCGTCGACGCGATGCCAACGGCTCGCCTCGCCACGCGCCAGCAGGAAGCGGATGCCGGTGACGGCCGGACGCGCTCCATTGCGCACCTTCGACTCGTGGATGCGCCGGTAGTGCCCGCCTTCCGGATGCGGCTGCAGGTCGAAGCGCTCGATGAGTTCCGCGGCAATGTCGTCCATTGCCCGATCTTAGAGCGTGCCGTGGACTTCGGGAGCCTGCACCGGCGGCGCAGCCCGCCCCAGGACCCCATGGCGGGCCCCGGCGTCCCGGCTCCCGCAGCCGCATCACGCTTTGGTCTGCATCTTGCGCGACACCCGCTTGCCGGAGCGCAGGCAGACGGCGAAGAACAGCAGCAGGTCCCAGCTGTAGCGCTTGATCAGCCGCTTCGGTTCGTTGAACAGGCGGAACAGCCACTCGCCGTGCACGCGCCGCACCCAGGCCGGGGCGCGCTGGGCGTTGCCGGACAGGAAGTCCAGCAGCGCGCCCACGCCGAACACCAGCGGCGTGCGCAGCTGCGCGCCGTGCTCGACGATCCAGCGTTCCTGGAGCGGGTTGCCGAACGCGACCAGCAGCACGTCGGCATCGCTGGCGTTGATGCGGTCGACCAGGCTCTCCTCGCCGGCCTGGAACTCGCGATAGCCGTCGCAGGTGCCGACCACGTCCTGGCCCATGCCCCGCAGCAGGTCGGCGGCCTCGAAGGCGATACCTGCGCCGGAACCGAGCAGGAAGAACCTGAGCGGACGCGGCGAGCGCTTGCACAGGTAGGGGATCAGGTCGGTGCCGTTGAGGTTCTGGGCGAAGCGGCGGCCATGGATCAGCAGCGCCCCCAGGTCCATGCCGATGCCATCGTTGACGATGCGCCAGGAAGGCCCGGTCATCCGCCCGCGCAGCGATTGGCACTTCACCACGAAGTTGGTGTTGGCGAAGCAGATCCGGCGGCGCTGCCGCCGTTCCATCGCGCGGAACAGGTCTTCCGCGAACGCCTCCTGGGTGGTGGACAACACGGGAAAGCCGCCCAGGGGCACGAGTTCGCCGACCTCGAACCGGCCACGAGCGACCGGCATGTCGCCGCTCATCGTCGATGCACGATTTCCACGGTACTTGTCAGTCATTGGGGTCACCATAGGTCATAGGGAAACGAATCCAGCAACCGCTCCTGCGCGGCGGCCAGGTCGAACGAGGCGTTCCCTCCCAACGCCAGGCACTCTTCCACCGAGCGGCCCAGGTGCCATTGCGGACGCCCGGTGCCCAGGTAGTAGTCGTCGTACTTCAGGCGGTCGTCGCCATTGCCCCAATCCAGGTACACGGCGGGGATACCGTAGGCCTCGGCCAGCACGAGGCCGTGCAACGAACTGCTGATGACCAGTTCCGCGCCCAGCAGCTTGCGCACGAAGGTGATCGTCTTGACGTTCGGGAACACCAGGTGCTCCGCGTAGGCCTTGTACTTCGCCGGCGGCTCGTTGAAATGCGGCACGACCACGTAGGGCCGGCGCTGGCGCGGACCGAGCGCGTCGGCCGGGAAGAAGCGCGGCATCAGCAGGCCGGGATCGCCGTAGACCTCCGGCGCCCGGATGCCGCACTTGAGCAGCAGCTCGCGCGTGCGCGGGCCGAGCACCGCGCGCACGTCCAGATACGTTATGCCGTCGATTTCCGAAACGACCCGGCTGTCGCCGCTGCTCCCCCAGATCGTGTCGCCCTGGCGCGCGAAATGCAGGATCGATCCCGTCGCCAGCAGGCGGCGGGTCGGGTCGCGCTTGTTGATCAGCTCTTTCCCCCGCAGCGCCAGCATGGAGCTGACGATGACCTTCGACAGATGGGCGCCGACGTTGACTTCCCCGTTACGCGGCTGCCACCAGAACAATGCACGGCGCTCGGCACTTTCGAGCATGCGATGGAGCAGGGTCTTAGGCATGGCACTCGATCCTTCCGGGCGTGGGGGGGCCATCCTGGCTGTGATGAAGGCGTACCGTCGTCCGGGCCTGGCAGCACGCCGGACCGGGGCGGCATCCGCCCTGGACCGGCGCGCGGGAGCCGCGGCTACGGCGGTTCTTCTTTGCAGTGGACGTTTCGATGTTCATGGAGTCACCACAGGTCGTACGGGAACGCCGCCAGCAGCTGCGCCTGCAGCCGCGACAGGTCGAATGCACCATTGCCGCCGAGCTGGAGGCATTCCTCCACGCTGGCGCCGGCGTGCCAACCCGGCCTTCCCGTGCCGAGGTAGTAGTCGTCGTACTTGAAGCGGTCCTCGCCGTTGCCCCAGTCCAGGTAGACCGCCGGGATGCCGTAGGCCTCGGCCAGGATCAGCCCGTGCAGCGAGCTGCTCACGACCAGCTCCGCGCCCTGCAGCCGCGCCGCGAACGCGGCCGGCTTGCCTTCCGGGAACACCAGGTGCTCGGACCAGGCCGCGTACTTCTCGCGCGGCTCGTTGAAATGCGGCACGACCACGAAGCGGCGCGGTTCGGGCGGGCCGAGCGCATCGGCGGGAAAGAACTTCGGCATCAACAGGCCCGGATCGCCGTAGACCTCGGGGACCGGGATGCCGCGCGCCAGCAGGAACTCGCGCGTCTTCGGCCCGCGCACCGCGCGCACGTCGAGCATGCCGAAGGCATTGCGCTCGGCCGGGATCTTGCCGTTGATGCCGCTGCCCCAGACGGTGTCGCCGGTATTGGCGAAATGCAGCACCGAGCCGATCGCGACCAGCTTGTTCCCGGTCTGGCGCTTCTCGATCAGCACCTTGTCCTGCAGCGCCAGCACGCTGGACACGATCACCTTGGACAGGTAATCGCCCATGTTGACGCGGCCGCTCTTGGGCTGCCACCAGAACAGCGCCTGGCGCTCGGCACGGTCCAGCCATTTCTGCAACAACGGGTTCGGCATCGGGTTTCTTTCTGACGGGGGGGGGGGGAGGAGGAGGAGGCCGCCGGTCAGGCGGGCGCCGTTCGCAGGCCATCGCCGCTGGCCGTCGGAGCGGCCTGCACGAGACGGGTTTCGGGATAGGCGGCAGGATCGAGCACGCGATCGGTCGTCTCCGCCCAGCTCAGGCATTGCCGGTAGCGCACGCGCGGCGCCTCCAGCGCCTTGCCGATCGCGGCGACCACCGAGTCCGCGTCGCCGGGCGTGTAGCCGAAGCGCGCGCGGTAGCCGCCGACCACGCGATGCGGGCACACCGCCGGCAGGCCGAAGAAGTCGTACTGCAACAGCTTCATCGAACTGTCGGCGAGGTAGTCCGGCACCTGCTCGGAGGCATAGGGCGCGATGCCGAAGCGCGCGTGCTTGATGTAGCGGATCGTCTCGGCGTGCTTCATCTCGCCGTAGACCACGATGTTGTCGCCGTAGTCCGGGTGCCGCCCCATGCCGGAACCGATCACGTGGAAGGTGACCTCCGGGAAAGCCCGGCCCGCCACGACGAAGAAGCCGGGATCGAACAGCATCGAGCCCACCGACACGGCATGCGTGCCCTCTCCGTAGGGCGACGGGTCGCCCAGGCTGTCCAGGTCGTGGTCGACGCCGTGCCCGACGTGGAACACGTTGTCGCGGCTGGAAATCTCCGCCGCCATCGCCGGCGACACCAGCGCGATCACGTCCATCGCCGGCGCGACCCGGTCGAAGGTCCGTTCGATCCACGACGCCACGTTGATCGTGCTGAGCCCGTCGGAAGCGCGATACACCAGGCGGGCGTTCGGATTGAGCCGCTTGGCCAGCTCGATGAAGGCGATCGCATAGCCGCTCTCGAACACGATCACGTCCGAGTCCCTGATCCAGTCCACCAAGGCGCGCGGCGGATGCGAGGCGTACCAACGGAACATGGCGTCCTCGACCGGGCGCAGCCAGGGCCGGCGCGTGTTGAACGGATGGACCGCGGTGCGCCACAGGTAGCACTCCACCCCATTGTGCTCGACGACGCGGTTGGCGGTGTCGTCCAGGGGCAGCCGCGCATCGCCCTTCATCCGCGACAGCAGGCTGTAGCGCAGCGAGAAGAACCGGGTCTTGCCGCGGCGCGCGAGTTCGTCGGCGATGAAGTGGATGTTGGCGCGGCGCGGCGTGCGGTAGTCGTGCGCGGAAAGCACGAGATAGCGCGGGCGCCGCGGGCTCGGGACGCCGTCGGTGCGGATCGCGTTCATGGTTGGACTCCCACGGGCTGGAGACGAGCGGCGGCGTTCATCGGCGTCCTCCTCCTTCCCGGATCAGCTTGCGGATGTCGACGATGGCCATCACGTCGCGGCGGAAGGCCGGCCAGGCCAGGAACACGGCGACGCATCCCAGCGCCATCGCCGCGCAGCCGATCCCCAGCACCTGCCAGAGCGGCCCGCCGATCCTCCACGACACGTACCAGGAGAGCGCCGCCGCCGCACCGTAGCCGGCCAACGCGCGCAAGCCGTTGTTGAACAGCGCCGCGGCGGGGGCGTCGGATATCCGCCCGATCCAGACCAGCGACAGCGGCCACAGCAGCAACAGGCCGATCGAGTAGCTTGCCGCCACGCCCATCACGCCCCACCAGGAGCCGACCAGGATGCAGGCGATCAGCAGTACCCTCGACACCACCGAATAGACCAGTTGCTGCCGCATCAGGCCCTTGGCGAGGAACACCCAGTAGGCCGCGTAGGCCGCGGCCTGGAAGATGCCGCCCAGCGTCAGTACCTGGAACAACGGCACCGCGTCGCGCCACTGCTCGCCGAGCACCAGCACGATCAGCGGCAACGCCTGGGCGCATGCGAACGCGAACAGCGCCACGATCAGGTGCACCATCACCGTCTGCCCACGCACCAGGAACGCACCGAAGCGCTCGCGCTCGTCCTGCAACTGCGACAGCACCGGCAGCGCCACCGTCGTGGCCGGCGCATTGATCTGGTTGAGCGGCATCATCAGCAGCTGGAACGCGCGGTTGTACAGGCCGAGCGCCTCGACCCCGGTGCGGGCACCGATGATCACCTGGCCGACGTTGCGGCTGGCGTAGCCGAGCAACTGCGCGGCCATCAGGTTCCAGCCGAAGCTGAGAAAGCCGCCCATCGCCGCATCGCGCCGGTAGCCGCGCGGCAGCCAGCGCGAACAGGCCGCGGCGATGGCCAGGTTCACGAACGCCTGCACGACCTGCTGCAGCACCAGCGCCCAATAGCCCCAGCCCAGCAGCGCGGCGGCGACGCCGGCGGCCAGGCCCACGACCTGCGCCCCGACGTCGCTCAGCGCCACTTGCCCGAACCTGAGCCCGCGGCTGAGGTGGGCGCGGTACTGCGTGGTCATGCCGTTCAGCAGGAAGGTCACCGCCAGCGCCTGCGAGATCGTCACCAGCGCCGGTTCGGCGTAGAAGGAGGCGATCGCATGCGCCGACGCGAACACCGCGACCGACAGCACCAGGCCGATGCCGCTGTTGATCCAGAACAGGTTGTCGCGCTGTTCGCGGCTGACGTGGCGGGCCTGGATCGCGGCCGAGGACAGGCCGAAGTCGCGCAGGATCTCGGCCACGCCGACGATCGCGGTGACCATGGCCATCAGGCCGTAGTCGTGCGGCGTCAGCAATCGCGCCAACAGCACGATCCCGCCGAACTGCACCGCCATCTTGGCCGCCTGCCCGGCCATCGTCACGGCCGCGCCGCCGGCGGCACGCGAAGCCAGGCTTCGTGGCGGAGTGGGTGGTGCCATCGTCGAAGCCTCCGTACTCATTGCGCGGCGTCCCCGTCCAGGCCCAGCGCCTCCAGATAGGTGCGGTAATGCAGCCGGCCGATCCTCGGCCAGTCCCGCTGCGAAAGATCGGGAGCGCTGCCGCGTGGCGTGCCGCGCACCTTGTCCAGCGTGGATTCCAGCAGCGCGGGCTCGAAATCGCCCTCGTACAGGAATACCCAGCCCGGGCCGACCTCCTCGGCGAGCGCGGAGTTGGATTCGCTCCACGGCGCGAGGACCGGCCGCGCCAGCGACAGCGCCAGCAGCAACGTGCCGCTGTTGTGCATCTGGCGGTACGGCAGCACCACCAGCTCGGCCTGGCTGACCTCCCTGGCCAGCACCGGCTCCTCCACGTAGGCGAGCAGCGCGCTGATGCGATCGTCCTCCGCGCAGGCCCGCTCCACGCGCTCGCGCATCTGCGGCGTGGCGGGGTTGCCGACGATGCGCAGCGAAACCCCGGCCCGGCCGACGTCGCCCATCGCATCCAGCAGCGCCTCCACGCCCTTGTAGGGGCGGATCAGCCCGAAGTGGAGCAGCCTGCCCGGCACGCTCGCGGCCTGGGGCATGCGCGCGAACCAGTCGCGGTAATGCCCGTGCAGGATCGTGTCGGTGAAAGGCGGCCGCACCGGCGTGGCGGCATTGATGCGGATCCAGCGCCGGGTCATGCGGTCCATCCACCCGAGCAACGCGCGCTCGATCGCGCCATGGTCCTCGTGCGGGGCGACGTTGTGCAGGGTACGCACGATCGGCGTGCCGCCCAGCTTCAGGCGCAGCAGCAGCAGCGCGACCGCGCACTGCTTGGCCAGGGTGCCCAGGCGGGTCGGATGGCGCAGCAGGTACTCGGGCCAGTGCAGGTGCAACACGTCGTAGCGCGACAGCAGCGCGTCGCGCATCGAGAAGAACCGCGGCGTCACCCGCTCCGGCAGGGCAGCGTAGAGCTGGGTCAGGTACGGATTGGTCTTCTCCCCCGGCTGCTCGGTGGAGAACAGCACGGTGATCTCGGGAAGCGTCGCTTCGCGCGCCATCGTCATGGCATTCATCGCAGCGCCTCCTGCGGGTGCCGCTGGCCGAGCGCGCTCCGGTACTCGTCGAGGTAGCGCCCCACGACGTGCCGCCAGTCGTAGCGCTCGACGTAGGCCATGGCGGCTTCGCGGCGCCGGCCGAAATCTCGCTCCAGCTCCAGCGCCAGCCGCTCCACGCGCACGGCCGCCCCGATCGGGTCGTCGCGATCGACCAGGATGCCCTGCCCCGACTCGCCCGAAAGCCGCGCGAACGGGGGAATGTCGCTCAGCACGGGAATCAGTCCCGCGCTCATCGCCTCGACCGCCGCGATCCCGAATCCCTCGTGCCGCGACAGGCAGACGAACAGCTGCGCCTGGCGCATCAGCAGGCGCAGCTGCTCCTGGCTAGGCGAAACGTGCAGATCGACGTGCGCGGCCAACCCGCGGGTCGCGATGGCCGCGCGGATGTCGGCCTCGCTGAAGTCGTACTCGCGGCCGGCCACGATCAGCCGCCAGGCCGGATCGAGCGCGATCAGCGCCTTCAGCAGGTCCAGCGTTTCCATCAGGCCCTTGTTGACCGACCAGCGCCCGAAGTAGATCAGGGTGCGGCCGGGGACCTGCGCCCCCTGCCTGGCGTACTTGCCCACGTCCACGCCGTTCTCGATCACGCGCAGCCGCGCCGGGGCCACCACGCGCGAGAACATGTCGCCGTCGTTCTCGCTGGTCGCGATCACCCGGCGATAGGCCAGCGCGGAAGCGCGCGTCAGCGTGTTGAACCACACCTTCTTGAGCCTGGACGCGTAGCCGGTATGGAAGAAGCCGCCATGGGTGGAGACCACCATCGGCTTGCCGTGCAGCGGCCGCGACACGGCGAGGAAGTCGTAGAAGAAATCGATGCCATGCACGTGCACCAGGTCGGCGGCCCCCAGCGCCGCCAGCACCGAGGGCGCCAGCGGGTAACGCGTGGATCCGCGATAGGGGATCCTCGTCACCGGCAGGTCCTCGTAGTGCGCCTCGCGCGCCAGCGTCGTCGCCGGCGCAGTGAACAGCCGGTCCAGCGTCACCACGCGCACGTCGTCGTCCGCCACCGCGCGATGCTGGCGCGCGATGTTGAGCACCACCTCTTCCATGCCACCGATGGAAGGATGGAACTGGCGGACCACGTGCACGACTTTCATCAGGCCTTCTCTCTCCTCCAAAACGAACGGATCAGGCGGCCGTACCCGCGGCGGCCGGCCTGGCCCCCAGCGACCACGGCGCCCACCGCATCAGCACCGCGTGCATGGGCACGCAGGCGAGCAATGCCACGACCGACACGAACAATGCCCAGGCCGGCCCCGGACCGCCGGGGCCGAAGCCACCCAGCAGCGAAGCCACCCCGGAAAGCACGAAGAACACCAGCAGATGCGTGCACAGCACCAGCAGCGTGTTGCGGCCGATCCACTGCACCCAGCGCCACCGCGCCAGCAGCTGCGCGGCGCACAGCGTCATCGCCGTGCCCAGCAGGGCCGCGACCAGGAACACGATGCGGGAGTACCCGAACTCCAGCTGGTTGATGTCCACCCGCCCGTTGCGCCAGGCCAATACCAGCCAGGGCAGGCCCAGCACCACCAGGCCCACCAGGTTGCCGGCCGGGGTGCGCGGCAGCAGCCAGCCCGCGTACGAGCACAGGGCGCCCGCGGAGAAGAAGAAGAGCGCCACCGGCAGCACGTCCAGCGCGAACGGGAGCCGCAGCCCCAGTCCCGGGAACCAACCGATCCACAGCCACGACACCACGCCGGCGCCCAGCGCCATCCACCCCGGCAGGACGCGCCGCCGCAGGTAAAGATAGGCCAGCGTCGTGACGAACAGGGCCGGCAGGAACCACAACGCCGGCTGCACGTACAACTCGGGCCCGATGCCGCTCACCAATCCCTGCAGCGGCTCCCACCAAGGCCGGTCGCCCCAGCGTGCGGCCTTCTCGCCGATGTTGCGGGTCAGCAGCCAGTACGCGTAGCCCAGCGCGAAGAAGCACACGTACGGCACCAGCAGCGTGCGGGCGAGCTTCTTCCACGCCTTCCAGCCCGCGCGCGCCGACCCATGTCCCTCCCCCACCCAGCCGGAGACGAAGAAGAACAGCGGCACGTGGAAGCTGTAGACCAGGATCGTGAATGCCTGCGGTATGCCCTTGGCGTGGCCGAGCACCACCAGCACGATGGCCAGGGCCTTGGCGGCGTCGATCCTGAGGTCGCGCACGCGCACCGGCGTCGCCGCACGGTGTGCCGGGAGGACCGCGTTCCCCACCCGCAGCACGTCGCTCATGGCAGCGCCCCCGCCGGAACGTGGTCCTTCCCTCCGGCGATGGACGTGGGCGAGCGTACGGCCCTGTCCGTCCGCATCGCGCTCGCCGCCGGCATGGCCTGCATCTGCCACAGGCAGCCGCAGGCGAACCACCACAGCGCCGACGTCTTGATCGAGAAATAGCCGTTGGACACCAGCAGGCTCAGCGCGAAGGCGAAGATCGCCAGGTTCTTGAACAGTTGCCCCTCGCGCGTGGGCAGCGTCAGCAGGAAGGAATAGGCCAGCAGGAACGCCAGCACGCCGACCACCGACTGCGACGCGATGAAATAGGAGATGCCGCTGTCGAAGTAGCGGTACGCCGCCCCGGGATCCAATCCCATCCACGTCGCGAACGGGAGATGGTTGATGGAATCGACGGTGAAGAAGATCCGGCCGAGCGTGGTGTCCTCGTACGCGGTGATGCCCGAGACCCAGACCAGCAGCCATCCTCCGGCCAGCACCAGGAAGAACAGCAGGAACGCCAGGCGCTGGTCGAGCCGCAACAGGAACGGCGCCAGCAGCAGCATCAGCACGCAGGTGCCGGCGGCGAGCCGTCCGTCCGAGGCGACGATCAGAAAGCCGATCAATCCGATCGACAACAGCAGTGCCGGCGGCTTGAACCAGCGCGCGAACGCCAGCACGATCGCCGCGAAGAAGATGATGTAGTTGCCCATCGTCACCGGCTCGACGAACACCGAAGAGGCGCGCGGCAGGTTGGAACCCGGCAGGAAGTTGCGCTCGCCCGGCCGCGTGGCGCTGACGTAGAGATTGCTGTCCTGGTTCCAGAAACCCTCGGCGCTGGCGCCGCGGGCGTTGACGAAGTAGCTCTTCGGGTTGACGACGTCCCCGTACACGTCCGGCGTGGCGAGCTCGAACAGGGCCACCAGCGCCACCACCACGGTCATGCGCAGGAACAGCTTGGGCAGGGAGCCGCGGTACGACGCGCCCAGGACGAGGAAGGCGAAGGCGATCAGCGCGTCGCGGAAGAACTTGGGATCCACCTGCCAGGAGAACAGGAACCGCACCAGCATCAACGCCACCACCAGTCCGAGCCCGCTCACCACCAGCGCCAGCCGCCTGCGCTCCAGCGACCAGATCCCGATCGCGAAGCAGGCCGCGTAGATCAGGAACTCGACGGCATACGTCATCGCCGGCCGGACCGTGAACACCTTCGCGTTGATCACCGCCAGCACGATGTTGTAGCCCACGGCCAGCAACATCAGCACCTCGATGCCGAAGTTCGTCCAGCGCGTGCGCCGCAGCCGCGCGGTCTCCGCCGCGGCCACCGGGGTTTCCGGCGGTCGCGGCGGTCCTGGCGGGACGCTGGCGGGGTGCCCTTTCTCCATGGCCGTCAGTAGGCGTTCTTCTGGCCGAGCACGCGTACCGCGGTCAGCACGATGATGCGGATGTCCAGCCACAGCGACCAACGGCGGATGTAGTCCAGGTCGTACTGGATGCGCTTCTTCATCGTCCGCAGGTCGGGGGTCTCGCCGCGGAAGCCGTTCACTTGCGCCCAGCCGGTGATGCCCGGCTTGACGTAGTGGCGCTGCATGTAGCGGTGGATCAGCTTCTCGTAATGGGTATTGTGCTGGGCCGCGTGCGGGCGCGGCCCGACGATCGACATGCTGCCGCCCAGCACGTTGAAGATCTGCGGCAGCTCGTCCAGGCTGGTCCTGCGCAGGAAGGCGCCGAAGCGGGTGATGCGCGGGTCGTTGCGCGTGGCCTGCACGATCTGCGGGCCGCTGTCGTCATGCACGCGCATCGAGCGGAACTTCATCATGTGGAACTCGCGCCCGCCCAGGCCGTTGCGGCGCTGGCGGAAGAACACCGGGCCGGGCGAGCTCAGCTTCACGCCGACCGCGATCGCCAGCATCAGCGGCCACAGCAGCATCAGCGCCAGCACCGCCACGATCTTGTCCTGCAGGGCCTTGGCCACCACGAAGTAGTTGTCGCGGTCCACGCCGCCCTGGCGCAGGTTGATCACCGGCACCGTGCCGATCTGCTCGGCCGACTGGTTGAGCATGCCGAAGTCGAACAGGTCCGGCACCAGCTTGACGTTGATCGGGTAGCGCTCGAGCTTCTCGAGCAACTGCTTGATCCTGTCGCGCTCGCCCAGCGGCAGCGAGATCCAGACCTGCTCCACGCGGTTCTGGTCGAGATAGGCCACCAGTTCGTCCGGCGCGCCGAGGCACGGGATCGCGGAGCGCTCTTCCGGCAGCGCCAGGTCGTAGCGGCTGGTGAAATAGCCCACCACGTTCATGCCGACCCATGGGTTGCGGTCCAGGTAGCGATGGATCTTCAGCACCGGGTGGCGCAACCCGACCACGACGACGCGCTGCACGTCCATGCCGCGCGCGCGCAGGTGGTTCAGGAACGTGCGCAGGCCGGTGCGCGCCAGCACCAGCACGGCCAGCCCGCCGGCGAACCACAGCCCGATCCAGAGCCGCGACACGGTCTGGCCGAACTGGACGATGAGCGCATGCACGGAGAACAGCGCGAAGATGCCGGCGAACGCCGCGCCGAGCACCAGCAGCTCCTTGCGCAGGCCGCGACCGCGCCAGCTCCGGTACAACGGGAACATCGCGAAGCAGATCACCGCGTACAGCAAGGTGGTGCCGATCGCCACGCGATAGGCGGCCGCCGGCACCCAGGTACCGTAGAGCACGCGATACGCCGCCAGGCCGGAGGCGACGACGACGGCGAGATCGAGCACTCGCAGGGCCAGGTCGGCCGCCGCCGAGTATTTCGAGAGGAGACGTCGCGACGAAGACGTGTAGGTCGCACTACTGAGGTCTGCCAAGAGCATGGGGTGGTCCTCCAAACCCGTTGGCCGGCATGCAGGGGGACACGCCGGTTTACCGGGTCTCGATTCGTCTGTCGCACACCGCTGCGGCGCCCCTAACACCGACCCCAGGCCATGCGACAGCCCTTCGACAATCAACAGATCAAACGTTCAACACGCGGACTCGCAGGGTAATGGAATGCCTCCTCTTCTCGCCGGATCGCACTTCATCATCGTCAGTTCCTGTTACCGAAGCTGTACCTCGCGGCGCTGCGTTCATCGACGTCACCGCTGTTCCTCGCGCAGGAAATACCGGAGCAACGCGAATGCCACCGCGATGAATGCGCCGAAGATGAACCCGATCGCCAGGTTCAGCGGCCACTTCGGCGAGGAAGGCTTGCTGGGAACGTCGGCCACGTCGACGATCGAGACGTTGTTGCTGCCGATGTTCCCGGCCACGCCGATCTCCTTGTAGCGCTGCAGCAAGGCATCGTAGAGCTGCCGGTTGGTATCGGCCTCGCGCTTGAGCATGTTGTAGCGGATGCTGCGCGACTGCAGGTCCAGCTCGTCGCCCTTGAGGCTGGCGATCCGGCTTTCGAGCAATTGCTCCTGCCGGCTCGCGGCGTCGTAGGCCGCCTTGAGCGAACCGCGGATGTTCAGCACCTCGCGGTTGATCTGGCGCTGCAGCTCGTCGCGCTGCGACTGCAGCCGCTGCATCTCCGGATACTGCGGCTTGAAGGTCGCCAGCTTCTGCTGGTACTCCGCGTCGATCTTGGCCTGTTCGGCGCGCAGGGTCTGGATCAGCGGGTTGGCGATCGTCTGCGGCAGGCTCATGCCGTCGCCGGCCGCGGCCTGCCGCCAGGCCGCTTCCGCCTTGATCCGCGCGTCCTGCGCCGAAGCCAGCATCGCATTCAGCTCGGTAAGGTTCTGCGCCGGCAACGACGGCTTGTCCTCGCCGACGGAGACGATCTTCTCCTGGCTCGAGTAATCGACCAGGTTCCTCTCCGACTCCTCGACCTTGCCGCGCAACTGCTCCAGCCGCTCGGACAGGTACTTGGTCGCGAACGCGGACGCGCGCAGCCGCCGTTCCTGGTTGCTGACGATGAACACGCGCGCATAGGCGTTGGCGATCTTGGCGGCCAGCGCCGGATCGGGCGAATCGAAGTTGATGTAGACCAGCCGCGAGTTCAGCACCGGCTCGATGTCCAGCCCGGCCAGCAACACTGGGGTCAGCACGCGCTCGGCGATGCTCTGCCGGCTCACCAGTTCCCCGCCGCGTTCGCGCCTGGCCGACTGCACCTTGTCCATGGCCTCGTCGACCAGCGGCTTGAAGGCCGGCTCCTGGTCGAGCTTCGCCTCGCGGATGACCGCGCGCGCGAGCGAGCGGCTCTGCAGCAGCTGGTACTGGGTCTGGTAGAAGTCCTTGTCCTGCGGCGACTCCACCGGCATCAGGCTTTCGACGTTGACCACGTTGAGCGTGTCGCGCTCGATCTGCAGCGTGCTGCTCGCGCGATAGCTCGGGGTCAGCAGGAACGTCGCCAGCGCCACCAGCGCCACGATCGCCACGGTGATCAGCACGATCAGCCAGCGCTGGCCGTAGAGCGCCTGCCAGTAGTCGCGCAGGCCCATGTCAGCCGGTTGCAGGTGCCCATGCGGCACGGAACGATGTTCGGGATGGATGCTCATCGGTAGGCGCGCCACACCATGACGAAGGGAGTCAGCTCGAGCACGGTGCGCAACAACAGCCGCGCGTCGGAGCGATAGACGACCACGATGTCGCCGCCGTAGATCTCCGGATCGGGCGCCTTGCCCTCCTCGATGTCGGTCAGGTCGAACCGCGCGACCATCTTCTGGCCCTGCACGGTGCGGAACACGATGATGTTGCGCCGGCTCGCCACGCTGCTCACGCCCTTGGCCTGCGACAGCGCCTGCTGCAGCGTGAGGTTGGAACCGACGACGGGATAGATGCCCGGCTCGTCCACCGCGCCGGTCACGGTGACGCGGCGCCCGTTGGCTTCCTGCACGAAGACCGAGACCTGCGGGTCCTGCAGGTAGCCCGCGCGATAGCGATCGGCGATCTGCTTCTCCAGTTCAACCACGCCCACGCCGGACGCCTGCACCTCGCCGATCAGCGGCAGCGTGATGTGGCCCTGGTTGTCCACGCGCACCGTGCGCTCCAGGTCGTCGACCTGGAACACCTTCACCAGCAGCAGGTCGCCAGGGGCCAACCGGTACTCGGGCTGCACCGTCGACAGCGCGAGCGGATCGGGCTCCGGCAGCTGGCTCGCCATGTGCGAGGTCGTGCTGCATGCGCCCAGGAGTATCGAGCAGATCAGGGCCAGGCACGCGCCTTGTCCGGGTCTTCCGATCGGTGTCTTCATGCGTCGCGTCTATCCGCCTTTGTTGGGTGGGGTTCGGGAACTCCGGCACCCTTCGGCCGACGCCGGTGCGCCAGTCGAAACGGGTGTCTACGGAGGATTTCCGATTCCGGCACTCCCGGCCGGAACCAACAACGGAGCTACGTGTTGCGCCGCACTATGGCACAGAAAAGATGTCCTGCAATGCCCTCGCGTCGATTTTTTGACGCGCGTTGTAGGCAGGGTTCAAGTTCGTTCCCAAGGCCTTCACGCCGCATGAATATCCATGCGAAGAAAGCGTGGCGAAAGCTGTGCGCATCGAACGACCGCGATCACACATTCACGTATTCACCACATGAAGCTGCGACGTTTTGCGCACTTCGCTGCATTGATCCGCGCGTCGCGGACGGCCGCGCATCCGGTCATGGGCAATGTGCGCGGCATGTCTCAATCCATGCCGATGGCGAGGGCGCGTTGCGCAACTCGGCCGATGGAACGCGCATCGGTGCGGAGCCGACGCCCCCGCGCGGGAGAACTGCGCATGCGGTTGCGCGCCCGACCGCCAAACGAAAACGGCGGCCTGCACGATGCAGGCCGCCGCTTCGATGGTTTGGTCGGGGTAGCCGGATTCGAACCGACGACCACCAGTCCCCCAGACTGGTGCGCTACCAGGCTGCGCTATACCCCGGAAGGTGTCCCGCTTCTCGGCGGGCTGGCGATTATAGCGGCTTTGTGAAGGCTTTTCCTAGCTCGCCCGGCACGTTCAACGCCGCAACAGCTGCAGGACTTCCTCGAGCTCCATCCGCACCTGCCGGATGATCTGGTTGCTCAGCGCGGATTCCTGGCGGGCGCCCTCGCCTTCCAGGCGCAGGCGCGCGCCGCCGATGGTGTAGCCCTGTTCGTAGAGCAGGCTGCGGATCTGGCGCACCATCAGCACGTCGTGGCGCTGGTAGTAGCGGCGGTTTCCGCGACGCTTGACCGGTTCCAGGCTCGGGAACTCGGTCTCCCAGTAGCGCAGCACGTGCGGCTTGACGTCGCACAGCTCGCTGACCTCACCGATGGTGAAGTAGCGCTTGGCCGGAATCGGCGGAAGTTCGCGGTTACTGCCCGGATCCAGCATATGCCTCCACCCGCTCCTTGAGCTTCTGGCCCGGACGGAAGGTGACCACCGTGCGGGCGGAAATCGGAATCTCCTCGCCGGTCTTGGGATTGCGACCGGGCCTCTGGTTCTTGCGACGCAGGTCGAAGTTGCCGAAACCGGACAGCTTCACCTGCCGCCCCTGCTCCAGCGCGTCGCGCAACACGTCGAAGAACGCGTCCACGAACTCCTTGGCTTCGCGCTTGTTCAGACCGACCTCGTCGAACAACCGTTCGGCCATTTCCGCTTTCGTCAATGCCATCACATCCCCCAGCCTACCGCCTCAACCACGGATCCGGGCGCGGTGCTCGCGCTCGATGACGGTCACCACCTCGTTCACGACGGCATCCACGTCTCGGTCGGTCAGAGTGCGCGAGTTATCCTGCAAAATCAAGCCCATAGCCAGACTCTTGAAGCCCGGCTCGACCCCCGTGCCGACGTAGCGGTCGAACAGCTGGACCTCGCGCAGCAGCGGCCCGACCGCCCCGCGCACCGTGGCCTCCAGGGCGGACCAGTCCACCGCCTCCGGCACCAGGAAGGCCAGGTCGCGGCGCACCGAGGGATAGCGCGACAGTTCGGCCGCCCGCGGCAGCGCGCGCCGCGCCAGGGCCTCGAACTCCAGCTCGAAACCGAACACGTCCATGTCCAGGTCCAGCGCCCGCGCCAGGCGCGGATGCAACTGGCCGATCCAGCCGATGCGCTCGCCGTCGCGGTAGACGTCGGCGGAACGGCCCGGATGGCCGAACGGGCGGTCCGAGCGGCGGTACTCGAGCTGGGCGCCGGACGCCGCGGCCAGCGATTCCAGGTCGCCCTTCAGGTCGTGGAAATCGACCTTGCGCGCCGGCTCGCCCCATTGCAGGGCCTGGGCATCGCCGCAGACCGCTGCCGCCACGCACAGGCGCTCCACCGGCGCGGCACCGGCCTCGGCCGCGCGCGAGAACACCTTGCCCAGCTCGAACAGGCGCACCCGGCCCAGCTGGCGGGCGGCATTGCGGCCCAGCGCCGCCACCAGGCCCGGCAGCAGTTGCGGCCGCATCACCGCCAGCTCGGCCGACAGCGGGTTGGCGAGCGGGACGGTATCGGCCTCGAGCTGCCAGTGCCCGAGCAAGCCGGCATCGACGAAGGCGTAGTTGATGGTCTCCTGCAGATCGCGCGCGACCAGCTGGCGGCGCGCGTTCCACTCGTCCACCCGCGTCTCGGTCGGCATCGCGACGCGCGCGGCGCCCCCGGGCAGCGTGGTCGGGATATTGCCGTAGCCGTGGATGCGCGCCAGTTCCTCGATCAGGTCTTCCTCGATCGCGATGTCGAAGCGGCGGCCCGGCGCGGTCACCTGCCAGCCATCGGCGGAGGCGGCCACCTGCATGCCCAGGGCGCGCAGGATGCGCTCCACCTCGGCGTCCTCGATGGCGATCCCCAGCACGCGCGCGATGCGCGCGCGGCGCAGGCCGATCGGCTGCGGCCTGGCCAGGTCCTGCTCGCGCACGGCCTCGACCACCGGCCCCGGCACGCCGCCGGCCACGTCCAGGATCAGCCGGGTGGCGTACTCGATCGCCATGCGCGGCAACTGCGGGTCCACGCCGCGCTCGAAGCGGTGCCCCGCGTCGGTATGCAGCCCCAGGCGGCGGCTGCGGCCGATGATCGCCGAGGGAACCCAGTGCGCCGCCTCCAGGAAAACGCGGGTGGTGGCAGTGGTGACGCGGGTATCCGCGCCGCCCATGATGCCGCCCAGCGCGACGGCGCGTGCGCCGGCCCCGCCCTGGCTGTCGGCCACGACGAGGAACTCCTCGTCCAGGCTGACGGTGCGCTCGTCGAGCAGCTTGACGGTTTCCCCGGCGCGCGCGGGACGCACCACCACCGGACCCTGCAAGGTGTCGCGGTCGAAGGCATGCATCGGCTGGC
Organism: Pseudomonas sp. Hp2; assembly: GCF_006386585.1. NCBI lineage: Bacteria > Pseudomonadati > Pseudomonadota > Gammaproteobacteria > Pseudomonadales > Pseudomonadaceae > Pseudomonas > Pseudomonas sp. Hp2. The sequence goes on from NZ_VAHJ01000001.1 coordinate 295,309, forward strand.
CCAGTTCCAGCATCACGTACTGGGTGACATCGACCAGGAAACTGATCGGGCGCAGGCCCGCGCGACGCAGGCGCTCGGCCATCCACAGCGGCGTCGGCCGGCCGGCATCGACGCCATCGATGGCGCGGCCGACGAAACGCGGCACGCGCGCGCCCGCCTGGAGTTCGACCTCCAGGCGGCTGTCGCTCTGCGCGGGCACCGGTTCGGCCTGCAAGGGATTGACGGTGCTGCCGGTGGCTGCCGCCACGTCGTAGGCGATGCCGCGCACGCTGAAGCAGTCGGCGCGGTTCGGGGTGAGCTTGATCTCGATGCTGGCGTCGGGCAGCCCCAGGTACTCGGCCAGCGGCTGGCCGACCGGCGCGTCGTCCGGCAACTCGAACAGGCCCGACCCGTCGCTGTCCAGGCCCAGTTCCCTGGCCGAGCACAGCATGCCGTTGGACTCCACGCCGCGCAGCTTGGCCGGCTTGATCTTCAGCTCGCCGACCTGGGCGCCCACCAGCGCCAGCGGCGCGACCAGCCCGGCGCGCGCGTTCGGCGCACCGCAGACGATCTGCAACGGCTCGCCCTGCCCGGCATCGACCTTGCAGACCTGCAGCCGGTCGGCTTCCGGGTGGCGGACCGCCTCGACGATGCGCGCCACCACCACCTGCTGCAGGCCCTCGCCGAACGCGACGACCTCTTCGACCTCCAGGCCGATGGCGGTCAACACCGCGCTCAGTTCATCGCGCGAGGCGCTGGTCGGGACATGGCTGCGCAACCAATTTTCGGAGAATTTCATGGTCTTTCCGGGACTCGGGACTGGGGACCCGGGACTCGGAGGGGCTGGCTCGCGGACCGGCAGCAGCAGTAGCGCTTCTGCGAGCCCGAGCCCCGTCCCGAGTCCCGGACGTGATTCAGGCGAACTGGCGCAGGAACCTCACGTCGTTCTCGAAGAACGCGCGCAGGTCGTTGACGCCATAGCGCAGCATCGCGAAGCGCTCCACGCCCAAGCCGAACGCGAAGCCGGTGTAGCGCTCCGGGTCTATGCCGCAGTTCTTCAGCACGTTCGGGTGCACCATGCCGCAGCCGAGCACCTCCAGCCAGCGCGTGCTGCCGTCCGGCTGCTGCCAGGCGATGTCCACCTCGGCGCCCGGCTCGACGAACGGGAAATAGCTGGGACGGAAGCGCATCTCGAAGTCGCGCTCGAAGAACGCGCGCACGAACTCCGACAGCGTGCCCTTCAGGTCCGCGAAGGTCGAATGCTCGTCGACCAGCAGGCCTTCGATCTGGTGGAACATCGGCGAATGGGTCTGGTCGCTGTCGCTGCGGTAGACCTTGCCGGCGGCGATCATCCGCAGCGGCGGCCGGTGCGCGTCCATGTAGCGCACCTGCACGCCGGAGGTGTGGGTGCGCAGCAGGCGGCCGTCGCCGAAGTAGAAGGTGTCGTGCATCGCCCGCGCGGGATGGTGCGGCGGGAAATTCAGCGCCTCGAAGTTGTGCCAGTCGTCCTCGATCTCCGGGCCGTCGGCCAGCTCGTAGCCGAGCCGCCCGAAGATCTCGGCGATGCGCTCCAGCGTGCGGGTGACCGGGTGCAGGCCGCCGCGCTCGCCGCGCCGGCCCGGCAGGGTCACGTCGATCCGCTCGCCGGCCAGGCGCGCGTCCAGCGCGGCGTCCTCCAGCACCGCGCGGCGCTCGCCGAGCGCGGTCGAGACGGCATCGCGGACCACGTTGATCGCCTCGCCGGCGGCCTTGCGCTGCTCGGCCGGCAGCGCGCCCAGCTGCTTGAGCTGCGCGGTGATGCTGCCGCTCTTGCCCAGCAGCGCGACGCGCAGCGCCTCCAACTGCTCGGGATTCTGCGCGGCGGCGATGTCCGCCAGCGCCTGACTGCCCAGGGTCTCGATGTCGCTCATGGATTCCGGCATCCGTTTGCCTCAAAGAAAAAGGGGAAGGGCTCGCGCCCTTCCCCCGGATTTCGGCGATGTTTCCCTAGCAAGAGCCCGTGCACGGAGGCGCGGGTTCCCGCGAGGGGACTCGCACTCAAGCCGCCAGCGCGCCCTTCGCCTTCTCAGCCAGCGCGGCAAAACCGGCCGCGTCGTGCACGGCGATGTCCGCCAGCACCTTGCGGTCCAGGGTGATGCCGGCCTTCTGCAGGCCGTTCATGAAACGGCTGTAGCTCAGGCCGTTGATGCGGGCAGCCGCATTGATGCGGGTGATCCACAGCGAACGGAAGTTGCGCTTCTTCTGCTTGCGGCCGATGTAGGCGTACTGCTGCGCCTTGATGACCGCCTGCTTGGCAACGCGGAAGACCTTGCGACGGGCGTTGTAGTAGCCCTTCGCCAGGGTCAGGATCTTCTTGTGACGGCGGCGCGCCTGCACGCCACGCTTGACTCGTGCCATTGTTCAGTCCTCAGAGGTAGGGAAGCATGCGGTCCAGACGGCCTGCGTCTTCTGCGCGGACGTGGTTCGTCTGACGCAGGTTGCGCTTCCGCTTGGTCGCCTTCTTGGTGAGGATGTGGCTACGGTTGGCGTGGCCGGCCTTGTACTTGCCGGAGGCGGTCTTGCGGAAACGCTTGGCCGCCGCCCGGTTGGTCTTGATCTTGGGCATTGCTATGTCCTTGATGGTGTATGTCACTGACGAGGGCGGTGGCCTTGCCACGCTTTCCGTCCTTGCCCCGGCCTGCTTGTAAGCCCCTGTTCCCCAAGGGAACGGAGCCGGTCCTGTACCGCTCGCGCGGCACCCCGACGAATCGGAGCCGCCTATCATGCCAGATTGCGGAATGTCTTGCAAATCAGCGCATTGGCGCCGGCGCCCCGGTGCGGGGGCACGGGCGGCCGCGCGGGTCCCGCCCCGCCGGATCCCCGCACGGGACGTGCGGGCACCGGCTGGGGGCGCGCCCTCAAGACTTCTTCTTGGGGGCGATCATCATGACCATCTGGCGCCCTTCCAGGCGCGGGCGCGACTCGATGACGATCTCGTCGCCCAGGTCGGCCTCGATCCGCGCCGCCATCTCGCGGCCCAGCTCCTGGTGGCTCATCTCGCGGCCACGGAAGCGGATGTTGACCTTGACCTTGTCGCCCTCCTCCAGGAAGCGGCGCATGTTGCGCAGCTTGATCTGGTAGTCGCCCTCGTCCGTGACCGGACGGAACTTGAGCTCCTTGATCTCGACCTGCTTGGTCTTCTTCTTGGCCTCGTTGGCCTTTTTCTGCTGCTCGAACTTGAACTTGCCGAAATCCATGATCTTGCAGACCGGCGGATCGGCCTGCGGCTGGATCTCGACCAGGTCGAGGCCTTCGTCCTCGGCCATCGACAGCGCTTCGTCGCGCGACAACACGCCGACCATTTCGCCGTTGCTGCCGATCACGCGCACGCGCGGCACACGGATTTCATGGTTCCTGCGGTTCTGTTTGTTGTCAGGGGTACTGATTGTTGCAATCTCCCAGGGGAATCGAACCGGCACTTCCGGATCATCCAGACCGGCCGGGGTTGGCTTAGGCTGCCTGCTCTGCCCGTAGGCGCTCGATGAAGGCGGAGATCGACATCGTCCCCAGGTCTTCGCCCGACCGCGTCCGCACAGCGACCGCGCCATTTTCCTTCTCGCGGTCGCCGACCACCAGCAGGTATGGCACGCGTTGCAGCGTATGCTCGCGAATCTTATAGCCGATCTTCTCGTTCCGCAAATCGGCCTCGACCCGGAAGCCTTGATTTGCAAGGGTTTTCCGGACCGACTCGACGTATTCGGCCTGCGCGTCGGTGATATTGGCCACCACCGCCTGCACCGGGGCCAGCCAGGCCGGGAACGCACCGGCATGGTGCTCGATCAGGATGCCGATGAACCGCTCCATCGAGCCGACGATGGCCCGGTGCAGCATCACCGGATGCCTCTTCTGGCTGTTTTCGTCGACGTATTCAGCTCCGAGGCGCTGCGGCATCATGAAATCGACCTGCACCGTGCCCAGTTGCCAGGTCCGGCCGATCGCGTCCTTCAGGTGGTACTCGATCTTCGGGCCGTAGAAGGCGCCCTCGCCCGGCAGTTCCTGCCAGCTCACGCCGTTGCGGCTCAACGCCGAGCGCAGCGCGGCCTCGGCCTTGTCCCAGGTCGCATCGTCGCCCAGGCGCTTTTCCGGGCGCAGCGCGATCTTGATCTGGATGTCGTCGAAGCCGAAGTCGGAATAGACCTTCAGCGCCTGCTGGTGGAACGCGGTGACCTCGGCCTCGATCTGCTCCTCGGTGCAGAAGATGTGGCCGTCGTCCTGGGTGAAGCCGCGCACGCGCAGGATGCCGTGCAGCGCGCCGGACGGCTCGTTGCGGTGGCAGGCGCCGAACTCGCCGTAGCGGATCGGCAGGTCGCGGTAGCTGTGCAGGCCCTGGTTGAACACCTGGACGTGGCCCGGGCAGTTCATCGGCTTGACCGCGTAGGTGCGCTTCTCCGACTCGGTGAAGAACATGTTCTCCTGATAGTTGTCCCAGTGGCCGGACTTCTGCCACAGCGACACGTCCAGGATCTGCGGGCAACGCACCTCGCCGTAGCCGCTCTCGCGGTAGACCCGGCGCATGTACTGCTCGACCACCTGCCAGATCGCCCAGCCCTTGGGATGCCAGAACACCAGGCCCGGGCCTTCCTCCTGCAGGTGGAACAGGTCCTGGGCCTTGCCGATCTTGCGGTGGTCGCGCTTCTCGGCTTCCTCGATGCGCTGGATGTAGGCGTCGAGCTGCTTCTTGTCGGCCCAGGCGGTGCCGTAGATGCGCTGCAGCTGCTCGTTCTGCGCGTCGCCGCGCCAGTAGGCGCCGGAGATGCGGGTCAGCTTGAACGCCTTCAGGAAGCGCGTGTTCGGCACGTGCGGGCCGCGGCACATGTCCACGTATTCCTGGTGGTAGTACATGCCCATCGCCTTGACGTCCTCGGGCATGTCCTCGATCAGGCGCAGCTTGTAGTCCTCGCCGCGCGCCTTGAAGATCTCGACCACCTCGGCGCGCGGGGTCATCTTCTTGACCACGTCGTAGTCCTGGGCGATCAGCTCGGCCATGCGCTTCTCGATCGCGGCCAGGTCTTCCGGCGTGAACGGGCGCTCGGAGTAGATGTCGTAGTAGAAGCCCTCGGCGATGACCGGGCCGATCACCATCTTCACCTCGGGGTACAGCTGCTTGACCGCGTGCCCGACCAGGTGCGCGCAGGAGTGGCGGATGATCTCCACGCCCTCCTCGTCCTTGGCGGTGATGATGCGCAGGCTGGCGTCGTGGTCGATGACGTCGCTGGCATCGACCAGCACGCCGTCCACCGAGCCGGCGATGGTGGCCTTGGCCAGGCCGGCGCCGATCGACTGGGCGACCTGCATGACGGAAACGGGACCTTCGAATTCGCGGCGGCTGCCGTCGGGGAGCGTGATGGTGATCATGGCGGGGAAGAACTCGATGCCTGGCCGGGGCCGGCGGGGTTGCGTTCGGAAAGCCGCGCGAAGGCGCAGCTCTGTTCAGGGACCCACAAAAAAAGGCGCCGGAAGGCGCCTGTGCGGGGCCTGCGGCATGGGTCAGCGGTGGGCGGTGGTAGTGCTCATGTCGCACGCTCGGCCGGCGTTTCCGCGGGCCACCTTGTCCGTACAGGAGGGTGATCCCGGCAATGGTAAACCAATCCCGGCGGCGGTGCGCGACGTGGCATGATGCCTGACCCGTTCCGTGCCTTCGGCCGCCATGACCATCAAGGGCAAGCCCACCTCGCTCGACATCGCCTACCTGGCCGGGGTTTCCCAGCCGACGGTGTCGCGGGCGCTGCGCGGCAGCCCGATGGTCAACCCGGAGACCCGCAAGCGGATCCTGGAGATCGCCCGGCAGCTGAACTACAAGGTCGACAAGAACGCCTCCAGCCTGCGCCTGCGCAATGCCGGGACCCTGGCGTTGCTGTTCTTCGAGGACCCGACCCCGGACGATTCGCTGATCAACCCGTTCTTCCACTCGATGCTGGGCTCGATCACCCGCGCCTGCGCGATGCGCGGCTACGACCTGCTGGTGTCGTTCCAGCAGCTGTCCACCGACTGGCACGCCGACTACGAGGACAGCCACAAGGCCGACGGGCTGATCCTGCTCGGCTACGGCGACTACCTGGAGGCCCGGCACCGGCTGCAGCAACTGGTCGAACAGGGCACGCACTTCGTGCGCTGGGGCGCCGCCCTGCCCGACCAGCCCGGCATCTCGATCGGCAGCGACAACTTCCAGGGCGGGCTGGACATCACCTGCCACCTGATCGAGCGCGGCCGCCGCCGGATCGCCTTCCTCGGCCATGCCTCGAACCACTACCCGGAATTCTTCGAGCGCTGGCGCGGCTATCGCGAGGCGTTGGAAAGCGCCGGGCTGTCGGCGGATGCCGCGCTGCAGGCCGATGCGATCACCACCGAGCAGTCCGGCTACGAGGCGGCCGCGGAGCTGCTGGCGCGGGGCGTGCCGTTCGATGCGATCTGCGCCGCCAGCGACCTGATCGCGATCGGGGCGATGCGGGCGCTGCGCGAGCGGGGCCTGCGCGTGCCGCAGGACGTCGCGGTGACCGGGTTCGACGACATCCCGATCGCCGGCGCGATGGCGCCGGCCCTGTCCACCGTGCAGCAGGACACCAAGCAGGCCGGCGCACTGCTGGTGGAGAGCCTGATCGCGCTGATCCGGGGCGAACCCGCGGAGAACCGCACCATTCCGACCCGGCTGGTGCTGCGCGATTCGTCGCAGGCCGGCTAGCTAGCCCGCGCGCGCCGGTTCGCGGCGGCTACCGCGCATCGCGCCGGTCGCGCTCGGCCTGGGCCTGCATCTGCAGGTCCAGCTGCCGGACCAGTGCCGGCTCGGTCACCGCGGCATCCAGCACGAACACCTTGACATCGTGCGGCGCCACCTCGGCTTCCAAGCTCCGGCCGGCCTCGACCGCGCCGCCGTCCAGCGCGTCGCGCCAACGCCCCGCCTGCAGGTAACGGTCGACCCGGAAGCGATGCGGCGCATCGCCCTTGTTGAGCAGCACCAGCGCGGTCTGGGCCTGGCCGCCGTGCTGGTAGACCCGGTAGAAGGCGGCCTGGTCGCCCCGCAGCGCCACGTCGACCTGCAGGCCGCGCTGCAGCGCGGGCGTGGTTTCGCGCAGGCGGGCGATCCGCCGCAAGGGCGCGAAGATCGGGCTCTGCGGGGCGATGTCGACGCGCTCCTGGCCGAAGTAGGCGCGGTTGCCGGCATGCTCGGCGCGGCCGCGCATGAAGCCGGTCTCCGAGCCGTAGTAGATCACCGGGATGCCGCGCGCCGTGAACAGCCAGTTGTGCGCGTCGATGAAGCCGTGGTCGTCGGCATCCAGGCGCGCCATGTCGTGGTTGTCGTAGAAGGTCATCAGTTCGTACGGATTGCGATACGGGCCGTCCTGCAGGAACAGCGCGTCGGCCAGCCGTTCGAAGCCGGCCCGCTTGCGGCCGAACACGTCCGACAGCGCGCCGCGCAGCGGGAAGTCCAGCACGCTGACGCCGGCATTGCGGGTCCAGGTGTGGCGGGCGATCGAGGCGGGGTCGTAGTCGAAGGCCTCGCCGAACATGAAGAAGCCCGGCTTTTCGGCCCGGATGCGCGCGCTGAACCGGTGCCAGAACGCATCGGGCATCCAGCCGATGGTGTCGATGCGGAACGCGTCGGCGCCCTGCCCCAGCCATTGCAGGTAGGCGCCGGCGAGATAGTCCAGCACCGCCGGGTTGTCCTGGTCGAAATCGGCCAGCTCGGCGAGGTTGCCGTCGAAGATCGAGCCGTCCTTGGGATCGACCGGGCCGATGTCGTTGTAGAACGCGTGCAGCGGATTGTGCTTGGGATCGAGCTGCCGCGGCGGCAGGTTCTGGTGGTCGGCCAGCAGCTTGCCGTCGCGGTCGAAGACCTGTCCGTAGCCGGCCTGCTTGCGGGTCATCGTGAACGCCGGCGAGCCGTGGTTGCCGACGATGTCGAGCACCACCTTCAATCCCTGCGCGTGCATGGCGCGGGTGAAGCCGGCGAAGTCCAGCCCCGGGCTGGGCAGGTGCTCGTCCAGCTTGTAGAAGTTGACGCCCCAGTAGCCGTGGTAGCCGGTCTTGCCCTGGTCGCTGAGCGTGCTGCTGCAGCCGACCGGCTTGCCGCCGCTGAACGGTTCGTCCGGGTTGTCGACGATCGGGGTGATCCAGACCGCACCGAAGCCGAGGTCGCGGATGTAGCGCGCGTTGTCGACCACGCCCTTGAAGTCGCCGCCGAGATAGCCGATGTTGCCGTCGATGCCGTCGGGGCAGCGCACCGGGATGTCGAAGGTGCGGTGGCGCCCGCCCTGGTCGCGGTGGTCGTTGGACGGATCGCCGTTGACGAAGCGGTCGGTGACCACGAAGTACACCGCGTTGGCGGCGAACGGCTCCAGGGTGCCGTAGTAGTCCGCGCGCTGCTGCGCGCCGGCCGCCCCCGCCAGCGCGGCGAGCGTCGCCATGGCCACCCACCTGTTCGATCTCATGCTTTCTCCCCGACGACCGGCACGCGCAGAACGCAGATTCCCGCCACCACCAGGCTGGCCGCGCCGATCGCCAGGGCCTGGATCGGCTGGCCGCCCAGCCAATGCCTCAGCACGAAGCCGAGCGCGCTGGCCGCGACCAGCTGCGGGATCACGATGAAGAAGTTGAAGATGCCCATGTACACGCCCATCTTGGCGGCGGGCACGCAATCGGACAGCAGCGCGTACGGCAGCGACAGGATCGAGGCCCAGGCGAAGCCGACGCCGACCATCGACAGCAGCAGCCATTGCGGATCGCGGATCAGCAGCAGCGAGTACAGGCCTGCCGCGCCGAGCGCGAGGTTCACCAGGTGGCTCCAGCGCAGGCCCATCGCGCGGACCATCCACGGGATCACCAGCGCGGCCACCGCGGCAAAGCCGTTGTAGGCGCCGAACAGCACGCCGACCCAGTTGGCGCCGTCGTTGTAGGCGGCCGAACCGGGATCGGTCGCGCCGAAGTGCACCTGGGTCACCGCGGCGGTGGTGTAGATCCACATCGCGAACAGCGCGAACCAGGAGAAGAACTGCACCCAGGCCAGCCGTCGCATCGCCTGCGGCATCCGGCCCAAGTCGTGCACGATCGAGACCAGCATGCGGTCGCGACGGATCCACCGCGCCGCCAGCAGCAGCAGGCCGTAGCCGGCCAGCAGCCCGGCCAGCACGTAGAGCATGCGGTCGCCCTCGCGCCAGGCGATCGCGGCCGCCAGCGCCAGGCCGGCGCCCACCCAGCCGGCGCCCGCCGCGGACGACGGCAGGCCGGCAGGCCGCGCTTCTCCCGCCGCCTCCGGCGGCACGGCGTCGTCGAACGCAGCCAGTTGTTGCGGCGAATACTCGCGGGTGGTGAGCACCGTCCAGGCGATCGACAGGAACAGCACCGCGCCGCCGAGGTAGAAGGCGTAGCGCACGGTATCCGGCATCTCGCCCGGCGCCGCGGTATTGGCGACGCCCCACTTCGCCAACAGCCAGGGCAGGAAGCTCGCCACGACCGCGCCGACGCCGATGAAGAAGCTCTGCATGGCATAGCCGGTCGGGCGCTGCGCCGGCGCGAGCTGGTCGCCGACGAAGGCGCGGAACGGCTCCATCGAGATGTTGATCGAGGCGTCGAGCACCCACAGCGTGCCGGCCGCGATCCACAGCGCCGGCGAGTTGGGCATCACCAGCAGCGCCAGCGTGGTGAACACCGCGCCGATCATGAAGTACGGCCGGCGCCGGCCGAAGCGGTTCCAGGTGCGGTCGGACAGGTGGCCGATGATCGGCTGCACCAGCAGGCCCGTGAGCGGCGCGGCGATCCACAATCCCGGCACGTCGTCGATGTTGGCGCCCAGGGTCTGGAAGATGCGGCTGGCGTTGGCGTTCTGCAGCGCGAAGCCGAACTGGATGCCCAGGAAGCCGAAGCACATGTTCCATATCTGCCAGAACGACAGGGTCGGCTTGCGGTTCATTGGTCCGCCGCTCCGTCCGCGCCGACGCGTACCAGTTGCAGCGCCACGACGTCGGCGGCATTGAGCACGCCCGAGCGCCCTCCCGCGCCTCCGGTGTAGTGCGCGAAATGCTCCAGGCCGCTCATGTTGAAGCCCTCCTCCAGCGCGAACCCGCAACGTCCCGCGGTGGGGACATCGAACACGGCCTGGGTGGAATCCTGCTCGCCGACGCTGTGCGGCATCACCACGGCATGCCGTTGCGGAGGCTGCCCTTCGCAGCGCAGGACCAGCCGTTTCACCGCGGCGGTCACGCCGGTGTTGATCGGCCCGTTGCCGTTGCGATAGCGCAGCGATGCCCGGTAGCGGCCGGCGGCGGGCGCCAGCCAGGTCCAGGCCCGGTCGCCCGCCAGCGTGGCCTGTGCGCCCGTGCAGACGGTGGGACCGTGCAGCGACTCCCAATGCGCATCGCGCCTGGTCAGGCTCAGGCAGTGCGCGATGCCCTCGCGCGGCAGGCGCAAGGCAGCGGCATCGCCGCGATATGGCCGGCCATCGAGGTACAGCGTGGCGTCGGCCGGGACCTGCACGCGCCAGTCCGCGCCATCCGCCTGCAGCCGCGGCTCGGCCGGCGTTTCGGGAGCGAAATGGGCCTCAGCCAGGGGGGGAGGCGCGGTATTCCGGGACCGTGCGCCGACCAGGTGCACGATCGTCTCGTCGCCGCGCCGGTCCAGCCGGCCGGCCACCAGCAGGTCGCCGGCGTCCCGCGCCGGCCGCAGCAGCGTCCAGCGCCGCCCGTCCATCCGCAACACGATCCGGTCGCGCTCGCCGAACAGCAGCGGCACCAGCCGTGCCGGCAGCTTCGGCGCCACGCTGCCATCGGCTTCGACGCCGAACACGCCTTCGATCACCATCGACAGGTAGCCGGCCACCGACCACAACTGGCGCGGCGAGTTCACCACCGGCCCGCTCAGCCGGCCTTCGTCCACGTGGACGGCCTGGCTGAGCATTTCGTAGTTCTCCATGTTGGAGCCGGCCAGCGCCGTGCCGCGCAGCAACGATTCGATCTCCATCGCGATGCGCGGCGCATCGTCGAGCCGGCGCGCGGCGCGCAGCGAATAGGCGCTCACGAACGGCCACAGCGCGCGATTGTGGTAGATCGGCTGCTCGCGCTCCTGCGGCCACACCACCGGGCTGCCGGCCGCGGTGGCCGGGTAGCGCGCGAGCGCGGCGGCGGCGCGCTCGCGCGGCAACGCATCCGACACGATGCCCAGCGACAGGCCCAGCAGGTCGTACTTCTCGAACGGCACCGGATGCGCGGCCGTGCCGATGTAGCTCATGTACTGGCCGCGCTCCTCGCGCCAGAAGCGCACGTCGATCGCGCGGCGCAGCGCCCCGGCCCACTGCCCGTAGCGCCCCGCGGCCGCGGCGTCGCCATGCGCCTTCGCCAACCGCTCGCCCAGCCGCAGCGCGCGATAGTGCAGCACGTTGGTGGACAGCGCGAAGGATTCGCCGATGAAGCGCACGTCGGAGGCGGTCCAGCCCGGATAGGTCTGCTCGCGCCAATCCAGGAACGAGGTCTCGCCGCGGTACAGCCCGATGCGCTGATCGAACGCGTACTCGCGGTCCTGGGCCAGCGTGCCCTGCAGCGCCTGCCAGACCTCGCCGGCGAAGGCGGGATCGTCGAGCAGGTCCTCGGCGGCGAGGAACCACACCACCCGGTCGGTGCTGACCGGCCAACTGCCGCCGGAGCCGGTGTCCTGCGCCACGAACAATCCGGCCGGGGCATGCTCGCCGCGCGCCCTGGACAGCTTGAACCGCAGCGATGCGCGCGCGCGTTCCGGATCGAGCCGCGCCAGCGCCAGGTCGGTGGCATAGCTGACGTCCCGCGTCCACACGTAGGGCCAGCGCTCGCCGGTCTCGAAGCAGCGGCATGCCACCGGCTTGCCCTCATCGAACGCGGGATCGCGGATCGCATCGACCCGATCCGCCTCGAGCTCCTGCTGGGCCAGCGCGAACAGCGCGTCGAACATGGCACTGCCGGTCTCGCTGCGCATCGGTTGCGCCGCGATGCGCCGTTCGCCTTGCGGCGTGGCCAGCACGAAGCCGCCGTCCGGCAATGCGGTGGCCTGGGCCCCGAGCCCGTTCCATTCCACATCCGCGGCCTGCACGGATGCACTTGCCATCATCGCCAGGGCGATGGCCAGACCTGTCATCTTCAGCATCGAAGCGGCGCACCGGCACGCGCCGGCTGGCCTCCCTCCCTCTTTGCCCGTTGTGTTCCACCGCACCGCGGCGCGATGGTCGTACGGCCCCTCCCGAGGCACCGTGCGACATGGTAGACGCGGGCGGCGGGACGATGCGCAGCTGCATACGTATTCATCGAATCCCTGGATGGGGACCGGCGTCGCGCCGCTATATTCCCGGCACATCCACGCCACCGGCCGCCTTGGGAGGGGACATGCCGCTGACGCCGCATCGCCGCGTTTTTCATTGCCGTAGGACAACCGATAACGCTCGTCATCCCCGCGAAGGCGGGGATCCAGCGACTTCCGCGCCAATCACGGCAAAGTCACTGGTCCCCCGCCTGCGCGGGGGCGACGAGCGGACTTTCCCCGAACAGCAGTGCGCCTTCGCGGGGATGACGGCAAGAATGCTGTCGGCAATCCTCCTGACCGTGTTCGCCCTCGCGGCGCAGGCCGAGCCCGCCACGGTCGCCAGCGTCGAATCGCCCGGCCACGTGCTGCGCGTATCGCTGCAGCTGGACGGCGGACGCCCCAGCTATACGGTGGAGCGCTTCGGCGAAACGGTGGTGGCGCCCTCGCAGCTCGGCTTCCAGCTGCGCAATGGCCGCCTGGACCGCGACTTCGTGCTGCTGGACCAGTCCGCGTCCAACCACGACGAGACCTGGGAGCAGCCCTGGGGCGAACGCCGCTACGTGCGCAACCGCTATAACGCGCTCACGGTGCGGCTGGCCGAGCGCGGCGGGCTGAAAAGGCGCCTGAACGTGGAATTCCGCGTCTACGACGACGGCCTTGGCTTCCGCTACCGCTTCCCCGAGCAGGCCTCCATGCGCGAAGCGGTCATCGACGACGAACTGACCGAATTCGCGATCGCCCCCGAATCCACCGCCTGGTGGATCCCGGCGGGCGAACCCATCCACTACGAATACCTGTACCGGCGCACGCCGCTGGACGAAGTGCCGCTGGCGCACACGCCGCTCACCCTGCGCAGCCGCGACGGCCTGCACGTGGCCATCCACGAGGCGGCGCTGGTCGATTACGCCGGCATGTGGCTGCGCCGCACCGAAGGCCAGCGCCTGCGTGCGCAGCTCTCGCCGTCCGCGGAAGGCTGGAAGGTGCGGCGCGCCCTTCCGTTCGATACGCCCTGGCGCACCCTGCAGATCGCCGACCGCGCGGGCGGGCTGGTCGAGTCCGACCTGATCCTCAACCTCAACGAACCCAATGTGCTGGGCGACGTGGGCTGGGTGCATCCGGCCAAGTACGTCGGCGTGTGGTGGTCGATGCACCTCGACCAGCAGAGTTGGGCCACCGGCCCCAGGCATGCCGCCACCACCGCCAACACCAAGCGCTACATCGACTTCGCGGCCGCCCATGGTTTCCGCGGGGTGCTGGTGGAAGGCTGGAATCCGGGCTGGGATGGCGACTGGGTCGGCAACGGTTATGCCTTCGACTTCACCCGGCCCACGCCGGATTTCGACATCGAGGCCTTGAGCGCCTACGCCGCGAAGAAAGGCGTGCACCTGATCGGCCACCACGAGACCGGGTGCGCCATCGAGCACTACGAGGACCAGCTCCATGCCGCGCTCGACCTGTACGCGCGGCTAGGCGTGGACACCTTCAAGACCGGCTACGTCTGCGACGACGGCCAGGTCGACCGGCGCAACCCGGCCGGCGGCCCGCTGTGGCGCGAGTGGCACGACGGGCAGTTCATGGCGCGCCACCACCTGAAGGTGGTGCAGGAAGCGGCCAGGCGGCACCTGTCGGTCAATGCGCACGAACCGATCAAGGACACCGGCCTGCGCCGGACCTATCCGAATTGGCTCTCGCGCGAGGGCGCGCGCGGCATGGAGTACAACGCCTGGGGGCAACCACCCAATCCTCCCGCGCACGAGGTCGACCTGGTGTTCACGCGGCTGCTGTCCGGGCCGATGGACTACACCCCCGGCATCCTCAGCCTGAAGGGACGCGGCGGCCAGCCGATCCCCAGCACCCTCGCCCGCCAACTGGCGCTGTACGTGACCATCTACAGCCCGATCCAGATGGCCGCCGACCTGCCGGAACATTACGAACGGCACCGCGAGGCGTTCCGCTTCATCGAGGACGTCGCCGTGGACTGGGACGATACGCGCGTGCTCAACGGCGAGGTCGGCGACTACGTGACGATCGCGCGCAAGGATCGCCATAGCCGCGACTGGTTCGTCGGCAGCATCACCGACGAACATGGCCGCGTATTGCCGATCGATCTCTCCTTCCTCGAGCCGGGCGTTCGTTACCGTGCCGAGATCTACCGCGACGGCGACACCGCCGACTACCGCAGCAACCCGTTCGCATTCGTGCGCGAAACGCGCGAGGTGGGCAGCGCGGACCGGTTGGAGTTGAAACTGGCGCCGGGCGGCGGCGAGGCGATCCGGTTCGTGCCGCTGGACGCCGGTCGCTAGAAGCCATCGCAAGGCATTGCCATCGCCATCCCGCGAAGCGTTTCGCGGGATGACCTTTTTTTCCGGTCCTCGGGGACGCACCGCTCCGGCCCCGGCTGGAATCGATTCCAGCCGGGGCACCGGACACGAAAGTGCATTGAATACGTATGCAGGAAAGCGCTGCGACGTATGCCGCTGTCTACCATACAGGCCAGTCACGAACGGGCCATTCCGTCGCGTGCGACAAACGTCCAGCGAACGCCCGGACGCACAACTCGAATCACAACATTGCCTGGGAGGGGAAAATGTTGAACATGAAGCGCAACCTGCTGAGCGTGGCGCTCGCGTCCGCACTGACGCTCAATGCCACCGGCGCGCACGCCCAGAACGCCGATGCCGGCAGCGACACCCAACAGAACGCCGAGCAGAAGGCGGTGGATCTCGATACCGTCACGGTGACCGGCATCCGCCGCGGCATCGAGAGCGCGATCTCGGTGAAGCAGGACGCCACGTCGATCGTCGAGGCGATCTCGGCCGAGGACATCGGCAAGCTGCCGGACGTTTCGATCGCCGAATCGATCGCCCGCCTGCCCGGCCTGGCCGCCCAGCGCGTGGCCGGCCGCGCCCAGGTGATCAGCGTGCGCGGCCTGTCGCCCGACTTCGCCACCACCCTGCTCAACGGCCGCGAGATGGTCAGCACCGGCGACAACCGCAGCGTCGAGTTCGACCAGTACCCATCCGAGCTGATCAGCGGCGTCACCGTGTACAAGACGCCGGACTCCGGCCTGGTCGGGCAAGGCCTGTCCGGCACGATCGACATGCAGACCGTGCGCCCGCTGAGCTTCCAGGACCGCGTGATCTCCGTCGGCGGCCGCTACCAGAAGAATTCGCTGGGCAAGGCCGCGGGCGTCGATGCCTACGGCAATCGCTTCAACGTCAGCTACGTGGACCAGTTCGCCGACCGCACCCTCGGCGTGGCGGTCGGCTACGCCCACTCGGACATGCCGAAACAAGAGAACCAGGTCGGCCTGTACGAGCCATGGCGGAACATCGACGATGCGGGCAACCCGCTGGATCGCCCCGGCGTGCCGGACTACACCTACTACTCGGACGGCATCAAGGCCCTGCGCCGCACCGGCAACGCCAAGCGCGACGGCGTGATGGCCACCGTCCAGTTCCGCCCCAACAACGCCTGGACCAGCACGCTCGATGCCTTCTACACCAAGGCGAAGGAATACGACACCGCCAACCAGCTGGAAGTCCATCTCGGCAACTACAACGGCAACTATGCGCCGCTGAACGTGACCGACCCGGTCGTCAACGGCAACGACACCTTCACGGGGGGCGTGGCCAACAACGTCTACCCGCTGGTGCGCGGCATGTACAACCACCGCGAGGACCGCATCAAGGCCTTCGGCTGGAACAACGAAATCCAGGCCGGCGACGTCAAGCTGGTCGCGGACGTCAGCTGGTCCAAGGCCGAGCGCGAGGAGATCAGCCTCGAGAACAACCTGCAGTTGCTGCCGGCGCCGCAGCTGGACTCGGTCAAGCTGGACTACACGGTCGGCGACTTCCCGCAGTTCACGCCTGGCCTGGACTATTCCGACTACAACTCGCTGTACATCACCAACACCATCTACGGTTCCGGCTACGGCAAGACGCCGCGCGTGGACGACGAGCTGAGGGGCTACAAGCTCGCCGCCACCTTCCCCGCGCCCGAGGGCTTCACCTGGTTCTCCGACATCGACGCCGGCATCAACTACGCCGACCGCGAGAAGAACAAGACCCAGCCCGAGGGCAACATCCTGCTGGGCTCGCAGGGCGACACCACGATCGCCTCCGACCTGCAGTACGGCCTGGTGAACCTCGGCTTCGCCGGTGCCGGCTACATCCCGAGCTGGAACGTGCCGGCCACCGTCGCGCGCTACATGACGTTCAACCCGACCACCACCGAGTCCTACCTGATTCCCAAGCAGTGGACGGTGAACGAGAAGATCACCACCACCTTCCTGCGCGCCAACATCGATACCGAGATCGGCTCGGTGCCGGTGCGTGGCAACATCGGCATCCAGGCCCAGCACGTGGACCAGTCGTCCAGTTCCAACTACTGGGACGGGTCGCAGCCCGCGGGCAGCCAGGTCATCCCGATCAAGCTCGGCAAGACCTACACCGACTTCCTGCCCAGCCTGAACCTGGCCTTCATGTTCCCGGCCGAGCAGACCCTGCGGTTCGCCGTCGCGCGCCAGGTCGCGCGCCCGCGCGTGGACCAGCTGCGCGCGTCGATGGAATTCGGCGTGGACACCAGCACCGGCAGGCCCGGCGCCAGCGGCGGCAATCCCAACCTGGATCCCTGGCGGGCCAACGCGCTGGACATCTCCTACGAGAAATACTTCGGCACCAAGGCCTACGTGGCCGCGGCGTTCTTCTACAAGCAGCTCAAGAGCTACATCTTCACCCAGACCCGCGACGGCTACGACTTCACCCAGCAGGTCACGGCCTGGCTCGCCGCCAATGGCGACACGGTGACCGCGCCGGTGCAGAACACCGGCAACTACAGCGCGCCCTTTAACGGCAAGGGCGGCACGCTGCGCGGCGCCGAGCTCACCGCGTCGCTGCCGCTGGACATCGTCGCCGATGCCTTGCAGGGCTTCGGCATCGTCGCCAGCGCGAGCTTCAACGACAGCAACATCAAGGTCCAGGATCCCGAAAGCGCATCCAGCGTGGGCTCCGGCGACATCATGCTGCCCGGCCTCTCCAAGCGCGTGTACAACCTCACCGCCTACTACGAGCGCAACGGCTTCGAGGCGCGCATCAGCCAGCGCAAGCGCTCGGATTTCATCGGCGAGATCGGCAACTTCTCCGGCGTGCGCACGCTGCGCTACGTGGAAGGCGAGGACGTCACCGACGCGCAGCTCAGCTATACCTTTGGCGACGGCAGCCGCCTGAAGGGCCTGAGCCTGCTGCTGCAGGCGACCAACCTCACCAACTCCAAGTACCACACCTACGCGCAGACCAAGGACCGCCCGCTGGAAACCATCGAATGGGGCCGCACCTACCTGCTCGGGGTGAACTACAAGTTCTGACCGGCTCCCAGGTACGGAGTACGCACGGCCCGCCGCGCTTGCGGCGGGCTTCTTTTTGCCTGGACACCGGGCTCCCGGCGAAACCGCGCCCCGGGGCGGAGCCGCATCCACCGCCGGAAATGGCTTGGTGCACGCGCATGCGAGCAAACGAACGCTTCGCAACGGCTGCGCGATCGCCAAGAGGGCTTCGCCCAGGACGCTTGAACCGGCGCCCCCGTGGCGAGCCGGGCCAACGCGAGCGGACTGCATTCCCCTGCAAGCGCCTCCTGCCATGCGCGGGGAGAAGGGAGTCGCCGTGGTTGCCCGCCGCGGCCGAACGCCCCCCGGCAAAGTCCTGCTCGTACAGGACAGCCCTGGCAGTTCCACCGCCCTGCGAACCCTCGCGCCGCAGCAAGGCCGACATCGCCGTGAAGCGGCTCCCCGCCGCAGGTCCCGGGCCGGCAAGAACCCTTGCAGCGCCACCTCATCGCCGCGGGCCGGCACATGCCGAAACGAAGAAGGCCACGGCGACATGCCGTGGCCTTCTTCTTCGTTCCGGCAGACGAGCTCAGCCGGCCTTGGCGAAGAACGCCGAATAACCGGGTAACGCCAACCCTTCGCCGCGCACTTCCCCGCTCGCCGGCCCCGGCGCGTCGAGCCGCTCCCAGCGTCCCGCCGGCAGCGGCGCGACTGCGGCCTCGGGCGAGAGATTGAAGGCCACCAGGAGCGTCTCGCCCTGCAGCTCGCGCCGGAACATCAGCACCGGTTCCGGCGCATCCACGAACTCGATTGCCCCGGCCACCAAGGCAGGCTGGGTCTTGCGCCAGGCCAGGAACGCACGGAACGCGTTCAGGACCGAGCCCGGGTCCGGCTCCTGCACCTGTACCGCATGCGTCCGGTGCTCGGCCGCGATCGGCAGCCACGGCTTGCCGGTGGTGAAGCCCGCGAGCGGCTCGTCCCGCCACGGCATCGGCGTGCGGCAACCGTCGCGCCCCTTGAAGTTGGGCCAGAAGGTGATGCCGTAGGGATCCTGCAGCGCCTCGAACGGCACTTCCGCCTCGCCCAGGCCGAGTTCCTCGCCCTGGTACACGCAGACCGAGCCGCGCAGCGAGCACAGCATCGCGACCAGCATCTTCGCCAGTTCGGGCCGCGCCGGCTTCCCGCCCCAGCGGGTCACCGCGCGCTGCACGTCGTGGTTGGAGATCGCCCAGCACGGCCAGCCATCGCGCATCGTCGCTTCCAGGCGCTCCACCGTCCCGCGGATGTAGGAAGCGCTGAAATCGTCCACCAGCAGCTCGAAGCTGTAGCCCATATGCAGGCGCCCCGGCGCGGTGTACTCGGCGGTGGTCGCCAGCGAATCCTCCGAGGAAATCTCGCCGAGCGTCACCGTACCCGGGTACCGGTCCAGCAACCCGCGCAAGCGCTCGAGGAACCCGAGGTTCTCCGGCTGGGTGTTGTTGTAGTAGTGGTACTGGAACGCGTACGGATTGTCGGGGCTGAAGCCCCGCCCCAGCCGCAGCTCCATCGGCTTGGCCGGGTTGTCGCGCAGCGCGGGATCGTGGAAGCAGAAGTTGATCGAATCCAGCCGGAACCCATCCACGCCCCGGTCCAGCCAGAACTTCACGTAGTCCAGCGTGGCCTGCTGCACTTCCGGATTATGGAAATTCAGGTCCGGCTGGGAGGCCAGGAAGTTGTGCAGGTAGTACTGGCGCCGTCGCGGCTCCCACTGCCAGGCCACGCCGCCGAAGATCGACAGCCAGTTGTTGGGAGGCGTGCCGTCCTCGCGCGCGTCCGCCCACACGTACCAGTCCGCCTTTGGATTGCTGCGGTCCTCGCGGCTTTCGCGGAACCAGGCATGGTCGGCCGAGGTATGGCTGAACACCTGGTCGATCATCACCTTCAGGCCGAGCGCGTGCGCCTTGGCCAACAGCCTGTCGAAATCGTCGAGCGTGCCGAACAGCGGATCGACATCGCGGTAATCGGCGATGTCGTAGCCGAAATCGGCCATCGGCGACTTGAAGAACGGCGAGACCCAGATCGCGTCCACGCCCAGCGAAGCGACATAGTCCAGCCGCTCGATGATGCCGGGAAGATCGCCGACGCCATCGCCGTTGGTATCGAGATAACTGCGTGGATAGATCTGGTAGATGACGGCTCCGCGCCACCATGGAGTCTGCGACATCGAGCGCCCCCCTCCGGGCTGAGGCGCCCGCGGGACGGCGCCTTGAAAACCCCGCTAGCTTAGCGTCGAGCCGGTTTCAGGATGCCTGTCCGCATACGTATTCATGCCTTCGCCGCGCGGCGCGGCGAAGCGCTCGGACCGGGATCCACTCGCCGCGCCATGGTCGATCCGGAACGTCCCGCTTCGCCGTGCGGCATCGTGCCCGAGGCGTGAAAAGGCCTGCCGACGACCGCCGTCTGGCGACGCTCCATCCACCCCGGCCACGCCACGGTATCCCGGACTTCCAGCCGAGGACCCACGCGATGAGCACCGATTACGAGAAACGCCTTCTGCAATGGCTGCAGGACGCCTATGCGATGGAGCAGGAAGCCGAGACGATGATGAAGGCGTTTGCGGGCCGGCTCGAGAACTACCCCGACTTGCGCCAACGCGTCGAACGCCACGTCGAGGAAACCCGCCTGCAGGCCGATCGCATCGGCGGTTGCATCGAACGCCTCGGCGGATCGCTGCCCACCGCGAAAAGCCTGTTCGCCAGCCTGATGGCGCAGGTGCACGCCACCGGCAACGCCATGATGAGCGACGAGGTGGTCAAGGGCGTCGGGATCAGCTACGCCTTCGAGAACATGGAGGTCGCCTCCTATCGCGCGCTGATCGTGGCCGCCCGCGAGGCCGGCCATGGCGAGATCGCCACCGTCTGCGAGAACATCCTGGCCGAGGAGCAAGCCATGGCGGACTGGCTGCTGGAGCACCACACCGGCCTGGTCAAGCGCTTCCTCCAACGCGAGGCGGCGGAAGGCGTGACGGCCAAGCGTTGACCGGTGGATCCACGGCCAGGACCGCCGGATAGCGACAGGGCATCGTCCGTCATGGCCGCCGGCTGCGCAGGCGCCGCAGGCAGCGCGGCGCCAGCCAGGCGGCCAGCGCCGCGTCCATCGATCCCTCCGGCAACGCCAGCATGGCGTACACCGCATGCAGCGCTTCGCGCTCGTCCCGGCCTGGGTCGCTCAGGTACTGCGTGCAGGCGGCACGCACCACCCTCGCCGGCACCCGGTCGAATTCGCAATACCCCAGTTCGCCTTTCCGGTGCTCCTGTTGCCAATGCGCCATTTCCTCATCGACCACCTGCACTGTCGCTCGATCCATAACCACCTCCTTGGCCGGCATGACATCGCACCGCACGCCATGCCCGGATCAAGATTCCCGGCACGCCTTTGCCGGGATTCACCGCGCAACCACGTCCCATGTCCGGATCGACCAGATCGACCGGATCGACATGAAGAATCACTGGAGTTCCCCATGACGTCTTCCCGCAAGCCCCAACCACGCTCTCCGGCAACGAACGATCCGCGTCGCGAACCGTCGTCGGCGCCCCTCCCTGAAAGCCGCTCGCTGGAAGGCTTCCACCCTCGCGGACACGGCCGCGGCGGCCGCCTGGGCGAAGGCGAACCGGAAGGCCATCCCGAGCGCGATGGACGCACTCAGCCGAACTTCGGCCAGCACGGCACCTATGCCAGCACCGAGGAAAAGCCCGAGCCGGACCGCGACGACGGCTGACATCGCGGCCCGGCGGAAGCTCAACGGATCTGCCGCTGCTCGGGATTTCCTTCGCGTTGCTCGCGTGGATCCTGCGGTTGCTGGCGTTGCTTGTCCTGGAGCCGCTGCTCGCGGCGCTTTTGCTCGTCCAGCGCCGGGCTGGCCGGGTCTTTGTGGTGCGGCATGGGCGTCTTCCCTTGGGAACGAAGCCTTACCCTGCACCGGACCCCATCGATACGACGTCCAGGAAGCCCGGAGGCGCAGCGCCTGCTTTCACCGTTTCGCCACGCGCCAGGCCTGGGCGAACTCCCAGGATGCCGCCGTCACCGGCAGGAGCGCGGGCGCCAGCAGGGCCAGCAGGACTCCAGGCGCACGCGGCTCCAAGCGCAGCCGCCCATCGTGCCAGTCCACGCCGAGCGCCGCCCAACCCAACAGGATCCACGGTGCGATATCGAGCACGCTGTGCACGTGCTGCTCCAACGGCGAGAGAACCCGCTTGCCGTACGCCGCGCACGTATCGGCATAGCCGAGCACGGCATGCGCGAGCGCGGCCAGGGCCAGCACGCCCCAGGCGGTCGACGTGGCCTCCAGTGCCCACCAGGCAAGCACGCCGGACCCGACCACGCAAAGCTGCGCCAGGTGCAGGCGGGATTCGGCCAGGCCGGATGTATGCGGCAGATCGCTGCGGCGATGCAGGGCGAAATCGCCCAGGCCGGCCGCGATCCAGGCGAGATAGAGAAGATAGGCGGGCAGATCCATGAACGCCCCGATATCGCTTCGGTCATGTCGGCGGACCGGCATCGGATAGGGCCGGGAGCCTGCCTTTCAGTGCGGCGGCGTGTACTGGCGCAGGCGCGTGACCAGGTCGCCGAGCTCGCGCACCGCCGTGCGCAACTGGTCTTCCGTCAAGCCGAGCTCCCGGGCCCAGTAGCGCAGCTCCCACTCATCGTTGACATCGACCCGTTCCGGATCCCGTGGACGGCCACGCGAATCGACGTTCTCCGACACGGGCTCGGTATCCGGCGGCGTCGGCTCCGGGCCGGGATTGCGCCGGCTCATGCGCCGCCCCTCGGCGACGGGCGCCCGCGGCCGGCCCGGCAGGCGCCATGTCCGCACGCACGGAGCGCATGGCCGGACGGGATGCCTATCGAAATGCGCGGCATGATGACCTCCGCTCGGGATGACTCGACAGGGCCATCGCAGCATCCGTGGGCGTAATTCCGCGTCCATGTGCCGGCAAGCCCGCGTGATGGCAGGCGACGGGAGCGCGACTGCGTTCGCCACGCGCGGATCGGCAGGAAACGATCGATACGCAACCGCGCTTACCCCGATCGACCAGGGTCACCTTGGGGTCAGCGGAGATCGCATCGATGATCGTGAAGCCACCCGGAACCTTGTATTGCCTGGTCCGGAGTGGTGGGCGGTACAGGGTTCGAACCTGTGACCCCTACCATGTCAAGGTAGTGCTCTACCGCTGAGCTAACCGCCCGTCATCTGCAGTGAGTTGCTCTCTGCAGGGGCGCGCATTCTAGCCCAGCTCCCGGGCACTTCACAATAGCCACACGAAAATTCCGGCCGATCGTGGCGCCTCAGCCCAGGCTGGCTTCTTTCAGGCGATGGATCTGGTCGCGGATCCGGGCCGCCTCCTCGAACTCCAGGTCGCGGGCATGCTGGTACATCTGCTGCTCCAGCGCCTTGATCCGGGCGGCGGCCTCGGCCGGCCCCAGGGCGCGGTAATCTGCGGGTTCCTCCGCGGCCCGGCGCGTCTTGGACTTGCCCTTGCCGGTCGCCGCCCCCTCGTCCCGGGCGCCTTCCAGGATGTCCGCGATCGGCCGCGCCACCGACTTGGGCACGATGCCGTGCTCGGCGTTGTACTCGATCTGCTTCTGCCGGCGGCGGTCGGTTTCGTCGATCGCCGCCTGCATCGACCGGGTGACCTTGTCCGCGTACAGGATCGCCTTGCCGCGCAGGTTGCGCGCGGCACGGCCGATGGTCTGGATCAGCGACCCGGTGGAGCGCAGGAAGCCCTCCTTGTCGGCATCCAGGATCGCCACCAGCGACACCTCCGGCATGTCCAGGCCCTCGCGCAGCAGGTTGATGCCCACCAGCACGTCGAACTTGCCCAGGCGCAGGTCGCGGATGATCTCCACGCGCTCGACCGTATCGATGTCCGAGTGCAGGTAGCGCACGCGGATACCGTGCTCGCCGAGGTACTCGGTCAGGTTTTCGGCCATGCGCTTGGTCAGCGTGGTGACCAGCACGCGGTCGCCCAGCTTGATCCGCTCGTTGCACTCGCTCATCAGGTCGTCGACCTGGGTCGCGACCGGCCGGATCTCCACTTCCGGATCGACGAGGCCGGTCGGGCGGACCACCAGTTCGGTGATCTCGTCCCCGCCCTCGCGCAACTCGTACGGCCCCGGCGTCGCCGAGACGTAGATGCTGCGCGGCGAACGCGCCTCCCATTCCTCGAAGCGCAGCGGCCGGTTGTCCAGCGCCGAGGGCAACCGGAAGCCGAACTCCACCAGCGTCTCCTTGCGCGAGCGGTCGCCCTTGTACATCGCGCCGATCTGCGGGATGGTCACGTGCGATTCGTCGATCACCAGCAGCGCGTCCGGCGGCAGGTAGTCGAACAGCGTCGGCGGCGGCTCGCCCGGCGCCTTGCCGGTGAGGTGCCGGGAATAGTTCTCGATGCCGTTGCAGTACCCCACCTCGGCCATCATCTCCAGGTCGAACTGGGTGCGCTGGGCCAGCCGCTGCGCCTCGACCAGCTTGTTCTGCGCGTAGAGCTGCTCCAGGCGCTCCTTCAGTTCCGCCTTGATGGTGTCGATCGCGCTGAGCGTGCGCTCGCGCGTGGTCGCGTAGTGGGTCTTCGGATACACCGTGTAGCGCTGCAGCTTGCGCAGCGTCTCGCCGGTCAGCGGATCGAACAGGGTCAGGTTCTCGATGTCGCCGTCGAACAGCTCGATGCGCAGCGCCTCGGTGTCGGACTCCGCCGGGAACACGTCCACCACCTCCCCGCGCACGCGGAACGCGCCGCGGGTCAGTTCGAACTCGTTGCGCGTGTACTGCAGGTCGGTCAGGTGCCGGATCAGCTGGCGCTGGTCGATGTGCTCACCGACCGACAGGATCAACCGCAGCGAGAGGTAATCCTCCGGCGCGCCCAGGCCGTAAATCGCCGACACCGTCGCCACCACCAGCGCGTCGCGGCGCGACAGCAGCGTCTTGGTCGCCGCCAGCCGCATCTGCTCGATGTGCTCGTTGATCGAGCTGTCCTTCTCGATGTAGGTGTCCGACGAAGGCACGTAGGCCTCCGGCTGGTAGTAGTCGTAGTAGCTGACGAAATACTCCACCGCGTTGTGCGGGAAGAACGCCTTGAACTCGCCGTACAGCTGCGCCGCCAGCGTCTTGTTCGGCGCCATCACCAGCGTCGGCTTCTGGATCTGCTGCACCACGTTGGCGATGGTGTAGGTCTTGCCCGAGCCGGTCACGCCCAGCAGTACCTGCTTGGCCAGCCCGGCCTCGAAATTGGCGGCCAGCTTCTCGATCGCCGCGGGCTGGTCGCCCGCGGGCGAATAGGGGGATACCAACTGGAAACGGTCGCTCATGGCAAGGGGGTGCCGCTCTGGACGATTGACCAGTATAGCCATCGTTCGCCGACGCCCTCGTGGGCAGAAGTCCTACCCCCGCCGGACTGCTTCACCGATTCATGCCGGCGCCCCTGCCCCCGACACTGCACCGGGACCGCAGGGAAGCAGTCGCAATGCCAGGCAGAGACACCGGCTTCACGCTGATCGAATCCATGATGGCCATGGCCGTGCTGGCCATCCTGGTCGCCATCGGGATCCCCGCCTTCAAGGCCACGCTCGAACGGCAACGGGCCCGTACCGCCACGCACCTGCTCAGCGCCCAGTTCGCCAGCGCCCGCAGCGTGGCCATCAGCCATCGCACCCCCACCACCGTGTGTCCTTCCGCGGACGGGCTCCGCTGTACGGAGGGCACCGACTGGAGCCGCGGCTGGATCATGTACCGCGATCCCGGCAGGACACCCCAGCCCGCCAGCGCCGCGTCCGTGCTCAGGTGGGAGAACCGGCCGGCCTCAGGCGCGACGCGCCTGCTCTCGAGCCCGGGCCGCCGCCTCATCCGCTTCCTGCCGGACGGCCGCAGTGCGGGCACAAACCTGAGCGTGCGGGTCTGCTCGGATGAACGCTTCATGGCCGAAATCGTCGTGAACAACCTCGGCCGCGTCCGCACCTCCCGCCCCACAGGCAACCTGCCCTGCGGCCGGTGAAGCCAAAAAAACAAAGGGCTGCGATCTCTCGCAGCCCTTTGCAGGATATGGCGCCCGAAGTTGGACTCGAACCAACGACCCCCTGATTAACAGTCAAGTGCTCTAACCGGCTGAGCTATTCGGGCGGGGAGGCGCATTCTAGACACTGGTTTCGTCCGATGCAAGCCTTGATCGATACATCGCTACCAACAGCCGGAAACCGTCGTTTCCGCCGGCGTTTTCACGCCGGCCTGGTTCAGCGTCAACGTCCCGCACTTGTCCTGGGCCTGCCCCCCCTGGGGAGTGGCGGTGATCGTGAACGTCGCCTGGGCTCCTTGGAAGGCGAGCTGATAATGAGCCGTCCCGCCTTCCCTTGGCGATTGCGCAGTGGGCAGCGCATAGCCTTCGTAAGTGTTGTTGGTGGTGTGGTAACGCTCGGCCCTTTGTGCGTACTCCACCAGGTCCGCCTTGGCCTGGGCTCGACGCGACTTGCGCACTTGATCCTGGTAAGACGGATATGCAATGGCGGCAAGAATGGCTATCACGGCCACCACAATCATCAGTTCGATGAGCGTGAAGCCGGCCATCCCGATGGACCGTATGGATGTCATAGCTCGCGGAACCGGAGGATTTCCATAGATCGTGGCCATCTGACGCTCTCCGCTATTGGATTTGGCGCCAGGACTGGCGACCGCAGGGATATGGCAAGTACATCGGGCTGGCACCACTCACATTGACCGCCATCCAGCATCCGAACTCCGGCGGGGACGGTGGATTGCCGCCACCCACCGTCTCGGGCGGCGCAAGCCTCGGAACCACTGACACTGCAACGTCCTTCACGGGTGCGTTGCCCCCTGTATCCAGCGAAATTCCTGCAGTGCCCCCCGTCAACGAGGCCCCCGTGGGCGACCCTACCCTCACTCCGGCCAAGCCTCCAGCGCCAGTGCGAGCACTAAGACCGAAGAGCCAGTTGGATCCATCGGTACTGCAACCGCTGGACGTCTGCTGTGGTACGTACGTGGGCATGAACACGATGCCTGATACGATCTCCGGGTTACCGACGAATCGTTCGCCTGCCGGCAGATCCACGTACCAGCCAACCGCCCCCGCAGGACGGGCACCTGCGGTGAGCGTACGGACGTTCCCGCTGGAAGAGACCGTATAAGGCATGAGGCTGGAACGCGTCAGCGTCGTGGTCGCCCGCCCTTCGGAAATATCCGTGAAACCATACAGCGATTGCGTGCTCGTATCGCTGACGTCGTTCGTGAAGGAGAAACTGCCGGTACCGAATACCAGCAGCACCCCCCCCATCTCGCCAGCGGCGGCGGCCAAGCCCCCGGTGATTGGCTGCCGATAGATCTGTCCCGAGTCGCTGTGCGTAGCCGTCGTGAACACGGGCACGGACACGGAATTGGACGCATCGCGCAAGTCGAACTTCCACACGGCACCGCGCTGGTCGGCTCCATACACGGTATCAGCAAAGCCATCCCTTACCCGTGTTGTCTGGCTGGCTCCGCCCCAACGGTCGATCACGACGATATTGCCCAGGCCGTTGCTGCCGGCCGGGGCACTGCTGGCGGGTTCGACTGCCTCGATCATCCGGATGCTCGGCGCTCCGGTCCCGATGTCGACCAAGAACAACACCGCCTTCCCGCTGGCGCTGTTGTAGCCATTGCCGAAGATCGCCTTCCAGGAGACATCGCCATTGCCGGCCTTCACGGGCACGATCACTGGCTTGCCAAGCACGTGGCCGATGTTCTGGCGCACGGCTTGGGGGAGGCTGGTATCGAGATCGTTGATCTCCCACAGCCTACTGCTGGCACCAAAACTGCCTGGCGTCGTGACGTCCAGAGCGAACACGCCGCGACCGCCCGCACCCGTGGTTCCCACGAGCGTGGTATGCCAGCTGCCTCCGTAATAGCTATCGCCCAAGGCCACCGGCCCATCCACGAAGTAGCGATGCGCGAACTTCTGGTCGTTCTTCTGGTCCGGATCGTAGGGAAACAACAGATTGCCCATGTGACCATAGGAAGTGGCCGGGATGTACGCGAATACTTCCTGGCCACCGTTACCGCTGATCGCCCCACTGCCGTCCATGCCGCCATCGAAGGCATGCAACATGCCGTCGTTGGCGCCGACGTAGACCATATAACGCTTGCTTTGGCGCTTTGCGTTCAAGTACTGGAGATAGCTTGCCCCCAGACCTCCTGCCAGGGAGCGGTACCCATAGTCGTCGATAGGCGAACTGATCACGGGTGTCGAATTCACGATATCGCCCAGTCTTGTGGTGCGATCTCGCAGTTTGCCGCCGTTGCGCTTCTCACCGCTGACGTCCCCGCGCAGGTAGGCAACAGCACTCTCGGATGTAGCTCCCAGCCCCCCCAGCGTAACCTCGGTGCACCGACTCATGCCGGGATAGCTCGAGGACGGCGTGCTGCACAGCCCGGCCAGGGTCACGTTGTCGCTAGTGAATTCGCTGACCGTGCTGCCGCTGGAGAAGTACACGCGGCGCGAGGCGGCGGCAGGCAAGCGTGCACTTGCCTCCCATAGGGGCGTGTACAGGACCTCGCGCGTTCTCGGATCCACGCTGACGCTGGAGGCATTGAGTCGGCTGAACCAATCGGTGCCTTCGTTGGCGACCTCGTAGCTCGGGGAAACGGTAAGTGACCCGGCTCCGATCCTGGCACCCGTCAATGCGAGGCTTCCTGAGGGCGAGGAGCCCGCGCTCACAGAGGACAGGACGCGACGCATTGCGGCAGTGACTTCCGCAGGTGTCTTGGCATTGATGAACTCGCCGCGGCTGTTGATGGTCGCGTGCCAGAGCTCGTCGATGACGCGGCCGTCATCGGAGCTCAATGGATCGCCATTCGCATTCCAGCTTGGCGGATTGGTGTAGGGATCCTCGGTAGCCGCCTGGTTGACCTCGAAGATCTTGCCCTGGGCCCCCAAGGTAACGCCGTAAAAATTCATGTGTAGGTTGGTCTGGCAGTCCAGGCGCTTCCAATCCGCCGAACTCGGATCCAACGTATTGCACTGTTTGGGCACCGGCACCCTGCCCACCGGGAAATTCGTTCCGGTACGCAAGGGCGTGTACGTTCCGCCCGCATAGTAGGCGGCCGCGATGTCGGCGATCGTATTGGAATAGTTGTCAGGGAAGGGAGCACCACTCAGGTTGGCTCCTCCCGCCGAATCGGCATTGCCATAGCCGGATACGCTACTGGTGGTATTGGTGTATCCATCCGTGAACAACATGCCGCCATTGCGCTGGCAGGCAAGCTTCACTGGCGCATTGTCGTCGGTCCGGCGGAACTGTTCTCCCAGGAAGGCGACGGCCTCGCGATTGGGAGTCCCTCCGTTGGGCTTCAACGCGTATATCTGCGCGTACAGGTTCGAACGCTGCGTGACCACGTCATACATGGTCACCGCGGTTCGGTTGTTGATCGTGAAATATCCCACCCGCATGTTGCTGGCATCGAACATCGCATGCGAGGACGATCCCACCATCGAAAGAATGCGATTGCGGTGGTACTGGAACCAATTCGCGAAGTTCTTGATAGCCGCGTCGTAAGCCGCCGTGGACGTGTAGTTGGCCGGCTTTATCTCGTAGCGGCGCATGCCGCAGCCAGGCCCGCAGGCATTGGCGATGACCGGACGGTTGGCATCGTCCGTGCGATAACCCGCGGGGGCATCCGCGTCGGCAGGCAGATAGAACGTAGCGGGGAAATACTGCAGCTGGACAGTGCAGTTGTTGCGCACCTCGACGTCGTTCTTCAAGGAGGTCCAGCTGCCGCTAGTGCTAGGCAGGCCGTTGCTATTGGAGCTATTGCATGTTCGAGACGTCGAGCGATAGGTGGTCCCCGCGGGGATGACCATGCCGGTCAAGAACTGGAATGGCTCGTTGTTCACCGCTCTGGAGGACGTGAGATCGTAGCTGACGCCATGAGCCGTGGCGAAGTCCGTTCCAGTCCGGGGATCCGCGCGAGTATCGATAATCGTCGCGTCAGGCCACAGCGTGTTCCCTTGACTGTCCGCGGCCGCCAGCTTCCACGGATCGTAATTCACGTTCGGATTGAAGTAGCCGGCATTATAGGTCGGCGACCGCGCGAAGCCGAACACGTCCAGGGGCGGGATGGCACGACCTGGCGAGTACGAGCTATTGAAGCCCACGTGCGGGAACAAATACAGATAACAGTCGACAGAGTTGTTGGAGCACGGCTGTCCCACGTTATAGAACACGCCCGCCGAACTGAAGAAGCTGCTTCCGTTCCACTGCATCCGCCCATCGCCGCCGGGAAAGATCCGCTCGAACGTCATCGAGTTGGAATCGTCCACCGCCATGATGAAAGCCGGCGGAGCTTGCGTCGTGTTGTTCAATGGCGCCTGGGCCAATTCGCCCTGCCCTTGCGCAGCCAGGAGGTTGTAGGCGAAGTAGCCACCGGCCGCCAGTAACGCGAAAGTGCCGGCGACCACGATCTTGGATGTACGGCTTGCCATCGCGAACCTCAGAGTTTGAACACGGTGTCGATCACCGCCGAAGAGGAGGGATCGCTATCGGTATCGGTGGAGAACGACGTGATCTGGTAGATGGGCGAAACAGGATCCAAAGGACTGCCCATACCGTAATCACTCTGACCGACGATGCAGGTATCGATGCGCCGGACGTTGACGGCCTCCCCTCCTTCCAGAGTGCGCGCTCTTCCCCAGGCGACCGGGTCGAATCCATCGTCGCACGCCAACTGGATGTCGCCCGACTGGAGCGGCGCATCGGCAGCGAGAGACGTGCGATTGGCGATGCTCTCAACGGCATTCTCCGCACGCCGGGTCACCCCCTCTGTTCGCTGGAATGCCAGGTTGGCTGCTCGATAGTTGGCTGCCATCTTCTCCTGCATCCCTGCCACCTGCATGCCCGCGATCCCCAGCAAAGCCAGCAGGATGAGCATGATCAACGCCACGTACAGCACCGCGCCGCGCTGCCGGGCACGCAATGGGAGCGATCGCGACAAGGTAGCCATGTGTGTCAATTCCCGAACAAGCGATTGCGCAAGGCAATGGTGGATTCGTAAGCGGCGCGATAGCGGCCGTCGCCGTTGGCTGCCGGTACGAACTCGACGCCCAGTGCGCGCGGATAGTGGACCGCGTCGCTAGGCGATGCAGCCGCTGCCGGCGTGGGACTCCGGGCCAGGATTCCCACCTGCACCTGTCCCACGCGTCGCCACTGGGCAGCCGCGTCGGCATCGGTGCCCGTGCTGACATCGGCCGCGGTGCCTTGCACCGTGATGTTGCCTAGTGGTGGCGTGGTCGAACTGATCGCGGTCGTGCTGTCCAGGCCATAGAGGACTTGCAGGCTCTCGATGCCCTCCACCAGTTCCTCGGGCTGCCCGTAGTTTCCGGCGCCATCCGCCCGAGCCCGCATCAAGCTCGGTTCGCCCGACGTACCTGTGCCGATGAAGTAGACGATGGATTCGGCACGGTACAGCATGGTCTGGCCGCTCGGCTGGGCAGTGTAGCGTTCCAGGTTCACGCCGGCGGCGGTGACCGTTCCTGAAGAATAGACACCGCTGAACACATCGGCGTGGCTGCAATCGGCAACACCAAAAAGTGCCGGCGAGGCGACTCCACCCTCGGTAAGACGGGCTCCCAAGGCGGCGTCAAACGTCAGCGTGCTGTTGGTCCCGGAGGCGATTCCCGTCACCGGCACGCCTTCAGGAGACAGGTACCGCAATACCAGCACGTCGCTGCCCCCCCGGATGCCGAGGCCCTGCAACTTGGCAGGGAGATTGCTCGGGCCTGCCCAGTTCTGGCCTAGCGTCAGCGAGGAGTTGGCGCTCGTGTTCGGCGCCTCATATCCCTGTATCGACACGCTGAAATCCAGAGGATCGCCGCTCCCGGTCGACACACCCGCGATATGGACCACCGGATCGCCTTCGCCACGGACGAAATGTGCTTGATCGTTGACGCAACCGAAATGCCCGGCCATGCGGATATCGCGCTGCAGGAAATCCAGAGCGAAACGCGCATTTTCCTGGCTACGCGATCCTCCTTCGGCCAATCGCGAAGCCTCTCGCGAAGCGGAGAACACCTGGATCACGCCCAGCATCAGGACCAGCCCGATCACCATCGCGATCATCATCTCGATCAACGAGAGGCCGGCTTGCAGCCGCGGTCTTGCAACGGCTTTTTTCATAGCTGCGAGACCAAGGTAAAGGTGGTCAGGGCATCCGGATCGTCCTTGTCCCAACGTTGGTCGCCCCAGCTAATACCCACGGTCACTTGTCCATTGGCATTGACCACGGTGGCGCTCGCGCCTTCTCCCAACGCCTGCACGACTTGGCACTGCCATCGCTGGATGTTCTGGTCGATGGTGACGTCGTTGCCTATCGGGCGGCGGCACCGGCCGACCGAAACCGTGTTAGGCGCAAACGTCGCCGCACTGTACCAAGCGGCCTGGTAGCGATTGCTCCGCATCTGGTCGATTAGGTCATAGGCCAGGTTGGTCGCCTGGGTACGATAGTTCGCACTCTGAACGAAACGCACGTTCATGGTCTGCAGCAAGGCGAAGCCGAGCAGGCCAATGGCCAGGACCAGAATTGCGATCAGCACCTCGATCATGCTGAAGCCTGCGGCGTCGTTTCCGAACGAGGGGAAGCGCGGGCGTTTCACGAGCAAGCCTCCTTCTGGATGCGGATTTGGCCGGACGCATTGATCGTCAAGACCCGGCGCAACTCCTGTTCGCCACACGAGACGGGCTGCAAAGAGATCTCCTGGGCGACGTCACCCCGTCGCCGTCCGCGGGAATCGAAGGCGACCGCCGCTGCCGGCCCGGCACTTTGCAGAGCCGGGTCGATGGCGACGAAACGAAGGACAGTCTCCCCTGTCTGATATACCCCATTCCCATCGGCATCCGACCAAGCCAACATGCCCGCGGCCCAATCGTCGTCGCAAACTTCCCCTGTGCTGCTGCCGCACACGCCCGCCCCCCGCCGGTTGCGGATTGCTTCGCTACGCGCCAAGGACAGCAGCGCCAAAGCTTCGTTGCTGGCGCTACTGACACGATTGGAGCGGATCACCCCCTGGAAGCTCGGATACGCGATCGCCGACAGGATCGCCAGCACGGCAACGGTGACCATCAGCTCCACCAGCGTGAAGCCGCCAATCCGACGAGGTGACATCGAAGAACGCTCCCCAGCGTGTTGGGCAAAGCCTGACAAAGCGCCGCCGAAGCGGCAAGATCCCCGGGGGACGAACGGTCGTTCAGGCGGGATGGGCGTCAACGATTTGACGCCCATCACATGCCGAGTGATGCCGCCTCAGGTCACCACCCTGTAGCAGGGGTGGTACTCGCCCGAGATCTTCATCCGGCGCTGCTCGACGAAGGCGCGCAGCAGGCCGTCCAGCGCCTGCATGATGTCTTGGTCGCCGTTGATCTCGAACGGGCCGAAGGCCTCGATCCGGCGCATGCCGTCTTCCTTGACGTTGCCGGCGACGATGCCGGAGAAGGCGCGGCGCAGGTCGGCCGCCAGCGCATGGGCCGGGCGCCCGTGGTGCAGGTCCAGTGCCGCCATGGCCTCGTGGCTTGGCACGAACGGACGCTGGTATTCCAGCGGGATGTCGACGGACCAGTTGAAATAGAAGGAGTCCTTCTGGTCCTTGCGATACTCGCGCACGCGCTGGATGCCCTCCGCCATCTTCCGGGCCACCATCACCGGATCGCCGATCACGATCTCGTAGCGCGACGCGGCCTCGTTGCCGAGCGTGAGGCGGATGAATCGATCGATCTGCTCGAAGTACGGCGCGGCGATGGTCGGCCCGCTCAAGACCAGCGGGAAAGGCAGGTCGCGGTTCTCCTCGCGCAGCAGGATGCCGAGCAGGTACAGGATCTCCTCGGCCGTGCCCACGCCGCCCGGGAACACGATGATGCCGTGCCCCAGGCGCACGAAGGCTTCGAGCCGCTTCTCGATGTCCGGCATGATCACCAGGTGGTTGACGATCGGGTTCGGCGACTCCGCGGCGATGATGCCGGGCTCGGTGATGCCGATGTAGCGCGTGCTGGTGCGGCGCTGCTTGGCATGGGCGATGGTCGCGCCCTTCATCGGCCCCTTCATTGCGCCCGGGCCGCAGCCGGTGCAGATGTCCAGGCCGCGCAGGCCCAGCTCGTAACCCACCTGCTTGGTGTAAAGGTATTCGTCGCGCGAGATCGAGTGTCCGCCCCAGCAGACCACCAGGTTGGGATCGGAGGGCTGGAGCATGCGGGCGTTGCGCAGCAGGCCGAACACCGCGTTGGTGATGCCCTCGCTGGATTCGAGGTCGGCCGTGGATTCCGGGCCCAGCTCGATCGCCATGTAGGCCAGGTCCCTCACCACGGCGAACAGCAGTTCGGCCACGCCGTTGATGATCTCGCCGTCCACGAAGGCCATGGCCGGGGCGTTCGTCAATTCCAGGCGGATGCCCCGGTCGCGCTGCGCGACCTGGATGTCGAAGTCCGGGTACAGGTCGCGGGCCGCCCGCGGATCGTCCGAGGCGCTGCCGCTGGTCAGCACCGCCAACGCGCAGCGGCGCAGCAGCTCGTGCATGCCGCCGCTGGAGGCGTCGCGCAACCGGGCGACCTCCGCCCGCGACAGCACGTCCAGACCGCCCCGCGGATAGATCCGCGCGTCCACCACCGGCAACGCCCTCGGTGCCGTATTGCCTGTTTCCATCGTGTGCTCCTGTCTGCAGCCGCGGGAATGTAACGCACTCCCCCATCCAAAAGGAAACGGCCGGGTCGCCCCGGCCGTTCCATGGACTGCAGTATATACCGCGAAGGATCAGAACTCGTAGCGGAAGCCCAACTGCATGGACCACTGCGAGACGCCGATGTTGAAACCGTCCGCGTCGGAGTTGGCGGCGGTCGGCGCATCGGTGTACAGGGTGTTGTACACGTACTTCCCGTTGTAGATACCTTGCAGGTTGGCAACACGGGCATCGGCATAGAAGCCGTAATCCATGATGCGGCCCCATTTCTTGTTCAGAAGGTTGCCGACGTTCTGGATATCCAGCCACAGTTCCGACTTGTGCCCCTTGGCGAAACCAGGCAATTGCTGAGTGATACGCACGTCGAAGGTATTGACCCAGCCGGTACGGAAGCCGTTGGCCGGCGCGTAGGTGCCAGCATACTTGGCCAGTTGCGGATGCTGGGCAAGCCAGTCGAAGAACTGCTTCTCCAACGCGGCATTCGGCGTGAACGAACCGTTGTTGCCAATGGTTCCGAACAGCACATCGCCAGGACCCGACGGGACATAGAACAGGTCGTTCAGGGTACGGCTGTCGCCATTGGCATCGCCGTTGAAGATGTAGCTGAACGGACGACCACTGCGGCCTTCGTATACCAAGCCCACGCGGGTCTCGTAATCGCCGAAGAACTTGTGCTTCCAGTTCAGCGAGCCCGAGACCCGATCCTTGATCTCGTAGCGCGAGGTCGTGGCAACATTGTCGTTGGTATTGAAGCCATACTGGTAGCCGAAGCCCGAGCTGGCGGTGGAGCTGGTAAGCGGGCCCACTTCGGTCGCGTCGGTGTACGTGTAACCCAAGGTCCATGACCAATCGCTCGTCTCGCTGAACGGCTTGGTCAACGACACCGTGAATTGACGGCTCTCGCCCTTATCGGTGTTGTCGATCAGGAATACGTTGTTGTAGTTGCGGTCACGTCCGGCACGCGCATCACCCGATTGCCAAACGCCGGTATTGCGCTTGTTCGGGTTCCAATACAGGGCTCGGCCATCCGGACCATAGAAGGTCGGGCTCGGATCCTCACCCGGGGCGGCCACATTGCCGATGTTCAAGCTCTTGTAGAACAAGCCGTTCTTGACCTTGGTGATCAGGAACTCGGCCGAACCGACGATGCCGTACCACGGCAGTTCGTGATCGAATGCCAAGTTGGCCTTCCATACGGACGGCAACTTGAAATCCTTGGCCACGAAGTTGACGTTCTGGGTCGCCGAACCTGCGACCGTCGGCACGTTCTGGGCCAAACCATCGGGACTGAACGGCAGCGTGGTCCACGTCTGGTTCGACGGGCTGCTGGATACCAAGTAGTTGGTGTACGAAGTGTAGTTGAGGCCGGTGGTTGCGTAGCTGTTGCCGATCCAAACCTGCGGTGCATCGCCCTGG
Source organism: Pseudomonas sp. Hp2 (assembly GCF_006386585.1). Taxonomy (NCBI): domain Bacteria; kingdom Pseudomonadati; phylum Pseudomonadota; class Gammaproteobacteria; order Pseudomonadales; family Pseudomonadaceae; genus Pseudomonas; species Pseudomonas sp. Hp2. Next base: position 331,054 of record NZ_VAHJ01000001.1, read on the forward strand.
AACAAGCCGACGCCGCCGCGCAGCTGGGTGGGGCGATCGGTATCGAAGGTGTAATTGAAGCCGAAGCGCGGCTGGATCAGGAAGTCGCCATCAAAGATCTTGCTATTGTCGTAACCGAATTTTTCTGAGGCCGCAGCATTGTAGGCCGGCGCCGGGGAGGTATCGGGGCGATCGGCGCGCAGGCCAAGGGTCAGCGTCAGGTTGCTGTTGACGTACCAGGTATCCTGCACGAACAGGCCAAGGTTCTTGTTCTTGTAGTCTGCGGCGATCGAACCCGGCGAAGTTTCGGCGCTGAGGTCGTATTGGCTCCACTTGCCAAGACGGAAGTTCTCCAGGCCATAGAAGCGGTAAACGCCCCAGGAATTGGCGCCATAGTAGTTGTAGACGTCGTTGTCGCTGTAATCGACGCCGAACTTCAGGTCATGGTCACCCAGCGTCCAAGTACCCGCGGCGTAGTAGTTCCAAGTCTTGGTTTCGAGGATATTGTTCTGGGAGTTGGTCTCGGTACCGAAGTACAGCACGTCTCCGGACGGAGTAGCTTCGTCGCCTCCCATATAAATCGCAATGCTCGGGGCAGTCGTCGGCACGACGCGGATCGCCGAGTAATCGCGATAGGACACCTTGAACTCGGTGGAGAAATTATCGGTCCAGTCGCTGAAAAGCTGGCCGACGTAACTCTCGACGGTCTTCTCGTGTTCGTACCAGTAAGAGCTCAGCGATACCTGGCTGCTGGTGCTCATGCCGTTGATCCGGAGCTTGTTCTGCTCCAACTTGCTGTAACGGAGGCTGGCACGATGATTGTCGTTGATGTTCCAGTCCAGCTTCAGCGCGTACTCTTCGAGGTCGGTATTGCCGTCGCTGGACAGGCCGCCAGCGTCGATGCCCCAAGTGTTACGGGCGATATCCTGAGCCTGCTGGATCACCGAATCGGTGATCAACGCATTGGGCTTGCCATAAGCCGTGCTGCTCAGGTCGGCGCCCGGAGCCTTCTGCTCGAACTTTTCGTAGTTGGCGAAGAAGAACAGCTTGTCCTTGACGATCGGGCCGCCGAAGGTCGCGCCGTAGGTCTTTTCCTTGGTGAAGCCGTTGAACGGGGTGCCGTCCGGGTTGTCGCCGAACCAGTCGCCGTCCCGGTAGTTGCCATAGATAGATCCATGGAACTCGTTGGTACCCGACTTGGTTACGGCATTGACCGTCGCACCCACGGCGCTGGCGATGCTGACGTCATAGTTGGACAGGTTGATGTCGATCGCCTCGATGGCCTCCATCGATACCGGCTGGCGACGGGTGGTCATGTTGTTGCCTTCCAGACCGAAGGTATCGCTGGCCGAGACGCCATCGATGCTGATCGAGTTGTAGCGTGGATTCTGGCCACCGGCAGATATGGTGCCCGAAGCGCGATCGACGAAGGCCACGCGCGGATCGAGGCGCATGTAGTCCTGGATATTGCCATTGATCGAAGGCAGCGCTTCGATCTTCTGTTGGTCTATCGAGGTACCCGCCCCCATCTTGTTGGCACTGAACACTTCCGAACCACCCGCGATCGCGGTTGCGGTCACGGTACCCAAGGTGGTCACGTCGCCAGTCAGCTGCGCATTGACCGTACTAATCTGATTGAGGGCCAGATAAACGCCATCCTCGGTCTTGGTGCCTTCGCCGGGCTTGGTGATGGTGATGGTGTACGGGCCACCGACGCGCAGGCCGCGCGCGTTGTAGCGGCCGGCGGCATCCGTCGTCGCGCGGCTGACCGTGCCCGACTCCACGTGGGTGATCGTCACCTCGGCACCGGCAACCGGCTGGCCGCTGGTGGTGGTCACCTGGCCGCCGACACCGGCGGAGGTGCTCTGCGCGAAGACGGGAGCGGCGGCGAGCGCAGCCACGAGACCAAGCGTGAGCTTGGACATGCGGAGACGGCGGTGGTCAGTCATTGTCGGTAGCCTCGATGCGGATTTGGCGGACGAAAAAAGACGTGCTGATCCATCCACTGGAAGAGATGGATGGACCTGAATGTGTTGTGCTCTGGGGTTCCCTGACCGGGCGGCCGGTTGCAGCCGCAACGGTTAACAACAGGTTAACACGGTATCCACGGATTGTGACCGTGCCATGACATTTTTAGCGCATCAGGACATTTGTTGCGGACAGAACATCCGGAACGCACCCGCCGGCAAGCGCTCTTCGCAGTGCGATGCATCCGCCACCTCGGCCGTGATGCGGGTCCGGTCCGCAGGCGCCAGCGTATGGCACATCAACCTGAATTCATTCAGAAAAAAGAAAGTCCCATGCTCGCCCGTCGTCGGGGGAAGCCGTCCGGAACCGCGAACTTGAAAGAAAAATGACAACCCTGGGCGTTGGGGAGCCCGGGATGCCGGGAACACAGGCGCAAAAAAGGCCGGCGCTCGGCGCCGGCCTCCCCTGCATGGACTCGCTTAGGTGGAACGCCTGGATCAGGTCAGAACGAAGCGCCGAAGGTCACAGCGAAGGCGCGCGATTCCAGCACCGAGTAGTACGGGGTGCCGGTGGACGCCACGTCCGGGTACTCGCTGGCGCCGGAGGCGGCCAGCACCTGGGTGGTATTGGCCCAGGTGATCACGCGCTTGTCGGTCAGGTTGTACAGGTTGAGCTTGATCGAGGGCTTCTTCAGCCAGGCCCAATCGTTGAACGTATAGCCGGTGTCGATGCCGAAGGTGGTGTAGCCGCCGACCCGTTCGGTGTTCATGTAGTCGCCGTAGCGGGAGCCGGAATAGCGTCCCTTCAAGGTGGCCCAGAAGTTGCCGTAGTTGTAGCTCAGGCGCAGGTTGGCGATGTTCTTCGGGGTGTTGGCCAACTGCTTGCCGCCGACGGCGTACTCGTAGACGCCGCTGGAAGTGCCCACCGCCAGCGTATCGCTCAGGATCTTGGCCTGGGTATAGGTGTAGGAGCCATACAGCTTCAGGCTGTCGGTGAACGCGTAGCTGGCTTCGGTGTTGAAGCCGCGCATGCGCACCTTCGGGATCGATACGTAGGTGGTCAGCGCCGTGTTCTGGTCGTAGCTGCTCATCTGCTTGTTCTCGTAGTTGCTCTGGTAGAGCATCGACGAGACGGCGAGGCGGTCGCCGTAGAAGCGCCAGCCGATGTCGTTCGTCCAGGCCGACTCCGGTTCCGGGATCGCCTGGTCGGCGGACATGTTCAAGGTGATCGAGTTGGTCGCCGGCACGCGGAAGGTCTTGGCCACGCCGTAGAAGAACTGGTTGCGGCTGTCCGGCGAGTACTTCACGCCGAAGGCCGGCAGCAGCTTGCTGTAGCTGTTGTCGAACTCCACGCCGATCTCCTGGGTGGAACCCGGCCACTGGTAGTTGTGGCCCTTGCGGGTGGCATGAATCCACGACAGGCCCAGGTTGAGCGCCCAATCGTCGGCCGGCGTCCAGTTGTCCTGGACGAAGTACTTCTGCACGTTCGTCACGGTGTAGGTGCGATAGCTCTGCTGCACCGAACCGTCCGGATAGGTGATGAAGCAACTGTCGGTATCGGCCCACACGTCGCAGGGTTCGCCGGTGGACTGGTCGACGGCGACGCTGCTGCTGTTCTGGCTCTTGCGCGAGCGGTCGAACCACAACCCGTATACCAGATTGTGGTCCAGGCCGATATCCTGGAAGAACTTGGCCACGATGCCCGGGCGCACCGTACTGGAGTACGAATAGGTGTAGGCGTAATCGCTGGCGTCGACGACGCTGCCGGAGCGACCGTAGACGTTGGCGCTGCTGGTCGAAGGGCGGATCGTGGTGGCGCTGGAGCCGCCGCCCTGGCCCCACCACACGTACGGCACCACCGACAGGCGCAGGCTGTCGCTCAGAGTGAACTCGCCATCGAGGCTGGCCAGCAGGCTCTTGTAGGGGTTGCGGCGCAGTTTGTAGTAGGAGGTCGATCCCGTACCCCAGTCGTCCGCGTAGTCGTATTCGTAATCGTTGGCGAGCTGGGCCTTGCTGCCGGTCTGGTAGGAGTAGTTGGACTGGCGGTTGTACTGGAACGAGGCGCTGATCGAGTTGCCGGGGCTGATCTCCCACAGGCTCTTGCCGTCGATCTTGTTGACGTCCATCGTGCCCTTGCCCTTCCACTTGTCCGCGGTGTTGCGGGAGAAGGAGACCCACGAGCGCACCGGGCCGGTATCGCCGGTGTTCACCCGGATGAAGCTGCGGCGATAGTCGTTGCTGCCGAAGCCCTGGTTGAAGTCGACGCCGAAATCGTGGGTCGGATCGACCGTCGACCAGGCGATCTGGCCGCCGGTGGCGCCCATCTCCGGCTGGTCCACGTTCGGCGTGCCCTGCATCACCGTGATGTCGTTGTAGTTCTCGGCATCGCCGTACTCGGTGGCGTAGACCGAGTAGCTGCCGCTGTCGGTGACCGGCGCGCCGTTGACGGTGATGCCGATCGCCGAGGAATCGAAGCCGCGCAGGCTGTAGTTGCCGTTGTTCAGGCCGGTCACGTCGCTGGTGGAAGCATCCACGCCGGGGATGGCGTCGATCACCTGGGTGAAGTTGCTGCCGCCGGATGCCTGCGAGATCGACTCGCGCGTCACGGTGGAGATCGCCTTGCTGGCGGTCTGCACGGTCATGTTGCCGCCGCCTAGCACGTAGGCGTTCTTGTTGCCGGTGACGCTGACCTTGTCGAGTTCCTGCACGCGCTTGGTGTCGTACGCCGAGGTGGTGTTGGACGTGCTGGACGCGGTGACGCGGGAACTCTGCTGTTGCTCGGTGTCGTTGCTCTGCGCTTGCGCGTGGCTGGCGAGCGCGCTGGCCAGGGCGACGGCGAGCACCGACAGGGAGGACGGCTGGCGTGATTTCATGGAGGACCTCTGGGCTGAAGGAATGCGACAAGCGCGCCCCTCCCGCCGCCGGCATGCCGGCGTCCGGTCGATCCACCGAAAAGGGAGGGCGCTCGAAACGTGACGATCACGTTAAGCAGCGCATGTCGCCGCCATATGCCGGGGCGCATTGCAAGCCGGACACACGCCGGCAAGGACGAGCAAGGAAAATGTCCTCGCTCGCCATCAAGTTGTCACAAAGATCGCGTAGCGATCAGATGTTCACCGGCAACTTGAGATAGGTACCGATGCCGTCGAGGAACATCTGCACCGAGATCGCCACCAGCAACATGCCCATCAGGCGCTCCAGCGCGGTCAGGGCGCGGTGGCCCAGCAGCTTGTAGAGCAAGGGCGAGCAGAACAGGATCGCCGCGGTCGCGCCCCATGCCAGCAGCAGCGACAGGCTGAACTCCGGCAGGCGTGCCGGCTCGTTGCTGCCCATCAGCATCACGGCGGCCATGCCGGAAGGACCGGCCACCAGCGGGATCGCCAGCGGCACGATGAACGGCTCGCCGTCGGGGATCTCGCCCATCAGCCCCTCCGGGCGCGGGAAGATCATCCGGATGCCGATCAGGAACAGCACGATGCCGCCGGCGATCGCCACCGACTCCTGGCGCAGGTGCATCAGCTCCAGCGCGTACTTGCCGCCCCACAGGAACCCCATCAGCACCACCAGCGCGATCAGCAGCTCGCGCGCCAGCACGATGCGCTGGCGCCGCGGCGGCAGCGGCTTGAGCACGCTGAGGAACACCGGGACGTTGCCGAGCGGGTCCAGGATCAGGAACAACAGCAGTGCGGCGGAAAGAATGGTCATGCCGAAGGACTCCAGACAGTGCCGCGGTGCGCGATGCCCGACGCGGAAAGCAAGGCGACGCAGGCATCCGCGTAATGCCCCGGATCCACGGCCGCATGGTCGTCCTGGTGCTGGAACGCGCGCGCGCGCAACGGCGTGCGCATCGGCCCCGGCTGCAGGCCGCAGACCCGCACGGGCCCGGCGGCGGTCTCCTGGTGCAGGCTCGATACCAGGCCGCGCTGCGCATGCTGCGCGGCGCCGTATGCCCCCCAGTACGCCTGGCCCACCCGGGCCGGGTCGTCGACCACGAACACCAGCGCCGCGTCCTGGCGCTGGCGCAGCAGCGGCAGGCAAGCCTGCGACAACCACAGCCGTGCGGTCAGGCCGACCTGCAGCGAACGCGCCAGCACCGCGGGATCCGTGTTCTCCAGCGGCGTCAGGCCGGGGAAATCGGCCGCGCAATGCAGCACGCCGTCCAGGCGGCCGAGCTCGGCCCCGATCCGCGCGGCCAGCTCGGCATGGTCGTCCGGGCTGGCGCCGGCCAGGTCCATCGGATACAGCAACGGCTCCGGCCCTGCCGCCGCCACGGCATCGTAGACGCGCTCGAGCTTGCGCACCTGCCGTCCGAGCAGCACCACGGTCGCGCCCGCCGCCGCGCACGCGCGCGCCGCCGCCGCGCCGAGGCCGCCCGCGGCCCCCGTGACCAACACCACGCGCCCCGCCAACGCCGCCGCTGGCAGGGAGGTCGCCTGCTCCTGGCTCACGGCTGGTAGGCCTCGCTGACGATGCGCTTGAGTTCGCCGGACTCGAACAGCTCCAGCGTGATGTCGCAACCGCCGATCAGTTCCCCGTGGATGAACAGCTGCGGGAAGGTCGGCCAGTTGGAGAAGCGCGGCAGGTTGGCCCGTATCTCGGGCTCCTCGAGCACGTTGACCGTGTGCAGTTGCTCGGCGCCGGCGGCCAGCAGCGCCTGCACGGCCCGGCTTGAGAACCCGCACATCGGATACTGCGGCGTGCCCTTCATGAACAGCACGATGGGATACCGCTCGACTTCGGCCTGGATCCGCTCGATCACCGCCATGGGATTCTCCTTGCTGGGCGGAAGCCCGGCCATCCGGGTCGGATAGACTTCCGCATTGCCGCCCATTGTAAGCCCCAACGCGTTCAACCGCGGGCCGACCAGGAAAAAACGCCCTCATGCCGATCGAACTGCCTCCCCTGCCCTATTCCCGCTCCGCCCTCGAGCCGCACCTGTCGGCCGCGACGCTGGACAGCCATCACGGCCAGCACCATCGGAACTACGTCGAGGAGCTCAACGCGCGGATCGAAGGCACGGAGTTCGCCGATCTTGCGCTGGAGGAAATCGTCCGGCGCGCCCAGGGCAGCCTGTTCGACACCGCCGCGCAGGTCTGGAACCACGGCTTCTATTGGCAGTGCATGCGCGCGCGCGGCGGCGGCGATCCCACCGGCGCGCTCGCCGAGAAGATCGCCCAGTCCTTCGGCGGCGTCACGCAACTGCGCCAGGAATTCGATCGCGCCGCGCTGGCGCTGTTCGGTTCGGGCTGGGTATGGCTGGTGCAGCGCCCGGACGGCCTCCTGGCCGTGGCGAGCACGCCCCATGCCGGCACGCCGCTGACCGGCAGCGATACGCCGCTGCTTGCCTGCGACGTCTGGGAACACGCCTATTACCTGGACCACCAGAACGCGCGCGCCGCCTACCTGGAAGCGTTCTGGAAAGTCGTCAACTGGGACTTCGTCGCCAGCCGGCTGCAATGAGCCCGCGTCCCGCGGGCGCGACGCAAGCCGCCGCGGGGCGCCGATGCACCTCCTGCGAAAACCCACGCGCCCATGCGCGGCTTGGGGCGGCAAGCCCGGCGCGGCTCGCGCCGGGCCGCAGGATCACTCCTGCGCCAATCGCTCCAGCACCGGCGCCACCTGTGCCTGGCGCCCCAGCGCATCGCCCGTCTGCGCCAACGCTGCCCGCAACGCCCGGGCATCATCGGCGCGCAGGGTCGCATGTCCCACCTTGCGCCCGGCGCGCGGCTGCTTGCCGTAATCGTGCCAGTGCCCGCCGGGCACGGCCAGGAACGGCACGGCCGGCGGCATCTCGCCCAGCCAGTTGAGCATGCAGGCATGGCCGCGCATCGCGGTGCTGCCCAAGGGCAGGCCGAGCACCGCGCGCACGTGGTTCTCGAACTGCGACGTCTCCGCTCCCTCGATGCTCCAATGCCCGGAGTTGTGCACGCGCGGCGCCATCTCGTTGGCCAGCAGTTCGCCGTCGCGCACGAACAGCTCCAGCGCGAACACGCCCACGTAATCCAGCTTCCCGGCCAACTTGCGCGCATGCGCCTCGGCCCGTTGCTGCATGCCCGCGTCGACCGGTGCCGGCGCCAGGCTCGCGGACAGCACGCCATCGACATGCCAGTTCTCGGTCAGCGGCCAGGCGCGGAACTCGCCGTCGCGACCGCGCACCGCGACCACGCTGACCTCGCGCTGGAACGGCACGAACGCCTCGGCGATCAGGCCGACCTTGCCCGCCTGCTCGCCCAGCGCGGCCCAGGCCGCATCGGCGTCGGCCGGGGACTTGATCCGGAACTGGCCCTTGCCGTCGTAGCCGAGCCGCCGGGTCTTGAGGATGCACGGCGTGCCGATGCGCGCCAGCGCCGCATCCAGGCCCGCCCGGTCGTCGACCGCGGCGAAGTCCGGGACGGGGATGCCCAGTTCGCGGAACAGGCTCTTCTCGCTGAGCCGGTCCTGGGCGACCGCCAGCGCACCGGGATTCGGGAACACCGGCACGCGATCGGCCAGCCACTGCGCGCTGCGCGCCGGCACGTTCTCGAAGTCGAAGGTCACCACGTCGACCTGCGCGGCGAACTCGGCCAGCGCGGATTCGTCCTCGAATCCTCCCACCTGCAGCGGGGCGACCTGGCCCGCGCACGCGTCGGTCGCCGGGTCGAACACCGCGAACCGCAATCCCAACGGCGCTCCCGCCAAGACCATCATGCGGGCCAGCTGCCCGCCTCCCAGGATGCCGACCGTGGTCATTGTCGGGGATCGTCCGCCGCCATCACGTCGTCGGTCTGGCGCTGGCGGAACTGCGCCAGCGCCGCGCCGATCGCCGGGTGCTCCGGCGCCAGCAGCGCCGCGGCGAACAGCCCCGCGTTGGCCGCGCCGGCATTGCCGATCGCGAACGTCGCCACCGGGATGCCGGCCGGCATCTGCACGATCGACAGCAGCGAGTCCATCCCGTTCAGCGCCTTGGACTGGACCGGCACGCCCAGCACCGGCACCGCGGTCTTGGCCGCCAACATGCCCGGCAGGTGCGCCGCGCCGCCGGCGCCGGCGACGATCGCGCGCAGGCCGCGCCCGGCCGCCTGTTCGGCGTAGGAGAACAGCACGTCCGGCGTGCGATGCGCCGAAACCACTCTCACTTCGTAGGGCACACCGAGCATGTCGAGCTTCTGTGCCGCGTGTTGCATGGTGTCCCAGTCGGATCGGGACCCCATCACGATGCCGACCAGCGGCGTGGTTTGGTTCGAGGTCATGGCCCTGCCCTGCCTTAAAGACGTATTCTAGCCGTCTTCCGCGCAAGACGAAGACCCGAACAAGCCCCATGGACCGCAAACTGCTCGACCTGCTGTGCTCGCCCGATACCCGCCAGCCGCTTTCGCTGCTGGACGCGAAAGGGCTGGAGGCACTCAATCGCGCGATCGCCGCCGGTGGCGTCCAGCGCGCCGACGGCAGCCGCCAGGAGCAGCCGTTGCGCGAGGCGCTGGTCACCCGCGACCGCAAGCAGGTGTTCCGGGTCGACGACGGCATCCCGGTGCTGCTGGCCGAGGAAGCCATCGCCACCGCCCAGGTGGCCGATTTTCCCGAAAAGTAAGGCGCATCGCGATGCAGGCCGTGATCGCCCCCGATCCGTTGACGGTGCAATCCGACGTCGCCCGGGCGTTGGCCGAGGACATGGGCAGCGGCGACGTCACCGCCGCGTTGCTGCCGGATGCCGAGGACCGCGCCTACCTGTTGTGCAAGCAGGACGCGGTGATCGCCGGGCGCCCCTGGTTCGATGCCTGCCACCGGTCGCTGGACCCGCAGGTGCGCATCGACTGGCGCGTCGAGGAGGGCCAGCCGGTCGCCGCCGGCACCGTGCTGGCGACCCTGCAGGGCCGCAGCCGCAGCCTGGTCAGCGCCGAACGCACCTCGCTGAACTTCCTGCAGACCCTGTCGGCCACCGCCACCACGACCGCACGCTATGTCGCCGCGGTGTCCGGCACCGGTGCGCGCATCCTCGACACCCGCAAGACCCTGCCCGGCCTGCGCATGGCGCAGAAGTACGCGGTGCGGTGCGGCGGCGGCCTCAACCACCGGATCGGCCTGTTCGATGCGGTGATGCTGAAGGAAAACCACATCCGCGCCGCCGGTTCGATCGGCGCGGCGATCCGGGCTGCGCGCGCGCAGCAGCCGGCGTTGCCGCTGATCGTCGAGGTCGAGACGCTGGACGAGTTGCGCGAAGCGCTGCAGGCCGGCTGCGACAGGATCCTGATCGACGACTTCGACGCCGCGATGCGGCGCGAGGCCGTGCGCATCGCCGCTTCGGCCCCGTCCGGGCGCCGCATACCGCTGGAAGTCTCCGGCAGCGTCGACCTGGCCGGCGTGCGCGCCATCGCCGAGGACGGCGTGGATTTCATCTCGATCGGCGGGCTGACCAAGCATGTGCAGGCCGTCGACCTCTCGCTCAAGCTCGGTCCGCCGCCGGGCTGACCGGCCATCCGCCCGGAGCGACCGCGGACGGCGGCGGGGCATCCCGCAAGCCCGCACCGTAGGAGCCCACGACTTCGCCGGAACGGCGACAGGCGCTTTCACGACCCGTTCGCGGTGGTCTTTGGCAGCCTCCCGGCATCCTCTCTCTCCCTCCGGAAGGATCCTCGATGGCTCGTACCCGCCTGTCCTGGCTGTGCCTGTCGCTGGCCGGCCTGGCGGCTCCGGCCGCCGCCGCGGAAGTCTGCGACCTGCCGCCGCGCTACGGTCTCGGGCAGGCCGCCATCGCCATCGTCCGCACCGCATGCAACGAGCATCGCCTGTGGATGCGTCCGTTCATCGACCTGCGCGGACGCGTGGCGAGCCTGTCCATCACCGAAGCGGAAAGCGGCTATCTTGCCGACCACGGCGTGGTCGCCTGGCAGCGCGTGGCCGGCTACTGGCGCGACAGCGGCACGCTGGCGGCGATGGGCGGCATCGAAGGCGCCCCCGGCTGCGCGGCGCTGGACGGTTCGCGCTACACCGCCAGCGATTGCCGCGCCTTCATCAGCGACAATCCGTGGTCGGCGGCCTTCGTATCGTGGGTGATGACGCAGGCCGGCGTGGCGGGTTTCCTGCGCTCCCCGCGCCACATCGACTACGTCCGCGCCGCCTACCGCAACGACGGCGGCAGCCCCTATCGATTGACCGACCCCGGCATCGAGAAACCCGCGCCCGGCGACCTGCTGTGCCTGCTGCGCGGACGCGACCGCTCGCTGGGCTTCGCCGGCCTGAACGCGGAACTCGCCCGCGGCGGCACCGTGCATTGGAAATCGCATTGCGACATCGTCGTGGCCGCCAATGTCGGCGGCGATCGCACGCTGTACCTGATCGGCGGCAACGTGCTCAACACGGTGATGATGCGCAAGCTGCCGCTGGACCGCGCCGGCCGCCTGGTCCTGCCCGCGCCCATCGACGGCAACGGCGGCAGCGACGAGGACACCCAGGGCGCCGGCCTGGAATGCACGCCCGCCCGCGAGGAACTGTGCGACTTCAACCGCCGGGACTGGGCCGCGCTGCTGAAGCTGCGCGAGGACGCCGCGCTGGCGGCGCCTGCCAGCCTGCCGGTCGTCCCGTCGCAGTCCATTCCCGCATCCGCCCCCACTGCGATGCCACCGGGATTCCCGCGCGTGGTGCCACCACGGCCGGCCACCAGGCAGGAGCGGCAGAATCCCCCGAATCCGCAAAACCCTGAAAACCCCTAGCAGCGACTTTTCGTGGGAGCGGCTTCAGCCGCGATGGGGCTTTCCCATTCAAACCCCTGCACAAGGATGTGCAGGCTTTTGCAGAGGGACCTGCATGAAAGCCCCAGCGCGGCTGAAGCCGCTCCCACGAAAGCCATTCCTACTCAAGGCTTGCATGGGACAAAGAAAAAGCGGGCCGGAGCCCGCTTTTCCCGAGTGCCAGGATCGCCGCGATTACTCGCCGGCGCCCTCTTCCTCGACGGCCTTGATCGACAGGCGGATACGGCCCTGCTTGTCGACTTCCAGCACCTTGACCTTCACCACGTCGCCTTCCTTCAGCTTGTCGCTGACCTTCTCGACGCGCTCGCTGGAGATCTGCGAGACGTGCACCAGGCCGTCCTTGCCCGGCAGGATCGTGACGAACGCACCGAAGTCCATGATCTTGGCGACCTTGCCTTCGTAGATGCGGCCCGGCTCGACGTCCGAGGTGATCTGCTCGATGCGGCGCTTGGCTTCCTGCGCGGCGGCGTTGTTGACCGACGCGATGACGATGGTGCCGTCGTCCTGGATGTCGATCTGGGTGCCGGTGTCCTTGGTGATCGCCTGGATCGTCGAGCCGCCCTTACCGATCACCTCGCGGATCTTGTCCGGGTGGATCTTGATGGTCAGCAGGCGCGGCGCGTAGTCCGACAGCTCGGCGCGCGGCGCGGTCAGCGCCTTGCTCATCTCGCCGAGGATGTGCAGGCGGCCCTGCTTGGCCTGGGCCAGCGCCACCTTCATGATCTCCTCGGTGATGCCGTCGATCTTGATGTCCATCTGCAGCGCGGATACGCCCTCGGCGGTGCCGGCGACCTTGAAGTCCATGTCGCCGAGGTGGTCCTCGTCGCCCAGGATGTCGCTCAGCACGACGTAGCGGTCGCCTTCCTTCACCAGACCCATCGCGATGCCCGCGACCGGCGCCTTCACCGGCACGCCGGCGTCCATCAGCGCCAGCGAGGAGCCGCACACCGAGGCCATCGACGAGGAGCCGTTCGACTCGGTGATCTCCGAGACCACGCGGATCGTGTACGGGAAGTCCTCCAGGCTCGGCATCACCGCCAGCACGCCGCGCTTGGCCAGGCGGCCGTGGCCGATCTCACGGCGCTTCGGCGCGCCGAAACGGCCGGTCTCGCCCACCGAGAACGGCGGGAAGTTGTAGTGGAACAGGAAGTTCTCTTTGTACTCGCCGCTGATCGCGTCGATGATCTGGCCGTCGCGCGCGGTGCCCAGCGTGGTGACCACGATCGCCTGGGTCTCGCCGCGGGTGAACAGCGCCGAGCCGTGGGTGCGCGGCAGCACGCCGGCCTTGACGGCGATCGGGCGGACGGTGGTCAGGTCGCGGCCGTCGATGCGGATCTTGGTGTCCAGCACCGCGTCGCGCATGGTGCGGTATTCCAGCTCGCCGAATTCCTTCGACAGCTCGGCCGGGCTCCAGCCCTCGGCCTCGACGCGGCCGGCCAGCTGCTCGGTCACGTCCTTCTTGATCGCGGCGATCGCGTCGCGGCGCTGCAGCTTGTCGCGGATCTGGAAGGCTTCGGCCAGCTTGGTGCCGACCGCTTCCTTCAGGGCCGAGATCAGCGCCTCGTTCTTCGGCGGGGCGACCCAGTCGCTCGGCTTGGTGCCGGCCTCGACGGTCAGCTCGTTGATCGCGTTGATGACCTTCTGCATCTCGCGGTGGCCGAACGTCACCGCGCCGAGCATCACTTCCTCGCTCAGCAGCTGCGCTTCGGATTCGACCATCAGCACCGCGTTGGAGGTGCCGGCGACGACCAGCTCCAGCTGCGAGGTCTGCAGCTCGGTGGTGGTCGGGTTGAGGATGTACTGGCCGTCCTTGTAGCCGACCTTGGCGGCGCCGATCGGGCCCTTGAACGGCGTGCCGGCCAGCGCCAGCGCGGCCGAGGCGCCGATCATCGCCGGGATGTCGCCGTCCACTTCCGGATTGAGCGAGATCACCTGGGCGATGATCTGCACTTCGTTCTTGTACTCCTCCGGGAACAGCGGGCGGATCGGGCGGTCGATCAGGCGGGAAACCAGGGTCTCCTTCTCGGTCGGGCGTCCCTCGCGCTTGAAGAAGCCGCCGGGGATGCGGCCGCCGGCATAGAACTTCTCCACGTAGTCGACGGTCAGCGGGAAGAAGTCCTGGCCTTCGCGCGCGCTCTTGGCGGCGACGGCGGTGACCAGCAGCACGGTCTCGTCCATGTTGACGATGACGGCACCGCTGGCTTGGCGGGCGATCTCGCCCGTTTCCAGGGTGACGGTATGTTTACCGTACTGGAAGGTTTTGGTGATTTTTGCCACGAGGGTTTCCTTGGGGAATGAATGCTTTTCTGCGGATGGACCGGCCGCGGCCCTTGCCGTGGACGGCTGCCGGGCGATCCCGGCCGGAAGTTCAGCGAAGAACCAAAACGAAGCCGCGGCGCATCGCTGCGCCGCGGCGGATTAGGGTGATCAGCGGCGCAGGCCGAGTTTCTCGATCAGGGCCTTGTAGCGCTCGCCGTCCTTCTTCTTCAGGTAGTCCAGCAGGCTGCGACGGCGGTTGACCATCTGCAGCAGGCCGCGACGGCTGTGGTGATCCTTCTTGTGGGTCTTGAAGTGCTCGGTCAGCAGCTCGATGCGGGCCGTCAGCAGCGCGACCTGCACTTCCGGCGAACCGGTGTCCTGCGCGCTGCGCTTGTTGTCTTCAATGACCTTCTGGGTGTCGATCGACATGGTAGTTTTCTCGTAGATGCGTGGCCGGCAGGAACGCACGATTGCGCACCGCCCGACTCGCCGTTTGCTGGTGATATGCGCCCTTGGCGCCGGAATGCGCCAGAAAGGCGCACGAAATTGTAACGTTGGCGACTTCCCGGAACAAGGCGCGGGCTTGGGGCGGGCTGGATCCGGGCCGGATTCAGGGGTTGAACAGCCGCTGCGGCGACAACAAACCTGAACCGTCCACGTGGCCGAGGCCGCTCGCCGCCCCGTCGGGCCCGAACACCGCGACCTGCCCTTGCGGAAAGGCAGCATCGCGCAGGCGCTGGCCCATGCGGAAGCGGCGCGCCTGCTCGCCGTCGAGCTCCAGCCGCGGGAACCCGGCCAGTCCGTCCGCCAGCGGCAACAGCATCGCCTCGCGCCCGGCCTCCGGGGCCGCTTCCAGGGCGTCCAGCGTGACCATCCCGGGCTCCCGGAACGGCTCCACCCACAGGCGCCGCAGCGTGGCGATATGCGCCCCGCATCCCAGGGCCTCGCCCAGGTCCCGGGCCAGACTGCGGATGTACGTCCCGGAGCCGCAGGTCACCCGCAGGCGCAGGCGCCCGGCGTCCAGCTCCAGGACCTCGATCGCCTGCACCTCGACCTCGCGCACCGGCGCCTGGATGGCCTCGCCGCGTCGCGCCCGGGCGTACAGCGGTTCGCCGCCCTGCTTGAGCGCGGAATAGATCGGCGCGCGCTGCCGGATGCGTCCGGTCAGCGGCTGCAGGGCCGCACGCACCGAAGCCATGTCCAGGGCCGGCACCGGTCGCTCGCGCAGCACCACGCCGTCGGCGTCGTCGGTATCGGTGGTGGCGCCCAGGACCACCCCGGCCTCGTAGGCCTTGGCCGAGCCGAGCAGCAACCCGGCGATCTTGGTCGCCTCGCCGAAGCACAACGGCAACAGGCCGGTCGCGAGCGGGTCCAGGCTGCCGGTGTGCCCGCCCTTCTCGGCCCGCAACAGCCGGCGTGCGGCCTGCAACGCCCCGTTGGAGCTCATGCCTGCCGGCTTGTCGAGCAAGAGGATGCCGTCCAGGCGACGGAAGGAAATCTTCTTCGAGGTCATTCAGGATCGAGTGCAGTGCGAAGCCGGGCCTGCCGTTGCGGGCGGGCCCCGGTCCCGACGGGCCTACCCGGCTGGCAACCGGGCGCCACAGCCGGGACGGCTTATTCTTCGTCGCCCTTCGGCAGATCGCGCAGCAGGTTGCCGATGCGCTCGCCGCGGTCCACCGAATCGTCGTACTGGAAGTGCAGTTCCGGCACGTGGCGCAGCTTCATCGCGCGCGCCAACTGGGTCCGCAATTCGCGGGCCAGTTCCTTCAGGCCCTTGACCGCCTCGGCCGAGCGCTCCGGCTGCAGCGCGGTGACGAACACCTTGGCATGCGCCAGGTCGCGGCTCACCTCGACGTCGGAAACGCTGACCGAAGGCAACCCGTGCTCGCGCACGGCGGCGTGCACGATCGTGCCCAGGTCCCGGCGCATCTGCGCAGAGACCCGGTCGGTACGGTGGAAGGATTTGGTGGGCATGTGATTCGTGATTCGTGATTTGTCATTCGCCAAGCAGTGGCGGGATCGGGGAACGTGTTCCGCCTTTGCGAATCACGAATCCCGAGTCCCGAATCACGGCCTCACAGCGTCCGCGCCACTTCGATGCGCTCGAAGCACTCGATCTGGTCGCCTACCTTGACGTCGTTGTAGGCCTTCACGCCGATGCCGCACTCGGTACCGTTGCGCACCTCGTCGACGTTGTCCTTGAAGCGACGCAGCGATTCCAGTTCGCCCTCGAACACCACGGTGTTGTCGCGCAGCACGCGGATCGGCTTGCTCCGCTTGACCACGCCCTCGACCACCATGCAGCCGGCGACCGCGCCGAACTTGGAGCTGCGGAACACGTCGCGGACCTCGGCGATGCCGATGATCTCCTCGCGGATCTCCACGCCCAACAGGCCGGAAGCCACCTGCTTCACCTGGTCGATCACGTCATAGATGATCGAGAAGTAGCGCAGGTCCACGCCGTTGGACTCGATGATCTTGCGCGCCGACGCGTCGGCGCGGACGTTGAAGCCGATCACCGTGGCCTTGGCCGCGACCGCCGAGTTGGCGTCCGACTCGGTGATGCCGCCGACGCCCGCGTGGATCACGTTGATGCGGATGTCGTCGTTGGACAGCGCCACCAGCGCCTGCTTGAGCGCCTCCACCGAGCCCTGCACGTCGGCCTTGATGACCAGGTTGAGGACTTGCTGGCCCTCGCCCTTGCCCATCTGCGCCAGGATGTCCTCCATGCGGTTGCCCGCCGAGGCCACCAGCCGCGACTCGCGGCGCTTGGCCTCGCGCTGCTGCGCGACGTCCTTGGCCAGGCGCTCGTCGTCGACGACCACGAAGTCGTCGCCGGCATCCGGCACGCCGGACAGGCCGAGCACCTGCACCGGGATCGACGGCCCGGCGAACTCGGGCTGCTTGCCGGTCTCGTCGAACAGCGCACGCACGCGGCCGTACTGGATGCCGCACACCAGGTAGTCGCCCTTCTTCAGGCGGCCCTGCTGCACCAGCACCGTCGCGACCGGGCCGCGCCCCTTGTCCAGCGAGGATTCGATCACCGTACCGCTGGCGCGGCCTTCGGCCACGGCCTTCAGTTCGAGCACCTCGGCCTGCAGGCTGATGGCGTCGAGCAGGTTGTCGATGCCCTGGCCGGTCTTGGCCGAGACCTCGACGAACTGGGTGTCGCCGCCGAACTCCTCGGCCACCACGTCCTCGGCCAGCAGCTCGTTCTTCACGCGCAGCGGGTCGGCGTCGGACTTGTCGATCTTGTTCACCGCCACGATCAGCGGCACGCCGGCCGCCTTCGCATGCTGCACCGCTTCCTTGGTCTGCGGCATCACGCCGTCGTCAGCCGCGACCACCAGCACCACGATGTCGGTGATCTTGGCGCCGCGGGCACGCATCGAGGTGAACGCGGCGTGGCCGGGGGTGTCCAGGAAGCTGATGACGCCCTTCGGCGTCTCGACGTGGTAGGCGCCGATGTGCTGGGTGATGCCGCCGGCCTCGCCCGAGGCGATCTTGGTACGGCGGATGTAGTCCAGCAGCGAGGTCTTGCCGTGGTCGACGTGGCCCATGATGGTGACCACCGGCGGACGCGGCGAGGTCTCGCCCTGCACTTCCTCGGCATGCGCCAGCAGCGCGTCCTCGAAGTCGGCGCTGTCGGCACGCGTGGCCTTGTGGCCCAGTTCCTCGGTGACCAGCACCGCGGTGTCGTGGTCGATGCTCTGGGTGATGGTGGCCATCACTCCCATCTTGAACAGCGCCTTCACCACGTCGCCGCCCTTCAGCGCCAGCTTCTGCGCCAGGTCGGCCACGGTGATGGTGTCGCCGATGGCGACCTCGCGCACCACCGGGGCGATCGGGCGCTCGAATCCATGGCTGCCGCCGCCGCTGCGCGAGGGCTCGTTGCCGCGGCGCGAGCCCTGCGACGCCTTGCCCGGGCGACCGCGGGTATTGGAGCTGGAACGACGCGCCCGGTCGGCCGCCGACAGGTGCAACTGTCCGGCGAAACGCTTGGTCGTATCGTCGTCGTCCACGCCGGCCACCATCGCGTGCGAACCGCGGCTCTTGTGCCGGGGGGCACCGCGATCGTCGCTGCGCGGCGCGGAACGCGGCGCAGGCGCGGCCGGACGCGCGGCCGGCGCGGTGCGCGCGGCACGCGGCGCAGGCGCCTCGTCATCGGTGCCGTCGGCACCGGCCGGCGCGGCTTCGGCCGCTGCCGCGGCCTCGGCTGCGCGCCGCTCGGCCTCCTGGCGCTCGCGCTCGGCTTCTTCTTCCTTGCGCTTGCGCTCGAGTTCCTCGGCGCGCTGGCGGTCGATCTCGGCCAGGCGCTGCTGCTCGGCCAGGTTGCGCTGGCGGGACTCCTCGAGCTTGCGCAGGATCTCGGCGCGCTCGTCGTCCACCGGGCCGGCGGAGGCCCGCGGCGCCGCCTCGTTCTCGGCGGCCTTGACGTAGGTGCGCTTCTGGCGCACTTCCACGTTCACCGTCGTCTTGCTGCGACCGGCGTTGACGGTCACCTCCTGCAGCTTGCGGCGGTTGAGCGTGATCTTCTTGGGCGCCTCGCCCACGGCCTCGGCCGAAGCCTCGGACTTGCCGTGCATGCGACGCAGGAAGCCCAACAGCTTCATCTTCTCGGTGCTGGTCACGACCTGGTCGGGACCGCTGAACTTCATGCCGGCCTCGGCCAGTTGCTCCAGCAGCTTCTCGACCGGCGTGTTGACCAGTTCGGCAAGCTTGCGGATGGTGGTTTGCTGCGACATTCGGATCCTATGCTCTGGTGGGCGCCCCCTCGCCCATCGCAAGGGAAACGCAGATTCTAAGCCCTGAAGGGGTCAGGGCGCGGTTCATCGCCGGCTCATTCGCCGCGCTCCAGGCGGGCGATCTCCTCGGCACGGGCGGCCAGGATCAGCGCGGCGGCGCGCTTGGCGGTCATGCCCTCGATCCCGAACTCGACGATCTCGTCGGCGGCCAGGTCCGACAGGTCCTCGCTGGTGCGCACGCCGTGCGCGGCCAGGGCGAAGGCGGTGGCCTCGTCCATGCCCTCCAGCGCCAGCAGGTCGTCGGCCGGCTGCTGCTCGTCCAGCCCCTCCTCCTCGGCCAGCGCGGCATTGAGCAGCGCGTCGCGGGCGCGGGCGCGCAGCTCCTCGACGATGTCCTCGTCGAAGCCCTCCACCGCCAGCAGCTCGCCGACCGGGACGTAGGCGATTTCCTCGACCGTGTTGAAGCCCTCGGACACCAGGATGCCGGCGATCTCCTCGTCGACCTCCAGCTTGTCCATGAACAGCTGGCGCGCGGCCGCCTGCTCGGCTTCCGACTTGGCGGCGACCTGGTCGGCGGTCATCACGTTGAGCTGCCAGCCGGTCAGGCGGCTGGCGAGGCGCACGTTCTGGCCGCCCTTGCCGATCGCCTGGGCTAGCCGGTCCTCGGCCACGGCCAGGTCCATCGAATGCTTCTCTTCGTCGACGATGATCGACTGCACCTCCGCCGGCGCCATCGCGTTGATGACGAAGTTGGCTGGGTTCTCGTTCCACAGCACGATGTCCACGCGCTCGCCGTTGAGCTCGTTGGAGACCGCCTGGACGCGCGAGCCGCGCATGCCGATGCAGGCGCCGATCGGATCGGTGCGGTTGTCGTGCGCGATCACGGCGATCTTGGCGCGGTCGCCCGGATCGCGCGCGCAGGCCTTGATCTCGACCAGCCCCTGGCCGACTTCCGGCACCTCGAGCTTGAACAGCTCGATCATGAATTCGGGAGCGGCGCGGCTGATGAACAGCTGCGGGCCGCGCGGCTCGGAGCGCACCTCGGCCAGGTAGCCGCGCACGCGGTCGCCGGCGCGCAGCACATCGCGCGGGATGCCCTTGTCCTTGGGGATGAAGGCTTCGGCGTTGCCGCCCAGGTCGACGTAGATGTTGCCGCGCTCCACGCGCTTGACCACGCCGGTGACCAGCTCGCCCACGCGGTCCTTCCAGGCGTCTACGACCTGCTGGCGCTCGGCCTCGCGCACGCGCTGCACGATCACCTGCTTGGCGGCCTGCGCGGCGATGCGCCCGAAGTCCGGGTTCTCGATCTGCTCCTCGATGTAGTCGCCGACCTCGACGCCGTCGGCCTCATCGATCGCGTCCATCAGGCGGATCTGCCGGTCGGGCGACTCCATCACCACGTCGTCGGCCACCACTTCCCACCGGCGGAAGGTCTCGTAGCTGCCATCCTTCTGGTCGATGCTCACGCGCGTGAGCACGTCCTGGTCCACGTAGCGCTTCTTCGCCGCCGACGCCAGCGCCGCCTCGATCGCCTCGAAGATGACTTCGCGCGGGACGCCCTTCTCGTTGGCGACCGCGTCCACTACCAGCAAAAGTTCCTTGCTCATCTGATCACTCCGCGCGCGGCTTGCCGGCCGCCGACTCGTTGGATGGTTTCTTCTTGGCCTGGCCCGCCTTCTTCGGGCCCGGCTTGTTCGGTTTCTGCGGCGCCAGCCCCAGGGCGACCCAGTCGGGGACGATCCGCGCCTTGTCGATGTTGTCGAAAGCGACCGCCATCTCGCTACCGTCGACGTCGAAGACGACCTGGCCGGCCGCCGCCTCGACGCGGACGATCGTCCCCTGCAGGCGCCTGCGGTTGTCCTGCGGCAGCTTCAGGCCGACCTTCGCCGATTCGCCGACATGGCGGGCGAACTGGTCCAGCGTGAACAGCGGGCGGTCGACGCCCGGCGAGGACACTTCCAGCGTGTAGTTGCCGCTGATCGGGTCTTCCACGTCCAACTGCGCCGAAACCTCGCGGCTCACCCGCTCGCAGTCGTCGATGTTCACCACCCGCTCGGGCTGCTCCGCCAACGGAACGTCGATGTACAGGCGCAAGGTCGCGCTGCCGGGTGCGGGGAGGTATTCCGCGCCCAGCAGCTCGAGCCCCAGGGCCTGCACCGTGGGAGCCAGCATATTCGCGATTTCGGTTGCCTTGTCGCTCACAGCCACCTGATCCAGTCTGACTAGCGAGGCCCCGGAAAAACATGAGCCCCGGAAACAACAAGGGGCCCAATGGGCCCCTTGCGCGAAAAAATCCAACCTCGGAGGGTTGGCGCAAAGACGGGAACAAGCGTCTTTGCGATTCCAAGGACATTCGCCGCAAAGGCAACGAACCGAAACTTGGTAGCGGGGGCAGGATTTGAACCTGCGACCTTCGGGTTATGAGCCCGACGAGCTGCCAGACTGCTCCACCCCGCAGCAGAAGCGGAATTATGAGGGAACCGGGAAAACATTGCAAGCCCTGTTCACTCGATCGATGATCGGCCGAAGCACGTCCACCGAGGCGGTCAATGATAACCGCTGTATTCCGATTAAGGAATACGAACAACCCAATCCATCGCCGCGGCCTCCATGCGAACGGAGGCCGCGGGCGCAGAACGACCGATCAGGCCAGCCCGGCGAAGGCGCGCTGGCACCACACCATGATCGGGTTCCAGGCCAGGCCCAGCGCCAGCAGGGCCAGCGAATTGACGCCCAGCACGATCCCCAGCACGCGGTCGTTGTTGGCCGGGAGCGGCTCGCCGACCGGCTCGTCGAAGTACATGACCTTGATCACGCGCAGGTAGTAGTAGGCACCGATCACGGCGCTGACCACGCCCAGGATCGCCAGCCACAGCATGTCGCCGTGCACCGCCGCGCCGAGCACCGCCAGCTTGGTCCAGAAGCCCAGGAACGGCGGGATGCCGGCCAGCGATGCCATGATGCAGAGCACCAGGCCGGCCATCCACGGGTTGCGCGCGTTCAGCCCCTTGAAGTCGTCGATGTTCTCGGCCTCGAAGCCGCTGCGCGACAGCGCGATGATCGCGCCGAAGGACGCGGTGGACATGATCGCGTAGCTCACCGCATAGAACATCGCCGCCGCGTAGCCGCGCTCGTCCCCGCCGGCCACGCCCATCAGCAGGAAGCCGATGTGCGAAACGGTCGAGTACGCCAGCATGCGCTTGAGGTTGCTCTGCGCGATCGCCATCAGGTTGCCGATCACCAGCGACGCCGCCGCCAGGCCGCCGATCAGCAGGTGCCACTGCTGCGACAGCGGGCCGACGCCCACCTCGAGCAGCCGGTAGGCCATGCCGAACGCCGCCAGCTTCGGCGCCGAGCTGATGAACAGCGCGATCGGCGCCGGCGCGCCCTGGTAGACGTCCGGCAGCCACATGTGGAACGGCGCGGCGCCGAGCTTGAAGGCCACGCCGGCGATCATGAAGATCGTGCCGGTCAGCAGCAGGGTCTTCTCGGACGAACCGTCGATCGCCTCGTGGATGCCGGCCAGGCTCAGCGTGCCGGTGGCTCCGTAGATCAGCGACATGCCGTACAGCAGCAGGCCCGAGGCCAGCGAGCCCAGCACGATGTACTTCATCGCCGCCTCGGTCGCCAGCGCGTTGTCGCGGTTGGAGGCGACCAGCGCGTAGGAGCACAGCGCCAGCAGCTCCAGGCCCAGGTACACCATCAGCAGGCTGCCGGCCGAGACCAGGATCATCATGCCCGAGGTGGCGAACAGCACCAGCACCGGTATCTCGCCCTGGAACAGGTTGCGCTCGCGCAGGTAGCTCCAGCCGTAGACGAGCGTCAGGCCGCTGACCAGCACGATCACGGCCTTCATCACGTCCGCGGCGGTATCGCGCACGAACATGCCGTGAAAGACCTCCCCCTGCCCCCCGGTACCGGTGGCCAGCATGGCCAACACGATGGCCAGGATGGCCACCGAGATCACGTGCGTGACCGCCTTGTGTCGCTGGCTCACGAACAGGTCGATCATCAGCAGCGCGAAGGCGCCGGCGACGAGCACCAGCTCGGGGGCCAGGGGTGCCAGATCAGCGGTGGTCAACGACAAGGGCGTTGGCGTGGTCATCATCAAATCCTGGAATCAAGTCTTGCAACGGCCGTTCAGAGCTTGCTCGCGGCGATCTGCGTGGCGAGCTTGGCGATCGACGGCTCCATCAGATCGGTCAGCGGCTTCGGATACAGGCCCAGGGCCAGCACGCCGGCGGCGAACACGCCGAGCACGAACGCCTCGCGGCCGTTGATGTCCTTCAACTCGGCGACGTGGGCATTGGCCACCTCGCCGAAGAACACGCGCTTGTACAGCCACAGCGTGTACGCGGCGGTGATCACCAGCGTGGTCGCCGCGCCGAAGGCGACGAACGGGTGCTTCTGGAAGCTGGCCAGGATCACCATGAACTCGCCGACGAAGCCGCTGGTGCCCGGCAGGCCCGCGTTGGCCATGAAGAACAGCATGGCGAAGGTGGCGAACCACGGCATCACGTTGACCACGCCGCCGTAGTCGGCGATGCGGCGGGTATGCATGCGGTCGTACAGCACGCCGATGCAGGAGAACATCGCGCCGGACACGAAGCCGTGCGAGATCATCTGCACCATCGCGCCCTGCAGGCCCAGGCGAGCGGCATCGACGCTGCCGTAGTCGCGCACCAGGGTGAAGGCGATGAACGTGCCCAGGGTGACGAAGCCCATGTGCGCGACCGACGAGTACGCCACCAGCTTCTTCATGTCGTCCTGCACCAGCGCGACCAGGCCGACGTAGATCACCGCGACCAGCGACAGCGCGATCACCAGCCAGGCCCATTCGTGGCTGGCGTCCGGCACGATCGGCAGGTTGAAGCGCAGGAAGCCGTAGCCGCCGATCTTCAGCGCGATCGCGGCCAGGATCACCGAACCGGCGGTCGGCGCCTCCACGTGCGCGTCGGGCAGCCAGGTATGCACCGGGAACATCGGCACCTTGACCGCGAAGGCGATCAGGAACGCGAAGAATATCCAGGTCTGCTCCCTGGCGGTCAGCTGCAGCGCGTAGAGGTCGTGCAGCTGGAAGCTGCCGCCCTTCAGGTACAGGTAGATCAGCGCCACCAGCATCAGCACCGAGCCGAGGAAGGTGTACAGGAAGAACTTGATCGCCGCGTAGATGCGGCGCGGGCCGCCCCAGACGCCGATGATCAGGAACATCGGGATCAGCATCGCCTCGAAGAACACGTAGAACAGCATCGCGTCGGTCGCCGCGAAGATGCCCACGGTCACGCCTTCCAGGATCAGGAACGCGGCCACGTACTGGTTGACCCGCTTCTCGATCGCGCTCCACGCGCCGATCAGCGCCAGCACCGTCACCAGCGTGGTCAGCAGGATCAGCGCCACCGCGATCCCGTCCACGCCCAGGTTGTAGCCGATGTCGTAGGCCGGGATCCACGCGTGCTGCTCGACGAACTGCAGGGCGTCGTTGCCGGTGTCGTATCCGCTCAGCAACGGCAGGCTGAGCAGGAACGTCACCACGGCGACCAGCAGCGACGCCCAGCGGGCGGCCTGCGCATTGCGCAGTGCGAGGATCAGGGCACCGCCGACGATCGGCAGCCAGATCAGGACAGACAGTAAGGGCCAGTTCGACACGTCTTCTTATTCCGTACAGGTCAACGCCAGTAATGCATCAGTACCGCCAGCAGAGCGATCAGACCGATGATCATCGCGAAGGCGTAGTGGTAGAGGAAACCGGATTGCGTGCGGCGCAGCAGGTTCGCCGCCAGGTCGACCAGGCGCGCCGAGCCGTTCACCGCGGCGCCGTCCACGACGTAGGTGTCGATGGCGCGCGAGACCTTGCCCAGCTTGACGCCGCCGCCGGCGAAACCGCCGATCCAGAGCTTGTCGAAGCCGTACTTGTTCTCGAGGATGCGCACCGGCAGCGAGAAGGCCTCGCGCGCCTTGGCGGCCAGCTCCGGCTTCCACAGGTACATCAGCGCCGCCAGCAGGAAGCCGGCCACCGTCAGGAAGAACGGCCACGCGGTCAGGCCATGCAGGGCGAAGGCGACCGGGCCGTGGAACTCCTCGGCCAGCGCGCCGACCGTGTCGCGCGCCGGATCGTAGAAGTCGACGATGCCGGTGAAGAACGACACGGCCTGGCCCTTGATCGCCTCGGCGGCGTGGTGGCCGGCCCAGTCGGTGCCGAACAGCATCGGGCCGATCGAGAAGAAGCCGACCGCGATCGACGGGATCGCCAGCAGGACCAGCGGCAGGGTCACCACCCAGGGCGACTCGTGCGGCTCGTGGGCGCCGTGGTGGCCATGATCGTCGTGGGCGTGGTGGTCGTCGTGGGCGTGGGCGCCATGACCATGCGCATGGTCGTCATGCGCGTCGCGGAAGCGCTCCTTGCCGTGGAAGGTCAGGAACAGCAGGCGGAAGCTGTAGAAGCTGGTCACCAGCACGCCGCCGAGCACCGCCCAGTAGCCGTAGTTCGCCACCCAGCTGTGCGCCTCGTGGGCGTGGTGGGCGGCCGCCTCGATGATGGTGTCCTTCGAGTAGAAACCCGAGAAGAACGGCGTGCCCACCAACGCCAGCGTACCGATCACGCTGGTGATGTAGGTGATGGGCATGTACTTGCGCAGGCCGCCCATCTTGCGCATGTCCTGCTCGTGGTGCATGCCGATGATCACCGAACCGGCGGCGAGGAACAGCAGCGCCTTGAAGAAGGCATGGGTCATCAGGTGGAACACCGCCGCCGAGTACGCCGACACGCCCAGCGCCACGGTCATGTAGCCCAGCTGCGACAGGGTCGAGTACGCGACCACGCGCTTGATGTCGTTCTGCACGATGCCGATCAGGCCGGTGAAGAACGCGGTGGTGGCGCCGACGAACAGCACGAAGTCCAGCGCTGCCTGCGACAGCTCGAACAGCGGCGACATGCGCGCGACCATGAAGATGCCGGCGGTCACCATCGTCGCGGCGTGGATCAGCGCCGAGATCGGGGTCGGGCCTTCCATCGAGTCCGGCAGCCACACGTGCAGCGGGACCTGCGCCGACTTGCCCATCGCGCCGATGAACAGGCAGATGCAGATCAGGGTCATCACGCTCCAGGTATGGCCCTCGAACAGCTGCACCTGGGCGCCGGCCAGCAGCGGCGCGTTGGCGAACACCACCGAGTAGTCCAGCGAGCCGAACCACAGCAGCACGCCGGCGATGCCGAGGATGAAGCCGAAGTCGCCGACGCGGTTGACCAGGAACGCCTTCATGTTGGCGAACACCGCGGTCGGGCGCTTGAACCAGAAGCCGATCAGCAGGTACGACACCAGGCCCACCGCTTCCCAGCCGAAGAACAGCTGCAGGAAGTTGTTGCTCATCACCAGGGTGAGCATCGAGAAGGTGAACAGCGAGATGTAGCTGAAGAAGCGCTGGTAACCCGGGTCGTCGGCCATGTAGCCGATGGTGTACACGTGCACCAGCAGCGACACGAAGGTCACCACGACCATCATCATCGCGGTCAGGCGGTCGACCATGAAGCCGACGTGGGCGGAGTAGTTGCCGACCTCGAAGAAGGTGTAGACGTTCTGGTTGAACGGCACCGCGCCCTGCCCGACCAGCTGGTACAGCGTCCAGCACGACAGCGCGCAGCTGACGGCGACGCCGAGGATGGTGACGAGCTGCGCGCCCTTGCGCCCCACCTGCCGGCCCAGCAGGCCCGCGATGATGCTGCCCAGCAGCGGCGCAAGCACCACGGCGATCAGCAGATTCTTGGAGAGAGTGATTTCCATCTACGGCTCAGCCCTTCAGCGAATCGACTTCGGCCACATTGATCGTGCGGCGGGTACGGAACAGGGTGGTCAGGATCGCCAGACCGATCGCGGCCTCGGCGGCCGCCACGGTCAGGATGAAGAACACGAACAACTGGCCGGCCGGATCGCCCATCTGGCGGGAGAAGGCGATGAAGTTGATGTTGACCGACAGCAGCAGCAGCTCGATCGACATCAACAGCACGATGATGTTCTTGCGGTTCAGGAAGATGCCGGCCAGGCTGATGCAGAACAGCACCGCGCCCAGCGCGAGCAGGTGGCCCAGGGTGATCACGACTTAGCCTCCTGTGCTTCGGCATTGGAACCGGACGACGCGGCCGGCTTCTTCTCGACGGGCATCTTGACCATGCGCAGGCGGTCGCCGGCCTTCACCCGGGTCTGCGCACCGGCGTCCTGGGTCTTCACGCCCTCGCGCTTGCGCAGGGTCAGCATCACCGCGGCGATCACCGCCACGGTCAGGATGACGGCGGCGAACTCGAACGGCAGCAGGAACTCGGTGAACAGGCTGTGCGCCAGCCACTTCAGGTTGGACACGTCGGCGGCCTGGGCGGCGGCGTTGTCGGCCGGCAGCGGCGTGGCCGAACGCGCCTTGACCCCGATCAGGGTGATCATCTGCACGAGCATCGCCACCGCCACGACCGCGCCGACCGGCAGGTACTTCACCCAGCCCTCGCGCAGGCGGCTGGTATCGATGTCCAGCATCATCACCACGAACAGGAACAGCACCATCACCGCGCCGACGTAGACCAGCACCAGCGTGACGCCCAGGAACTCGGCGCCGACCAGCAGCCACACGCAGGCGATGGAGAAGAACGTCAGGATCAGGCACAGCACGGCGTACACGGGGTTGCGCACGCTGATCACCGCGCCCGCGGCGACGACCGCGATGGCGGAGAAGGCCCAGAAAGCGATATTGACCCAGTCCATCATGACCTCAGCGGAAGGCGGCGTCGGCGGCGCGACGCTCGGCGATCTCGGCCTCGAGCCGATCACCCAGCGCCAGCAGCTGCGGCTTGGAAACGATGTTCTCGCCACGCTTCTCGAAGTGGTACTCGAGAATGTGGGTCTCCACGATCGAATCGACCGGGCAGCTCTCCTCGCAGAAGCCGCAGAAGATGCACTTGAACAGGTCGATGTCGTAGCGCGTGGTGCGGCGGGTGCCGTCCTCGCGCTTGGCCGAGTCGATGGTGATCGCCAGCGCCGGGCACACCGCCTCGCACAGCTTGCAGGCGATGCAGCGCTCCTCGCCGTTCGGATAGCGGCGCAGCGCGTGCAGGCCGCGGAAGCGCGGCGACTGCGGGAACTTCTCCATCGGGTACAGCACGGTGTACTTCGGCTTGAAGGTGTACTTCAGCGTCAGCCACAGGCCGCCGATCAGCTCGAGGAGCAGCAGGCTCTTGAAGTAGTGGGTGATCTTGTTCATCGAAATCAAACGCCCTTCTGGATCACGCCGTAGAACACCATCAGCGCCGTGACCGCGATCCACACGATGGTCAACGGAATGAACACCTTCCAGCCCAGGCGCATGATCTGGTCGTAGCGGTAGCGCGGGAAGCTGGCGCGGAACCAGATGTACGCGCTGGCGAAGAACAGCACCTTCAGCAGCAGCCACGGCCAGCCGCCGGTCCAGATCCAGTTGACCCACGGCGACACGTCCGCCGCGACCCAGCCCTGGATCGGGCTCAACCAGCCGCCGAGGAAGAAGATCGAGATCAGGAAGCTGACCAAGATCATGTTGGCGTACTCGGCCAGGAAGAACAGCGCGAACGCGCCGCCGGAGTACTCGACCATGTGGCCGGCCACGATTTCCGATTCGCCTTCCACCACGTCGAACGGCGCGCGGTTGGTCTCGGCCACGCCGGACACCCAGTACACGACGAACAGCGGCAGCAGCGGGATCAGGAACCAGTCGAGGAAGCCGGAACTGCCGGCTTGCGCCATCACGATCTCGCTCAGGTTCGCGCTCTGCGCGGCGATCATCACGCCGACCAGGGCGAAGCCCATCGCGATCTCGTAGCTGACCACCTGCGCGGCCGAGCGCATCGCGCCGAGGAAGGCGTACTTCGAGTTCGAGGCCCAGCCGGCGAGGATGATGCCGTACACGCCCAGCGAGGTCATCGCCAGCAGGTACAGCAGGCCGACGTTGGCGTTGGACAGCACCACCTTCGCGTCGAACGGCACCACCGACCAGGCCGCGAACGCCGGCGCGAGCACGATCAGCGGGGCGATCACGTACAGCGCCTTGTGCGCGCTGCTCGGCTGGATGACTTCCTTGAACAACAGCTTGAAGACGTCCGCGAAGGCCTGGAAGATGCCCATGCCGACGTACATCGGCCCGTGGCGCACGTGCATCCAGCCGATCAGCTTGCGCTCCCAGACCACGTAGAAGGCGACCGCGATGATCACCGGCACGGCGATCAGCAGGATCTTCAGCACGATCCACAGGATCGCGCCGATGGTGCCCAGTCCCAGGAACCACTGGTGCAGCGGGTCCACCGCGTTCAACAGCATCTCGTTCATGCAGCCACCACCGTTACGCGACCGGCGCCGATCGGCGCGGTAGCGCCGTGGCCCGACTCAATCCAGACCGTCCCGGCCGCCACGCGCGCGTCGACGACGACCGGCAAGGTGGCATGCCCGGTGGCGGTGCCGACCTTGACTACCTGCCCTTCCCGCACCTGCAGCCGCGCGGCCTCGTCGGGATGCAGGGCGACATGCGGCGCCACGTTCAGCGGATGCGACTGCAGCGCCTGGGCGCGGCGCACCACGGCATCGGTGCGGTAGATCGCCGCCGTCGCCGCCACTTCCAGGCCCTCGCCCGCCACGGACGGCTGGGCCGAGGCCTTCGGCGCCACGTCGCGCTGCTGCATGCCTGCACGCAGGCCGGCCAGGTCGGTGAAATCGAAACCGGCCAGGCCCAGCTCGCCGCCGAGCGCACGCAGCACGCGCCAGCCCTCGCGGGCCTCGCCCGGCAGCTTGCCGGCGGCACGCGTGGTTTGCGCACGGCCGTCGAGGTTGACCAGGGTGCCCTCGATTTCCGGCAACGCGCCGATCGGCAGGATCACGTCGGCCACGTCGCGGGTCGAGGCGCAGGCGAACTGGCTGAACGCCACCACCTTGGCACCGGCCAGCGCCTTGCGCGCGGCCGCGGTGTCGGCGAAGTCCAGGCCGGGCTCGATGCCGTAGATCACGTAGGCCTGGCGCGGCTGGGCCAGCATGGCCGAGGCGTCGAGGCCGGTCGGCAGCACGCCCTGGGCGCCCAGGCCGAGGCTGTTCGGGCCCTGCGGGATGCGGCACAGCGCGGCGCCGGTCGCGGCGGCGAAGTCGGCCACGGCCTTGCGCAGCGTGGCGGCCTGCGGATGGTTCTCGACCAGCCCGCCGACGATCACCACCGCACGCGTGCCGGCCTTGACCGCATCGCGCAGCGCGCCGTCTTCCAGCGCGGCGGCGTAGCCCGAGGGGGCCACGATCTTCTTGCCGGCCTGCGCGAAGGCGAAGTCGAAGTCGACCGGATTGACCGAGTGGATCCTGGCGCCGTGCTTGGTCTGCGCCTTGCGCAGGCGGGCATGCAGCAGCGGCAGCTCGTGGCGGACGTTGCTGCCGACCAGGACGATCACGTCGGCCTGCTCGATCTCGGCCAGCGGCATCGCGAACGGCTGGGCGATGGCGGCGTCGGAGAAGTCGCGGTTGTAGATGCGATGGTCCAGGTTGCCGGTGCCCAGGCCCTCGGCCAGGCGGGCCAGCAGCGCGCCCTCCTCGTTAGAGGTGGCCGGGTGCGCCAGCACGCCGAGCGCGTCGCCGCGGTGGGCCTTGAGGATCTCGGTGGCCGCGGCCAGGCCTTCGGCCCAGCTCACTTCCTGCCATTCGCCGTTGACCTTCTTCAGCGGCTTGAGCGCGCGGTCGGCGCTGTACAGCCCCTGGTGCGAATAGCGGTCGCGGTCGGACAACCAGCACTCGTTGACGGCTTCGTTGTCGCGCGGCACCGCGCGCAGCACTTCGCCGCGGCGCACGTGCAGGAACAGGTTCGAGCCCATCGCGTCGTGGTAGCCCAGCGATTCGCGCGCCTGCAGCTCCCACGGACGGGCGCGGAACTGGAACACCTTGTTGGTCAGCGCGCCGACCGGGCAGACGTCGATCACGTTGCCGGACAGCTCGGTGGTCAGCGGCTTGCCGTCGTAGGTGCCGATCTGCAGGTTCTCGCCGCGGTACATGCCGCCCAGCTCGTAGGTGCCGGCCACTTCCGCGGTGAAGCGCACGCAGCGCGTGCACTGGATGCAGCGGGTCATCTCGGTGGCGACCAGCGGGCCCAGGTCCTCGTCGGGGACCACGCGCTTGCGCTCGTTGAAGCGGCTGACCGAGCGGCCGTAGCCGAGCGAGACGTCCTGCAGCTCGCACTCGCCGCCCTGGTCGCAGATCGGGCAGTCCAGCGGGTGGTTGATCAGCAGGAACTCCATCACCGAACGCTGGTACTTCAGCGCCTTGTCGCTGCGGGTGAAGACCTTCATGCCGTCCATCACCGGCGTCGCGCACGCCGGCGACGGCTTCGGCGACTTCTCCACGTCGACCAGGCACATGCGGCAGTTGGCCGCGATCGCCAGCTTGTCGTGGTAGCAGAAGCGCGGGATCGGGATCCCGGCCTTGTCGGCGGCCTGGATGATCATCGAGCCCTTCGGCACGACCAGGCTCTGCCCATCGATCTCGATGGTGACGTGATCCGGCGGCACGTTTGGATTTACCGGTTGCGCGCTCATGCGGCAGCAGCCTCCACCTTCTTGCCGTCAACCATCGAATGACCGTTGACGATGTAGTACTCGAATTCGTCCCAGAACTGGCGCAGGAAACCCTGGATCGGCCAGGCCGCGGCCTCGCCGAAGGCGCAGATCGTGTGACCCTCGATCTGGCCGGCCACGGCACGCAGCTGGTGCAGGTCTTCCATCGTGGCCTTGCCGGCGACGATGCGCTCCAGCACCCGGTGCATCCAGCCGGTGCCTTCGCGGCACGGCGTGCACTGGCCGCACGATTCCTTGTGGAAGAACTGGCTGATGCGGCAGGCGAACTTGACGCAGCAGACGCTGTCGTCGAGCACCACGATCGCGCCGGAACCCAGGCCGGTGCCGAGCGCGCGCAGGGTGTCGTAGTCCATCTGCAGGCCCTTGAGCTGCTCGGCCTTCAGCACCGGCATCGACACGCCGCCCGGGATCGCCCCCTTCAGCTTGCGGCCCGGACGCAGGCCGCCGGCCATCTCCAGCAGCTCGTCGAAGGTCGTGCCCAGCGGCACCTCGAAGTTGCCGCCCTTCTGCACGCAGCCGGAGACCGAGAAGATCTTGGGGCCGCCATTGGCGGTCTTGCTCAGGCCCTTGAACCACTCCGGGCCGTTGCGGATGATCGCCGGCACCGAGGCGTAGGTCTCGGTGTTGTTGATCGTCGAGGGCTTGCCGTACAGGCCGAAGTTGGCCGGGAACGGCGGCTTGTAGCGCGGCTGGCCCTTCTTGCCTTCCAGCGACTCCATCAGCGCGGTTTCCTCGCCGCAGATGTAGGCGCCGGCGCCGAGCGCGCCGTAGATGTCGATGTCCACGCCCGAGCCCAGCACGTTCTTGCCCAGCCAGCCGTGCTTGTAGGCATCGGCCAGGGCCTGCTCGAAGTGCTCGAACGGCTCGTGGTGGAACTCGCCGCGCAGGTAGTTGTAGCCCACGGTCGAGCCGGTGGCGTAGCAGGCGATCGCCATGCCCTCCACCACCGAGTGCGGGTTGTAGCGCAGGATGTCGCGGTCCTTGCAGGTACCCGGCTCGGACTCGTCCGAGTTGCACAGGATGTACTTCTGCATGTCGCCCTTGGGCATGAAGGACCACTTCAGCCCGGTCGGGAAGCCCGCGCCGCCGCGGCCTCGCAGGCCGGACTGCTTGACCATCTCGATCACGTCGGCCGGCGGGATCTTCTCCTCGAGGATCTTGCGCAGCGCGGCGTAGCCGCCGGTCTTCAGGTAGTTCTCGTACGACCACGGGGTGTCGTAGTGCAGCGTGGTGTAGACCACCTGGTGCGGCTGCGGCGCCGGGCCGACCGGCCCATGGGATTCGTGGTGATGTGCCATGCCGTTACTCCAGCCCGTCCAGCAGCTCGTCGACCTTCTGCTTGGTCAGGCGCTCGTGGTAATGGCCGTTGATGACCATCATCGGCGCACCGGCGCAGCCGGCCAGGCATTCTTCTTCGCGCTTGAGGTAGACGCGCCCGTCGGCGGTGGACTGGCCCAGCTTGCAGCCGAGCTTCTTCTCGGCATGCGCGACCAGTTCCTCGGCGCCGTTGAGCCAGCAGCTGATGTTGGTGCAGAAGGCGACGTTGTTGCGGCCGACCTTCTCGGTCTCGAACATCGAGTAGAAGCTGGCGACCTCGTAGGCCCACACCGGCGGGATGTCCAGGTACTTGGCGACGCCGGCGATCAGCTCGTCGGTCAGCCAGCCCTGGTTCTGCTCCTGCGCGGCATGCAGGCCCTGCAGCACCGCCGAACGCTTGCGGTCCGGCGGGAACTTGGCGAGCCAGTGGTCGATGTGCGCCCGCGTCTTGTCGCTGAGCACCACCATCGGATCGACGTCGCGCGCCGCCTCGAAATTACCCGTCGCCTTCATCGGTCGACCTCACCGAAAACCAAATCGTAAGTACCGATCATCGCCACCACGTCGGCCAGCATGTAGCCGCGCACCACCGCGTCCATCGACGACAGGTGCACGAAGCCCGGCGCGCGCAGGTGCACGCGGAACGGCTTGTTGGCGCCGTCGGAGACCAGGTAGCAGCCGAACTCGCCCTTCGGGGCTTCCACGGCGCAGTAGGTCTCGCCGGCCGGCACGCAATAGCCTTCGCTGAACAGCTTGAAGTGGTGGATCAGCGCTTCCATGTCGTCCTTCATGTCCTCGCGCGCGGGCGGAGCGACCTTGAAGTTCTTGACCATGACCGGGCCGGGGTTGGCCTTCAGCCACTGGACGCACTGCTTGATGATGCGGTTGGACTCGCGCATCTCGGCCACGCGACAGAGGTAGCGGTCGTAGCAATCGCCCTGGGTGCCGAGCGGGATGTCGAAATCGACCGCGTCGTACTTGGCGTACGGCTGCTTCTTGCGCAGGTCCCAGGCGATGCCCGAGCCGCGCAGCATCACGCCGGTCATGCCCCAGGCCTTGGCCAGCTCGGGCTCG
This sequence comes from Pseudomonas sp. Hp2, assembly GCF_006386585.1. Taxonomy (NCBI): domain Bacteria; kingdom Pseudomonadati; phylum Pseudomonadota; class Gammaproteobacteria; order Pseudomonadales; family Pseudomonadaceae; genus Pseudomonas; species Pseudomonas sp. Hp2. Next base: position 364,727 of record NZ_VAHJ01000001.1, read on the forward strand.
ACCACGCCGACGCCGACGGTGCGCTGCTTCCAGATGCGATTGTCGGTCAGCAGCGTCTCGTACTCGTCGACGCGCTTGGGGAACTCGTTGGTGAAGTTCTCCAGGAAGTCCAGCATCGAGCCTTCGCGGGCGGCATTGAGCTTCTTCAGCGCATTGCCCTTGTGCCAGCGCGACTCCTTGTACTTCGGCATGCGGTCCGGCAGGTCGCGGTAGACGCCGCCCGGACGGTAGTAGGTGGCGTGCATGCGCGCGCCGCTGACCGCCTCGTAGACGTCCATCAGCTCCTCGCGCTCGCGGAACGCGTAGAGCATCACCGCCATCGCGCCCAGGTCGAGCGCGTTCGACCCGACCCACATCAGGTGGTTCAGGATGCGGGTGATCTCGTCGAACATCGTGCGGATGTACTGCGCGCGCTCCGGCGCCTCGATGCCCATCAGGGTCTCGATCGCGCGCACGTAGGCGTGCTCGTTGCACATCATCGACACGTAGTCCAGCCGGTCCATGTAGCCGATCGACTGGTTGAACGGCTTGGTCTCGGCCAGCTTCTCGGTACCGCGGTGCAGCAGGCCGATGTGCGGGTCGGCGCGGACCACGGTCTCGCCGTCCATTTCCAGGATCAGGCGCAGCACGCCGTGCGCGGCGGGGTGCTGCGGACCGAAGTTCATCGTGTAGTTGCGGATTTCCTGCTTGCTCTGCGCAGGCGTCGCGAAGCCCTGGTGGGCCTGGTGGAACTCGCTCACTTGGCGGCCTCCGTCTGTGCGGACTCGCCGGCCGCGGTCTGGTAGCGCGCGTCGTCGCGGATCACGCGCGGCACGTTCACGCGCGGCTCGACCGAGGTCACCGGCTCGTAGATCACGCGCTTCTTCTCTTCGTCGTAGCGCACCTCGACGTTGCCGATCAGCGGGAAGTCCTTGCGGAACGGGTGGCCGACGAAGCCGTAGTCGGTGAGGATGCGGCGCAGGTCCGGATGGCCGGAGAAGACGATGCCGTACAGGTCGAACGCCTCGCGCTCGAACCAGTTCACGCCCGGCCAGACGTCGGTGACCGAGGCCACCACCGGCAACTCGTCGTTCGGCGCGTAGCAGCGCACGCGCAGCATCAGGTTGTGCTGGTAGGAACGCAGCTGCGCGACGACGGCGAAACGCTGCGCCGGCAGCACGTCGGGCTGCACGCCCTCGGCCGTCTCGCGCGAGGGGAACTCGCCCCAGGCGAAGCGGCCGACGGCCTTGCCCTCGACGCCGCGGCTGAATCCCTGCGACGACACGTCGCTGGTATCCCACTCGTCGCTGCCGTAGCCGAGATAGTCGACGCCGCACAGGTCGGACAGCTGCTCGAAACCGAACTCGTCGCGCAGCGCCAGGCAGGTGGCATGCCAGTCGGCCGCAGGCACTTCCAGCGTCACTTCGCCGCGCGGTTCGACCACGGTGACCCGGGCGCCGGCGAAGCGCGCACTGAGTCGGTCGGTGAAGGAGGATGCTTGCTCTGCCATGGGGGCTTGGCTGCTCTCTTTAAGGTAGAGGGATCAGCGCGCGATGGTCTGGGTTCGCCAGATCTTCTTCTGCAGCTGGAGGATGCCGTAGACCAGCGCCTCGGCCGTCGGCGGGCAGCCCGGCACGTAGACGTCGACCGGCACGATGCGGTCGCAGCCGCGCACCACGGAATACGAGTAGTGATAGTAGCCGCCGCCGTTGGCGCAGCTGCCCATCGAGATCACCCACTTGGGATCGGGCATCTGGTCGTACACCTTGCGCAGTGCCGGGGCCATCTTGTTGACCAGCGTGCCGGCCACGATCATCACGTCGGACTGACGCGGCGACGGGCGGAACACCACGCCGTAGCGGTCCAGGTCCAGGCGCGCCGCGCCGGCGTGCATCATCTCCACCGCGCAGCAGGCCAGGCCGAAGGTCATCGGCCACATCGAGCCGGTGCGCGCCCAGTTCAGCAGCGCGTCGACGCTGGTGGTCACGTAGCCCTTCTCGAGCAGCGGGTTCTCGCCTTCCGGGCGCAGGATGTCGTCGACCCGACCCTCGGGGATCGGATTGGTCATCAGACGATCGAGGGTCTGAATCACTCCCATTCCAGCGCTCCCTTCTTCCACACGTAGATAAAGCCAAGGAAAAGCATGCCGACGAACAGGCCCATGGTGACCAGCGAACGCGGGCCGATATCCATGAACACCTGGGTCCAGGGCACGATGAAGATGATTTCCAGGTCGAAGACGATGAACTGGATCGCGATCAGGTAGTAGCGCACGTCGAACTTCATGCGCGCGTCTTCGAAGGCCTCGAAACCGCACTCGTACGGCGAAAGCTTCTGCGCGTCGGGACGGCGGGGACCGAGGAAACTACCGATCAGCATCAGGGCGATGCCGATACCGGTGGCGACGACCAGGAACAGCAGACTCGGCAAATATTCGGCCAGCACGGCTTTTCTCTCTTGCCTCTGCCCGCACCAACCGCATGCGGGCATGGGGGATAAACGAACCCCCGCGTGCCGGCATCACCGACACGCACAGGACTCGCAGCCAAACATGGTGCCCAAGAGGGGACTCGAACCCCTACGACTTGCGTCGCTACCACCTCAAGGTAGTGCGTCTACCAATTCCGCCACCTGGGCTTACGTTGCGCACCCGTACTCAAGTGCGCAGCGTATTGTAACCGGCTTCAGTGTTTTTGTGATGGTTCTGAAGCGTTTTCTTCACTCTTCGCCGGCGCCTGCTGTGGCTGCTGGGCGGGAGTGGCGGCCGCCGGAGCCTGGGGCAGCGGCTGGGTCATCTCGCCGGCGGGCGCAGCCGGGACCGGCGTCGCGGCCTGCGACATCACGCCCAGGCCCTGGTCGGCCGGGCGCGAACCATGGCTGGCGTACCACGCCATGAACAGGCTGATGCCGAAGAACACCACGGCCAGCCACTTGGTGGACTTGGACAGGAAATTCGATGCACCCCGCGCGCCGAACACGGTACCGGAAGCGCCGGCGCCGAAACCCGAACCGGCGGCCGCGCCCGCGCCGCGCTGCATCAGGATCAGCGCGATCATCGCGATCGCCACCAGCACGTAGACCACATTGAGGATCAACATCAACATTTCGAATCCGTCCCGGACGAGACCTATTGGCTTATCTGTTCGCGGCCGCCCGCGCGATGGCCAGGAAATCCCCGGCGACCAGCGATGCTCCGCCCACCAGCCCGCCATCGATGTCCGGCTGCGAGAACAGCACGGCGGCGTTGTCGGGCTTCACGCTGCCGCCATACAGGATCGGCAACGAATCGGCAATTCTAGCATCATGCCGGCGCACTTCGCCACGAATGAAGGCGTGCATCCCCTGCGCCTGCTCCGGGCTGGCGCTGCGGCCGGTGCCGATGGCCCAGATCGGCTCGTAGGCGACCATGCCCCGGCCGATCCCCTCGGCCCCGACCAGCTCCAGCACCGGGCCCAGCTGCGCGGCGATCACCGCCTCGGCCTGCCCGGCCTCGCGCTGCTGCAGCGATTCGCCGACGCAGACGATCGGCACAAGCCCCGCGTTGAGCGCGGCCCGGAACTTGCGCGCAACCAGCTCGCTGTCCTCGTGGTAGTGCTCGCGCCGCTCGGAATGCCCGACCAGCCCGTAGGTCGCGCCGACATCCACCAGCATCGCCGCGGAGACCTCGCCGGTATAGGCGCCGACCTCGTTGCTGCTGACGTTCTGGGCGCCGAAGCCGACCGGGCGGCCCTCGAAGTCCTCGATCAGGTCGCCCAGGTAAGGCAGCGGCGGCAGGATGATCACCTCCACGCCCTCGATCGGCAGGCCGGCGGCGACTTCGCGGACCAGCTCGTGGGCGAAGGTGCGCGTGCCGTGCAACTTCCAGTTACCGGCGACGATCTTGCGGCGCTTGGACATCGAGACTCCTCGGGAACATGCCAAAGGTATAAGGATAATCTATCGACCGCTTCCGTCAGGTTATGGATGGACAGCGACGGGACATGCCGGACACGACAAGGGCCGGTCGATTGACCGGCCCTTGTCCCTGGTCGCCTGCCGCCGGACCGCCCTCCCGGCGCCGAGGAACCCCGTGCGACCGTGGATCCCGAGCCCGCCGGGCGCCGCCCGGCGCTACTTGAGCTTGATCTCGCGCAGGCGCTCCTCCAGGTACCCCTGCGCGGTGATCGGCTCCGGGTAGCGCTTGGGGTTGTCCGGGGTGATCGTCGAGGGCAGCACGTCGATCAGGAAATCCGGGTTCGGGTGCAGGAAGAACGGCACCGAATAGCGCGGCTTGCGCGCCTCCTCGCCCGGCGGGTTCACCACGCGGTGGGTGGTGGACGGGTACACGTGGTTGGTCAGGCGCTGCAGCATGTCGCCGATGTTGACCACGATGGTGTCCGCGTCCGAGGTGAACGGCACCCACTCGCCCTGCTTGGACTTCACTTCCAGGCCGGCGGCGCTGGCCCCGACCAGCAGGGTGATCAGGTTGATGTCCTCGTGCGCGCCGGCGCGCACGTTCGGGATGTCGTCGGCGGTGATCGGCGGGTAGTGGATCGGGCGCAGGATCGAATTGCCGTTGTCGGTCTTGTCGGCGAAGTAGTCCGCCGGCAGCCCGATGTGCAGGGCCAGGGCCGACAGCACCTTGGAGCCGAGCTTGTCCAGCGCCTGGTACAGGCCGTAGCCGGCCTCGCGGAAGCCCGGGACCTCGACCGGCCACAGGTTCGGCGGCATCACGTCGCGGTACTTGGAGTCGTCCGGGATCTCGCGCCCGATGTGCCAGAACTCCTTCAGGTCGAAGTGCTTGGAGTCCTTGGCCGTTTCGACGCCGAACGCGGTGTAGCCGCGCGCGCCGCCGCCGCCCGGCACGTGGTACTTCTTCTTGACTTCCTCCGGCAGCGCGAAGAACGCCTTGAACGCCTCGTAGGCGCGATCGATCTCGGCCTGCGGGATGCCGTGGTTGCGGATGCCGGCGAAGCCCCATTCGCGGTACGCGGCGCCCAGCTCCGCGACGAAGGCGTCGCGGTCGCTTTCGAAGCGGGTGATGTCGAGGGTGGGAATGCGGGAACTCATCGTCTTGACTCCAGGAAGGTGGCCGGCGCGCATGGGCGGCCTGGCGGGGAACGGTTCAGGCCGCCGCGGCCTGGCGCACCGCGGCCGAGAGGCGGTCGAGCGTGGACTGCATCAACGCTTCGTCGCCGGCCTCGACGGTGACCCGCACCACCGGCTCGGTGCCGGACGGGCGCAGGAACGCGCGGCCACGCCCCTGCACCGCCGCCTGCGCCTGCTGCAGCGCGTGCTGCACGCCGGCATCGGCGACGGCCGCCTTGGCATTGGCGCCCTCGAGGCGGACGTTGACGGTTTTCTGCGGCACCTTCTGCAGGCCCGACAACGCCTGGCGCAGCGAGACGCCGTCGCGGCGCAGCACCTCCAGCACCTGCAGCGCGCTGACGATGCCGTCGCCGGTGGTGGCGCGGTCCAGGCACAGCACGTGGCCGGAGGTCTCGCCGCCCAGCACGCCCTGCCCTTCGACCAGCGCCTGGTGCACGTAGCGGTCGCCGACGTTGACCCGCTTGAACGGGATGTCCAGGCCGGCCAGGGCCTTCTCCAGGCCGTAGTTGGTCATCAGCGTGCCGACCACCGCGCCCTTCAGGCGGCCGCTGGCCTGCCAGGCGCGCGCCAGCACGTACAGCAGGTCGTCGCCGTCGACCGGGTTGCCCTGGTCGTCGGCCATCAGCACGCGGTCGCCGTCGCCGTCGAAGGCGATGCCGAGATCGGCGCCGACCTCGCGCACCTTGAGGGCGAGGTTGTCGATGTGGGTCGAGCCCACGCCGGCGTTGATGTTCAGCCCATCGGGCGCGGCGCCAATCACGGTCACCTCGGCGCCAAGTTCGCGGAACAGCATCGGCGCGATGTGGTAGGTGGCCCCGTGCGCGCAATCGAGCACCATGCGGATGCCGCGCAAGTCGAAGCCGCGCGGCACGCTGGCCTTGCAGAACTCGATGTAGCGCCCGATCGCGTCGCGCGCGCGCGCGGCCTTGCCGAGGCCTTCGGACTCGACGGTGAAGAACGGCTCGTCCAGCGCGGCCTCGATCGCCGCCTCGGTGGCGTCGTCGAGCTTCTCGCCGTCGGCGGAGAAGAACTTGATGCCGTTGTCGTAGTGCGGATTGTGCGAGGCGCTGATGACGATGCCGGCATCGGCCTGCAAGGTGTTCGTCAGGAACGCCACCGCCGGGGTCGGCATCGGCCCGATCAGCTGCACGTCGGCGCCGGCGGCGACCAGCCCGGCCTCCAGCGCGGCCTCGAACATGTAGCCGGAAATGCGCGTGTCCTTGCCGATCAGCACCATCGGCCGCTTGCCGCCGGCGCGCTTCTGCCCGAGCACGCGGCCGAGCGCATTGCCCAGGCGCAGCACGAAATCGGCCGAGATCGGCCCCTGCCCGACCCGGCCGCGGATGCCGTCGGTGCCGAAGTACTTGCGGGCGCTCATGGGAAAGCCGGGACCCGCTGAGGGCAGGAGCCGCCCCGCCGCCCCTGCAGGCGGGAAACGGAACGGCAATCGGCCCTTCCGGCCCCCGCGCTTCCCGGCCTCATGCCGCGCTCTCCTGCGGCATCGGCTGGCGCATCATCAGCGCGGTCAGGTCGGCGAGGCGGTCGCGCAGTTCGCGGCGGTCGCAGATCTGGTCGATGGCGCCGTGCTCGAGCAGGAATTCGGAACGCTGGAAGCCTTCCGGCAGCTTCTCGCGCACGGTCTGCTCGATCACGCGCGGGCCGGCAAAGCCGATCAGGGCCTGCGGCTCGGCGATGTTGATGTCGCCCAGCATCGCGAACGAGGCCGACACGCCGCCGGTGGTCGGATGGGTCAGCACCGAGATGTACGGCAGGCCGGCCTCGCGCAGGCGGCCCAGCGCGGCGGAGGTCTTGGCCATCTGCATCAGCGAGAACAGGCCTTCCTGCATGCGCGCGCCACCGCTGGCGGAGAAGCAGACGTACGGGCAGCCGGCTTCGAGCGCGACCTCGGCCGCCCGCGCGAAGCGCTCGCCGACCACCGATCCCATCGAGCCGCCCATGTAGGCGAAGTCGAACGACGCGGCCACCAGCGGGCGCCCCTTGAGCAGGCCGCGCATCGCCACCAGCGCGTCGTACTCGCCGGTGCTCTTCTGGGTGGCCTTGATGCGGTCGACGTACTTCTTCTGGTCCTTGAACTTGAGCACGTCGGTCGGGCTGAGCCCGGCGGCGATCTCGGTGGTGCTGTCCGGGTCGAACAGCGCCGCCAGGCGCGCGCGCGCGCGGATCGGCATGTGGTGGCCGCACTTCGGGCAGACCTCGAGGTTCTCCTCCAGCTCGGGCCGGTACAGTGCCGCGCCGCAGTTGCTGCACTTTTCCCACAGGCCCTCGGGAACGCTGCGCTTCTTGCTCTGGGTGTTGTCGGTGCGGATGCCGGAGGGCATCAATTTGCTGAGCCAGCTCATGCGGTATGAAAAATCCATGCAGGGCGGCCCCGGGGGACCGCAGAGGGGCGACAGTCTAACTCGACGCCCCATTGGGGTGCAGGACGGCACCGAATGGAGCGCCGCCCCCGCCGGGCCTGCGCTGCAGGATGGGTTGCGCCCGCTTGCCCGCGGGTCTCGCCGGACGCTGCCCCGGCGGACCGCTCAGCCGGCGTCCAGCGCGGCCCGCAACGGCGCCAGGAAGGCCTCGGCGCGCTGGCGGGCCGTCGCGGTATCGCCGGCCTCGGCCAGCGCCGCCACCAGCGCGCTGCCGACCACCACGCCGTCGGCGTCGACCGCCATCGCCGCGGCGCTGGCCGCGTCCTTGATGCCGAAGCCGGCCACCACCGGCACCTTCGCGCGCTCGCGGATCCGCCGCAGGCGATCGCCGGCCGAGCGCGTATCGAGCCGGTCCGCTCCGGTCACGCCGGCGAAGCTGACGTAGTAGAGATAGCCCTGCGCGGTATCGCACAGGGTCGCCAGGCGGGCGTCGGTCGTGGTCGGTGCGGCCAGCACGATCAGGTCCAGCCCGGCGGCGGTGAAGATCGCGCGGGTCTCGGCGGCCTCTTCCGGCGGCAGGTCGACCAGCAGCACGCCGTCGACGCCCGCCTTGACCGCCTCCTCGGCGAAGCGCTCCGTGCCGTGGATCTCGATCGGGTTGAGGTAGCCCATCAGCACCACGGGGGTGGAAGCGTCCTCGCGGCGGAACTCGTGCACCGCCTCCAGCACGTAGGCCAGGCCGGCGCCGCGCGCCAGCGCGCGCTCGGAGCTGCGCTGGATGGTCGGGCCGTCGGCCATCGGATCGGAGAACGGCACGCCGAGCTCGAGCACGTCGGCGCCGGCACGCACCAGCGCGTGCATCAGCGGCACGGTCGCCTCCAGCGAGGGATCGCCGGCGGTGACGAAGGGGATCAGCGCCTTGCGGCCCTGGGACTGAAGCTGGGAGAACTTCTCTGCGATACGGCTCATGGACGGGCTGCCTGTAAGCCCCTCTCCGATCGGGAGAGGGGTCGGGGTGAGGGTATGGGCGAAGCCTCGCGGAATTCGGGCATGCAAGGCTCCGCCTGCTGCCCTCGTCCGCCGCTTCGCGCCATCCCCGCCTTCGCGGGGCAAGCTCTTCTCCCGAACGGGAGAAGAGAGAAAGGTTCAGAACACGATGCCTTCGCGCGCGGCGATGGTGTGCACGTCCTTGTCGCCGCGGCCGGACAGGTTGCACAGCACCAGCGCGTCCTTGGGTAGGTCGCGGGCGAGCTTGATCGCCTGCGCGACGGCGTGGCTCGATTCGAGCGCGGCCAGGATGCCCTCGGTATGCGCCAGCAGGTGGAACGCGGCCAGCGCCTCGTCGTCGGTGATGCCGACGTAGCTGGCGCGGCCGCTGTCGGCCAGGAACGCGTGCTCGGGGCCGACGCCGGGATAGTCCAGGCCGGCCGAGACCGAATGGGTCTCGATGATCTGGCCATCGTCGTCGCAGATCACGTAGGTGCGGTTGCCGTGCAGCACGCCGGGCCGGCCGGCCGCGATCGAGGCCGCATGCCGGCCCGTGCCGATGCCGTCGCCGGCCGCCTCGGCGCCGTAGATCTTCACCGAGGCATCGTTGAGGAAGGCGTGGAACAGCCCGATCGCATTGCTGCCGCCGCCGACGCAAGCGGCGATCGCATCCGGCAGGCGGCCATAGTCCTCCAGCATCTGCGCGCGCGCCTCGCGCCCGACGATGGCGTTGAAATCGCGCACCATGCGCGGGTACGGATCGGGCCCGGCCACGGTGCCGATGATGTAGAAGGTGTCCTGCACGTTGGTCACCCAGTCGCGCATCGCCTCGTTCAGCGCGTCCTTGAGCGTGGCCGAGCCGGAGTTCACCGGCACCACGGTCGCGCCGAGCAGCTTCATTCGGAAGACGTTGATCTTCTGCCGCTCGATGTCGGTGGCGCCCATGTAGACCACGCACTCCAAGCCCAACCGCGCCGCCACCGTGGCGCTGGCCACGCCGTGCTGGCCGGCGCCGGTCTCGGCGATGATCCGCTTCTTGCCCATGCGCGCGGCCAGCAGCGCCTGGCCGATGGTGTTGTTGATCTTGTGCGCGCCGGTGTGGTTCAGGTCCTCGCGCTTGAGCAGGATCTGCGCCCCGCCGACCTCGCGGCTCAGCCGCTCGGCGTGGTAGATCGGACTGGGCCGGCCGACGTAGTGCTTGAGGTCCTTGTCGTAGGCGGCGATGAAGGCCGGATCCCGGCGTGCCTCGTCGTAGGCGGCGGCCAACTCTTCCAGCGGACCGATCAGGGTCTCGGCGACGAAACGGCCGCCGTAGCGGCCGAAATGGCCGGCCGCGTCGGGGAAGGCGTGGAAATCACGAATGGGAGAGGCTGACATCGGGGAGATTCCATCCCGCGGAACGCGGGAACAGTGGTTTGGACGCCACTCTAGCGCGCCTGGGCACCCCGGAAAAATCGACGATTACGCACGATGCGTGATCTATACTCACACATCATGACCTCTCCCCTGCCCCCGCTTGCCGCCCTTCGCGCCTTCGAGGCCGCGGCCCGGCTGGGCAGCGTCAGCCGGGCCGCCGACGAACTGCACGTCACCCACGGGGCGGTCAGCCGGCACGTCCGCACCCTGGAGCAGGCCCTGGGCACCGCCCTGTTCGCCAAGGCCGGGCGAGGCCTGGCCCTGACCCCGGCGGGCGAGCGCCTGCGCGAAGCCGCCAGCGAAGCCTTCGCCCAGCTCGGCGACGCCTGGACCCAACTGCGCCGCCTGCCGGCCGAGACGCCCTTGGTCCTGGGGTGCTCGGGCAGCCTGCTGGCACGCTGGCTGATCCCGCGCCTGGGCCGGCTGGAGCAGGCCTTGCCGGCAGTCCGGTTGCACCTGTCGGCACGCGAACAGGCGCCCGAACCGCACCTGCCCGGGCTCGACGCGATGCTGTTGCTGGCGGCGCCCCCGTGGCCATCCGAGTGGCAGGTATCCGACCTCGGGCCGGAACGGATCGGCCCGGTCCTGAGCCCGCACCATCCGGACGTCGCCCGGCTTGTCGGCAGCGCGCCACAGCGCCTGCTCGACTACCCGCTGCTGCACACGCGGTCGCGCCCGCAGGCCTGGCCCGACTGGGCTGCCGCGCATGGAATGGAGGCCGCTGCGCTGCGCCACGGCAGCGAGTTCGAGCACCTGCTTTATCTGCTGGAAGCGGCCGTGGCCGGCCTTGGCATCGCGATCGCGCCGCAGCCGCTGGTCAGCGAAGACCTCGCGACCGGCCGGCTGATCGCCCCCTGGGGCTTCGTGGAGACGCCGGCGCGCTGGGCGCTGTGTCGGCTGCGTCGCAACCCGGACCCGCGCGTGGAGCGGCTGGCCCGATGGTTCCGCGAGGAACTGGAGCGCTGACCCCGCGCCCTCCGGCCATCGGGAGCGGCCCGCCGCTCCGGAGCCGCTCCGCCGCGAAAGGGATCACCCCAGCTCGTGGCAGTCCGCGCGCCGCACTTCCTCGACGAAGCGGCGCATCTTGTCGCCGTCCTTGATGCCCGGCGACAGCTCGATACCGCTGGACACGTCCACGCCCCAGGGCAGCGTCGCGACGATCGCGTCGAACACGTTGTCCGGGGTGATGCCGCCGGCGAGCAGGAACGGCCGGTGCAGCCCGGTCGGCAGGCGCGCCCAGTCGAAGGTCAGGCCGCTGCCGCCGCTGGCGCCCGGCGCATGGCTGTCGAACAGGAAGCCGGACGCGTTCGGGTGCGCCAACTGCAGGCCGCGCGCGCTGACCTCCTCGCTGCCGCCCATCGGCACCGCCTTCAGGTACGGCAGGTTGAAACTGCGGCAGAACGCGTCGTCTTCCTCGCCGTGGAACTGCAGCAGGGTCGGCCGCACCGTGCGCAGCACCTCGCGCACTTCCTCCTTCGGGTTGTTGCGGAACAGCGCCACCACGTCGACCATCGGCGCGATTGCCTGGCGCATCGCGCGCGCCTCGGTCGGCGCGACCCGGCGCGAGCTGCCGTGCGCGAAGATGAAGCCCACCGCATCCACGCCCAGCTCGCCGGCCAGGCGGATGTCGCCCGCCCGGGTCATGCCACAGAACTTGATGCGGGTACGGTAGAAGGTTCGGCTCATAGGGTGACCTCGGGTGGCAGGCGCCATTCTGCCGGATACAGCGGCCCGACGAAGACCAGGCCCTGCGGGGGGGCGGTCGGGCCCGCGAGGGTGCGGTCGCGCCCGGCGAGCAGTTCCGCGATCCACTCCACCGGCCTTTCTCCGGCTCCGACCAGAATCAGCGAACCGACGATATTGCGCACCATGTGATGAAGGAATGCATTGGCCTGCACGCCGATCTCGACCAGGTCGCCATCGCGGCGCACGTCGATCCATTGCAACTCGCGGCGCGCGTGCAGCGCCTGGCACTGCACGCTGCGGAACGCGCTGAAGTCGTTCTCGCCCAGCAATGCCTGCGCGGCATCGTGCATCGCCGCCGCGTCCAGCGGCCGGCGTTCCCAGCTCAGGGTCTGCCGGTGCAGCGCCGGGCGCACCTGGCGATTGAGCAGGCGATAGCGGTAGCGGCGCGCCCGCGCCGAAAAGCGGGCGTTGAAGTCGTCCGCCACCGGCACGCACCAGCGCACCGCCACCGAAACCGGCAGGCGCGCGGTCGTGCCCAGCATCCAGCCGCGCGGCTCGCGCTTCGCTTCGCTGTCGAAGTGCACCACCTGGCATTCGCCGTGCACGCCCGCGTCGGTACGCCCCGCGCAGACCACCTGCACCGGCGCGGCGGCGACCGACGACAGCGCCTCCTGCAAGGTCGCCTGCACGCTGGGGCCGCCATGCTCGCCGAGCTGTTGCCAGCCCAGGAACTCGCTGCCGTCGTATTCCACGCCCATGGCGTAGCGCATCGGAACCTCTACTGATTGGATCTTGGCCGCACTTGCCGGAACGATTGCCGCCGCGGCAGCGACACGGACACGATGGAACCTTGCGTTCGAACCGCCACGCACGAGGCGGCGGAGCCTTGCCGAGCGAGCCGTTCGTCGAAGCCTTGCGCGGCTTTCGCCGCCCCGCGGAGGACGTGGCTTCAGCCGATCCGGCTGAGCAAGGCGGACGCCTCGGCACGCGCGTCCGGGTCCCCGCTCGCCGCCACCTCCAGCAGCAGGCTGCGCGCGGTTTCCTTGTCGCCCAGGTCCAGATAGGCCACCGCCAGCTCCAGCCTGTCGCGGCCGGCCGGGGCCGGATTCAACGGGGCGATCGAGGGCGCCTCCGGAGCATGCCAGGTCGGCCCCCACGCGGCCGGCAGCGGACGCTCTTCGAGCGGTTGCGGCGCCTCCGCGACGGGCGCTTCGGGCTCTTCGCTCCTCGCGATGCGCTCGTCCGCGCGCAGGGACGCTTCCTCGATCTCCACGTCGTGGTCGAATTCGCGCTCGCCGATCACCGGCTCGTCCTGCACGGCGGTCGGCGCGGTCGTCGTCGCGCCGAACGCCGCGCCGTCGAAGCGGCGCGGCGGCGCGGCGAACGGCGACGGCTTGCGCCGCCGCGAAGCCAGCCATGCGGCGATGCCCGCGAGCACCAGCACCACGCCGCCCCACAACCACATCGGGAAACCGCCGGACTCGTCCGCAGGCCGTTGCTGGGCCAGGCGCTGCTGCGCCGCGGCCAGGTCCGTATCCTTCATCGCGATCAGCCTGGCCTGCTGCTGTTGCAGCTTTTCCAGCTCCGCCACGCGCGTGCGCAGCTCCTGGATCTCGGCATCGCGGGTGGCGACGTCTTCCCTCGCCTGCTGCAGTTGTTCGTTCACGAGCCTGTCCCCTTCGCCGCCGGCTCCGGTGCCGGTGGTCGTACCTGCCTTGTTGCCGTCGCTGGCGACGGCCGGCGCGATCTCCAGCCGCGCGCCGGTCGCCGCGGCCGGCGCGGCGCTCGCCGCCCGCGGCGTCGCGCCCGCTTCCGCGGGCTGCGGAATCGGCGCGCGCGCCTGCCGCCACTGCGCGGCCTGTTCGCGCACGATCGCCCGGGCCTCCGAGGCGCCGATCTGCGCCAGCTCGTCCTGCCGCGGCGTGCGCAGCACCGCGCCCTGCTTGAGCCGGTTGATGTTGCCACCGATGAAGGCCTCCGGATTGGCCCGCAGCAGCGCCAGCATGGTCTGGTCGAGCGAATAGCCGGCGCCGCGGTTCAACTGCATGGCAATCTGCGACAACGTCTGGCCGCGCCGCACCGGGGCCAGGTTCTCGCCCGGCGCCACGGGGGATACCGGTGCGGCCGGCGGCGGACGCTGGGGCCTGGCTGCCGGTGCGGCTGGCGCCGCGGCCGGTGCGGCGGCTGCCGCATCCGCCGATGGCGCGGCAGCCGGCGCCGACTCGCGCACGATCGCGTCGCTGTTGCCCGCCTGGGGCGCCTCGATCGCCGGCTCGGCGATCGCGGTGGCGGCATTGGGCGCGTCGACCAACGCGGAATACTCGCGCACCAGCCGGCCGCTGCCCCAATCCACCTCGATCAGGAAACCGATCGCCTTCTGCTCGACCGGCACGCTGCTGGTGACCCGGATCACCGCGCGACCGCGCGCATCCTGCGTGAACTGGAACTGCAGGTCGTTGACCAATCCCGTGGGGCGTTCCAACCCGACCCGCTCGAAAGTCTCCGGCGAGGCCAGCGCGACGCGCGCGCTCTCCAGCTCGCCCGGCTCGTTGGAGATCACCGGGATCTCGGCGACCAGCGGCTGCCCCGGCCCGGACAGCACCCGGATGTCGCCCAGGCCCAGCGCCGCCGCCGCGCCGCTGCAAAGCGCCAGGACCAGTGCACCCAGACCTTGTAACGGGCGCAATGCGCCCCTGCCGCTACGTTTCATGGGCGCCAATATAGCCGCAAGCCCCTGATCCGAATACTGCGCGTGGCGCGCGCGGTGCCGATCGGCATCGGGTGGCCGCGTTCCTTCTTCCTCTCGGCTCGCACACGCCTGGATGCCGCCCCCAAGGCCGTGGGCCGGGCGCAACCGCGCCGCAAGTCCCCCCGATGGCGACATGGAAGAACGCGTCGCCGCGCATCGGCCCGGGAATCCATCGCGGAGCCCGGATCGTTTCCCGACCGGGCGGGCCACGATGCCTTCTTCGATGCGATGGTTTCCAGTTCCCTCGACACGGCTTTAGCCCGCTCTCTCGCCGCAACCCCTCTCCGACGGGGGAGGGGCGTCGATGGCCGGCACCGCATCGCCGGCCGGGCTTCAGCCTTCCTGCGCGACCAGTTCGGCGAGCTGCACCGCGTTGAGCGCGGCGCCCTTGCGGATGTTGTCGGCCACCACCCACAGGTTCAGGCCGCGCGGATGCGAGAAGTCCTCGCGGATGCGGCCGACGAACACCGGGTCCTTGCCGGAGGCATGGGTCACCGGGGTCGGATAGCCGCCGGCCTTCTGCTCGTCCACTACCTCCACGCCCGGCGAACGGCGCAGCAGTTCGCGCGCCTGTTCCGGGGTGATCTTCTTCCTGGTCTCGATGTTCACCGCCTCGGAGTGGCCGTAGAACACCGGCACGCGCACCGCGGTCGGGTTCACCAGGATGTTCTTGTCCTCCAGGATCTTCTGCGTCTCCCAGACCAGCTTCATCTCTTCCTTGGTATAGCCGTTGGGCTGGAACTCGTCGATGTGCGGGATCAGGTTGAAGGCGATCTGCACCTGGAACTTCTTCGGCTCGATGTCCTGGAACGCGAGCAGTTGCGCGGTCTGCTTGCCCAGCTCCTCCAGGCCCGAGCGGCCGCCGCCGGACACCGACTGGTAGGTGGCCACGTTGATGCGCTCGATGCCGTATTCCTTGTGGATCGGGCCCAGCACCGGCATCAGCTGCATGGTCGAGCAGTTCGGGTTGGCGACGATGCCGCGCGGACGGTTCTTGAGCGCGTGCGGGTTGACCTCGGAGACCACCAGCGGCACGTCGTCGTCGTAGCGGAAGGTGGAGGAATTGTCGATCACCACCGCACCAGCGGCGGCGAACTTCGGCGCGTACTCCTTGGAGACGCCGCCGCCGGCCGAGAACAGCGCGATGTCCACTCCGGCCGGGTCGAAGGTCTCCAGGTCGAGCACGTCGACCTTCTCGCCCTTGTACTCGATCTGGCTGCCGGCCGAACGGGCCGAGGCCAGCGGGATCAGCTTGCCGACCGGGAAATCGCGCTCGGCCAGGATGGACAGCATGGTTTCGCCGACGGCGCCGGTGGCGCCCACGACCGCGACGGTGAAACGACGGGCAGGGTTGTTCATTGCGGACCTTTGGATAGGAAACGAAGTTTGATAACGGCACATGGATGTGCGCGCTCTTGCGAGGGAATCGCACCAACGGGTTCGGGGAACCTCCGGATACGGCCGCGGAGGTTCCCTATCGTTTCTCGCCGGTTTTGCCCGCGCCCGCGGTGCCGCCGGCCGCCTTGGCCGCGTCGAGGTTGATCGCGCACGGCGGGTGGCCGGCATCGGGACCGACGCCCAGCGCCGCGACCAGGTTGTCCACCGCCAGCTGCACCATCGCCCGGCGCGTCGCCAGCGAGGCGCTGCCGATGTGCGGCGTGAGCACCACGTTGCGCAGCGCCAGCAACTCCGGGCGCACCTGCGGTTCGCCCTCGTAGACGTCGAGCCCGGCCGCCGCCAGGCGGCCGTTGGCCAGCGCCTCGGCCAGTGCCAACTCGTCGACCAGGCCGCCACGGGCGACGTTGACCAGCGTCGCGGTCGGCTTCATCTTCGCCAGCGCGGCCGCGTCGATGACGTGGTGCGAGGCGGCGCTGTACGGCAACACCAGCACCAGGTGGTCGGCCTGCGCCAACAGCGCGTCGAAGCCGACGTAGCGCGCGCCGACCTCGCGCTCGACGCCTTCCGGCAGCCGCGAGCGGTTGTGGTACAGCACCTTCATGCCGAAGCCGTGGTGGCCGCGGCGCGCGATGCCCTGGCCGATCCGGCCCATGCCGAGGATGCCCAGCGTGGCGCCGTGCACGTCGGCGCCGAGCATGGTCTTGAACGACCACTGCCCCCACTGCCCGTCGCGCAGCCAGCGCTCGGATTCGGTGATGCGCCGCGCCGCCGCCATCAGCAGGGCGAAGCCCAGGTCGGCGGTGGTCTCGGTCAGCACGTCGGGCGTGTTGGTCGCCACGATGCCGGCCGCGCTGAGCGCGGCGATGTCCAGGTTGTTGTAGCCGACGCCGACGTTGGCGATCGCGCGCAGCCTCGGCGCGCCGGCGATCTCGGCCTCGCCGATGCGCTCGTTGAGCGTCACCAGCGCGCCGTCCAAAGGCGCCAGCTTCGCCGCCAGTTCCTGCGGCGAATACGCGGTCACGTCCGCGGTGGTGGCCAGATCGAAATGCTCGCCCAGCTGCGCGACGACGTCGTCGAACAGCGGCTGGCTGACCCACACGCGTGGCCGCGACTCAGCCATCGACGCTCCCCGGGATGCGCGGCGCGACCTCGCCGACGTCGCCGCATTGGGCGCGATGGCGCAGCGCCTGGTCCATCAGCACCAGCGCGACCATCGCCTCGGCGATCGGGGTGGCGCGGATGCCGACGCAGGGATCGTGGCGGCCGGTGGTGACCACGTCGACCGGGTTGCCGTCCACATCCACGGTCCGGCCCGGCAGGCGCAGGCTGGAGGTGGGCTTGAGCGCTATCGAGGCGACGACCTGCTGGCCGGTGGAGATGCCGCCGAGGATGCCGCCGGCATGGTTGCTGAGAAAACCCTGCGGCGTGATCAGGTCGCGATGCTCGGTGCCCTTCTGCGCCGCGCTGGCGAAACCGTCGCCGATCTCCACGCCCTTGACCGCGTTGATGCTCATCAGCGCCGCGGCCAGTTCGCCGTCGAGCTTGCCGTAGATCGGCTCGCCCCAACCGGGCGGCACGCCATCGGCGACCACGTCCACGCGCGCGCCGACCGAGTCGCCGGACTTGCGCAGCGCGTCCATGTAGGCCTCCAGCGCCGGCACCTGCGCGGCGTGCGGCCAGAAGAACGGATTGTCCTCGACCGCGCTCCAGTCGAAGCCCTCGGGCCTGATCTCGCCCAGTTGCGACAGGTAGCCGCGCACGCTCACGCCGTGGCGCTGCTTCAGCCACTTCTTGGCGACGACGCCGGCGGCCACCCGCATCGTGGTCTCGCGCGCGGAGCTGCGGCCGCCGCCGCGCGGATCGCGGATGCCGTACTTCTGCCAGTAGCTGTAGTCGGCATGGCCGGGGCGGAACTGCGCGGCGATGGTGGCGTAGTCCTTGCTGCGCTGGTCGGTGTTGCGGATCAGCAGCGCGATCGGCGTGCCGGTGGTGACGCCTTCGTAGACGCCGGACAGGATCTCGACCTCGTCTGCCTCGCGCCGCGCCGAGGTGTGGCGGGTCTTGCCGGTGGCGCGCCGATGCAGGTCGTGGGCGAACTCCTCGGCGGCGATCGCCAGGCCCGGCGGGCAGCCGTCGATGACGCAGCCGATCGCCGGCCCGTGCGATTCGCCGAAGGTCGTGACGGTGAACAGCTTGCCGAACGAATTGGAGCTCATCGCTGCGCGGCCAGCTCCGCGATGCGGGCGTTGTGGCGGATCAGCTCGCGGCACTCCACCGCGAAGATGCCCATCTGCCCGACCTTGAACTCGATCCAGGCGAAATCGACCTCCGGCAGCAGCTTGACCAGGTGCTGCTCGGAATCGCCGACCTCGCAGATCAGCAGGCCATCCTCGCTCAGGTGCAGCGGGGCGTCGCGCAGGATCTTCAGCACCAGGTCCAGGCCGTCCTCGCCGGCGCGCAGGCCCAGCTCCGGCTCGTAGGAATACTCCTTCGGCAGGGCGTCGGTCTCGGCGTTGGTGACGTAGGGCGGGTTGGTGACGATCAGGTCGTAGTGGCGGCCGGTCAGCCCGTCGAACAGGTCGGACTTGAGCAGCGTGACGTTGTGCGCGAGCAGGCGCTCCTTGTTCTCGGCCGCCAGCGCCAGCGCGTCGTCGCTGATGTCCACGCCGTCCACGTCCCAGTTCGGGTTGTAGTGGCCCATGGCGATGGCGATGCAGCCCGAGCCGGTGCACAGGTCGAGCGCGCGGTGCACGTCGCGCCCGGCCAGCCAGGGCTCGAAGCCGGCCTCGATCAGCTCGGCGATCGGCGAGCGCGGCACCAGCGCGCGCGCGTCGCTCTTGAAGCTCAACCCGGCGAACCAGGCCTCGCCGGTCAGGTAGGCGGCCGGCACGCGCTCGTCGATGCGGCGCTGGAACAGCGCCAGCACCGCGTCCTTCTCGGCGCGCAGCAGGCGCGCCTGGCCGTAGGCCGGGCCGAGGTCGTGCGGCAGGTGCAGCGCGTGCAGGACCAGCTGGGTGGCCTCGTCCAGCGCGTTGTCGTAGCTGTGGCCGAAGGTCAGGCCGGCTTCGTTGAAACGGCTGGCGCCGTAGCGGATCAGGTCGATGATCGTGTGCAGTTCGTCGGCCGCGGCGGCAGTCATGGCAACAGCTGGGTCAGGTCGGCCCCCGATTATAGGGTTCCCGCCGGTATGATTGAGCGTCTGTTGCATCGGAAACGTCCATGTTCAACCGGAATACCTTGATCGTGCTGGTGGTGGCGCTGGCCGCCGGGCTGGGCCTGCTGCTCGGACAGAAGCTGCTGGGCGGCGGCAAGCCCGCGCCGTGGCCGGACACCCGCACCGTGACCTTCTACCCGCAGCCGCGCACCCTGCCCGACTTCAGCCTGCGCCAGTCCGACGGCACCCAGCTGGTCCCGGGCGAGCTCAAGGGCCATTGGACGCTGGTGTTCCTCGGCTTCACGTTCTGCCCGGACGTGTGCCCGACCACGCTGGCCGACCTGGCGATCGCGCAGAAGCAGTGGGAATCGATCCCCGACTCGCTGCGCCCGCGCGTGCTCTTCGTCTCGGTCGACCCCGACCGCGACCCGCCGGCGAGGCTGGGCGAGTACGCCCATGCCTTCCACAAGGACACCCTCGCCGCCACCGCCGACACGCCCTCGCTGGAGCGCTTCGCCACCGCGCTCGGCTTCGTGTTCCAGAAGGTGCCGGGCAAGCACTTCGACGAGAACCCGAACGACTACAGCATGGACCATTCGGCCGGCATCGCCGTGCTCGACCCGGAAGGCCGCCTCGCCGGCCTGATCCGCCCCCCGCTCGACCCGCAGGCGATCGCCGCCGACTTCACCAAGCTGACCCAGGAAACCGCCCCTTGAGTTGTAAAGCGTGTCATGCACTCTTTCATGAGCGCGAAGCCCCTTGGGGCGCGGCGAGCCAAGGCGCGCAACGCAGGATCGGCGCGTCCCAAGGGACTTCCCGGAGGGTTGGTCGTCAGCGGCACGGAGCCAGCGCCGCGCGGCTCGCCTTGGCGGCCAGCCAAGGCTGCCCCACGCAACACACGCTCCGCACCGCTGACGACCAACGCATCTCATGAAAAAGCGCATGACACGCTCCATTACCACCCTGACCTACGCCCTGCCGCACCGCCTGCTGTCGTCGCTGGCGCGCCGGCTGGCGTATTCGACCCATCCCGCGATCAAGCAGCGCCTGATCGACACCGTAGTGGCCAAGTTCGGTGTCAACCTCGCCGAGGCCGCCGAGCCCGATGCCCGCGCCTATCCCAGCTTCAATGCGTTCTTCACCCGTCCGCTGAAACCCGGCGCGCGCCAGGCCGACCCGGACCCGCGCACCCTGCTGATGCCGGCCGACGGCCGCATCAGCCAGCTCGGCCCGATCCAGGCCGGCCGCATCTTCCAGGCCAAGGGGCAATCCTTCACCGCCGCCGAACTGCTCGGCGACGAGGCCGCCGCCACGCCGTTCAACGACGGCCTGTTCGCCACCGTCTACCTGTCACCGCGCGACTACCACCGCGTGCACATGCCGTGGACCGGCACGCTGCGCGAGACCGTGCATGTGCCCGGCCGCCTGTTCAGCGTCGGCCCGGACGCGGTGCGCAACGTGCCGAGGCTGTTCGCCCGCAACGAGCGACTGGTCTGCCACTTCGACACCGACTTCGGGCCGATGGTGCAGGTAATGGTCGGCGCGCTGCTGGTGTCCGGGGTGGAAACCGTGTGGAGCGGCGTGGAAATCCCCGCCTATGGCGACCGCATCACCCGCAAGGACTGGCGCGGCAAGGGCATCGTGCTGGAGCGGTTCGCCGAGATGGCGCGGTTCAACTACGGCTCCACGGTGATCGTGCTGTTGCCGCCCGGGGTGGCCGCGTTCGCCCCGGGGTTGCAGGCGGAGAGTCCGGTGAAGCTCGGGCAGGCGCTGGCACGGCGGGACTGAGTTTTTCCTTATCCCTCCAGGGATGAAGGCGTGTTGTCCGGTGCCCCCTTCTCCCCTCGGGAGAAGGGCCCGCGGGGGCGGATGGGGGTTCGGGCGAAGCCTCATGGGATTTAAACAAGGCTGGGGGCGTCGCCCCCGTACCCTCGGCCCGCTCCACCCCATTTCCCACCCACGCCAGCGGCGCGGAAGAGAGGGGCACTACTTGCCCGCGGCCTACTTGTCGCAGCCCTGCAGCTTGATCGTCTGCCCCGGCTTGATCGCATAGGCCGGCGCCTTGAGCCCGTTGGCGCGGGCAAGCTCCTTCAGCTCGCACTGGTACTTCTGCGCGACGCGGCCCAGCGTGTCGCCCTTGGCGACCTTGTAGCTGCGCGCCAGCTTCGCTTTCGGCTTGGCCGGCTCCGGCCGACCGGTGGCCACCGTGGTCGGCACGCCGGCGGCGATCGGGGAGGCATCGCCCACCGCGACGCTGCCGGTATAGCTGTTCGGCGCGGGGCGCACGATCGCCGCGTTCAGGTCGGCGGTGATCAGGGTCCGCGCCAGGTCGGCGCGCGGGCCGCTCACGCAGTACCTGTTGTACAGCCCGACGATGCGCGTGTTGGCATTGATCAGCGTGCCCGCCGGGATCCAGCCGTCCGCCTCGTAGCGCGGGTTGAGGTTGCGCAGCACGCGCATGTAGCCGTCGCGGGTACCGGCGCTGCCCAGGCAGATGGTCAACTCGTAGATCGTGGTCGACTTGGCCAGCCGCAGCGTGGCCGGCTGCGCGTTGATCTTGGGGAATTCCACCCCGTACTGGCGCGGATGCAGGAAGATCCATGCGGCGGCGATCACCATCGGCACGTAGTCCTTGGTCTCGGCCGGGAACTGCTCGTAAACCGACTGGTCCCAGAAGTTGCGCCCGCCCGTCTGGGCGAACACGCGCGCCGCGCGGCCCTCGCCGCCGTTGTAGGCGGCCAGCGCCAGCTCGACGCTGCGGTTGAGTTCGGCCAGGCGCTCGTTGATGTAGCTCGCACTGGCCTCGGCGGCGCTGCGCGCATCGAAGCGGGTATCGAAGCCGGTGCCGTCCGGCCCCAGGCCGAAGCGCGCCGCGGTCGCCGGCATGAACTGCATCAACCCGGCCGCGCCGGCGCGCGAGCTGGCGTGCACGCGGCCGTTGGACTCCTTGGCCATGATGCCGAACAGCAGCGCTTCGGGCAGGCCGCGCTTCTGCCATTCCGGCCACATGATCGCGCGCAGGTTCTCGTAGTTCTCGTAGCTGGTCAGCAGCGCCGGCCGCAGGTCGGTCAGCCAGCGCCGGATGCCGGCCTGCACCGCGGCGTTGTACTGGACCATGTCGTCGAAGGCATGGCGGTGGTCGTTGAGCAGGTCGGCGGCGCGCGCCGCCTCGGGCACGTCCGCGGCGAGCGGGCCGATGTGGTCCGGATCGGCCTCGAGCAACTCGTCGCCCTCCTCGTCGCTGGCCGCCGCCTCGGCATCGACGTTGGCCTTCAGCAGGCGCTTGTAGCCGGCCAGCATCGTGTTGACCTGGCAGCCGCGCAGCTTGAGGCAGGCATCGATGACGTCCTCCATGTCCTCCAGCGCGGCGTCGGTCTCCGCCTGCCCCCTCGGGTCGGAGTTGTTCACCAGCACCATGCCGTCGCGGTAGCGCTTCTCGGCCGCGGCCATGCGCTGATCGAGCGCGGCGATCTTCTCCTCGCGCGAGGCCGCGTGCGCGGCGGGCAACAACGACATCAGGAGGGCGACGGCCAGGGTCGACCGGAGGGGCGGCGCGAATCGGGAAAGCGGCATCGTGGGCGGGCGCGACGGAAAGGCCCGCAGGGTAGCCGCCGGCCGTGCGCCGGAGCAAGGCGACTGGCGCCGGGAGGACAGTCCGCCGTTAGAATCCGGTCACCTCCCATCCGCAGACCGCCATGGACCCGATCCTGCTCGGCAAAGGCATCACCGACGACATCCAGGTCGTCCTGAATCCCCGCTTCGGCAACCGCCATGGCCTGGTGGCCGGCGCCACCGGCACCGGCAAGACCGTCACCCTGATGACCCTGGCCGAAGGTTTCTCGCGGATCGGCGTGCCGGTGTTCATGGCCGACGTGAAGGGCGACGTGGCCGGCCTGGCCACGCCCGGCGATGGCAACGACAAGCTGCTGCAGCGCGCGAAGGACATCGGCGTGGCCGACTACGCGCCCGGCGCCAGCCCGGTGGTGTTCTGGGACCTGTACGGCCAGCTCGGCCATCCGGTGCGCACCACCGTCAGCGAGATGGGCCCGACCCTGCTGGCGCGCATCCTGGAACTCAACGACACCCAGGCCGGCGTGCTCGACATCGTGTTCAAGCTCGCCGACGACCGCGGCCTGCTCCTGCTCGACCTGGACGACCTGCGCGCCCTGCTCAACCTGGTGGTCGAGGAACGCAAGGAAGTCTCCACCGAGTACGGCCTGATCGGCGCGCAGTCGGTCTCGGCGATCCAGCGCGCGCTGCTGCGGCTGTCGCAGGACGGCGGCGAGGGCTTCTTCGGCGAACCGGCGCTGGACCTGGCCGACATCATGCGCACGGCCCCGGACGGCCGCGGCGTGATCGGCATCCTCGCCGCCGCGCAGCTGATCCTCAAGCCGCGCCTGTACTCGACCTTCCTGCTGTGGCTGCTGTCGGAGCTGTTCGAGCGGCTGCCCGAGGTCGGCGACCTGGACAAGCCCAAGCTGGTGTTCGTGTTCGACGAGGCCCACCTGCTGTTCGACGACGCGCCGCCGGCGCTGGTGCAGCGCATCGAACAGGTGGTGCGACTGATCCGCTCCAAGGGCGTGGGCGTGTACTTCTGCTCGCAGTTCCCCGACGACGTGCCGGACAACATACTCGGCCAGCTCGGCAACCGCGTGCAGCACGCGCTGCGCGCCTACACGCCGCGCGACCAGAAGGCGGTGAAGACCGCCGCGGAGACCTTCGTCGCCAACCCCAAGCTGGACGTCGCCACGACCATCTCCAGCCTGGGCACCGGCGAAGCGCTCGTGTCCACGCTGCAGGACAAGGGCGTGCCGATGCCGGTGCAGCAGACCCTGGTCGCCCCGCCGCGCTGCCGGATGGGCGCCATCACCGACGCCGAGCGCGCCCAGGTCCGCGCCACCAGCCCGGTCGGCGGCAAGTACGACACCGCGGTCAACCGCGAATCGGCCGCCGAGATGCTGGCCAAGCGCGCCGGCGAGCAATCCGCCAAGGCTGGCGCCCCGCCCGCCCGCACCCGCGAGCAGGACGAGGCGCAAGCCGGCAACGACTGGGGCCAGGCGGTCAAGGACGTGGTGTTCGGCACCAAGCGCCGCCAGGGCCTGCTGGAAACCATGGCCAAGCAGACCACCCGCACGGTCGGCAGCAAGCTCGGCCAGCAGATCGTGCGCGGCATCCTCGGCGGCATTTTCGGGGGCAAGCGCTAGCGCGCCGTCGCTCCACCCGGCCCTCCCGCATGCCGGGTGGGGAAAGGAACCCGGGCACGGCCACTCGAACATCGGCATATCGCGCGGGAGCGGAATCCCCCCGCGCGGGCAGCGCACGAATGCGCCCGCGGGAGCCTCGGGCGCCACGGCAGGCCATGCCACCGACCCGATTGCACCGCCGCTGCCGTTCCCACCAAAATCCGCCATCGACACTCAGGGGAATGTCATGGAAGACCGTCGTTACCGGACGCGGGCACGGTCCAGCCACAGCGCCGCACCCGCACCGTTCTGGACCCGCACCCGCGCCATCGCCTTGTATCCGCTGCAGGGCTCGGCGCTATGGACGCTGGTCGCGTTGACCCTGTGCAGCCTGCTGGGGATATTGCCGGGCGTGGGCTGGATCATCGCCATCGTCACCTGGCTGGCGATCTACAAGTACGCCTTCGAGATCCTGCGCCACACCGCCAACGGGCACCTGGAGTCGCCCCAGCACGGCTTCGACGTCGGCGACGGAACGGTGCTGCGGCTGATCCTGCTGATGATCCTGATGGTCGCCGCGGTGGCGGCCGTGGCGCTGCTCACCCGCAGCCCTGCCCTGACCGGGGTGGCGTTGCTGCTTGCCGCGCTGCTGCAGCCGGGATGCGTGATCTCGCTGGCGCTGGACGGCTCGTTGCGCAGGGCGCTCAATCCGGCGGTATCGCTGGGCCTGGCCACGCGCATCGGCTGGCCCTACCTGGCCGCATTCGGCCTGCTGTTCGTGATCCAGGGCAGCGCCTTCACCGCCAACCGCTGGCTGCACCGCTACCTGCCCCCGGTCTTGGACGACCTGGCGATCACCGTGGTCTCGATCTGGGGCCTGTTCGCCACCTTCCACCTGATGGGCTACCTGGTCTACCAGTACCACGAGGTGCTGGGCTTCGAGCCCGACGCGCTGGACGCACCGGACCGGCATGACCCGGACCGGCCCCTGCTCGACGAGGCCGAGGGGCAGGTCCGCGACGGCCACCCCGAAGCCGCGCTGGAGACGCTGCGCGCCGCCGTGCGCAGCCGCGCCGTGGGCCTGCCGGTGCACGAGCTCTACCATCGCTTGCTCCGGCAGGGCGCGCGCCGGGACGAACTGCGCGAACACGCCCGCCATTACGTCTCGCGCCTGGTCGACGAGCGCCAGGAACGGCGCGCGCTCGCGCTGATGCGGGAGATGCTCGACCAACAACCGGATTTCGTCCCGGCGCAGGACGCCCAGGCGGCGCTGCTGGCCGAGCGCGCGCGCTTGGCCGGCCAGTACCAGCTCGCCAGCGACATCCTCTCGGCGATGCTGAAGACCTGGCCACGCTCGCCGCAGGCGCCGCAATGGTCGCTGGATGCCGCGATGCTGCTGGTCGAGCGCTTCGGCCGCGACGACGATGCCCGCGCGCTGCTGCAGCAAGGGCTGGCGGCCAGCGAGGACGAGGAACAGCGACGCAAGCTGCTGGCGGCGCTGAAGGCGCTGTCGGGGACGGATATCGCGGCGGCACGCCCATGACGCCCCCGCCGCCCCGGCCCGGCGGCTACAGGTTGTCGAGCAGGAAGCGCGCCTTCGCCGCCTGCGGCTGGTCGGCATAGCGTTCGACCACCAGGCCCAGGATGCGCCGCTGCCCCTCCGGCGCGTTCTGCTCGGCATGGCGCATCGCCAGCGACAGCCACGCCTGCGCCACCCATTCGCGCGACGCATCCGCCTGGCCGGCGGACTGCAGCAGCGCTTCCGCTTCGGCGAGCAAGCCCAGCTCGCTCCAGCGGCGCGCCAGCGACAGCAACTGCCGGGCGGGCAACGCTCCCGGCGGCAGCTCCTGCAGGATGGCGCGCTGCGCCCGGGCCTGCTCCGCGTCCGTCGCCGTCAATGCCAGCAGTTCCAATGCGCGATCGCGCAATGCGCTGCGCTGGCCCGCATTGCGCGCCACCCGGCAGCGCGCCAGCGCAACGTCGAAGCGCTGCGGCTGCTCGGCGGCCAGGTCGGCCAGCAAGCGCTCGGCCTCGAGGTTCTCCATCCTGCCCAGGTGCCGCTGCGCGCGTTCCCAGCGATCGTCGCCGGTTCCGGCTTCGCCGGCGTCGTGCATGAAGTCCGGCCGGGTCTGCCGCGTCAGCACCAGCACGCCGCCCAGCAACGCCCCGGTCACCAGGCCACCGGCATGCGCATCGAAGCCGATGCCCTTCTCGCCGCCGAAAAGCAGGTTGTACAGCTCCCATCCCAACCATAGCGGCAGCAGCACGATCGCCGGTGCGCGCGCGTAGTCGAACACCACGCCGAACCAGTAGAAGAAGCGCACCGGGCGCCGCCCCCACACCACGCAGAACGCTCCCATCAGGGCCGCGATCGCGCCCGACGCGCCCAGCCCGCCGCCCGGCTGCCCCCAGCGCCACAGCAGGCTCGCCGCACTCGCGCCGAACGCACCCAGCACGTACACCGCCAGCAGCCGCAGCGGGCCGATCGCGCCTTCCAGCAGCAGGCCCAGCGCGACCAGGAACAACATGTTGCCGACCAGGTGCATCACCCCGCCATGCAGGAACGCCGCGGCCACCATGCGCCAGGGCGACCATTCCGAACTGCGCAGGTTGTGGCGCAGCGTGAACACCTCGCCGAGCAATGCGTCGTAGCGCCGGCGCAACGGCTCCCAGGCCGACTCCTGGCCCGCGTCCTCGAACAGGCCTCCCGTGGCCAGGGCGCGCTGGAACGCCGGATCGTTGACCGTGCCGGCCGCCACGTAGGCGAACCGCAGCGGCTCCGGCTGCCGGCGCAACTCCGCCAGTGCGTCGCCGCGCCCGGCCCGCTGCAGGTAGCGCTCGTAGGCCGGCAGTTCGTAGCGGCCCAGGCCGGATTCGAGGTAGTACGCCCGTGCCCGCGCGAACGCCGCATCGTCCCCCGCTTGCAGGCCGAAGAACACCAGCGCGTTCGCCAGCACCAGCAGCATCGTAATCCACGGGAAGGTCTCCCGGTCCAGCGGCTTGTGCAGGGGCAGGATGAACATCGCGACACTCCATGTATCGATGGCCGCGCAGCTTCGGCGATCGCCGCGGGACACGCAAGCCGGCAGGCGCTAGCATCGTGCGCCCGTACCTGGCCCCCTCCCGCAAAGCATGAGCCGCTGGCGTCCCCCCGCAGAGAAAAGCACCGCCCTGATCACCCCCGGAGGCCACGCGCGGCTGAAGGCGGAGCTGGACGAGCTGTGGCGGGTGCGGCGGCCTGAGGTGGTCAAGGCCCTGGCCGCGGCGGCGGCCGAAGGCGACCGCTCCGAGAATGCTGAGTACACCTATCGCAAGAAGCAGCTCGGCGAGATCGACCGGCGCGTGCGCTACCTGAGCAAACGCCTGGAAAGCCTGCGCGTGGTGGACACCGTGCCGTCCGATCCGGAGGCGGTGTTCTTCGGCGCGACGGTGGAGCTGGAGGACGCCGACAGCGGCGAGGTCGTGCGCTACCGGATCGTCGGTCCGGACGAGACCGATGCGGCCCGCGGCTGGATCAGCATCGACTCGCCGCTGGCGCGCGCGCTGCTGAAGAAGCGCATCGACGACGAGTTCGAGGTCCAGCTGCCGGGCGGCCGGCATCGCTTCGCGGTGCTGGCGGTGGAATACGCGGACTGAACGATTGTGGGGGGGGCTCCGGTCCCGGCGAGGCTCTACCGGTAGAGCATGTCGGGACCGGAGTCCCTCCCACAGCGGCGTTCAGACGACCCGCAGGTCCAGCGCGAGAGGCCCGCCCAAGCCCGCGTTCTGCGCCGGCAAGGCTTCGCCGAACAGATCATGCTCGTCGCTGTCGGTGATCTCCACCTGGACGAACTGGCCGACCCGCAGCTTCGCCTCCCCGGCGTTCTGGATGTGCACCAGGCCATCGATCTCCGGCGCGTCCGCCTTCGAACGCGCCACCGCGATGCCGTCCTCGATCGCATCGACCAGGCACTGCTGCACGCTGCCGATCTTGGCTTCCAGCTTGGCCGCGGAGATCGCCGCCTGCTTTTCCATGAAGCGCGCCAGGCGTTCCTGCTTCACCGGCTCCGGCACCGGGTCGGGCAGGTCGTTGGCCGCCGCGCCTTCCACAGGCGAATAGGCGAACGCGCCGACGCGGTCGAGCTGGGCCGCGTCGAGGAAATCCAGCAGCGCCTCGAACTCGGCCTCGGTCTCGCCCGGGAAACCGACGATGAAGGTCGAACGCACCGTGATGTCCGGGCACAGCTCGCGCCAGCGCAGCACGCGCTCCAGAGTCTTGTCGACCGCGCCCGGGCGCTTCATCAGCTTGAGGATGCGCGGGCTGGCGTGCTGGAACGGGATGTCCAGGTACGGCAGGATCTTTCCTTCGGCCATCAGCGGCACCACGTCGTCCACGTGCGGGTACGGGTACACGTAGTGCAGGCGGGTCCAGGCATCCAGTTCGGACAGGCCCTCGCACAGCGCCTTCATCCGCGTGGCGTACTCGCGGCCCTGCCAGGTACCCGGCGCGTACTTGCGGTCCACGCCATAGGCAGAGGTGTCCTGCGACACCACCAGCAGCTCGCGCACGCCGCCGCGCACCAGCCGCTCGGCCTCGCGCAGCACTTCGTCGACCGGCCGCGACACCAGGTCGCCGCGCATCGACGGGATGATGCAGAAGCTGCAGCGATGGTTGCAGCCCTCGGAGATCTTCAGGTAGGCGTAGTGGCGCGGGGTCAGCTTGACGCCGTAGTCCGGCACCAGGTCCACGAACGGATCGTGCCGCGGCGGCAGCGCGGCATGCACGGCCTGCATCACGCTGTCGTAGTCCTGCGGGCCGGACACCGCCAGCACGTCCGGGTACTGCTCCCGGATCAGTTCGCTGCGCTTGCCCAGGCAGCCGGTGACGATCACCTTGCCGTTCTCGTTCATCGCCTCGCCGATCGCGTCGAGCGATTCGGCCACGGCCGAGTCGATGAAACCGCAGGTGTTGACCACCACCACGTCGGCGGCATCGTAGGACGGCACGATGTCGTAGCCCTCGACCCGCAGCTGGGTGAGGATGCGTTCGGAATCGACTAGCGCCTTCGGGCAGCCAAGGCTGACGAAGCCGACTTTGGGGTTCGACAAGGACATGGGAAACGAGGGGGGGGCCTGGGTGGGATGCGGCCTGGGGCCTGAGCCGGCGGATTATAGCCGGCCGCCGCAGGCCGGCCTGAATGCCGCGCAGTCCGGGCTCGCACGCAACCGTCGCCGGGACGATGGACGACGGCCGGAAACACTCCCGCGACATCCCACGGCGCGATAATCCCCGTTTCCCCCGTCAGGAGAACGCTCATGGCCCACTGGACCACCCTCGACACGCCCCATGGCCAGGTCTCGGCCTGGCATGCCACGCCCGCCGCAGCGCCGCGCGGCGGCCTGGTCGTGATCCAGGAGATCTTCGGCACCACCGATCACATCCGCCGGGTCGCCGAGGACTTCGCCGCGCAAGGCTACGAAGTGCTGGCGCCGTCCTTCTTCGACCTGGTCGAGAAGGACCTGCAACTGCCGTACGACAACGAAGGCGTCAAGCGCGGGCTGGAACTGGTCGGCCAGATCGGCTTCGACAAGGCGGTCGACGTGGTGAAGGCCGCGGCGATGGCGCTGGCTCCCGCCGGTCCCGTGGGCACGGTGGGCTATTGCTGGGGCGGCACCATCGCGCTGCTGGCGGCCATCCGCCTGGGCCTGCCCTCGGTGAGCTACTACGGCGCCCGCAACACGCAGTTCCTCGACGAAACCCCGAAGGCGCCGGTGATGTTCCACTTCGGCGAGAAGGACAAGAGCATTCCGCCGGAAGCGGTGCAGCGGCATCGCGACAAGCTGCCGCAGATGGAAGTCTTCACCTATCCGGCCGACCACGCCTTCAACCGCGACGGCGGCCACGCCCACGAGCCGGAGAGTGCCCGCCTCGCACGCGAACGGACACTGCACTTCTTCGCCGAGCACCTGGCATGAGCGGTTTCCAGCTCGATGCGCGCCTGGCCGCCGACAGCGCGTTCGTCGCCGACGGCCCGCTGTCGCAGGTCCGGCTGATGGACGACATGCGCTTCCCCTGGCTGGTCCTGGTGCCCCGCGTCGCAGGCGCCAGCGAGTGGATCGACCTGGACGGCGGCCAGCAGCGCCTGTTGCTGGCCGAGATCAACCAGCTCTCGCACCTGCTGCGCGCGGAGCCAGGCGTCGGCAAGCTCAACATCGGCGCGCTCGGCAACATCGTGCGGCAACTGCACGTGCACTTGGTGGGCCGCCGCGAAGGCGACCCCGCCTGGCCGGGGCCGGTCTGGGGCAGCGGCCCCGCCCAGCGCTTCGTTCCCGAGGCGCTGGCCGAGCGTGCCAGCGCATGGGCACAGCGGCTACGATAGGCGGCCCTTCCGGACCGTCACCTGCATGAGATCGAACATCGTCGCCGCCCTGATCCTGATCGTGGTCGGCCTGCTGTTCCTGGCCAACAACCTCGGCTGGACCAACCTGAGCATCGGCAAGCTGATCACCACCTGGTGGCCGGCGATCCTGGTGGCGGTCGGCATCGGCATGCTGTTCGGCAAGGGCAAGTAGCTCGGCGGCCCCGCAGTGGCAGGGGGCTGACCACCGGCACCCGGAAGAGCTGACTTCCGGCACCTGATCCGGCGCCGGCCCGGACGCAGCATGGCGCCACGCCAACAAGGACGCCCGCCATGCCTCGCCGCCTGATCCCCGCCCTGGTCCTGATCTGCCTGGGCACCCTGTTCCTGCTCGACAACCTCGGCCTGGCCGACCTCGACGCCCGCCACCTGGTCGCCACCTGGTGGCCGGCCCTGCTGATCCTGGCCGGGATCGGCCAGTTGACGCGCCGCTTCGACGGGAAGAGCGCCGGCGCCTGATCCGCCGGCCGCGACTCAGGTCCGCGGCAGCGTGACCCCGGTCTGGCCCTGGTACTTGCCGCCGCGGTCCCGGTACGAGGTCTCGCAGACGTCGTCGGCATCGGACTGGAAGAACAGCATCTGCGCCACGCCCTCGTTGGCGTAGATGCGCGCCGGCAGCGGCGTGGTGTTGCTGAACTCCAGCGTCACGTGGCCTTCCCACTCCGGCTCCAGCGGCGTGACGTTGACGATGATGCCGCAGCGCGCGTAGGTGCTCTTGCCGAGGCATACCACCAGCACGTCGCGCGGGATGCGGAAGTACTCCACCGTGCGCGCCAGCGCGAAGCTGTTCGGCGGGATGATGCACTCGTCGCCGATCACGTCGACGAAGCTCTTCGGGTCGAACTGCTTCGGGTCGACGATCGTCGAGTTGATGTTGGTGAAGACCTTGAATTCGCGCGAGCAGCGCACGTCGTAGCCGTAGCTGGACGTGCCGTAGCTGACGATGCGCTGCCCGGCGGCGTCCTGCTTGATCTGGCCCGGCTCGAACGGCTCGATCATGCCGTGCTGTTCGGCCATGCGCCTGATCCAACGGTCGCTCTTGATGCTCATGCGGAATCCTGATGCCCGTGGGGGTCGGCAATTCTACCCATGAGTGCCCCGGGGGAGCGACTTCGGCCGCCCTCCGCGAACGGGCTCAGGCCAGCGAGGACACGATCGGGATCGCCGCGCGGGGCCGCTTGCCCAGCTCCTCGGCCAACCGTTCCGCCGCCGCCAGGTACGCCTTGGCCGCCGCCGACCCGGGGTCGGCCACCACGATCGGCCGCCCTTCGTCGCCGCGCTCGCGGATGCCGATGTCAAGCGGCAACGAACCCAGCAGCGGCACCCCGTACTGCCCGGCCATGCGCTGGCCGCCGCCTTCGCCGAACAAGTGTTCCTCGTGCCCGCAGTTCGAGCACACGTGCACCGCCATGTTCTCGACGATGCCGAGCACGGCGACCTCGACCTTCTCGAACATCTTCAGCGCCTTGCGCGCATCCAGCGTCGCGATGTCCTGCGGCGTGGTGACGATGACCGCGCCGGCCACCGGGATCTTCTGCGACAGGGTCAACTGGATGTCGCCGGTGCCCGGCGGCAGGTCGACCAGCAGGTAGTCCAGGTCGCCCCACAGCGTGTCGTTGAACAACTGGGTCAGCGCCGAGGTCGCCATCGGCCCGCGCCAGATCATCGGCGTGTCCGGGTCGATCAGCAGCCCGATCGACATCGCCTCGACCCCGAACGCCCGCAACGGCTCGATCGACTTGTTGTCGGGGCTTTCCGGACGCCCGCTCAGCCCCAGCATCGCCGGCACGCTGGGTCCGTAGATGTCCGCATCGAGCACCCCGACCTTTGCACCAAGTTGGTGCAGGGCAAGCGCCAGATTGATGGCCGTGGTGGATTTCCCCACCCCGCCCTTGCCGGAACCGACGGCAATGACATTGCGGATGCGGGGATGGGGGGACAGGCCGCCTTGCGGCCGATGGGCGGGAATAAGCGCCAAGGGACTTGCCGAACTCAATTCATTCACCGTGGAAGCAGCCATCGCCAAGCCTGG
The DNA here is from genome assembly GCF_006386585.1 of Pseudomonas sp. Hp2. NCBI lineage: Bacteria > Pseudomonadati > Pseudomonadota > Gammaproteobacteria > Pseudomonadales > Pseudomonadaceae > Pseudomonas > Pseudomonas sp. Hp2. Next base: position 397,175 of record NZ_VAHJ01000001.1, read on the forward strand.
CGCGAATGCGGCAATTCTAGTCCACCGGACACCGTGACCGCCGATTAAGAGGGCAGGTCCAGAATGTGCCATGCAAAGACATATTTGTCATTCGTTGACAACAAATTAAGACAACGTTAATTTCGGAGCTCACGCCAGTTAAAGATCCATTCATGCACCGAGTCAGCAAAGGAAGCTCCTACATGCCCGAAATGCTTAACGCACGCCGCAATCGCCTGAGTTCCGCCCTGGTCGCCGTGTTGCTGCTTCCGGCAACCCAAGCAGCCGCGCAAAACGAATCAGCCCAGGCCGCATCCGACGCCACTAACTTGGATCGGATCACCGTAACCGGCTCGCGCATCGCACGTACCGGCTTCGCCACGCCCACCCCGGTTACCTCGATCAGTGCCGAAGAGATCCGCGCGACAGGCGCAACCACCATCAGCGACCTGATGACCCGCCTGCCCGCACTCACTCCGACCTACAGCCTCGGCAACTCCACCCGCTTCATCGGAACGGCGGGACTGGGGCAACTCGATCTCCGCGGCATGGGCGTCAGCCGTACCCTGGTCCTGGTCAATGGTCGCCGGCATGTAGGCTCCAGCCCAGGCTCCACGGCCGTGGACGTCAATACGATCCCGGTGGAATGGATCGATCGCGTGGAAGTCATCACCGGCGGCGCGTCTGCGGTCTACGGTGCCGATGCCGTGGCAGGCGTCGTCAACTTCATCCTGAAGAAGTCCATTGATGGCATAGAAGCGCGTGCTCAGACGGGCATCGCCGACGAGGGTAATTACAATCGTTCGTTCGCCAGCGTTTCGGCCGGTTCCGAATTCGCGGATGGTCGGGGCAACGCGGCCATCGCGGTGGAGTACAGCAAGCAGGACCGTTTTGGCCGCGGCAACCGCAGGATCGGCCGCGAGTATCTCGTCAGCGTCCCCAATCCCGGCTACGACCCGACCAAGCCTCCCAGCCAAAGCAATCCCCAGACGGTGCTGAGCCGCCCAGGCGGCAATCACTCGACGTCCTACGGCGGCACATTCGACATAGGCACGTTCAACTTCCGTAATCCGGCGACCTATGGCAATCGCTACATCTTCAACGAGGACGGCACGTTCCAGCGCAATCGCTATGACGGTGTCGTCGTCAGCAACACGTCGTGCGTGGACTGCGATTTCACCGACCTGAACGCAGTTGCCGATCTGCAGCCCGGATTCGAGCGCAAGAGCGTCAACACGCTGCTCGACTTCGACCTCAACCAGAACCATCGCCTGTACTTCGAAGGCAAGTACAGCGAAACCGATTCCGAGTTCTACGGCCAACCGGCTTTCGACACTTCGCTACGCATTCGGCGGCAGAATCCCTACATCAGCCCCGAACTTGGCGCGCTCTTGGACGCCAACGGCATGTCGCAGCTCATACTCAATCGATTCAATGTCGATGCGGGACGCCGTGGCGAGAAGATCGATCGCAAGACCTATCGCGCGGTCCTCGGCAGCGAGGGTAACTTGTTCGACGCCTGGACTTACGACGTGTCGATCAATTACGGCGAAACCAAGATCCGCCGGCTCAACCTCAATAACCGTATCAACGAGCGCTGGCAGGCCGGCATGGACGCCGCCGTGGACGCCAACGGCAACATCGTCTGCCGCACGACGCTCGATCCGAACGCGGTAAACCCCCACACCGGTCGCGTGTATTCGGCCTTGGCCCGCGAAGGCTGCGTGCCGTTCAGCATTTTCGGCAACGGCGCCGTCTCCCGGGAGGCCGCCGATTGGTTCAACGTGGACTCGCTGAACCGGTCCAAGCTGAAGCAGACGGTCTTCAGCGCATCGGTGGCCAACAGTAGCCTGTTCACACTTCCGGCCGGAGACGTCGGCGTGGCTGCCGGCATCGAGTATCGCAAGGAACAAAGCGAGGAGATCACCGATCCACTCGCCGCCACCGGTGCCACCTTCCTCAACGCCATCCCGAGCCGCATGGGCGAATACAACGTCAAGGAAGTCTTCGCCGAGACTTCAGTTCCCGTGCTGTCCGGCATCCCCGGCATCGAATACCTGGCTTTTGACGTCGCCGGGCGTTACTCCGACTACAGCAGCGTAGGCAGCACCAAGGCATGGAATATCGGCCTGAACTGGACAATCCTGTCGTCGCTGCGTGCTCGTGCGACCTTGGCCAGGGCGGTGCGCGCGCCAAGCATTGGCGAACTCTACAATCCGCAAAGCCAGAACTTCGCCACCATCGCCGACCCCTGCAACTACCTGTCCACGAACGTCAATCGGCCGAGCACGGCGGCCGACGTGGCATTGCGCCAGGCGAACTGCAGCGCCCTGGGCATTCCTGTCGGCTGGATCGATACCTTCTCGTCGAGCCGGCCCGGCGTTAGCGGCGGCAACCCGGATCTGAAGCCAGAGCGCTCCCGCAGCTTTTCCTATGGCTTGATCTGGCAACCTGAGTTCCTGGAAGGTTTCGGGGTATCGGTCGACTATTGGCGCATAGACCTGCGCGATGTCATTGGCGCCGTGTCGGCGGAGACACTCGCCACGAGGTGCGTCGACAACCCCGGCGGCATCAACAATTCGTTCTGCGGCATGGTGCAGCGAGCGCCGCTGGGGGGATACACCGACGCCCAGGGCCGCATCTATCCGGAACACAGCATCATCGGCTGGCAGGCACTCAATGAAAATCTTGCCAGGCGCAAGCGAGTCGGCGTGGATGTCGAAATGGACTATCGCTTCAACCTGGCCGGCGGAAGCACCGTCCTGCGCCTGGTCGGGACACGTCTTATCCAGTCGCGCGAATGGCCCTTCCAGGATTTCCCGAGCGAGTATGACGAATACGTCACCTACGTCACCGATCCTCGCTGGCGAGCCCAGATCCAGGCGAAGTACCAACGCAACGAATGGCGCGTTTCCTGGGACATGAACTATGTCGATGGCAACCTGCGGGTTACGCCGGAGAGCTACAACAGCAATCCAGGGTCGGCAGCCCCCATCAAGAACGGCTCTTACACCTACCACAACTTCCAGTTCGGCTACACCTTCCCGGGCTCCAAGATCGATGTGTACCTGGGCATCGATAACGCCTTCGACAAGGATCCGCCCCGCAATTACTTCGGAGCGGATGTGGGCTCGGCCTATTACGACAACATCGGCCGGTTCTTCTATCTCGGGACGACCGTCAAGTTCTGATCGCGGCATCGATCGGAAACGCCTGGAAAGCCCCGCCGAAAAGGCGGGGCTTTTTTCTATGCCATTACCAGTTGGATCTCGACCGAACGGTGCATTTCAGCCGCTGCACATTCGTCAGAGGCCAAGTTTGTGATGAAAGTCGAAAAAAACACGGTTCGCTAGCCGTCGTCCGCTTCTGTGGCCGATCTATACGCGCGAGCTCTCATCCGGAATGCTCGATCTCGTACCCGGTTGGCGCAGAAACGATTGACCGCCGGAAGCGCATCAGACATCCGCCTGCTCCATGGCGCTTCATTCATCCAGAATCTCCGGACCGGTCAGGTCCCGCCCCACTAGAGATGAACCTGCGCAGAATGATGTCCGCAGCCGCAAGAATATGCCGAAATCCGCATATAAGAAGACGAATTCAGCACATTCAATGCTGAAATATCTCTAACTGTTGCATCCTCTACCAAACTATCGTTACGGTCCGGTTAAGGTCGAATCCGGACCCAGTACGGTCGACCGAAATCCATCCATTCGTTCTCACGGGGTTTAAAGGAATGAGCAACGCAAACCGCCGTCTGCTGAAGCGGACAGCTTTGGCTATCGTACTCGGCACGTGCTTGGCCCAAGGCGCTGCACTTGCGCAGAGCACTTCGGGCGACATCATAGGCAGCACCTCCGGCCAGGCCGGCAGCAAGGTGCAAGTTCGTTCTCTATCGTCGGGCATCGCACGTGAAGTCACCGTGGGCGCCGATGGCAAGTTCCGGGTTCCTTCGCTCCCCACAGGCCAGTACGAGGTTTCCATAGACGGAAAAACCACGACGGTGACCGTGGTAGCCGGCCAGGCGACTACAGCGTCCTTCGCGGACGCCACGAGCCTTGACACCATCGTGGTCCGCGGCTCGGGCCCCAATGCCATCGACCTGAACAGCGTGGAAACCCGTACCACGTTTACCGCCGAGCAACTGAACACCCTGCCCGTGGCGCGCGACGTCACCAGCGTTTCGCTCCTTACCCCCGGCACGACCTCGAGCAGCGGATACTTCAGCAACGCTTCCTTCGGTGGCGCGTCGGCGGCCGAGAACAGCTACTACATCAATGGCTTCAACGTCACCAACCTTTACGACAGCCTGTCGTTCACCGAAGTACCGTACCAGGCGATCGATCAGCTGGACGTCCAGACCGGCGGATACGGGGCTCGCTACGGCTTCTCCACCGGCGGTGTCACCAGCATCAACGTCAAGCGCGGAACAAATGAATGGAAGGGAGGAGCAAGCTGGACCTATGCCCCGGACTCCCTGCGCGAACAACCCGACAATGTTCGCCTGGATGACGGCAGCGTATTCCGCTCCTACAAGAACAACGAGTCCGAATCATCCGTCTACAGCATCTGGGCCGGGGGCCCGCTGATTCCCGACAAGCTGTTCGTGTTCGCGCTGGCCTCATTGACCGACAACGACAACACTTCCTATAGCACGCGCACCAACGGATACGCGAACTATCCGGCGCCGATGTCGACCACGCGCAGCACCACGGCATACGACTCCAGCTCGAAAATGCCGTATACGCTGCTCAAGCTCGACTGGTACCTGAACGACAACAATCACCTGGAATTCACCGGGTTCACCAACAATCGCCGTACCGAGTACACGAACTATACAGCTGCCTACAGCAGCATCGACGGCAACGCCAAGCCGACCAAGACTGGCTATTCGAATACCGAAGTGCAGAAGAATGGCGGGCACACCGGCATATTCAAGTGGACCAGCTACCTGACGGACAATCTCACCATGGCGTTGCAGTACGGTGAGATGCACAACAAGAACGAATACTACAGCGTCAATGCCGCCGGCGTCGCCAACAAGTACGACGGCAACGTGTTCGGCAACGGCCCGACCTGTCCCTATGTCCTGGACCAGAACCCGGCCAGCCCCACCTACGGCAGCATCATCGGTTGCTCCACCATCTCCACGACCCCGATCGCCGACGGCATCAACCAGCGCGATGCCGGCCGCATCGACTTCGAGTGGCAGCTCGGCGACCACAAGGTTTCGTTCGGCTATAGCGACGAACAGTGGAAATCCAAGCAGGGCGATGCCCAGTCGATCTACTACATCCTGGGCACCGGCGACGATGTCGACGGCGGCGAACTCGGCGATCCGAATGCGAATGTCTACGAGCACGTACGCTACATGACGGGCGGCTCGATCAAGATCGACCAGAAGTCCTGGTATCTGGAGGACAACTGGAACATCACCGACAACTTCATGCTGTATCTCGGCATTCGCAACGACAACTTCGAGAACAAGAACGGCAGCGGCGCCACCTTCGTCAAGCAAGATAACATCTGGCAGCCCCGCGTCGGCTTCACCTGGGATATGCTCGGCGATGGCACAAGCAAGCTGTATGGATCGGTCGGCCGGTACTCTCTCCCGATCGCGGCAAACGTCGCGCTCAGGGCGGCTTCGGCATCGTTCTATACCGACTATCTGTACACCTACGACGGCACGCTGGATCCCGTCTCCAAGGTTCCCACGCCTACCGGCTCCTACGCGGATGGCGCGTACGACCAGATCGTCAACGGCGAAGACGGAAGCACTCCCGATCCGCGTGCCGTCGCTTCGCGTGGCTTGAAGCCCTACACGGCGGACGAAGCGATTCTCGGATATCAGCAACTGATCTCCTCGAACAACTCGTTCTTCGATGGCTGGACCTTGGGCATCAAGGCCACGTATCGGCGCGTGAACGATGCGATCGACGACACTTGCGACAGCCGCGCGATCTACAACGCCGCCGAGGCCGCTGGCTACGACCTGTCCAACTGGGATAGCCCCTGGGCCATTCCTTCCGGCCTGCCCGGCTGCTACCTGTACAATCCGGGCCGTGACCTGAATGTGACCCTGGATGTGGATGGTGACGGCACCGCCGACAACATCAACGTGCCGGCGAACGAACTGGGCCCCAAGGCCAAGCGCTACTACAAGGCCGTCACCTTGAGCGCCGACAAGAATACGGACAAGTGGTATGTCAGCGCTTCCTACACGTGGTCCAAGCTCAACGGCAACTATGAAGGCCTGATCAAGAGCACCAACGGGCAGGACGACACGGGCACCACCTCGGACTTCGACTTCAAGGAGTTGATGTACGGGGCCGACGGCGAACTGTTCAACGATCACCGCCACAGCATCAAGCTTTACGGGGGCTACAAGTTCACGGAAGAGTGGGAGATGGGGCTGAACATCCTGGCCCAATCCGGATCGCCCAAGACCTGCCTCGGCGGCGGCACCGGCAGCTACGACACGCAGTACGGTTATACCGGCGTGTTCCACGTCTGCGACTACGGCGATATCGTCACTGGCCCCAACCGTGCCAGCGACGATCTACCCAGCAAGCTCGGTTCCGCCGGCCGGACTCCGTGGCTGATCACTGTCAGCCCGAATGTCACCTATCGTCCGAGTTGGCTGCCGGGCCTGAGCGCCCAGCTGAGCGTTTTCAACCTGTTCAACAAGATCGTGGAAACCCAGGTGTACGAAGCGAACTTCGGCTATCCCAATGCCGCTGCCACTCGCATCTATCACAGCTACGGCGCGCCCAAGTACTTCAGCACGCCGCGCTATGTGCGCTTCCAGATTCAGTACGATTGGTAAGCCAGAAGGCATCTTGTTAACCGCGACACCGGAGCCGCCAGCAGCGCTGGCGGCTCTTTTTTTCTTCAGCCTCCAAGCACGACCCTCGCCGCATTGTGCCCAGGCGCCCCGGTGACGCCGCCTCCCGGGTGCGTGCCCGACCCGCATAGATAGAGCCCGGGGATCGCGCCGCGGTAATCGGCCTGGCCCAGCATCGGTCTTGCGGAGAACAGTTGGTTCAGGCTCAGCGCGCCGTGGAAGATGTCGCCGCCGACCAGGCCGAACTCGCGCTCGAGGTCGAGGGGGCTCAGGACCTGGCGTCCCAGGACCGAGGCAGCGAAGCCGGGAGCGTGCCGTTCCACCGTCGCGATCATCAGGTCGGCGACTTCCTCGCGGTGGTCGTCCCAGCTGCGTCCTTCCGGCAGTACCGGCGCGGCATGCTGGCAGAACAGGCTCGCCACGTGCTTCCCCGGGGGGGCCAGCGAGTCGTCCAGCGTGCTCGGGATCAGCATCTCGACGATCGGCTCGCGCGACCAGCCGTGGTCGCGCGCGTCGCGCCAGGCCTTGTCCATGTAGTCCAGGCTCGGGGCGATGATGATGCCGGCGGTCAGGTGGTCGCCCTCGCCCGGCAGGACGCGGAAGTCCGGCAGCCGGGACAATGCCACGTTCATCCGGAAGGTGCCGGAGCCGCAGCGCCAGTTCGCCATGCGCTCGCGCGTCGCGGCCGGCACGTGCGCGGGATCGATCAACCGTTCGTACAGCAGCTTGGGGTTGACGTTGGCAACCACGCAGTCGGCGCGCAGCGATTCGCCGTCGAGCGTCGTCACGCCGACCGCTCGTCCCCCTTCGACCAGCACGCGTGCGACGCCACGTCCGGTACGGATGTCCACGCCGCGTTCGCGACAGCAGGCGGCCATCGCCCGGGTGATCGCCCCCATGCCGCCGATCGCGTGCCCCCACGCCCCCTTGACGCCGTTGCTCTCGCCGAACACGTGGTGCAGCAAGACGTAAGCGGTGCCCGGCGCGTACGGGCTGGCGTAGTTGCCGACGATGCCGTCGAAGCCGAACAGCGCCTTGATCGGTGCGCTTTCGAACCAGCGGTCCAGGTACTCGGCCGCCGAGATCGTGAACAGGTCGAGCAGTTCCTGGCGCAGGGCCGGCGACAGCGCATGCAGCCTTCGCCCGAGCTGGCCGGCTCGCCAGAGCTGGGGCAGCGCCTGCCACCACCCGCCGTCGGTGACGTTGGGCGGCGGCTGCAAGGCCAGCGCGCGCAGCACGTCGGCCAGTTGTTCCAGGCGCGCCTCGTAGGCCGGCAGCCGTTCGGCATCGCGGGCGGAGAACTTCGCGACTTCGGCCGCGGTCCGTCCGGCCCCGGCCAACAGATATCCGTCCTGCAGCGGCAGGAAGTTGTTGATCCGGCGCGGCACCACCCTGAGGCCGTGCCGCGGCAGTTCCAGGTCCTCGATCACCTTCGGCTGCAACAGCGAGACGGTGTAGGAGGCGACCGAGTTGCGGAAGCCGGGATGGAACTCCTCGGTGACCGCGGCCCCGCCCACCACGTCGCGCCGTTCGAGCACCAGCACCTTGCGGCCGGCCTTGGCGAGGTAGGCGGCGCACACCAGCCCGTTGTGGCCGGCGCCGATGATGATCGTGTCGTACGGGTCGCGTCGGGTGCCCATGCCGGCCTGTATAGCATGCGCTGGCGGGGTCCGATTCCCCTGTTTGGCCAGGCATGCCTGGTCGGCGCGTCGCCCCGTCGGCCCTGCTCTTCCCCGGAGACGGCGGATGTCCGGCCCCAGCCGGCCATGACCTTCGACACTGACTACCGTCGCGCAGAGGTTCAGAATGCCGGCCACGGCCCCGGCGACGGGGCTTCCTTGTCCATGCCCGATTCCGGAGCCCTACGTGACCTTCCGCAAACCTCATCTGCTGACGCTGTCCCTCGCCGTCGCCGCCGCGCTGAGCGGCTGCAAGAAGCCCGAGGAAGCCCCCAGCGCCGCCGCGCCGGCCAGCGAAAGCGAAGCCGCGCCGAAGAAGCTGACCCTCGACGAGTCCAAGCTGCCGCCGTTCAACCAGTTCAAGCCGGGCGACATCGACCCGAACGCGAACGCCTGCACCGACCTCAACGCCTACGCCAACGCCAAGTTCCTGGCCGCCAATCCGGTGCCGGGCGACCGCACCAGCTGGGGCGCGTTCGAGATGCTCGACGAGCGTTCCAACGCGGTCCAGCACCAGCTGGTCGAGCAGGCCGCCGCCGACAAGAACGCCACCGGCGTGGAGAAGCTGGTCGGCGACATCTGGGCCACCGGCATGGACGAGGCCAAGATCAACGCCCAGGGCATCGAGCCGCTGAAGCCCGAACTCGCCGCCATCGACGGCGTCACCGACCAGGCCAAGCTGGTCGATTACCTGCACACCAGCGCCGCCAAGGGACGGAACGGGCTGTTCTCGTTCGGCGCCGAGGCCGACTTCAAGAACTCCAGCATGAACATCGCCTATGCCGCACAGGGCGGCCTGGGCCTGCCGGATCCGGAGTACTACACCAAGGCCGAGAACAAGCCGAAGCTGGACGCCTACCAGGCGCACATCGCCAAGGTGCTGGAGCTGTCCGGCACGCCGGCGGCCGATGCCGCCGAGCAGGCCAAGCAGGTGGTCGCGTTCGAGACCCGCCTGGCCAAGGTCTCCAAGACCAGCACCGAGCTCTCGCGCGATGCTTCGCTGTTCTACAACCCGGTCAGCCCCGCCGACGCCGACAAGCTGACCCCGAACTGGTCGTGGACCGAGTTCTTCAAGTCGCAGGGCGTGGAAGTGCCCCAGATGTTCTCGCTGGCGATCCCGGCCTTCCACGAGGAAGTGAGCAAGATGATCGCCGACACCGATCCGGCGGTGTGGCGCGCCTACTTGCGCTTCCATGCGGTCGACAGCGCGTCGCCGTACCTGAGCCAGCCGTTCGTCGAAGAGAACTTCGCCTTCTACAACAAGGAAATGCGCGGCCAGAAGGAGATCAAGCCGCGCTGGAAGCGCGTGCTGGCCGCGGTCAACGGCCAGGTCGGCGAGGCGCTGGGCCAGCTGTACGTGCAGGTCGCGTTCCCGGCCGATTCCAAGGCCAAGATGGAGGAGCTGGTCGGCAACCTGCGCACCGCGCTGAAGGCCCGCATCGAGAAGCTGGACTGGATGAGCCCGGAGACCAAGGAAAAGGCCATCGCCAAGTGGAACAGCTTCACCCCGAAGATCGGCTACCCGGACAAGTGGCGCTCGTGGGACGGCCTGCAGACCAACCGCGACAGCTACCTGGGCAACCTCCAGGCGGCCCAGGAGTTCAACTACAAGTGGAACCTGTCCAAGATCGGCAAGCCGGTCGACAAGACCGAATGGGGCATGACGCCGCAGACGATCAATGCCTACTACAACCCGCTGCAGAACGAGATCGTGTTCCCGGCCGCGATCCTGCAGCCGCCGTTCTTCGACCCGAACGCCCCGGTGGAGATGAACTACGGCGGCATCGGCGCGGTGATCGGCCATGAGATGACCCATGGCTACGACGACCAGGGCAGCCGCTTCGGACCGACCGGCAACTTCGAGAACTGGTGGACGCCGGCCGACGCCAAGGGCTTCGCGGCCCGGACCGACAGGCTGGTCAAGCAGTTCGACGGCTACAAGACCGACAAGGGCAACGTCAGCGGCAAGCTGACGCTGGGCGAGAACATCGCCGACCTGGGCGGCCTGAACACCGCCTACGACGCGATGAAGGCGGCGACCGCCGGCCAGGAAGACCCGAAGACCGACGGCATCACCCGCGACCAGCGCTTCTTCCTGAACTGGGCCACGGTATGGCGTCGCAACTTCACCCCGGACGAACTGGCCGTGCGCCTGAAGACCGACCCGCACGCCCCGGCCAACTTCCGCGCGATCGGCGCGCCGTCGAACATGCCGGCGTTCGCGGCGGCGTTCTCGTGCAAGCCGGGCGACAAGATGGTGCGCCAGGGCGACCAGCAGGTGGTCATCTGGTAAACCGCCCGCGTAGGTGCGATCCATGGAGGCCCGGCATTGCCGGGCCTTCTTTTTTGCTTGGCCCATGCCGGATCGTCAATCCCCTGACAGCACGCTTGCCGGCCTTGTTAAACTCCGCCGACTTCCAACTGGCTGGATCCATTTCGATGCCCACCCTTCGTCCGCTTGCCCTCGCCCTCGGCTTCAGCCTGACCGCCCTGCTGGCCGCGCCCCATGCCGAAGCCGCCCGCAAGAAGACTCCCAAGGCCCCGGCCGTGCCGCCGGCCTGCACCGATTTCTACGACGCCGCCAACGCCGCCTGGCTGAAGGCCAACCCGCTGCCGCAGACCGGCGCGACCACCGCGCTCGGCCAACTCGCCGAGCATGCGCTGCAGCAGCAGCGCGACCTGCTCGACGCCGCGATGAAGGCGCCGCAGAACGACGTGCAGAAGCTGCTCGGCGACTTCTGGGCCAGCGGACTGGACGAAGCGGCGGTCGAGGCCGATGGCTCCAGGCCGATCGCCCCGCTGCTCTCGCGCATCGACGCGATCAAGAAGGCCAAGGAAATACCGGCGGCGATCGCCGCGCTGCACCAGGTCGGCATCCCGGTGGCGTTCAACTTCAGCCCCGACGTGGACCTGAAGGCCCTGGACCGCCACATCGGCTACTTCATGCAGGGCGGCACCGGCCTGCCCGATCCCGCGTTCTACACCCGCACCGATGCCGATACCACCGCGCTGATGGGCCGCTACCGCGCCTACGTCAAGCAGATCCTGGCGCTGACCGGCACCGCCGCCAACCGCCTCGACGCCGACTCGGCCGCGGTGATCCAGATCGAGACGCTGCTGGCCAAGGCCGGCAAGCCGGTCGCCGACATCAACAACCCCTTCAACAACTACGCGCCGCTGGCGACCAAGGACGTCGCCAAGCAGTTCAAGAACCTGCAGCTGGCCGATTTCCTGAAAGCCCAGGGCGTGCAGGACGACCTGGTGTCGATGGCCGACCCGGGCTACTTCAAGCAGCTCGACGGCCTGATCGCCAGCCTCAAGCCGGACCAGTGGAAGGCCTACCTGCGCTGGCGCGTGGGCGATGCGATGGCGCCGTACCTGTCCAAGGGCTTCCGCGACGCCGAGTTCCAGTTCCGCGGGCGCCTGCTGCGCGGCGACGTGCTGCCGCCGCCGCGCTGGCAGCAGGTGCTGGACGCGATCAACGTCGCGGCCGGCCCGATGCTCGGCCGCGAGTACGTCGCCCGCTACCTCGGCGCGGACACGCGCCGCCAGGCCGCCGTCATCGTCGACCAGGTCCGCGAGGCCCAGATCGCGGCGATCGAACGCACCGGCTGGGGCAATCCGGAAGTCGTGGCCGAGGCCAAGGCCAAGCTCGACGCGATGAAGATCGAGATCGGCGCGCCCCGCCGCGACCTCGACTACAGCGTGCAGCCGATGGGCCGCGGCAGCTTCGGCGGCAACATGCTGATCGCCTCCACCTGGCGCCATCGCGAGGAAATGAAGCGGATCGGCAAGGGCAACGCCGACCGTCGCTGGGACGTGCTGCCGCAGCAGCCGGCGATCGCCTACGACATCGCGCAGAACCGCCTGATCGTCACCGCCGCGGTGCTGCAAGCGCCGGTGTTCGCGCAGGGCGGCGACCCGGCCGCCCAGTACGGTGCGTTCGGCGCGCTCGCCGCGCACGAGATCACCCGCGCGATCGATGCCAAGGGCGCGTTGGTCGATGCGCAGGGCCAGCTGCGCAGCTGGTGGAGCCCGGCCGAGAAGACCGCCTGGACCCTGCTGACGCAGAAGGTCGCCGCGCAGTACGGCGCCTACCCTTATCCGGGCGTTCCCAATACCAAGGTCAACGGCACATTGACCGCCGAGGAGAACCTGGCCGACCAGGCCGGCGTCGAGCTGGCCTGGCAGGCCTTCGCCAAGGCCCAGCCGCAGGCCACCCAGGCCAGCAAGCAGGCGTTCTTCAATGCTTGGGCCGGGCTTTGGGCACAGCAGCTGTCCCCGAACGAAGCGGTGCAGCGCGCCACCGCGGAAGTGCGCGCGCCCGGCAAGTGGCGCACCAACGGCCCGCTGTCGAACCTGCCGGAGTTCGGCGCGGCCTTCGGCTGCAAGCCGGGCCAGCCGATGCAGCGCGCGGAGGCCGACCAGGTCCGGATCTGGCGCTGACCGGTCCGGGACGGGCAAGCAAGAAGGGGCGCGGAATCGCGCCCCTTCTTTATTTAAGTGTCTAGCGGACGATCCGCATCGGTGGCTTGCGCTTGCCGCCGAAGGGCGGCTGGCCCCGCCAGTAGCGGATCAGCAGCCAGCCGAACAGCATGCCGCCCAGGTGCGCGAAGTGCGCCACGCCCGGTTGCCAGCCGGTGAAGCCCAACAACAGCTCGATCGCGCCGAACACGATCACGAAAGTACGAGCCTTCATCGGGATCGGCGGGAACAGCAGCATCACCCGCTGGTTCGGGAACAGCATGCCGTAGGCCAGCAGCAGGCCGAACACGCCGCCGGACGCGCCCAGCACCGGCATGTCGCTGCCGGCCAGCCAGCCCACCAGCAGCTGGCACAGGCCGGCACCGGCCACGCAGACCAGGTAATAGGCCAGGAAGCGCTTCTCGCCCCAGGTCTGTTCCAGCGGGGCGCCGAACATGAAAAGCGCCAGCATGTTGAAGAACAGGTGCGAGAAGCTGCCGTGCAGGAAGCCGTAGGTCAGCAGCTGCCAGACCTGGAAGTTCTGCCCGGGCGAGAACGGGTCGAAACCGGCCTCGCCCACCGGCCACAGCATCAGCGGCGCGAACGTGCCGTCCCCCAATGCCCATTGCAGCAGGAACAGCAGGCCGTTGGCGATCAGCAACGCTTTGGTGACGGTGGGCAGTCGGGGGAACATGGCGGCATCCGTGGAAACTGCGCCACATCATAACGGCTGCCACCGCCTGCCCCTGTCTCCGCGGCAAGCGCTTCGGCCGCCATGGGGCCCGGCGCGGCCGGCCCAGGCCGCGCCGGCGCAACGCCGCGCTTACATGGGTGTGCTATAAGGCGCCGGTGGGCCGGGGCCGTCCGGTGTGGCATCCACTGCCACGGGAGCGGACGGCTTCGGCGAGCGATGCCACGAAGCGGCACTGCCCTTCTGGCGTCTTCATGAAGGCGGGGAGGAGAACGGCATGACCACGTTGAGTCGCCGCCAGTTCCTGAAAGTCACCGGGACGACCCTGGTGGGTTCCAGCCTGGCTCTGATGGGCTTCGCGCCCGGGGTAGCGCTCGCGGAGGTGCGCCAGTACAAGCTGGCCCGCGCGACCGAGACCCGCAACACCTGCACCTATTGCTCGGTCGCCTGCGGCATCCTGATGTACGGGCTGGGCGACGGCGCCAAGAACGCGGAAGCGAGCATCTTCCACATCGAGGGCGACCCCGACCACCCGGTCAACCGCGGCACGCTGTGCCCGAAGGGCGCCGGCCTGGTCGACATCATCCACAGCAAGTCGCGCCTGCTCTATCCCGAATACCGCGCGCCGGGTTCGGACAAGTGGCAGCGGCTGTCCTGGGACGACGCGCTGGACCGCATCGCGCGGTTGATGAAGGCCGACCGCGACGCCAACTTCGTGCAGAAGAACGAGGCCGGCCAGACGGTCAACCGCTGGCTGACCACCGGCATGCTGGCCGCCTCGGCGACCAGCAACGAAACCGCCGTGCTGACCCACAAGGTCGTCCGTTCCCTCGGGATGCTCGCGTTCGACAACCAGGCGCGTGTCTGACACGGCCCGACGGTGGCAGGTCTTGCCCCGACGCTTGGCCGAGGTGCGATGACGAATCACTGGGTCGACATCAAGAATGCCGACCTGATCCTGATCATGGGCGGCAACGCCGCCGAGGCGCACCCGTGCGGCTTCAAATGGGTGACCGAGGCCAAGGCGCACAACAAGGCGCGCCTGATCGTGGTCGACCCGCGCTTCAACCGCTCGGCCGCGGTGGCCGACGTGTACGCGCCGATCCGCACCGGCACCGACATCGTGTTCCTGGGCGGATTGATCAACTACCTGCTCGCCGAGGACCGGATCCAGCACGAGTACGTGCTGAACTACACCGACATGCCGTTCCTGGTGAAGGACGAGTTCGCCTTCAAGGACGGCCTGTACTCGGGCTACAACGAGCAGACTCGCAGCTACGACCGTTCCAGCTGGGACTACGCGTACGGCGACGACGGCTACGTCCGCACCGACCCGACGCTGAAGGACCCGCGTTGCGTCTACAACCTGCTCAAGCAGCATTACGCGCGCTACACCGTGGAGATGGTCGAGCGCATCTGCGGCACGCCCGCCGACAAGATCCGGCAGATCTGGGACATGATCGCCTCCACCGCCAGCAAGGACCGGGCGATGACGATCCTGTACGCGCTGGGCTGGACGCAGCATTCGGTCGGCGCGCAGAACGTCCGCGCCGGCACCATGGTGCAGCTGCTGCTGGGCAACATCGGCGTGGCCGGCGGCGGCATGAACGCGCTGCGCGGGCACTCCAACATCCAGGGCCTGACCGACATCGGGTTGATGTCCGACCTGCTGCCGGGCTATCTCACCCTACCGAAGCAGGACGAGCAGGATTACCAAGCCTACATCGCCAAGCGCACGCAGAAGCCGCTGCGACCCAACCAGATGTCGTTCTGGCAGAACTATCCCAAGTTCCACGTCAGCCTGATGAAGTCGTGGTGGGGCGACGCGGCCACCGCCGACAACGACTGGTGCTTCGACTACCTGCCCAAGCTCGACAAGCCGTACGACATGCTGCAGGCCTACGAGCTGATGGACCAGGGCAAGATGAACGGCTACATCTGCCAGGGCTTCAACCCGCTGGCCTCCGCGCCGAACAAGGGCAAGCTGATCAGCGCGTTCTCCAAGCTGAAGTTCATGGTCAGCATGGACCCGCTGGAGACCGAGACCATCGCGTTCTGGCAGAACCACGGCGCGCTGAACGACGTGGACCCGAGCAAGATCCAGACCGAGGTGTTCCGCCTGCCCACCACGTCCTTCGCCGAGGAGAACGGCGCGGTGGTCAACTCCTCGCGCTGGCTGCAGTGGCACTGGAAGGGCGCCAAGCCGCCGGGCGAGGCGCGCAGCGACATCGAGATCATGTCCGAGCTGTTCCACCGCATCAAGGCCCTGTACGAGAAGGAAGGCGGCGCCTGGTGGGACCCGGTGCGCGACCTGGCCTGGAAGTACGCCAACCCGGAGCTGCCGACGCCGGAGGAACTGGCGATGGAGTACAACGGCAAGGCGCTGGCGGACGTGTACGACCCCAAGGACCCGACCAAGCTGGTGCGCAAGGCCGGCGAGCAGCTGGCCGCCTTCGGCGAACTGCGCGACGACGGCAGCACCGCGTGCGGCTGCTGGATCTACGTGGGCGCCTGGGGTCCGACCGGCAACATGATGGCGCGGCGCGACAACAGCGATCCTTCCGGCATCGGCAACACCATCGGCTGGGCCTGGGCGTGGCCGGCCAACCGGCGCGTGATGTACAACCGCGCGTCCTGCGACCCAGCCGGCAAGCCCTTCAATCCGAAGCGCACGCTGATCGCCTGGAACGGCAAGAGCTGGGGCGGCGTGGACGTGCCGGACTACAAGGCCGACGAAGACCCGGCCAACGGCATGGGCCCGTTCATCATGAACCCGGAAGGCATCGCCCGCTTCTTCGCCAAGGGCGGCATGGCCGAAGGTCCGTTCCCCGAGCACTACGAACCGTTCGACACGCCGCTGGCGAAGAACCCGCTGAGCCCGGCACAGCCGCTGGCGCTGAACAACCCGGCCGCGCGCGTGTTCGCCAGCGACCGCGCCCAGATCGGCTCGCCGGACGAGTTCCCGCACGTGGCGACCACCTACCGCCTCACCGAGCATTTCCACTTCTGGACCAAGCACGGCAGGCTCAACGCGATCATCCAGCCCGAGCAGTTCGTGGAGATCGGCACGGCGTTGGCCGACGAACTGGGCATCGCCAACGGCAGCCGCGTCCGCGTCAGTTCCAAGCGCGGGCACATCGAGGCGGTGGCGATGGTGACCAAGCGCATCAAGGCCCTGCAGATCGACGGCAGGACCGTGCACCAGGTCGGCGTGCCGATCCACTGGGGCTTCCTCGGCGCGGCCAAGCCCGGCTACATCGCCAACGCGCTGACCAACGCGATCGGCGACGGCAACTCGCAGACGCCCGAGTCCAAGTGCATCCTGGTCAAGGTCGAGAAGGCGTAGGAGACGAACCATGTCACTGCAATCGCTGGACATCATCCGCCGCTCGGCCACCACCACGCCCTCGCCGGAGGCGCGTGGCGCGCACACCGGCCAGGTCGCCAAGCTGATCGACGTCAGCAAGTGCATCGGCTGCAAGGCCTGCCAGGTCGCCTGCATGGAGTGGAACGACCTGCGCGACGAGGTGGGCAACTGCACCGGCAGCTACGACAACCCGCCCGACCTGAGCGACCAGTCGTGGACGGTGATGAAGTTCGACGAGTACGAGGACGCCAACGGCAACCTGGAATGGCTGATCCGCAAGGACGGATGCATGCACTGCTCCGACCCCGGCTGCCTGAAGGCCTGCCCTTCGCCCGGCGCGATCGTGCAGTACGCCAACGGCATCGTCGATTTCCACGAGGAGAACTGCATCGGCTGCGGCTACTGCGTCACCGGCTGCCCGTTCGACGTGCCGCGCATCTCGAAGAAGGACAAGAAGGCCTACAAGTGCACGCTGTGCTCGGACCGGGTCGCGGTCGGGATGGAACCGGCCTGCGTGAAGACCTGCCCGACCGGCGCGATCACCTTCGGCAGCAAGGAGGCGATGACCCAGCACGCCGCCGAGCGCATCGAGGACCTGAAGTCGCGCGGCTACCAGAACGCCGGCCTGTACGATCCGGCCGGCGTCGGCGGCACCCACGTGATGTACGTGCTGCAGCATGCCGACCAGCCGCAGCTGTACAGCGACCTGCCCAAGGACCCGCACATCAGCCCGATGGTGTCGCTGTGGAAGGGCGCGGCCAAGCCGCTGGGCCTGTTCGCGATCGCCGCAACCGCGTTCGCCGGCTTCCTGCACTACATCGGCGTCGGCCCGAACACCGTCGACGAGGACGAAGAGAAGGCCGCCGAGCGCGAGGCGGAGAAGATCCGCGCCGGGACCGCCAACGAGGAGGAACGGCCATGAGCCATGCGCCTCGCGACAACGAGATCGTCCGCTACCGGGCCCCGACCCGGATCAACCACTGGATCGTCGCGATCAGCTTCGTGCTGGTCGCGCTGTCCGGACTGGCCCTGTTCCACCCGGCCCTGTTCCCGCTGAGCGCGCTGTTCGGCGGCGGCCCGTGGACGCGGATCCTGCATCCCTTCATCGGCCTGGTCATGGTGGTCGCGTTCGCCTTGCTGGCCGCGCGCATGTGGCGCGACAACCTGCTCGACCGCGACGACCGGAGCTGGTTGCGCGGCATGCGCCACGTGCTGCGCAACGAGGACGACAAGCTGCCGCCGGTGGGCCGCTTCAATGCCGGCCAGAAGCTGCTGTTCTGGAGCATCGTCGGCTGCCTGCTGGCGCTGCTGCTGTCGGGACTGGTGATCTGGCGCGCCTACTTCAGCCATTACTTCCCGATCGGCGTGATCCGCTTCTCGGTCGTCGTGCATGCCTTGTTCGGCCTGGTCCTGGTCTGCGCGATCGTGGTGCACATCTACGCGGCGATCTGGGTGAAGGGTTCGGTCAAGGCCATGACCCGCGGCAAGGTCAGCTACGGCTGGGCCCACAAGCACCATCGAGCGTGGTTCCGCCAGGTGTTGAGCGGGCAGCGGCCGAAGGAGTAGCCGGATTCGGGATTCGGATTCGGGATTCGGCAAAGCATCCTGGCCTGGATCAGGCATTTTTCTGCGGGAGGGACTTCAGTCCCGACAATGGGCCGATGAAGCCCGTCGGGACTGAAGTCCCTCCCACAAAGGCACTCCAGCGTTCCCAGCTCCGGAACGCACCCGTCGCCGCACCACACTGGACTCGACCACCGACAACGGCGACGATACCGGGCAGCTAGCCCACCGGCATCGCCATGGCCCAACGCATCCTCGAACCCGGCCAGATCGAAACGCTCGCGCAGCGCGATATTCCCCGCATCATCCTCGCCGACCGCGATCGCCTGTTCGCCGCGCGCGCCGACCGACTGCGCGTCCTGGCCTCCGCCAGCCCGATCTCCGGCTACCTGCAACTGCTCGCCGCGCTGGTCGATGCGCAGCACGCCGCGCTTGCGCGGATCGCGCCCGAACGGCTCGCCGGCCTCCAGGCCGCCGCCGCGTCGCAGCGGCGCAACGGCGCGGCCGGTGCCGGCATGCCGCCGCTGCATGCCGCCAGCCTCGCGCGCGACGGATATTGGCGCACGCTCCTGCGCGAGTTGTGCGCCCACTGCGCCGGGCATGAAGCCTTCCCGGCGCAGGCGAAGGCGATCCTGGAGCAGCTGGCCGCCGCCCAGGATGCCTGGCTCGAGGCCCAGGCCGATGCCTTGCTCGACGTGCCGGGCGCTCCCCCGGTGGAAGCCGGCACCGCCCCCTTCGTGATGGCGGCCCTGCAGGTGTACTGGGTCGCGTTGGGCCTGGCCTACGGGACCGGCGAGCTTGCCCCGATGGCGGATGCCCCCGGCTTGTGCCCGCTGTGCGGCACCGCGCCGGTCGCCAGCCTCGTGCATGCGCAGGCGCCCCATGCCTCCTACCGTTACCTGTACTGTGCGCTGTGCGCCTGCCAATGGCACTACGTACGCGTGCAGTGCAGCCGCTGCGGCGCCGCGGGCAAGGACATCGCCTACCCCTCGCTGGCCGGCATCGATGATCCTGCCGATACTGCCAAGGACGCCGCCGTGCGCGCCGAGACCTGCGAACGCTGCCACGGGTATCGCAAGATCCTGTACCTGGAGAAGGACCCGCAGGTGGAGCCGGTCGCCGACGATCTCGGCACGCTGGCGCTGGACCTGCTGCTCGGCGAACAGGGCTACGAGCGCGCCAGCCAGAACCCCTTGCTGTGGCAGGCGGATGGGGATTGAGCCGATGCAGCGTGCCGAACCGGCATCGGCCGACGCCCTGCCCTCGCTCGACCGCTTGCTGCGCAGCGCGCAACTCGCGCCCCTGCTGGAACGGCATGGCCGCTCGCGCATCGCCCGGCTGCTGCGGATCCGCCTGCAGGCCCTGCGCGAGCGCATCGCGCTGGGCGGACTTTCGCGCGATGCGCTGGACGACGCCTTGCAGGACGCGGCCGTGGCGATGGCGCTCGAAGACGCGATCCGCCAGGAGGACCGCCAGCGGCTGCAACCGGTATTCAACCTGACCGGCACCGTGCTGCACACCAATCTCGGCCGCGCCCTGCTGCCGGAAACCGCAGTGCAAGCGGTGGTGCGGGCGATGGCGTCGCCGGTCGACCTGGAGTTCGACCTCGATCGCGGCCGTCGCGGCGAACGCGATGCGCACGTCCAGGCCCTGGTACGCGAGCTCACCGGCGCGGAAGCCGCCTGCGTGGTCAACAACAACGCGGCGGCGGTCCTGCTGATGCTCAACACGCTCGCCAACCGTCGCGAGGTGGTGGTCTCGCGCGGCGAACTGGTCGAGATCGGCGGCGCCTTCCGCATCCCCGACGTGATGCGCAGCGCCGGCGCGCGGCTGGTGGAAGTCGGCACCACCAACCGTACGCACCCGGGCGACTACGCCAACGCGATCGGCCCGCGCACCGCGTTGCTGATGCAGGTGCATGCGAGCAATTACGCCATCACCGGTTTCACCGCCAAGGTCGAGGTCCCGCAGTTGGCGGAACTGGCACGCCGGCACGCGCTGCCGCTGGCCGTCGACCTGGGCAGCGGCAGCCTGTGCGGTCTGGAAGCATGGGACCTGCCGCACGAACCCACCGTGCAGGAAACCCTGGCCGCTGGCGCCGACCTGGTGGCCTTCAGCGGCGACAAGCTGCTCGGCGGCCCTCAGGCCGGCATCCTGGCCGGTCGCGCCGACCTGGTCGCGCGCATCAACCGCAATCCGCTCAAGCGAGCGCTGCGCATGGACAAGATGGGGCTGGCCGCGCTCGAAGCGGTGCTCGCCCTGTACCGCGAGCCGGAACTGCTGGCGCGGCGCCTGCCGACCCTGCGCGCGCTCGCCCGCCCGCCCGAAGCGATGCGCGAGCAGGCGCAGCGCCTGCTCGCGCCGCTGCAGCAGGCGCTGGCGCCGGCCTACCGCGTCGAACTGGCATCGCCGCACAGCCAGGTCGGCAGCGGCGCGCAGCCCGAAGCGCGCCTGCCCAGCGCCGGCTTCCGGATCCAGCCGGCCGGCGCGAAGCGCGGCGGCCTGGACCGCCTGGCCAGGCGCCTGCGCGCATTGCCGCGCCCCGTGTTGGGCCGCGTCGCCGACGATGCGCTGTGGCTGGACCTGCGCTGCCTGGAACCCGGGGACGAAGCCGCGTTCCTCGCACAACTCCACGAGCTGCGCGGATGATCGTCGGCACGGCCGGCCATATCGACCACGGCAAGACCCGCCTGGTCCGCGCGCTCACCGGCATCGACACCGACCGCCTGAAGGAAGAGAAGGCGCGCGGCATCTCCATCGAACTCGGCTACGCCTACGTGCCGCTCGAGGGCGACGCCGCCGCCGGCGAGATGCTCGGGTTCGTCGACGTGCCCGGCCATGAGCGTTTCGTGCACACGATGGTCGCCGGCGCCACCGGCATCGATTTCGCGCTGTTGGTCATCGCCGCCGACGATGGCGTGATGCCGCAGACCCGCGAGCACCTTGCGATCCTCGCGTGGCTGGGCGTGGAACGCGGCGCGATCGCGCTGACCAAGGTCGACCGGGTGGACGCGGCGCGGTTGGCCGAAGTGCAGGCGCAGGTCGCTGCCCTGCTGGCCGGCACGCCGTTGCGGGATGCGCCGAGCTTCGCCTGCGACAGCACCGCTCCGGCCGACGCCGGCATCGCCGCGCTGCGTGCGTACCTGCATGCGCAAGCCGCCGGCGCGGCCGGCAGGCAAGGCGCCTCCGCGCACGAGGAACTGTTCCGGCTGCCGATCGACCGCGTGTTCACGCTGCCGGGACACGGCACCATGGTGGCCGGCCCCGTGCATGGCGGCCGCGCCGAGGTCGGCGCCAACCTGCGCCTGATGCCGCAAGGCATCGCCGTGCGCATCCGCAGCATCCATGCGCAGAACCGTGCCGCCGCCGCCGCCGAGGCCGGACAACGTTGCGCGCTCAACCTGGCATCGATCGGGCGCGATGCGATATCGCGCGGCGACTGGATCGCCGATCCGCGCGCCTTCCTTCCCAGCCCGCGCGTGGACGTGCGCCTGCACCTGGACGCCGATGCGCCGCCCCTGCGCGACTGGACCCCGCTGCACGTGCACTGGGGCACGATGCATCGGCTGGCGCATGCCGTGGTACTCGACGGCGGCCAGGCATCGCCCGGCGGAACGCGCAGCATGCTCGTGCAACTGGTGTTCGACGCGCCCGTGTGCGCGATGACCGGCGACCGCTTCATCGTGCGCAACGCCGGCGCGACGGCCACCCTCGGCGGCGGCGTGGTGCTCGACACCGATCCGCCGCAGCGCCGACGCCGCAGCCCGGCCCGGCTCGCCTGGCTGGCGGCGCTGGAACGGTTGGCGGCGGGCGACGGCATCGAAGCCTTGTTGCGGCAATCGCCGCTCGGCCTGTCCATGGCCGCGCTCGCGCGCCATTGCCGCCTGCCGGTCCAGCGCATCGTCCTGCCGGCCGATGCGCGGCATGTCGAAGGCCGCGACGATGGCCACGCGATCCTCCTGACGCATTGGCAGGCGCTCTGCGACCAGGTGCTGGAATCCCTGCGCACCTGGCACCAGCGGCGGCCGGACGAACCGGGCGTCGACAGCGGGCGTCTGCAGCGCAGCACCCTGCCCGGGCTGGCCCCGGCCCTGTGGCAGGCGCTCCTGCACGAATTGCAGGCGAACGGGCGGATCCAGCGCAACGGCGCCTGGTGGCACCTGCCCGGCCACGACACGCCATTGCCGGAACGCGAACGGGCACTGTTGCCTGAGCTGCTGCCGCTGCTGTCCGCCGGCGGCTTCGATCCGCCCTGGGTGCGCACGCTCGCCGCGCAGACCGGCGCGGACGAGGAACTCGTACGCGCCACGCTGAGGCACGCGGCCGCGCGCGGCGAGGTGTTCCAGGTGGTGTCCGACCTGTTCTACCACCCGCAGCGCATCGCCGAGCTGGCAGGCACGCTGGGCGCACTGGCCAGGACCCACGGCGCGGTCGAAGCCGCGCTCTTCCGCGATGCCATCGGCCTCGGGCGCAAGCGCAGCATCCAGATTTTGGAGTTCTTCGATCGCGTCGGCTACACTCGCCGCGTCGGCGACAGCCACCGCCTGCGCAACGACATGCAATGGAATGCCGCGCCATGATGCAGTCGGCGCTCCAGTGCGAAGGCCGCGGGTCGCCGCTCGATTCGGGAGGCATGCGCATCCGGGCATGCGGCTGGGCTTCAAACCCAGTAGGGGGCGTCGATCGCTTCCTGGTAGGTTCGACTCCTGCTGCCTTCCGCCATTCCGCGCAGGATGCGAGCCCGCACCGGGGCCGCTCCTGATCCAGGGACGCAATGCATGGCCACGCTTTCGCCGCCCGCTTCGCAAGCCCCTGCCGGGAACGCGCAACCGCGCCTGACCTCGCTCGCCCATGGCGGCGGATGCGGATGCAAGATCGCACCGGGCGTGCTGTCGGAGCTGCTGCGCGGCATGCCTGCGCTGCCCGCGCCGGCCGACCTGCTGGTGGGGCGCGAAACCTCCGACGACGCGGCGGTGTATCGCCTCGACGACCGCCAGGCGGTGGTGGCGACCACCGACTTCTTCATGCCGATCGTGGACGATCCGTTCGACTTCGGCCGGATCGCCGCCGCCAACGCGCTGTCCGACCTGTACGCCATGGGCGCGACGCCGCTGTTCGCGCTGGCGATCGTCGGCATGCCGATCAACACCCTGCCGCACGCGCATATCCGCGAGATCCTGCGCGGCGGCGAGGCCGCATGCGCCGACGCCGGCATCGTGGTCGCGGGCGGCCACAGCATCGATTCGGTCGAACCCATCTACGGACTGGCGGCGATCGGCATGATCGATCCCGCGCACCTCAAGCGCAACGGCGGCGCGCGCGCGGGCGACCTGCTGGTACTCGGCAAGCCGCTCGGCGTGGGCGTCTACTCCGCGGCATTGAAGAAAGACCTGCTCGACGCCGACGGCTACCGCGAGATGCTGGCCACCGCCTCCCGCCTCAACCGGCCCGGTACCCGCCTGGCCCGCCTGGAGGGCGTGCACGCGATGACCGACGTGACCGGCTTCGGCCTGCTCGGCCACCTGCTGGAAATGTGCCGCGCCAGCGGGACCAAGGCGCGCGTGGACGCGACCCGCCTGCCCTTGCTGCGCCAGGCACGGGCACTGCTGGCGCAAGGCTGCGTGACGGGGGCGTCGAACCGCAATTGGCAATCGTACGGCGCCGAAGTCGCGTTGGCGGCCGACCTGCCCGCGCCGTGGCAGTCGCTGCTCACCGATCCGCAGACCAGTGGCGGGTTGTTGCTGGCCTGCGCCCCGGAAGCGGCGGACGAAGTGCTCGACGTGTTCCGCGATGCCGGGTTCGCGCAGGCCGCGGTGGTCGGCGAATTGCACGAAGGCGTTCCCGGGGTCGAAGTACGGATGGGCGGCGAATGAGAGAGCTCCCGCTGCGATAGCGCGCGGGTTGCGGGAGCGATTCCAGTCGCGGCAGCGACTTCACCGGTAAAGCCCTGTCGCGACTGAAGTCGCTTCCACGGGAAACTCCGGCCAGGCTGCCGGATGGCGGCAGGCGGAGCGGTCCTGCGAAGAAATCCCTATGACGGCGGCCCCCACAGCGCCGCATCCAGGTCGTCGTCGCGCGTCCTCTCGCGCTTCACGCGCCCGCGCTCGACCGCCACGCCCTCGCTGCGCAGGCGCTGGCTCTGCTCCCTCCAGCCGCGCGAGCCTTCCGGCATCGCGATGCGGCCGTCCGAGCGCAGCACGCGATGCCACGGCAGGTCCGGATCGTCGTTGCCGGCCAGCACCCGCGCCACCAGCCGTGCGCGCCCGGGCAAGCCGGCGCGGGCGGCGACCTCGCCGTAGCCGGCCACCTGGCCGCGCGGGATCGCCCGGATCGCCGCGAGTATGCGGGCCCGCGCCTGCTCCGGCGTCATCGCCGCGCCCTTCGCCACCGCCTTCTTGCGCGCGCCGGGCGCGGGCTTGCGTGCGGCCGCGCGCGTCATCGGATCAACACCACTTCTTCGGCCGAGGTCGGGTGGATCGCCACCGTGTCCTCGAAGTCCTGCAGCGTCGCGCCCATCTTCAGCGCCACAGCGAAGCCCTGCAGGATCTCGTCGGCGGCCTCGCCGAGCAGGTGGACGCCGATCACGCGCCGCTCCTCGCCGAGGCATACCACCTTGAACAGGCTGCCGTGCGGCGAATCCGACAAGGCGTTCAACATCGGCCGGAAACGGCTGCGGAAGACGCTCACCGCGTCGCCGTAGCGCTCGCGCGCCTCCTCCTCGCCCATGCCCACCATGCCCAGCGGCGGATGCGAGAACACCACGGTCGGCACGTTCTCGTAGTCGAGCCGGGCCTGGGCATCGCCGCCGAACAACCGGTCCATCAGCCTGCGCGCGGCGGCGATCGCGACCGGGGTCAAGCCGACCTTGCCGGCGACGTCGCCCACCGCATGGATGTTGGGCACCGAACTGGTCTGCCAGGCATCGACCACCACCTCGCCTTTTTCCCCGAGCCGCACGCCCACATCCTCCAGGCCCATGTCCTGGGTATTGGGGCGGCGCCCGATGGCCAGGAAGACCTGGTCGAACGCGGCATCCCGGGTATCGCCGGTCCCCAGCACGCGCAACCCGCCGCCGGCCTGTTCGATCCGGCGGACGCGATACTCGAAGTGCACGTGCACGCCCTGCTGGCGCAGGCTCTCGGCCAGCTGCGCCGCCAGCTCGGCATCGAAACGCGCCAGCAGCTGGCGCCCCTGGACGAACATCTCCACCTGGCTGCCCAGCGCCTGCAGCAAGCCCGCCAGTTCCACCGCGATGTAGCCGCCCCCGACCACGGCGACCCGTCCGGGTGCCGCGCTCAGCTTGAAGAAGTCGTCGGAAATGCTGCCCAGCCCGGCACCCTCGAACGACGGGCGGGCCGCATGCGCGCCGGTGGCGATGACGATGTGCCGTCCGCTGATCGCCACGCCATCGCTGCACACCACCGTATGCGCATCGCGCAACCGCCCGCGCCGCGGCACCACCGCGATGCGGTTCTCGTCAAGCCGCTTGCGGTAGCTGGCATGGATGTTGGCGATGTAGGCCTGCCGGTGCTCGACCAGGGTGTCCCACGCCAGCGCCGGCCTCGGCCCGATCCGGAAGCCGAGCGCACGCGCCTGGTCGAGCCGGTTCGCCAGGTCGGCGGCCAGCCACATCGCCTTTTTCGGGACGCAGCCGACGTTGACGCAGGTGCCTCCCAGCAGCCCGGGTTCGAGCATCGCCACGCTCGCCCCATGGCGGGCGGCGCGGAACGCCGCGGCCAGGCCGCCGGAACCGCCGCCCAGCACGATCACGTCGTAATCGAATGCTGCCCCCATCACTTGCCTCCCGCCCCGATCGACATCGGCTGCTCCTTCCTGTTTCCGGATTGCGGGACATCGTAGCGCTCCCGGCTTCCGCATCCCGTCATCCGGGGCGCCGCCGGCGCGCCGGCCCTATCGCCGCAGCGGTGGCCACTGCAGGTAGGTGAAGGCGCGCCATGCCCATTCCAGCGGACCGAAACGGAACCGGCGCAGCCACCATGCGCTCGCCGCCACCTGCAGCAGGAACAGCCCGGTCGCGAACGGCAGCTGCCAGGCGCGCGGCAATCGTTCGAAGTAGCCCAGGCCGTAGCCGTAGAAGATCCAGGTGCACAGCAGCGACTGCAGCACGTAGTTGCTCAATGCCATGCGCCCGGCGGGAGCGAGCCACGCCAGCGCGCCGCGCCAGCGCGCCACCCAGGCGAGGTAGCCCAGGCACATCAGCAGACCGGCCACCGAGGACAGCGCGAACGCGCTCGACAGGCGCAGATCGAGCCGGCCCGGGTCCATGTACGGCTCCAATGCGAGACTGGCCAGCATGGCCGCCAGCCCCAGCGGCCACGCTCCCCAGCGCAGCGCCGCGAACAACCGCGCGAACCGCTCCGGCGCCTGGATCGCGCCGGAGCGCACGAACCAGCCCCCCAGCAGGAACATGCCGAACATGGCCGGGCCGTTGATCGTCAACCCGCGCAGCGTTTCGCCGAGATCGTGCAGGCGTTGCAGCACCGCCTGCGCATAGCGGCCCGCACCGTACGCCGCCCGCTGCGCGTCCACCGCCGCCGCCGCGTCCTGGCCGATCCGCGCCATCGTGCGCTGCCATTCCGCCGCGCTGGAAGGATTCGCTTGCATCAGCGAGCCGAGCGCGCCATAGGCCATCACCATGGCCGGGGCGCACAGGTAGACGACGATCGCGGCGACCGGCAGCCAGGACGTCGGCATCGACCGCACCGCCAGCAACAGCATCGCCAGCAGCGCATAGCTCACCAGCACGTCGCCGGACCAGACCAGCAGCGCGTGCAGCAGGCCGATCGCCAGCAGGCCCAGGCTGCGGCGCACGTAGAACCCCGCGAACGGGCGCCCGGCCTGCCCGGCGCGCTGCGCCATCACCGCGAATCCCATGCCGAACAGCAGCGAGAACAGCGTGTAGAACTTGCCCTGCACCAGGACGTAGACCAGCGCATCGGCCCAGCGATCGGCGCCGGCCAACGCAGGATCGACGCCGGTCAGCGCCGCATTGAGCGGGCCGACGAACGCCTCGATGTTCATCAGCAGGATGCCCAGCAGCGCGAACCCGCGCAGCACGTCCAGCAGGGCGATGCGTTCGCCGGGGGCGACGGGCTGGAAGGAGGTGGGCGTCATTGGAATAGGCCGTTATTCCCTTCTTCCTTCGGGATGAAGGCGTATTGCTTGCGAGCCGCTGGCTCGCATACGCCTGAACGCCCGGCGCGCTGCGCCCGGCCGGGCGCGAAGCGCCGGATGAGGGTACGGACGAAGCTTCGCCCCAGTACCCTCACCCCAACCCCTCTCTCAACCAACAGGAGAGGGACTCACACGTGACTCAGTGGTGGTGGCCACCGTCGCCGTGCACGTGGCCGTGCTCGACTTCCTCGGCACTGGCCTCGCGCACCTCGACGATCTCCACGTCGAAATGCAGGTCCTTGCCCGCCATCGGGTGGTTCAGGTCGACGTCGACCACGCTCAGGCCGACCTTCTGCACGGTGACCGCGCGCGGACCGAAGTTGGTCTGCAGCACTACCTGCTGGCCCGGCGCCAGCTTGGTGTTGCCGAAATGCTTCTTGGGGATGCGCTGGGTCAGGCCATCGCGGCGCTCGCCGTAGGCATCGGCCGCCGGCACGTCGACGCCGAAGCTCTCGCCGGCTTCCTTGTCCATCATCGCGTTCTCCAGGCCCGGGATGATGTTGCCGTGGCCGATCAGGATCGCCAGCGGCTCGCGGTCCTTGGAGCTCTCGATCGGCTCCTGGCCGACCTCGGAAACGGTGTAATGGAAGCGGACGACGCGGTCTTTTTCGATCTTCATGCCTGACTCTGGAATGGGCTGCCCGGTGGCAGACGAGGGGGACGGCTTGTCGGCCGCCAGGGGCGCCGCCATCATGGCGGCATCTCAAACCGCGCATTATCCCGGCTCGATGCACAACAAGCCAGCCGTCCCGATGCGTCCGCCACGGCTCCTGCCATGGCTGGCCAGCCTCTCGCTCCTGCTGCTGGCCGGTTGCGGCAGCGCCCCGGTCAAGCAGGCCGGCCCACCGCCCTCGCATCGCAGCTGGCCGCAAGTGGCCCCCGCCAATCCGGCCGCCGCCAACAACGTGCTGATGCGGGCCCTGGGCCTGGTGGGCACGCCTTACCGCTACGGTGGCAACACGCCGGAAACCGGCTTCGACTGCAGCGGGCTGGTCACCTACGTATATCGCGACGTGCTGGACCTGCGGTTGCCGCGCAGTTCCGGCGAACTGGCCGCCGTCCTGGGGCCGAAGATCGCGCAGGACCGGCTGGCGGCCGGCGACCTGGTGTTCTTCGGCACGCGCGGCAACGTGTCCCACGTCGGGATCTACGTCGGCGAGGGCCGGTTCGTGCATGCGCCGAGCACCGGCGGCACGGTCCGGCTGGATTACCTCGACGGGTATTACTGGCGGGATCACTACACGGGCGCAAAACGGGTTTTGCCCTGAAAAGCGAACTGCGTCACATGTAACCCAACGGAAATTTAACTTTTTTTGAACATCACGCCACCTTCACCGGGGCATCATCGCGCATCGCCTGCCGCAATGTGACCCACGCGTGACGACCGACGACCAGCTCAAACCCGGCTTCGCCGCCCCTCGCCGCCTGTCCCATCCGCTCCGCTTGCTTTGCAGTGCCGCGCTTTGCATGGCCTCCCTTCCGGCCCTGGCGCAATCCACCCCGCCGCAGATCGCCGATGTCCCCGGCCCCGCCGCCGAACCGGCTCCCCCCTCTTCCGCCGCCAAGACCCCCGCACCGGCCCGCAGCCGCGCCGATGCCGCCGCCACTGCCACCCTCGCCGCGCTGCTGCCGCATCTGGCCGGCAACGACACCATTCCGCTGATGGACCGCTCGGCGATGTTCGCCGGCGACCTCAGCCGCCTGCTCGCCAACTACGACGTCTCGCAGAGCGCCGTCGCCGCCGCCGAAGCCGCGGTCAACGACAGCAAGGTCCAGGTCATCCTCAAGCGCGCCATGACCCTGCTGGGCACCCCGTACCGCTGGGGCGGCACCTCGCCGGACGGCTTCGACTGCAGCGGCCTGGTCGGCTACGTGTTCAAGACCGCCCTCGGCATCGAACTGCCGCGCGTCTCGCGCGAGATGGCCCACGACGGCAGCGGTGAGATCATCAAGGACCGCAACGCGCTCAATGCCGGCGACCTGGTGTTCTTCGGCAAGCGCGGCCGCATCGACCACGTCGGCATCTACGTCGGCGAAGGCCGTTTCCTGCACGCGCCCAGCCGCGGCAAGGACGTGCAGATCGACTCGCTCGCCAGCGGTTACTGGAGCCAGAAGTTCATGCAGGCGCGCCGCATCGCGATGTGATCCTTCCGATCCGCTGGCGTTCTCGGATAGGCCGCGCTCGTCGCGGCCTTTCTCGTTTTGCCGGGTCCGCTCTGGCTACCGCGCATCCCTCGCGGCGCCCTGGTTTCCGCAACGCAGCACGATATTGCCCTTATGAATCAGTGGCTTGTCATGGCTTTGCAATGCTTCTGTTGTTAGCGCTAACCTGAATTCGGCATGCCCTCGGTCCGGGAGACCGGGAAGCGCTTGCCGACAACATGGAATCGATATCTCTGGGAGGGGGAATCGTGAAGTTGAATCGACCGGTCCGTACCGCTGGCCGTGGCGTCCTCGCGCGCGCCGCTCTTTTTTCCAACCGCTCCATCCCCGGCCATCGCACGCTCGCCCTCGGCGTGGCGTGCGCGCTGGCCAGCGGCACGCTGCATGCCCAACAGGCCGCAGAATCCGGGAATGCCGCCCCGGCCGCAGTGAAGGAACTCGACGCCGTGGTGGTGAAAGGGGTACGCGGCGCCATGATCCGTGCCCAGGACATCAAGCAGGACGCCGAGCAGATCATCGACTCGGTCACTTCCGAGGACATCGGCGCCCTGCCCGACCGCAGCGTCACCGAGTCGCTCAAGCGCATCAGCGGCGTCACCGTGACCGGTTTCGCCGCGCGCGACGACACCGACCACTTCTCGGCCGAGGGCAGCGGCGTGATGATCCGCGGCCTGACCTTCGTGCGCGGCGAACTCAACGGCCGCGACGTGTTCAGCGCCAACGGCGGTCGCGGCATCAGCTTCGAGGAAGTGCCCGCCGAACTGATGGCCGGCGTGGACGTGTACAAGAATCCCTCTGCCGAGATCATCGAAGGCGGCCTGGGCGGCACGATCAACCTGCGCACGCGCAAGCCGTTCGACGAAGCCGGGCGCAAGATCGCCGGCAGCGTGGACTACAACCGCGGCGACAAGGCGCGCAAGGGCAAGCCCTCGGCCTCGTTCCTGTTCAGCGACCGCTGGCAGACCGGCATCGGCGAAATCGGCTTCCTCGCCAACGCCTCGTATTCGGAGATGGCCACGCAGTCCGACGGCATCCAGGTCATGCCCTTCGATAGGCGCGGCCGCAAGCCGGCCGAACAACCCGAGGGAGGCGACAGCGACTACGTCTACGACTGGGAACAGGGCAGTTGGCAATCGGCCGAGTCCCAACGCGAATCGCTGCTGGCCGGCACCGACTTCGACCAGGTCTTCGTCCCCGGCGGCGTCAACTGGCGCCGCACCGATTTCGAGCGCAAGCGCCAGGGCGGCGCCTTCGCCTTCCAGTGGAGGCCGAACCAGGACACCGAGGTCTACACGCAGTTCATCACCTCCAAGTACGACCTGACCTGGCGCGAGCACTTCATGGAATTCGGCGGCGCCTCGCAGAAGAACGAACTGAACTGGAACGGCGACCCGGACCACTACAACCCGTGGTACACCGACGGCCTGGCCGACCGCACCAACAACGTGATCCCGATGCCGGGCACGCAGTTCGTCTACGACGCCAACGGCCGCTTCGTCAGCGGCACCCTGCGCCAGGGCGGCTGGCGCGGCCAGCCCGGCGATGCCGAGCCGGGCCTGTACCAGGGGCCCGGCATCCAGTTCATCAGCGGCCATCGCCTGAACCAGCAGACCTCGAAGACCACCGACTGGTCGGCCGGCTTCCAGCACTTCATCACCGACGACTTCGTGGTCCGCGGCGATTTCCAGTACGTCAAGGCCGAGAGCGACCAGGTCGACTTCTCGTTGCACACCACCACCCTGCTGGAGGAGTTGACCCTGGACCTGAGCGGGAAATACCCCTCGGTGACGCTCGGCGACCCGAGCACCGCGCTCGACAAGAACCGCTACTTCTGGCGTTCGGCGATGGACCACATCGCCGACAACGAGGGCGACGAACGTGCCGGCCGCGTCGATTTCGAGTACAACTTCCGCGACAGCGACTGGCTGCGCTTCGTCCGCTTCGGCGCGCGCGTGGCCGACCGCAGCTACACCAGCTACGCCACCGGCTGGAACTGGGGCGTGATCAGCGACGACTGGAACAAGACCGAAAGCCCCGACCCCGCCCGCCCCGACGTGGCCTGGCTGGACCTGTTCTACCCGAGCGACTCGGTGCTGTACTCGATGGGCGACTTCTTCGGCGGCAAGGCCAACGTGCCGACCCGGTTCTGGTCGGCCGCCAACGGCATGGTCGACATCGACCGGGTCGCCGCGACGCTGGCGCAGATCCCGAACGCGAAATGGCGGCCGCTCGACTACGGGCCGGGCAACGTCAACAAGCAGGACGAACGCACCCAGGCCGGCTACCTGGCGCTTTACTTCGGCAACGATGCGCTGGACGTGCCGGTGGACGGCAACATCGGCGTGCGCGTGGTCAAGACCAGCGTCAGCACCACCGGCGGCGGGCAAATGCCGGACATGCAGAGCTGGGCCGACGTGGTGACGCCGGAGGTGCTGCAGAAGTTCGCCGGCCAGATCTTCAGTACCGACGCCCGCAGTTCCTACACCGACGTGCTGCCCAGCCTGAACCTGCGCGCGCGCTTCGACCATGGCCTGCAATGGCGCTTCGCCGCGTCCAAGGCCATCGCCCGGCCGGAGTTCCGCCTGATGCAGCCGTGGCTGCCCCTGCAGGCCAGCGCCTCGGCGTGCCAGCGCGCGCTCAGCGACGGGCTGCGCACCGAACTGTGCGGCGAAGCCGACCTGAGCTACAGCGGCAGCGGCGGCAACCCGGAACTCAAGCCGATGCGCGCCAACCAGTTCGACACCGCGCTGGAGTGGTATTTCGGCCCGGCCAACAGCGTGTACGCCACCTTCTTCTACAAGGACGTGAAGGGTTACTTCGCGAGCGGCACCGGGACCGAGGTCCTGTTCGGCAACGAGTACCAGATCACCCGCACCCGCAACCTGGACAAGGGCAAGATCCGCGGCTTCGAGATCGGCTACTCGCAGTTCTACGATTTCCTGCCCGGTTTCGGCGTGCAGGCCAACTTCACCTACGTGGACAGCAAGGGCGGCACCAACGCGGTCGTGAACCCGTACGAGACCGACCTGCGCACCGCGCCGGTGGACTTGCCCCTGGAAGGGCTTTCCAAGCGTTCCTACAACCTGGTCGGCATCTACGAGAAGGGCCCGGTGTCGCTGCGCCTGGCCTACAACTGGCGCTCGCGCTACCTGCTGACCAGCAGCGACGCGATCATCCGCCTGCCGGTCTGGAACGACGACTACGGCCAGTTGGACGGCTCGTTCTTCTACCGCATCAACGACCACGTCCAGATCGGCGTGCAGGCCAACAACCTGACCAACAGCATCACCAAGCTGCTGATGGGGCCCCGCAAGTACAACCGCGACGGCTACGTGGACGAGACCTTGTACACGCGCGCCTGGTTCGAGAACGACCGACGCTACTCGGCCGTGCTGCGCGCCAGCTGGTGATGTCTGGCAATGGAAAACCCGCGCGGGCGACCGCGCGGGTTTTCTTTCCAGCCCGCCGTTTCCGGCCGGGAATCAGGTCGCGTCCTCGACCCCGACGTTGGTCGATGCCACGTCGTAGGCTTGGCGGTCGAGCAGGCCGGTCTCCTTGGCCACCAGTACCGGCACCAGCATCTGGCCGGTGACGTTGGTCATCGTGCGCATCATGTCGAGGATGCGGTCGATCGCGTACAGGTAGCCGATCACTTCCAGCGGCAGGTTCGCCGCGCTCAGCACCACGGTCGCCATCACCACCGCCGTGCCCGGCACGCCGGCGGTGCCGAAGCTGCCGAGCACCGAGGCGATCAGCACCACGAAGTACTGGTCGGCGGTCAGCGGCACGCCGGTGTACTGCGCGATGAACACCGCGCACAGCGCCGGGTAGATCGCGCCGCAGCCGTCCATCTTGATGCTGGCGCCGAGCGGCACCGCGAACGCGGCGTAGTCCTTGTTGACGCCCAGGTTGTGGGTGATCGAGCGCATCGCCACCGGCATCGCCGCGAAGCTCGACGAACTGACGAAGGCCACCTGCATGCCCGGCGCGGCGCCGCGGAAGAACTTCCACGGGTTCAGCCCATGCACCAGCAGCAGCGAGCCGTACACCACCACGATGTGGATCGCGCAGGCGATGTACAGCGCCATCACGAAGTTGCCCAGCGGCAGCAGTTTCTCGAAGCCGTAGGCGCCGACCAGCCCGGCGATCAGGCCGAACGTGCCGAGCGGGGTCACCTCCAGCACGAACCGGGTGACCTGGATCATGATCTCGCTCATCTGCCCGGCCAGCTTGCGCGCCTCGGCCACGCGCTCGCCGAGCTTGACCATCGCGAAGCCCAGCAGCGCGGCGAAGAAGATCACCGGCAGGATCGAACCGCGCCCGGCCGCCAGCACGGTCTCGCCGGCGGCGTTGGTGCGGGTGCCGATGCCGGTCAGCGCGTAGAACGGGTTGGCCGGCACCACGTCCAGCAGCACCTTGATCGGGCTGGGCACGTCGCGCGGCTTCCAGGCCGAGTCCACGCTCAGCCCGAAGTGGCCGGCGCCCGGCTGCATGATCGTGCCCACCGCCAGGCCCACGCAGACCGCCAGCGCCGCGGTCACGATGAACCACAGGAACGTGCGCCCGCCCAGCGCGGCCACCGACTTCTGCCCGTGCAGCGCCGAGATCGCGTTGATCACCGCGAAGAACACCAGCGGCACCGCGATCATCTTGATCAGGGTGACGTACAGGTCGCCGAGCGGCCCGAACCAGGTCTCCGCCGCCGGCCCCATCAGCCAACCGGCCAGGGCGCCGAGCACGAAGCCGCCCACCACGCGCTGCCAGAACGGGATGCGCAACCAGGCCGAGACCAGTTTCATGTCGTCAGATCGCCAAGCGGGAGGAGGAAGAAACGCACATTAGCTCATGCCACCGCCCGCCGCGACGCCACGGCTGGAACAGCGGCATGTCATCGGCATGACTTTGTCATCCGGTCATAATGAAGGCTTCACCCTGCCGCGAGAAACCGCGCCTCATGTCCCGCCGCACCCCGCTCCTTGCCACGCTCTCCACCCTGCTGCTGGCGGCCTGCGCCACGCAGCCCGCCTCCGCCCCGAGCGCGCCGCCGGCCGGCCTGGCCGTCGACGTCCCCGCCGTGGCGCACCCGCAGGGCGAGACGCCGGCCTGGTGGTACCGCAGCGGCGCGGCCAAGGCGGCCGCCAACGGGGCCATGGCCGGCAAGGCCCGCAACGTGATCCTGTTCCTCGGCGACGGCATGAGCCTGACCACGGTGGCCGCCGCGCGCATCCTGGACGGCCAGCGCAAGGGCAGCCCCGGCGAGGAAAACCTGCTGTCGTGGGAGCGCTTCCCGGCGACCGCGCTGAGCAAGACCTACAACACCGACTCGCAGACGCCCGACTCGGCCGGCACGATGACCGCGATCACCACCGGCGTGAAGACCCACATGGGCGCGATCGGCGTCAGCGCCGGCAACCGCAGCGACTGCACGGACAGCCTCGGCAAGGGCCTGCTGAGCTGGCTGGCGCTGGCGGACAGCGCCGGCATGGCTACCGGCATCGTCACCACCACCCGCATCACCCATGCCACGCCCGCGGCCACCTACGCGCACTCGCCGGAGCGCAACTGGGAAAGCGATACCGACCTGCCCGAGCAGGCCGTCGCCGCCGGCTGTCGCGACATCGCCCAGCAGCTGCTGTCGGCCTCCCGCTACGGGCGCGGCCCGCTGGTCGTGCTCGGCGGCGGCCGCGGCCAGTTCACCACGGTCGAGCAGCGCGATCCCGAGTACGACGACCGCGTCGGCCTGCGCCTGGACGGCCGCGACCTGGTCGGCGAGTGGAAGCAGGCGCACCCGCAAGGCGCCTATGTCTGGAACGAGCAACAGCTGCAGGCCGCGGCCGGCGCACCGGCCCTGCTGGGCCTGTTCGAGCCGGACCACATGCAGTACGACCACGACCGCAAGCGCGGCCCCGACGGCGAACCGAGCCTGGCCGAAATGACCCGTACCGCGATCCAGTCGCTGGCGCACGATCCCAACGGTTTCGTGCTGATGGTGGAAGGCGGGCGCATCGACCATGCCAACCACGCCGGCAACGCCTACCGCGCGCTCGACGAGACCATCGCCCTGTCCGAAGCGGTCCGCACCGCCGTGGAGACCGCGCCGGAGGACACGTTGATCGTCGTCACCGCCGACCACGCCCACACCCTGAACTTCGTCGGCTACCCGGTGCGCGGCAACCCGATCCTCGGCAAGGTGCGCGGCACCGGCGGCGAGGACGGCGACCGTACCCAGTACGCGCGCGACCAGCTGGGCCTGCCCTACACCACGCTCAGCTACGCCAACGGCCCCGGCTATACCGGCGCCAGCAACGCCCAGCCCGCCGGCCCCAAGAAGTTCCCGCACTCGCCGAGCAGCGTCGAGCCGGTCCAGGGCCGCCCCGACCTGACCCACGTCGACACCGAGGCGCCCGACTACATGCAGGAAGCGCTGGTGCCGACCAGCGCCGAGACCCATGGCGGCGAGGACGTCGGCATCTGGGCCACCGGCCCGGGCAGCAGCGCCTTCCGCGGCACGCTGGAAGAGAACGTGATCTACCACGTGATCGTGCAGGCCACGCCCCGGCTGCGCCAGCGCCTGTGCTCGGCCGGCACCTGCGACGGCAACGGCGTGCCGGTGGAGCTGCCGCAGCCCAGGCAGTTCGAGCGCCAGGCCGGCGCGCAATGAACCTGCGGCGCCCGGCTGCCGGCTAGGCGGCGCCGGGCCTTGGACCGGATCGGAACGGCGGCCATACTGGCCGCCGTTTTCGTTTGCCGCCCATCGTCCTGGCCGCCTTCCCCGCCCCTGCCGACATCGACGCGCCGCTGCTGGTCGGCTACAGCGGCGGGCTGGATTCCACCGTGCTGCTGCACTGGCTGGCCTCCTCGCCCGTCCAGCGCACGCGCGGCCTGGCGGCCCTGCACGTCCATCACGGTCTGCACCCGGAAGCCGATGCCTGGAGCCGGCACTGCCAGTCGGCCTGCGACGCGCTCGGGGTGCCACTGCGGATCGCGCGCGTGCAGGTGCCGCGCGACGCCGGCGAAGGGCTGGAAGCCGCGGCCCGGCATGCCCGCCATGCCGCCTTCGCCGAGCACCTGGCGCCTGGCCAGTGGCTTGCCTTGGCCCATCACCTCGACGACCAGGCCGAGACCTTCCTGTTGCGCGCGCTGCGCGCCTCCGGGCCGGACGGGCTGGCGGCGATGGCCGCGCAACGTCCGTTCGCCGCCGGCACGCTGTGGCGGCCGCTGCTCGAGGTGCCGCGCCAAGACCTGCTCGCCTATGCGCACGAACGCCGGCTGGCCTGGATCGACGATCCCGGCAACGAGCGCCTGGAACACGACCGCAATTTCCTGCGCCATCGCGTCCTGCCGCTGCTGCGCGAGCGCTGGCCGCACGCGTCGGCGGCGTTGGCGCGCAGCGCCACGCTGAGCGGCGAGGCCGCCGGCCTGCTCGCCGCTGGCGAGGCCGCGGCGCTGGCGGGCCTGCTCGACGCGCAGGGCGCGCTCGACCTCGAGGGCTTGCGCGCGCAGCCCTCCCCGCTGCGCTCCCGCCTGCTGCGGCGCTGGGTGGCCGGTCGGCACGCCCCCGCACTGCCGGCCCAGGGCGTGGCGGCGCTGGAAGCCGAACTCGCCCATGCCGGCCCCGATCGCCAGATGCGCTTCGTCTGGCGCGACGTCGAGATCCGGCGCTGGCGCCAGCGCCTGTACCTGCTCCACCCCGCACGCGCATGGCCGCCGGATTGGCAAGCCGCCTGGGACGGCGCCTTGCCGCTGTCCCTGCCCGACGGCGGGACGCTTGCGCTGCTCGGCCCCGCGCCGTTGCGCTTCGAGCGTCCTCTGCAGGTACGCGCCCGGCGCGGCGGCGAGCGCATCCTGCTGCCGGGCCGCGCGCATTCGCATGCGCTGAAGCACCTGCTGCAGGAGGCGGACCTGCCACCATGGCAGCGCCTGGCGATGCCCTTGCTGTTCGATGGCGATACCTTGCTGGCCGCCGGCGACGGCATCGTCTCGGCGCAGCTGCGCGCCTGGCTGGATGCTCGGGCGGCGTGGCTGGCGTGGCAACCCCCGGAATGATCCATGCAGCGCACCTTGTGGGAGCGGCTTCAGCCGCGATGGCGCTTACATGCAGATCCCTCTGCAACAGCCTGCACATCCCTGTGCAGGGTTCAAATGAGAAAACCCCATCGCGACTGAAGTCGCTCCCACGGGATCCCGCGCGCCCGCTCCTATCTTCCCGAATTGACCCGCCCGGCCGTGGCCCGCACACTTTCGGGATGCCCAAGAAGTCCCCCAACGAGACCTCGCCGGTGGCCCGCTTCGAGCAGTCGCTCGAGGAACTGGAGCAACTGGTCGAGAAGATGGAAGCCGGCGACCTGAGCCTGGAAGAATCGCTGAGCGCCTACGAACGCGGCATCGGCCTGTACCGGCAGTGCCAGCAGGCGCTGGAGCAGGCGGAACTGCGCGTGCGCCTGCTCAGCGATCCGGCCCGGCCCGAGGCCGCGGAACCGTTCGATCCGCCCGGCGACGGCACCTAGACGTGGCCGCCGAGCTGTTCGCACGCTGGCAGGCGCATATCGAGGCCTGCCTGGAAGCCTGCCTGCCCGATCCGTCGCTCGCCCCGCACCACCTGCACGAGGCGATGCGGCATGCCGTGCTCGGTGGCGGCAAGCGCATGCGTCCGTTGCTGGTGTACGCGACCGGCACGCTGCTGCAGGCCGAATCGTCCAGGCTCGACGCCGCCGCCTGCGCCGTCGAACTGGTGCATGCCTATTCGCTGGTCCACGACGACCTGCCGGCCATGGACGACGACGACCTGCGCCGCGGCCGGCCCACCGTGCACGTGGCCTTCGACGAGGCCACCGCGATCCTCGCCGGCGACGCCCTGCAGACCCTCGCCTTCGACGTGCTGGCCCGTGCGCCCGTGGATGCGGGGCTCAGGGTGGACTGGCTGCAGACCCTCGCGAACGCATCCGGCGCGGCCGGCATGTGCGGAGGACAGGCGCTCGACATCGACGCCACCGGGCAGCAGCAGTCGCTGCCGCAGCTCGAGCGCATGCACGCGTTGAAGACCGGCGCGCTGATCCGTGCCGCGGTGCGGATGGGCGCCCTGGGCGCCGGCGCCAGCGCAACCGATCTAGGGAGGCTGGACGCGTTCGCCAGCGACCTCGGCCTGGCCTTCCAGGTCCGCGACGACATCCTCGACGTCGAATCCAGCTCCGAGCAGCTCGGCAAGACCGCCGGCAAGGATGTCGCGCAGAACAAGTCCACGTTCCCGGCCCTGCTCGGCATGGACGGCGCCAAGCAGCGCCTGTCGATGCTGGCCGGGCAGATGCATGCGCAGCTCGCAGCCTACGGGGACTCCGCCGGCCCGCTGCTGGCGCTGGCGCGCATGGCGGTCGAGCGCAATCACTAGGTCGGGCGTTCGCCGGCGACGCCGGGCTGTCGCTGCCGGATTCGAATGCCTTTGCCGGCGTCCTTTCGCGGAAGGCATGCCGTCGCCCAGAACGCAGGAACCCGGCCGCAGCCGGGTTCCTGCCTGCCGATGCGCGGATCGGTTACTTGACCAGGCGCAGCGTCAGCG
This sequence comes from Pseudomonas sp. Hp2, assembly GCF_006386585.1. NCBI lineage: Bacteria > Pseudomonadati > Pseudomonadota > Gammaproteobacteria > Pseudomonadales > Pseudomonadaceae > Pseudomonas > Pseudomonas sp. Hp2. The sequence continues at coordinate 436,670 of NZ_VAHJ01000001.1, forward strand.
GATAGCGGTAGCTCTCGCCGTTGCTGGTCTTGATCGTGGCCACGATCGTCAGCACCAGCCAGGCGATGCCGACCACGCCCGCCAAGAGGTAGAACAGGAAACCGATCAGGATCACCATCAGCACGGTACCGACGATGGTCAGCGCGACCACCGCGATCAGCACGGTGATGTTGAAGTTCAGCGCTTCCTTGCCCTGGTCGTCCACGAACGGCATGGTGTCCTTCTTGATCAGCCAGATCACCAGCGGGCCGACGATCGAGCCGATGCCGCCGGTGAACAGGCCGGTCAACGCGGAGATGTGCGCGAACAGCGCCCATTGCTTTTCTTCCGCCGAGGGCACGCCGGATACCGGCGGCGGCGGGGTGGTGAGGTTCTCGAACTCGCTCATCTGCTTCCTTCCCTAGTCTCGATGGGGTTGATCGGCGGTTGCCGGAACGCCACTGTCGGCAGTCGCCCGAGCCCCGTCAAGAAGATGCGGACGAGCGGCGGACCTCACCGGTCGCCGGCTACGGTCATCCTGCCGACCAGCACCGAACCGACATGGATGTGCGAGCGCACGTCGATGTCGCTGCCCACCGCCTCGATGCCATGGAACATGCCGCGCAGGTTGCCGGCGATGGTGATGCCGTCCACCGGGTAGGCGATCGCGCCGTTCTCGATCCAGAAGCCGCCGGCACCGCGCGAATAGTCGCCGGTCACGCTGTTGACGCCCTGCCCCATCAGCTCGGTGACCAGCAGGCCGCGCGGCAGATCGGCGATGATCGAGGCCAGGTCGCCGGCATTCGCCGAAACCAGCAGATTGTGCACGCCGCCGGCGTTGGCGGTGCTGCGCAGGCCCAGCTTGCGGGCCGAGTAGCTGCCCAGCACATAGCGCTGCAATACGCCGTCGGTCACCAGCGGCGAGGTGGCCTGGGTCGCCACGCCTTCGCTGTCGAACGCGGTCGAGCGCAGGCCGCGGCGCAGGTGCGGGCGCTCCTCGATCGCCAGCCACTCCGGGAACAGCCGGGTCCCGGCGCTGCCCACCAGGAAGCTGGCCTTGCGGTACAGCGCGCCGCCGGAAATCGCCCCGAGCAGGTGCCCGACCAGCGACCGGGCCACCTCCGGCGCGAACAGCACCGGATACTCGCCGGTCGGCACGGAACGCGGCTGCAGGCGGGCCACGGTGCGCTCGGCCGCGCGCCGGCCGACCTCGGTCGGGCTCCACAGGTCCTCGCGGGCCAGCGCGCTGGTATACCAACCGTCGCGCTGCATGCCATCGCCTTCGCCGGCGATCAGCGCGCAGCCGATCGAGTGATGGGTATCGCGTTCGCGGCCGATGAAGCCGTGCGAGTTGGCATACACCGACAGGCTCCGGCTGCTGCCGAACGACGCCCCGTCCGAATTGCTGATCCGGGCGTCGGCATCGCGCCCGGCGGCCTCGCAGGCCAGGGCGATGTCCACCGCCTGCTGGGCGTCGATCGCCCACGGGTGCCAGCCGTCGAAGTCCGGGAATTCGGTGGCCATGGACTCCGCCTCGGCCAGCCCGGCGGCCGGATCGTCCTCGGTATAGCGGGCGATCGCGCAGGCCTGGGCGACCGTGGCCTCCAGGCTGGCGTCCTGCAGGTCGGCGGTGCTGGCGCTGCCCTTGCGCTGGCCGAAATACACGGTGATGGCGACGCCGCGGTCGCGGGTGGACTCGACCGTCTCGACCTCGCCCATCCGCACGTTCACGTCCAGGCCGCGTTCCTCGCTGCAGGTCACCTCGGCCTGGCTGGCGCCGAGTTCGCGGGCGCGGGCGAGCAGGCGCTGCGAGATGTCGGCCAGCGCGTCCAGGCGCGCCGTGCTGTCGTCGTCGATGCGGGTTTCAGGGGTGATCGCGTTCAATGCTTTATCCTTGCTGGGCGAATCCTTCGCGAAAAAAACCCGGCCATCCGGCCGGACTGTCTAATTTCTTGAAGTCTAGTGAGTGGCAGACCGATGCGCGGACGCGACGAAGAAACCGGCGAATTCCTTGACGCCAGCCGCGGGCAGAAGCGCCGCGAAGCGCTGGAGGTGCTCGCGCTCGGCGAAAAGCTGGTGGCGCTGACGCCGGCCCAGCTGGCGCGCCTGCCGATCCCGGAGGACTTGCTTCCGCACATCGCCGAAGCCAAGCGGATCACCTCGCACATCGCGCACAAGCGCCAGCTGGCCTACCTGGCCAAGCAGATGCGCCGCGAGGACGACGAGGTGCTGGAAGCCATCCGCGACGCGCTCGATGCCAACAGCGAGACCTCGCGCCGCGAAGTGGCGGTGATGCATCGCATCGAGGCCTGGCGCGAACGGCTCATCGAGGAAGGCGACGCCGCCCTGGCCGCGCTGCTCGACGAATACCCAGCGGCCGACCGCCAGCACCTGCGCCAGTTGGTGCGCAATGCCGCCGAAGAACGCGCCCGCAACAAGCCGCCGCGCGCGTTCCGCGAGATCTACCAGGTCCTTCGCGAGCTGATGCTGGTGGCGGCGGGCCCCGGGAGCCGGGAGCCGGAAGCCGAGTAAGCGCAAAGGCCCGGCCGGCGCCTGCTTTTCCCGGGGCCCCGGTCGCGGGCTCCCGGTCCCGGCCGGCGCGCTCACGCCTGCGTACCGCCCACGGTCAGTCCCTCGATCAACAGCGAGGGCTGGCCGACGCCGACCGGCACGCTCTGGCCGTCCTTGCCGCATACGCCCACGCCCTCGTCCAGGGCCAGGTCGTTGCCGACCATGCGCACCTTCTGCATCGTCTCCGGGCCGTTGCCGATCAGCGTGGCGCCCTTCACCGGCGCGGTGACCCTGCCGTCCTCGATCAGGTAGGCCTCGGTCGCCGAGAACACGTACTTGCCGCTGGTGATGTCGACCTGCCCGCCGCCGAAGTTGACCGCGTACAGGCCTTTCTTCACCGAGCGGATCATCTCTTCCTGGGTATGCCGGCCGGCCAGCATGTAGGTATTGGTCATGCGCGGCATGGTCAGGTGCGCGAACGATTCGCGGCGGCCGTTGCCCGTGGGCTTCATGCCCATCAGGCGGGCGTTGAGCGTGTCCTGCATGTAGCCGACCAGCACGCCGTCCTCGATCAGCGTGGTGCACTGGGTCGGCGTGCCCTCGTCGTCGATGTTGAGCGAACCGCGGCGGCCGTCGAGCGTGCCGTCGTCGACGATGGTCACGCCGGGCGACGCCACGCGCTGGCCGATGCGGCCGGCGTACACGCTGGTGCCCTTGCGGTTGAAGTCGCCTTCCAGGCCGTGGCCGACCGCCTCGTGCAGCAGCACGCCCGGCCAGCCCGCGCCCAGCACCACCGGCATCACCCCGGCCGGCGCGGGAATCGCCTCCAGGTTGACCAGCGCCTGCCGCAGCGCCTCGCGCGCGAACGCTTCCGGACGGCCTTCGGCGAACAGTTCCTCGTAGCCGTAGCGACCGCCGCCGCCGGCATAGCCGGACTCCCGGCGGCCGTCCTGCTCGACGATCACCTGCACGTTGAGCCGTACCAGCGGGCGCACGTCGGCGGCGAGCACGCCGTCGCTGCGCGCGACCAGCACGGTGTCCACGCCGCCGCTCAGGCTCACCATCACCTGCTGCACGCGCGGATCGGCCGCGCGCAGGAACTTGTCGAGCCGGCGCAGCACCTCGATCTTGGCGGCGTTCTCCATCGCATCGACCGGGTCTACCGCCGGATACAGCGCGCGCGCATCGCCGCGCACCAGCGAACGCGAACTGGCCGCGCCGCCCTCGCGCGAGATCGCGCGCGCGGAGTTCGCCGCCTCCAGCAGGGCATCGCGGTGGATGTCGTCGGAATAGGCGAAGCCGGTCTTCTCGCCGGCGATCGCGCGCACGCCGACGCCCTGCTCGATCGAATGGGCGCCGTCCTTGACGATGCCGTCCTCCACGCTCCAGCTCTCGCGCCGGGAGTGCTGGAAATACAGGTCGCCGAAGTCGATGCCCGGCCCGAGCAGGGTGCCGAAGGCACGGTCGAGTTGGCCGGCGTCGAGCCCGGCGGGAAGCAGTAGCCGCGATTCGGCCAGGGAGAGTGCGTTGTCGGTCATCCGGACAGGATGGGGCCCGCGGCCGGCGCATACAAGCCGGCTGCCGATATGGGCTGCCTATCGGGCGAAGGCGGGCAGCCGGATGAAGAAGAACGCCCCGGCGAAGGACCGGGCCAGGACCGAACGCGCACGCGTCCCGCGCCTGCGCGCCCGGCGCATCGCGCTTCAATCCAGGCGGGCCTTCTCCGCGCGGTCGGCCTGGCGGTCCTTGCGCGCTTCCTGGCGGTCCACGACCTCGACCTTCGGGTCCTTCCACGGCCCCGACACGTGGTAGGTCTTCGCGCCGATCTCGCCCAGCGGCTTGCCGAGCACCGCATTGGCGGCCGCGCCGACCGCGGCGCCGACCGGTCCGCCGGCGACCGCGCCGACCACCGCCAGCAGGTTGCCGGACTTGGGATAGACATCGACCGTCTGGTCGAACGTCTGCTGGCGCAGGTCGGCCTGGCCGCGCATGTCGATGTCCACCGCCGGCCCTTCGATGCGGATGCCGTCGGCCTTGGCCAGGCCATCGCCGAACAGCACCTCGCCGCTGGCCCGGTTGAACGCCAGGCCCTTGGAGAAGAAGTCGCGGAAATCGAGCATCAAGCGCCGCGGCAGCTTCGCCAGGCTGAGCAGGCCGAGCACGCGCCCGGCGCCGGGCTCCACTTCGAGCAACTGGCCGTTGCGCGCGTCGACCTTGAGGTTGCCCTGCAGCGAGGCCAGCTGGAACGCGGTCGGCGCGCCGTTCCAGCCCACGTTGAGTTCGATCTGGCCCTCGCCTCCGCGCAGCTGGCCGCCGAAGGTCAGCGCCTGCATGAGCTGGCCGAGGTTCTCGCTGTCGGCCCGCGCCGACACCCGGGTCGTCGCCGACTCGCCCTTGCCGCGCCAGGCGCCGGTGACGGCGATCTTCTGCTTGTCCGAACGCAGCTGCAGCTGGTCCACCTGCATGCCGTCGGTGAGCCGGCGCGTGCGCAGCGTGGCGCTGCCCAGCGCCAGTTTGCCGAACTGCAGATCGGCGATGTCCAGCGCCAGCGGCGGGATCGTGGCCGGGTCGAAATCGGCGACCGCCTTGCGTGCCGGTTCCGGCAGGTTGTCGGCGAGCGGCGCGGGCACCGCGGTCGGCGTCGCCTGCGGCTGCGCCGGCGCCGGCTCGACCGGCGTCGCCGGCTGCCAGTGCACGGCCTGCAACTGGCCGCGCACCACCGCGCCGTCGGCATTGGGCACGTTGATCTGGCCCGCCAGCGACGGTCCGTCCAGGGTCACCGCGACCGCATCGCGGACCGGGCGCAACTGCAGCCGCGTATTCGGGAACACGCCGCCGAGCATCAGCAACCGGTCGGCCTGCACGTCGATCTGCTGCAGCGGCATCGCATCGGCCTGCTTGGGATCGGAAGCCCCCGACCGGGTCAGCGCGATCCAGTCCATCGCATCCAGCGACGGGGTGCGCCCATTGACCACCAGGCCCTTCGCCGGCGGCCGCTCCTGCACGCGGTCGCTGCCCATCACCACCCGCACGCCGGTCTGGTCGCCGCGGCTGGACGCCTTCAATGCCACGAGCTTGCCGAATGCCACGTCGACGTCGCCGGTACCGAACGGCAAGGCCACGTCGACGTGGGTCGCCAACGGCTTGTCCGGCCGCTTGTCCAGGGGCGCGGGCAGGTCGAGCGTGGTGCCGATCAGGTCCGAGTCCAGGGTCAGGTGGGTCGGTTCCTCGGGCGCGCCGGGCTCGACCTTGGGCAGGTCCACGCCGATCCGCCACTGCGAGGTACCGTGCACATAGGGGTGCAGCCATTCCATCTGCGGCGCGCGATCGAACAGTTCCTTCGCATCGAGCGCGGCGGAGAAATCGGCCTGGAACGCCTGCTGCGGATCCTTCACCGCATCGCCCGCGCGCAGCGAGAGCTGGCCCGGGCGACCGCGATGCACCACCGCCAGGTTCTCGGCGTCGAAGCCGCGGTCGCTGTAGCCGGCGCTGCCGCGCACGCCCTCGAACGCCAGGTCCCAGCGCTTGTCGCCCAGCTTGATGCCTTCCAGGCCGACGTTGCCGCGCAGGTGCCCCTGGCCGTTGTCGTTGCGCAGCGGCAGCAGCATGTCGAACGTGGCGGTGGCGGGACCGGACGCGCTGAGGTTCTTCAAGGTGTCGCCGTAGCTCTTCTGCAGCGGGCTGCGGCGCAGCATCTCCAGCATCGTCGCCGCGTCGCTGCGGCTGCTGGCGCGCACGTACAGCTCGTTGGTCTTGAAGTCAGGAATGCCCGCTTCGATCCCGGAGACCGCCACGCCGGCCAGTTCGCCGGTGCCGCGCAGGGAGAAACCGTTGGCGATGAAAGCGATGTCGCCGTCGAGTTTCTCCATCGGCGGCCAGTCGTGCTGGAACCGGATCTGGCCATCGCGGATGTGGCCGGTGGCCTCGAAACGCCCGTCGTGCTGGTCGAACGGCCAATCGTCCAGGTCGCCGCTGGCCAGGCCGATGCCGCCGCTGAGCGTGCCGCCGGCCAGTGCGGCATCCAGCCAGCCGGTCGCCGCCTTGCTCATCCTGGAATGGATCCAGAACTTCTTCGCCACCGGCACCGGCGCATCGTCCAGCTTGGCGGCCAGGTCGATGCGCGGCCGGCTGCCGTCGTTCTGGAACCACATCCCGCCGCGCACGTCGGCCGCATAGTCCGGCGCCTGCACGCGCAGCGCCGGGGTCTCGATCTTCCAGCCCTCGCCTTCGCGCCAGCCGACCACGCGCCCGGCCAGGTGCAGTTCGTGCACCACGCCGAACCCGGTCGGCCAATCGAAACGCAGCAACGCCTGCGGCTCGAACTGCAACACCACGCCCTGCGCGTCGCCGTCGAAACGGCCTTGCAGCCCGCTCAACCCGGGCGCGTCGCCCACCGGCGAGAACGCCAGCTCGGCCAGCCGTCCCTGGGCCCGCAGCGGCCCCCCCTGGGTGCCCGATAGCGTCAATTCGGAAAGGCGCAGCTGCGGGCGCGCGCCGGCCAGCCACTGGCGCAGGCGGGGACCGAGCCGATCGCTCAAGGCCAGCGCGGCGATCGCGGGAGAGGCATCCACGGCCCCGGCCGCCGCCGCGAACCGCTTGCCGCCGGCCAGCGCCACCCCGTCCATCGCCTGTACCTTGCCGCCGCTCCTGACCCGCAGCATCGGCACGTCCAGCCGCCATCCCTCCGTCCCGGACGTCCAGCGCGCCCGGGCCTGCAGGCGCTCCCATGCCAGCGCCGGCGGCTTGCGCTGCCCCGGCAGGGGAGCGCCTTCCAGCAGCAGCGAACGCAGGTCGGCATCGACGCTGACCGAGGCGATGCGGTGCTCGCGCAGTTGGGCCCACACGTGCAGTTCGCCGCGCCCCCCGCGCGCCTGCACCCCGGCCACGCGCAGCAGCGGCGCCCACGCCCCGAGGTCGGCCGGCTCGGCTTCCAGGTAGGCGGTGCCGTCGCCGCGGTTCCGGTCGAAGTCGACCACCGCCTGCAGCGGCGCCCGCTGCGGATCGATCCAGGCGCGGCTGCCGGCCTGCAGGCGCGAGCCGTTGACGCGCAGGCGCAGGTCGATCCGCGGCAGCGCCACGTCGAGGCCCAGCGACGGCGCATGCACCTGCATCCGCGCCCCGATTATCTGCAGCTCGCCGAGCCGGCGCAGCGAATCCAGCGCATCGCCGCGCCCGTCGCTCGGCAATCCCTGCACCGACCAGGTGCCGTCGTCGGCGCGCAACAGGGTCAGCACCGGGCCGCGCAGGCGCAGCTCGGTCAACGAGCGCCCCGGCAACAGCCCCGTGTACATCGCCACCAGCACCTCGGCATCGCCGATGCGTACGCCCTCGCCCGCCCCCATCCGCAGCCCCTTCAGCTGCAGCAACGGGCCGCGCCGGGTCCAGCGGGTATCGAGCCGGTCGAAATGCACCGGCTTGCCCACGCGTTCGCTCAGCCAGGCGGCAATCCGCTGCGGATGCTGCTCCGCCAGCGGCAGCAACTGGCTGGCCGCGCCGACCACCAGCGCGAGCGCCACCACCGCGATCGCACAGGCGTAGATCGCGTAGCGGCGGGTCAGGCGAAGTCGGCGGCGCAGCGGAGTGGGCATCTAGGAGCCGGGATTCGGGATGGGGGATCCGGGATGGGAGAAAGCATGCCTGCATGCACCGGAATCGCGATGCAACACAGCTTGCCCGGGCCGCGTGAAAACCGCCGTCGCGAATCCCGAATCCCCCAACCCCGATCCCCGCCTCACAACAGCACCACGTCGTACTGCTCCTGCAGGTACTGCTCGTCGGCCTGGAAGCTGATCGTCTTGCCGAGGAACTCCTCCAGCTCGGCCACGGCCGCCGACTCCTCGTCGGTGATCCGCGCCACCACCTTGGGCGAGGCGATCACCAGCAGCCGGGCCGCGTCGAACTGGCGCACCTGGCGGGTGATCTCGCGGAAGATCTCGTAGGTGACCGTCTCGGCGGTCTTGATCGAACCGCGCCCGGCGCACTCCGGGCACGGCTCGGACAACTGCCGCTCCAGGCTCTCGACGGTGCGCTTGCGGGTCATCTCGACCAACCCCAGCGGCGAGAAGTCGTAGACGGTAGTCTTGGCGTGATCGCGCGCCAGCGACTTCTCCAGCGTGCGCAGCACCTGGCGGCGGTGCTCGGGATCGTCCATGTCGATGAAGTCGATGATGATGATGCCGCCGAGGTTGCGCAGCCGCAGCTGGCGCGCCACCGCCTGCGCCGCCTCCAGGTTGGTGCGGAACACCGTCTCCTCGAGGTTGCGCTGGCCGACGAACGAGCCGGTGTTGACGTCCACCGTGGTCATCGCCTCGGTCTGGTCGATCACCAGGTAGCCGCCGGACTTGAGCGGCACCTGCTTGTCCAGGGCCCGGCCGATCTCGTCCTCGACCCCGTACAGGTCGAAGATCGGCCGGTCGCCGGTGTACAGCTCGATCCGCTCGGCCAGCACCGGCATGTACTTGGCGACGAACGCCTGCAGCTTGGCGAAGGTCTCCTGCGAGTCCACCTTGACCTTGTCCACGTCCTTGCGGATCAGGTCGCGCACCGCGCGCAGCGGCAGGCTCAGGTCCTCGTAGATCATGCTGCACGGCGGCGCTTCGCGGCCGCGCCGCTCGACCACGTTCCAGACCCGCGACAGGTAGGCGATGTCCTCGGCCAGCGCCTCGGCCGGCTGGCCCTCGGCATTGGTGCGGATGATGTAGCCGTAGCCGCCATGGCTGGCCGCCAGCTCGGTGACGATGGCCTTCAGGCGCGCGCGCTCGGCCTCGTCCTCGATCCGCGCCGATACGCCCACCACCTTGGATTGCGGCAGCAGCACCAGGTAGCGCGAAGGGATGCTGATCTGGGTGGTCAGGCGCGCGCCCTTGGTGCCGATCGGGTCCTTGACCACCTGCACCACCACGTCCTGGCCGTCGCGCAGCAGCTCGACGATCGGCACGGAGGCCGGCGGCGGGGGCGGCATCGGGGTTTCCTCCGTGTCGACCACGCTGGCCGCGGCCGGGGCGGGCCGCACCACGTCGTTGGCGTGCAGGAACGCGGCGCGCTCCAGCCCGACCTCGACGAAGGTGGCCTGCATGCCCGGCATCACCCGCTGGACCTTGCCCTTGTAGATGTTGCCGACCACCCCGCGGCGCCAGCCGCGCTCGATGTGCAGCTCCTGCAGCATGCCGTTCTCGATCACCGCCACGCGGGTCTCGCGCGGGGTGACGTTGACCAGGATTTCCTCGGACACTCAATGCCCCCCGAAGGCAGCCAGCAGCTGCGAAGTATGGTGGAGCGGCAGGCCCATCACCGCGGAAAAGCTGCCCTCGAGCCGGACCACGAAGCGCTCGCCGCCGCCCTGGATCGCATAGGCCCCGGCCTTGCCCATCGGCTCGCCGGTATCGACATAAGCCTCGATCTGCCGGGCCGTCATCCCTGCGAAGGTGACCCGCGAGACCACCTCGGCCAGGGCAGGCTCGCGCTGCCCGGCGACCAGCGCGACCGCCGTGATCACCTCGTGGGTGCGGCCGGACAGGGCCTGCAGCATGGCGATCGCGTCGGCCCGGTCCACCGGCTTGCCGAACACCCTGTCGCCCAGCACCACCTCGGTATCCGACCCGAGCACGACCGCCTGCGGGTCGCGCCCGCCCACCTGGGCCAATCCCGCCCGGGCCTTTTCCAGCGCCACGCGGCGCACGTAGCCGGCCGGCGGCTCGCCCTCGCCGCGCACCTCCGGCACGTCCAGGTCCATGGTCTCGAACGCGACGCCCAGGCGCGCCAGCAGTTCTTTTCGTCGGGGAGAGCGCGAAGCGAGATAGAGCATCCGGCAAGCATAACCGGAGCCGTCGCGCGCCGGATGGCGCATGCTTGGCCCGGCGCGGCTCACAGCCGGTTCATCCGCCTGCCGCCACGCTCACTGCCCGCATATGAGCGTCATGGAGTTGGGGCGGACGCGAAGCGGCCTGGGGAAGCATGTCCCGCAGGGTGGACCGTCTGCGGCACGGAACCGGCGCCGCTGAAGGCCCACGCGTCCCGTCCCGGAATCCATGACACGCGCTAACCAAGGAGACGTCTATGCGCACCACCCTTCGTTCGACCCCGCTCCTGCTCGCCCTGAGCCTCGCCACCGGAGTTGCCATGACCGCCCATGCCCAGACCGTGGCCCCCTATGCCATCCCGGCCGACGGCACCCTGCTGAACATCGCCTCCGAGGCCGAGGCCAAGCGCGTGCCGGACGTGGCCTCGCTTTCGGCCGGCGTCGTGACCCAGGCGCCCGACGGCGACGCCGCGATGCGCCAGAACGCCCAGCAGATGGAAAAGGTCATGCAGGCGATCCGCGGCGCCGGCATCGCCGAGAAGGACGTGCAGACCAGCGGCATCACGCTCTATCCCCAGTACACCTACAAGGAAGGCGAGAACCCGCGCATCACCGGCTACCAGGCCAGCAACACCGTCAACCTCAAGGTCCGCGACCTGACCCGCCTGGGCAAGGTGCTGGAAGTGCTGGCCGCGCAGGGCGCCAACCAGATCAACGGCCCCAGCTTCGAGATCGACAAGCCGGAGCCGGTCTACGACGAGGCCCGCATCGCCGCCCTGAAGCAGGCCCAGGCGCGCGCCGAGACCTATGCCAAGTCGCTCGGCCTGCGGGTGCGCCGCATCGTCAGCATCTCCGAGGGTCGCGGCGGCGGCGTGCGCCCGATGCCGATGATGCGGATGCAGGCGATGGCGGCCGATGCCGCCGCCCCGCCGGTGTCCCCCGGCGAAACCAGCCTGTCGGTCAACCTGGACGTGACGTTCGAACTGGGCAAGTAATCCGTCCGGGGGCGCCCTGCCGGGACAGGGCGCCCCCATGTGTTCCTGGCGACACATTGGACGGGAGAAGTCACACAGACCGCCGCGGATGTCGCATTAAGCAATATTTCACGACTCTCTCACAAAAGAGAAACCTAGATTGCGCCCTGTCGGTGTCATCCCGACACCGCGTCAGGCATTCACTGTCAGGAGAGAACCGTGAAATACCGTCATCCCAGGCCTGCGCTTCGACGCTCCCCGTTGTTCCTTGCATTGCTTCCCATCGCCGCCACCGCCGGAGTCGCTCTGGCCGCGCCGGCCTTTGCGCAAGACCAAGGACAGGCCACCACGCTGGACCGGATCACCGTGACCGGCTCCAACATCCCGCGCACGAATACCGAGACGCCCTCTCCTGTGCAGATCGTCAGCCGCCAGGATATCGACCGCACCGGCAAGACTTCCGTCGCCGAATTCCTGCAGACCCTCACCGTGGACGGTGCCGGTTCGATTCCCAAGACCTTCGGCAACGGCTTCGCCGGCGGCGGTGCCGGCATTTCGCTGCGCGGACTGGGCGCCGGCTCCACGCTGGTGCTGCTCAACGGCCGCCGCATGGCCACCTACGGCCTGGCCGACGACGGCCAGAAGGTGTTCACCGACCTGAGCACCATCCCGCTCGACGCGGTCGAGCGCGTGGAAGTGCTGAAGGACGGCGCCTCGGCGATCTACGGTTCCGATGCCATCGCCGGCGTGGTCAACATCATCCTGCGCACCGATTTCAACGGCGCGATCCTGCGGGGCTCGTACGGACTATCCGGCGACAGCGACGGCGACCAGAAGAAGGCCACGCTGACCGCCGGTACCGGCAGCCTGTCCGAGGATGGCTGGAACGCGTTCTTCAGCCTCGACGTGGGCAAGAGCGACGCGGTGAGGATTTCCGATCGCAAGGACCGCAAGTGGATCGGCACGGGCGACATCCGGCGCTGGGGCTATTCCGTGGAGAACAACCAGTTCCTCGGCGGATCCATCACCAATGGCGGCGCCAGCGGCGGCAACTCCCAGGCCGGCAGCGTATTCGACCCGACCACTGAATTGCTGGTGTCGCTGCCAGGCTGCGACCAGCTCTCGAGCGTTTCGCCCCAGGACCCGGGCGGCGGCTGCCTGTGGGACATGGGCAAATGGCGTGACATGGTGCCCGAGGAGAAGTACGCCAACATCTTCGCTCGCGCGACCTTCGCCTTCGAAAGCGGCGCCGAGGCCTACGTCGAGATGGGCTACTCGAAGAAGGAGACCACGTTCCGCAACACGCCCTCCAACATTTCCGGCGGATGGGGTTACCCGGGCGGGCCGGTCAATGCCAATAGCGGCGACGGCGCAGTGGTGTTGGGCCCGAACCATCCCGACAACCCCTATCCTGGCCAGGCGGTGCGCGTGCGCTACAACGCCGGCGACGTCGGTTCGCGCATCACCGAGAACGACAACGAGTTCATCCGATTCCTTGCCGGGATCAAGGGCAGTTGGGGCGACTGGGACTACGACACCGCCTACCTGCACTCGTCCACCGACCTGGTCAATACCCGCCACGGTTTCCTGCGCTACAGTGCAGTGCAATGCGTGCTCGGCAACGACGCCTGCCCCTATGGCACCTGGAACATCGGCCAGGGCTCGGAAAGCAATCCGCAAAGCCTGTACGACTACATCTCGCCGACCATCCATGCCAACGCCAAGTCGAGCCTGGACATGTTCGACTTCAAGGTCAGCCGCTCGCTGGTCGACCTGAAGGGCGGCCCGCTCGGTCTGGCACTAGGCACCGAGTGGCGGCGCACATCCAATTCGCTGACTCCCCAGACCTATACCGACCAGGGCGACATCATCGGCCTGGGCTACTCGGCCTACGACGGCACCCAGAACGTCTATGCCGCCTATGCCGAATTGTCGGCGCCCGTTCTCGAATCGCTGGAGCTCAATGGCGCCGTGCGCTATGACAAGTACGAAAGCGGCGACAGCGCCACCAAGCCAAAGGTCGGCTTCAAGTGGAACCCGGTGGACTGGTTCGCCTTGCGTGGCACCTATGCCGAGGGCTTCCGCGCACCGAACCCGGCCGAGAACGGCGACGGCGGACTGGCTGCCTTCTCCAATGCACGCGACCCGGTACGTTGCGCGCTCGACCCGAGCGAGTGCGGTGCGCAACCCGTGGCGATCATCACCCGGCCGAACCCGGACCTGAAGCCGGAAGAGTCCAAGAGCTATTCGATCGGCATCGTGCTGCAACCCACCCGCACCACATCGGTGACGGTGGACGCCTGGCGCATCAAGCGCACCGACGAGATCGCCCAGAGCAGCACCGCGGAGGCGATCGCAGCCGGCAACGTGCTGCGCGACACCGACCTGATCAACGGCGTCCCGGGCAGCGGCAGCATCCTGGCGATCAATACCGCCTACGTGAACGCCAATTCGTCCAAGGTCGAAGGCATCGATACCGACATCCGCCAGGACATCCCTCTCGGGGCCTATGGCGACCTGCGCCTGGACCTGCAATGGAGCCACATCCGCAAGTTCGAGCGCACCGAAGGCGACGCTACCGTGGATTTCGCCGGCACCCACGGCGACTGCAACGTGACCAACTGCATCGGCACGCCCAAGGACCGCATCAACTTCGGCGCGACTTGGAACTACAACGCCTGGTCGGTGAGCGGCATCGTCAACTACATCTCCAGCATGGACAACATCCAGCAGCGTGGCGACGACAAGGAAGATGCGTGCCTGTGGTACTACACCGACGGCGTCCCCGCGCCAAGCGGATGCAAGCTCGGTTCGTTCACGACGTTCGACCTGTCGGCGAACTGGAAGATCACCGATGCATTCGAGCTCTTCGGTTCGGTGCAGAACGTGTTCGACCGTGTCGCCCCGCTAGATCCGGTCACCTACGGCGCGGTCAACTACAACCCGCTGCATTACAGCGGCGCGATCGGCCGCTATTTCACCCTGGGAGCGAAGTACACCTTCAACTGAAGACGTGCGGCGCCGGGCCATCGTTGCCCGGCGCCGCTTTTTTGGCAATGGCCGCGAACGGTCAACTGGCCGCTCCAGGTCCAGATCCTGGCAATCGATCCCCAACGCCAACCAAACGACGATGGACACGCCCCTGCCCATCGGCCCTGGCCGCGCACCATGATGGAACCGCCCTGCAGGATCCGCAGGGCGATACCGCTGCTTCCTTTCCGCAGGTCCTTCCAGGAGGTGGAATCATGGTTCGCACGCACTCCGAGCCGCGCTTTCCCGGCATCGATCCCTCCCGCGTCCTCGCCTTCAGTGCCGCCATCGCCTTGCACGTGCTGGCGCTCGCGCTGCTCCTCGCCCCGCTGTCCTACCACCCTGCCGCCGCGCCGCCGGAACGCATCCAGGTACGCTGGCAGCTTCCCGAGCTCGTTCCGACGCCACCTCCGCCGCCGCGGCAGGTGCAACCCGAGCAGCCCCGCACCGCTCCCGCGCCCCGCACGCAGCCGGTTGCCCTCGACATCCCCTCGGTGCAACCGACGATGGATGCGCCCGTCCCGGACGTGGCGACCTTGGAAGCCGATGCAGCGCCAATCGCCGAGACAACGGCGCCCACCGCCCTCGCCCCGCCGGTCCCGGGCATCCAATTGCAGTACTTGGCCGCTCCGCCACCGCCCTATCCGCGTGCCGCGCTCCAGGACCGGTTGACCGGCACGGTCATGCTGCGCGTGCTCGTGGACGTGGATGGCAAACCGCTGCAAGTGACGATCGAATCCAGCAGCGGCCACCGCGTGCTCGACCAGGCCGCGCGCAACCAGGTGCTGAAGCAGTGGCGTTTCAAACCGGCCATGCAAGATGGGCATGCCTCGCAGGCCTACGGCCTGGTGCCGATCGCGTTCTCGCTGGACTAGAACGTTCTTGCTTCAGACATCCACAAACCGTGGGAGCGGCTTCAGCCGCGATGAAGCTTTCCCGGGAAAGTCCCATCGCGGCTGAAGCCGCTCCTACAAAACCCCGGCCCTCTTCATGGTGTGGATCCCCCTTTGCTAAGGGGGCGCGCCCAAGGCGCGGGGATAGGATGCCCCTAGCATCACCCGTACCACCGGGGCTTCACCCCCGGTGGTACGGGTGGTTGGCCAGCATCGCCGCGGCCCGGTACAACTGCTCGGCGACCACCAGGCGCACCAGCATGTGCGGCAAGGTCAATGGCCCCAGCGACCACAGTTCGGCGGCGGCGGCCTTGACTTCAGGGGCATGGCCTTCGGGACCGCCGATCAGGAACGCCAGGTCGCGCCCCTGCCCACGCCAATGTTCCAGGCGCTGCGCCAGCTGCTCCGAGCTGAGCTGCCGTCCCGGCACATCCAGCGCGACCACGTGCGGGTTCTTCGGCAACGCCGCCAGTACCCGGCGCCCCTCGTCCTCGATCGCCCGTTGCGGATCGCGGCCCTTGCCGCGCAGGCCCGGTTCGATCTCGACCAGTTCCAGCGGCAGCCAGTGCGAGAGCCGCTTCTGGTACTCGGAGAATCCCTGCGCCACCCATGAGGGCGCGCGTTCGCCGGTGGCGATCAACCGGGCTTTCATGCGTGCGGATGCTCCCGGCCCATCACGATGGCGAGCCCAGGCCGCCGAAGGCCTGCGCGTCCCATTCGGCCCGCTCGCGCTGGCCTTTGAGCCAGCGCTTGAATTCGGCTTGCGTCTGCAATGCCCGGAGTTCGGCCTCGGTGTCGAGGATATCCTCGCCCAGGTCGCGCTTGATCCCGGCCATCAACGCATTGAGCTTGGCAGGGTCCAGCCGGCGGCCGCCCGTCAGGCCGTACTCGGCGCGGAATCCTTCCTCCACCTGCAACAACTCGGATTCGATTTCCTTCAACTGGCGATCCAGTTCCCGGTTGTAGTCGCATATCCGCGCATCGTCCATCCGGCGCAACTGTTCCGGCAGCAACTGGCCGATCTCCAGTTGCAATTCGATCAGCGCCAGCAGGTTTCCGGCCTTGTAGGCCTGGTTGAGGCGCTGCATCAGCTCGGTCTTGCGCGCACGTTCGGACGGATCGGCTTCGCGATCCGGGTGCAGCGCCGTCGCCAGCTTCCGATAAAGCTCCCGCGCCGGCGGCAGGTTCGGTGGCTCGGCCGGATCCGGCTTGCCCTTGCTCCGCGCCTTGCGCGCCCGGGCGCGCTCCTGGCGCTCCCGCGCGTGCGCCTGCTGGGCCCGCTCGCGCTCGCGCAGCTTCTCGAACAGCCCCTCGGCCGAAGCGAGTTCATCCAGTTCGTCGGGAGAGAGGCCAAGATGCGCCCCCAGCAGTTCCTTGGCCAGTTGCCTGGATGCCTCGCCCCTCTCGTCGTAACCGACCGCGCTGTGGCGGTCGTACAACGGCTTGAGGCGCGCGTGCCCCTGTTCGATCAACGGGCCGGCCAGCGCGCAGATCAATTCGGACAGGAAGCCACGGTCGGTCTTGCCGAGCTTGTAGGTGGCGTGGGCCCGATCGAGCAGATCCAGCTTTTCGCAATCGAGGTCGTCGCGTTGCCGGAACAAGGGTTCGAGCTGCTCGTGATAGCGCTCGCGCCAACGCGGCAGCGCTTCGTTCCAGGCCTGCAACGAGGCCCGGCAGCTCTCCAGCCGGCTCACCAATCCATCGAAGCGCCTGCGCGCCGCGGAGGTCGCGTAGCTGTCGCTCCCTTCGGCGAGCCGTACCTGGATCGATGATTTCTTTGGGGTGGCTCCGGTCATTTCCTACTCCGCCACGCCTGGACAACGACGCGACGATCAATCGTCGGCGCCGTCCTCGTCCGACGGCGGCTGGTCGCCGACCGTCCACAGCCGTTCCAGCGCATAGAACTCGCGCACGCGCGGCAGCATCACGTGGACGATCACGTCGCCCAGATCGACCAGCACCCATTCGGCCTCGCGCTCGCCTTCCACGCCCAGCGGCATCACGTCGAGCTTCTTGGCGAACTTCACCACCTCGTCGGCGATCGCCTTGACGTGGCGGGTGGAGGTGCCCGAAGCGATCACCAGGTAGTCGGCGACGCTGGACTTGCCGCGCACGTCGATCTCCACCACGTCCTTGGCCTTGAGCTCCTCGACGGCGTCGCGGACGGTGGCCAGCAGCACCGGCAGCGGCGGCGGCGGGTTGGGAAGGGAGGTCTTGATGACTTGGGCTTGACTGGTCAAAGGCGAATGACTCGATGGGATGGAGCGAATTATAGGCAACTGGCCGCCCTGCCGCGTTCAGGCACCGGCGCCACGGTACAGCCGGTGGTCGTCGATGTAGCGTGCGACCGGGGCCGGCACCAGATCGCGCCAGGGCTCGCCGGAGGCGATGCGGTCGCGGACCTCGCTGGCCGATCCGGGGTGCAGCGGCTGGCGCAGTCGCCAGGCCCGGCCGGCAGGCAGGCTCGACAGTTCCGCCGCGTCCTCGGCCCAGCAGCCATCCAGGTGGGCGCGCACGGCGTCCGGCATCTGGGTTTCCAGCGAGGCGCCTGGACGCTCGGCCACGACCAGGTGCGCCAGGCCCGACAGCTCCTGCCAGCGGTACCAGTCGGCCAGGGATACCAGGCTGTCGGCCCCGAGCAACCAGGCGATCGGGACCCGGGGGCCCAGTTCGGCCCGCAGTTCCGCCAGCGTGTCCACCGTATAGGAGGGACGATCCGTCCGCGCCGCCCGTTCGAGCTCGCGCCGGTCGAGGATCAGCCCGTGCTCGCCGGCCAGGGCGAGTTCCAGCATGCGCGCGCGCTGCGCGGCATCGGCCCCGGGCGGCGCGCGATGCGGCGGGTCGGCCGCGGGAACCACGTTCACGGGCACGCCGAGTTCGTCGCGCGCGGCGCGCGCAATGGCCAGGTGCCCTTGATGGACCGGGTCGAACGTGCCGCCGTAGTAGAGGTGGAGTTCGGGGCCGGCCTTCATGCCAGCAACCGCACCGCGCGCGCCTCGGCCACGGCCACCAGCAGGCGTTCCAGCGCGACCCACACGTCGCCATCGCCGCGTCCCTTGGCGATCCGGTCCACCTTGCCGGCCTCGGCGACGAAGCGCTCCCAGCGCCGGGGATCGGCATGGCGCTGCAGCGCCCGCTTGAACGGAGCCTGGCGCGACTCCCAGATACCCTGCCCCTTCATTTCGGCGGCCAGGTTGCCGCCGCGCGCCTGCACCTTGGCCAGGGCCGCCGTGCGCATCAATTCCTTGATCAGGATCGGCATCAGCGCGGCGGCGGCCTCGCCCTCGGCGCGCAGGCCCACCAGCATGCGGATCACCGCGTTCGGCTGGCCGGACAACATCGTCTCGGCGAGCCGGAATACGTCGTAGCGCGCCGCGTCGGCGACCAGCGACTCCATCGCCGCGGCGTCGAGCGTCTCGCCCTGCGCCAGCAACGCCAGCTTGTCGATCTCCTGCGCGGCGGCAAGCAGATTTCCTTCCACGCGCTCGCTCAACCGTTGCACGGCCTCGGCATCGGCGCGCAAGCCCTTGCTGCGCAGGCGGCGCTCGATCCAGTCGGAAAGCTCGTGCGGCTTGATCGCCCACGCGACCGCGATCGTGCCGATGCGCGCGATGGCGTCCGCCCACTTGCCGTGGTGCGCCTTGCTCCACTCGTTGGCGGTGATCAGCAGCACCACGTCGGGCGGAGGATTGGCGCAGAAGTTGGCGATGACCTCGGCGCCCTCCTTGCCCGGCTTGCCGCTGGGCAGGCGCAGTTCGACCAGCCTGCGCGCACTGAACAGGCTGGGCGCGTTGAAGCAGGAATCGAGCTGGTTCCAGTCGAAGTCGCGGCCTTCGGCGTCGAACACCTCGCGTTCGCCGATCCCCTCGGCGCGCGCGCGCGCGCGGATCGCATCGGCCGCTTCGAGCACGCGCAGGGTCTCG
The DNA here is from genome assembly GCF_006386585.1 of Pseudomonas sp. Hp2. NCBI lineage: Bacteria > Pseudomonadati > Pseudomonadota > Gammaproteobacteria > Pseudomonadales > Pseudomonadaceae > Pseudomonas > Pseudomonas sp. Hp2. The sequence continues at coordinate 455,778 of NZ_VAHJ01000001.1, forward strand.
GGCCCGGCCACGAGATAGACGGGTTGCAACGGCTGCGAGCCCGACGGATTGGCTAGCTGTTCCGGACGCAGTTCCATGGAGTTTCGGCTGAATGCGCCAGCATCGGCTGGCGCGCGCTCACTTGGCCGGCTCGGCCGGGGTCGTGCCGGATCCGCCGGCTGGGGCGGCGCCGGAGCTCAGCGGCAACCCGTTCTTGGTGCGGGCGCGCACCACGCTGTCGATGCGGCGCAGGATCGAGGCGGACATGTCGCGGCGCAGCTCGTCGGCCAGGATCTCGCGCTCGGTCGCGGTACCGGTGGCGTCGGTCGGCGGCGACACGTAGTCGCGCGACATCTCGATCACCTGCTGCGGCACGATCACCGAGCCGTCCGGCGCCAGCAGGGTGAAGATCGCGGCATAGCGCAGGCTGTACTCCTGGGCGCGGCCCTCGGCATCGATCGCGATCGGCAGGTCGCCCCAGCGCTCGGACAGCACGTTCAGCTGGGCGAAGCCGGTCTTGGCGTCCTCGTCGGCGATGGTCGCGCCGGAGGCGGTCAGGCTGCGCTTGAGCAGCTTGACCAGTTCGCTGTAGGGCGCCACCGAAGTCACCTTCACCGCCGGCACGTCGGGCGGCAGGGCCAACCTGCTGCGCAGATGGAAACCGCAGGCGGTCAGCCCGGCGACCAGGACGAGGACGATGAAGGATCGGATCATGGGCACAGTCTGGATGAGCGGGCCGGAAGCGGCAACTGGAAACAGCGCCACAGCCTGCCCGAAACCGCGTGAACGCCGCTTGAGACAAGGTTTCCGCCCGCACGGCAACGCATGCGGCGGGGCGCAGGTGGAGCTTGAGCCGCGAAAAGCCGGGATTCGGGATTCGGGAAAGCATCTGCGCCGGGGCCTCGCATGAAAGCCCTTTCGCGGCTGCCGCCGCTCCTAGGATAGGCAGCATGCGGAAGCCGTTGGGTCCCCGCTCGCGCGAGGACGACGGCCAGGAAATGCGCGACGAAGCCGGTACGCCTCCAAGTTGGGGCTATCCGCGCGTAGCACGGATGGGGATGGAAGTGCATGGCGCAGCCGTCAGGCTCCATCCGACGGCATGAACATCGCTGCGGCTATGCCGCAACGATGTTGACGATCTTGCCCGGCACGATGATCACCTTGCGGATCGTCAGGCCTTCCAGGAACTTGGCGGCGTTCGGCTCGGCCTTCGCCAGCGCCTCGATCTGGTCCTTCGGCGCATCGGCCGGCACGTCGATGGTCCCGCGCAGCTTGCCGTTGACCTGCACCGCCAGGGTCAGCGCGTCGCGCACCAGGGCGGACTCGTCCACCGCCGGGAACGGCACGTCCTCCAGCAACGCTTCGGCATGGCCCAGGGCCTGCCACAAGGCATGGCTGGCATGCGGGGTGATCGGGTTGAGCAGCAGCACCATCGCTTCCAGCGCTTCCTGGCGCACGGCGCGGCCCTGCGCGCTGGCGTCCTCGAACTTGGCCAGGGCATTGGACAGCTCCATCACCGCGGCGATCGCGGTGTTGAAGCTGTAGCGGCGGCCATAGTCGTCGCCGACCTTGCCGATGGTCTCGTGGGTCTTGCGGCGCATCGCCTTCTGCCCGGCGTCCAGCGCCGAGGCGTCCAGCGCCGGGGCCGCGCCGTCGGCGACGTGCCTGTGCACCTGCGCCCACAACCGGCGCAGGAAGCGCGCCATGCCGTCCACGCCGGCCTCGTTCCACTCCAGCGACTGCTCCGGCGGCGCGGCGAACATCGAGAACAGGCGCACCGTGTCGGCGCCGTACTTGTCGACCATCGCCTGCGGGTCCACGCCGTTGTTCTTCGACTTGGACATCTTCTCGGTGCCGCCGATCAGCACCGGCTGGCCATCGGACTTGAGGATCGCGCCGACCACGCGCGCCTTGTCGTCGCGCTGCACCTCCACGTCGGCCGGGTTGATCCAGTCCTTGGACCCATCGTCGTTCTGGCGATAGAAGGTCTCGGCGATCACCATGCCCTGGGTCAGCAGGTTGGTGGCCGGCTCGTCGCTGTCCACCAGCCGCGCGTCGCGCATCAGCTTGTGGTAGAAGCGGAAGTACATCAGGTGCAGGATCGCGTGCTCGATGCCGCCGATGTACTGGTCCACCGGCAGCCAGTAGTTGCCGCGCTTGTCGACCATGTCCTTGGCGCCCGGCGAGGTGTAGCGCGCGTAGTACCAGCTCGACTCCATGAAGGTATCGAAGGTGTCGGTCTCGCGCTCGGCCGGCTTGCCGCATTCCGGGCAGGTGGTCTTGCGCCATTCCGGGTCGGCCTTGATCGGCGAGCCGGTGCCGCTGAACTCCACGTTCTCCGGCAGCACCACCGGCAGCTGGTCCTCCGGCACCGGCACGGCGCCGCAGCTATCGCAGTAGATCACCGGGATCGGGCAGCCCCAGTAGCGCTGGCGGCTCACGCCCCAGTCGCGCAGGCGGTAGTTGACCCGGCGCTGGCCGCGGCCCTGGCGCTCGAAGCGCTCGGCCAGGGCCTCGAACGCGCCCTGGTAGTCCAGGCCGTCGAACTCGGCGGAATTGATCAGTTCGATGTCGCGGGTCTTGTCGCCGTACCAGTCGCGCCAGCGGGTCGGCTCCCAGGTGCGCTCGTCGTCGTTGCGGGCATCCTTGAGCGCGATGACCTGGCGGATCGGCAGCGCGTACTTGTTGGCGAAGGCGTGGTCGCGCTCGTCATGGCCCGGCACGGCCATGACCGCACCGGTGCCGTAGCCCATCAGCACGAAATTGGCGACCCAGATCGGCACCTGCTCCCCGGTGACCGGGTGCACCGCCTTCAGGCCGGTGTCCATGCCGCGCTTTTCCTGGGTTTCCAGCTCGGCCTCGGAGACGCCGCCCTTCTTCAGCTCGTCCAGGAACGCGGCCAGCGCAGGATTGCCCGCAGCCGCCTTCAGCGCCAGCGGGTGCTCGCCGGCGATGGACACGAAGGTCACGCCCATCAGCGTGTCCGGGCGCGTGGTGAACACGCGCAGCGGGTCCAGCGGCTGGCCCCGGGCGTCGAGCACGTCGAACTGGATCTCCAGGCCCTCGGAGCGGCCGATCCAGTTGCGCTGCATGGTCTTGACCGATTCCGGCCAGCCTTCCAGCTGGTCCAGGCCGTCCAGCAGTTCCTGGGCATAGTCGGTGATGCGCAGGAACCACTGCGGGATCTCGCGCTTTTCCACCAGCGCGCCCGAGCGCCAGCCGCGGCCGTCGATGACCTGCTCGTTGGCCAGCACGGTCTGGTCGACCGGGTCCCAGTTCACCACCGCGTTGCGCCGGTAGGCCAGGCCCTTGCGCATCAACCGGGTGAACATGCGCTGTTCGTGCACGTAGTACTCGGGGCGGCAGGTGGCGAACTCGCGCGACCAGTCGATGGCGTAGCCCAGCGACTTGAGCTGGCTGCGCATGTGGTCGATGTTCTTGTAGGTCCATGCCGCCGGCGCGGTCCGGTTCTTGATCGCGGCGTTCTCGGCCGGCAGGCCGAACGCGTCCCAGCCCATCGGCTGCAGCACGTTGTGCCCGGTCATGCGCTTGTAGCGGCTGATCACGTCGCCGATGGTGTAGTTGCGCACGTGGCCCATGTGCAGCGCGCCGGACGGGTACGGCAGCATCGACAGGCAGTAGTACTTGGGCTTGTCCGAATCCTCCTTGACCTCGAAGGCCTTGGTGGACTCCCAGAACGACTGGGCGGAGGATTCGACCTGCTGCGGGTCGTAGGCGGTGGTTTCGGCGGAGGACATGGAAGGCGGTCGGGACGCGGGACGGCGCAAAGCCGCAAAGGGTACCGCAGCGCAGCAGGCCGCTCCACCCGGCGGCACCGGGGAACGCCGCTCCCCTTGTTACAGGGCGGTGCCCCGTGCCCGCGGCCAAGTCCAGCTGGCCAGCGGCCACCACAGCGCCCAGGCCAGGAATGCCAGGCGCTGCGCCAGCGGGGCCGGCAGCCAGGGGCCGGGTGGCAGGAACGACAACAGCGCCAACGCCGCGGCCGCTGCCAGGCAGAGCGCGCCCGGCAGCCGGCCGCCGGGCTGCTGCCGCAGCCACAGGCCCAGCATCCCGGCGCCCGGGACGAACGCCAGCGCCCACAGCAGCCAGGCGGTGGCATGGAACTGGCTGGAGCGGCTGTCCAGGTCGGTAGGATCCAGCGGGAACAGGCCCAGTCCGCAGAAGGCGATGCCCGACAGCATCGTCAGTTGCAGGCCGATGCGTTGCAGCTTGTCGCGGCTGCCCGCCAACAGGCCCGGCACCGCCGCGAACGCCAGCAGGCCAGGCAGCACGAAGCCCAGCACGCAGAAAGCCGAAGCATGGGGAATGCCGGTGGCGCCCAGCAGCGCGACCGGATGCCGCCATTGCGAATAGCCGGGCAACGCGGCACCGAATCCGGCGACCGCCACGACCAGGCTCACCGGCACCAGGGCCGCGGCCCAGCGCCCCCACTTCACGACATTCGACACTCGGCATCTCCCGGGGCCGCCACTTGCACCACCCGATGCGGTGCATGTCGCGTCGGCCCAGGCGACCATTCTCGCCGCTGCGACGGATCGCGTGAATCCGGGCGTCGCTCGTGGCATCGCTCGCAACGACTTCCGGGGAGGTCCGGGTACCGGGCCGCCCGCCCCGAGGAAGACCATGCCGGCCTTGCCGCCGCTGGCGGGCCGGCCTACGGCACCGCCTGCTCTAGGGGGGCCGAAGTCCCGGGATCGCCCGGCGGCTGCGTCGCCGCCGGGCGAAGGCGCTCATCCGCCGCACTGCATCGGCTGTTGCGGATCCGTCGCGGCCGCTGCCGGCTTGAACGGCCCGTAGCGCCGGACATGGCTGCGGACATGCTGCCCGACCACCTGCTTGGCCTCGGGCACCGGGATGCCCTCGACCGCATCCGCGCACGGGATGTTCAGTTCGGCCCCGGCCTTCAGCTGGTTCATGTTGCTGCTGGCGAATGCGGCGGGATTGCCACGGAACAGGGCCACCATCCGCTGCTCGGGTACACCGTCGGTCATGCGACTGGCGATGCTACCCACGGAGTCGCCGGGGACCGTGGTGTAGTGCGAGCAACCTTCGAGCTTGGCCGGGGCCATGGCCCCGATCCGGCACATGCCTCCTTCCGGGGACGACGCGGAGCCCGCACCCGCACCCGCGCTCGCGGCGGCCGCGGCCCCCAGCCCCACTGCTGCGGCCGCGACCGGCGCCGGGGAAGCGCCTCGGTTCGAGGACGTCGCCGCCGCCGGGGCGACGGGCGCCGCGACTGCGGCCGGAGCCAGCGAGGCCTGCGGATCGGCTTGCGGCGCCGCCGACGTCGCTGCCGGCGCGGGCGCCGCCATCGCGGCACCGACGACGGGCACGACCGGCGCAGGCCGCGCCGCCACGCCGCTGGAACCGCCCCAGCTGGCGCGCAATCCGGCCTGCACCGCATGCGCATTGTCGTCGTCGCTCAGGTCCGCGCGGTATTCGAGGAAACCGCGCACCGCCGGGGTGAAGGCATAGGCCAGGCCGATGCCGGCGTTGACGCGGTTGCGGTCCGGCGAGAACCCGGTGGTCGCGAAGCTCGGCGCCTGCGCGGCGGCGAAACGGTTCGTCGTGACCGGCAGATCGTCGTTGAGGTCGTGCAGGTAGCGCACGTCCAGCGTCGGCGTCAGCCGGCCACCCTGGACGTTGCCGGCGAAGCGGATGCCGGCGCCGACGCTGGTGGTGTCGTACGACTTCGATGCGATCACCAGGTTGGCGTCGTCGGCCCCGGTCTCGACGATGCGGTCCATGTCGATGCGGCTGTGGTAGATGCCCACCATCGGCTCGATCGTCCAGCTCCGCGTCTGCACGCGCCAGCCGCCCTCGAGCATCGCGTAGTAGCCCTTGCTGTCGAAATCGGCCCGCGCGGTGCGCTGGAACACGCCCACGTTGACCTCGCGGCGGCTGTCGTTGTCCTGCTTCATGTAGCCGGCGGCGCCCTGCAGCCAGAACGGTCCGGTCGTGCCGTACAGGAACTGCGCGCCGACGTAGACCTGGTCGGCATCGATGCGGTCGCTGCGGCGGGCCGCGTCCATGTCGGAACGCGCGGTACCCACGTGCCCGCCCAGGCAGAAATTGTCGCCCAGGGCGGCATCGGCGCCGGCGGTCATCCCGCGCACCTGGTTGTCCAGGTTCGACCTGCCATCGCCGTTGAACGCCGCATCCCCGCCGAACGCGGTCACCCAGGCGCCTCCGCACCGCATCGCATCGCCGCTATTGCGGATCGCGTCGAGCTGACCGCCGATGCTGCGCTGCATGCGTTCGATGCTGTAGCGCGACGCGCTGAGCACGGAAGCGTAGGTTTCGCCGGTCAACGTGTCGAACATCGGCACGGCCTGCTCGGCGGTCACGCCGCGCGCAGCCGCGACCAGGTTCTCGACCGCCGGATTGCCGCTGTCGGCCAGCGACTGCAGCGCGTCGGCCACCGATTGCTGGTTGCGATCAAGGCCGGGGAATTCGTTGAACCGGTTGGCTTCCTCCAGGCGCAGGTAGACGTCGTTGCCCTGGGTGAACAGGCTGGCCTCCAGGAACGGCAGCACCGTCTGGGTGACGCCGGCAAGCGCGCCGGACAGCGAACCCGCATCGAGGATCCGGTAGTCCGTGCGGTCGGCGTAGGCACCCGGCGTGGGCAGCGCGACCACCTGGCCGCCGTTGAGCGTGGCCGCGCCCGACACGAGCAGCGCATCGGTGGCGCCGCTGCCGTCCTGGCGCAACTGCAGGACCGCCGACGGATCGGTGACCAGGCTGCCGACCGCAAGCGTGCTGCCCGGCACGCCGCTGCCTGCCGCGGCTCCCGTCGCACCGGCCAGGCCGCTGGGCGCCAGCGTGCCCTGCAGCAGCAGGTTGCCGAGAACCTGGCCGCCGCCCACCAGGCTGCCGCCGGAGGCCACCACGGCGTCGCCGCCCAGGGTGCCATCCAGCGCGAGCACGCCGTTCTGGACGGTGGTATCGAGGAAGTCGGCCGTGCCGCCCTCGGGAATGACCAGGGTCCCGGTGCCGTCCAGGTTCAATATCTCGAAGTCGACGAACGAACTCGTCGGCAGGATGCCATCGCCCGGGCCGCTGATCAGCAGCGCGTCGGTGCCGGCCTGCCCGTCGATCAGCCCGGTGATGCCGCCCAGGTAGCCCAGCACGCTGTTGAAGACATCGTTGCCGCCGCCGAGGTTGATCGTGCCGTGCACCGAGTCTGGAGTGATCTTGGTGAGATCGTCCACCTCGTCACCGAAGTTGGCCACCGTGCCGGCCGCGCTGTTGATGCCGGCGGTGACGCCGTGGACCACGTTCAACGTGCCGGCCTGGACATCGAGGCTGCCGTCGAATCCCGACATGTCGCCCTCGAGCGTGAGCGATGGGCCGTTCAACAGCAGTTCGCCGGTGCCGGAGACGCTGCCGCTCATCGTCAACGGATTGCTGCCGCCGACCGTGAGCGCGCCGGTGCTCGCGATGTCCAAGGCGTTGGCGACGTTCAGGCCGGACAGGCTGGCCTGCAACGCAGCAGCGCCGTCGACGGTGAGTGCGCCGGTGCCCAGCGCCGCGGCGTTGCCCAGGCTCACCGTGCCGCTGCTGAGCGTGAGGCCGCCCGCGAAGGTGTTCGCGCCGTTCAGGCCCAGCGTGCCGGTGCCGCCGAAGCCGAGGCCACCGCTGCCGGCGATCGTGCCGTTCAAGGCGAAGTCGTTGGTGCCGCCCAGTTCCAGCGTCGCACCGGTGCCGAGGTTGATCGTGTTGCCGATATCCAGCCCGGCCACGCTCGTGGTCAGGCCGGCATTGCCGAGCACGTCCAGCGCGCCGGTGCCCAGTGCGGTGTTGCTGCCCAGGTCCAGCGTACCACTGGCCAGATCGAAGCCACCCGTGAAGGTGTTCGCGCCGCTCAGGCCCAGGGTGCCGGTGCCGTCGAAGCCCAGCCCGCCGGCGCCGCCGATCGTGCCGCTCAGCGCGAAATCGTTGGTGCCGCCCAGTTCCAGCGTCGCGCCGGTGCCCAGGTTGACCGCATTGCCGATGTCCAGCCCGGCCACGCTCGTGGTCAGCCCGGCATTGCCGAGCACGTCCAGCGCGCCGGTGCCCAGTGCGGTGTTGCTGCCCAGGTCCAGCGTACCACTGGCCAGATCGAAGCCACCCGTGAAGGTGTTCGCGCCGCTCAGGCCCAGGGTGCCGGTGCCGTCGAAGCCCAGCCCGCCGGCGCCGCCGATCGTGCCGCTCAGCGCGAAATCGTTGGTGCCGCCCAGTTCCAGCGTCGCGCCGGTGCCCAGGTTGACCGCATTGCCGATGTCCAGCCCGGCCACGCTCGTGGTCAGGCCGGCATCGCCGAGCACGTCCAGCGCGCCGGTGCCCAGCGCGGAAGCATTCCCGAGGCTCAATGTGCCGCTGGCCAGATCGAAACCACCCGTGAAGGTGTTCGCGCCGCTCAGGCCCAGCGTACCGGTGCCATTGAAGCCCAGCCCGCCGGCGCCGCCGATCGTGCCGCTCAGCGCGAAATCGTTGGTGCCGCCCAGCTCCAGCGTCGCGCCGGTGCCGAGGTTGACCGCGTTGCCGATGTCCAGCCCGACCACGCTCGTGACCAGGCCGGCATCGCCGAGCACGTCCAGCGCGCCGGTGCCCAGTGCGCCAGCATTGCCCAAGCTCAGCGTGCCGCTGGCCAGGTCGAAGCCACCCGTGAAGGTGTTCGCGCCGCTCAGGCCCAACGTGCCGGTGCCGTCGAAACTCAATCCGCCGGCACCGCCGATCGTGCCGCTCAGGGCGAAGCCGTTCGCGCCGCCCAAATCCAGCGTCGTACCGGTGCCGAGGTTGATCGCATTGCCGATGTCCAGCCCGGCCACGCTCGTGGCCAGGCTGGCGTTGCCGAGCACGTCCAGCGCGCCGGTGCCCAGTGCGGCAGCATTGCCCAAGCTCAGCGTGCCGCTGGCCAGGTCGAAGCCACCCGTGAAGGTGTTCGCGCCGCTCAGGACCAGCGTACCGGTGCCATTGAAGCCCAGCCCGCCGGCGCCGCCGATCGTGCCGCTCAGGGCGAAGTCATTGGCACCGCCCAAGCCCAGCGTAATGCCGGACCCGAGATTGATCGCGTTGCCGATATCCAGCCCTGCTGCGCTCGCGGTCAGGCCGGCATTGCCGAGCACGTCCAGCGCGCCGGTGCCCAGCGCGGAAGCATTGCCAAGGCTCAACGTGCCGCTGGCGAGATCGAAGCCACCCGTGAAGGTGTTCGCGCCGCTCAGGCCCAACGTGCCGGTGCCGTCGAAACTCAATCCGCCGGCACCGCCGATCGTGCCGCTCAGGGCGAAGCCGTTCGCGCCGCCCAAATCCAGCGTCGTACCGGTGCCGAGGTTGATCGCGTTGCCGATGTTCAGCCCGGCCACGCTCGTGGCCAGGCTGGCGTTGCCGAGCACGTCCAGCACGCCGGTACCCAGTGCGGTGCTGCTGCCCAGGTTCAACGTGCCGCTGCCGAGATCGAAGCCGCCCGAGAAGGTGTTCGCACCGCTCAGGCCCAGCGTGCCGGTGCCGTCGAAACTCAATCCGCCGCCCCCCGCAATGTTGCCGCTCAAGCCGAGGCCGACCGCGCCGCCCAGGTCCAGCATGGCACCCGAACCGAGATTGATCGCGTTGCCGATGTTCAGTCCCGCCACGCTCGTGCTCAGGCTGGCGTTGCCGAGCACGTCCAGCGCGCCGGTGCCCAACGCGGTCGCGCTGCCCAGGTCCAGCGTGCCGCTGGCCAGGTCCAGTCCGCCGCTCCACGCTGCGTTGTTGCCGCTCAGCGCCAACGTGCCGGTACCGTTGAAGCCCAACCCGCCGCTGCCGGCGATCGTGCCGCTCAGTTCCAGATCGTTGGCCCCGCCGAGGCCCAGCGTCGCGCCGGCGCCCAGGTTAATCGCATTGCCGATGTCCAGCCCGGCCACGCTCGTGGTCAGGCCGGCGTTGCCGAGCACGTCCAGCGCGCCGGTGCCCAACGCGGTCGCGCCGCCCAGGTTCACGGTGCCGCTGGCCAGGTCCAGTCCGCCGCTCCACGCTGCGTTGTTGCCGCTCAGCGCCAACGTGCCGGTACCGTTGAAGCCCAGCCCGCCGCTGCCGGCGATCGTGCCGCTCAGTTCCAGATCGTTGGCCCCGCCGATGCCCAGCGTCGCGCCGGCGCCCAGGTTGATCGCATTGCCGATGTCCAGCCCGGCCACGCTCGTGGTCAGGCCGGCATTGCCGAGCACGTCCAGCGCGCCGGTGCCCAGCGCGGAAGCGTTGCCAAGGCTCAACGTGCCGCTGAACAGGTCGAAACCACCCGTGAAGGTATTCGCACCCGCCAGGCTCAACGTACCGGTGCCGTTGAAGCTCAATCCGCCGCCACCGCCGATCATGCCGCTCAAGGCGAAATCGTTCGCGCCGCCCAGGCCCAGCGTAATGCCGGACCCGAGATTGATCGCATTGCCGATGTTCAGTCCGGCCACGTTCGTGGTCAGGTTGGCGTTCCCGAGCACGTCCAGCGAACCCGTACCCAGGGCCAGGTTGTTGCCCAGGGTCAAGGTTCCCGCGTTGAGATCGACGCCACCGGTGAACGTGTTGGCTCCCGAAAGCACCAGCGTGCCGGCATCGTTCTTGACCAGCCCGCCCGTACCGCCGATCGAAGCCGAGATCGTGCCGGTCAGGTTGGGATCGACGCGGATGATCGTCTGGGCTTCGTCGGTGTTGAGCACGCCGCCCAATCCACCGGCGATGGTGTAGCCGCTGCCCGCGAACTGCATGCCGCTGAAATCGACCGGCCCCACGACCGTCACCGTGCCGCCGGTGCCCTGGAACACCGCGAAGCCGCCCACCCAGCCGCTGTTCGCGGTTCCGTTGGCGTTCGTCCAGTTGGTCGTGCCCATGGTCCAGATGCCGGCGCCGCCGTCCACGCTGCCGTTCGGCAGGTAATTCACGCCATCCCAGAACTGCACCACCCCGCTGCCATCGACGACCAGGTTGACCTGGTTCGCCACGCCCGTCTGCACCAGCAGGTCGCCGGTCGAGAACGGCCCCGGCACCGTGCCGATGTCCAGGCCGTTGTTGGTCAGCGCACCGGTGTAGTCGATCAGGCGGTACACGCCGGGACCGAAGCCGCCGATGTCGACGACGTTGAGCGTGCCGTCCAGGGTCAGGTTGCCGTTGACCGAAATCAGGTCGTTGCCGCCACCGCCGATCACGCCCGCGACGCCCAGGTCGTAGTTGAGCAGCGAGCCGCTCCCCATGAACAACGACCCCGTGGTCAATGTGCCGGCCGCACCGATGCTGCCGGGGTTGAGCGCGCCGTTGAGGATCACGTCGCCCATGCTGCCGGTGCCGGTCAACATTGCCCCCGCGCCGATCGTCGTCGTCGAGACGATAGAACCGTTCACTGCCAGGGTGCCGGACGCGATGGTGGTGTCGCCCAGGTAGGTGTTGGCGCCACCCAGCGTCAGCGTGCCGGTGCCATCGAAGTTCAGGCCGCCATTGCCGCCGATCGCGCCGCTCAACGACAGATCGGCCGTACCGCCCAGGCCCAACGTCGCGCCCGTGCCAAGATTGATCGCGTTGCCCAGATCCAGCCCGGCGAGGCCGGTGGTCAGATTGGCGTTGCCCGTCACATCCAGCAGGCCCGTGCCCAGGGCGGTGGTGCTGCCCAGATCCAACGTACCGCTGCCCAGCGTGAGGCCACCGCTCCAACCGGCATTGTCGCCGTTCAAACCGAGCGTGCCGCTGCCGTTGAAGCTCAATCCGCCGGAACCGCCAATGGTTCCGCTCAGGTCGAGGTCGGCCGTGCCTCCCAGGCCCAACGTAGCGCCGGCGCCCAGGTTGATCCCATTGCCGATATCCAGACCCGCAATGCCAGTGGTCAGATTGGCGTTGCCCGTCACATCCAGCAGGCCCGTGCCCAGGGCGGTGCTGCTGCCCAGATCCAACGTACCGCTGCCCAGCGTGAGGCCGCCGCTCCAACCGGCGTTGTCGCCGTTCAAGCCGAGCGTGCCGCTGCCGTTGAAGCTCAATCCGCCGGAGCCGCCAATGGTTCCGCTCAGGTCGAGGTCGGTCGTGCCACCCAGGCCCAGCGTAGCGCCGGCGCCCAGGTTGATCCCATTGCCGATATCCAGACCCGCAATGCCAGTGGTCAGATTGGCGTTGCCCGTTACATCCAGCAGGCCCGTGCCCAAGGCCGTGGTGCTGCCCAGGTCCAGCGTCCCACTGCCCAGCGTAAAGCCACCGCTCCAGCCGGCGTTGTCGCCGTTCAAGCCCAGCGTGCCACTGCCGTTGAAGCTCAGTCCGCCGGAGCCGCCAATAGTCCCGCTTAGGTCGAGGTCGGTCGTACCGCCCAGGCCCAACGTCGCGCCCACACCGAGATTGATCGCATTGCCCAGATCCAGACCGGCGAGGCCGGTGGTCAGTTGAGCGTTGCCCGAGATATCCAGCAAGCCCGTACCCAGGGCCGTGGTACTGCCCAGGTCCAGCGTGCCACTGCCCAAGGTGAGACCGCCGCTCCAGCCGGCGTTGTTGCCGTTCAAGCCCAACGTGCCGCTGCCGTTGAAGCTCAGTCCGCCGGAACCAGCAAGGGTTCCGCTCAGGTCCAGGTCGGTCGTGCCGCCCAGGCCCAACGTAGCGCCGGCGCCCAGGTTGATCCCATTGCCGATATTCAGACCCGCAATGCCAGTGGTCAGATTGGCGTTGCTCGTTACATCTAGCAGGCCCGTACCCAAGGCCATGGCGCTGCCCAGGTCCAGCGTCCCACTGCCCAGCGTAAAGCCACCGCTCCAGCCGGCGTTGTTGCCGTTCAAGCCCAGCGTGCCACTGCCGTTGAAGCTCAGTCCGCCGGAGCCGCCAATGGTTCCGCTCAGGTCGAGGTCGGCCGTACCGCCCAAGCCTAACGTGGCGCCCACGCCGAGATTGATCGCATTGCCCAGATCCAACCCGGCGAGGCCGGTGGTCAGGTTGGCGTTGCCCGAGACATCCAGCAGCCCCGTACCCAGGGCCAGGGCGTTGCCCAGGTCCAGCGTGCCACTGCCCAGGGTGAGACCGCCGCTCCAGCCGGCGTTGTTGCCGTTCAAGCCGAGCGTGCCGCTGCCGTTGAAGCTCAGTCCGCCGGAACCACCAAGGGTTCCGCTCAGATCCAGATCGGTCGTGCCGCCCAGGCCCAACGTCGCGCCCGCGCCCAGATTGATCGCATTGCCGAGATCCAACCCGGCGAGGCCCGTGGTCAGGTTGGCATTGCCCGAGATATCCAGCAGCCCCGTACCCAGGGCCAGGGCGTTGCCCAGGTCCAGCGTGCCGCTGCCCAGGGTGAGACCGCCGCTCCACCCAGCGTTGTTGCCGTTCAAGCCGAGCGTGCCACTGCCGTTGAAGCTCAATCCGCCAGAGCCGCCGAGGGTTCCGCTCAAATCCAGATCGGTCGTGCCGCCCAGGCCCAACGTCGCGCCCGCGCCAAGGTTGATCGCATTGCCGAGATCCAGACCCGCAATGCCCGTGGTCAGATTGGCGTTGCCCGTTACATCCAGCAGCCCCGTACCCAGGGCCAGGGCGTTGCCCAGGTCCAGCGTGCCGCTGCCCAGGGTGAGACCGCCACTCCAACCGGCGTTGTTGCCGTTCAAGCCCAGCGTGCCGCTGCCGTTGAAGCTCAGTCCGCCGGAGCCGCCGAGGGTTCCGCTCAGGTCGAGGTCGGTCGTGCCGCCCAGGCCCAACGTGGCACCCACGCCCAGATTGATCGCATTGCCGAGATCCAACCCGGCGAGGCCGGTGGTCAGGTTGGCATTACCCGAGACATCCAGCAGCCCCGTACCCAGGGCCAGGGCGTTGCCCAGGTCCAGCGTGCCGCTGCCCAACGTGAAGCCGCCACTCCACCCGACGTTGTTGCCGTTCAAGCCGAGCGTGCCGCTGCCGTTGAAGTTCAGCCCGCCGGAGCCGCCCAGGGTTCCGCTCAGGTCGAGATCGGCCGTGCCGCCCAGGCCCAACGTGGCGCCCGCGCCCAGATTGATCGCATTGCCGAGATCCAACCCGGCGAGGCCCGTGGTCAGTTGAGCATTGCCCGAGACATCCAGCAGGCCCGTGCCGAGGGCCATGGCATTGCCCAGGTCCAGCGTGCCGCTGCCCAACGTGAGGCCGCCGCTCCAGCCGGCGTTGTTGCCGCCCAGGCTCAGCGTGCCGGTACCGTTCATGCTCAGCGAAAGGCCGCCCGCGCCATCGCTGATCGTGCCCGAGAAGATGCCGCCATCCACGTCGAGCGAGGCCGGTGCCCCTCCCAGGTTGGTCAGCAGGCCCGATCCGGTCAGCGCCCCTGCAATGCCCGCGAAGCCATTGAGGTCCAACGTGCCTGATGCGCCGATGTTGAGCGTGCCATTGCCGAGCAAGCCCGCGGAAGCCTGGTCGCCGAAGTGCAGCGTGCCGAAGTCGGCCGACAGCGTCGCCCCGGGGCCCGCCAGGCCGCCGCCGAACAGCGTGAGACTGCCCGTCGCGGTTCCCGAGCCGATCCCCAGCGTCGCGCCGGCCCCGAGGTCCAGGCCGCCGCTCAACGATGCGTCCAGGCCGTTGCCGACCGCGATCGTTCCCGCCAGGCCGCCTCCCAGGCCGATCGAATTGCCGAAGCCGCCCGCCACGCCAAAGGTCAACGAGGTGGCGTTGCCCAAGGTCACGCCACCGGTACCGAGCGCGCCGAGGCTGCCCGCCAGCACGCCGCCGGCATCGATCGACAGGCCGCCATCGAACAGGTTGTCGCCGGTCAACGCCAGCGTGCCGCCACCCGACTTGATCAGGCCGTAGTTGCCGGAAATCGTGCCGCTGATCGTCCCCAGCCCGAACGTGGCGTCGAGGATCGCGTTGCCCCCCAGGGCGATATCGTTCGCGATGGTGATCCCGTCGCCGACGCCGAGCGCGGCATTCGCGGCCAGCGCGAGATTGCCCGAGCCGAAGGCGCCCGCGCTGAGCGCCACCAGCGAACCGCTGTTCACGCTGATCCCGCCGTCGAAGGTGTTGTTGCCGGCCAGCGACAACGTCCCGCCGGTATCGACGATCAGCGATCCGTTGCCGCCGATCGTGCCCCCCAGGGTGAGATCGCCGATGCCGCCGATGGTGAGGCCGGCACCGCCGGACAGGTTCACCGCGTTGAGCAGGTTCACCGTGGTGGTGGCGCCGAATGTCGCGTTGCCCGCCACCGACAGGGCGTTGGTGCCGAGCGCCGTATCGCTGCCGACGTACAGCAGGCCACCGGCATTCAGCAGGGTGCCGCCGGCGTAGCTGTTGTTGCCGCCGAGGGTCAGCGCGCCGCCTAGGCCGGCATTGATGGCGATGCCGCCGGCACCGCCGATGTCGCCGGTGAGGCCCAGGTTCGCCGAGCCGCCGAAGCCGAGCGTCGCGCCCGCGGCCAGGTTGAAGGCGTTGCCCAGCGAGACCGCGGCATTGGCATCCAGCGAAGAAAGGCCCGACAGGGAAACCAGGCCCGTGCCCAGGGCCAGATCGTTGCCGACCGTCAGCGAGCCGCCGAACAGGCCGGTGCCGCCGCCATAGGTGTTGGCGCCGTTGAGGGTCAGGCTGGCCCCCAGCGCGCCGTCCAGGAGGATGCCTCCCGCCCCGGACAGCGTGCCGTCGAGGGTGATGCCATGGGCACCGCCGAAGCCCAGCGTGGCCCCCGTCGCGAGGTTGAAACGGTTGGACAGGCTCAGGCCGGACAGCGCACTGAATCCGCCGCTGCCGTTCACCGTGACGTCGCCGGTGCCGAGCGAGAGGCTGTTGCCGATGGCGACGTTGCCGCCGTTGAGCGCGAAGCCGCCCGACCACGCCGCGTTGGCGCCGGTCAGCGTCAGCGAGCCGCCGCCGAGGCTCAGGCCGCCCGCGCCGGAGATGACGCCATCCAGCTGCAGGTTGCCGGTACCGAACAGATTCAACCCGGCGCCCAGGCCGAGGTCGATGTCGTTGCCCAGCGTACCGCTGAACGACGTGGCCAGCGAACCGCCCAGCCCGCTCACGCTCAACGCGCCCGTGCCCAGCGAGGCAGCGCTGCCGAGTCCCAGGGTGCCGCCGCCGGTGATCGAGGCCCCACCGCTCCAGAGCGCGTTGTTGCCGGTGAGATTGAACGTGCCGCTGCCGCCCAGGTTCAGCCTGCCGCTGCCACCCAGGCTGCCGCCGAAATTGAACCCGTTGCCGCCCAGCAGGCTCAGCCCGCCCGCGCCCAGCGTGATGTTCTGGGTGAAGGTGGTGCCGGCACCCAGCGCGGATGCCTGCAGCGAACCGCCATTGCCGAAGATCGTGCCGCTCCCGAAGGCCAATGCGGAATCGAAGATCGCCAGGCCGCCGTTGAGGAAGGCCGAACCGCTGACGACGGGCGCCGCGCCGGAGAAGGTCCAGGTGCCGCCATTGAGATTGAGATTGGTGAAACCGTAGAACCCCACGCCCGGCACCAGCGAACCGGACAGCGACCCGGTGCCGGTGCCCTCCAGGTTGAGCGTGTTGAGGCCGAGCCCTGCATCGACCGACCCCACCGTCGATCCCGTCACCGCCGTATAGGTATCGTCGCCCGAGCCGAGCGAGACCGCGCCGGAGATGGCGCCCGCGTTGTAGAAGACGTTGCCCGACAGGCTGTCGCCGAGCGATACGCCCCCGGTGATCTCGCCGAAATTCCGGAACGTGTGGCCGCCGGCGAGCGCGCCGTCGATGACGACCTGGCCGAAGATCGTGCCGGTGGTGCCGTTGGTGAAATCGGTGGTCCCGCCGCCGCTGATGGTGACGACCCGCGACGTGGCCAGGTCGCTGAGGTAGATGCCGAAGTTCCGCGTTCCCAGCTTGCCGTCGTTGGTGACCGTGGTGATCCCCGCGGAGCCGTTCGAGATCGCCAGCGCCTCGCCCCCGAGCAGCAGCGTCGCGCTGCCGTTGATGATGGCGCCGGCGGCGTTGTTGACCTTGACGTCGCTGCTCGTCGGCGTGGTGAAGTTGCCGATGCGCACGCCGGAAATCAGCGAAGGCGAGGTGATGCCGCCCAGCGCGACCGCCGGGTCGATGGTGCCGAAGTTGTTGAGGGTGGCCCCGCTCCCGCCCAGCGTCAGCACGTTGCCGCCGAGGATCGACGTGGAGCTCATCGTCGTGCCGGCCTGCACGTTCACGGTCAGGTTGTTGGCGTTGGAGCTGAAGCCGTTCGGGCTGAACACCGTCGCGGTGCCGGTGCACGTCACCGTCGAGCCGTCGGCGGGGGCGCCCGGCGTGCAGCTCGCGCGGGCCACGCCGCTGGCGCCCTGCAAGGCGACGAAGATCAAAAGCGCGCGGGAAATGCTGCTGCTGAGCAGATGGCGCTTCTTGCGCCTGGCTTGCAGCCGCAGCCGCAGGCGAGCGTGATAACGGCGTGTGCGCGTGGTGTTCTTGTTCCACATGACCTGGTCTCCCATGGGCATGCGGCGCGACAAGGGCGCTCACTACTTTTTTTTCTGCGTCCGTCGCGCCGGCATGCGGCTCAGCGCTGACTGCGGGGGACTGCTCCAGACGGTACTCCCCCGCAACCGTGCCGGCAACTGCCGGTCCACGGTGGCCGGGGACACTTAATTAATCGCTCTTGGCCGGCACGGTGATGCCCGTGATCTCCACCCGGCGGTTCGGCGCCAGGCACTCGATCACCGCCCGGCTGCTGCCGGGCGGGCATTCGGCCACCGGATCGGCCTCGCCGCGACCTTCGGCGCGTACCGCGCTGGCGGGCAGTCCCTGCCCGACCAGGAAGTCGCGCACGGCCTGCGCACGGCGCTGCGAGAGCTTCAGGTTGTACGCGTCGCTGCCGATGCGATCGGTATAGCCGACCACCAGGACGTCGCGTACCGCCTCCAGGTCGCCGGCTTCCCGCACCAGCTGCCGCAACCGCTCCTGCCCAGCCGGCTTGAGCGTGGCGCTGTCGAAATCGAACAGCGCATCGGTCTGTAATCGCACCGGTGCCGGAGGCGGCGGCGGCGGTGCCGCCGGAGCCGCCACCGCCGGAGGCTCAAGCAATGCGCTGCACGCCTCCGGCTTCCAGTGCTGGTTCTGGGCCACGCCCTTCGAGTCGAACTCGATCCGGAACTGGCAACGCACCGGCTCGGCTCCCACGCTGCGGCGCAGGTTGAACAGGTAGTTCCATTCGCGGACGCCCCACATTCCTTCGTTGAACTGCGGCGGTCCCAGCAAGGCCTGGACCTGGTCCTTGTTCATCCCCGGTGCGTACTGGCGCAGGTCGTCGATGTTGACGAACGTGCCCCCGCGCGGATAGGCGCGCTCCGGATCCGGGAATCCATCGCCGGCCACGCTCCTGCATCCCGCCAGTCCCAGCGCCGCTGCCGACGCCAGGCCCAACACCACCATCTTCATCATCGTCTGCATGACTTCGCCCCTCCTGCGTATTGCGCCTGGTCAACCGGCATCACCACTGGATGCCGGCACTCACCGAAACACCACCCTGTCCGCGGCTGTTGGTCGAGCCGCTGGCCTTGTAGACCCAGCGCCCGCCCTCGGAGACGCCCGACAGGCCGATCGCGATGCCCGATTCGCCGCCGAAGGAGCTGGCGCCGATCGACGCCATGCTGCGGCCCGCCTCGGTGGGCTGCGGCAGGCCGGCCATGGCCATCGCCGAAGCGACGCCTGCCGATGCGCGGTTGTCGAGACGCTTGATCTGCCGGTCGGTGTAATCCTTCGACCAGTCCATCGCGTTGATGAGGCCGGCATTGAGCTGCCCGACGTTGACCGCATCGGTGTCGGCAGTACCCGCGGCGATGTTGTGCAGGGTCACCGTGTTGGTGCCCCGGCCCATCGTCACGCTGCTGTAGTTGACGCTGCCGTCGCTGTTGGTGTCGTAGCGCACCGAGCCGGCTTGCGACGCCTCCAACTGGGCCACGTTGACCGCGTCGGTGGCCGCGGTACCGGCGGCGACGTTGGCGATCTGGCGCTCCGCGCCCGCGCTGCCGACCGAGACCGTATTGGCGCGGTTGGCCACCGAGCCGGCACCCAGGGCCACGCTGTTGGCCGCGCTGGCCGCCGCCGCGTCGCCCAACGCGACGCTGCCGGTGCCGCTGGCGGTGGACGCGCCGCCGATCGCCACCGAGTCGGCGCCCGTCGCCGCGGCCGCGGCCTTGGACGAGTTGATCGACACGTATTCGTTGCCGGAGACCTGGATGTTGTTGATGCGCTGGTTGACGTTCACCAGCGAGCTGTCCATGGCCGCGAACGCCGACCCCACGTCGCCATAGCTCGCCTGGGTGGTGTTGCCGTTGCTGCCCACCGAGGTGATCTGGTACTGCGGTCCGGTCCAGGTCCCGTTGTTGTACTGCGCGCCCGCGCCGAGGTACTGCGCCACCTTGGTGTTGGTCTCGTGCAGCTGGCTGCCGTTGATCGCATCGCTGCTGTCGGCGGTCACCGCGCCATCGGCCACGTTGGAGATGGTCACGGGAGCAGCCGCCGCGGCGGCCACGTCGCCGGAGGCATTGGCGGGGGCGCCCAGGGTCACGCGGCTGTAGTCGATGCTGCCGTCGCTGTTGGTGTCGTAGCGGACCACGCCCGCCTGCGCCTTGCCGATCGAGTCCTTCAGCTGGGCGACGTTGACCGCATCGGTGTCTTCGGTACCGGCGGCGACGTTGGTGATCTGGCGCTCGGCGCCGGCGCTGCCCACCGAGACCGTATTGGCGCGGCTCGCCACCGACCCGGAACCCAGCGCCACGCTGCCCGCGGCCGTGGCCGAGGCCGCATCGCCCAGCGCCACGCTGCCGGCACCGCTGGCGACGGCCACGGGGCCGATCGCGATCGCATCCGTGCCGGTCGCCGAGGCCGCATCCTTGGTCGAGTTCACCGACACGAACTTGCTGCCGCCCGTATTGATGTTGTCGATGCGCTGGTTGAGGTTGTTCAGCGAACCGTCCACCGCTTCGAATGCGTCGCCGACGTTGCCGTAGCTCGAAGTGCTGGTGCCGCCCGTGCTGGTGATCGAGGTGATCTGGAACTGCGGCGCCGTCCAGGTGCCGGTGGCCGGATCGTACTGCGTGCCGGCGCCCAGGAAGGTGGCCAGCTGCGCATTGGTCTGGTACAGCTGGCTGCCGTTGATCGCTTCCTTGCTGTCGGCGGCCACCGCGCCGTTCGCCAGGTTGGCGATCGTCACCGCCGCACCGCTGTTGTCGCCCTTCAGCGTCACCTTGTTGGTCGCGGCGCCGTTGGCGTCGGCATCGTAGTGCACGGCCAGCGCATCGGTGTCGTTGGAGCTCACGTTCGCCAGGGACTGGCTGATCGCATCCAGCGCGCTGCCGACGTTGTTGTAGTTGCCGGTGGTGACCGTGCCATCGGCGCCGATGTTGTTGATGACGTACAGCGGCGCGGTCGGCACGCCGTCGGGGCCCACGGTGGAACCGCCGCCGAGGTGCAGCGCGGTGCCCTGCGCCAGCGCGAACATCTGGGCGCCGTTGATGGCCTCCTTGCTGTCGGCCGACACCACGCCGGCGGCCAGGTTGCCGATCACGGTGGCGCTGCCGGAACCGGCCGAACCCAGCGTGACGCGGGTGTAGTCCGGATTGCCCGCGGCATCCTTGTCGTAGGTGACCGCGAACGCGTTGCTATTGTCGATCGCGCTGTTCAGCTGCTTGAGGTTGACCGCGTCGTGGTCCGCGGTGGCATCGGCCACGTTGACGATCTGGCGCTCGGCGCCCGCCGCCCCGACCGAGACCGCGTTGGCACGATCCGCCACCGCGCCCGCACCCAGCGCCACGCTGCCGGCCGCGCTGGCGACCGCCTGCGGGCCGACCGCCACGGCCTCCGCGCCCGTGGCCGAGGCCGCGGCCGCCGTCGAGGAGACCGACAGGTACTTGGTGGTGTTGTCGATATTGGTGATGCGCTGGTTGACGTTGGTCAGCGAGCCATCCACCGCTTCGAACGCCGAGCCGACGTCGCCATAGGTCGCAACATTGGTGGTGCCGTCCGTGGCGACCGAAGTGATCTGGAACTGCGGCGCGGTCCAGGTGCCGGTGGCGGAATCGTATTGCGTGCCGGCACCGAGGAAGTCCGCCAGCTGCACATTGGTCTGGTACAGCTGGCTGCCGTTGATCGCCTGGCGGCTGTTGGCGGCGACCGAGCCCGCGGCGACGTTGTCGAGCAGCGTCCCGTTCGGGGCGCTTCCCTTGCCCAGCGTCACGCGGGTGTAGTCGGGGTTGCCCGAAGCATCGGTGTCGTAGGTCACCGCGAGTTCGTTGGCCTGGATCACCGCGCCCTTCAACTGGGCGACGTTGACCGCGTCGGTGTCCTGGCTGCCGGCGGCGACATGCGTGATCTGCCGCTCGCGCCCGGCGGAGCCCACCGCCACTTCGCCGATCGAGGTCTGCGGCGTGCTCAGGCCGACCGCGGTGTAGTTGTCCATGCCGCCGCGATCGGCGTTGGACTGGTAGCCCAGCGCCACGGTATTGGCCTTGTCCGACTTCGCGCCGGCGCCGATCAGCGTCTGCGCGTTGGCGGTGCCCTTGGCGCTGTCGCCGATCACCACCGAGTGGCCCTGCCGTGCGTCGTAGTCGGCCGTCGGCACGCCGGTGGGATTGTTCGGGTCGTTGGTGCCCGCACCCGGGAAGGCCACGTTGGCATCCTGCTTGGCCAGTTCGTGGCGGGCATTGGTGCCGATCACCACTTCCTTGGAACCGTTGGCATAGGCGCCGTCGCCGATCAGCACCTGGTAGTCCTGCGCGGCGTTGATCGCCCAGCAATCGGCTTCCACCACGCCCAGCACGTTCAGGCACTTGCTGGCCCAGGCCGGCGCCTGGTCGGGCAGGATGAGCCCGAGCAGACCGTTCGGATCGCCGTTGTTGATGTTGTAGATGTAGCTGTCGGAGGTGACGCCGCCGATCAGCGTCATGTGCGAGTTGCCGCCGGTGGTGGCGCCGCCCAGGCCGTTCAGCAGCTGCCCGACCGGGGTCAGGTTGACCACCGGGATACCGAGCACGCTCACGCTGGAATAGGTCTGCACCACGTTGGCGCTGTTGATGGCCAGATCGCCGTTGCGCACGTAGCCATCGCCACCGAGCAGGCTGCTCAGGGTCGGGCTCAGCAGCTGGTTCAACGAGCCGGTGAAGCCGCCGGTGCCGATGATCAGGCCCGGGCTGCCGGTCTGCGCCGGCACCGGCGGTGCCGCATTGATGGTCCCGCCGCCAGGCGACGACGTACCCAGGTCGAGCAGGTTGCCCACCGTGCTGCCCAGCCCGTTGCCGACGCTGCTCACCGCACCGGCGAGCGTGCTGCCGACGCCGGCGATGCCGGAGTTGGAGCCGGTCAACTGGTCCACCGTCTTGGTGACGCCGGATACGAGGGTGCTGCCGGAATTGCCGACGGTCTTGCCGGCGCTATCGACGACACCGACCAGGTCGCCTTCCTTCAGGTTCGACGCCGTGTCCTTCAGCCCGCTGCCCAGCGCCGACGTGGTACCGGTGACGGTGTCGGCCAGCGCTTCCGAGCCGGTGACCTTCTCGACCGTCGCGCCCACCACCTTGCCGGCGCCATCGACCACCGCGGCGACGCCATCGACCACCTTCCCGGTGGTGTCGCCCAGCCTGGTCGCATCCAGCAGGCCCGCCGTGGTCTTGCCCAGCGCGTCCACGGTGCCCTTCAGCACGCCGCTGAGGGTCTGGGCCAGGACGTTGCCGCCCGGCTGGCCGCCGCTGCCGATGCTCGACAACAAGCTGCTGGTGGCGCCGGCCGTCGTCGTCACCAGCGACTTCGCGTCGCTGCCGGTGTCCGCCACCACCTGCGCCACGTCCTGCCCGCTCTTCGCGCCCAGGACGCCGGCGGCGGTGTTGCCCACCGTGCTCACGGTGCCGCCGACCACCTTGTCCACGACCTGGCCGACCGGATTGTTGCCGCCGGCGGTGCCCGCCAGCACGCTGCTGGCGGCATCGGTCACGCCGTTGACCACGCCGTTCACCGCCGTGCCCACCTTGCCCAGGCCCACCGTGCCGCCGGTCGTGCCGGTCAGCACCGCATCCAGGCCCTTGGTCGTGGTGGTCACCAGCGACTGCGCGGTATCGCTCACGCGATCCACCACGCCCGGCACGTTGCCCGCCACCAGCGAAGAGGTCGTCGCGTTCAAGCCCGTTTCGACATTCTGGGTGGCACCACTGACGACACCACCCAGGGCCGCCGAACCGGTCACGCCCGTCAGCGTCTTGTCGAGCACCTGGCCGGTGCCGGAGACCAGCTTGCCGGTCTTCCCGGCCACATCGGTCACTACCTCGCCGAGCGAGGCCGGCAGCGTGCCATTACCGCCCTTGGTCAAGTCCGCCACGGTCGTCAGCACGTCGTGCGCGCTTCCCGCCGCAAGCACGCCGGAGACCGTATCGCCGACCTTGCCTACGACACCGCCGACCACCTTGTCCACGACCTGGCCGACCGGATTGTTGCCGCCGGCGGTGCCCGCCAGCACGCTGCTGGCGGCATCGGTCACGCCATTGACCACGCCGTTCACCGCCGTGCCCACCTTGCCCAGGCCCACCGTGCCGCC
Source organism: Pseudomonas sp. Hp2 (assembly GCF_006386585.1). Taxonomy (NCBI): domain Bacteria; kingdom Pseudomonadati; phylum Pseudomonadota; class Gammaproteobacteria; order Pseudomonadales; family Pseudomonadaceae; genus Pseudomonas; species Pseudomonas sp. Hp2. The sequence continues at coordinate 479,203 of NZ_VAHJ01000001.1, forward strand.
GGTCGTGCCGGTCAGCACCGCATCCAGGCCCTTGGTCGTGGTGGTCACCAGCGACTGCGCGGTATCGCTCACGCGATCCACCACGCCCGGCACGTTGCCCGCCACCAGCGACGAAGTCGTCGCATTCAAGCCCGTTTCGACGTTCTGGGTGGCACCACTGACGACACCCCCCAGAGACGTCGAACCGGTCACGCCCGTCAGCGCCTTGTCGAGCACCTGGCCGGTGCCAGAGACCAGCTTGCCGGTCTTCCCGGCCACGTCGGTCAGCGCGCCACCGAGCGAAACCGGCAGCGTGCCGCCACCCTTGGTCAGGTCCGCCACGGTCGTCAGCACGTCGTGCGCGCTTCCCGCCGCAAGCACGCCGGAGACCGTATCGCCGACCTTGCCCACGACCCCGCCGACCACCTTGTCCACGACCTGGCCGACCGGATTGTTGCCGCCGGCGGTGCCCGCCAGCACGCTGCTGGCGGCATCGGTCACGCCATTCACCACGCCGTTCACCGCCGTGCCCACCTTGCCCAGGCCGACCGTGCCGCCGGCCGTGCCGGTCAGCACCGCATCCAGGCCCTTGGTCGTGGTGGTCACCAGCGACTGCGCGGTATCGCTCACGCGATCCACCACGCCCGGCACGTTGCCCGCCACCAGCGAAGAGGTCGTCGCATTCAAGCCCGTTTCGATGTTCTGGGTGGCGCCACTGACGACACCACCCAGGGCCGCCGAACCGGTCACGCCCTTCAGCGTCTTGTCGAGCACCTGGCCGGTGCCGGAGACCAGCTTGCCGGTCTTTCCGACCACGTCGGTCAGCGCGCCACCGAGCGAGGTCGGCAACTTGCCGCCATGGCCGTTCTCGACCAGGCTCGCGGTGGTCGCCACCACGTCCTTCACCGGTCCGATCGGATTGTCGCGGCCGACCAACGGGCCATCGCCGGGGGCGCCAACGAGCTGGCTGCCATCCTTCAGCGCGATGCTGTCCTGCACATGCGCGACGATCTGTGCGATCGGCTCCTGCAGGCTGGCGCCGCTCGCCGGCGCGGAACCCGCGACGAGGCCGCCAGCGGCATCGACCAGGCCCAGCGTCGCGGGCACGGCGGCCCGGATGCTCGCCTTCGCTGCGCTCGAAGCGCTGCGCACAGGCGCGGAAGCAAGAGACGTTGTCCGTGCCGCCGACCGCAGGGGCGTGACAGCCGACGACACGGACAGCGCCGTGGAACGCGTTGAAGTGGAAAGCGTGTTTCCGGCGGAGGCGACGGCGGCGCCCGCGGACGAGGTCCCGGGCTCCGGCAGCGTCAGCACCGGCGCCGGGGTGGCGTACTTGCCGGCGAGATCCAGCAGTTCGTCCATGCGCGGATCGGCGGCGAAGGCCTGTCCATGCCACCCCGCGGCGAACAAGGCCAGGCCGAAAGCCAGCGGCGAGGCCAACAGCGTCTGCAGCTGCCGGTCGGCGCTGCTCTTCTTGCCCCTTGCGGACGCCAGCTCGGAGCCGACGACGAAAGCGTTCAGGCGGTGATTCCACACCAGCCGGTAGATGCGATTCATATGCTTGCTCCCTGTATTCCGCGGCATCCACCCGATGCCGGCGTTGTAGGAGCCATTACAGATTTTCGCGCGCCGCGTTCTTACTCCGTTTCGGCAGGCAAAGAAGCCAATACGGCAAGTCGTTGGCGAAATCCGGCACGCCAATGCACATTTACGGCAGCGGCCGGTTTCCCCGTCGGTCCCGGCACCGGGAGATGCCGAATACGTGCATTACGCGTATTCGGCACTGCCCGACTGCCGCATCAGCGTCTCGCGCGGCAGTTCCCCGAACACGCGGCGATAGTTCTCGGCGAAGCGGGAGAGGTCCCAGAGCCCGCAGCTCAGCGCGATGGCCTTCACCGATTTCCTGCCCGCGTCGGCCGACGAAAGGCTGCGGCAGGCCGTGCAGAGGCGGAGCATGGACAGATAGCGGTTGGGCGAGATGCCGAGCATGTCGTCGAAGGCGTAGCGCAGGGCCCGCTCGCTGACGCCGGCCGCCGCGCAGATCTCGTTCATGTAGATGTTCTGGCGGAGGTTCATGCGCATGAAGTCCTCGGCCTTGCGCAGGATCAGGTAATGCCCGCGCCGTCCCTTGCCCTTGACCGCGCGATCGAGTGGACTGGTCGCCAGGATCCCGCGCAGGTGCTGGTCCAGCACGTCGTCCAGCCGGAGGTCGGCCATCGATGCAGACCCCTCGACCAGGCGTTGCTGCAGTTCCGCGTAGTAGCGCCGCAACGGGTTCGATGGCCCCGGGTTGAGCAGCGCCAGCGAATGGCCGGGGCGGTCGCCCAGGTGCAGCTCGTTGAACTTCTGGCGCAACCTTTTGACCGGCACCATCACCAACGTCACCCAGCTGTTGGCGCTGAGCGCGAACTCGCTCACGCCATCGGGCATCAGCGTCACCACGCTGCCCGTCGCCATCATCGCGCCATGGCACCAGCTCATCGCATCGTCGGTGCGATGGATATAGCCGAGCAGGCACCAATCCAACGGCAACATGAAACGTCCGCGTGCGGCGAACTCCGTCTTGATCGTGCAGAACAGCGCCTCGTCGTGGACGTGGCTGGTCACGGTCGCATTCGGCCCGTTCCCGTCCAGGAGCACCAGTTCGATCTCGCAGACCCGCAGCAATCCCCCCAATCCGACGAGGTCGAACGCTCTTGGCCTGTCGCCGGCACCTTCCATAACAATCCCCAGGTCCTCTTCGTGTTGCCCGAAGCGCGCCCTCGCCCCATCGAGGGCGGCACGCTCGCGGTCTTGCTCCAGCCGAAGCCGGGCGCCGAATCATCTCCGTGAATTCGTGCCCGGCTTGTCCCGTATGCCTACTATGTAATTCGCGTGCGAACGCCGCGTGAAGAAATCTTCACGCCAGTCCACTGATGATGTCCCTTGCGATGAAAATCACATTGGGAAACGTCGATTTGCCGTTTTTGCGCATTTGCATGCGGATTTTTGTCTGAGTATCGATGCTAACGGGGCGAAGCCCTACGCTTCGGCATAAGCAGGGGAATGCCATGAGACCAGACAGTTAATCCCGCGCAGGTGGGCCGGGACCCGCCACTCGCCCCACCTCGCCCATTCATTTCGCCAAGCAACCATTCGGTATCAATCGATACCGATTCCCCCCGGGTGTTGCCTGCCACGCAGGCGAACCCGACCACTGACAAGGAGATCCACCATGGTTAGCTCGATCAAGCGTTTTCTGCGTGAGGAAGATGGCGTTACGGCACTCGAATACGGATTACTGGCTGCGGTAATTGCAGGCGCCATCGTCGCTGCTCACGAAACCATCGAAGATTTCTTCGAAAGCATTTTCACCACTCTGAAAGGCCTGGTTGAGGCCGAAGGCCCTGCAACCTAAAGGAATCTTCATAGGCCAAATTGAGGCTTTCATGCCTAACGCAGCTGCCATGATTGTCACCCTTCTCTGCGTACAGGTCGCCATTAGTGACCTGTACGCACGGAAGGTGCTTAATGGCGCGCTACTAGCTTCGTTGCTTGTTGGCGCCATAGCCATCGGCTTGCAGCTGAATGGTAGCCCCAGCCCGTCCCAGGCTTTGATTGGCCTCCTGTGCGGGCTGGCGCTACTTCCTTTCTACGCATTCAGATTGATGGGGGCTGGAGACGTTAAATTCTTCGGAACATTGGGATTTCTGCTTGGCTGGCAAGCAATGCTCCCAATCTGGGTTGCAGCCAGCCTAATGGCTGGCCTGCATGCAGTCGTCATACTTTCCTCATCGCGCCTGCTGAATTTCATTCCAGCACCTTTGCGCATCTCTATCGCATACTCACAGCGCAGGCTCGATGCCACACCGTTTCATCAGCGCATGCTCGCTGCGCGCCAAGGCCGGCAAGGCATTCCTTACGCGGCATATCTTGCGTTCGCTTCCCTGGCGCTTATCTGGAAAGGGCTCCCACATGGCTGAGCACCTCCACATCCATTCAAAAAATAGATGCACTTCAATGGGCTCGCGGAACGCTCGCGGCATCGTTACCGTTGAATATGCATTGATGATGATATTCGGAATATTTCCGCTGATCATGCTGACATTCACAGGCGTAATGATCTTCGCCGCCAAGCAGACGCTGTCGCTTGCCGCAGCCGAAGGCGCGCGAGCCTCGCTGCGCTATGGCACGCTTCCCGAGCGCCGCCAGGCCGCTTGCACGGCCGCGAGCCGGTCCATGCAATGGCTGCTCGATTTCTCCCGGCAGACCCCCAACTGCAGCAGCGCCAGCGCCGCCCCCATCGCCGTCGAGTCCGTGGCGTGCACGGGAACCGCCGGGCTTCAGTGCATGCGGGTCACCGTTTCCTACGATTACGAGAACCATCCCTTCCTGCCCGGCACCGTGGCGCTCTACGGCTGGACGATGGGTGATTTGACCAGCTCCGCCGTGGCCCAACTCGACATGGGCAACTGATTATTCAAATTTGCAACAAGGAGAACCGGCGATGCAGAAAGTGACCAGGACCGTTGCCTTGCTGTTGGTCGCCCTCGCCGGCCTGTTGCTGGTCGTCGCGATCGCGATGGGCTTGCGCAAGCCGAAGCCGGCCGCGCCGGTCGCCACGGCGGCGTCCACGCAGCGCGGCGAGGTCGCGGTGGTGGTGGCGGCGCGGGATCTTCCCGCCGGCGTACCGATCACCACGGGCGACCTGCGCATGGCGCCGCTGGCGGCATTGCCGCCGGGCGGGTTTGCCAATGCCGCGCCGCTGATCGGCAAGGTGCCGGCCGTGGCGATCGGCAGCGGCACGCCGCTGACGAGCAACCAGTTGGCGGAGGGCCTGGCCCTCAACCTACAGCCGGGCGAGCGCGCGCTGGCGGTGCCCGTGGACGAACTGGCCGGCGTCGGCAATCGCATCGTCCCGGGCGACTACGTCGACGTCTTCCTCAGCCTCAAGGACAGGGAGCGCGGCCTGCAGCAACAGGAAGGCGATGATAGCCAGTCGCGCCTGCTGCTTTCGCACCTGCGGGTACTTGGCTACGGTACCCAGGACATCGATTCCGTTCCGCCGTCCACGGACGAAGCGGGATCCGACGCCTCCCAGCCCCCGGAAGGCAGCCGGGCGGCCAGCATCGCCAGCCGCAGCGGCGGCGGCACCTCCGGAAGCCAGGCAAGGGCCGCACAACCGCGCAGCGCGGTGCTGGCCGTCCCGGTCGAAGAGGCGAACCGGCTGCTGCTCGGTGCGCAAAGCGGCAAGCTGTTCCTCGCCTTGCGCCATCCCTCCGACCCCGGCCGGCCCGACGAAAGCCTGTTCCCACGCCCACGCAACGTGCTCACGCCGCGCCTGGACCTGGATCCGAGCCTGCGCGAGACCGCCTCGACGCCGGAGAACACTGCGTTCGCGGGCATCGACGGCGCGGCGCTGGCCGGTCGCAACACCGCGTCTCCGACTCGCGTGGCGGCTCCGCAGCAGCGCAGCATCCGCCGGCCCGCCGGCCCCTCTCTCGAAATCATCCGTGGCGGCCAGAGCGGCACGCTTTCTTCTCCCTGATCCGGTGCCCACATGAGCGAACGATCCCGCCGCATGCGTTCCATCCTCCGCCGTTGGCCCTTGGCAGCCATGCTCGCGCTGGCCTGCACCGGTGCCGCCGGCAACGAGGGCGCCGAACTGGTACTGCAGACGCACGAGCAGCGTCCCTGGAACCTGCCCGCCAACCTGGAACGCATCGCCATCGCCGATCCCGCCGTGGCCGACCTGGTGACCCTGAAGAACAAGCAACAGGTGCTGCTGGTGGGCAAGCAGCCGGGGCAGACCACCCTGCTGCTCTGGCAGCGCGGCAACGGCAGTCCGCAGCGCATCCAGGTGGCCGTGCGCAGCCCGGTGCAGCAGGAGCTGCTCGATGGCCGCGGCCCGGGACTTACCCTGGCCGGCGATAGCTCCCTACTCCAGGGCGATACCGACTCGGTGCTCTCGCACCAGCGGGCCTACAAGGCCGCCCAGGCTTCGGCCGGCGAGAAGGGAGCGATCAGCGACGTCTCCACCGTCGCCACCGGCGGCGTCGTCCAGGTCGAGGTGAAGGTCGTCGAGTTCAACAAGAGCGTGCTGCGCCAGATCGGCATCAACTTCAAGAACACCAACGGCGGCTTCAGCTATGGCATCACCTCGCCGAGCGGCAATTCCAGCAGTGGCGGCACCGGGGGCAGCGGCAATGCACTGTCGTCGGCGTTCAACCTGGTGGCCAGCTCGCTGACGCATGGCTGGGAAGCCAATATCGACCTGTTGCAGAGCAACGGCATGGCGCGGGTGCTGGCGGAACCGACGCTGGTCGCGCTATCGGGCCAGAGCGCCAGCTTCCTGGCCGGCGGCGAGTTGCCGATCCTGGAGCCGCAGGGGCTTGGCACCACGACGGTGACCTTCAAGCCGTTCGGCATCGGTCTCACGGTGACGCCCACCGTGCTTTCGGCCGACCGCATCGCCCTGAAGGTCGCCCCGGAAGCCAGCGACCTCAACTACAGCAATGGCGTCACCTACAACGGGGTTCAGGTGCCCTCCATCACCACCCGTCGTGCCGACACCACGGTCGAGCTGGGCGATGGCGAGAGCTTCGTGATCGGCGGCCTAGTCAGCAGCAATCTTACCTCTACGGTCAACAAGATTCCGCTGCTGGGCGACTTGCCGATCATCGGCTCCTTCTTCCGCAATCTGAACTACAGCCGGCAGGACAAGGAACTGGTGATCGTGGTGACGCCGCGGCTGGTGCGTCCGATCGCGCGCGGCGCCGAACTGCCGCTGCCGGGCGAACGCGAATCCAAACCCAACATGCCGGTCTGGGGGGCGTGGCTGACGCACCCGGCCGGGTCCGACCAATTGCCAGGTTTTTCCCGTTGAGTAGCGAGGAACCCCATCCGCCCATGTCGAAGGTAACGGCCATGCAGCAGGTCCGCAGCGCAGCCGGTCAGGCGGTGCGCGTGCTGCTGTACGCCCCCGACAATCGCTATAGCGCGCGCCTGGCCGCGAAGCTGGCCGGCTTCGGCGACCTCCAGTGGGAAGACAGCCGCGACATCGCCCCGGCGATGCTGGCGGCACAGCAGGCAAGCTGGCGCCTGGTGCTCCTGGACTATTCCAATACCAACGCCAACTACTCGTCGGAACTCACCGTCCAACTGCGCTCGTTGATGCCAGCCCTGCCGGTGGTGGCGGTCGGCCTCGCCAATGCCGACCATGCGCCGACCGTCCTCGCCGCATTGCGCGCGGGCGTGAGCGATTTCATCGACATCGAGAGCCCCGCCGAGGAAATCCAGACGACCCTGAAACGGGTACTGGCGCAACCGGCCACGGCACGCGTGCCGGTCGCGGCCGAGCCGGCGCCGGTACCGCAGCCCAAGGGCCGGCTGGTCGTGCTGCTGGGCAGCCGGCCCGGTGTCGGCACCACCACCCTTGCCACCCAACTGAGCGTGTTGCTGCAACGACCGGCGGATGCTCCCGGCGACAACGAAAGCACGGAGGCGCGCCGCCTCCTGCTCGACCTGGGCATTCCCAGCGGCGATGCCGCGCTCTACCTCAATACCGACGTCACCTTCCACTACGAAGACGCCCTGCGCAATCTCGGCAGGATCGACGCCACCTTGGCGCGCACGGCGCTTGCCCACCACGCGAGCGGGCTGGCGCTGCTGGGTCATCCCACCGGCATCCAGCCGCCGGCCCATGACCCCAGCATGCTGCTGGACCGGCTGCGCAGCGTGTTTGGCCTGGTGCTGTGCGACCTCGGCGGGTTGGCACCGCAGCAACTGCCCAGCGGGCTGCTGCACGCCGCCGCCGAGACCTGGCTGCTCACCGATCAGAGCATCGGCGCCCTGGTTTCGCTCGACCACCTCCTCAAGGAACTGGAACAGCGAGGGCTCCGCAACGAGCGCCTGCAGTTGCTGGTCAATCGCTACGACGACAGCCACGGCATCAGCGCGCCCCAGCTCGCCGCGCGCTTCGGGCTGTCGCTGCTGGCCACCTTGCCGGATCGCGCTCGCGCCCTGCACGCCTGCGCGGCCGAAGGCAAACTGCTCTCCGAACAAGCGCCCAACGACCCTTACATCCGGGCCCTCGCGCCGTTGGTGCGCCGGCTCGATCCCGCCGCAGTGCCGGCACAGCCGGTCGGCCTTCATCAACGCCTCGTTCGCGGCCTGAGTGGCAATCTATGGAAAACAAAGTAACCGTGCTCAATTCCGGTGGTGCGACGGTAGCGGTCGCCGCTCCCGCCGAGCCGCAGCCGTTCGAACAGTCCGAGCAGTTCCAGGGCGTGCTGTCGGCCGCGCACGAGCACCTGCTCAATCGCATCGAGGACGAACGCATCGATATCGATGCCTGGGCGCCGGACACCATCGCCAAGTACGTGCGCTCGCATACCGCCAGCTTCGTGCAGGAGTGGCGCATCCCGGTCAACGAGCAGGAAATGGAGCAGGTCGCCACGGCCCTGCACAAGGAGCTGACCGGCTTCGGGCCCCTGGAGGATCTCCTGCTCGATCCGACGATCGAGGACATCCTCATCAACAGCTACAAGGACGTCCATATCTCCCAGGGCGGCGTGCTGAGGCGCGCACAGCAACGCTTCAGCGACGATCGCCACCTGCTGCGGATCCTGCGCCGCATCCTGGCCCCGCTGGGCCGGCGCCTGGACGAATCCAATCCGATGGTCGACGCGCGCCTGCCCAACGGCGGCCGCCTCAACGCGATCATCCCGCCCTTGGCCGTGGACGGGCCGATGGTGTCGATCCGCAAGTTCCGCAAGGATCCGTTCACGCCGGACGAACTGCTCGCCAAGGGCACCTTCGACAAGCCCATGCATGCGTTGTTCAATGCCATGGTCCTGGGCCGGTGCAACATCCTGATCTCCGGCGGCACCAGTTCCGGCAAGACCTCGCTGCTCAACGCGCTCGCCAGCTTCATCCCGCACGACGAGCGGGTGGTCACCATCGAGGACACCGCCGAACTGTCGCTCAACCATCCGCACGTGGTGCGACTGGAGAGCCGGCTCGGCGGTCCTGACGGCAGCGGCGCGGTCAGCATCCGCGACCTGGTGCGCAACAGCTTGCGCATGCGCCCGGACCGCATCGTGGTCGGCGAGGTACGCGGCGCCGAGGTGCTGGAAATGCTGCAGGCCATGAACACCGGCCACGACGGCTCGATGGCCACCATCCATGCCAACTCGCCGCGCGATTGCCTCTACCGCATGGAAATGCTGGCGGGTTTCGCCGGCTTCCAGGGCAGCGAGGAAAGCCTGCGCCGCCAGATCGCCAGCGCGGTGGACTTCATCGTGCAGATCGCGCGCCTGGGCGGTGGCCGGCGCGTGATCGTGTCGATCACCGAGGTCACCGGCGTGACCGACAACCTGATCACCACCCAGGAACTGTTCCGCCACGAGAACTGGTACGACGCCAACAACGTCGAGCGCGACCGCTGGGTCGGGCTCGGCTTCCATCCGCATTGCCACAAGCTGGAGCCGTTCCGCCAGTTCCTGCGCAATGCCGCGACGGAGGACTTCCAGTGACCGCGGCCCTGGTACTGCTGAGCGTCGCCCTGCTGTGCCTCGCCGGCGGTATCGAGCTGTGGTGGAACACCACGGCCCGGCAGCGCCAGCGCGCGGCGGCCAGCCACGTGGAAAACCGGCTCGGCAACGTCCAGCCGCAGGGCGCCGCCGCTCCGGGCATGGCGGCGCCCTCGCGTCCCGGCGCGCTCGCACCACAACAGGCCTTGCCGGCATGGCGCGCCCTCCTGCGGCGCGCCAACTTGCGCGACAGCATCTCCACCCTCGTATTGTTGGCCGTGCCCGGCCTGGTCCTGGCCCTGCTGACCTGGCTGCGCCTGCATTCGCTGGGCTTCGCCATGCTCGCGCTGGTGCTGTACGCCCTGGTGGCAACCCTGTGGATCCGGCGGCGCATCGAGCGCCAGCGCAAGCAACTGCTGCGCCAGTTGCCCGACTTCCTCGAGAACATGGTGCGCCTGGCAGGCGTGGGCAACAGCCTGTCCATGGCGTTCCAGACCGCCACGGCGCAGGTGGTGCCGCCGTTGCGCCCGTTGCTGGACAACGCGTTGGTCTACACGCGTGGCGGCCTGGACCTCGACCGCGCCCTGCAACACGCCGCACGCCCCTATCGCCTGCCTGAGATCGAGACGCTGGCCGTGGTACTGGGCACCAGCCTGCGCATCGGCGGCCGCAGCGACCAGATCCTGCAGCGCATGAGCGACTTCCTGCGCGATCTCGAGCAGGTGCAGCAGGAATTGATCGCCACCACGTCCGAAACCCGCATGTCGGCCTGGGTGATCGGCTTGCTGCCCCCCACTTGCGCGCTGTTGATGGCCTTGTTCAGCCCTGCGTTCTTCCAGCCCATGCTGGAGCAGTCCTTCGGCCACAAGCTGCTGCTCGGCGCGCTGGGACTCGAGGTGCTCGGGGCGTTCCTGCTGTACCGCATGGCGAAGTCGCTATGACATCGATGGCTAGGGAGAGTCCATGAACCTGCTCGCCTCCGCCGTGTTCCTGTTCGCCCTGGCGCTGCTGTTGTTCGCCATCGACCTGCTGTTGCGCGGCCGCCGCGCGGAACAGGCCGAGCGCGCCCTGCAGCAGGCGCTGCAAGGCCAGCGCGAGCAGGCGCAGGCAGACAGCGCGTCGCGCACTCCTGTCCAGCGCCTGCTCGACAAGGTGACCTTGCTCGGCCAGCGCCTCGAGGGTAGCCGCCTGCATGCGTGGTTGCTGGCACCGGAAGACCGCCTGTTGCTGGAACAGGTTGGCTGGAACACCCGCAACGGCACGGCGGCATTCCTCGGCCTCCGGCTGCTGCTTGCCTTGCTCTTACCCATATTGGCGTTGCTTGTTCTCCAACCCAAAGGCAATCATGTCCCGATCTTGATCGTGGCTGCGTTGGCAATCGGCGTACTGCTCCCAAAGATCGTTCTACGCAATTGGGCTGCGCGTTTGCGCAAGCGCGCCAGCGACGAGCTACCGCTGTTGATCGACCTGTTGCGGCTACTGCAGGGCGTGGGCTTCAGCGTCGACCAGAGCCTGCAGATGCTCGGCGACAAGCTGCGCGACGCGCTGCCATTGCTCGGCGGAGAATTGAACGAGGCCAATACCGCCTACACGCGTGGCCGCAGCCGGGCGCAGTCGCTGCGCCGCATCGGCGAATCGTTCGGCAACGAGGACCTGCACAGCCTGGTGCAGATGCTGGTGCAAGTGCACCAGCACGGCGGCGCCATGCAGGAACCCTTGCGCCAGTTCGGCATGCGCCTGCGCGAGCAGCGCCGCATGCAACTCAAGGAGAAGGTGGGCAAGCTGTCGGTGAAGATGACCATGGTCATGATGCTGACTTTGCTGCCGGCACTGATGTTGGTGCTGGGTGGCCCCGCTCTGCTCGCACTTGTAAGGGCAGTTGCGAGGATGGGCTCATGAGAATATTGGCTCCAGCCATCGCCATCTGCCTGCTGGCTGCCTGCGCGCACGGCGGCTACATGCGCCCACCCGTGGCTGCCGAGACCTTGTCCGAGCCATCGCCGCAGGACGATCGCGGCATGTACCTCGAGCTGATCCGGAGGATGCAGCGCGAGGGTGCCTACTACGCATCGCTTGCGCACATCGACGCCTACCGCAAGCGCTTCCCCGACACGCCGGTCCTGCGCTCGCTGCAGGCCGAGGCGCTGCGCCGCACCGGCCGCGGCGACGAAGCCGCCGAGATCTACCGAGGCCTGCTCAAGGGTCCGGAAGCCGCCGCCGCCTGGCATGGGCTGGGCCTGATCGCGGCGACCCAGGAGCGCAGCGGCGATGCCGAGTTCGCCTTGGCGAAGGCAGTGGAACTGGATCCGCTCAATGTCGACTACCTGGGCGACCTGGGATTCAACCGCCTGCGCAACGGCCAGGCCGAGGAGGCCCGAGCACCATTGGCGCAAGCCGCGGAACTGGCCCCGGGCGATCCGCGCGCCGCAGCCAACCTGGCGCTGTGGATGCTGCTGCACGGGCAGGCATCCCAGGCCGAGGCGATCATGCGCCAGGCCACCTTGCCGGATGCCACCCGCAACGAGGTCTATCGCTTGGCCGGCAACCTCCGCAACGCCCGGCCACGGCCGGCACCCGGCGCGGCGCCCGGTGTCGCCAGTACCCCGCCCTCTTCCGTACCCGCCACGGCCGCGCCGCCACGCCCGGGCATCGTCGCACCGCCTTCGATGCTCGAACGCTTCGGCAGTCCCAATTCCCCCTCTTCGGAGACCACCCCGTGACCGCACCGAACTCCTGGCGCCTGCCGATCGCCGTCATCCTGGCCCTGTTCGCCTGCGGTGCCGGGGCCCAGCAGCAACAGCGCCGGCTGACCGATACCCTGCCCGAAACGCCCGCGACGGCGGCAGCCACCACGACCACGGAGCCGCTGCGGGCGCCCGATGCCGGCCCTGCCACGCCACTGCCGCCGCAAACCTCGCCGTTCGCCGATGCCGCGCCCCCGGCTCCGGTGGCCGCCTCCACGCGTCCGGCGCGACACGAGATCGGCGATGCCACCCGCGCCCTGCTGCGGTTGCAGGCCGAAGGCACCTACGCCGGCCGCTCGCTCCCGATCCTCGGCGACCAGGCCAGCCGCAGCTACAAGCGCTACCTGGACAGCTTCGACTACCCGATCCCCGAGCACTTCGAACAGACCGTCCGCAACAACAATCAAACCCAGTAAGCCGCCATGTCCACCTCGATCCGGCCATCGTCGTCCACATCGCCAAGCAGTCCGCGCGCGATCGAGGGGCAGCGAGGCGCCGCCGCGGTCACCATCCTGCTGCTGATGCTGTCGCTGGTCGCGATGCTGGGGCTGGTGGAGGTCGGTTATCTCTATTGGACCAAGCGCGACCTGCAGAAGGTCGCCGATCTTGCAGCGCTGGCGGGCGCTGGCCGGCTGGACCAGTGTAATGCCGCTAACGATAGCAATGCTGCAGCTCTTGGCAACGCTAGGATCGACAATGCCTTCGATGGCTCCCTACAAGTCTCATGTGGCCACTGGAATCCGGAGGATCCAACCGCTCTCGACCACTTCTATGTCGCCAGCGCTTCCGCCCCCGTCAACGCAGTCAAGGTGATCGCCTCTCGCCCGGCTGTTCCATTCTTCGGACAGGCGTTCAAGTCCGATGAATTAACTCTGTCCGCCTCAGCTGTTGCCACCAATGCAGAGCCGATTGCCGCTTTCTCGATCGGCTCCTCACTATTGGAGTTGAACACTGATGACAGCGCCCTGGCCCCTTTGTTGAATAGCGCGCTGGGCACACAGTTAGGACTGCGACTACTCAGCAGCGAAGGTATCGCCGGAGCGAAGATCAAGCTGCTCGACGTTTTACCTGGCGTACTGCCAGCGGGTGTGGACCTAAATGCCGCCACACTCGACGATGTGCTCGATTCGGAAATCTCGGTCGGCGATCTATTGGATGCAACTGTCGGCGTACTGGCCGAAAACAATGAACTGGTCGGGGTCGTGCTAGACGCAATCAACACGGAAGTTGCCCGCGTCAAGGCTGTATTAGGCGATGTCACGATCAAGCTTCGCGACATCCTCAACGTGTCGGCCAACACCTCCAATCCTCGCAGCGCCCTCGACGCAGACGTCGGCGTCGGCGATCTAATCAGTGTTACCCTGCAAGCGGCAAATCGCGAGCATGCATTGGACTTGGGTACCGCGATAAACCTGGGATCACTCGCCACGATCGCCCTCAAGCTGGCCGTAGTTGAGCCACCGAAGATCGCAATCGGCGCACCTGGCGTCACTGCCCATACCGCTCAGACGCGCTTGAAGCTAGACCTGAAATTACTCAATGCCACTAACAGCAGCGACGGCACCATCATCGACCTAAACATTCTGGGACTCGCCCGCATCACTCTTGGTGCCCCGGCAGGCCAGACACTTTCTCTTCCGATCAATCTAGAGCTGGCCTCGGGGACCGCCACGCTGGAAGACATCCGCTGTTATCAGTCCCCTAACCCGCTCACCCACCGGGTCGACCTCTCCGCCGCACCGGGCATTGCCAATGTTTTCGTGGGCAACCTGGATAAGGCCTTCACCAATACCAGGTCTAGTTGGAGCGAAGTAGTAGATGCAGCCATTGCCGACGGCTCCGCCTTCGCCAACCTTTTATCGCTCAAGCTAAAGGTGAACCTTCTTCTGGACATCATCCCGGTCGCCGATACGACCATTGCGTTGCGCGCCTACGCCAACGTCCCCGCCAATGCCGAGGCAAATCCGCAATCGGTAACTTTCGCTGCCATTGATCCAGAAACGCCGGTCTCCGACCAACATCTTCAAGCCGACATCAGCTCAAACCAGGACATTCTCGCAAGTGTCAGCAGAGGACTGCTGACACCCGGTAACATTACTCTGGACGAGAAAGTCATCCGGGATTTGCGCATCCTCGGGATTCAAGCCAATTTGCTATCCAATATCGTGAATGGGCTGCTCGGCGCACTCAACGTCCTAGTAAGCTGGCTCGTCGGGCTGCTTGGCAGCATTCTGACCCCGGTCTTTTCTCTGCTCGACCAACTGGTGCTCGGCCCATTGCTTGGGCTACTCGGCATTGATGTCGGCAATGCACAAGTCCGGCTCTTGGATGTACGGTGCAATGGCAACGTCCGGCTGGTGTATTGAGGGAATCTGCCCCCTATCAGCAGCTTCCAAGTAACAAGCCCGGTCGCCCTCCGCCGCGCAATGTCCATGCTAGACTCGCCCGGCGACGTGCAGTCGCACACGGGGACCCGTCCAGGCTCGACATGCAGGAATCAAAGGGGATGACGCATCGTACTTATATCGCGGCCGGCTGGCTTGCCCTCACCTTGCTGGTCACCACCGCTTGCACGCCCATTGCCTCCGCCGCCCGTGGGCAACAGCGCAGCGTAGCGCCGCCACCGGCCACGACGGCTCCGGCCCAGCCCCCGGAGAGCACCGTCGGCAATACCGCGGCCGAACTGCGCCGGCTGATGGACGCCCAGCAGCTGACCGAGTTGCGTACCACTTATAACGGCAACTACGGCGCCAGCCTGCTGTTCCACGCCGATTCGCTGCACTACTACGTTGCGCTGTTCCACGACAAGGAGTTCTGGCGCGTCATCCGCACCGATTCGGTCGAGAACGCCGAGCAGCTCTATCGCACCTTCGCCGACCAGACCCAGCAGCTGGCCCAGGTCTACATCGACACGATCCGCCTGGAAGCCGGCAAGCGCTATACCGAGCGCATGGTCTCGCTCAACGAGCGGCGCCTGCAGGGCATGCAGCAGGAAATCGAGCAGCAGCGCCAGCAGGCGATGCAGGTCAGCGCGTCGATCGAGGCCAACAAGCAGCAGGCGGTATCGCTGAGCAGCGAGCTGCGTGCCAGCAATTCGCAGTTGGAGGCGATCAACCAGCGCATCCAGGCGCTGCAGGCGCAGCAGGTTAAGCCCGACCTGGAGCTGCCGCCGGTCAACACGCCGCCGGCACCGAGCCCGACGCCGGCAGCGGCGGACACGCCATAGGATCCAGGGGCCGCTTCGCAGGGCGGAGCGGCCCTACCCTGCGCCCGCCGCCTCCGTGCACGCATGCCCTGCCACCTCCAGGGGAAGGTGGCGCCGGGCACGCTGGAATCCATTTTTGGCATCCATCGCGCCTCCGCGCGCCGCCCCGCGGGCCGGCAACGGCGAGGGGTAAGCGGGCCATGGCTTGAGTCGGGGGGCTTTCGCCACCATAAAGCGGATTTCGCCGCTACCGAAACGAGCCCCATGTCCGACACGCCCTACGTATTCGACGCCACGACCGAGACCTTCGAGACCGAGGTCCTGCAAAAATCGCTGCAGGTGCCGGTGCTGGTGGACTTCTGGGCCACCTGGTGCGGCCCGTGCAAGACGCTGGGGCCGATCCTGGAGAAGCTGGCGGCCGAGTATCGCGGCGCTTTCGAACTGGCCAAGGTCGACGTGGACAAGGAGCAGCAGATCGCCGCGGCCTTCCAGATCCGTTCGGTGCCGACCGTGTTCCTGGTCAAGGGCGGCCAGTTGGTCGATGGCTTCCCCGGCGCGCTGCCGGAAGGCCAGCTGCGCGAATTCCTCGCCCAGCACGGGATCGTCCCGGCCGAAGCTGGCGACGAGGCGGCGGTGCCGGAAGCTCCGCTCGATCCGCATGCCGAAGTCGCGCGGCTGCGCGAGGCGATCGCCGCCGCCCCCGACAAGGAGGAGCTCAAGCTCGACCTGGCGCTCGCGTTGCTGAAGACCGGCGACACCGCCGAGGCCGGCCAGCTGATCGATGCGTTGCCTGCCAATCTCGCCACCGATGACCGGGCCCTGCGCGCCAAGGCGCGCCTGGGCTTTGCCGGGGTCCTGAAGGACGCTCCGCCCGCCGATGCGCTGCAGGCCGCCATTTCGGCGAACGGCGCCGACCTGCGCGCGCGCCACCTGCTCGGCGTGCGCCTGTTGCTGGACGGCCAGGACGAAGCGGCCCTGGAACAGTTCCTGGAAATGCTGCGCCAGGACCGCGGTTTCGACGACGGGCTGCCGCGCAAGGCGCTGATCGACGCATTCCGGGTGATCGAAGACGAGGACCTGGTGGGCCGTTACCGTCGGAAGATGTCCTCGCTGCTGTTCTGAGCCGGCGTCGTCCAGCCCCTCCCCCGGCGGGGAGGGGCCCGGGGGCGGGATATGCGGGGACACCGGGATATGCCGCATAATTGGGCGCACTGCGTCACATTATTGAACGCGGAATCGACCGCGGTTGCTCCACCCCACGGCTAAAGGACGGCACGAAGCCGACGCGCTTCCCACCGGCCTGCGGTCCTGCGTCTTCGAGGAAACTGTGCCGCCTTTGTCTTTGCTCTCCCGCCGCCAGTCGCGTTTCCCGTGGAGCCAAGCGGTCCGCTGCCTTTTGCTCTGTCTTCTTGCGATGTCGATGCCGGTCCAGGCCGCGGACTGGAACTACCGCGTGCGCCCGGGAGACACGCTGTGGGACCTCAGCGCGCGCTATCTCAAGCCGGACGTCCCCTGGCAGCGCCTGGGCAGCTTCAATGCGGTCGCCGACCCGTACGCGCTGCCGCCCGGCCGTACCCTGCGCTTCCCGATCCCATGGCTGCGGGTGCAACCGGCGCCGGCGCGGCTGATCGCGGTACGCGGCGGCGTCCAGGTGCTGACCGGGCACGTCGTGCTGCCGGCCACGACCGGCATGCCGTTGCAGATCGGTGCGCAACTGCAAACCGGCCCCGATGCCAGCGCCACCGTCGAGTTCGCCGACGGTTCGCAGATGCAGCTGCGCGAGAGCACTCGCGTGCGGTTCGACCGGATGAGCCGGTACGGCGCCACGGGCATGGTCGACACCGAGGTGCGCCTGGAGACCGGGCGGCTCCTCAACGAGGTCGCCCCGGCCCGCGGCCCCGCCTCGCGATACATCATCGATACGCCCAATGGCAGCAGCAGCGTGCGCGGTACCCGTTTCCGCGTCGCCGCGGGTGCGGACGACGGGCGTGGCGCGACCGAGGTGCTGCATGGCGTGGTGCAGGTCGAGAGCGGCAAGGCCCAGCGCCTGCTGCGCCCCGGGCAGGCCGCGCGACAGGGGGCTGCGAGCGCGCCGCAGCAGGAACCGCTGCTGCCGGCCCCGGTCTTCGACGCCGCCGCGAGCCGGCTGGACACGCCGCCGTTCCGGCTGGCCTGGGCACCGGTGCCGGGCGCCAGCGGATACCGCATCGAGGCGGTCGAAGCCGAGCGCCCGCAGGTGTTGCGCTATGCCCGCGAGACCACGCAGCCTTCGTTGCAGCTCGACGGGCTGGAACCGGGCCAATACCGGTTGCTGGTCCGCGCCATCACCGATTACGGCATCGAGGGCGAGGACGCCGTCCACGCGCTCGACGTGGCGGCCACCCCGACGCCGCCCCTGACCATTGCCCCGCTCGCCGACGCGCAAGTCCACCAGCCGCAACCGCGCTTCGAATGGACCCGCCATCCGGACGCCGCCGCGACGCGGCTGCAGGTCGCGCACGATGAAGCCTTCGCCGACCTGGTGTTCGAACAGGACGTCAAGGGCGTGCGCGCCCGCGCGCCGCAACCGTTGCCGCCCGGCAACTATTACTGGCGCGTGGCCTCGCGCGCCGCGGAAGGCCACCTGGGGCCGTTCGGCCAGCCCTTGGCCTTGCAGGTCAGCGACGCCCCGGTCGACCCGGGGCTGGCGCCTGAGAACGAAAAGGGACGCCTGACCTTGCGCTGGCAGGCCGGCGCCCCGGGCCAGCGCTATCGCGTGCAGCTCGCCCGCAAGCCGGATTTCGCGCGACCAAAGCTGGACGAAGTGGTCGACCAGCCGCAGGTCAGCCTGAAGCGGCCATGGGGTGGCACCTGGTACGTGCGCGTGCAGACCCTCGACGACGATGGCTACGCCGCACCGTTCTCCGAGCCGCAGCAGATCGCGCTGCGCTGCTACACCTGCTACGGCATCGCCGGCGGCAGCCTGCTGTTGCTCTTGGCGTTGTAGCGATGTCGCGCTTGCGCTGGACGCTGGTCGCCGCCGCCACGCTGGTCGCCGGCGCGCTGTCCTGGTCCGGGTTGTCGTGGCGGCAGGACAGGCAGATCCAGGACATGGCGGTGCGCAACTGGCCGGTGCCGCCCGATCCGAGACTGGCGATCATCGCGATCGACGACCGCAGCCTGCAGGCGCTGGGAAGCTGGCCTTGGCCGCGCGCGGTGCACGCGCGCCTGGTGGACCAGCTGAGCGCGGCCGGCGCCAATGCGGTGGCACTGGATCTCGTGTTCAGCGAGCCCGACAGCCGCGCCCCGGACGACGACCGCACGCTGGGCACAGCGATCGCCCGCAACGGGCGCATCTGTCTGCCGGTGATCCCTAGCATGGACGCGGCCCTCCCGCCGCAGGAACTGCTGCCCACGCCCACCGTTGCGGCCGGCACCCATTGTTTCGGGCATACCGACCTGGAGCGCGACGCCGACGGCGTGACCCGGGGCGTGTACCTGCGCGCGGGGCTCGGCGATGCCCACTGGCCCGCGCTCGGCGCCACCCTGGCCGGAGTCGAGCCGCCGCCTCCCGGGCTGCGCTCGAACATCCCGGGCGATGGCACCGCCTATCGCTGGCACCGCGACGCCTATGCAGGCATCCGCTATGCCGGCCCTCCCGGCACCTTTCCCACGTTTTCCTACATCGACGTGATCGAAGGCCGGGTGCCTTCGAACCTGTTGCGCGGCCGCAACGTCATCGTCGGCGTGACCGCCAGCGGCCTCGGCCCGCGGTTCCTGACCCCCATGTCGCAGCAGACCTGGATGAGCGGGGCGGAAGTCCAGGCCAATGTCGCCTCGATGCTGCTGCAGTCCAAGGCAGTCACTCCACTGCCTCCCACGCTGCGGATGCTGCTGGCGGCGTTCCTGGCCGCCGCGGGCGCCTGGGTCGCCACCCTGCCTGCGCAACGCCGGCGCGGCTGGGTGGCTGCCCCGGTCGTCGCCCTCGGCGGCATCGCCCTGGCCGGCCTGCTCCTGCTGCTGGGCGCCGAACGCGGGACCGCGATCGCACCGGCCATGATCACCACGGCCGCGGTCTTCGCGGCATGGCTCGGCATCCACCTGCACCACTGGCGGACCCTGGCCGAACGCGACCCGCTGACCGGGCTCGCCAACCGCCGCGGCTTCGAAACCGCGTTCGCCCGCGAATTCGAGGCCGCCCGTCGAAGCGGGAAACCGCTGGCCCTGATCCTCATCGACGTCGATCACTTCAAGCAGGTCAACGACCGGCTCGGCCACCCGACCGGCGACCTGGTATTGCGCGGCATCGCCGGGGCCGCGCGCGCGCATGCCCGGCGCGCGCGCGACCTGGCCGCACGCCTGGGCGGCGACGAGTTCGCCCTGCTGTTGCCGGAGACGCCGCGGGAAAAGGCCTGCCAGTGCGCCGAGCACCTGCTCGCCCATGTCCATGAACTGCACGCCGCCGATCCGCGGCATCCGCCCGCCATCACCGTGACGCTCGGAGTGCACAGCGCGGTCCCCGGGAACCCCGACCAGAGCACCCAGGGCTTCTTCGCCCAGGCCGACGCGGCCTTGTACCGGGCCAAGGAAGGGGGGCGCGACGGCTACGCCGCCAGCGCGCGCCCCTGACCACCATACCCATGCGAATGGTAAGCTCCGTCTTTTGTGATCCATGGAGCTGCGCATGAAGGCAGGGTTGCTCAGATTCGGTCTCAACCTGTGGCCGCCGTTCCTGTTCACCGGCATCCACGTGACCACCCTGGCCGAGGACTATCGCCATGCCCGGGTCGAGCTGCGCATGCGCCCGTGGAACCGCAATTACGTGCGTACCCACTTCGGCGGCAGCCTGTTCGCGATGACCGACCCGTTCTGGATGCTGCTGGTGATGCACAACGTCGGCCGCGACTACTACGTCTGGGACAAGGCCGGGACCATCGAGTTCGTCAAGCCCGGGCGCGGCACGGTCGTGGCCGAGTTCCGGCTGGACGATGCGTTGCTGGAAGAGATCCGCGCCGCCACCGCCGGCGGCGAGAAGTACCTGCGCTGGTTCGAGAACGAGGTGACCGACGCCCAGGGCGACGTGGTCGCGCGCGTGCGCAAGCAGTTGTACGTCAAACGCAAACCTGCGCGAACCTAGAGCGCCAGGCTCTGCTTCTTGTGGGTGCGGCTCCCGCCGCGATGGGGTTTTACCGGTAAAGCCCCATCGCGGCTGAAGCCGCTCCCACAAAAGCCGCACCCACAGGAACCACTCCTGCAATCCATCCCGCGCGATCCATCCCGCGCGTGCCAGCCGATCCGGAAGCCGGACTTCGCTGTACCGCAGCCCGCGGCTCGCTCACAATCGGCCGATCCCGTCCTGGATACGCCGATGCCCGCCACCCGCCTTGCCCTGGCCTGCGCCGCCCTGCTCGCCTGTACCTGCGCCGATGCCGCCACGCCCTATCGCAGCGCCCAGCAGATCCTCGACGCCTCGCCCGCTTCGGCCTGGCGCACGCTGGATCCGGCGCGCACGCTGTACATGGAACTGGACGCCGGGCGGGTGATCATCGAGCTGGCGCCGGAGTTCGCGCCGGAGCATGTCGCCAACATCCGCACGCTGGCGCACGAGCGCTTCTGGGATGGGCTGAGCATCTATCGCGCGCAGGACAACTTCGTCGTGCAGTTCGGCGATCCGGACGGGGAAGAACCCGGCAAGGCCAAGTCGCTGGGCAGCGCCAGGACCCACCTGCCCGCCGAGTTCCATCGTCCCGCCGCCGGGCTGGCCTTCGACCGCCTGCCCGACAGCGACGGCTGGGCGCCGGAGGTGGGCTTCGTCGCCGGCTTTCCCGCCGCGCGCGACCCGAAGAAGGGCACCGCCTGGCTGGCGCACTGCTACGGCATGCTGGGCGCCGGCCGCAACAACGCCGACGACAGCAGCATCGGCGCCGAACTGTACGTGGTGATCGGCCAGTCGCCGCGCCAGCTCGACGACAACATCACCGTGGTCGGGCGCGTGGTCCAGGGCATGGAACTGCTCAGCACGATCCGGCGCGGCCCGCCGCCGATGGGCTTCTACGAGGATCCCGCGCAGCGCACGCCGATCCGCGCGATCCGCCTGGCCAGCGAGGTGCCCGAAACCGAGCGCACGCCCCTGCAGGTGCTGCGCACCGACAGCCAGACCTTCCGCGACGCGACCGAGGCGCGCCGCAACCGCGTCGACGACTTCTACAAGCGTCCGGCCGGGCACATCGACCTGTGCAACGTACCGGTCCCGGTGCGTGCGCCAACGAAAGGTTGATCGCGCAGAGATACCGATCGACCGGGAACCCGGTTTTTCCCTTCTCCCGCTTGCGGGGGAAGGTGCCGGGGGTGGATGGGGGAATGTGCACCGGCCAAAGCGGCCCTCATCCGGCGCTTTGCGCCACCTTCTCCCGCGAGCGGGAGAAGGAAATGCGCCTGCAGCCCCGAGGGCAAGCGGCCCGTTGGAGAAACGAGCCGGAGAACACCTGCTTTTCCCTTCTCCCGCTTGCGGGGGAAGGTGCCCGCAGGGCGGATGGGGGAATGTGCACCGGCCAAAGGCCCTCATCCGGCGCTTTGCGCCATCTTCTCCCGCAAGCGGGAGAAGGAAGTGCGCTTGCAGCCCGGGTAGCAAGCGGCCAGCTGGAGAAACGAGCCGGAGAAACACCGGCTTTTCCCTTCTCCCGCTTGCGAGGGAAGGTGCCCGGAGGGCGGATGGGGGAATGTGCACCGGCCAAAGGCCCTCATCCGGCGCTTTGCGCCACCTCCTCCCGCGAGCGGGAGAAGGAAATGCGTTTGCAGCCCCGAGGGCAAGCGGCCCGTTGGAGAAACGAGCCGGAGAAACACCTGCTTTTCCCTTCTCCCGCTCGCGGGGGAAGGTGCCCGGAGATGTGGATGGGGGAATGTGTACCGGCCAAAGCGGCCTCATCCGGCGCTTTGCGCCATCTTCTCCCGCAAGCGGGAGAAGGAAGTGCGCTTGCAGCCGGGTAGCAAGCAGCCAGTTGGAGAAACGAGCCGAAGAAACACCGGCTTTTCCCTTCTCCCGCTTGCGGGGGAAGGTGCCCGCAGGGCGGATGGGGGAATGTGCTCCGGCCAAAGCGGCCTCATCCGGCGCTTTGCGCGACCTCACCTCGCGAGCGGGAGAAATGCGCTTGCAGCCCGGGGAGCAAGCGGCCCGTTGGAGAAACGAGCTGGAGAAACAAGCGCGGATCTTAATCCCTCGCGCGGCGGCGACCCGGCTCGGTCGCATGCAGGAAGCGGGTGAACGAGTCGCGGGGGCGGTCGATGCCGCATTCGGCCAGCACCATGCCGACATTGCCGCGGTGGTAGGTCCCATGCGCCAGGACATGGAACAGGATCTCCTCGCGCGTCATGGTGCCGCTGTCGCCGTCGGTGAAGATGAAGGCGATGGATTCGTGCAGCGACTGCCTGTCGAGCCTGCCGACGTAATCCCGGTACCAGGCGTCGGACTCGGCGACCTGCTCGCGCAGTCGTTCGACCGTGGGCGTCTCCGGGGTGTTCGTGTCCTGGA
The DNA here is from genome assembly GCF_006386585.1 of Pseudomonas sp. Hp2. Classification (NCBI taxonomy): domain Bacteria; kingdom Pseudomonadati; phylum Pseudomonadota; class Gammaproteobacteria; order Pseudomonadales; family Pseudomonadaceae; genus Pseudomonas; species Pseudomonas sp. Hp2. Next base: position 502,150 of record NZ_VAHJ01000001.1, read on the forward strand.
AGCCATGCCGTGCACCGCTCAGGTGCGCGGCGAAGATGCGGTCCACCACATGGGTATGGTTGACCAGGCGGATGGCGAGCTTGCGCTGCTCCGGATATCTCGAGGCATCGATCCGCGCGAGCGCGTCGAGTATCTCCGCGTTGGCCCACGCCTTGTATGCGAACTGCCTTTCCATGCGACTGCCCGGCCTCTCGTCCGGCTCAACGCGCGCGCTGGCTGACCGCCACGCTGCCCAGGATCAGCACGCCGGCCAGCAGCATCGTCCAGGTCAGCGGCTCGTCGAGGATCAACCAGGCCAACAGCGCGCCGAACACCGGGATCAGGTAGGTCACGGTCGAAGCGCGGGCCGGGCCGATGCGATGGATCAGGCGGTAGTACAGCAGGTACGCCAGGCCGGTGCAGACCACGCCGAGCGCCACCGCGCACGCCCAGGCGCGCGCCGGGACCGCCGCTTCCGGCCAGTGCGACCAGGCCAGCGGCGACAGCAACAGCGCGCTCGCGCTCAGCGTGGCCGCGGCCGACGCGGCCGGCGGCAGGTCCGCCATGTGCCGCTTCACCAGGTTGTAGCCGATCCCGTACAGCAGCGACGCGGTGGCGCCGGCCAGCGCGGCCGGGCCGACGCTCAGGCCGCCCGCCTTGCCGGTGGCCAGCACGACCACCCCGGCGAAGCCGACCAGCAAGGCGCCGGCGCGGCGCGCGCCGATCTTCTCGCCGAAGAACAGGAACGCCACCAGGGCGGTGAACAGCACCGTCATCGCATTGCAGATCGCCCCGATCGCCGCCGGCGCGCGCTCGGCTCCCCAGGCGAACAGCAGGAACGGCAGCACCGAGTTGAGCACGCCGATCCCGGCCAGCACCGGCCAGCGCCGCAGCGGGAAGCGCTGGCGCGCCAGCCACAGGAACGGCAGCAGCACCAGCGCGCCCAGCGTCAACCGCAGCTCGACCAGCGCGAACGGCCCGAACGCCGGCGCCGCCACCCGCATGAACAGGAACGAACAGCCCCAGACCACGCCGAGGAACAGCAGCTCGACCGGCGTCCGCCAATCGCGGCTCGCCGCCAGCGTCGCCGCCACCGCCTCGCCCTGCGCGCCGCTCATGGCGACACCGCCTTGGCAGGCGCTGCGGAAGGACAAGGCACGACGGCGGACGACACGGCACGCATGGCAGGAACCCGGTGGGAGAGGATGCGAGCATCCACCTCGGACCCGCCGGCCACAAGCGAGTAGTATCGCGGCGAGCCACAAATCTCACTCACGTCTCGATGAAGCTCCGCCCGACCCTGCTGCCTGCGCTCGGCGTGTTCGCTGCGGCGGCCCGCCACCAGAACTTCGCGCATGCCGCCGAAGAACTGCACCTCACCGCCAGCGCGGTCAGCCATCACGTGCGCAAGCTGGAAACGCTGCTCGGCACGACGCTGTTCCAACGCCACGCGCGCGGCGTCAAGCTCACTCCCGAGGGCCGGCAACTGGCCGACGCCGCCAGCGCCGCGCTCAACGACATCGCCGCGGTGGCCGGCAACCTGCATCCGCGCCCGGACGCCGCGCCGCTGCGCATCACCACGCTGCGCTCGCTGTCGTACTGCTGGCTGCTGCCGCGGCTGCCGCGCTTCTGCCAGGCGCACCCGCATATCCGCCTCGAGGTGCAGACCGACAGCGCATTCTCGCGCTTCGAGGAAGGCGGCCCGGACCTGGGCATCCGCTATGGCGAAGGCGCCTGGCCGGGACTCACCGCCCATCACCTGATGGACGAGGAACTGTTCCCGGTGGCCTCGCCCGCCCTGCCCCAGGTCGCCGGGCTGCGCGGCGCGCGCGACGTGGCGGCGCTGACGCTGCTCACCGACCTGTCGCCGCAGGGCTGGCGCGACTGGTTCCGCGCCGCGGGCGTGCACGGCCTGGAGCTGCCGCCGATGCACAGCTTCAACGACAGCACCGACGTGATGCGCGCGGCCGTGTACGGCATCGGCGCGGCGCTGGCGCGCAAGCACATCGCCCAGCCGTACCTGCAGCGCCATGAGCTGGTACGCCTGCCGGGACCGGTCCTGCGCGCCCGGCCCTCGTACTACATCGTCTACCCCACGCACCGCGCACCGAGCCCGGCCGCGGCGCTGTTCATCGACTGGCTCAAGCGCGAGGCCGGCGACGAACGCACGCCGATGCCGGCCTTGCCGGCCGACCTGGCGGGATTGCCGGCCACCGGCAGCGGACGGACGCGCGAACGCAGGCGCCCGCCCCGCGCGGGCCCAGGCGCGTGACATCGACACGCCGGACTGCCCTGCATCCGCGCGCCATCACCTCGCGTTGCCCGCGGCCCGCCTAGGCTGGACGTCCCTCACCACGGAGCGACGACCATGCCGACACTACGCCTTCGGATCACCGGCAGCGAAGACGACGCCCGCGCCATCGGCAACCTGTTGCTGAGCCTGGACGGCATCGAGCACGTCGAGGAAGTGGACGACCTGATGTCCCACCTGGACGACGACGACTCCAGTTCGGCCGGACTGCCCGACGACGAAGGCCCCGGCACCCACGAGATCGAAGTGGAAGCCGGCAACGACGCCACTGCGCAGAAGGTGCGCGATGCGGTTGAAGAGCTGGCACGGGAACTGGACGTGTTCGTCGAATTCGAAGAGGACGAAGGCTGAGGCAGCAGCAGTTGTTGCTGTTGCCCGTGATCTTGCATTGGATCGGGGTGGCCCCTCCTCGCGCGGCGTGCGCCAACCTTGTATGGACTGCGAGCGTCACTGAGGCGCGGCCCCTCCGAAGCGGCGGAGTCGGCGGGAAAAACCCGAAGGGCGATGTGCATGGCTGCACGTCGTTTTTCGCCGCGGCAGGGCGGAAAAAGGCGAAGCACCGCTTCGCTCCCGGCGGGCGGGCATTCGCCGGGCGGCGCCGCTCCTGCGGCGCGCGTGCACAAGCGAAGAAAAGTGACTGACCGAAGGCGAAAGCCTTTGCCTTGATTGCCAAAGACCCCAAAGCCAAGAGCAACGTCCCTGGATCCCCGCCTTCGCGGGGATGACGATAGATGGATAATGGGGGTCGGATGGATGGCGAAAAAATCCCGGGATGATCAGCCATGACCAGCCACATTCGGCTGTCATGAAGCACTTCGGCTGCTGAAAGCACTCCTGCGTTCGCGGGAATGGCGATGGCAAGGATCCCAAGGCCTCACTCGTACCCTCATCCGCTCCTTCGGAGTACCTCGCTTCGCGCGCTGGACGCTCAGGCGCGTGCGAGCCAGTGGCTCGCGGGCCACACGTCTTCGCCCCAAGAAGAGGACCTCACGCCACCCTTTACCGGCCGGCAATAGCGAGAACCACGTGGATGGGATGGGCTCCACGGGAAGCGCAAACCTCCCATCCACATGGCCAATCTGTCACGCGCCGCGCTTGCGCCGCCTGCGCCACCACCCGCGCAACACCGCCAACAACACCACCACCACGATCGCGACCGGCGCCAATCCCGCCACCGCACGCACCAGGAACGCCACGCTCCCCGCGAAGATCCGGCCGCTTTCCGCGAACGCTTCGCCGATCTCGCTGCGTCCCTGCTCCCCGCCGGTGGCGCGATAAGCGATCGTGACCTTCTGCGTATCGATACGACGGCGCTGCTGCGCCGCCTCGCGCTGCGCCGCTTCCGCGGAGGCCTCGATCTCGGCCAGCCGCTGCGAGATCGCGAGCAGGTCGGCCACCTTCAGGTCGCCGCGCTGCTGGAATTCGAGCAGGCGCGCATGCTCCTTCTGCAACCGCTCCTGCGTCATCCGGTTGTCGGCGACCTGCTGGGCCAGGTCCTCCGCGCGCGTGCTGCGCGAGGCCAGTTCGCCGCCCTCTCCGGCCAGCTTCAGGATCGGTTCGACCCCGGCCGGCGCGATCCGCAGCTCGATGTCGCCGCTCGCGTAGGGCCCGCCCTGCTGCGACACCGACAGCACCGCGCAATCGCCGAAGCGCGCCTGCTGGCAGGCCTGCTGCACCGCATCGATGCGCTTGGGGATCTCCGCCGCCGGCACGCGCACCTGCACGTCCGTCTCGTAGGCGAGGAAGGTCCCTTCGGGCGCCTGCAGCATCTTGGCCGAGGCCGCCGGCGCCGCTGGCGCGATGGCGGCAAAACTCTCCGCCGCGGAACCTTCGCCGCCCTGGCGGCTGCAGCCCACCGCGACCAGCGCCGCGGCGGCGAGGCCGAGCATGCGCAGGGTCACAGGCGCGCTCCGTCGATCGGCACCACCTTCAGCGTGGACAGGTCCACCTCCGGCAGGCAGCGCACGTTCACCGCCACCATCCGCTCGCCGGTGCGAGGATCGGTGCCCTCGCTGAAAGGCGCGATGCCGCATACGGTGCAATGGTGGTGATCGATGTGATGGTGGTTGAACCGGTAGGTGGCCAGCCCGGCCGGATCGCCGTGCAGGGACAACGATGCGTGCGGACCGAACCACAGCAGGCCGCCGCGGCGCCTGCACATGGAGCAATTGCAGTCGTAGACCTCGGCGATGGCCGGCTCGGCCTCCAGGTCGAACGCGACCGCCCCGCAATGACAGCTGCCTGCGTACTTCATGTGCGTACCCTCCCTTGGAAAGCGCCAGTTTAGAGCGAGCGACGGCCCGTGGGACGGGACGCGACGAGCCGGCCCGATGGACCCGGCCCCATCCAACGGCAGGGGTGCCCGGGCGGCGGGCGCCGTATGCTGGGGGTTTCGTCCACCCAAGGTCATCCCATGCGCAAGCATCTGCTCGCCGCCGCCCTGCTCGCCGCCCTCGCCGGCTGCCAGCAGGCCGAATCCCCGTCGTCCGCCTCGTCCTCCGCCGCCAGCGCCACGGCCAGCCCGGCCGCCGACCCGGCCGTGGACGCCCGCTTCGCCGAGCTGTCGAAGAAGGCGCTCGACACCTGGATGCAGCTCTCGCCGGTCAACGCCACCCAGATCGGCGACCATCGCTTCGACACGCAGATCGACGACCTCAGCGCGGCCGGCCGGCAGAAGAGCCTGGGCGCCGGCAAGGCCCTGCTGGCCGAGCTGGACGCGATCGACGTCGCCAGGCTCTCGCGCGAGAACCAGGTCGATGCGGCGATCCTGCGCAACCAGCTGCAGTCGGACATCTGGGGCACCGAGACGCTGCAGAGCTGGGCCTGGGACCCGCAGCTCTACAACGGCCTGGCCGGCAGCGCGATCTACGGCCTGATGGCGCGCGAGTTCGCGCCGCTGCCCGAGCGCATCAAGTCCGCCACCGAGCGCATGGAGAAGATCCCGCAGGTCTTCGCCCAGGCCCGCGAGAACCTGGACCCGGCGCGCGTGCCGAAGATCCACGCCGAGACCGTCGCCAAGCAGAACAAGGGCATCCTCTCCATCGTCGACGCCTTCATCACCCCGCACCTGGGCGAACTGGCGCCGGCCGATGCCGAACGCACCCGCGCCGCGATCGAGACGCTGAAGAAGGCGGTCGCCGAGCAGCAGGAATGGCTGGACAAGACCCTGGTGCCGAACGCCAAGGGCGATTTCCGCATCGGCGCGGAGAAGTACGACCAGAAGCTGAAGTTCGCGCTGCTGTCCTCGCTCTCGCGCGCCGACATCAAGCAGCGCGCCGAGTCCGAACTCAAGCGCGTGCGCGAGGAGATGTACGGGATCGCCCGCACCGTGCTGAAGGACAAGCCCGGCGCCCCGGCCCTGCCGGACGCGCCCAGCGACGAGCAGCAGCAGAAGGCCATCGAGGCCGCGCTGGAGCTGGCCTACGCCGAGCGCCCGGCGCGCGACAAGGTGGTCGAGGACGCCAAGGCCTCGCTGAAGTCGGCCACCGACTTCGTGCGCGCGCACGACCTGGTGACGCTGCCGGACGCGCCTGTGGACGTGATCCTGATGCCGGAGTTCCAGCGCGGCGTCGCGGTCGCCTACTGCGACTCGCCCGGCCCGCTCGACAAGAACCTGAAGACCTTCTACGCGATCTCGCCGATCCCGGACGACTGGTCGCAGGCGCAGGTCGATTCGTTCCTGCGCGAGTACAACTCGCGGATGATCCACCTGCTGTCGATCCACGAAGGCATCCCCGGCCACTACCTGGAAGGCTGGCACTCGGCCAAGTTCCCCTCCACGCTGCGCGGCGTGCTGCGCTCGGGGATGTTCGCCGAGGGCTGGGCGGTCTACACCGAGCGGATGATGCAGGAGCAGGGCTACCTGGACAACGACCCGCTGTTCCACCTGGTGCAGCTGAAGTTCTACCTGCGCACCATCGCCAACGCGATCCTCGACCAGGGCGTGCACGTGGACGGCTGGAGCCGCGAGCAGGCGATGCACCTGATGACCCACGACGCGTTCCAGCAGGAGAGCGAGGCGGCCGGCAAATGGGTGCGCGCGCAGCTGTCCTCGGCGCAGCTGCCGACCTACTTCGTCGGCGTGCAGGAACACCTGGACATGCGCAAGGCGGTGCAGGAGAAGCTGGGCGACAAGTTCGACCTCAAGGCCTACCACGACCAGGTGCTGTCGTACGGCGCGCCGCCGGTGCGCTTCGTGCGCGAGCTGATGCTGGACCAGCCGATCGAGTGACCGGCAACGGAAGTGCCCGGCCGGGCCGGGCACTTCCTGGAATCCAGGCTCTAGGCCACCCGCACGACGAGCTTGCCGAAGTTGCGCCCCTGGAGCAGCCCGGCGAACGCCGCAGGCGCCTGCTCCAGGCCATCGACGATGTCCTCGGTCGGGTGGATGAGGCCGGCCGCGATCCAGGCTTCCGCCTCGCGGCGGAACTCGGCGTGGCGCGTGGCGTAGTGGTCGAGGATGATGAAACCCTCCATGCGCACGCGCTTGCTCAGCACGGTCGCCAGCAGCCTGGCCGACCTGTCCGGCCCCGGCGCCTCGCCGGCCGCGTTGTAGTGGGCGATGAAACCGCACACCGGCACGCGCGCGCCGATGTTCAGCAGCGGCAGCACCGCCTCCAGCACCGCGCCGCCGACGTTCTCGAAGTACACGTCGATCCCCGACGGGCAGGCCGCGGCGAGCCGCTGCGCGAAGTCCTCGTCGTAGCGGTCCACGCAGGCATCGAAGCCGAGCGTCCCCACCGCATGCCGGCATTTGTCGGCACCGCCGGCGATGCCGACCACGCGCAGACCCTTCAGGCGGGCGATCTGCCCGACCATCGCCCCGACCGCGCCGGTGGCCGCGGCCACCACCACGGTGTCGCCCGGCCGCGGCTGCCCTATGTCGAGCAGGCCGACGTAGGCGGTGAAGCCGGGCATGCCAAGCGCGCCCAATGCCAACGACGGCCGCTCCATGTCGCCCAGGCGTTCCAGGCCGGTTCCGTCGGACAGCGCATAGTCCTGCCAGCCGGCCTGCGCCAGCACGAGCTGGCCCGCCTCGAAGCCGGGATGGCGCGATTCGACCACGCGGCTGACGGTGCCGCCGACCATCACCTCGCCCAGCGCCAGCGGCGGCGCATAGCCGGGCCCGATCTCGTCCATCAGGTTGCGCATGTACGGATCGAGCGAGAGATAGTGCGTGCGCAGCAGCACCTCGCCCTCCTCCGGCGACGGCACGGGCACCTGCTCGAGGCGGAAATCCCGGGCGCCCGGCAGGCCCTGCGGCCGCGCGGCGAGGACGATGCGGCGGTTGACCGGCGATCCCGCCGCGGAAGACGTGCTTTGCATCGGGTTCTCCATCGTGTGCTTCAGGCCGCTTCGCCGACCGACTCCTGGCCGACGCGCGGACCGCGGTGCCAGGTCAGCATCGCGCCCAGCACCATGGTGACCAGCGCGAACAGCGGCGCCCCGAGCGCCCCCATGTGGTCCACGAGGACGCCGCCGCCCACCGCGCCGCTGGCGATGGCCACCTGGAAGGCCGCCACCAGCAGGCCACTGGCGCCTTCGGCCTGGTCCGGCGCGGCGCGCACGATCCAGATCTGGAAACCGACCGGGAATGCGGCGAAGGCGAAGCCCCACAAGGTGATCGCCACCGCGGCCACCAGCGCCGACTCGCCGCGCACCAGCAGGCTGGCGGCCAGCAAGGAGATGGTCACGCTGCCGAACATGATCGCTAGGCGCTCGCTGCGCCCCGCCAGGTAGCCGCCGAACAGGTTGCCGAAGAAGCCGCCGATGCCGTAGGCCAGCAGCACCGCCGAGATCGCGCTCAGCGACAGATGGCTGACGTTCTCCATCAACGGGCGCACGTAGGTGAAGCCGGCGAAGTGGCCCGAGATCACCAGCAGCACCGCCAGCAGCACCACGCGGATGCCGGGCCGCGCCAGCAGGTGCCCGAGCACCTGCAGGTCCGACTGCGCGCGCGGCTTGAGCGCCGGCAGGCTGAGCAGTTGCGCCAGCAGGGTCAGCAGCGAGACCGCGCCGGCCGCCATGAAGGCGCTGCGCCAGCCCCAGGTGTCCCCCATCCACGCGCCTACCGGGGCCGCGCAGACCGTGGCGACCGAGACGCCGGTGAGGATCAGCGACATCGCGCGCGGGAACAGCGACTCCGGCACAAGGCGCATCGCCAGCGGCGCGGCCATCGCCCAGAAGCCGCCCAGCGCCACGCCCAGCACGACGCGCGCCACCAGCAGCGTGGACAGGGTGTGCGCCATCACCGCCAGGACATTCGACAACAGCAACAGCAGCGTGAGGCCGAACATCACCTGGCGGCGGTCCAGGCGCCGGGTCAGCAGCGGCAATGCCGGGGCGGCCACCGCGGCCACCAGGGCGGTCGCGGTGACGCTCTGCCCGGCCGCGCCTTCGCTGACCGCCAGGTCGGCCGCCATCGCGGTCAACAGGCTGGCCGGCAGGAATTCCGCGGTGACCAGGCCGAACACGCCCAACGTCATGGCGCCCACCGCCCACCAGTTGGCGGCGGCGGGAGCGTCGGGCTGAACAGGGCCGGAGGCGGGGTCGGAACGGGTGTCGGGGATCACGGTGGGGGACCGGGAAGTGAAGGGACCGGCAGATTAGGCGTATGATTCTGGCGTTTCCATGCCGGAAAACCCATAATGCTTGTCCAATCCTCCCAACCCTCCCCGATCGCCTCGGCCCAGACGCCCCCGGACATGCTGACCCAGGTGTTGCTGGGCCTGCGCCTGGACGGCGTGGAGTACGGCCGCTGCGAATTGCAGGCGCCGTGGTCGCTGGCGTTTCCGGCGCAGCGCGATGCGCGCTTCCATTTCGTCGCACGCGGCGGCGCATGGTTGCGCGTGGAGGGCGCGGAATGGAAGCGGCTGCAGGCCGGCGACGCGGTGTTGCTGCCGCGTGGCAGCGCGCACGTGCTGGCCAGCGCGCCGGACGTGCCCACGGTGGAGATCGGCAGTTGCGCGCGCACGCCGGTGTGCGACGACGTCTACCTCGTCTGCAAGCGCGGTTGCGACGGCACCGGCGGCGACGGCGGCAAGGCCGAGCCTCCGCCGCCGGACGTACTGTTCTGCGGGGCGATGCGCTTCAACCTGGACCCGCTGCACCCGCTGCTGGCGATGATGCCGGAGCAGATGCTGGCCGGCGACCTGCTCAAGCGCGACCCGGCCGTGCCGGTGCTGCTGGAAGCGATGGAGCGCGAGGCGTCGCTGGACCGCATCGGCGCCTGCGGCATCCTCGCGCGCATGGCCGACGTGCTCGCCGCCAGCATCATCCGCGCCTGGGTGGAATGCGCCTGCAGCGACGCCAGCGGCTGGATCGCGGCGGTGCACTGCCCCAAGATCGGCAAGGTGATCGCGGCCGTGCATGCCGAACCGGAGCGCGATTGGAGCGTCGCCGAGCTCGCCGACCTGATGGGCGCCTCGCGCTCGCGCTTCGCCGAATCGTTCACGCGCACCGTCGGCGAGAGCCCGGCGCGCTACGTCGCCAAGGTCAAGATGTTCCGCGCACGCCGCTGGATCGAGCAGGAAGGCATGCGCGTGGCGGTGGCCGCCGGGCGCCTGGGCTACGACAGCGAGGCGTCCTTCAGCCGCGCCTTCAAGCGCATCATCGGCGTGCCGCCGAGCGCGGTGCGGCCGCAGGCCCGCACCGCCGCTTGAGGCGGCGATCGGCCAGCCCGCTCCGCGCCTGCGTGGCCGCCACGCAACTGCGAATAATTTGCATCCTCATCATTGGATTCCCATAATCCCGCCCCTGACTTCATCGGGGGATTGAACATGCCGGGCGATCTTCGCCGCCACACCGTCGCCGCGCTGTCGCTGGCGGCGCCCGCCCTGCTCGCGGCCGCCATGGCCCAGGCGCACGACGTCGACGCACGCACGCTGGACGGCGTGACCGTGGTGGCCGATCGCGCCAGCACCGCCACCAAGACCGACACGCCCCTGGTGGAAACCCCGCAGGCGATCAGCGTGGTGACTTCGCAGTTGTTCACCGACCGCGGCGCGCGCAACCTGCAGGAAACCCTGCGCTACAGCGCCGGTGTCACCGCCGACGCCTGGGGCCTGGATACCCGCGGCGACGGCAGCACCATCCGCGGCCTGGACCCGGTGCAATACCTGGACGGCATGCGCCGCGTCTACGGCTTCAACCCGATGGCCCGCCCGGAGGTCTACGGGCTGGAGCGGGTGGAAGTGCTGCGCGGCCCCTCCTCGGTGCTGTACGGCGCCGGCGCCACCGGCGGCATCATCAACGCCATGAGCAAGCGCCCCAGCTTCCAGGACGGCGGCGAGATCGGCGTGCAGGTCGGCAACTTCCGGCGCAAGCAACTGCAAGGCGACGTCACCGGCGCGCTCGGCGATTCGCTGGCGGGGCGCGTGGTCGGCGTGTTCCGCGATTCGGGCATGCAGACCGACAAGATCGACGACGACCGCATCTACCTGGCACCGTCGCTCACCTGGCGCGGCGAGCGCACCAATATCACCTTCCTGGCCAGCTACCAGCACGACGAGACCGCCTCCAGCCAGCAGTTCCTGCCGGTCGTGGCAACGCTGAAGGCGCCGCCGGGACGCAAGCTCGATCCGTCCACCTTCCTCGGCGACAAGGATTTCGACAAGCTCGACGCACGCCTGTTCAGCGCCGCCATGCTGTTGGACCACGCCTTCAACGACACGGTGACCTGGCGTTCCAACCTGCGCTACATCGACTCCAAGGTGGAATTCCGCGAGCTGTTCCCCAACGTCTACGAGAAGCCCGAAAACCCGTTCATCGATGCCGACGGCCGCGTGGTCAAGCGGACGGCCTACGGCGTGAAGCCGCACGACCGCATCACCACCGCCGACAACTCGTTGCAGTTCGACTTCACCACCGGCGCCTTCCGGCACCTGCTGCTGGCCGGCGTGGACTACACCGATTTCCGCGAGGATTCGTCGAACCTGCGGGCCACGGCCACGCCGATCGACATCTACGCGCCGGTCTCGGCCGGGGTCGCCATCGACGGCTGGGATCGCCTGCCCGACCAGCGCACCACCCAGACGGGCGTCTACGTGCAGGACCAGCTCCGCTACGCCGACCGCGTCTCGCTGGTGCTCGGAGCGCGCCGCGACCGCGCCCGTACCAAGACCGAAGGGGTATCGGCGCAGACCGACAACGCCACCACCTACCGCATCGGCCTGATCGGCGACGTCGGCGCCGGCGTATCGCCCTACCTGAGCTACAGCGAGTCGTTCCTGCCGGTGACCGGCCAGGACCTGTACGGTCGTGCCTTCGAACCGATGCGCGGCCGCCAGGTGGAAGCGGGCGCGAAGTGGCAGCCCGCCCCCGGTGCGCTGCTGACGCTGGCGGCCTACCGCATCACCGAGACCAATCGCCAGACCAACGACCCGGACAACGTGCTCAACGTGGTGCAGACCGGCGAGATCCAGTCCAAGGGCGTGGAACTGGAAGGCGCCTACGCCTTCGCCGGCGACTTAACGGTCACGGCCAGCTACAGCCACAACAAGGCCGAGGTGACCAGGAGCAACTACGCGCCGGAAGTGGGCCGGCGCCTGAACGATACGCCACAGGACCTGGCCTCGGTCTGGCTCGCCAAGGGCTTCGTCCTGGACGACGGCCTGCGCCTGCGCACCGGGCTTGGCGGCCGCCATGTCGGATCCACGATCTCGGCCGGCGCCACCAGCACCGTGCGCACGCCGAGCTACACGCTGGTCGACGCGCTGGTGGAGCTGCAACTGCCGTCGTGGACGTTCTCCCTGAGCGTCACCAATCTGTTCGACAAGGAATACTTCGCGCCGTGCCGCAACTTCGGCGATTGCTTCAGCGGCAACACCCGCAACATGGTGGGCACGGCGACCTACCGCTTCTGAGACCGCGGCGGGCCGCCACCGGGCGGTGGCGGCCCCGGCTCGGACTGACCGCCTCCGTGCGCCGCCATCGCTCTCCGATGCGGCGCATGGAAGTCCGGCTCAGCCCAGCCGCATCGACAGTTCCACGTCCTCGTCGAACGCCAGCGACAGGTAGCCGGCTTCCGGCGAACGCACCCGCGCCAGGTACTCGGGGCTGTAGTCGGCGTTGTCGGCGACCACCAGCGCACCCGGGCGCAACCGCGGCTCCAGGAGCGCCAGCACCTCCGGGTACAAGGCCTTGGCGCCATCCAGCAGCAACAGGTCGATCGTCTCCGGCGGATCCGCAGCCAGGGTCTGCAATGCGTCGCCGGCACGGATCTCCACCAGGTCGAGCAGGCCGCCCGCTTCGAGGTTGGCGCGTGCGCGCGCCAGCTTGGACGGCTCGAACTCGCTGGTGACCAGCCGGCCGCCTCCGTTGTCGCGCAAGGCGGCGGCCAGGTGCAACGTGGAGATGCCGATGGAGGTGCCGAACTCGACGATGCTGCGCGCCCGGCAACTGCGGGCCAGCATGTACAGCAACGTGCCGGTCCGCCGCGAGACCGCCAGCGGCAGATCTTTCAACCGGCCGTAGAAATCCAGGTAGTCGGTCTTGCTGCGCATCAGGCGCGCTTGCTCGTCCGCGGACAATGCGGCCACGGCCGGGCTGTCCACGGGCGAGGCGGCGGCGTCCTCGGCGAACAGGCGGTCCAGCAGCGGCGCCAGGAGGGGGAAAACCGGGGTGTTCATTGGTGAATCTCCGAAAGGAATGAAGGTGCACGTCGCGCCGGACTAGAATGCGAGCAATCATTCGCGTTTTCTAATCGCATTCCGGGACTGGCCATGAGCGCACCGCGCGCGCCCCGTATTTCCCAGCGCAAACAGCCCAAACAGGCGCGTTCCAACGAACTGATGGCGGCGATCCTGCAGGCGGCCGCTCAGGTTTTGGCCGCCGAAGGCGCCACCCGTTTCACCACCGCTCGAGTCGCCGAGAAGGCCGGCGTCAGCATCGGCTCGCTGTACCAGTACTTCCCCAACAAGGCGGCGATCCTGTTCCGCCTGCAGAGCGACGAATGGCGCCACACCAGCAACCTGCTGGCCCGCCTGATGGCCGATCGCGCGCAGCCGCCGGCCGAGCGCTTGCGCGCCCTGGTGCATGCGTTCGTGCGCTCCGAGTGCGAGGAAGCGGACATGCGCGTCGCGCTCGGCGATGCCGCGCCGTTCTACCGGCACGCGCCGGAGGCGCGCCAGGCGCGCGAAGCGGGCGAACGCGCCTTCGCCGATTTCATGCGCGAAGCGCTGCCCGGGGCCGACGCGCCGACCCGCGCTCGGGCCGGCGGCTTGATCACCGATACCCTCAGCGGCGCCGGCAAGCAGTTCTCCGAAAGCCCGCGCCGGCCGGAGGAGATCGCCGCCTACGCCGACGCGATGGCGGACATGTTCTGCGCCTACCTTGAACGCCTGGCGGAAGCCAGCGCCAAGGGACGCGCCCCGTAGCGGGCCGCCCGGATACGGAACCTGCCGGGCGGGCCGACGCGCACCGCGGCGGTGCGTTGCCTCAGGCTTCCGCCGCCACGAACCCGCCGGTCTGGCGCGCCCACAGCCGCGCATACAGCCCGCCGCGCGCGACCAGTTCGGCGTGCGTGCCGGTCTCGACGATCGCGCCGCGGTCCATCACCACCAGCCTGTCCATGCGCGCGATGGTCGAGAGCCGGTGCGCGATCGCGATCACCGTCTTGCCGGCCATCAGCTCGTCGAGGCTGTCCTGGATGGCGGCCTCGACCTCCGAATCCAGCGCCGAGGTGGCCTCGTCCAGCACCAGGACCGGGGCGTCCTTCAGCAGCACCCGCGCGATCGCGATGCGCTGGCGCTGGCCGCCCGACAGCTTCACGCCGCGCTCGCCCACGTGCGCCTCGTAGCCGCGCCGGCCCTCGCCGTCCACCAGCGTCTCGATGAAGCTGTCGGCGCGGGCCTTGCGCACCGCTTCGTGCAGTTGCGCCTCGGTGGCGTCGGGCCGGCCGTACAGCAGGTTGTCGCGGATCGAGCGATGCAGCAGCGAGGTGTCCTGGGTCACCACGCCGATCTGCGCGCGCAGGCTCTCCTGCGTCACCCGCGCCACATCCTGCCCGTCGATCAGGATGCGGCCGCTCTCCAGGTCGTACAGGCGCAGCAGCACGTTGACCAACGTCGACTTGCCGGCGCCGGACGGGCCGACCAGGCCGATCTTCTCGCCCGGCCGCACCTCCAGGTCCAACCCCGCGATCACCCCGCCCTGCTTGCCGTAGTGGAAATGGATGTCCTCGAAGCACACCTCGCCGCGCGTCACCTGCAGTTCGCGCGCGTCCGGCGCGTCCTGCACCGTGAGCGGCCGCGAGATGGTCTGCATGCCGTCCTGCACCGTGCCGATGTCCTCGAAGATGCCGTTGATCGTCCACATGATCCAGCCGGACATGTTGTGGATGCGGATCACCAGGCCGGTCGCCACGGTGATCGCGCCGACGCTGACCTGGCCGCGGCTCCACAGCCACAGCGCCAGCGCGCAGGTGCCGACGATCAGGAAGCCGTTGATGATCGCGATCGAGGTATCCATCGAGGTGGTCACGCGGGTCTGCGCGCGATGCTTGACCGCCAGCTCGTCGATCGCCTCGCGCACGTAGCCTTGCTCCCGCCCGGCCCGGGCGAACAGCTTCAACGTCGCCACGTTGGTGTAGCCGTCGACGATCCGGCCCATCGCCTTGGAGCGCGCATCCGAGGCGATCCACGCACGGGTCTTCATGCGCGGCACGAAGTGGACCATCAGCGCCACGTAGGCGACGAGCCACAGCAGCAGCGGCGCGGTCAGCAGCGGGTCGGCCTGCGCGAACAGGTACAGCGCGCTGCCGGTGTAGACCACGATGTACCAGAGCGCATCGACCATCTGCACCGCCGACTCGCGCAGCGAGGTGCCGGTCTGCATCACCCGGTTGGCGATGCGGCCGGCGAAGTCGTTCTGGAAGAACGACAGGCTCTGCCGCACCACGTAGTTGTGCATCAGCCAGCGCGCGCGGTTGCTCAGCCCCGGCACGATCGCCTGGTTGACCAGCAGGTTGTGCACGCCCACCAGCAGCGGGCGCGCGATCAGGGTGATGCCTCCCATCCACAGCAGCTCGACGGCATGGCGCCGGAAGAAATCCGGGCCCGGGCGCTCGGCCACCATGTCGACGATGCGACCGAGGAAATCGAACATCGCCACTTCGACCAGCGCCAACAGCAGGCCGGCGACCAGCGTCGCCAGCAGGACCGGCCACAGCGGGCGCAGGTAATGCAGGTAGAAACGCCATACCGCACCGGGTGGCGTGCGGTTTTCCGGCGAAGGAAACACCTCCACCAAGGATTCGAACCACCGGAACATCGCCAGACCCCAATCGACAAAGGCGCCGAGGGTAGCTCATTGGATGTGGTGGTCAAGCGAACGGGATCGAACCGATCGCGGCGAGCCCGGCCCCGCACCGGCGGCGCGAACGGCGGCGTGCGCAACACGTCCGGAGCGCATCGTCGCGAGACGCGGCCTGGGGCAGCAGGCGGCCTTCAACGGGTGTAGGTGAACCCCAGCGTGACTTCCAGGCCGGTATGGTCGGCCACGATCGGGCTGCCGCTCGCCTGGCCGGTGTAATGCGTGCCGGTCAACTGGAACACGCTGGTCCAATGCGGGCTGAAAGTGTGGTCCCACTCGACCCCGCTGGAGACCGCATACAAACCCGCCCGCGGCGCGAACGCATCGAAACCGGTACGCGAGCTTTGCAGTGCGGTGACCCCGTAATAGGCCTGGTTATAGCGGCTGTTGCCCCAGTGCCCGTCCAGGTCGATCGAGACTTCGTCGCTGTCCGTCTTCCACGGCGTGAGCTCCACGCCGGCGCGGTAGCGCTGGCGATGCAGGCCGCTGCGCAGCGTGAGTTCGGCCTCGGCACTGGCCATGAACCAAGGGGTGACCTGCTCACCTACCAGCGTCTTGCTGGTGAACGAATCGGGTACCTGCCCCATCCCGGCAAGCGAGCTGTCTCCTGGCCGCCAGCGGCTGTCGTGGTCCGCGCGGCCCAGGTCGTAGTAGATCGATTGCGATAATGACAGGCCCGACGCGGTCTGGAACTGCAAGCCGGCGCCACGCACGCTGTCGGCGAACAATATGCCGCGTTGTACCGACACGACCGGCAACGGCTCCCAACGATCCTGCGATGCGCCGTCGTAGCTAGGCGTGAGCAGGGCGGACATGCCGACCGTAACCTCGGTCTTGTCCCCCCACAGGCTCTGGGACGAGGCAGGCGACGCAGGGGGATCGGCATCGGCAGGCGCGGCCTGCAAGGTCAGGGGCAGGCCAGCCAGGGCCGCCAACGCCAGGCGCCACGCGCCGTGAACAAAACCCACCGCCATCCCGAATCTCTCCTGAAAACACACGCCCGGACAAGCGGTCCCGGCACCTTCCCAGTGTGGCCACCCCGGCCTTGCACCAGCCTTTCGGAGCGGCCCCGCAAACTGAACGCCAACCCCTTGGCGAGACCCGCCTGCTGCCGATCGTCGATCCGGGGATGGGATCGTGCCGCGTCCGGCGCGTTCACGCTCCCGCTCCAGCGCGGCCTGCCTGGGAGCCTGTGACATGGCCCTGCCCGAAACTCTTGCGGTACGCCGACGGCGCCACGCCCACGTTGCGCCTGAATGCCGCCCTGAACGCCTCCAGCGTTTCGAAGCCGCAGGCCTCCGCCACCCGCTCCAGGTCGAGCCGGCCGGCCTCCAGCAGCGCCTTCGCGGACCGTATGCGTTCCTGCTGCAGCCACTGCCCCGGCGTCGTGCCGATGGCCTGCTTGAAGCGGCGATAGAAATTGCGCTCGCTCATCGCCGCCGCCCGGGCCAGGTCGGCGGCGGCGATGCCGTCGGCCAGCCGCTGCCGTGCCCAGTCGAAGACGCCATCGAACGGATCGTTGCGGCGCCTGGCCACCGGACTGGCCACGAACTGCCGCTGCCCGCCCTCGCGGTGCGGCAGCATCACCAACCGCTGCGCCACCCGGTTGGCGATCGCGGTGCCGAAGTCGCTGCGGATGAGGTGCAGGCCCGCGTCGATCCCGGCCGCGCTGCCGGCCGAGGTGACGATCCGGCCGTCCTCGACATAGAGCGCATCGGGGACCAGCGTACTGGCGGGGAAGTACTCGCGGAAACGCTGCTCGTAGCGCCAGTGCGTGGTCGCCCGGCGTCCGTCCAGCAGACCGCAGTGGCCGAGCAGGAACGCCCCGGAGCAGATCGACATCAGCCTCGCGCCGCGCGCGTGCGCCCGGCACAGCGCGGACTTCAAGGCTGCGGAAGGCTTCACCTCCGGCCCGCTCCAGCCGGGCACCACGATCGTATGCGCCCTGCGCAACAGCTCCAGCCCGCCATCGGCCGCGATCCGCATGCCGCCGATCCCGCTGCGCACCCGTCCCGCGGTCATGGCCACGCCGAAGCGATACCAGGCCACCTCCAGCTCCGGCCGCGGCAGGCCGAACAACTCGGCGGCGATGCCGAACTCGAACAGGCACAGGTTCGGATACGCCAGCGCGACCACGTACGGGGGTTTCTTCGCCATGGCAGGAAATGACCGGTATCCGTCAATCCTGCCAGTTTAACCGGCGCCCTGCCCGGACCACACTGGCACCGCCCCAGCCAAGGAGACGATCCATGCCGAACCCCGTACTGCAGGTCCCCGCCGCCGCCAGCGCGGAAGCGCTGCGCCATTTCACCGCCAAGCTGCACCTGGAAACGGACTGCTGGGACGTGCACGAAGCGATGGCATCCGGCGCCCCCGGCTTCGTCCTCCTCGATGTGCGTGCCCCGGCGCTGTATGCCCGGGGCCACGTACCGGGGGCGATCAACCTGCCCCACGGCAAGATCGTCCAGGGCAAGCTCGCCCATCATCCGGCCGACACCCTGTTCGTCGTGTACTGCGCCGGCCCCCACTGCAACGGCGCGGACAAGGCCGCGGTACGCCTGGCCATGCTGGGGCGCCCGGTCAAGCTCATGATCGGCGGCATCACAGGCTGGCTGGACGAGGGTTTTGAATTGGCACGCGAGGAAGTGGCGAGCGAGGCCGTGTGATTTGCATGCAGGCCCGGGCAATCTTTGCCTTTGCCTTTGCCTTTGCCTTTGCTGTTGCTGTTGCTGTTGCTGTTGCTGTTGCTCGTGATGTTGCTTTGGCTTTTCGCTTTTGACCTTGACTTACCGGGGCCCCTCCGAAGCGGCGGAGACGGCGGGTAAAACCCCGAAGGGGCGACGTACATGGATGTGCGTCGTTTTTCGCCGCGACAGGAGGTCGCGTCGAAAAATCCCGCCGGCTCCGCGGACCCGCAGCAAAGCTGCGGGCGCGAAGGCGGGGTGTGCTTTCTTTGAGTTACCTTTCTTTGCACAAGCAAAGAAAGGTAACTCGCCGTAAGGCGAAAGCCTTTGGCCTTATCGCCAAAGGCCCAAAGAGCCCAAAAGCAAAGTCCCTGGATGATCAGCCATTCGGCTGCTGAAAAGCGCTTCCCGCCTTCGCGGGAATGACGGTAGAGAGATTCCGCGGGACAGCGGAATGGCATCAAAGCCAAAGAGCTTCCTTTACACAAAAACAATGACAGGACACCCCCCTATCGATTAAGCCCCGTCACTCCACCGGCACCAAGACCAAATCCTGGAAATCGAAGCTGAAATCCGTCAACGGCGACACCGCCTCCATCCTCGCCTCGCGCACCTTGCCATCCGGCGTCAGCGCGAAGGTGACGAACGCATCGGCATTGAGCGAGCGATCGTCCCAGCGCACGATGAACGTATCGTGCTGCCAATGCTCCAGCGTCCCGAGCAACTGCGCCGTCTTCGAGAACTGCAGCCGCAGGCGTTCCCCTTCCCGGCGCACCACCACGTCCCCGTACCACGGGTCGCGGTAGGTGCCGGCATAACCGGACAACGGCAACGAAGGCCTGGACTTCGCATCGCGCGCCGCCACGTGCTTGTCCCAACTCTCGTCGGCCTTCTCCTGCGACTTGGCCACGGCCTTGGCATAGGCATCGGTCCAGTCGGTCTTCGGCGCGTCCAGATAGGCGTCGAGGACCTGCATCGTCACCGCATTGAACGCGGCGCCGACTTCCTGGTTGGTCAGCACGATCACGCCGAGCTTCCGCTCCGGCACCAGGGTCAGGCGCGAGACCATGCCCGGCCACCCGCCGGTATGCCAGACCAGCTTGTGGCCGCGGTAGTCGCTCAGGTTCCAGCCCTCGCCGTAGCCGGCGAAATTCGGCCTTGCCGGCGCCAGCTCGGGCACGCTCGGCTCCGGGATGGCGATGGGCGTGATCACCGACCACATCTCGCGCTGGCGCTGCGCGCTGAACAGCGGCGTGCCGTCCGGCAGCTTGCCGCCGGCCAGTTGCACGTTCATCCACTTGGCCATGTCGTGCACGCTGGAATAGATGCCGCCGGCACCGGAGTTGTTCGACCAGGTCAGCGGCGCGACCGTGCGCAATTCGCGGAAGTCGTACTTGGCATGGCCCACCGCCGGCGCGTCGCCGGGGCGGAGATGGTCGGCGTTGAAGCGGGTACCGCCCATGCCGACCGGATCGAAGATGCGCTTCTGCAGGAAGTCGGCATAGGACATGCCGGAGACCTGCTCGATCACCTTCTGCGCCACCGCGTAGAGGATGTTGTCGTAGGCGTACCGGTCGCGGAAGCCGCCCTTCAACGGCACCTTCGCCAGGCGCTTCACCACTTCGTCGGTGCTGTAGCCGGTGGTCGGCCAGAACAGCAGGTCGCCCGCGCCCAGGCTCAGCCCGCTGCGGTGGGCGAGCAGGTCGCGGATGCGCATCTCGCCGGTGACGTAGGGATCGGACATGCGGAACCACGGCAGGTGGTCGATCACCCGGTCGTCGAGCTTGAGCTTGCCCTCGTCGGCCAGGATCGACAGCGACGCCGCCGTGAACGCCTTGGTATTGGAGGCGATCGCGAACGGCGTGGTCGCCTCCACCGCCCCGGGCTTGCCGGCCTCGCGCACGCCGTAGCCCCGCTCCAGCACCACCTGCCCGTCCTCGACGATCGCGACCGCGATGCCGGGTACGTCGAAGGTCCGGCGCACGCGCTCGACCTGCGCATCGAAGTCCTGCAGTCCCGCCGGCGTTTCCGCGGCCTGTGCCGCCACTGCCACCGCTAGCGCCATGGTCATTCCGCTCACCCACCACCCTCTGTTCAACCGCATTCTCCCGTTCGTTCGCTCAGGTCGCCGCCAGGTCCAACGGCGACGATGACACCAACACGCCGCTGGCATCCGCATAGAGCCAATGGCCCGGCACGAACGCCACCCCGGCGAAGTTCACCGGTACATCCACATCCCCCAGTCCGCGCCGGTCGGTCTTGCGCGGACAGGCCGCCAGCGCGAGCAGCCCCACCGGCAGCGTGGCCAGTATTTCGACGTCGCGCACGCAGCCATGGATCAGCATGCCCGCCCAACCGTTCGCCGCGGCATTGGCCGCGATCTGGTCGCCCACCAGCGCGTGCCGGAGCGAGCCCTGCCCGTCCACCACCAGCACCCGCCCCTCGCCCGGCGTCATCGCCAGCTCGCGCACGCGCGAGTTGTCCTCGAAGCAGCGTACCGTCGCCAACGGCCCCGAAAACGCGGCCCGGCCGCCGAAGCTGCGGAACAGCGGCTCGGCCACGGCCACCTCGGGGAAGCGGTCGCACAGGTCGGGGGTGGTCCAGTTCATGGAGGCCGTCCTCGGGCGGGGATGTCCGGATGGTAGCCGCCCGCCTCCCGGGCGCGCAGTGCCCAAAGTCCGGGTGGGGCCAGAGGGCGAGAGCCGGGCGGCCGCCCCGCGCCCCATCATGGTGCAGCACGGCAGCGGCCGCCGGCCCGCTTGCCGGAAATCAGACCCTCTTTGCAAAACGGTAACGCACCGCCGGCCCCGCTGGCCGTAGCATCCCCGCTCAGGCATGACGGCACGCCGGCCCCGGCCCAACGCCGCATTGCGACGCCACCGGTGGCAGGTAGCCGCCGAACCGCTCCGGACGGATGCCGGGCAACGACATTGGGACGCACGCCCGTGGAGGCCACGCGGGCACGCGGCAACGAGAAGTGCAGGCAGTAGACAGGGATATTCCGTTGAACGAACTCTTCGACACAGCGCCGGCCAACGGCGGGGGCATCCATATCGGCATCGGCGGTTGGGTCTACGAACCTTGGCGTGGCGGCATGTTCTATCCACCCGGGCTCGTGCAGCGGCGCGAACTGGAATACGCCAGCCGCCACCTCACCAGCATCGAGATCAACGGCACCTATTACGGCACGCAGAAGCCGGCCACCTACGCCAAGTGGCGCGACGAGACGCCGGAGGGATTCGTGTTCTCGGCCAAGGCCCCCAAGCGCATCGTCCAGGCCAGGCGGCTGGCCGGCACGGGCGCGCAGGTCGACGACTTCATCGGCGGCATCTCCGAACTGGGCAACAGGCTGGGGCCGCTGGTATGGCAGTTCGCGCACGGCCGCACGCTGCAGCAGGACGACTTCGACGCGTTCCTCGACCTGCTGCCCAGCCATGCCGGCAGCCACCGCCTGCGCCACGTCCTGGAGATCCGCGATCCGGCCTTCGTGGATGCCGCGCTGCTCGAGCGGATACGCCGGCGCGGCATGGCCACGGTGTTCACCGACAGCGACGAGTACCCCTCCTTCGCCGACCTGGGCGGCGACTTCGTGTATGCGCGGCTGATGCGCAGCCGGTCCGACGTCGATACCGGCTATCCCGCGGCCGAGCTGCGGGCCTGGGCACGGCGCATCCAGGCCTGGCGCGACGGCGAGGACAACCCGGACCTGCCGCATGTCGCCGCTCCGCTCGAGCCCGGCGAGCCCCGCGAGGTGTTCGTCTACTTCATCAGCGCCGCCAAGGAGCGCAATCCCGCGGCCGCCATGGCGCTGATGAAGGCGCTGGCTCCCTGATCCGGTACGCGAGCGCCGTCGCGCCGCGCGGCGGGCGCGATGGTCATGCCGTCGGCGTCTCGGCGACAATAGCCGGATGCCGATGACTCCCCTGCGCAAGGCGCAACTGCAAATCCATTTTTGCGTCCTGCTGTGGGGCGTGACCGCCATCCTGGGCAAGCTGATCACGCTGCCGGCGCTGCCGCTGGTGTGGTGGCGCATGCTGATCGTGGTGGCCGCGCTGGCGCTGTTGCCGCGGGTCTGGCGCGGCCTGCGCGCGCTGACGCCGCGGCTGGCATGGGGTTATTGCGGCATCGGCGCGCTGGTGGCGCTGCACTGGCTGACCTTCTACGGCGCGATCAAGCTGGCCAACGCCTCGGTGGCCGCCACCTGCATCGCACTGGCGCCGGTGTTCACCGCGGTGATCGAGCCGTGGGTGGCGCACCGACCGTTCCGGCCGAGCGAGTTGCTGTTCGGCATCGCGGTGCTCCCGGGCGTGGCGATGGTGGTCGGCGGCGTGCCGGGCGGCATGCGCGCCGGCATCGCGGTAGGAGCCGTGTCCGCACTGCTGGTGGCGCTGTTCGGCTCGCTCAACAAGCGCATGGTCAGCCATGCCGATCCGCTGACCGTCACCGGCCTGGAGCTCGGCGCGGGCACGCTGGTACTGACGGCGCTTGCCCCGTTGATGCCGCTGCTGCTGCCGGCCTTCGGCGGCGACCTGCTGGAGGTGCCGGGCCTGCACGACGGCGCGTTGCTGCTGGCGCTCGCCCTGGCCTGCACGCTGCTCCCGTTCGCGCTGGCGTTGGTGGCCTTGCGCCACCTGAGCGCGTACTCGGTGCAACTGGTCACCAACCTGGAACCGATCTACGCGATCGTGCTGGCCGCCCTGCTGCTCGGCGAGCAGAAGGAGCTGACGCCGCTGTTCTACCTCGGCGTGGCGATCATCCTCGGCGCCGTGTTCCTGCATCCGCTGCTGGAGCGCCGGCGCCGCATCGAGCATCCGGAACTGCTGGGCACGGCCGAGTCGAAGAACCTGGTCGATTAGACATGGCATGGCCTGCCGTTACAGCCCAAGGCCGAAGACGCAGCGCTGTTGCTGTTGCTGTTGCCGTTGCTCGTGTTTTGCCGTTGCTTTTGCTTTTCGCCTTTGACCTATCGGGGCCCCTCCGAAGCGGCGGAGACATTGGGAAACACCCGAAGGGCGGCACACAGGGGCTCGCCGGAAAAGGCGAAGCACTGTTTCGCCCCGGCGGGCGGGCATTCGCCGCGCGGCGAATGCCCCGGGCTCGTCCGCGTAGCGGACGAGTGCGCCGTTTTCGGCCGCGACAGGAGGTCGCGTCCGAAGATCCCATTGGCTCCGCGGACCCGTAGCGCAGCGGAGGGCGCGAAGGCGGGGTGTGCTTGATCAGCCATTCGGCTGCTGTGAAGCGCTTCTTTTGGTTACTTTTCTTTACGCGGCACATCCTTGTGCCGCGCCCTTCGGGCGGCTTCGCCGTGCGGCGCCGCTCCTGCGGCGCGCGTGCACAAGCAAAGAAAAGTGACTCGCCAAAGGCGAAAGTTTTTGCATCCACTCGAAACAAAGCAAAAGCAAAGTCCCTGGATCCCCGCCTTCGCGGGGATGACGATAGTGAGATCACGGGGACTGGATAGATAGCGAGAAAGTCGCTGGGTCGTCGCCTTCTCGAGGACGACGGCAGATAGATGTCGCAGGTCGGAGGGACAGCGTGATCAAACGCCCGAATGCCCCATCAACCGATCAATCGATCAAAAATCCTGCCGCTGCGGCAACAAGCCCCTCAACTCCAGATCCGTCAAATTCCGCCACTGCCCCGGCTTCAACGTCCCCAGCTTGATGTTGTCGATACGCGTCCGTCGCAACTGCGTGACGCGATAGCCGAACTCGGCCGACATCAGGCGGATCTGCCGGTTCAGGCCCTGCTCCAGCACGATCCGGAACCCGAACTTGGCGATCCGCGCGGTCCGGCACGGCAACGTCATCTGCCCGTGGATGCGCACGCCGCGCGCCATCCCGCGCAGGAATTCGTCGGTGACCGGCTTGTTGACCGCCACCAGGTATTCCTTCTGGTGGCGGTTCTCCGCCCTCAGGATCTCATTGACGATGTCGCCGTTGCTGGTCATCAGGATCAGGCCTTCCGAATCCTTGTCCAGCCGCCCGATCGGGAAGATGCGCTGCTCGTGCCCGACGAAATCGACGATGTTGCCCTTCACCGAGCTTTCGGTGGTGCAGGTGATCCCGACCGGCTTGTTCAACGCGATGTAGACATGGCGGCGGGCACCGGGCTTGCTCGCCATGCGCGCGCGCAGCGGCTGGCCGTCCACCCGCACCTCGTCGCCCTCGCCCACCACCGCACCCGTGCCGGCCACCACGCCGTTGACGGTGACGCGCCGCTCGCCGATCAGGCGGTCGGCCTCGCGGCGCGAGCAGAATCCGGTCTCGGCGATGTGCTTGTTGAGGCGGGTGGTCATGGAGATCACTCGAAGAAAGACATGGAAGACAGGACGCGGCCCTTCCCATGCCCGCGGGCCAGGACGTCCCGCAGGCGCGCCACCGGCCCGCGCCCGCGCCGCGGACGTCGTGCCGGGGCGGCAAGGATGCAGGCCGTGATGGCGCCCGGTGCCGGAGGCGCCGCTCCGGGCACCTTCCCCGCGTGCGAGGAAGGTGCGGCGATCATTCGTGGCGCGCGCCCTTCGGCTTGCCCGGCCCCTTGCGATGCGGCTTGGCCGCGCCGCCCGGCTTGCCGGCCCGCGCGAACTTCGGCTTCCCGCGCGACGGCGCATGCGCCTCGTCGCCGTCCACGCGCCGCATCTGCAGCTGCTGGCCGGACACCCACACCTTCTTGAGGTGCTGCAGGATCTCGCGCGGCATCTCCGCCGGCAGGTCCAGGATCGAATAATCGTCGTGGATATCGATGCGGCCGATGTAGCGGCTCTCCAGCCCGGCCTCGTTGGCGATGGCCCCGACGATGTTGGCCGGCTTCACGCCGTGCGCATGGCCGACCTCGATGCGGTAGGTCTCCATCCCGAATTCGGGCTCGCCGCGCGGCGGCACCTTGTCGCGGCGCGGGCGCTCGAAGCTGCCGACATCGCGCTCGTAATCGAAGTCGCCGCCTTGCCGTTCGGCGCGCGGATGCGAGGCCGCCGCGTGCGCATGGTCGTCCGTGGTACGCGGCGCGCGCTCGGCGCGCGGCTCGAAACGGGCCGGGCGCTCGCCACGCTCGGGACGCTCGCTGCGGCGTGGCGCGCGCTCGTCGCTACGTTCCGGACGCGGGCCGCGCACCGGCGGCGCCAGCAGGAACGGGGCATCGCCCTGCAGCAGCTTGGCGAGCGCCGCGGCGATGTCGATCGCCGGCACGTTGCTCTCGCCTTCGAAGCGCTGCAGCAGCTCGCGATAGAACTCGATGTCGCCGCCTTCGGCCAGCGCATCGCTGATGCGGGTCATGAACTTGCTCACGCGGGTGTCGTTGACCGCGTCCACCGACGGCAGCTGCATTTCCTCGATCGGCTGGCGGGTGGCGCGCTCGATCTGGCGCAGCATGCCCTTCTCGCGCGGCGTGACGAACAGGATCGCCTCGCCGCTGCGCCCGGCGCGGCCGGTGCGGCCGATGCGGTGCACGTAGCTCTCGGTGTCGTAGGGGATGTCGTAGTTCAGCACGTGGCTGATCCGCTCCACGTCCAGTCCGCGCGCGGCCACGTCGGTGGCGACCAGGATGTCGAGCTTGCCGTCCTTGAGCTGTCCGATGGTGCGCTCGCGCTGGGCCTGCTGCATGTCGCCGTTGATGGCGGCGGCCGCCAGGCCGCGCGCCTGCAGCTTCTCGGCCAGTTCCTCGGTGGCGGCCTTGGTGCGCGCGAAGATGATCATCGCGTCGAACGGCTCGACCTCCAGGATGCGGGTCAGCGCATCGAGCTTGTGCAGGCCGCTCACCCACCAGTAGCGCTGGCGGATGTTGGCCGAGGTGGTGGTCTTGGCGGCGATGGTGACCTCCGCCGGGTCGCGCAGGTAGGTCTGCGCGATGCGGCGGATCTGCGGCGGCATCGTCGCCGAGAACAGCGCCACCTGGCGCGACTCGGGCAGCTTCTTCAGCACCGCCTCGACGTCCTCGATGAAGCCCATCCGCAGCATCTCGTCGGCCTCGTCGAGCACCAGCGTCTTCAGCTCGGACAGGTCCAGCGTGCCGCGCTCGAGATGATCGATCACCCGGCCCGGCGTACCGACCACCACGTGCACGCCGCGGCGCAGCGCCGACAGCTGCTGGCCATAGGGCTGGCCGCCGTAGACCGGCAGCACGCGGAAGCCCGGGATCGCCGTGGCGTAGCGCTGGAAGGCCTCGGCGACCTGGATCGCCAGCTCGCGGGTGGGCGCCAGCACCAGCGCCTGCGGCTTGGCCTGCGCCAGGTCGGCGTTGGACAGCACCGGCAGCGCGAACGCGGCGGTCTTGCCGGTGCCGGTCTGGGCCTGGCCGAGCACGTCCCGGCCGGCCAGCATGGCCGGGATGGTGGCGGCCTGGATCGGCGACGGCGACTCGTAGCCGACATCGGCCACGGCGCGCATCACGGCCTCGCTCAGGCCGAGGTCTGCGAAGCGCAGCGGCGCGGGGGATTGGTCTGACATGGGGAACTCCGGGAGGCGCCGGCCGCGAACGGGCGGGCGCAGGACAGCATATTGTGCGCCTTGGCGGCCCCGCTGTCGAAAGGGGGCCGGGATTCCGTTCAGGTGTGATGATCCGCCCCTGCCGGCGAATCACCTCGCGAGCCCCTCTTCCAGCCCCGCCATGGAACAGCCCGCAACGACGTCTTGCGACCGCCGACAGGCATTCGCCGCCCTGCTGGAGCGGCACCGCGGCGTATTGGTCAAGGTCGCCGGCAGTTACGCCTGGCAGCGCGAGGATCGCGACGACCTGATGCAGGACATCGCGGCGCAGCTGTGGCGGGCCTGGCCGTCCTACGACGCGGCCAGGCCGTTTTCGACCTGGATGTACCGGATCGCGCTGAACGTGGCGATCTCGCACGTGCGCAGCCGCACGCGGAGCACCCAGGCCGACTCCTGGAACGAGGCGCACCACGATCTGCCGGATCCGCGCCCGCACGACCCGGAAATGTCCCAGCAGGTCGAGCGACTGCATCGCTTCATCCATGCCCTGCCGCCGTTGGAACGCGCGCTGATGCTGCTCTACCTCGAAGACTGCAGCTACCGGGAGATGGCCGGGGTACTCGGCCTGAGCGAAACCAACGTCGCCACCAAGATCGGCCGCTTGAAGGCGCGCATCCGTCACGAACTCTGAACCCGAGGATCCCGACATGGAACCGGACGAACTGAAGGCCATCTGGCGGCAACTGGGCCAGCGTCTCGAACGCCAGGAAACGCTGCAGAACGCATTGCTGGGCGAACGCAAGCGCGAGCACTTGCGCAGCAGCCTGCGCCCGCTGGTCCGGGGCCAGTGGCTGCAGGTCGCGCTCGGCGTGGCGCTGATGCTGCTCGGCATCGCCTGCTGGAGACACAATCCGGACGCCCCGCGCTACCACGTCGCGGGCGCGACGTTGCACGCCTTCGGGGTGGTCACTGCAGTCTTTGCAGGTATCACCCTCGCGCTGGCGTCCCGCATCGATTACGGCGCCCCCGTACTGCAGATCGAGAACCGGCTCGCCAGGTTGCGCCGGTTCTACGCCCTCAACGGCATGCTCGCCGGCTGGCCATGGTGGGTGATGTGGGTCATCGTCGTGGTCGCCGTGGCCGGCCTGGCGCGCATGCCGATACCCGCCGGGGCACCAGGCTGGATCTGGGGCAGTCTGGCGATCGGCGCGCTCGGCTGGATCGGCACCGCCTGGTTCCATCGTTGGTCGCGCAATCCTCGCCGGCCGCGGCTGGCCCAGCGCGTGGAAGATGCCGTCACAGGCTTCAGCCTGCGCCGAGCGCGCGCGCTGCTGGAGGAAGTGCGCGAATTCGAGCGCGAGTAGGCGGATAATCGCCGCCCCCGGCTGCCAACGACGACGCCATGCAAACCCTCGATTTCGAACTCGACCGCGAATACGTCGAACTCAACCAGTTGCTCAAGCTGGCCGGCATCGCCGACAGCGGCGGCCAGGGCAAGGCGATCGTCGCCAGCGGCGCGGTGCGCGTGGACGGCGAGGTGGAATTGCGCAAGACCGCCAAGATCCGCGGCGGCCAGGTCGTGCGCATCGACGACGTGGAAATCCGCGTGGTCGCCGCCTAGCCGATGGTTGGCCCCTATGGGAGGGACTTCAGTCCCGGCAGGGCCTTGCCGGCAGGGCTTCGGGACTGAAGTCCCTCCCGCAAGAAGCCTTCGCGATCCCCTGCTAGGCGACGGCGCGCTGGGTCAGGTGCGCGGCAATGGCCTTGCGGAACGGCGCCACCACGCTGGCCGCGCGCAACGCGCCGTCGCGCAGCAGTCGCATCGGCGGGCGATCGTCGGTGTACAGCGAGGCGATGGCATTGGTCGCCTCGTACAGCGGGCGCGTAGCCAGCCGGTGCGCGCGTTCGTAGCCGGCCAGCAGCGCCGGCGCGGCGATGTCGTCCCCCGCCGCGGCCGCCTCGACGATCGCCTTCGCCAGCCGCGCCTGGCCTTGCAGCCCCAGGTTGAATCCATGCGCGGTCACCGGATGCATGCCGACCGCCGCATCGCCGACCAGCGCGCAACGTTCGCCGACGAAGCGCTCCGCGTAGGTCGCGACCAGCGGGTAGACATGGCGCGAGCCTTCCTGGTCCATCCTGCCCAGCCGCCCCTCGAAGCAATCGGTGATCGCGGCGCCGAACGCGGCCTCGTCCATCGCCATCAACGCCTCCACCCGCCGCGGCGGGAGCGTCAGCACCACGCCGGCCCGGTCGCCGTGCAGCGGCAACAGGGCCATGGTCCGGCCGTAGCCGAACCATTCCCAGGCCGCGTGGTGGTGGGGCCGTTCGTGCCGCATGCGGCAAACCAGCATGGACTTGCCGAAATCGCGCGTGCGCGCCCCGATCCCGAGCAGGCGCCGGGCCTGGGAGAAACGGCTGTCGGAGGCGACCAGCAGGCGCGCCGAGAGCCGCTCCCCATCGGTCAGCACGAGCGCGACGCCGCCTGCGGCGGCCTGCACCGCCACCAGCGCGCTGTTGTCCAGGACATGCAGCCCTTGCTGGCCCTGCACCGCTTCCCAGGCGGCACGCCGGACCAGGTGGTTGGGCACCAGCCACCCCAGCTCGCCGACGTCCCCCGCATGCGCGGCGAACGTCAGCGCGAACGGCGAGGAACCGTTCATCACCCGGGCATCGCGCAACGGCGATATGTCGCCGGCCGGAATGCGCGCCCATTGCCCCAGCCTCTCCATCACCTGACGCGAGGCATGCGTGAGCGCGATCTCGCGGCCGTCGAACGCCGGATCGGCCAGGCGCGAACGATCCTGCCGTTCGACCAGCGCCACCGAAAGGCCACTCCCGGCCAACGACCGCGCAAAGCTCAGCCCGATGGGCCCGGCCCCGACCACTGCCACGTCGACATGCTTCATGTGCGCTCCCGCTCGAATCGCGTGGGCAGTCTACGCCGCCGCGCCGCAAGGAGGGCTTGATCGAGATCAACCCGCGGGAAAAGGCGCGCTCCCGCCGCCTGCACCCGGCCGTTCACGCCGCCGCGACAAGCATGGCTCCGCCTGGAGCGGCCCCGCGGGACAAGACTCCGCGCTCACGGGGCGGCGTATAGGCTTTGCCGGCGATCCACGGGAGTGCGCGATGCACGAACAGAAGCGGCATGGCGACAGCGAGCAAGCCGAACGCCTGCTGTTGCAGGCGGTGACCGACTACGCGATCTACATGCTGGATCCGGAGGGCTACATCCGCAGCTGGAATCCCGGCGGCGAACTCATCAAGGGCTACACCGACAGGGAAATCCTCGGCCAGCACTTCTCGATCTTCTACACGCCGGACGACATCGCCCGGCGGCTGCCGTGGAAAGGACTGGAGGCCGCCAGGCAGACCGGCCGGTACGAGGCGGAGGGATGGCGGGTACGCAAGGACGGCAGCCTGTTCCGCGCGAACGTGATCATCGATCCGATATGGCAGGACGGAAGGCTGGTGGGCTTCGCGAAAGTGACCCGCGACGTCACCGAGAAATACGAGGCCATCAAGAGCCTCCGCGAAACCGAGCGCGCGCTTGCGCAATCCCAGAAGCTGGAGGCCCTCGGCCGCCTCGCCCTGGGCGTCGCCCACGATTTCAACAATGTGCTGGCCGTGATCGTGAACAGCCTCGACCTGCTGGCGAAGAAGGAACGCGACGAGAGGAAGTCGCTGCTGATCAATGCCGCGGCCGAGGCCGCCCAGCGCGGCAGCCACCTGTCCCACCAACTGCTCGCGTTCACGCGGGGGCAGCACCTGCGTCCGGCCCAGTACGACGTGAACGAACTCATCCGCAACTCGTTCGAACTCTTCAGGCGCGCGGTCGGCGACGCGGTCCGCTGCACCCTCGAACTGGCCGAGCGCGTGCCTCCCGTCATGGTCGACCGGACCCAACTGGAAGCGGCAGTGATGAACCTGGTCGCGAACGCGCGCGACGCCTCGCCGGCCGGCCACGTCGTCGTCAGGACCCGCGTCGCCCGCCTGGACCGGTTGCGCCACTCGCAGGCATGCCCCGACCGCGACTACGTCTGCGTCTCGGTGGCCGACGACGGGCCCGGCATGCCCGAGGAGATCCGCCTGCGGGCGATGGAGCCCTTCTTCACCACCAAGGATGTCGGCAAGGGCAGCGGACTGGGGCTGAGCCAGGTCTTCGGCTTCGCCAGCCAGAGCGGCGGCTTCGCCGAGATCGACAGCCTCCCGGACGCCGGGACCACCGTGACGATGTTCATCCCCGAACTCAGACAGCAGGGCACCGATGAAAATACTGTACGTTGAGGACGACGACCTGGTGCGCCTGGTGACGTCGATAGCCCTCGAGGAAGAAGGACATACCGTCGTCCAGGCGTTGAACGGGCGTGACGCCCAGTCCAAATTGGCGGCCGAGGATTTCGATTGGGTGATAACCGACGTCACCATGCCCGACGGGGTCAGCGGGATCGACGTGGCCCACGCGGCCAAGGACCGCAATCCCGCGGCGAGGGTTGTGCTCGTGTCCGGGATCTCGCCGCACCACCTGCCGCCCATCCCGGCGACGGTCACGTATTTCTCCAAGCCCTTCCGCGTGACCGAACTGATCCAGCACCTGTCGGGCCCGCTCGCGGCAGGCCGGGCGCCGTCCGCATGACTACGCCGCTGCGGCCTTGGCGCTCACGGATCTCCGCGCGGTGCGAAGCGCGGATCCAGGGCGCCTTGCCGGACGGCCCCCAGCCTCAGTTGGGCATGCGCAAGCTGTAGCCGGACAGGCGCCATACCCGGTCCTCGTCGAGCCGGAACGACACCAGTTCGCGGACCGGCTGCGGCACATTGGCGAAGCGCGTGGGGAAGCTGACGTTGACGTACAGGCCTTCCGGGACCTGCGCGCCCGGGCCGTATTGCACGCGCGTCACGGTCGCGGCGCCACGCCCGGCCAGCGCGCCCAGCCGGGCCCGCTCGCTGCCGACCTGCCGCACGAACACGTCGCGGGTCACGGCTTTCTTGGCGACCACGGAGGCGCCGTCCCAGAGTTCGCCGAGCTGGTTGGCGTCCACCATCTGCGCGGCCTTCAGCGCGGCCTGGCTCATCTCGGCGTTCTGCTTGGCCAACTGCGCCTGCTGGGCCGGCGTCAGCGCGGGAGCGGCCGGCGCCGCAGGAGGCGCGGGCGCGGGACGCGCAGCGGCCGGTGCCGATTGGGCGTGCGCGAGCGGGCTGGCCAACGCGAGCGAAGCGAGCAGCAGTGCGGTGCGGTGCATGGCGGGACGTTCCTTTCCTGGGAGCCGGATCTGCCGGGCGAGTCTAGGGCATGTCGCCGGCTCGCGGCCAAGTCGCGTTGGGCCCGCTGCCGATGCCCAAGGGCGGCTCGGAAGCGCCGCGGTCGGCTTCAGGATTTCGGCGCCTCGACCGTCGCCTGGCGCGGCAGCAGCGCCGCCGCGTCGTTTTCCGACAACGGGCTCTCCTCCGGGCAGGCCGGGTCGGGGAAACCGAACTGTTCCTTCAGCGCCTGGCCGCAGGCGTTGACCGATTCCAGTTCCTCGCCCTCGCGCTTGCATTGCTGGTCGAACGCGACCAGGAACGCGTCCTTGCGCTTGACGAAGTCGTCGCCGCACTCGCGCATCAGCCGGATGCGGTCCAGGTCGTCCTGCACGGCGTTGGTGCCGTCCAGCCCGTATTCGCGCAGTTCCTCCGGCGTGAGCAGGCGCAGGCTGCGGTTGGGCACGGTCATCATCAGGTCGGCCACCGCGACCGCCACGCCGTTGCGCTCCAGGTAGTCCTTGACGTTGCCGTAGACCTGCTGCAGTTCGTCGCGCAGCTCGGCGCGCGAGGTCGCCTTGGAACTGATCCGCATCATCCGGTGGATGCCGACCTTGCCGGCGATCAGGCGGTTGTCCCCGGCGGCCAGCACGAACACGCAGGCGCTGTGGCAGATCGAGCCTTCGCGCACCCAGACCGTCCAGTGCGAGGCGCCGATCGAGTCGCCGGCGCGGATCGCCGCCTCGACCTGCCCGCCGCTGGAGTCCAGGTCGAGGATGCGCCGCTGCAGGCGCAGCCCGTCGGCCACCGACGCCAGCCGCCACATCAGTTCGGCGAAGGCCGGATTGATCTTGCCGGAGTAGCGCACCCGCACCAGCCCGGCGTCCTTGCACGGCCGCATCGCCGCCTCGATCGAGGCCTTGTCCAGCGCCGCCAGCGGTTGGCCGTCGCCGGCCTCGGCCGTGTAGTCGGTCGCGCAGCTCACCCAGGCCTGCCCGGCCTCGAGCTGCACGTCCGACCAGGCGTCGTCCTGGCGCGCCGGCTTGCGCGGCGGGGGTGCCGGCAACGGCGGCGCGTCCACCGACACCATGTGGTCGCCATCGGCGGCCGGGGTGGTCTGCGCCACGACAGGGGCCTGCACCGCCTCGGGCTGGCGGCAGGCCACCAGCACGGGCAGGACGAGGGCGAACGACCAACGGAACTTCGGCATCGAAAGTGCGGCGCGGGAGCGGGAAGAACGCCACAGTCTAGGACGTGTCGGCCCCCGCCGGACCAACCCGGCTTGAACCGCGGCATCGATGTCCGAAAACGGCCAGCCGACATCCCCGCGAGCCCCTAGACTGGCCCCATGCAAACGCACCGCCCGCTCGACCCCGGACAATGCGACCGCGCCAGGCTGGCGCGCGACGCGCGCTTCGACGGCCTGTTCTTCACCGCCGTGAAGAGCACCGGCATCTACTGCCGGCCGGTCTGCCCGGCGCCGCCGCCCAAGCCCGGCAACGTCAGCTACTACCCGAGCGCGGCCGCGGCCAGCGCGGCCGGCTACCGGCCGTGCCTGCGCTGCCGGCCCGAGCTGTCGCCGCAGGCACAGCAGCACCTGGGCGAAGAAACCGTGCAGCGCGCGCTGGCGCTGATCGCCGAAGGCTACCTGCAGGAGCGCACGGTGGACGACCTCGCCGGCCAGCTCGGCCTCAGCGCGCGCCAGCTGCAACGGCAGTTCCTGCAGCAACTGGGCGCCACGCCCGCGCAGGTGCATGCCACGCGCCGGCTGTTGATGGCCAAGCAGTTGCTCACCGAGACCGCGCTCCCGGTCACCCAGGTCGCGCTCGCGGCCGGGTTCAACAGCCTGCGCCGCTTCAACGCCGCGTTCCTGGAAGGCTGCGGCATGCCGCCTTCCGCCCTGCGCCGGCAGCGCGGCGAGATCGCCGGCGGCGAGCTCGAGCTGCGGCTGGGCTATCGTCCCCCGCTGGACTTCCCCGCGATGCTGGCGTTCCTGCGCCGCCGCGCCATCCCCGGCATCGAGCAGGTCGACGAGGACGGCTACCGGCGCGTGATCGGGCCGGCCGATGCCTCGACGCTGATCCACGTCGCCGCCGCTCCCAGGCGTTCGGAATTGCTGCTGCGGATCGGCGCCACCGATCCGCGCGCGATCCCGGACATCGTGCGCCGGGTGCGCCGCATGTTCGACCTCGACGCCGACCTGCAGGCGGTCCACGCCACCTTCGCCGGCGAGCCGTTGCTGGCGCAGGGCATCGCCCTCCGCCCGGGCCTGCGCGTGCCCGGGGGCTGGGACGGCTTCGAGGTCGCGGTGCGCGCGATCCTCGGCCAGCAGGTCAGCGTGGCCGGCGCGGCGACGCTGGCGGCCAGGCTGGTGGAACGGCATGGCGGCCGCCGCAGCGGCATGCCCGGCAGGCTGGACCGGATCTTCCCCACGCCGGACCAGTTGGCCGATGCGCCGCTGGAACAGATCGGCCTGCCGCGCACCCGCGCCGCGACGATCCGCGCGCTGGCCCGGGCCGTGGCCGATGGACGGCTGCACTTCGGCGCCGGCCAGCGCCTGGCCGAGTTCGTCGAGCGCTGCACCGCCCTGCCCGGCATCGGCCCGTGGACCGCGCACTACATCGCCATGCGCGCGCTCGCCCAGCCCGACGCCTTCCCGGCCGGCGACCTGATCCTGCAGCAGGTGCTCGGCCATCCCGGCCGCCTGAGCGAGCGCGCCACCGAAGCGCGCTCGCAAGCCTGGCGTCCGTGGCGCAGCTATGCCGTGCTGCATCTATGGCACCTCGCGCCGCTTGCGAAACCCTCCGCCGCCGCGCCCGCGGACACCGGGTCGCGGCGCCCCCGGCGCGGGAAAAGCGCGAGCGGGTCCGCAGCGACGCAACGCTGACGGATCCCGGACCGCGGATTTCCCGCACGACCACCCGACGATAGCCTCCAGGACCAAGGAGACCGCAATGACCGCCTTCTACTACGACGCCTTCGAAAGCCCGATCGGCACGCTCACCGTGGCGGCCGATGCCGATGGCCGCCTGCATCACATCCTGTTCCCGCGCAACCGCCACGAAGCGCGCGACCGCGAACACTGGCAGCACGATCCCCGCCCGGTCGCCGAAGCGCGGCGCCAGCTGCTCGACTACCTGCGCGGCGAACGCACCGCGTTCGAACTGCCGCTCGCGCCGGTCGGCACGCCGTTCCAGTTGCAGGTGTGGAACACGCTCGCGCGGATCCCGTACGGCGAAACCTGGAGCTACGCGCAGCTGGCGCAGCAGGTCGGGCGCCCGTCCGCGACGCGTGCGGTGGGCGCGGCCAACGGCCGCAATCCGTTGCCGATCGTGCTGCCGTGCCATCGCGTGATCGGCGCCGACGGCGCGCTCACCGGCTTCGGCGGCGGACTCCCGACCAAGCAGGCGCTGTTGCGCCTGGAGGGCGCCGCATGCGTGGCCGACGCGCGCGAAGCCGATCTGTTCGCATGACGCCCGTGCCATAGGTTGTCTTCGACGAGTCACCTGGGCCGCCTACACTGGCGGGATGAAGTCCCTGCATCCGTTCCTCGCCGCGACCTGCGCACTGCTGCTCGCCGCCTGCGCAAGCTCTCCTTCCACCGACACCGCGCCGCCGGCACCGCGCAAGGTGCTGCTGATCTCGATCGACGGGCTGCGCGCCGACGCGCTCGACCGCGGCCTGTCGCCGAACCTCTCGCGCATGGCCGCCGAAGGCGTGCGTGCGCGCTGGATGAGCCCGTCCTATCCCTCGCTGACCTTTCCCAACCACTACACCATCGTCACCGGCCTGCGGCCGGACCATCACGGCATCGTCCACAACAGCATGGACGACGCCGCCCTGGGGCGCTTCGCGCTCAGCCAGCGCGATGCGGTGGGCAATGGCGCCTGGTGGGGCGGCGAGCCGATCTGGGTCGGCGCGGAGAAGGCCGGCATCCGTACCGCGACCTGGGCCTGGCCCGGCAGCGAAGCGCCGATCCAGGGCATCCAGCCGAGCCGCTGGCAGCCCTTCGACGGAAAGGTCCCGCCGGAGGCGCGCGTGGATACCGTGCTCGGCTGGCTGGCCCAGGACGGCGCGGACGCCCCGCGCTTCATGACCCTGTACTTCGACCAGGTCGATCACGCCGGCCACGACCACGGCCCGCAATCGCCCGAGTACGCGCAGGCCATCGCCGTCGTGGACAAGGCGATCGGCCGCCTGCTCGACGGCATGGCGCGCGAGCGCGTGCTGGACACCACCGACGTCATCGTCGTCTCCGACCACGGCATGGCCAGCGTCGAACCGGGCCACGTGGTCGCGGTGGAAGACATGGTGCCGGTCGAGGAAGCCCGGGTCGTGTCGGTCGGGCAATCGGTCGGCATCGAGCCGCTGCCGGGCCAGCAGGCCAAGGCCGAGGCGCGTCTGCTCGGCGCCCACGAACGCTACGACTGCTGGCGCAAGCAGGAACTGCCGGCACGCTGGCACTACGGCAGCAACCCGCGCGTGCCCTCGATCGTGTGCCAGATGCACGAAGGCTGGGATGCGCTGCCGCGCGCCCAGGCCGAGAAACGCCGCGACCAGGCGCAAGGGCGCGGCTCGCATGGCTACGATCCGGCGCTGCCGTCGATGCGGGCGGTATTCATCGCGCGCGGCCCGTCGTTCGCCGTCGGCAAGCAGTTGCCGCCGTTCGACAACGTCGACGTCTACCCCTTGCTGGCCCGCCTGGTCGGCATCCGGCCCGCGCCGAACGACGGCGACCCGCAGGCGCTGCTGCCGGCCCTGCGCGACGCGGCCGCGCCGGCCGGACGTTGAGGCACCGGGCGATTCAGGACCCCAGTCCCGGAGGGCGGTGCCGGCGAGCGTCGGCCCCCGTCCCGGGATCTCCGCCAGGCGCGGACGAGGCATAAAAAAACGCGGCGCATGCGCCGCGTTTTTCGTACCTCGAGCGGGACCGATCAGCCGGCCTTGGCGACCGTCTTCTTGGCGACGGCCTTCTTGGCGGCCTTGACCACGGTCTTCTTGGCGACCGGCGCGCCGGCACCCACGGCCACCTTGCTCACGCTGTGCGAGCGTGCGTTGCCGTAGCTGGCGTTGTAGCGCTTGCCCTTGGCGGTTTTGCGGTCACCCTTACCCATGTCATCGACTCCTGAATGTGTTTACGAAAACCCCGTGCGGACACGGGTCCGGCGAGGCAGGCCGTTCCGGCCCCTCGCGCAAGGTCGGCAAGCCTAACATGACGGTTCTAATGCGCGCAGCTGGCATCGTGAACATGGCCGTGGTTCAAGCGCAGGTTCATCAGGTGCGCCACGGCCACCAAAGTGCCGCCCAGGGTCATGACCACCGCGTGCGGCACGGCGGCGTGGTGCAGCGGGTCGTACAGCACGCCGGCCCATAGCGCCGCCAGCCCCGGCAGCAGCAACCCCAGCGCCCGCAGGGCGTGGTGCCGGCGATACCCCAGCAGCAGGCTGAACAGCCCCAGCAGGGTCACGAACACCACGATCGTCCGTTCCACGGTATCCCCCAGCCAGAACGACAGCCCCAGCGACGGCGCCACCGCCAGCGCCAGGGGCAGCACCGCGCAGTGCACGGCGCACAGCAGCGAACCGGTGGCGCCGAAGCGGTCGAGCAGGTGGCGGAGCGACGCGGGCAGTTGCATGACTTCCTGCAGGGATGAAACGATGGATTGGAATAATATAACATTAACCCAGCTACTTCCCCATGACCCATGCACACCGTCGCGGCTTCACGGCCGATACAGGCCTGCCCCGCCGGTGATACACAGTAACAACAGACTGGATGTTCCCATGCCTTCTACCTTCCGTCGTACCCCGCTCTGCCTTGCCCTCGCCGCGCTGATCGCGCCCGGCCTCGGGTTCGCCGCCGACGATCCGCAGACGCCTCCTTCTTCCGATCCCAGGCACGAGGCGCAGCCCGCCGCCGGCCGGCACGTGAAGGACCTGGACGGCGTGGTGGTGACCGCCAGCCCGTTGCGCGACACCGCGGCCGAACTGAGCCGCCCGGTCGAAGTGCTGGCCGGCGAGAAACTCGACGAAGCCCGCGCCGCCAGCCTGGGCGAGACGGTTTCCGGCCTGCCCGGCGTGCAGAGCTCGAACTTCGGCCCGGGCGTCGGCCGCCCGATCGTGCGCGGCCTCGACGGCCCGCGCGTGGCGGTGCTGAACGACGGGCTGTCCTCGCAGGACGTCTCCACCGTCAGCCAGGACCATTCGCCGGCGGTCGAACCGTTCCTGGCCGACCAGATCGAGGTGTTGAAGGGCCCGTCGACCCTGCTGTTCGGCTCCGGCGCGATCGGCGGCGTGGTCAACGTGGTCGATGGGCGCATCGCCGAGACGCCGGTGGACGGCTTCAACGGCCGCGCCGAGGTGCGCTTCGACGGCGGCGACAAGGACGGCAACACCGACATGTTCCGCATCGACGCCGGCAACGGCAGCGGCCTGTCGATCCACGCCGACGGCGTCTACCGCAACCAGAACGACTACGACACGCCGGAAGGCAAGCAGGCCAACTCGTTCATCGATACCAAGTCCGGCTCGATCGGCGCCTCGCTGGCCGGCGACTGGGGCTTCGTCGGCGTGTCGGCCTCGCGCTTCCGCGACAACTACGGCAACCCCGGCGAGCCGGGCGACCTGGCCGCGGGCGAGCGCGGCGTGTGGCTGCACCTGCAGCAGGACCGCTACGAGCTGAAGGGCGGCCTGAACGACCCGTGGGGCGAAGGCAGCGGCCTGCGCTACAGCTTCGGCCATACCGACTACGCGCACACCGAGTTCGAGGGCGACGAGGTCGGCACCGTCTTCAGCAAGCGCGCCAACGAAGGCCGCATCGAGGCATCGTTCGCCGCCGCCAGCGGCTGGAAGACCGCGATCGGCGTGCAAGGCAGCGATTCCACCTTCCAGGCGGTGGGCGAGGAATCGTTCGTGCCGAAGACCAACAACACCTCGATCGGCGTGTTCGGCGTGGCGCGCAACAGCTGGGGCCCGCTCCAGGCCGACCTCGGCGCGCGCATCGACCGGGTCAAGTACGACACCGACAACGGCATCTCGCGCGACTTCAAGCCGGGCAGCCTGTCGCTCAGCGGCGGTTTCCGCTTCGACGACAACTGGCGCCTGACCCTCAACCTCGACCACGCCGAGCGCGCGCCGGCCGAAGAGGAGCTGTTCGCCGACGGCCCGCACATCGCCACGCTCGCCTACGAGATCGGCAACGCGGACCTCAAGAAGGAAGCCGCCAACCAGGCCGAGCTGGGCCTGAGCTACCAGAACGACTGGGTCGACGCGAAGGTCTCGGCCTACTACAACCGCTACAACGACTTCATCTACCTCGCCGACACCGGCGACACCTGGTTCTGGGACGAGGAAGGCGAGGAACTGCCTATCCGCCAGTGGACCCAGGCCGACGCGGTCTTCCACGGCTTCGAGGGCGAGGCCACGTTCCACCTGGCCAACAACGACAGCGGCGCGTGGGACCTGCACGTGTTCGGCGACACCGTGCGCGCGCGGTTGAAGGACGGCGGCAACCTGCCGCGCATCGCGCCCTCGCGCGTCGGCGCGCAGCTGCGTTGGGAAGACAGCGCGTGGCGCGCCTCGCTGGGCGCCACCCGCGTCAACAAGCAGGACAAGGTCGCCGTGGGCGAAACCCCGACCGCCGGCTACACGATGGTCGATGCGCACGTGGCCTACCACATCGACCGCGCGAACACCGCCTGGGAAGTGTTCCTGGACGGCAACAACCTCACCGACCAGGACGCGCGCGTGCACACCTCGTTCCTGAAGGACGACGTGATGCTGCCGGGCCGCAACTACTCCTTCGGCGTGCGCATGTTCTTCTGACGGCGTCCTCTCCCCGCCGCAGACGAGGCCGCCCCCTGGGCGGCCTCTTTTTTTGCGCGGGATTCCCGGTCCCGCCCTGCATCCGCCGCCTTGCCGCGGCCGGGCACGCAGCGGATTTCACGGCGGTCTTCACGCAGGTTGGTGGTTAATTGCGACCGGCACGCCCCCGTGCCTGAAGGCAACGCCCGCCTGCCCTGCCATGCGGACCCCGCGCAGGTGCCGGCCACCACCCGAAAAACAGGGAGCCCTCATGAAACTTCATGCAAGTCCCTATGTCCTGATCGCCACCATGTTCGCGCCGCCCGTCCTCGCCCAGGACGCCGCCGCGCCCGACCCGCGCCAGGAAGCGACCACGCTGGACGCGATCGTGGTCAGCGGTACCGCGCGCTTCCAGGGCGTGCGCAAGCGCGATGCCAGCTTCTCGATCACCACCGCCTCGCCCGAGCAGATCCGCGAGGCGGTGCCGCAGAGCACCGCCGACCTGCTCAAGATCGTGCCCGGCGTCTGGGCCGAGCCCAGCGGCGGCGGTACCGGCGCCAACATCTTCGTGCGGGGCATGCCCTCGGAGGGCGACGCGCCGTTCGTGACCATGCAACTGGACGGCTCGCCGCTGTTCCCGCCGCCGACGCTGTCGTTCCTGGAGAACTCCACGCTGTTCCGCACCGACGACACCGTCGAGCGCATGGAGGTGCTGCGCGGCGGTTCCAGCCCGATCTTCTCCAACGGGCAGCCCGGCATCACCGTGAACTTCATCCAGAAGAAGGGCCAGGACGAACCGGAAGGCAGCGTGCGCCTCACCGGCGGCAGCGACGGCCTGCGCCGCATCGACCTGTTCAACAGCGGGCCGATGGGCAACGGCTGGTACTACAGCGTGGGCGGCTTCTTCCGCGAGAGCGACGGCGTGCGCGACCCGCAGTTCTCCGCCGACAAGGGCGGCCAGTTCAGCGCCACGCTGAGCAAGCGCTGGGACACCGGCGAGCTGACCTTCTACGCGCGCCACACCGACGACAACAACGCCTTCTACACCGCCATCCCGCTGCTGTCGCGCAACGACGGGCGCGACCTCTCCGGCTTCCCCGGGCTGGACCCGCAGACCGGCACGCTGCTGAGCAACGACTTCCGTAACGTCGACCTCCTGGTGGGCCCCGGCGGGGAGACGGTGCGCCGCGACCTGGCCGATGGCCGCGGCGTCAACATCGACCTGTTCGGCGGCGAGTTGAACTGGGACGTGGGCGGCTGGACCGTGGCCGACCGCTTCAATGTGATGAGCGGCACCGCGCCGACCTACGCGCTGTTCACCGGCGATGCGCCGCTGCGCCTGGGCGACTTCATCGCGCGCTACGGCACCGGCGGCACCGCGACCTATACCAACGGCGGCGGCGCGGTGAACCCGGACCAGCAGGTGCTCGAAGCCGGCTGGTGGTCGGTGGACAAGCGCATCAACTCCTTCACCAACGACCTGCGCCTGAGCCGCGAACTGTTCGCCGGCAACACCCTCACGGTGGGCGCCTATTACGCCAAGTACTCCTCCGACGACCTGTGGTACCTGGGCAACACGATGCTGCTGACCGCGCAGAACCATGCCCGCCGCATCGACGTGGCGCTCGACGACGGCCGCCAGGTGACCCGCCAGGGCTTCACCAGCACCTCGTTCTTCAACCTGCGCGCCAAGTACGACGGCGAGAACATCGCCGCCTTCGTCGCCGACGAGTGGGAGCTCAACGAGCGCCTGCGCCTGGACCTGGGCGTGCGCTACGAGCGCCAGAGCGTGACCGGCGACGTGCACGACACCGCGACCGTCGACCTGGACGGCAACCCGGACACGCTCTACGACAACGAGACCTCGGTCGCGCTGCCCGGCGTGCGCCGCATCGACCAGGACGACGACGAGCTGTCGTGGACGGCCGGCCTGAACTTCCGGCTGGACGAGCACAACAGCCTGTTCGCCCGCGCCAACTCCGGCGTCAAGTTCCCCGGCTTCGACAACCTGCGCGACGGTCAGGACAAGGTGCAGCAGGTCGACCAGTACGAGCTCGGCCTGAAGTCGGGCGCGTCCAGCTACGACCTGTACCTCACCGCGTTCTACAACACCTTCAAGAACTCGCCGTTCC
Organism: Pseudomonas sp. Hp2; assembly: GCF_006386585.1. NCBI lineage: Bacteria > Pseudomonadati > Pseudomonadota > Gammaproteobacteria > Pseudomonadales > Pseudomonadaceae > Pseudomonas > Pseudomonas sp. Hp2. Next base: position 544,024 of record NZ_VAHJ01000001.1, read on the forward strand.
AGGCTTTCCTGGCCGACGGCAGCAACTTCACCACGGTCGGCGACTCGCGCGCCTACGGCCTGGAGGTGGAGGGCGCGATCCGGCCGTTCGGCGGCTTCGAGCTGGCCGGCACCGGCGTGTGGCTGGACGCCAAGTACCGCAATTACCGCGAGTACACCGACAACCGCGTGATGCGCCAGCCCAAGCGCCAGTTCCGGCTCACCCCGAGCTACTACTGGATGCTGCCGTTCGGCGACCTCAAGCTGTTCGCCACCTACTCCTACATCGGCGAACGCTTCGCCGACCTGGCCAATACCCAGCGCCTGCCCTCGTACCACATGCTCGACGTCGGCGCGAGCATGCACGTGGGCGACCACTGGGAGTTCACCGCCAGCGGCAGCAACGTCACCGACGAGCTGGGCCTGACCGAAGGCAACGTGCGCGTGCCCGGCGCGGCCACCGGCGGCGTGTTCATGGGCCGCCCGATCGCCGGCCGCCAATACCAGGTGTCGGTGGCGTACCGCTGGTAGCGGCCCGTCCGCGCCACTTCGGTCCCGGCGTCCCGGTGGAACCGCCGGGACCGAAGTCCCACGCCGCGGAGGCGGATCCACCTGCGCCAGCCTCTTGCCATGGCCCGGCGGCCAGTCCGGGATCGAAGCTGGCGAATAGGTGCATATACACATATCATCGCGACATCGCCGCCCAGGACTCCTTCGTCCATGCCCGACGCTCCCTGCCGCTGCACCTGCTTCTACCTGCGCCGCGCCGCGCGCCGGACCTCGCTGGTCTACGATCGCGAACTGGCGGAAGCGGGCCTGAGCCTCAACGAGTACTCCATCCTGCGTCGCGCCGGCGAGCCCAGGCAGCTCGGCGCGCTGGCCGAGATCCTGGGCATGGATCGCAGCACGCTCTCGCGCAATCTCCGGCCGATGCTGGCCGCGGGCTGGATCGAGGAACGCCGCGGCGAGGACGCGCGGCAGAAGCTCATCGCCACCAGCGCCGCCGGCCGGCGCCTGCTCAAGCGCGCGCTGCCGCACTGGCAACGCGCGCAGGACCGCATCGAGGCGCTGTACGGCCGGGAGGACACCACTGCCCTGCACGACGCGCTCAAGCGCCTCGACCGCGCGCTGCGCGACGGAGGAACGCCATGAACGCCTCCGTGCGCGATGCGCGCGCCGCGCACTGGGGCCTGCTCGCCGCGGCGTCGGCGGTGCTGATGCTGACCATGGGCGCGCGCCAGACCACTGGCCTGTTCGTCGATCCGATCCACCGCGACACCGGCCTCGGCATCGCCGCGATCAGCTTCGCGCTGGCGGTCGGCCAGTTCGTCTGGGGCGCGGTGCAGCCGCTGTTCGGCGCGCTGGCCGACCAGCGCGGCCCCCTGCCGGTGCTGGCGGCCGGCGGCTTGCTGTTGGCGCTGGGGCTCGGCCTGACCCCGCTGATGCCGAGCGAATGGGGGCTGATCTTCAGCCTGGGGCTGCTCGCCGCGGCAGGTGCCGGCGCCGGCAGCTTCTCGGTACTGATCGGCGCCACCGCGCACCGGTTGGCGCCGGAGAAGCGTTCCTTCGCCGCAGGCATCATCAACGCCGGCGGCTCCCTCGGCCAGTTCCTGTTCGCGCCGCTGGTGCAGTTGATGATCGGCGCCGCCGGCTGGGCGATGGCGATGATCGGCCTGGCGGCGCTTTCGCTGCTGACCTTGCCGCTGGCATGGCCGTTGCGCCGCAAGCCGCAAGCACATGCCGCCCCGCATGCCGCGCCGCCCGGCGGCGACCTGCGCTCGCAGCTGCGCGCGGCCCTGCGCGACCGCAGCTACTGGTGCCTGCACCTGGGCTTCTTCACCTGCGGCGTGCACATCGCCTTCCTGGTCACCCACTTGCCGGGCGAGGTGGCGCTGTGCGGGCTGCCGGCCAGCGTCTCGGCCGCTTCCATCGCGCTGATCGGCCTGTTCAACGTCGCCGGCAGCCTGGCCGCGGGCAAGCTCGGCGAGCGCTTCAGGATGAAGTGGCTGCTGTTCGCCATCTACGCCGGCCGCGCCGCGCTGATCGTGCTGTACCTGCTGGCCCCGCCGACGCCGCTGACCTTCTACGTGTTCGCCGCCGCGCTCGGCTTCACCTGGCTGGCGACGGTCCCGCCGACCGCGGGCCTGGTCGGCAAGCTGTTCGGCCCGCGCTACCTCGGCACGCTGTTCGGCCTCACCCTGCTCTCGCACCAGCTCGGCGGCTTCTTCGGCGCCTGGTTGGGCGGCGTGGCGCTGGAGAAGTTCGGCGACTACACCTGGATGTGGTACGCCGACATGGCGCTGGCCGCGGGCGCGGCACTGGCGAACCTGCCGATCCGCGAACGCCGCCCCGCGATGGCCGCGGCGGCCGCCTGACTCCCGCCGCCGCGATCGCGGCGGCGCCCGGCTACCGCGCGGGCGAAGATGCCCTCAGATCCGCGCGCACTTCGCGCACAGGCCGTGCACTTCCAGCGTCTGCGCCTGCGGCTGGAAACCCAGCGCCTTGGCGCGGGCGTCGAGCTGGGCCACCACGTCCTTGTCCTCCAGCTCCACCGCGCTGTGGCAGCGGTCGCAGATCAGGAACGGCACCGAATGCTGCACGCTGTTGGGGTGGTGGCAGGCCACGAAGGCGTTGACCGATTCCAGCTTGTGCACGAAGCCGTTGGCCATCAGGAAATCCAGCGCGCGGTACACCGTCGGCGGGGCGTCGGCACCGACGCCCTTGCCTTCGCGCACCCACTCCAGCAGTTCGTAGGCCTTCACCGGCTTGCCGGCATCGGCGATCAGCCGCAGCACGTTGGCGCGGATCGGGGTCAGCCGCAGCCCGCGCTCGGCGCAGGCGCGCTCCACGGCGCGGACGAACGCATCGGCGCTATCGACGTGGTGATGGGGATCGGTGCAGCTGTGCTTGGCGGACTTGGCGGGCATGGTGACCTCGAACGGGACGGCTCAGGCCGCCGTCCCGATCTTCATAAGCGCGGCGTCGATGCGTTTCAAGGCCTCCTCGCGCCCGGCCAGGTAGACCGTATGGGAAATGTCGGGGCTGACCTGGGTACCGGTGATCGCCACGCGCATCGGTTGGGCGACCTTGCCCATGCCCAGTTCCAGCGCGGCGGCGGTGTCGTGCAGCGCGGCGGCCACGGCCTCGACGGTCCATTCCGGCAGCGCGGCGAGCAGCTCGCGGGCCTTGGCCAGCGGGGCTTCCGCGCCGGCCTTGAGGTGCTTGGCGACGGCGGCCTCGTCGTAGGCCTGCAGCGGCCGGTACCAGACTTCCGCCTTCTCGGCCATTTCCTTCAGCGTCTGCACGCGCTCGCGCAGTGCGACCACCACGTCGGCCGGCGCCGGCCCGGCGGCCACGTCCACCCCGAGCTTCTCCAGCTGGTAGACCAGCTGCGGCGCGATCGTCGCCGGGTCGTCGGTCTTCAGGTAGTGCTGGTTGACCCAGCCCAGCTTGGCCATGTCCAGGCGCGCGGCCTTGGAGTTGACGTCCTCGACCTTGAACAGGTCGATCAGTTCCTGGCGCGAGAACAGTTCCTGGTCGCCGTGCGACCAGCCCAGGCGGGCCAGATAGTTGATCAGCGCGTGCGGCAGGTAGCCGGCGTCCTTGTACTGCATCACGTCGGCCGCGCCGGTGCGCTTGGACAGCTTGGCGCCCTGCTCGTCCAGGATCATCGGCATGTGCGCGAACTTCGGCACCGGCGCGCCCAGCGCCTCGTAGATGTTGATCTGGCGCGGCGTGTTGTTGATGTGGTCGTCGCCGCGGATGACCTCGGTGATGCCCATGTCCCAATCGTCCACCACCACCGCGAAGTTGTAGGTGGGGTAGCCGTCCGGGCGGAAGATCACCATGTCGTCCAGCTCGCTGTTGGCGATCTCGATGCGGCCCTTGATCAGGTCGTCGAAGGCGACCACGCCGTCGAGCGGGTTCTTGAAACGGATCACCCGGTTCGGATCGTCGCGGTACGGCAGGTCCAGCTCGCGCGCGGCGCCGTTGTAGCGTGGCTTCTCCTGCCTGGCCATGGCCGCCTCGCGCATGGCATCGAGTTCCTCGCGGGTCTCGTAGGCGTAGTAGGCCTTGCCCTCGGCGAGCAGTTTCTCGGCCACCTCCTTGTAGCGATCGATGCGCTGGGTCTGGTAGACCGGGCCCTCGTCGTAGTCCAGGCCCAGCCACTCCATCGCTTCCAGGATCGCGTCGATCGCCGCCTGGGTGCTGCGCTCGCGGTCGGTGTCCTCGATGCGCAGCACGAACTCGCCGCCGCGATGGCGCGCCTCCAGCCAGCAGTACAGGGCGGTGCGGGCCCCGCCGATGTGCAGGTAGCCGGTGGGACTGGGGGCGAAACGGGTGCGGCAGGTCATGGAACGCTCGTGAGACGGGAAATCCCTCGATTTTACCGGAGCGTCATCGGCGCTGCCGGGGCCTCGCAACCGTCCTGGCCCCGGTCGACGGGCGCACTCGGGCGCACCGGATGGTCGATATTGAGATTCATTCTCACTATCATGCTCATCCCCCACCGTTTCCCGGCACTCCCCCATGTCCAGACTATCGCCCCGGCACCGCCTGTTCGGTGCCTGTGCCCTGCTGTCCTCGGTTGCCGTGCCGGCGCTGGCACCGGCGGAAGAGGCGGTGACCACCACCCTGTCGGCCGTGCGGGTCAGCAACCAGGGCAACGGCTTCCATCCCGCCGCGCCCGCGACGAGCGCCAAGTCCGACCTGCCGTTGGAGCAGACGCCCCTGGCGCTGGACGTGCTCGGCCGCGCCCTGCTCGACAGCCAGCAGGTACGCAGCCTCAACGACGCGCTGCAGAGCGCCGGCGGCGTGGTCGGCGGCACCTTCGGCCGGCGCGGCTGGGACGACTTCATCATCCGCGGCCAGACCGCGTCGGACTCGGTCTTCGTCGATGGCCTGCGTAGCTCCGCAGGCAACCGCGTGGCCGAGCCGATGTACGGCCTGGAACAGGTCGAGGTGCTCAAGGGCCCGGCGTCCCTGCTGTACGGCCAGGTGCAGCCCGGCGGCATGGTCAACCTGGTCAGCAAGCGCCCGCTGGCGGTCTCCCGCGGCCACGCGGAGCTGACCGTCGGCAGCTACGGCCTGCGCCAGGCCAGCGCCGATCTCAACCTGCCCCTGGAACAGCAGCGCGCCGCGTTGCGCATCAACGCGCTGGCAAGCAACAGCGATGACGCGACCGACCACGTCTGGTCGCGCGAGCGCTTCATCGCACCGGCGCTGGCATTGGACCTGGGCGAAGACACCGACTTCGTGCTGCTGACCAGCTACCAGCAGCGCCGCTACGTCCGCCAGCAGGGCCTGCCGCTGCAAGGCTCGGTGCTGCCCAACCGCAATGGCTCGCTGCGGCGCACGCTGTTCACCGGCGAGCCTGGCCAATCGCCCTACGACGCCGAGCAATGGCGTGCCGGCTGGCAACTCGACCACCGCTTCGGCAACGACTGGCGGCTCCATCATGGCCTGCGCTGGCAGCAATCGGAAGTCGATGGCGACCTGGTCGCCAACGAGACCTTCCTCGCCGACCAGCGCACCCTGCGCCGCTCCGGTACCCGCCAGCAATGGGGCGGCAGGACCTGGACGCAGGACACCTACCTGGCGGGCAGCTTCGGCGATGCCGCTTTCCGCCAGGAACTGATCGTGGGCCTGAACGCCTTCCGCACTTGGGAGTGGGCCTCCCAGCAAACCTGCCAGGTCGGAACGATCGACGTGTACGACCCGGTCTACACCGGCATCGCCTGTCCCTCCGCGCGCAGCCGCGACAATCTTTCGATCGTGACCTCCGGCGGCCTGTATCTGCGCGACAGCCTGCAATGGGGCGAGGATTGGTTGCTGCTGCTCGGCCTGCGCCACGACCGCAGCCGGGTCGAGACCGAGAACCGCCTGATCGGCAGCCGCGGCAGTGTCGATGCCCAGGCCACCACCGGCTCGGCGGCGTTGATGTACCAGCTCGCGCCGGGCGTGCGCCCGTACCTGAGCTATGCGACATCGTTCACGCCGAACGCCGGCACCGATGCCCAGGGCGCGGCCTTCGAACCCGAATGGGGCAAGCAATGGGAACTGGGCGTCAAGTACGCGCTGGGCGAACGCGCCATGCTGACCACGGCGATCTACGACCTGCGCCGCCGCAACGTGCTGCAGAGCGATCCCATCAACGATGGCTACAGCATCGCGATCGGCGAGCAGCGCAGTCGCGGCGGCGAAGTGGAACTCAGCGCCGACTTCGGCAGCGGTATCAGCGTCAATGCCAGCTATGCCTATACCGATGCGCGCATCCGCGACGACGGCGGCCAGCAGCCCAGCACCGTCGGCACCCGCCTGCCCAACGTGCCGCGGCACAGCGGGGCGCTGTGGCTGCGCTACGACCCGCACGCCGGCGGCGACGGCTGGTACGCCAGCGCAGGCGCGCGCGCCGCCGACGCGCGCATCAGCTACGGCTACCGGATCCCCGGCTACACCGTGTTCGATGTCGGCGCGGGCTATCGTCTGGGGCCATGGAGCTGCGCACTGAACGTGCGCAACCTGTTCGACCGCGACTACTTCAGCGGAGGCCTGGCACGCGCGGTCGCGCTGGGAGATCCGCGCACGCTGGCACTGCAGGTATCGCGGCGTTTCTAGGATTCGCCGAAGGCGGCCAGCCGCGCATGCCGCAGCGTCGGCTGCAGCTGGCCGGGCCAGTCGCGGTCGTTGGCCACCTGGGCGCGCGCCCGGCTGGCCTCCAGTGCGGCGAAATCGAGCTCCGCCACCGCCCAGACGTCCTCGCCGGCGGTGCGCGTCAGCACCCCGTCGGCCGGCAGGCCCACGTCCATCGGCGCATACAGCGCGGCCTCGCCTGTGTTCACGTCCAGCGCGGGGCTCCACTCGGCCAGCCCGGCCGTGACCGACTGCGCCACGAACATGCGGTTTTCCAGCGCGCGCGCCAGGCATCCGACCTGCACCCGGGTCGCGCCCGCGGCGGTATCGGTGCAACTGGGCACCACCAGCAGGCGGGCACCGGCCTCGGCCTGCGCCCGCACCGGCAACGGGAACTCGCTGTCGTAGCAGATCGAGACGCCGGCGCGCACGCCATCGGCCTCGAACACCTTCAGCGCATCGCCGGGTTCGATCACGCCGGCCTTCTTCTCGAAACCGGTCAGCTGCAGCTTGTCCTGCCAGCCGTGGCGCCCGTCCGGCGCGAACCAGTAGCTGCGGTTGCGATAGCGCCCTTCGCCCACCGCGAGCAGGAAGCTGCCGGCCACCACGTGCAGGCCGAGCCGGCTTGCCAGGTTCCCGAACAGCGCGAGGTAATCGGCATGCAGCCGCTGGGTCGCCTCCAGTGATGCGTGCAGGTCGGCCAGCACCGGCAGCCCGAAGGTCGCGGCCAGTTCCAGCGATAGGTACTCCGGCAGCACGGCCAGGCGTGCCCCGGCCTGCGCGGCCTGCGCCAGCAGCGCGGCCTGCTTGTCGGCGAAGGCGGCGAAGGCGGCCGGACGGCCGACCGGATACTTGGCGACGGCGACCTTCATGAGGATGGCTCCAGCGGGCGGGTCCAGAACGTGAGCGCATGCTCGGCCTCGCCGCGACCGATTTCCTCCCAGTGCAGGCGCATCGTCAATCCGGGCCGGCGCGCGTAGCCGCGCTTGTGCCAGAACGCCTCGTTGCCGCAATGCCCGGGAGGGCAGCGCGGATCGCCGGGATCGCGATCGACGGCGCAGAACGCGGTGGCGGTGAATCGCCCCAGCTGCCGCGCATGCGCCTCGCGCGCATCGAAGAAGGCATGCCCCAGCCCGCGTCCGCGATACGCGGGCAGCAGCACGGATTCGCCGAAGTAGAACACCTGCGCCGGATCCAGGCCGGCATCGAGGAACGGCTGGCGGAAAGCGGGCGCGTCGTCGAGCAGCGGCAGGCCGGTGGAGGCGCCGACGACCGCGTCGCCGTCCCGCGCCAGCACGAACACGCTGTCCGCGGAACGCGCGTACGCGGCCAGGTAGCCGCGCTCGTAGTCCAGGTCGCCCTCGTACAGGTAGGGCCAGTCGCGGAACACCGCGATGCGCAGGCGCGCGACGTCGTCGAGGAAAGGCGCGATCCGGGGACCGCGCAACACGTCGATGGCAGGCAGCGAGGACATGCGACGAATTCTAGGGCGTGCCGCGTCCCTTGGGGCGAGCGCGAAACCATCCCGATCGCGATCGCCAGTGGCGGAGCCCGCGCATGCACGGGCCGAGCAGCGAGGCGATCGCGGAAAGCACGGCCATCGCCACCGCTCCCGCCCCCAGCAGCAAGGCCTCCAGGCCGAGCGACGGGACGATCTGCCGCGCCGGCCAGTCCGCGATGCTCCACGACATGCCGACGCCCAGCGACGCCAGCAGGATCGGCAATAGCGTGAGCCGGGCGAAGGCGGCCCAGGAGCGGGCCGCCACCCAGGCCAGGAACGCCACGAGCGCCAAGGCCGGCACCGCGATCAAGAGCAGTACCGACATCTCGCCTTCCCGCCCTCTTCCTGCCAGAACAGCCAAAGGCATCCGTCGGCGGGATCCAGCAACAGCGCAAGGCGCGCGTCCTCCCGCTCGCTCCAGAACACGCACCGGCCATGCGCGCGCAAACAGCGCCAATCGCTGTAGGGCGACGTGTCGCCAGGCGAAGGGGCCGTGGCCCGGCGCAACCAGTCCGTGCCCCGCTCGCGGAGCGCCGCGGCGGCGCGGCGCTCCAGGCGCAGGCCGATGGCGCCGCGTCCCCCGCTCCGCAACCGCAATCGCGACAGCGGCGAGCGTTCCCAGCACACGGCATCGGCCGGGGCCAGCATGGCCACCGTCGCCAGCGCCGTAGGCAACAGGCGCCGGACCCGCCGCAGCAGGCGTACGTGCGCCGACAGGGCGCTCATCGCAGCTGGGCTCCAAGTTCGTACCAGTCCAGCCGGCGCGTCAGCCACATGATCGCGGCCAGGATGCCGAACAGCAGCAGCGACCCCATCAGCAACGCGTTGTCCTCGGAGACCAGCAGTCCGTACAACACCCCGTACAGCACGGTCAGCAGCGCCGCGAACCCGGCCGCGAGCGACCGGCTGTGCAGCACCCCGGCCAGGTAGAAGAACTGCAATCCGATGCACGCCGCGGCCGACATGCCATAGGCCTGCCAGAACGGGACGACCTCGGAGAGGCTCAGCAGCAGCAGGAAAAAGATCGCCAGCGCCAGCCCGACCAGCAGGTACTGCACGGGATGGATGCGCAACTGCCTGGTCAATTCCAGCAGCACGAAGCCGACGAAGGTGAGCAGCACGAACAGCACGCCGTACTTGCTGGCGCGGTCGGCCTGGGTATACGCATCGACCGGATCGAACAGGTCCACGCGCAACGCATCCGGCCGCGTGCCCTCGATCAACTGCGCCTGCGCGCGCGTGGCGAGCGAGGACAGCGCCCACTGCGCGCGGAAGCCGTTCGCATCGACCTGCCGCTCGACCGGCAGGAACTCGCCGCCGAAGGAGGGATGCGGCCAGGACGAGCGCAACGTCACCTGGTTGCTGTCGCCTGCCGGCACCACCGACAGCGAGCGGGTGCCGGACAGGCGCAGGTCAAGCACGACGTCCTCCAGCGCCGGCAGCGTGCCGTCCCGCGCATCGCCCGGCATCGGCAGCGGCGCGTGCATGCCCTGCGTTGTCGGCTCCAGCCCGCCGCTGCCGTTCTCCAGTTCCAGCGCGCGGCCGGCCACGGCCAGGCTCGGCTCGCCGGCCAGCCCGCGCACATCGGCGATGCCCAGCGCCAGGTAGGGCTGGCCGTACACGCGGCCGGGGGACGGCTCGTAGCGCATCGGCGCGAACGTCGCCCGCACCTGCGCCTGCCACACGTACACCGGCACCTTGAACAAGCCGACGCGGCGCACGGAAGGCACCAGCACGCCCTCGATCCGCAAGCGGGCCGGCGCCTGCACCAGGTGCCCGGTCTCGCGGCGCCGCTGCACGGTGGTATTGCCGGCGTCGTCGCGGACCTTGACCTCGACCTCGCGCGTCCACGGGATGTAGCGCAGCGATCCGACGAAGCGCTGCTCGCCGGCGCTGCTCTGGGCCACGCGCTGGACGGCTTCGTCGCGGTAGCGCTCGCGGTCCTTGATGACGCTCCGGATCAGCAGCAACGGGACCAGCAACACCAGCAGCAGTCCGCCCACGATGGCGAACCGCAACAGCAACTTGAGGGACTTCATCGACGATCCTCCTGGAAGAGGACCGCAGCTTGCGGCCGCACGGTGAGCGCGGTTTGTGGCGAATTTGAAGTCTGCGTGAAGTCCCGCCGGTTCAGGCCGTCCGCGCGACGGGCAAGAACAGCACCGCCCGGGCGCCGCCGCCGGCGCGGTCGTCCAGCCGCGCTTCGCCGCCGTGCAGCCGCGCCACCTCGCGCACGAACGGCAGCCCCAGGCCGGAACTGCGCGGCGTCCCGTCCGGGCGCGGCAGCGAGTAGAACCGCTCGAACACGCGCTCGCGCGCGTAGTCGGGCACGCCCGGCCCGGCATCCTCGACGCTCAGCCGCAGCCCGCCCGCCTCCCGCCGCGCGGCCAGGACGACCTCGCCGCCCGCGGGCGAGAACGCGATCGCGTTGTCGAGCAGGTTGCACAGCGCCTGGCGCAGCAGGAAGGCATCGCCATCCAGGCCCGGCAACGGTTCCTCCGCGTCGATCCGCAGCGTCACCGCGCGTGCCGCCGCCTGCACCGCGGTGGCTTCTACCGCCTGGCGCAGCAGCGCCCCCGCATCCACCGGCGCACGCTTCTGCAGCCAGCCGTGCTGCTCGACCTCGGCCAGGGCCAGCAGCTTGTCGATGGTCTCGGTGAGCCGCCGCTCCTGCGACCGGATGTTGCCGACGAAGCGCTGCCGCTCCGGTTCGGGCAGCGGCTCCTGCAGCAGCTCGGCCGCCCCCCGGATCGCCGCCAGCGGGCTCTTCATCTCGTGGGTCAGCGACTGCACGTACTGCTCCACGTAGGCCTTGCCCTCGAGCTTGCGGCGCATCTGCTCCAGGGCCCGGCCGAGATCGCCGATCTCGTCGCGGCGCGGCGGCGGCGGCGGTACCGGTTCGCCGGCGCTGACCGCCCGCGCATACCGGTGCAGCCGGCCGATGCCGCGCGACAGCCACCAGGTCGCCAGCACGCCGATCAAGGCGGCGATGCCGACCAGCCAGGCGCCGCGCTGCAGGATGCTGCGCTGGCTGGCCACGATGAACGGCTCGATGCTGCGGTTCGGCTGCGCCACGGTCAGCACGCCGATCAGGCGCTGGCGGTCGCCGGGCGCGTAGATCGGCGCGGCGACGTGCATCACGCTGGGGCTGTCCCGCGTCGCGGCGTCCTCGGGACTGGAACGCGCGCCGTACTCGCCGCGCAGCGTGCGGTAGACGTCGTTCCAGCGCGAATTGTCGCGACCGAGGTCGCGGCCGCTGGAATCGAACACGACCACGCCGTGGGCGTCGGTCACCGTCACCCGGTAGTCGATGCTTCGCTTGGGAAAGCGCCAGACCAGCGCGTGCGGATCGCGCTGCTGGGCGAGCGCCACCTGGCGTGCGAACGCGCCGTCGCGGATGCGTCCGGCGGCCAGGTCGGGCGCCGCCATCTCGGCCAGCAGGTTGGCCGAATCGACCAGCGTGGACTCGATCGCCTGGCGCACGCCCGGCTTGACCTCGTTGACGAACACCCGCATCACGAAGAACGCAGCGACCCCGACGATCAGGAAGAAGCCCAGGAACAGCTTCAGGCCCAGGCGCACGTCACGCCTCGATCGCGTAGCCGAGCCCGCGATGGGTGCGGATCGGGTCCACCGTCGCCCCGGCCTCGCGCAGCTTGGCACGCAGGGTCTTGACGTGGGTATCGACGGTACGGTCGGCGCTGTCGGCGTCGCTGTCCCAGGCGCGGTCCATCAACTGCGCGCGGCTGAGGATGGCGCCCGGCCGCGCCAGCAGCGCCGCCAGCAGGCTGTATTCGTAGCGGGTCAGCGGCAGCAGCCGGTCGCGATAACGGACCCGGCATCCCTCGCGATCGATCGCGAAATCGCCGTGCCGCTGCCATCCCGCCTCGGCCGCCGGCATGTGGCGGCGCAGCCGCGCACGCACCCGCGCCATCAGCTCGCGCGGCGAGAACGGCTTGGCCACGTAATCGTCCGCCCCCAGTTCCAGCCCCAGCACGCGGTCGATCTCGTCGTTGCGCGCGGTCAGGAACACCACCGGCACCGCGGTGAACCCGCGCAGCTCCCTGCAGACCTCGAAACCGCTGATGTCGGGCAGGCCGACGTCCAGGAGCACCAGATCGACCGCGGGCGCCTCGCGCAACCGCGCCAGCGCCTGCCGCCCCAGCGGCACGTGCTCCACCGCGTAACCCTCGCTGCGCAGCGCATACAGCACCGGATCGGCGATGGCGGGCTCGTCCTCCACGACGAGGACACGGGCGGCGGAAACGGACATGGCGCGCAGCATAGCGGTACCGGGGGCCAGGTGGCTGCCGGCGGGAACCGGATTTTTTGATGGAGACAGCGGAACCACTCCACCAGCCCGAACAGTTCCGGAGCCAAGGCTGTTGCTGTTGCCTATGATTTTTGTCGTTGCTGTTGCTTTCCGCTGTTGACGTACCGGGGCCCCTCCGAAGCGGCGGAGGCGGCGGGAAAAACCCGCAGGGCGACGCACATGGGCTCGCCGGAAAAAGGCGAAGCACTGCTTCGCCCCGGCGGGCGGGCATTCGCCGCGCGGCGAATGCCCCGGACTCGGCCGCGTAGCGGACGAGTGCGTCGTTTTTCGCCGGGGCAGGGCTCGCCGGAAAAAGGCGAAGCACCGCTTCGCCCCGGCGGGCGGGCATTCACCGCGCGGCGAATGCCCCGCACTCGGCCGCGTAGCGGACGAGCCCCGTCGAAAAATCCCGCCGGCTCCGCGGACCCGCAGCACAGCTGCGGGCGCGCAGGCGGGGTGTGCTTGATCAGCCGTTCGGCTGCTGTGAAGCGCTTCTTTTGGTTACTTTTCTTTACGCGGCACATCCCTGTTCCGCGCCCTTCGGGCGGCTTCGCCGTGCGGCGCTGCTCCTGCAGCGCGCGTGCACAAGCAAAGAAAAGTGACTCGCCAAAGGCGAAAGCTATTGCTTCAAGCGAGAAAAGCCAAAGCAAGAACAAAGTCCCTGGATGATCAGCCGTTCGGCTGCTGGAAAGCGCCTCCCGCCTTCGCGGGAATGACGGTAGTAGGTCCACAGGGACCGGATAGATAGCGCGGAAGTCCCTGGATCTTCGCCCCCCGGCCGTCAGGCATAGCCCGATGGCGCTCAGCGCCGCGCGAGCCAGTGGCCAGCAAGCAGCGGCCCTTCGCCCCCGCCTTCTCACCCAACCAACAACCAATAAAACCCACACCCAGCCAAGCCCTAAGCCTCTACACTGGCCCCCATGAACTACCGCCACGCCTTCCACGCCGGCAACCACGCCGACGTGCTCAAGCACATCGTCCTGCTCGCCCTGATCGACGCGCTCAAGCGCAAGGACACCCCGTTCTTCGTCCTCGACACCCATGCCGGGCGCGGCCGCTACCTGCTCGGCGGCGAGGAGAGCAAGAAGACCGCCGAGGCCGAGGACGGCGTGATGCGGCTGATGGCGCAACCCCGGCTGCCGGAGGTGGTGGAACGCTACCTGCGCGCCGTCCAGGCCGACAATCCGGTGGGCGCCCTGGTCGCCTATCCGGGCTCGCCGCTGCTTGCCGCACAGGCGGCGCGCGAGCAGGACCGGTTCGCCTTCTGCGAGATGCAGCCGGAGGAAGCCGCCGCCCTGGAGGCGCTGTTCGCCCACGATCCGCGCGTGCGCGTGCATGCCGGCGACGGCTATGCCGCGGTCCGCGCCTTCCTGCCGCCCAAGGCCGGTGCGGCCAGGATCGGGCGCGGCCTGGTGCTGATCGACCCGCCCTACGAAGCGCAGGACGCCGAGTACCCCCAGATCGTCGAGAGCCTGCGCGAAATCCTCGCGCGCTGGCCGCAGGCGATGGCCGCGGTGTGGTATCCGGTCAAGCAGCGCCGCAGCCTGTTGCCGTTCTTCCGCAAGGCCACCGCCCTGCCCGCCAAGTCGCTGCTGGTGGCCGAGCTGCTGGTGCGTCCGGACGATTCGCCGCTGCGCCTCAACGGCAGCGGCCTGCTGCTGCTCAACCCGCCCTGGCAGTTCGACCAGGTGCTCGCGCCGGCGCTGCCGGTGCTCAAGCGGCACCTCGGCGAGGCCGGCGCTTCCACCCGCCTGGAGTGGCTCAAGCAACCGGCGTGAGTTTCACCCGGTGTTCACGAACGGATCACGCCCCGGCCGAGTACAGTCGCGCCGCGGCCCCTGTTCAGGCTTCCGCCGCGTGCATCGGAAGCGTTCATTCTGCCGCCGTGGGTAATGCCAGAATCTTCCTTATTTGAGGAATACCGGACATGGCCATCCGCAATCGCATGCCTCCATGGCATGAAAACTTCACCCTGCCCAATGGCCATACGCTCCTGCTCCGCCCCATCCGCCCGGAAGACGGCCCGCCGCTGCAGGGCGCCTTCAGCCTGCTCGAACCGGCGGAGATCCGCGACCGGCTGCTGCGCCCGGCGGGCGATCTCACCTCCGATCAGGTGCAGCGCCTGACCCATCCCAATCCCAAGACCGAGATCGTGCTGGTGGCGGCCGAGACCTTGCCGCCGGGCGAGGCCGTGATCGGCGCGATCGCGCGCGCCGCCGTGCTGCCCGGGTCGCGCGAAGCCGAGTACACGATCCTGGTCAGCCGCTTCGTCACCGGCCAGGGGCTGGGCCGGCAATTGATGCGCAAGCTGGTCAAGTGGGCCCGCCGCAAGTACCTCGACCGGGTGTTCGGCGACGTGCTGCGCAGCAACGTGCCGATGCTGCAGCTGGCCGAATCGCTCGGCTTCAAGCCGCACCCGCACCCGAACTCGCCGGAGCTGGTGCGGATGGTGCTCGAGCTGGAAGCGTAGCCCGGCCCGGCCGGCTTGCCCCCCCCATAGTCCGCGCGGAACTTCGCGCCCGCTTCGCTTGCCTGTTCCCGCGGCTGCTGCCGCGTCCCTTTTGACGTGCAGGGACTTTCCTCCAGCAGGCCCGATGCATGCCCTGGATCGGCGCGGGCCGCAGAATAGGCTTCCGCTCGGGCAAGCGCGTTAAAATCGGGGGTCATGCTGTCTCCTTCCCCCCTCCCCGCTCCGCCGCTGCCCCGTGCCGGGCAGCTCCGCGCCTGGTGGCGCGCCCCTGCCTCTCCAAGCGCGCTGGCCTGGTACATCGCCCGTGCCGCCGAGTCGCACGACGGTCCTCTGCTGGTGGTCGCGCGCGACAACCAGGGCGCGCACCAGCTCGAATCGGACCTGCAGGCGCTGCTCGGCGACGGTCGGGCGCTGCCGATCGTGCCGTTCCCCGACTGGGAAACGCTGCCCTACGACCAGTTCAGCCCGCACCCGGACATCATCAGCCAGCGCCTGAGCGCGCTGCACCGGTTGCCGTCGCTGAAGCGCGGCATCGTGATCGTGCCGGTGCAGACGCTGATGCAGCAGTTGGCGCCGCTGAGCTACATCGTCGGCGGCAGCTTCGACCTGAAGGTCGGCCAGCGCCTGGACCTGGACGCGGAGAAGCGCCGGCTGGAAAGCGCCGGCTACCGCAACGTGCCGCAGGTGATGGACCCGGGCGACTTCGCCGTGCGCGGCGGCCTGCTCGACGTGTTCCCGATGGGCGCCACCGCGCCGCTGCGGATCGAGCTGCTCGACGAGGACATCGACTCGATCCGCGAGTTCGACCCGGAATCGCAGCGTTCGCTCGACCGGGTGGACGCGGTGAAGATGCTGCCGGGCCGCGAGGTGCCGATGGACGAGGCCAGCGTCGAGCGGGTGCTGGCGCGCCTGCGCGAGCGCTTCGACGTCGACACCCGGCGCAGCGCGCTGTACCAGGACCTCAAGGCAGGCCTGGCGCCGTCCGGCATCGAATACTACCTGCCGCTGTTCTTCGAGCCGGCGCGCGCGGCGAAGGAACCGGCCACGGCGACGCTGTTCGACTATCTCGACAAGAGCGTGCTGGCGCTGGTGGCGCCGGGCGTGTCCAACGCCGCCGATGCGTTCTGGACCCAGGCGCAGAACCGCTACGAGCAGCGCCGCCACGACGTGGAGCGCCCGTTGCTGCCGCCGGCCGAGCTGTACCTGGTGCCGGACGCGCTGCGCGAGCGCCTGAACGCGCTGCCGCGCATCGAGGTCTGGCCGCCCGAGCACGCCAACCTCGACAAGGCCAGCGCGCTCGGCGACCAGCCGCTGCCGCCGCTGCCGGTGGCGGCCAAGGACGCGCCCGCCGGACAGGCGCTGAAATCCTTCATCGCCCACTATCCCGGGCGCGTGCTGATCGCCGCCGATTCCCCCGGCCGACGCGAGGCCTTGCTGGAAGTGCTGGCGGCGACGGAACTGCGGCCTGCGGTGCTCCCCGATTTCGCGGCCTTCCTCCCTTCTCTTCCCGGGGGAAGGCGACCCGAAGGACAAGAAGGGCTGCCGCGCTTCGCCATCGCCGTCGCGCCGCTGGAAGACGGCTTCGCGCTCGACGATCCGCAGGTCGCGGTGCTCACCGAGCGCCAGCTGTTCCCGGAGCGGGCCACCCAGCCGCGCCGCAGCCGCCGCGCCGGGCGCGAGCCGGAAGCGATCATCCGCGACCTCGGCGAGCTGACCGAGGGCGCGCCGATCGTGCACGAGGACCACGGCGTCGGCCGCTATCGCGGACTGATCGCGATGGACGTGGGCGGCATGCCCGGCGAATTCCTCGAGATCGAATACGCCAAGGGCGACCGGCTGTACGTGCCGGTCGCGCAGTTGCACCTGATCAGCCGCTACTCCGGCGCATCCCCGGAAACCGCGCCGCTGCACTCGCTGGGCGGCGAGCAATGGGCCAAGGCCAAGCGCAAGGCCGCCGAGAAGGTCCGCGACGTGGCCGCCGAGCTGCTGGAGATCCAGGCGCGCCGCCAGGCCCGCGCCGGGCTGGCGTTGCAGGTGGACCGCGCGATGTACGAGCCGTTCGCGGCCGGCTTCCCCTTCGAGGAAACCCCGGACCAGCTTGCCGCCATCGACGCCACCCTGCGCGATCTCGCCAGCAGCCAGCCGATGGACCGCGTGGTGTGCGGCGACGTCGGCTTCGGCAAGACCGAGGTCGCGGTGCGCGCCGCGTTCGCCGCCGCCAGCGCCGGCAAGCAGGTCGCGGTGCTGGTGCCGACCACGCTGCTTGCCGAGCAGCACTACCGCAATTTCCGCGACCGCTTCGCCGACTATCCGCTCAAGGTCGAGGTGCTCTCGCGCTTCAAGAGCACCAAGGAGATCAAGGCCGAGCTGGAAAAGGTGGCCGCCGGCACCATCGACGTGATCGTCGGCACCCACCGGCTGCTGCAGCCGGACGTGAAGTTCAAGGACCTGGGCCTGGTCATCGTCGACGAGGAGCAGCGCTTCGGCGTGCGCCAGAAGGAGGCGCTCAAGGCGATGCGCGCCAACGTGCACCTGCTCACGCTCACCGCCACGCCGATCCCGCGCACGCTGAACATGGCGATGAGCGGCCTGCGCGACCTGTCGATCATCGCCACGCCGCCTCCGAACCGGCTGGCGGTGCAGACCTTCATCACCCAGTGGGACAACGCGCTGCTGCGCGAGGCGTTCCAGCGCGAGCTCTCGCGCGGCGGCCAGCTGTACTTCCTGCACAACGACGTGGAAAGCATCGGCCGCATGCAGCGCGACCTGGCCGAGCTGGTGCCGGAGGCTCGCATCGGCATCGCGCACGGGCAGATGCCCGAGCGCGAGCTGGAGAAGGTGATGCTGGATTTCCAGAAGCAGCGCTTCAACGTGCTGTTGTCGACCACGATCATCGAATCGGGCATCGACATCCCCAACGCCAACACCATCATCATCAACCGCGCCGACCGCTTCGGCCTGGCCCAGCTGCACCAGCTGCGCGGCCGTGTCGGTCGTTCCCACCACCGCGCCTACGCCTACCTGGTGGTGCCCGACCGGCGCTCGATGACGCCCGATGCCGAGAAGCGCCTGGAAGCCATCGCCTCGATGGACGAACTGGGCGCGGGCTTCACCCTGGCCACCCACGACCTGGAGATCCGCGGCGCCGGCGAGCTGCTCGGCGAGGACCAGAGCGGGCAGATGGCCGAGGTCGGCTTCAGCCTCTATACCGAGCTGCTCGAACGCGCGGTGCGCAGCATCAAGCAGGGCAAGCTGCCGGACCTGGACGCCGGCGAGGAAGCGCGCGGCGCCGAGGTCGAGCTGCACGTGCCGGCGCTGATCCCCGAGGACTACCTGCCCGACGTGCACACCCGCCTCACCCTGTACAAGCGCATCTCCAGCGCGCGCGACGGCGAGGCGCTGCGCGAACTGCAGGTGGAGATGATCGATCGGTTCGGGCTGTTGCCCGACCCGGTCAAGCACCTGTTCGCCATCGCCGAACTCAAGCTGCAGGCCAGCGCGCTCGGCGTGCGCAAGCTGGAACTGGGCGAGAACGGCGGACGCATCGTGTTCGAGGCCAAGCCGAACATCGACCCGATGGCGGTGATCCAGCTGATCCAGAAACAGCCCAGGCTCTACGCGATGGATGGGCCGGACAAGCTGCGCATCAAGCACCCGCTGCCGGAGCCCGCCGACCGCTTCAACGCCGCCAAGGCCTTGCTGGCGACGCTGCGGCCGGGCTGAGGCATCTTCCCGACGCCCTGGCCTCGCCCTCGCGAGGCTAGGGCCGTCGCGCCAACGGCCCTAGCCGGCCTGCACGGTGCGATTGCGTCCCTGCTCCTTGGCCTGGTAGAGCGCGCGATCGGCCTGCTTGAGGACCGCCGCCACTTCGTCCGCGGTATCGGGGAAGTGCGCCACGCCGAGCGAGATGGTGATCGCCACGTCCATGCCGAGCAGCGTCTCTTCCACCAGTTGCCGCAGCCGCTCCGCAGTCTGCGTTCCCAGCTCCAGCGGCGTGTCCGGCAGCAGGATGGTGAACTCCTCGCCGCCGCTGCGGCAGGATACGTCGCCAGGACGCAACGCCTTGCCGATCACGCCCCCGAGCGCGGACAGCACGCGGTCGCCGCTGTCGTGGCCCCAGGTGTCGTTGATCGCCTTGAAGTGGTCGATGTCCAGCACGATCACCGAAAAACCGCGCCCGGCCTCGCGCCATTGCTCCAGGAACTCCTGCAAGCCGCGGCGATTGAGCAGGCCGGTCAACGGATCGGTGAGCGATTCCGTGTTCAGCCGGCGGATCGTGCTGCTCATCGCCGACAGGCCGGCCAGGATCGCGCGCTTGAGCTGTGCGACCTCGTAGTACCAGGCCCGCACGCCCTGGATCGATTGCTCCGCTCCCGCTTCCTCCATGATCTGCGCGCGCCGCGCCAGCTTCCACAGCGGCAGCGCGATCAATCGCGACAGCCACCAGATCAGGCCCAGCGTGACCAGCAGCAGCGGCAGCGTGTACAGCACGAGCCGGCGCGAGAGCGCGTCCAACCGGGCCAGCGTGGTGTCGAGCGGGCGCTGCGCCACCACTCCCCAATGCACGGACCTGAGCGGAGAGAACCCGGCAAGCATCTGCACGCGGCGGCTGTTCGGCGCCTGCATGCTGCCGGCCTTGCCCGCCAATACCCGGTCGACCACCGCGTTGTCGTCGATGCGCTCGCCGATGCGCTCGGTATCGCGGTGATAGATCACCCGGCGGTCGCCGTCCACCACGTACAGGTACGAACCATCCTTGTAGTAGTGCTCGCCCAGCAGCCTGTGCAAGGCATTGTCCTCGTGCAGGTAGATCGAGCCCGCCACGTAGCCGAGATAGCGTCCGTCCTGCGCGAAGATCGGGCTGGAGACGACCACCACCAGTCGCCCGCTCGCGCCCACGTAGGGTGGGCTGACCTGCACCTCGCGATGCTGCAGCGCCAGCCGCGCGCCCAGCGAGTTCAACCGCGTGCCCGGTGCCAGCACCTGCGGCGCGGTCGTCACCACCCGGCCTTCGGCATCGACCACCAGGACGGAATTGAACCCCTGGTACTCCGCCAGGATGCGCTGGATGTCCCGGCTCAGTTCGGCGACCGATCCCCAGTGCTCGGCCAGCGACTGCGCATGGGTCCGGACCATGCGCTTGGCGCCGTCGAGATAATAGTCCGTGGTGTCGGCCAGCTTGAGCGCATAGACCCGGTTGGCCTCCAGCGTACTGTCGATCAACAGCTCCTTTTGCACCCTGTAGCTCGCCCACATCACGCTGGCGAGCGTCAGCACCACCGACACGCCCGACAGGATCAGGACCAGTTGGCGGAGATTGATGGGCGGGAGACCGCGCCTGCTGCCTATTAGCATGGAGGTCGACTGGAACCTGGCTGCCGCCTACCTTACCGGGTGTACGCGGATGCTAGCCATCCCCGTCCCTTGCTACAGTTGCGATTCGACCGGCAACCAGCCGACCGCGCGGGCCGCGATCCTTCGCCAGATGCCCGCCTCCGGCTCGCGCGTCCAGGTGCGCGGCGGCGAGGCCGCGTCGTCGTGCCAGCGCAGCTCGCCATGCTCCAGCGCCAGCCGGTAGCTGAGCCGAGCGGAGGTCTTGGCCCGGTACAGCGCCTCCAGCTCGGCGGCGGCCTCGCGGCTCTCGAACAGCAGCCCCATTTCGGTATTGAGGTTCATCGAGCGCGGGTCGAGGTTGAACGACCCCACGAAGCCTTCGCGCCCGTCGATCACGAAGGCCTTGGTATGCAGGCTGGCGCCGCTGGAACCGAACAGGCTTCCCGAGGGCTCGCCGCGCGGCTTGAGTTCGTGGAGCTCCACGCCCTCCCGCAGCAGCGGCACGCGGTAACCGGCGTAACCGCCGTGCACGGCGAGCACGTCGTTGGCGGCGAGCGAGTTGGTCAGCACGCCCACCTCGACATCGCGCCGGCGCAGGCCGGCGATCCAGCGCAGCCCTTCGCGGCCGGGCACGAAGTACGGCGAGATCAGCTTCAGCTCGCGTCGTACGCTGGCCATCCGGTCGACCAGCACCGGCGTCATCCAGTCCGGCTGCGCCCGTCCTCCCTCGGCCTTCTGCGGCGGGTCCGACACGATGCTGGCCCGGGCCGTCCAGTGCAAGGCGCGGCGGCCCTGGACCAGGTCGCGCACGTTGGGCGACTGCCGCAGCCGCTGCAGGTACGGCCGCGCCTTGGGCGAGGCCATGCCCGCGTCGATCCCGGCGCGCAGGCGGTCCAGCGCGTCCGGGCTGGCCTCGGCCAGCGCCGCCAGCGGGATCGCGCTGCGGCTGTTCCAGTAGGCGTCGAAGATCGCCGACGCCTGCCCGACCGGCGGGCCGATCACCGTGGCGTCGGCATCCATGAAGTTCATCTCGCTGTCGGCGTCGAAGTATTCATCGCCGATGTTGCGCCCGCCGACCACCGCGATGCGGCCGTCGGCGATCCAGGCCTTGTTGTGCATGCGCCGGTTGATGCTGAAGAACCGCAGCAGCAGCTCGACGCCGCGCACGAGGGTGCCCTCGCGCGCGCGGGTCGGGTTGAACAGGCGCACCTCGATCATCGGGTGGCGGTCGAGCGCGGCCAGCACCGAGCCGCTGCCGTGCACGTTCATGTCGTCCAGCAGCAGGCGCACGCGCACGCCGCGGTCGGCGGCGCGCAGCAACTCCGCGTACAGCAGGTTGCCGGTGAAATCCGGATGCCAGATGTAGTACTGCAGGTCCAGGCTGCGGCCGGCCGAGCGGGCCATCATCGCCCGGGTCGCGAAGGCCTCGATGTTGTCCGAGACCAGCGCGAACCCCGCCTGCCCCGGATGCGCCGCGGTGAGCGGGACCACCACCCGGTCGATCGGGGAATCGTCCGCCGCCGGCAGCGCCTGCGAAGCGGGGCCGCGCGCGCGTTCGGCGAAGCGCCCGTAGCCGTACAGGGAGGCCAGCGACGCCAGCGCGAACAGCAGCAGCGCGGCGCCGGCCCACTTCAGTTTTTTCTTCATCCGCCGGTCCATGCCAGGAACGGGGCCGATTGTAGGCACGGCCGGCGCCACGGCCGCGTGTGCAGAGGAGGCCCGGCATTGCGCCGGGCCCTCCCGCGGCGAGACCTCGCGCTTACCAGATCGCCACGCGATCCTTGCCGGCGCGCACCATCGGGTCGCCGGCCTTGCACTGGAACGCCGCGGCGTAGGCCGGCATGTTCGACGGCGCGGCGATGGCGCGGAAGTTGGCCGGCGCATGCGGGTCGGTGTTCAGGCGCACCCGCAGCTCGCCATCGGTGAAGTTGCGGCGCCACACCGTCGCCCAGTTCATGAAGAAACGCTGGTCCTGGCTGTAGCCGTCGATGGGCTTGTCGGCTTCCGGGTTTTCCTTCAGCGCCACCTGCAGCGCGTCGTAGGCCACGGTCAGGCCGCCCAGGTCGCCGATGTTCTCGCCGAGGGTCAGCCTGCCCTTCACGTGCACGCCGGGGATCGCCTCGTAGCCGTCGAACTGCGCGACCAGTTGGTCGGCACGCTGCTCGAAGCGCTTGCGGTCCTCGTCCGTCCACCAGCTGTCGAAATTGCCCTTGGCGTCGAACTGGCTGCCGGAGTCGTCGTAGCCGTGCATCATCTCGTGGCCGATCACCGCGCCGATGCCGCCGTAGTTCAGCGCGGGGTCGGCCTTGGCGTCGAAGAACGGCGGCTGCAGGATCGCCGCCGGGAACACGATCTCGTTCTTGGTGGCGTTGTAGTAGGCGTTGACCGTCTGCGGCGTCATGCCCCACTCGGTGCGGTCGACCGGCTTGCCGATCTTGTCAAGGCGCCAGCGGTAGTTGAACGCCCGGGCGGCCTGCATGTTGGCCAGGTAGCCCTCGCCGACCTGCAGTCCGCTCCAGTCGCGCCACTTGTCCGGGTAGCCGATCTTGGGCGTGAAACTGGCCCACTTCTCCAGCGCGCGCTGCCGGGTGGCCTCGCTCATCCAGTCCAGCTTCTCCAGCCGCGCCTTCAACGCGGTGGACAGGTTCTGCACCAGGTGCTGCATCTCGACCTTGGACTCGGGCGGGAACGCGGCCTGCACGTACAGCTGGCCGAGCGCCTCGCCCATCGCGTCGTTGACCGCCTGGAGAGTGCGCTTCCAGCGCGGCAGCATCTCCTGCTGGCCGCGCAGCGCCTTGCCGTAGAACTCGAAGTTGGCCTGCTCGAACGGCTTGGCCAGGTACGGCGCGGCCTCGTCCAGGGCGTGGAAGCGCAGGTAGGCCTTCCAGGTATCGGCCGGCGTGTCGGCCAGCATCCTGTCCAGCTCGGCGAAGAAACCGGGCTGGCTCAGCGAGAACTTGCCGGCGGCCGGCACCTTCAGCGCGTCGAAGAAGGCGTTCCAGTCGAAATGCGGGGTGATCCGGTTGGCCTCGGCCGCGCTGACCGGATGGTAGCGTTTGGCCGGATCGCGCAGTTCGATGCGCGACAGCGAGGCCTTGGCCAGGCGGGTCTCGAATTCGAGCACAGCCTTGGCCTGTGCCGCGGCATCCGCCGTGGTGGCGCCGGACAGCTCCAGCAGCCTGGCGATGTAGCCCGCGTAGGCGTCGCGGATGCCGGCCTTGTCGGCGTCGAGGTAGTAGCCCTTCTCGGGCAGCCCCAGTCCACCCTGGCCGGCGTAGGCGATGACCTGCCCGGAATCCTTGTAGTCGGCATTGCCGCCGAACGAGAACAGGAAGCCCTGCCCCTTCGCGTAGCTGTCGCGCAGCCAGGCGGCGATCGCTGCTCCGTCCTCCAGCGCGTCGATGGCCTGCAGTTGCGGTTGCAGCGGGGCCAGGCCGGCCTGGTCGATCGCCGCCTCGTCCATGCCGCTGCGCCACAGCGCGCCGAGCTTGGCTTCGATCGGATCCGCCGTCGTGGCCGCCGCGGCCCGCTCGACCAGTGCGCGCTGGATCGCCAGCGAGCGCTCGCCCAGCACCTCGAAGCTGCCCCAGCTGGTGCGATCGGCCGGGACCGGATTGGCCTTCAGCCACTTGCTGTTGACGAAGCCATTGAGGTCGCTGCACGCCGATACCGACGGATCCAGGTCGGTGACGTCGAACGCCACGGACGGCGCATCGATCCTGGACAGATCGAGCTTCGGCGCCTGGCCGGCCGCGCCGGCGCTTCCTGCCGGATTCTCGGGCTTGCCGCAGGCGGACAGCGACACGGCGATGGCCACTGCCAGGGACAGTGGGGCGAGCTTGCTGAGGGTCATCGGGTTCTCCAGCCTGACATCGGGAACGCACCGCTTCCGGTGCAGCCCTCCAACCTATGCGATCGCCGCCGCCCGCTGATCGGCCATTGGTCATGGTGCGAGCCGGCAAGCCCGCGTCGCCACGTCGCGCACGGCACGCTGCGCACGGATCGGCGGATGCGTGCCGTCAGGCCGGCCCGCGCGCATCGTCGGCGCGCGGCACGCTCTCGAGGCCGGCGACGGGCGCATGCCGTGCCATCAGTTCGACCACCCAATCGATGAACGCCCGCAGCTTGGCGCTGACATGCCGGTTAGGCGGGAATGCCAGGTACAGCGGCATCGGCTCCAGATGCCAGTCCTCGAACAGCGCCACCAGCTCGGCGCGCGCCAGGTGCGGCTTGGCCATGTAATCCGGCAACCACAGGATGCCCAGGCCGGCCAGGCCGGCCTCGAGATAGGCATTGCCGTCGTCGACGGCGAGCACGTAGCGCCCGCGCACCTCGACGCGCTCCCCGCCGCGGCGCATCGCGTACGGCAGCGCCTTGCCGGCACGCGCCCACAGGAAACCCACGATGCGATGATGGGTGTCCTCCAGTTCGCGAGGATGCGCGGGCCGGCCCGCGCGCGCCACGTAGCCCGGCGCGGCGTAGACGCCGAGCCGCAGATCGCCCACGCGCCGCGCCACCAGCGATCGATCGGTCAGCTCGCCGCCGCGCACGACGCAGTCCACGCCCTCCCCGATCAGGTCCACCCTGCGGTCGCTCACGCCCATGTCGATCTGGATGTCCGGATAGCGGGCATGGAAGTCGGGCAAGGCCGGCACCAGGATCATCCGGGCCAACGGACTGGGCACGTCCACCCGCAAGCGGCCCCGCGGCGAGGCGGAGGCATCGGACAGGCCGGTCTCGGCATCGTCCAGGTCGGCAAGCAGGCGCACCACTCGTTCGTAGTAGGCGGCGCCATCGGCGGTGACGTTGACCTTGCGGGTGGTGCGATTGAGCAGTTTCACCCGCAGCCGCGCCTCCAGCTGCTGGACCAGTTGCGTCACGCTGGTCTTGCTCGTGCGCAAGGTCTCGGCGGCCTTGGTGAAGCTGCCGGTCTCCACCACGCGGGCGAACGCCTGCATCGCATCGAAACGGTCCATTTACGACTCCGGCGCCCGGGAACTGTTTGGATTCTACAAACGGTGATACCCGGATCGACGCGTTTATCCGGCCGGACCCGCCGCCTACGCTACCGCCATCGTCGAGACACCGGACCGCCACGGTCCCCATCGGAGGTTTTCATGGCAACACGCGATGTCGTCTTTCCCGCCGGGCGCCAGGCGCTCTACCAGCGCAACCGCTATTCGCCGGCGATCCGCTCCAACGGGTTCCTGTTCGTCTCCGGGCAGGTCGGCAGCCGCGAGGACGGTTCGCCCGAGCCGGGCCTGGAAGCGCAGGTGCGGCGGGCGTTCGACAATCTCAACGCGGTCCTGGCGGCGGCCGGCTGCAGCTTCGACGACGTGATCGACGCGACCGTGTTCATCGTCGATCCGGCGTCGAAGTTCGACGCGATCTGGAAGATCGCCTCCGAATACTGGGGCGAGGCGCCGCACCCGACGCTGACCGGCATCGGCGTGACCTGGCTGTACGGTTTCGAGTTCGAGATCAAGGTGGTCGCGAAACTGCCCGGAACCGTCGCGGGCGACCCCATGCCCGCCGCGGCGTAGCCGCAGGAAGGCCCGGCCGGGGCCGGGCTTGCTGCGTCGCGACGGGGCGGGCCTACTTCGCCTTGCCCTGGTTGGCCACGGCCTCGGCGGCGCGCTTGGCGGCCTCGGGATCGCCCAGGTAGCGGTAGGACTGCACGTTCAGCTGGTCGTCCAGTTCGAACAGCAGCGGGATGCCGGTCGGGATGTTGAGTTCCAGGATCTCTTCGCGGCTGACGTCGTTGAGGTACTTGTAAAGCGCGCGCAGCGAGTTGCCGTGCGCGGTCACCAGCACCGTCTTGCCTTCCTTCAGCTGCGGGGCGATCGCATCGTGCCAGTACGGCAGCACGCGCTCGAGCGTGGTCGCCAGCGACTCGGTGGCCGGCAGCGCCTTGCGGTCCAGCCCGGCGTAGCGGCGGTCGTGCGAGGGATGGCCCGGGTCCTCCAGGTCCATCGGCGGCGGCGGGATGTCGTAGGAACGGCGCCAGATCTTGACCTGTTCCTCGCCGTGCTTGGCGGCGGTCTCGGCCTTGTCCAGGCCCTGCAGGCCGCCGTAGTGGCGCTCGTTGAGCCGCCAGCTCTTGTGCACCGGCAGCCAGTCCTGGTCCAGCTCGGCCAGCGCGGCCTGCAGCGTATGGATCGCGCGCTTGAGCACCGAGGTGTGGGCGACGTCGAACTGCAGCCCTTCTTCCTTCATCAGGCGGCCGGCGGCGGCGGCCTCGGCGCGGCCCTGCTCGGTCAGGTCCACGTCCACCCAGCCGGTGAAGCGGTTTTCCAGGTTCCATTGGCTCTGGCCATGGCGCAGCAATACGAGTTTGCGGGTCACTACGGATCTCCGGGACGCGGGTGAGGACGCCGATTGTAGCGGCGTCACGCGTTCCGAGCCCGGTCACGCCAAGCATGCCCCGTCCCGTGCATGCTTGGCCCATGACGACCGAGACTTCATCCGTGTTCCCGGGCTGGGACGGCAGCGTCCAGCGCGCACGCGCGCTGCAGAAGGAACTGGCGCGGCAGGTGCTGCTGCGCGACCTGTTCCCGTCCTCCCCGTTGCTGCTGGCGGGCTTCGACGTCGGCTTCGAGGACGCCGGCGCCACCACCCGCGCCGCGGCGGTGCTGCTGGACGCGCGCACGCTGCGGCCGCTCGAGCTGCAGGTCGCGCGCGTGCCGACCTCGATGCCCTACGTGCCCGGCCTGCTCAGCTTCCGCGAGCTGCCGGCGCTGTTGCAGGCGCTGGCGCAACTGTCGCGGCGGCCGGAGCTGGTGTTCATCGACGGCCAGGGCATCGCCCATCCGCGCCGGCTCGGCATCGCCGCGCACTTCGGCGTGGCGACCGGGCTGCCGACGCTGGGCGTGGCCAAGAAGCCGCTTGCCGGCCGGTTCGAACCGCCGGGCGAAGCCGCCGGCGACCACACCCCGATCGAGCTGCACGGCGAGCAGGTCGGCTGGGCATTGCGCAGCAAGGCGCGCTGCAATCCGCTGATCGTCTCGCCCGGGCACGGCATCGGCCTCGATTCGGCCCTGGCCTGGACGCAGCGCACGCTGCGCGGCTACCGGCTGCCCGAACCGACCCGGCTGGCGGACCGCCTGGCCTCGCGCCGCGGCGACATGCCGCCGCTGGAACACCCCATTTCCCCGCCGTGACCCCTCCTCGCCACCGCCCGTGCCATCCTGCCGCCTCGATCCACGCCGGAGCCCGCGCATGACCACGATCATCGATCCCCGCACCCACGACCTGGGCGACGGCCTCACCGTGCGCCGTGCGGTGCCGACCCTGCAGATGCGCAGCGTCGGCCCGTTCGTGTTCGTGGACCACATGGGGCCGGCGGTGTTCGAGCCCGGCCGCGGCATCGACGTGCGCCCGCATCCGCACATCGGCCTGGCCACGGTGACGTTCCTGTGGGCCGGCGCGATCCAGCACCGCGACACGCTCGGTTCCGACCAGGTGATCCAGCCCGGCGACGTGAACTGGATGACCGCCGGCCGCGGCATCGCCCACTCCGAGCGCTCGCCCCAGCAGGCGCGCCGGAACGAGCAGCGCCTGCATGGCATGCAGACCTGGGTCGCGCTGCCGAAGGAGCATGAGGAGGTCGAGCCCGCGTTCTATCACCACGCCGCCGCGACCCTGCCGCAGCAGCGCCGCGGCGGCGCCTGGCTGCGCGTGATCGCGGGCCGCGCCTATGGCGAGGAGTCGCCGGTGAAGGTCTTCGCCGACACGCTCAACGTCGCGATCGACCTGGAGCCGGACGCGGAGGTCGATCTCGACGCCGGCCATCGCGAACGCTCGCTCTACATCCTCGAAGGCGAGGCGCAACTGGACGGCGTGGACATCCCTGCGCGCCACCTGGTGGTCCCCGAACCCGGCAGCCGTGCGCGCCTGCGCGCCAAGACCCCGCTGAAGGCCATGCTGATGGGCGGCGAGCCCCTCGATGCCCACCGGCACCTGTGGTGGAACTTCGTGTCCAGCTCCAGGGAGCGCATCGAACAGGCCAAGGAGGACTGGCGCAACGGCCGCTTCGGTACCATCCCGGGCGACGACCAGGAGTTCATCCCCCTGCCCGAGCAGCCCGCCCCCAAGCCGCCGAACTATCCCTGAGCCGGCGGCAAGACCGTCGCGGCGGGATTTGTCACGGCCGCCGGGCTTGGTTATCGTGGCCCGGCCTGGTCGCCTGGCCGGGCACGTCGGGGGTGCGCCAAGGGGGGCGCTGTACGGGCGATCGGGGAGGGTGGCCCGGGCAACGCTTGACGCAACACGGTGCATCGCCGGATGGCCTCCATCGTGGGTCCTTCACGAGAGCGCCGCACGCTCCATGTGCGGGGTCCTTTTCTGTCCGGGGAACCTTGAATGAAATCCGCTTTCCGCCTCGTCGGCCTGTCGTTGCTGTCCGCGTCCGCGTGGGCCCAGCAGCAAACCGCCTGCCCCACCCTGCCACCGTCCTCGGGCCTGCAATGGAACCAGCAGGCCGGCAGCGACTACCTCGCCTGCAAGGCCTCCAATGCCGAAGGCAGGCAAGTGGTGGGCCTGATGTTCACCACCCGCGATCCCGGCATCGTACTCTCGCGCGATCGCCGCGCCGAGAAGGGCGAGATCGGCGGCGAATCGATGTACTGGTACAGGCTCGACCTGGGCGGGCGCCAGTTGCCTGAAATGGAATCGCGCCGCATCACCGTGGCCGAGCTCGGCAAGCATCGCTATGCCCAGATCTGGATCGATGCCGCGAGCGGCGACGAGCTGGCCTCGGTGCAGTCGCTGGTGCAGAGCCTGGACCTGGAACCGGCCAGCCTGGCGCTCGGCCGCTGAGCCCCCCCTGTTGAACCTGGCGCGGCGCGAGTATTGAATGGCGCATCCCGCCCAGTCCGGGCGGGCTTGCTCAGGAGTCGACCATGTCACTGGCTAAACGATTGACGGCGGAGTTCCTCGGTACGTTCTGGCTGGTCCTCGGCGGTTGCGGCAGCGCGGTACTCGCCGCGAAGTTCGGCGGCGACGGCAATCCCCTCGGCATCGGTTTCCTCGGCGTGGCCCTGGCGTTCGGCCTCACCGTGCTCACCGGCGCCTATGCGTTCGGCCACATCTCGGGGGGGCACTTCAACCCGGCGGTGAGCTTCGGGCTGTGGGCCGGCGGGCGCTTCCCGCTCGCCGACCTGGTGCCCTACGTGGTCGCGCAGGTCGCGGGTGCGATCTTCGCCGGCTTCATCCTGTTGCAGATCGCGCAGGGCAGCGCCGGCTTCGCGATCGACGGCAGCCAGGCCGGCGCATTCGCCAGCAACGGCTACGGCGCATTGTCGCCGGGCGGCTATTCGCTGGCGGCGGCGTTCCTGTGCGAGGTGGTGCTGACCGCGGTGTTCCTGCTGGTGATCATGGGCTCGACCCATGCCAACGCGCCGACCGGCTTCGCGCCGATCGCGATCGGCCTGGCGCTCACGCTGATCCACCTGATCAGCATCCCGGTGACCAACACCTCGGTGAACCCGGCACGCTCCACCGGCGTGGCGCTGTTCGCCGGCAGCGGCGCGATCGGCCAGCTGTGGCTGTTCTGGGTGGCGCCGCTGATCGGCGGTGCGCTCGGCGGCGTGATCTACAAGGCGCTGGGGAAACATTGAAACCCGCTCGACCCGCCGGCGGAGATCCCGCCGGCGGGTCGAGCCGCATCGCGCGCAAGCGTGGCCTGGAGCCGGTCCATCTCGATCGGCTCCGCCATCTTCCCGGCACGGATTGGCTGATGCGCCGGGAACTATTCCCGGTGCATGCCGCAACGCCTGCGGCGCGCGACCGGCCTGATCCTGCCAGGCATCTCCACCTCCGTTCGACCGGATCCCCGCGATGGCGGCGTCAGGCGGGCGCCAGCGTGGTGGCGATGCCGACCTCACCGGTGAGCAGCCGGTGGATCGGGCATTTCTCGGCGATCTCCAGCAGCTTCTGGCGCTGCGCGTCGTCGAGCGCCCCCTGCAGTACGACGTTGCGCTCGATCGCGGTCCCGGTGGCATCGCGCTTGCCGTACCGCAGGTGCACCGTGATGCCCTGCAACGGCCACTGCTTGCGCGCGGCGAACATCCGCAGCGTGATCGCGGTGCAGGCGCCCAGCGCGCCCAGCACCAGCGCCTCGGGATCGGGCGCGGCATCGGCGCCGCCATTGGCGGGCACCGTGTCGGCGCTCCACGAATGGCGGCCGTCGTCGATGACGACGTGGTACGGCGCAGCCTCGCTGCGCGCGGTGACGATCGTGGTCTCGCTCATGCGTTCTCCGCTGCAAGGCGACCGGCTGGTGCCGGCCGCGGGTCTCAGAAGCGTCCTTCCTGGAAGTCCACGAAGGCCTGCATCAATTCCTGCCGGGTGTTCATCACGAACGGCCCGTAGCGCATCACCGGCTCGCGCAGCGGCCGGCCGGCGACCAGGATCAGGCGCGCGCCCTGCTGGCCGGCGCGCAGCTGCAGGCGTTCGCCGCCGCCGAGCACGGCCAGCTGCCGCGTCTCCAACGGCCGCGCGTCGTCGCCCTCGCCCACCGCCAGCCCTCCTTCGAAGGCATAGGCGAACGCGTTATGCCCGGCCGGCAGCAGGTAGTCCCAACTCGCGCCGGGCGCCAGCTCGATATCCAGGTACAGCGGATCGGTCGCCGGCTGCACGATCGGGCCGGCGACCTCCCCGACCCGGCCGGCGATCACCTTTACCGCGACGCCGTCCGCCGGCGTCGCCACCGGGATGCGGTCCGGGGCGAACTCCTGGTACTTCGGCTCGGTCATCTTGTCCTTGGCGGGCAGGTTCACCCACAACTGGAAGCCGC
Source organism: Pseudomonas sp. Hp2 (assembly GCF_006386585.1). Classification (NCBI taxonomy): domain Bacteria; kingdom Pseudomonadati; phylum Pseudomonadota; class Gammaproteobacteria; order Pseudomonadales; family Pseudomonadaceae; genus Pseudomonas; species Pseudomonas sp. Hp2. The sequence continues at coordinate 575,047 of NZ_VAHJ01000001.1, forward strand.
GCATCCGCCCGGACTCCTGCTCGGGCATTTCCGAATGCACCAGGCCGCGCCCGGCGGTCATCCACTGCACGCTGCCCGGCGTCAGCAGGCCTTCGTTGCCGTGGTTGTCGCGGTGGCGCATGCGCCCGTCCAGCATGTAGGTCACGGTCTCGAAGCCGCGATGCGGGTGCTCGGGAAAGCCGGCGATGTAGTCCTCGGCCCTGTCGGTGCCGAACTCGTCCAGCATCAGGAACGGATCCAGGTCCGGCAGCTCGGGCGTGCCGATGACGCGCGTCAGCTTGACGCCGGCGCCATCGGAGGTCGGCTGGCCATGCAGGGTCCGCAGGATCCTCGCGGAGGGGATGCGGGAAGTGTCGCTCATGGAAGCGCTCCTGTTGGAAACCGCGGATATGGGCGCCCGGGCCGCGGGCGCCAATGGCGAACGACGCAACCCATTGTTCCAGAAGCGCCGGGCTGGCGCAGGCAGGCTCCCGCCCGCGGCCGGCGCCGCCGCCTACGACCAAAGTGGTAGCGGCCGCCACGCCGGCGGGATTGACCGGCCCGCGGCAGGGGGGGAACCTTAACCGGTCTTTCCGGAGGGACGTGCATGAAAGGTTTCTCGAAGCTGGCCTGGGCCGCGCTCGCGGTCGTGGGCGCGTTCTGTCTAGGGACGGTGGCATTGCGGCGCGGCGAGCACATCAACGCGCTGTGGATCGTGGTCGCCGCCGTCTCGATCTATCTCATCGCCTATCGCTTCTACGCGCTGTTCGTCGCCAACAAGGTGATGCAGCTCGACACGACCCGGGCCACGCCCGCGGTACTCAACAACGACGGCCTGGACTACGTGCCGACCAACAAGCACGTCCTGTTCGGCCACCACTTCGCCGCGATCGCCGGCGCCGGCCCGCTGGTCGGCCCGGTGCTGGCCGCGCAGATGGGCTACCTGCCGGGCCTGCTGTGGCTGGTGGTCGGCGTGGTCTTCGCCGGCGCGGTGCAGGACTTCATGGTCCTGTTCCTGTCCAGCCGCCGCAACGGCCGCTCGCTCGGCGACCTGGTGCGCGAGGAAATGGGCCAGGTGCCCGGCACCATCGCGCTGTTCGGCGCCTTCCTGATCATGATCATCATCCTGGCGGTGCTGGCGATGGTGGTGGTGAAGGCGCTGGCGGAAAGCCCCTGGGGCATGTTCACCGTGATCGCGACGATGCCGATCGCGATCCTGATGGGCATCTACATGCGCTACATCCGGCCCGGCAAGATCGGCGAGATCTCCGTGGTCGGCCTGATCCTGCTGCTGGCGGCGATCTGGTTCGGCGGCAAGGTCGCGGCCGACCCGACCTGGGGCCCGGCCTTCACCTTCACCGGCACCCAGATCACCTGGATGCTGATCGGCTACGGCTTCGTCGCCTCGGTGCTGCCGGTGTGGCTGCTGCTGGCGCCGCGCGACTACCTGTCCACCTTTCTCAAGATCGGCACCATCATCGCGCTGGCGATCGGCATCCTGATCGTGATGCCCGACCTGAAGATGCCGGCGCTCACCCAGTTCGCCGCCAGCGGCGACGGCCCGGTCTGGAAGGGCGGCATCTTCCCGTTCCTGTTCATCACCATCGCCTGCGGCGCGGTCTCCGGCTTCCACGCGCTGATCTCCTCGGGCACGACGCCGAAGCTGCTCGCCAACGAAGGCCACATGCGCTACATCGGCTATGGCGGCATGCTGATGGAGTCGTTCGTCGCGGTGATGGCGCTGGTGGCCGCCGCGATCATCGAGCCGGGCATCTACTTCGCGATGAACAGCCCGGCGGCGGTGATCGGCGCCGATGCGGTCTCGGCCGCGCACTACATCACCAACACCTGGGGCTTCACCATCAGTCCCGAGCAGCTGGAAGCCACGGCCGCGGCGATCGGCGAACCGACCATCCTGCACCGCGCCGGCGGCGCGCCGACGCTGGCGGTGGGCATCGCGCAGATCCTGCACGAGGCCATCCCCAGCGGCAGCGACGCGATGATGGCGTTCTGGTACCACTTCGCGATCCTGTTCGAGGCGCTTTTCATCCTGACCGCGGTGGATGCCGGCACCCGCGCCGGCCGCTTCATGCTGCAGGACCTGATCGGCAACTTCGTCCCGGCGATGCGCCGCACCGAGTCGTGGACCGCCAACATCATCGCCACCGCCGGCTGCGTGGCGCTGTGGGGCTACCTGCTCTACACCGGCGTGGTCGATCCGTTCGGCGGCATCCAGACGCTGTGGCCGCTGTTCGGCATCTCCAACCAGATGCTGGCCGGCATCGCGCTGATGCTGGGCACGGTGGTGCTGTTCAAGATGAAGCGCGACCGCTACGCCTGGGTCACCGCGGTACCGGCGGTGTGGCTGCTGATCTGCACCAGCTATGCCGGGCTGATCAAGATCTTCGACAGCAACCCGGCACAGGGCTTCCTCGCGCAGGCGCACAAGTTCCAGGCCGCCATCGCCAGCGGCACGGTCACGGCCCCGGCCAAGAGCGTGGCGCAGATGCAGCAGATCGTCACCAACGCCTACGTCAATACCGGCTTGACCGTGCTGTTCCTGTTCGTGGTGTTCGCGACGCTGATCTACTCGATCAAGACGATCGTGGCCGCCCGGCGCAATGCGCAGCGCACCGACAAGGAAACGCCGTACGTCGCGCTCACCCCGGCCCAGATGGCGGACCTGTGATGAGTACGGACCTGGTCCCGGTCGGGCAGTACCAGGCGCACCGCCGCTTCTGGCGGCGCCTGGTGCAGACCGCGCGGCTGTGCTGCGGCATACCCGACTACGACAACTACGTACGGCACATGCTGGAGAAGCACCCGGACCGTCCGGTCATGGACTACCCGACCTTCTTCCGCGAGCGCCAGGAAGCCCGCTACGGCGGCAAGAGCGGCTTCCGCTGCTGTTGAACCTTCCCCGGGCGACGACACCGGCAGGCGGCCTCCGGGCCGCCTGTTTTCATTCCCGCAGGCTCCCTTGCCTCGCGCTGGGTACCCGGCCCAGGCCGGTCTTGAGGAAGGACACCAGCGCACGAACCTTGGCAGGCTCCTGAGCCGCGCGCGGCCACACCAGGTAGATGCCTCCGCGGGGCGCCGACCATTCGGGCAGCAATTGCTGCAAGGTCCCCTGCTGGATCGACGATCGCACCGCGAAGTCCGCCGCGATGGTGATGCCCAACCCTGCGCGCGCGAACGCCAGCACCGCATCGACGGTATTGGCGCTGCACATCGGCCGCAGGTGGATCGTGTGGCTTCCCTCGGCCGGATGAGTGAACGTGAAGCGACCGGGATCGGCCAGCACGCTCAGCCCGATCCATCCATGCCCCGCCAGTTCGCGCGGATGCCGTGGCGTACCGTGCTGGCGCAGGTAGCGCGGCGCCGCGACCGGTACCAGCTCGAACTCCCCGATGCGAGTGGCACGCAGCGAAGAATCGCGCAGCCAACCCAGCCGCACCGCAACGTCGATCCCATCGGCCACCACGTTGCGCACCTGGTTGTCGGTGATCAATTCGATGTCCACCCGCGGATGCCGCCGGGCGAACTCCACCAACCACGGACATAGCACGGCGTCGAAATAATCCGCCGGCACGGTGATGCGCAGGTGACCGCCCGGCTCGCAGCGATGCGCGTCGCGCAGCGCCAGTTCCAGCGCGTCCAGCAGCGGCAGCACGCGCATCTGCAGGCGCGCACCGTCCTCGGTCAACGACACCTGCCGCGTGGTACGCAAGAACAGCGGCGCGCCGAGTTCACTCTCCAGGCGCGCGATCTCCTTGCTCACCTGTCCCTTGGACACTCCCAACCGCTTGGCCGCCGCGGTAAATCCGCCGGTCTCGGCCACCGCAACGAATGCACGCACAAGGTCCAGGGACAGGCTCATGGTCCGCACCGGTTTCCGGGTGGAAACACATTGTCGCCAAAAAGCGCCCAACTCGGGCCGCACGGCCGGTCCCGGCAGTGACAGGATCGCCACTCGCAACGTTCAAGGAGGATGCGTCATGCCAGTTGCCACAATCACCACCGTCTTTTGTTTCCAGCAGGCCACGGGCGTCGATGGCGCGGTCAACACCGCCGTCTTCGCGCTGGTGCCGGACGTGATCTCGCTCGACCAGTACCTGGGCCGGTCGGCGCAGGACGTGATCCGCGCCATGCCCGGCGTCTTGCAGGCCATCGACCAGGCCCGGGCCGACCCCGACCAGTTGTACATCACCACCAGTACCGCCGGCGGCCGCGACAACGCCATCTGGCCCGCCCCCGGTGCCGACGTGGAGATGCGGGCCGGCCAATCCAACGACGTGAACCTGGAGCTGCCGTTCGAGCACTCGCTCAACCTCTCGCTCTGGGACTACGACAGCGGCAGCGGCGACGACCTGCTCGGCTCGATCACGCTCTACGCGGGCGAGCAAGGCGCCGGGGAGAAGGTCAGGAAGGCCTGGTCCAGCGTCGAAGGCTCCTGCTACTTCGTCACCTACCGCGTGGACTGAACAGGCGCCACCGCCGCTCTGGCGACACCGCAACAGATCGCCGCGGGCCACCGCGGCAAGCCATCCCTTTTGCCTCTCAATGGAGCAGCACGATGTCCAGGATCATCAATCTCAGCGACGGCATGCGTTTCGGCGCGGGCGTGGACACCCACACCGAGGAGGTACGCGGCCTGCCCATCGTCTACGACAAGGAAACCTACGGTCTTGGCGGCCAGAAGGTGAACGCCCAGGTCAAGATCATCGAATCCCAGGAAAGCCTGATGAAATCGATGAACCTGTCGATAAGCGCCGGCGTGCGCTATGGATTGGCCAGCGCGGACGCGCGTTTCTCCATGGTGCAGGACAGCTCGGTCAACCAGTATGCGCTCTACGTCCTGCTGAGCACGAGCGTGCGCAATCCGCCGCGCTACATGGTCAATCCCCGCCTGAGCGACCAGGCCAAGCAGATGTACCGGAACGATCCGGAGACCTTCCGCAGCACCTATGGCGAAACCTTCATCGACGAGATCTACAGCGGCGGCGACTTCTATGGCCTGTTCATCTTCAATACCTACGACGAACGCAGCCGTACCGAATTGAAGGCCTCGCTGGATGTGTCGATCGGCGGCTTCCTCGCCGGCGGCAACATCAGCATGGCCTTCGAATCGGCGATCGAGGAATCCAAGAGTCGCTCCAGCATGGAGATCCGCGCCATCATGTCGGGCGGTTCGGGCCTGCAGAACCCGAGCACCCTCGAGGAGCTCAAGCAGCTGTACCGCAACTTCAACGCGGAAGTGCAGCGCAATCCGGTGGACTTCCAGGCCTCGATAAAGGATTTCCGCTATCTGCCGCTCCCGCAGGGACCGACCTTCGCCGAGCAGGCAGTACGCCGCGATACGATCGACAACAGCGCGCGGCGCATCGTCGAGGGCATCAAGCTGCGCGGCGACATCGAGTTCGTGCTGAAGTTCCCCGAGCAGTTCGAGAATCCCGACCTGCCCGCATTGAAAGCCGCCTACGTGGCCATCGACGAACAGTTGCCCAAGCTCGCCAAGCGCGCACGCGACTGCGCGCAGGACATCGGGCAATGCTCACTGGGTGGCCTGGAGCCGATCACCGCGACGCTTCCCAAGCGCCTGGCCAATGCCGGCGATCCGCTGCAGGTGAAATGGGAGGACGTCCTGGCGCACGATTCGCGCGCTGCAGCCTGGGTACCGGCCGGCGGCCTGCGCTCGCCGTTGTCGAAGTACGACCGCGGCCCGCGTGGGGGTCGCTACAAGCTGTTCTACAACAACGACAACAAGGTCACCGGCGGCTTGTTCTGGCATCCGGACCTGGGCGCGCACGTGGTCTACGGCGGAATCATGCAGACCTACCTGGCGCGTGGCCATTGCGAAGGCCCGCTGGGCTATCCCAAGACCGACGAGGCTGCATTGACCGGGTCGTCGGCCGACGGCCTCGACCGCATCAGCCTGTTCGAGCATGGCCTGCTCTGGTGGGATGCGCAGAGCGGCGTGGTCTCCGACAAGTTGCCGCACCTGAGCCTGGTCACCCTGGCTGGCGACCTGCGCCTGAACCTCAAGGACGCCATGCAGGCGCCGTCGCGCGCATCGATGGCGCGTGCAGCACTGCGCCCGATGATGCTGCCACGCTGACCCGGCGGCGTTTCCGGCTCTTCAACCCTGCCCGTTGGACGGGCGACAGGAGGCAACGATGTCTGGCGAAAGCGAAGCCGTCGCGGAATGCGGCCTGCGCATGGTGCAGGCACCCGATGGCGTGCAGATCCCGGTGCCTTCGGGCGGCATCGGCGGCGCGTACACCGAGCACGGCACCGAGATATGGATCCACCCCGAAGCACCGGTACGCATCTCCGCCCAGAACGGCGGCTACTACATAGTGGTCAACAGTGCCCCGCCAGCCAACGGCGAGGCAAGCGACCTGTTCGAAGACCTCACCGTGGAATCGCTGGAGTACCTGATCGAACGCGCCCTGGCCCACGGTGCCCCCGCCGTCTTCAAGATGGGGCTTTCGGTGGCAGGGCTGCTCGCCGATGTCCTCACCACCACACGGCTGACCCGTGAAATCTTCATCCGCGGCGAGTACCAAGGCATTCCGGTGCAGTATTGCCTGTTGCTGTAGGCATAACGGCCTTCCGGCCGAAGCAAGGCCCGCCCCGGGTTCGGCCCGGTGCAGCGATGCCGCTTCGGGAATGCCGGGCCTGCGCGGATCGATGGTTCGCAAGCCGCACGTCTTCGCCGGGAAAAGGAAGGAAACTGCTCCTATTCAAACGACAACCGCAACGCCCCCGAGGGATGAACCTTCCCTCGGCAAGTTCCTTCAAGCGCTCAACAGCCCGGCGCGATGCCCGCCGCGTACCGCAATCCGCCACGCAACTGCGCCAGGAAATGCGGATCGGCATAGATCGCTGCATCGTGCCCCAGTCCCGTGTACCACGCACGGCCACCGTCGAAGGCATGGCACCAGGCAATGGGATGGTCGGCGCCCATGGTCCCGCCTTCGTACAGCTTCTCGTCGATCGTGGCGAGCACCTGCACCTGCCCGCGCGGATTGCTGCGGTAGTTGTACAGCTCGTCGCGGACCGGCCAGGCTTCGCCGTCCGGCCGGCCATCGCGCTCGGGCTGTACCCGGCTGCCCTGCAATCCGGGCGGATGCCCGCCGAAGTAGGCGGCCACCAGTTTCCCGTACCAGGGCCATTCGTAGCCGGTGTCCGCCGCGGAGTGGATGCCGACGAAACCGCCGCCGGCGCGGATGAAGCGCTCGAACGCGGCCTGCTGCGCCGCATCCAGCACCTCGCCGGTGGTGTTGGCGAATACCACCACGCGATAGCGCGCCAAGGCCGCATCGGTGAACGCCGCCGGATCCTCGCTGGCATCGGCCTGCATGCCCTGCTCCTCCGCCAGCCGCCGTACCGTCGCGATGGCGGTGGGAATGGAGTCGTGGCGGAACGTGGCGGTCTTGCTGAAGATCAGCACGCGCATGGCGGTCTCGGGAACGGGCGCTGCGGCCGCGGACGAACACGGCAGCAGGACGGCAAGCAGCAGGGCGATGGCAAGGCGGAGCATGGGCGGATTCTGGCATGGCCGCGCCGCCGGGCCTTTGCGCGCAGCAACATGCGCGCCGCCGGCTCGACCGGCCCTCATGCCCCTGCCATGGAACGCAGCATGACGCCCACCAGGTACGCCAGATAGGTGCCGGTCGCGTAGCCCATCGTACCGAGCAGCACCCCGACCGGTGCCAACGCGGGATGGAATGCGGCCGCCACCACCGGGGCCGAGGCGGGACCGCCGATGTTCGACTGCGACCCGATCGCGAAATAGAAGAACGGCACGTGCAGCAGCCGGCCCAGGCCCCACAACAGCACGATGTGCACCGCGATCCAGATCAGCCCGAGCAGGAACAGCCATGGCCGGTCCAGCAGCGACAGCAGGTCCATCTGCATGCCGATGCAGGCGATCAGGAAGTACAGCAGCAGCGAGCCGATCCTCGACGCGCCGGCGCCTTCCAGCGTGCGAGCCCGCGTGAAGCTCAGCACCAGGCCGCAGCTGGTGGCCAATACCACGACCCAGACGAACGTCGAGTCCAGGCTGAACTGCGCCGCCCACGCCACGTTGCGCCCGAACCACCCGGCGAGCGGTGCGGCGATCGCGTGCGACAGTCCCACCGCGCCGAATGCCACGCCGACGATCATCATCAGGTCGGTGAGGCTCGGGATGCGCTCGTGCTCGGCCTGGAACTTCGCGATGCGCGCCTTCAGCTCGTCGATCGCGCGGGTATCGGCGCCGCTGCGAGCATCGATACGCTGCGCCCGCCCGGCCAGGAAGATCAACGTCGCCATCCAGACGTAGCCCACGCCGACATCGACTACCGCGAACTGCCCGAACGTGGTCGCGTCCACGTTGAACACCTCGCGCATCGCCAGCATATTGGCGCCGCCGCCGATCCAGCTGCCGGCCAGCGCCGCCATGCCCGCCCAGGTATCGCCGGCCACCGTGGACGGGTGCAGCCATTTCATCAACTGGAACGCCACCACGGCCCCGAGCATGATGCTCAGCGAGGCGCCCAGGTACATCGCCACCAGCTTGGGTCCCAACCGCAGGATGCCCTTGATGTCGACCGCGAGCGTCAGCAGCACCAGCGCCGCCGGCAGCAGCACGTCGCGTGCCACCGGGTTGTAGAGCCGGGTGGTCTGCCCGTCGATCAGGCCGATGGTGTTGTAGATGCCCGGCAGCAGGTAGCACAGCAGCAACGCCGGCACGAATGCGTAGAAGCGTTTCCAGAAGCCCTGCTCGCGCGAGGCGGTCCAGAACACCGCTCCGAGCGTGGCCGCGATCAGGCCGAAGACGACGATGTCGTTGTCGATCAATGCATGGGAATCTGGGTTCACTGACGACCTGGCCGGGAACGGGGAAACGCCGAATCTAGCCGAGCCTGGCTCCCGGGGCCAAGCCGGGACGCACCCGCCCACCCGGCGCGGGCGCCGGCGACGGGCTCATTCGTAGCGGCGCACCACCCGTTCGCCGTCGGGCGCTCGCAGGACCACGTCCGCGGGCTGGCCGGTAGTGAGCCGGTGCAGCTTCGCCATCAGTTCGGCGTTCTCCAGCGCGCCCTGCTCGCGCAGGTAGCGCAGCGGCGACCAGTGGGGCCGGCACACCAGCCAGGCGCCCTTCTCCGGCTCGATGCTGACGACATAGCGATCCTTCGATTCCATGACTTCCTCGGCTGCGACGGTATCGGGAACGACCATGGACGCCGGGACGAGAGGCGCCGATCGCCAGCCGCGGTTCCATGTGGCTGGCGGCCGATCTTGCGGCCGATGCTGCGCTGCACGCATTGCCCTGGCGGCCAGCTCCCGGCCGCAGCGCATGCCTTTGCTCGACGCGCCCAAGGCCGCTCCGCACTCGTCTCGGAATCCATAACGCGCCCCCATGGGGGGCCCCGAACGGGAAAGCACCAACCATCGAGCCACTGGTCACGGCGAGCCGGCAGGGCGCCAAACACCGTGTTCCGGCACTCGGGGAATGTGCAGGGGGTGTTCCAGCACTCGAACCGGCGCGCCCTTACTCAAGGGGCCGCGGGTTGAGTAGCCATCGGCCCCGCGTCCGGCGCCGCCAGCATCCTCCTCCGCCCCCCCGTCGCGCCGTCAGTCCCGTCCCCATATCCGGGTAGGACAATTCCTACGTGACGGAAGTCACATCCCGCGATATGCTCTTCCCCAGCGACCATGCCTTGGGGGAAGGCACATGCAACAGTTGCTGCGCAAGTACGAATTGCCGGTCAAGACCGGCCTGGTGCTGGTCTACGCCGCCGTGATGGCCGGTTTCATCGCCCGGTTCGCCTGATCCCGCCCCGGCGGCCCGCGTCGCCGGGCTCCGCCGGGAACCCGCTCCCGTTCAACCGGGCGCCTGCCGGCTGCCCCCGGCAGCGGCATCGTGGTGCACCCGATGGATCTCGACGGTCACGTGCACGAGTTCCTCGTGGATGGCCAGTGCGCGGCGGAACGCGTCCGCGTCGCGGTCCGAGTCGGTGACGATTCCGACGACGCAGGCGTACTTGCCCTTGCCGACCTGCCAGACGTGCAGGTCGCAGATGCGCGCGGGCACGTCGCCCTGTTCGATCACCTCGCGGATTTCCTCGACCACCGGCGCGTCCATCTGCGCATCCAGCAGGATGCGCCCGCTCTTGCGCAGCAGTCCCCACGCCCAGACGGTCACCAGCGCGGCTCCGACCAATCCCATCACCGGGTCCAGCCAGGCCGCGCCGAACACCATGCCGCCGAGCAGTGCGACGATGGCCAGCACCGACGTGGCCGCATCGGCGATCACGTGCAGGTAGGCCGAACGCTGGTTCAAGTCGTGGCCGTGCCCGCGATGATCGTGGTGATGGTCGTGGTGGTGATCGTGCTCATGGGCATGCTCATGGCCATGGTCGTGGTGGTCGCGCAGCCACCAGGCGCAGACCAGGTTCACCGCCAGCCCCACCACCGCGATGGCGATCGCCTCCGGATAGTGGATGCGGCTGGGCAGCATGAGCCGCTCGATCGACTGGAACGCCATCAGCGCGGCCACCACCAGCAACAGCACCGCGCTGGTGTATCCGCCCAGGATCTCGATCTTCCAGGTTCCGAACGCAAAGCGGCGGTCGTGGGCGTAGCGCCGGGCGCAGGCGTAGGCGAACGCGGAAAGGCCCAGCGCCAGCGCATGCGAGCTCATGTGCCAGCCGTCGGCCAATACCGCCATCGAGTTGAACCACCAGCCGCCGGCGATCTCCACCACCATCATCGCGATGGTCAGCCACATCGCGCGCCTGGCTCCCCGCTCGGCCAGGGCGTTGCCGGAATCGAACGCGTGGGTATGGCGCCGCTGTTCGGCGAGGGCATCCAGGGACATGGGAAAACCTGCGTGGGAATATACCCCCATAGGGTATATAATCCGCGGCCATGGCGCACGTGACCCGAAACCGGAAAGCCCTGCTGAGCCGCGTCCGGCGCATCGCCGGGCAAGTGGCGGCCCTCGAGAAGGCCCTGGAAGGCGAGGCCGACTGCGGCGACGTCCTCGTACAGATCGCCGCGGCCAAGGGCGCGATGCACAGCCTGATGATGGAGGTGCTGCGGGGGCACCTGGAGGAACACGTGGTCGCCGAACAGGACCAGGACGCGCGGCAGCAGGAAGCCGGGGTCCTGCTCAAGCTGTTGCAGGGTTACGCGAAGTAACGCCCCGCCGGCCCTGCGCCTGCCCCGCTCTACGTCGCGTCCCGGTGGCCCGTGCCGGCCGGCGGGCGGCCGAAGAGGGACGGGCCCGGCGAGCCGGGCCCGTCACGTCTTCTCGCCAGGCGGCAAGTACCATGCCGGGACGCGCGGGATGCACCGGCCTTTCGGCGGCGACGGCGACATCTGGCTGGCGTCTCGCCGGGATCCGCTCGATCGGCGTTTCGGCAAAGCCTGCGCGCCGATCCACCGACCGCCCCGCTCCACTCTCCGAACGGAAGCCCTCGCCATGCGCCTGCCTCGCCTGTTTTCCGCCGCACTGCTGGCTACCTCGCTCTTCGCCACCACGCTATCGGCGCAACCGCAGCCGGCCCCAGCGGGAGCGTCGGGCCAGCCCTATCGGAGCTTGCGAGCCAAGGAACTCCTGGCCGGCATCGACGAAGGCGCACTGGCGGCCCCGACCCCTGACCCGGCAAGACAGCGCGAACTCTCGACCGGCAGGGCCATGGCCTACGTCTATGGCGTTGCCGACATCACCACGGGCAAGGCGTGGTGCCCGCCACCCCGGCTAGCGATCAGCGAACTGGCCTCCTTGACCTACGACTACCTTGCCAAATTGCCTGCCGCTCGCCTGAACGATCCGGCTTCGGTCGTCGTCGTGCAGGCCTTGAGCGCCGCGCATCCCTGCAAGTGACGAGCTCCGCGTCAGCCTGCCGACAGGGCGAGTTGCAGAGAAGATACGGCGAATCACTTGGCATCTGCGGCCTGGAGAGTCGCCGACGCATGGGATCAACGGGCGCCGATGACAATCGCTGATCCCGAATGCGGCGCGGGTTTGACCGCAACCGGTTCAACACGCTCGCAGGTCACAGCACCTTCGCCGGGCAAGGCCGAGTGCAGCCCACCGGCGATCCTCGCGTACTACTAGCGCACGCCCTGCATCGGAGGCCGTGTCATCGGCAGATGAGGGAGGTACCGCGTTTCTAACGCGTCCGCATCGGCTTGGGACACACCTTCGCGCTGCAACGTCGCGGATAAAGCGTGCTCCGGCGTCACCTCGATATCGGGCGCGATGCCGTCGCCTTCCCAGTCCTTGCCATCTTTCAGGTTAAAGGTCCTGCCATCGGGCAGAAACAGCATCAGTCCGCCACCCAGGGGTTCCATGCCACCGAAATGATTGGCACCCGCGGTCGACGCACCTACCAGCGTGCCCCGCCCGGACCACTTCAATGCTGCGGCGAACATTTCGCCCGCCGAACCGGTGGCATTGGAGGTCAACACGTAGACGCGCGCCTTGGCCAGCGGAGCGTCCGCGGCGGGCTCGACCCAATATTCCTTGATGTTTCCCTTTCCCCCATGCGAAGGACGCAAGCCCGGGCCGGAAAGCGCGGGACTGCCGGCCTGGCGGCTTTCCATCCCTACCAAGGGTTGCGCCTGGCTGAAGAGCTCCGGAAATATCACGTCCATCTGGGCCGGACCGCCGCCACGGTGGGTACGCAGGTCGAAGATGACTGTCCTGGCCTGGGCGTGGGCAGCCAAGAATTCCCGCGTCTGGCGCGTGATTTCTTCGTCGTACGGGAATTCATTGTAGCGGATGTAGGCAATGCCTGGCGCAATCCAGCCGGCGTGCTCGATGGCCGGCGCGCGACGGCGCATCGGCCCCCCTATCGCTGAAGGCGCACCGCCAGGAGCCGGGCCTGCGCCCTTTGGTCCGGCGATCATCACTGGGCCGGGGCCAGCGGCCGGCGGGCCGCCGACGCTGACCTTGAGATGACGATCCTGCTTGACACGCTGCAGATCGGCCGTGAGCTGGTCTGCAAGTGCCTGGCCGCCGAGCGCGTCATAGGCGCCCACGGTTGCCTGATGGCGCAGGCGCTCCGCATAAGCCTGGCCCGAAGCGGGATCGAGGTAGCCGCGTTCCAGCAGGTCGGCAGCGCGCACGGCGATCGCACGAGGCGCCGGATCGAGAGTGCCGGGGTCCTGCGGAGCACGCGGTTGTGCCATCGCCGGCGGCATCAACAGGCACAACAAGGGCAGGACAAGGTCACGAATTCGGCGTGTTCTCATCGGAATCTCCTGCGTCGAAGTGATGGCGAGCACGGTCGGCGAACGAGCGCTGGTCCAGTGCATTGAGTGCCGCCTGCAAGGTGGCGGCCAGCGGATGCGGCAAGGAAGCGTCCAGTTCGGCGGCGGCGGCATTGGTTGCCTGCCAGTGACGCCGGATACGCGGTAGCAGCGTCGACAACTTGCGGGTCGGCGCGACGATGCGTTCGCGACCGTCCTTGCCCGCCACCTGCCGGACCAAGCCAAGTCGCACCATCTGCGCCACGGTCTGGCTCATGGCCGAATGGCGCATGCCCTGGTGCCGGGCGAGAACGGTGATGGAGGCAGGACCCAGCGCGTCCAGCGCCCGGACCACCGGCGTGAACCGCGGACGGTAGTCCAGGCCGTCGTCGATGTAGCGCTGCTCGACGTCGCTATCGAGCCGGTCGATGAGATTGCGCAGCAAGGTGCCGAGGCGGTCTACAGGCTTCATGACCGATATATAACAGCTCTGTTATATATAGGCAAGTGCACGTGCGGCAGACGAACAGGCAACGAGGCAGGCGGGCTTCAACTGCCCTGCTTCTTGCTCGAAGTGAACGATGGCGGCATCGAATCGGCTTGCCGCCGCAATCGCGCGCACGGATGAAATTTGGAACAAGGCGCAGGCGAAACCACACAACGAGGGCCGCGCCACGCAGCGCCTCTTCTGCTGCGAGCACATGCACTGAGCATTTCGGCACCAGCCATATCCTCGCCACTTCGCAGGAGGAAATGACCAGGCAAGCCGCTCTCGCTGTGCGGGCGCCGATTGAAAAAGCAAAAGCCCCGATATACGGGGCTCTTGCGACTTCTTTCTCTGCTCTCTGAGAAAGCCGTTCGTCAGAACGGGATGTCGTCGTCGGCGAAATCGTCCATCGGCGGCGCGGCGGACGGCTGCGGCGCGGCCTGCTGGCGGCGCGGCGCGTATTCCTGACGCTGCGGCGCCTGGCGCTGCGGGCGATCCCCGCCGTACCCGCCACCGCCACCACCGCCCTCGCCACGGCCACCGAGCATCTGCATCTCGTTGGCGACGATGTCGGTGCTGTACTTCTCCACGCCGTCCTGGCCGGTGTACTTGTCGTAACGGAGTTCGCCTTCCACGTACACCTGGCTGCCCTTGCGCAGGTATTCGCCGGCGATCTCGCCGAGCTTGCCGAAGAACACCACGCGGTGCCACTCGGTGCGTTCCTGGTTGTTGCCGTCGCGGTCCTTGCGGACGCTCGTGGTCGCCAGGCTGATGCGGGTCACGGCCATGCCGCTCTGGGTGTACTTGGTGTCCGGATCGTTGCCGAGGTTGCCGACCAGGATGACTTTGTTGATGCCGCGGGCCATTGAATTCTTCCGTCTGTGCCGGCCGGCACGGGCGCCGGCGGCGGGGTGAGGCTGGATGGGGCACGATAGTACCATCCCGCCGGACCGCCCTTCCCGGCGTGTCCCTCCCGTCCGCAGGTAGGCGCAGTCCCCGCCGCCGAGTAGGACAAGCTCCACGGGGCGTTCGCCCTACCTGCTAGGCTTGTGGCCTCCCCTCCGCTGGAAGACTCCCATGGCCCGCATCGTCGGTCTGGCCGGCAGCCTGCGCCGCGACTCCTTCAATGCCGCCCTGCTGCGGCAGGCGGCGGCCGTCGTTCCGGCGGGCAGCCGCATCGACATCCATTCGATCCGCGAGGTGCCGCTGTACGACGGCGACGTGGAGGCCGCCTCGGGCATCCCCGAGGCCGTGGCCCGGCTCAAGGACGCGGTCGCGCAGGCCGACGGCCTGCTGCTGGTCACCCCGGAGTACAACAACGGCATCCCGGGCGTGTTCAAGAACGCCATCGACTGGATGTCGCGGCCGTCGCAGGACATCGCGCGCGTGTTCGGCGGCACGCCGGTCGCGCTCGTCGGCGCTTCGCCCGGGCCGTTCGGCACCCTGCTGAGCCAGACCGCCTGGCTGCAGGTGCTGCGCACCCTGGGCACGCGGCCGTGGTTCGGCGGGCGCCTGATGCTGTCGCACGCCGACCGCGCGTTCGACGAGCGGGGCGCGCTGAAGGATCCGGCGATGCAGCAGCGGCTGGCATCGTTCGTGGCCGGTTTCTGTGCGTTCTGCGATGCCGGCGGGAACGCGGCGGAATGATCCATCGCACGCCGGCAGGCCCGCTGGCGGACCCCGGCACTTATAATTCCGGGCACGCCATCCCATTGCACCGCATGAGCATCGCCGAAGACCTCCGTCCCGCCCTGGACCTGCCCCGGATCCAGGCCCTCGCCGCTCCCGACATGGCCGCGGTCGATGCGCTGATCCGCCGCCGGCTGGCTTCGGACGTGGTGCTGATCAACCAGATCGCCGACCACATCATCTCCGCCGGCGGCAAGCGCCTGCGGCCGATGCTGGTGATGCTGGCCGGCCACGCGGTCGGCCGCGCCGGCGCCGACCACCACCAGCTCGCGGCGATCATCGAGTTCATCCATACCTCGACGCTGCTGCACGACGACGTGGTCGACGAATCCGACCTGCGGCGCGGCCGCAGCACCGCCAATGCGCTCTGGGGCAATGCGCCGAGCGTGCTGGTCGGCGACTTCCTGTACTCGCGCAGCTTCCAGCTGATGGTGGAACTGGACAGCATGGCGGTGATGCGCCTGCTCGCCGACACCACCAACCGCATCGCCGAGGGCGAGGTACTGCAACTGCTGCACGTGCACAACCCGGATACCGACGAAGCCGCATACCTGCGGGTGATCGAGCGCAAGACCGCGGTGCTGTTCGCCGCCGGCACGCGCCTGGGCGCGCTGGCCTCCGGCGCCGGCGAGGCGGTGCAGGACAAGCTGTACGACTACGGCATGCAGCTCGGATACGCCTTCCAGATCGCCGACGACGTGCTCGATTACGCCGCCGACGCCGAAGCGCTGGGCAAGAACCTCGGCGACGACCTGGCCGAAGGCAAGGCCACCTTGCCGCTGATCCATGCGATGGCGCATTCGGACGAGGCCACGCGGCAGCGCCTGCGCGAGATCGTCGAGCAGGGCGAGGCTTCGGCGATGCCCGAGGTGCTGGCGGCGATCCGGGCCACCGGCGGGCTCGACTACAGCCGCCAGCGCGCGTTCGACTACGCGCAGGCCGCCGAGCGCGCCCTCGACGGCTTGCCGGAGAACGAGGCCGTCGCCGCCCTGCGCGGCCTGGCCCGCTACGCGGTGTCGCGCACGCATTGATCCGCCGTTGCGGATAGAAGCGGGGCAATCGCGACAGGTCTCTTTAGTGGGACTTCAGCCCGACGCTTGGTCGATGCCGCGCGTCGGGACTGAAGTCGCTCCCACAAGTGCACCGCCCGCCAGGAGCGGAACCTTCCGTCAATCGCCGAAGCGTTCCTCGAAGAAGTCGTGGAGCATGCGATAGGCGCGCTTGGCCGCGCGCGCGTCGTAGCGGCAGTTGCTGGCCGGATCGTTGCCGGCCTCGGCTTCGGCGAAGCAGTGCACCGCGCCGCTGAAGTCGACGAACTGCCAATCGGCGCCGGCCCGGTCCATCTCCTGCTCGAACGCCGCGATGTCCTGCGCGCCGACGCTCTTGTCGGCCGCACCGTTGAGCACCAGCACGGGGGTCTTGGCGACGCCGGCCGCCGCGGGCGTCGGCGTGGACAGGCCGCCATGCAGGCTGACCGCCCCGGCCAGCGGCGTCCCCGCGCGCACCAGTTCCAGCACGGTACTGCCGCCGAAGCAGAAACCGACCGCGCCGATCCGCGAGGCATCCAGCGGCGCCTTGCCGGCCTGCGCCTTCAATGCCTCCACCGCCTTGAGCGCGCGGGTGCGCAGCGTCGCCGTATCCTGCTTGAGTCCGCCGGCCAGCTTGCCGGCCTCGCCCGCGTCGGCGGGACGGCGGCCCTTGCCGTAGACGTCGGCGACCAGGACCACGTAGTCGTCGCCGGCCAGCTTCTTGGCCGTCTCCACCGCCGTATCGGTCACGCCCATCCAGTTCGGCACCATCACCAGGCCCGGCCGCTCGTCGTGCTCGGCATCGTCGTAGACGAGCACGCCGGAGAACGTGTCCTTGCCGACCGTCCATTCCACCGGTCGCGCCTGCATCGCCGCCATGGCCGATTGCGACAGCGCCGCCATCGCCACCACGCCCATCGCCTGCCACCACGTCTTGCGCTTGCTCATCGGTCCGCCTCCGCCGGGAACTGCGGCGAGTGTAGTCCAGCCCGGCGCGTCGATCCGCGGGCTTGTGCACAGCCGGTGTGGATCAGGCCGGGAGAAGCCTGTGGACAACCTCGCACGGGCCTTGCGGCGCGGGGGGGGCGCGGCGACATGGCGAAATTTTCGCCAGCCCTCGGAGCCGTTTTCCACAACCGGTGTGGACGAGCCGCGGAAAACATTGTGGATAAGCGCCGGCAGGCCTTGTGCCGCATGGCCCCGGCAGCGCAAGGCGAAATTTTCGCCACTCCCTGCCGCCGGGACGAGGCGTCCCGGCGCGGCCATTCCCGGGTCAGGCCACACCCAATCCGGGAATCGCGCTGATCTGGTCCGGATCGAATCCGGCCAGTTCGGCGAAATGACGGCCGCGTGCGACGTAATCGCGGTAGGCGCCGAAGCTCGGTGCGCCCGGCGACAGCAGTACCACGCCGCCCTGCCCGCCCAGCGCCTGGCGCGCCAACGCCACCGCCTGCGGCAGATCGGCGGCGGCATGCAGCCCGAAGCGGCCAGGCGCGATCGGCGCCAACAGGTCGTGGATGCGCGGGCCGTTGGCGCCCATCGTCACGATCTCCAGCGGCGGCGCCTGGCGCATGTGTTCGGCGAAGTCGCGCCAGTCCAGGCCGCGGTCGTGGCCGCCGACCAGCACCGCGACGCGGCGCGCCGTGAAACAGGCGAGCGCCGCCAGCGTGGCGTGCGGCGTGGTGCTGATCGAGTCGTTGACCCAGGTGATGCCGTCGCTCGCGCCGACGGTCTGCAGCCGGTTCGGCAGCGGGCGGAAGGTCAAGGCGGCCGGCGCCAGCGCGGCGGCATCCAGGCCGAGCGCCTCGATGGCCGCGAGCACCGCGCACAGGTTGCCGCGGTTGTGCCGGCCCGGCAACGGCACGCTGGCGGTGTCGAATACCGCTTCTTCGCCGCGATACACCACGTCCTCGCGCATGTGCCAGCCATCGGGCCGGTTGAACCAGCGCACCTCGCTGTGCGGCAGTTCCAGCCGCGCCAGGCGCGGATCGGCGGCATTGAGCAGGGCGATGCGCGGATGCGCCGCGGTGACCAGCGCCAGCTTGTCGGCGACGTAGCGCTCCTCGCTGCCATGCCAGTCCAGGTGCTCGGGGAACAGGTTCAGCACCAAGGCCAGTTCCGGGCGCGCGCCGCTGCGCGCGACATCGAGGGTCTGGTAGCTCGACAGCTCGATCGCCCAGTACCGCGGCGGCGGTTCCGGCGCCAGCAACTCCAGCAAGGGCAGGCCGATGTTGCCGGCCAGCGCGGTGCGATGGCCGCCTGCGCGCAGCAGGTGCGCCAGCAGCGCGGTCGTGGTGCTCTTGCCCTTGGTCCCGGTGACGCATACCGCCCCCGGCACCTGGCCGCCCGGCTGGGCGCGCTCGGCGAACCACAGCGCGGTAC
The DNA here is from genome assembly GCF_006386585.1 of Pseudomonas sp. Hp2. NCBI lineage: Bacteria > Pseudomonadati > Pseudomonadota > Gammaproteobacteria > Pseudomonadales > Pseudomonadaceae > Pseudomonas > Pseudomonas sp. Hp2. The sequence goes on from NZ_VAHJ01000001.1 coordinate 593,863, forward strand.
CGCCGACGAACTGCGTGCCCTGCGCGGCGGCGGCCTGCGCCTCGGGCTTGTACGGACTGATGCCCGGCGACTTGATCACCACTTCGAAGGCCGCCAGGCGCCCGGCGCTGGCCTCGGTCTCGATGTCCAGCAGCGGATCGCCGAGCGCCCGCGCCTCGGCGACCTCGGCCTCGCCACAGAACAGGGTCAGCGGCGCGGCGGCGTGCGCGCCCCGGAACGCGCGATACGCCGCGCGCCCTTCGCGGCCCCAGCCCCACAGCGCGACGCGGCGCCCCTCAAGCTGCGAAATTCGCACGCACGCGCTCCCACAGCACGGCGGGGATGCGATGTTCGTCCTCGATCGCCAGCAGCGGTTCGATCTCCAGCTCCGCGGCCTGCAGCTGCGGCCGGATCTCGCGGACGAAGCGCTTCACCAGCGCGTCCTCCTGCCACTCCGCGCGCGCGGCCAGCGTCGCCATCGCGGCGCGCGACTCGCGGCCCTCGCCCACGCACTCGAACGGCTTGTGGTCGTGGAACTCCAGCAATGCGTCGTAGCCGGCGGCCTGGGTCGCATCGTCGAGCAGGTTGCGGCCGAAGATCCGCACCAATCGCGTCTTGGGCATGAACGGCGCCAGCGCCAGGAACACGAAATGGCACTTCGGGCAGACCCCGCACCAGCGGTGCACCGGGCGTTCGCCCATGATGTGGAAGTTGCGGTTGCAGCTGGAGAAATGCGCGTCGTAGTGGTCGTTCTTGGCGAACTGCCGCGCCACCGCCAGCTCGGAAAGCGGCCGCAGCAGCGAGTAGTAGTGCAGGTCGGCGGCGACGTGGCGCTCGACGTGCTCGCCGAACGCCTGCTCGAACGCCCAGCCCTTCGACCACTGGTGGTTGACCTCGCCGGTGCCGGGGATCAGGCTGCCGTAGCTGGCCGAGCGCTCGTTGGAGAACACCACCTGGTCCACGCCCAGCAGCAGCGCGGCGAACACCATGATCATCGAGTTGATCGCGGTCACCGGGATATGGCCGTTCCAGGCGCCCTGGCGGTTGAGCTCGAACAGCTCCGGCGCCAGCGTGCGGCCGATGTTGAGCGTCGGCAGCCCGGTGCGCTCGGCGCAGGCGCGGATCAGTTGCGAACCGCCGATCCAGGTGACGGTCTGGGCGACGCCGGCGGTACGCAGCGCCTCGATGCTGACCAGCGAATCCTTGCCGCCGCCGATGGCGACCAGCGCGTGCTCGCGCAGGCCCGCCGCCGGGGCCGGCGCCGCCGCCGGCGCTTCGACCGGCAGCTTGAAGCGGCCGTGCAGGTCCAGGCCGTTGCGGTAGGCGAACTCGCCCAGGCCGTGCAGGTACAGGTTCTCCACCAGCGCGGCCGTCTCCGCATCGATCGCATAGTCGTCGATCGACACCTTCGCCGGTACCGCGGCCTTGTAATAGCTCACGCCGGCGAACAGGTGCAGCAGCCGCAGCGCCTGCCGCACCGCCTCGGCGCGCGCGCCTTCCAGCGCGAACGGCGCGCCCGGCACGGTGATGGTCTCGACCAGTTCCGGCCCCTGGTCGAAGGCGTACACCAGCGAGGCCACACCGGTGGCCGCGTCGAAACCGCAGCGGACGAAGCGGAAGGTCGTGATCTGGTGTTTGTCGAAAGCAGCGGTCATGGATATTCCGGGGTTAGAACGTGTTACGGCCTTTGGAATGCGTGCGAAGCGGCGTTGGGCGCGTCGAGGCAAGGCCTGCGTCGCGGCCCAGGCCGGTCGCCCGGGCAAAGCGCGCAACGCAGTATCGGCGCGCCCCGGGCCGCTTCCCGGAGGATGGGTCGCCAGCGGCACGCAGCCGGCCCGCGCATCTCACCCCAAGGTCCATAGCGCGCTCCAGATCCGACGGTTTTCGCCGCACCGGTCGTAGCAGGCACAGGGTCGGGGCGTGTCGATCAATCATCGAGCACGTCCTCGCGCGGCAGGTCGCGCAGGTTGTAGGTGCTGGCCATGGTGTAGCCGTAGGCGCCTGCGTCGGCGATCAGCATCGCGTCGCCCGGCGCGGTCGCCGCCGGCAGCTTGACCCGGTGGCCGAACACGTCGCTGGACTCGCAGATCGGCCCGACCACGTCGAAATCGGCCCCGCGCGCTTCCTCCAGCCGCGACAGGTTCACGATGTCGTGCCAGGCGTCGTACAGCGCAGGACGGATCAACGTGTTCATGCCGGCATCCAGGCCGACCCGGTGCACGCCGTCCTTCTCGATCACCTGCGTGGCCTGCGCCAGCAGCACGCCGGCCTCGGCGACCAGGAAGCGGCCCGGCTCGATCGCCAGCGCGAACGCCGGATGCACCGCCTTGACCTCGGCCAGCCCGGCCGCCCAGTCGTCCAGGTCGAACGGTTCGTCGTCCTCGCTGTACGGGATCGGCAGGCCGCCGCCGATGTCCAGCACCTGCACGCTGCCGATGCGGCGCGCGAAGCCGGCCAGTTCGTCGTACATCTGCCGCCAGTGCGCCTTGGTCTCCACGCCGCTGCCCAAGTGCGCGTGCAGGCCGACGATGCTGGCATCCAGCGCGCGCGCGGCATCGACGAACTCGTCGACGCGGGCGGCCGCGATGCCGAACTTGGACGACTTGCCGCCGGTGGTCACCTTCTCGTGGTGACCGTCGCCGTGGCCCAGGTCGATGCGCAGCCACAGGCTGCGGCCGCGGAACACCTCCGGCCAGCGCTTGAGCGCCTCGACGTTGTCGACGGTGACGGTCACGCCCAGTTCGAACGCGGCCCGGTACTCGGCGATCGGCGCGAAGCTCGGGGTGAACAGCACGCGCTCGGGCGCCAGCTCCGGCAACGCCTGGAACACGCGCCGCAACTCGCCGAGCGAGACGCACTCCAGGCCGAAGCCCTCCTCCGCCAGCGCCTTCAGGATCGCCGGGTGCGAGTTGGCCTTGATCGCGTAGTAGCGACGGTCGACCGCGCCGATCGCGGCCAGCTGGCGCGCGCGCGTGCGCACCGTCGGCAGGTGGTAGGCGTAGCGCGGCGTGCCCTCGGCGGCCAGCGCCAGCAGGCGCTCGCGCCGGCCCTTCCACCACGGCGTCGGGCGCGGGCGCACCGCGCCGATGATCTCGCGCCAGCGCGGGCCGAACACCTGGCCTTCGTAGACCGGCATCGCCCCGCTGTCGATCAGCTCGGCGTGCAGGACCGGCAGCAGCCCGTCGGCATCGGCCTCGTCGATCACGAAGGTCAGGTTCAGGTCGTTGGACGACTGGCTGATCATGTGCACGCGCTCCTTGCCGAACGTGGCCCACACGTCCGAGAGCTTGTGCAGCAGCGAGCGCATGCCGCGCCCGACCAGGGTGATCGCCGCGCACGGCACGATGATCTTGACCTTGCAGATCTTCGACAGGTCGGCCGACAGCGCCGACAGCACGTCGGTGCTGACCAGGTTCTCGCTCGGGTCGAGCGAGACGGTCACGTTGGTCTCGGCCGAACCGATCAGGTCCACCGACAGGCCGTGCTTCTTGAACAGCGCGAACACGTCGGCCAGGAAGCCGACCTGCTGCCACATGCCGATGCCTTCCATCGACACCAGCACGATGCCGTTGCGGCGGCTGATCGCCTTCACGCCCGGCACCGGCTCGGCCTCGCCGTCGATGCTGGTGCCCGGCATCTCCGGGCGCTCGGTATCGAGGATCGCCATCGGCACGCCTGAGTCGCGGCACGGCTTGATCGAGCGCGGGTGCAGCACCTTGGCGCCGGTGGTGGCGATTTCCTGCGCCTCGTAGTAGTCCAGCCGGGTCAGCAGGCGCGCGTCCGGCACTTCCTTCGGATTGGCGCTGAACATGCCCGGCACGTCGGTCCAGATCTCCACGCGCGAGGCGCCGAGCAGCGCGCCGAAGTACGCCGCCGAGGTATCCGAGCCGCCGCGGCCCAGGATCGCGGTGCCGCCGTCCTGGTGGCGCGAGATGAAGCCCTGGGTGATCAGCAGGCGCGTCGGCTGCTGGTCGAAGCGGGCGCGCCAGCTGGCATTGGCCTGCCACTGGCAGGACACCGACAGGCGCTTGGACCACTCGCTCTGGTTGGGCTGCGGCGGCAGCGCGTCGAGCCAGTCGCGCGCGTCCATCCAGCCCATGTCCAGGCCGCTCGCGCGCAGGTAGGCCGCGCCCAGCGTCGAGGACAGCAGCTCGCCCTGGCCGAGCACCTCGGCCTGCCAGTCCAGGGTGCGGCCGGCCGCGCGCGGATCGTCCAGCAGGCCGCGCAACGCAGCCAGGCGCTCGCCCAGCACCGCATCGGCGTCCAGTTCGAGCTCCGCCAGGAACTCGCGATGGCGCTGCTCCAGCGCGGCCACGCGCTGCGCGCTGTCGGCGGCCCCGTCGGCGATCGCGGTCAGCTCGTTGGTGACGCCCGACAGCGCCGAGACCACCACCAGCACGCGCGAACCGGTGTCCTCCGCGCGTTTTTTCGCCAGCTTCCCGATCGTGTCCCAGCGATGACGACGCGACACCGAGGTGCCGCCAAACTTGAGGACGATCCAGCGATCGGCGGAAGCAGAGGAAGCTGACATTGAGTTGGACGTTTTAGGATGTGGGGGAAAGCGCCCGGACCTCCGGGCGTAACCCCCGATTCTACTGCCAACCCGACGCCGATGGCCGCCTGCCGCTACCTGCAACTCGACGTATTCGCCTCCGCGCCCGGCCGGGGCAACCCGCTCGGCGTGGTCACCGATGCAACCGTCCTGGCCGAGGCGCGGATGCAGCAGCTGGCGGCGTGGCTGAACCTGTCGGAGACGATCTTCTTCCTGCCGCCGGACGCGCCCGGCGCGGACTACCGCATCCGCATCTTCACCCCCAAGGGCGAACTGCCGTTCGCCGGCCATCCCAGCGTCGGCGCGGCCTGGGCCGCGGTCGAACTCGGCCTGGCCAGGCCGCGCGGGGGCACGCTGGTCCAGCAATGCGCGGCCGGCCTGCTGCCGGTGCGGATCGAGGACACTGCGGCGGGGCGCCGCGCGTGGGTGCGCAGCCCGCGCGCGCAACAACGCGGGCTCGCGCCGCCGTCGCTGCCGCCCCGGCTCGCCGCGGCCACCGCGGGCCGCGCGCCGCAGCTATGGAACAACGGGCCGGACTGGTGGCTGCTGGAACTGGCCGACGAAACCGCCCTGCGCACCCTCGAACCGGAGATCGACGCGATCGCCGCCCTGCCCGGCAAGGGCAAGCTCGCGGCGTTCGCCTTCGCCACGGATGCCGCCGACTACCAGCTCGCCGTGCGCGCCTTCGCGCCGGGCGTGGGCATCCGCGAGGACCCGGTGACCGGCAGCGCCAACGCGCTGATCGCCGCCCATCTCGCGCAGCAAGGGCGGCTACCGGGCCATGGCGGCCGCTACGTCGCCAGCCAGGGCCGCGAACTCGGCCGCGACGGCCGGGTCGGGATCGAGGTCGATGCCGCTGGCGAGGTCTGGATCGGCGGCCACGTGCAGCCGGTGATCGACGGCCGCCTCGATTGGTAAGCTGCGCGCCCTTTCCCACGCAGCGCGCAGCCCGATGACCACACGCCGATTCCTGCAAGTGGACGTGTTTTCCACCCGCGCCGGCGGCGGCAATCCGTTGGCCGTGGTGCTCGACGCCGAAGGCCTGGACGATGCGGCGATGCAGGCCATCGCCCGCTGGACCAAGTTGCCGGAAACCACCTTCGTGCTGCCGCCGGTGGATCCCGGTACCAGTTATCGACTCCGCATGTTCGCCCCGCAGAAGGAAGTGCCGTTCGCCGGCCATCCGAGCGTCGGCACCGCCCATGCCGTGCTCGAGGCCGGGCTGGCGCGACCGCACGACGGCGGCGCCCTGGGAACGATCCTCGTGCAGGACGGCATCGCCGGCAAACTGCCGTTGCGCGTGGAGCAACGCGATGGACGCCGCCGCCTCTCGATCCGCACGCCGCGCGCGCGCGTCGCCGAGATCGCCCGCGCCGGCGATCCGCGCCTGGCCGACGCCCTGGCCGGCTGGTCGCTCGGTTCGCTGCCGCCGGCGTTGATGGACGGCGGGCGCCGCTGGTGGGTGGTCGAACTGTCCGACGAGACCGCGTTGCGCATGCAGTCGCCGGACTGGGACGCTATCGCCGCGCTGGCCGAATCCACCGACAGCATGGGCGTGTTCGCCTATGCCCGTACGCGCGGCGGGGACGTCGATCTCGCGGTGCGCGCCTTCGTCGGCAACGGCCGGCGCTTCGAGGACGCCGCCTCGGGGGCGGCCAACGCGGTCCTGGCGGCCTGGCTGGACAGCCAGGGCGCCCTGCCTCGCGGCGATCGCCGCTATGCCGTCAGCCAGGGCCGCGAAGTCGGTTTCGATGCGCGGCTGGAACTGAGCATCGACGAGGCCGGCGACGTCTGGTCCGGCGGCGAGGTGCAGACCGTCGTCCGCGGCGAGATCGACTGGCCTTGAGGCAAAGGCGCGGCCCGGCGCCGCATCACTGCGGCACCACGTCCACCCGCACCCGGATGCGATCGCCCGGGTTGTAGTCGCTGCGCGTGTGGTAGGTCCGGCCGGCGTACTCGTAGGTCACGTCGTAGCCGTCCACGCGCTCGCGCTCGTCGCGGTAGGTCACCGGATCGCAGACCCGGACGCTGCCTTGCGCGTAGCCGGGATGATTGGCGTCGTAGATCGAGCGCCCGGCCACGCCGCCCACCATCGTGCCGATCGCGGTACCGACCAGGCGGCCGCTGCCGCCGCCGACCCGGCTGCCCAGCACCGCGCCGGCGACGCCGCCGACCACCGTGGCCAGCGAGCGCCCGGACGGATTGCCCGGGCTCGCGTAGCCGCCGCCATAGCCGTCGTAATAACCGCCGCCGCGATCGACGTAGCCATCGGCCGGGCGCTCGTAGCAGCGCGGCTCGCTGCGCTCGGCGTAGTCGGACACGATGATCGGGTCGACCCGCACCACCCGGGCGTAGTCGTAGACGCCCCCGTCGTAGCGGCCGTCGTAACGCTGGGCGGAGGCGCTGCCCGCGACCAGCAGTCCCGTGGTCAACACACCCAGCATCAAGGTCTTCATTTGCGCTCGTCCGTCGGAGGAATGGAGAAGGATCACGAGCGCGATGCTCTGCGTGGGCCGGTGAAACGGCCCTGAATCCGCCCCCTGCCGGCCTTTCCGTTCAGCCGGCCAACAGCCTGCCCGTGACGGCCGCGCACGGCCGCCCCGGGGCCCTCCGCGCGCCCTAGTTCGAGAACTCGGTTTCCAGGCTGATCGGCACCGCGCTCAGCGCCTTGGACACCGGGCAGTTCTTCTTCGCCTTGTCGGCCAGCTCGTCGAACTTGACCTGGTCGATGCCCGGCACCACCGCCTTCAGCTTGAGGCGGATCTGCGAAAGCTGCGGACCGCCTTCCAGCGACAGGTCCACCTCGGCGCGCGTGTCCAGCGACTTCGGCGGAAAGCCCGCCTCGCTGAGCTGCGCCGACAGCGCCATCGTGAAGCAACCGGCGTGCGCGGCCGCGATCAGCTCTTCCGGATTGGTGCCCTTCTCGTCGCCGAAGCGGCTGTTGAAACCGTAGCGCGTGTTGTCCAGCAGGCCGCTCTGCGGCGTGTTGAGCAGGCCCTTGCCGCTCTTCAGATCGCCTTCCCAGTGCGCGGTGGCGTGACGCGAAATACCCATGGCAATGCTCCCGTGGTGTGGATGGCCCGCCACCATAACCGGCCAACCGTTACGCCCTTGTGCGTCGCAACGCGCCACTCGTCCCCGGCGGCGCTACAGTGCCCGGGAACCGCCATGACCGCCCATCGAGCGACTGCCCGCTCGCACCGGACAGCCATGACGCCGCATTCCTTCCCGGAGGAAAGGCCTCATGTCCTACGCCACCCGAGACATCCGCAACGTGGCCCTCGCAGGCCACCCCGGCGCCGGCAAGACCACCCTGTTCGAAGCCCTGCTGCATGCCGGCGGCGCCCTCCAGGCGGCAGGCAGCGTCGAGCGCGGCACCACCGTGTCCGATCACGACCCGCTGGAACGGCAGCGCAGCCACTCGATCGACAGCGCGATCGCCAGCATCGACCGCGAAGGGCTGCACCTGAACCTCGTCGACACCCCCGGCTACCCGGATTTCCGCGGCGCCAGCCTGCCGGCGCTGGCGGTGGTGGAGACCGCGCTGATCGTCGTCGACGCCGCGCGCGGCATCCAGCACGGCACGCGCCGACTGATGGAACGGGCGCGCGAGCGGGGCCTGTGCCGGATGATCGTGGTCAACAAGATCGACCAGGACGGCGCCGACTGCGCCGCACTGCTGGACGGGTTGCGCGGCGAGTTCGGCAGCGAGGTGCTGCCGGTGAACCTGCCCGCCGAGCGCGGCAGGCGCGTGGTCGACTGCTTCTCCGGGCACGACGGCGGCAGCGACCTGGGCGGGATCGCCGAGTGGCACCAGCGCATCCTCGACCAGGTCGTGGAGATCCGCGAGAGCGTGATGGAGCACTACCTGGAGGACGGCGAGGCCGGCCTGCGGCCTGACGAACTGCACGAAGCGTTCGAGCAGTGCCTGCGCGAAGGCCACCTGGTGCCGGTCTGTTTCGTCTCCGCGCGCAGCGGCACCGGCGTCGCCGAATTGATCGGCATCGCGCGCGACCTGCTGCCCGCCCCGCACGAGGGCAATCCGCCCGCGTTCAGCGCCGGAGGCGTGCCGGTGGCGGTCGCCGCCGATCCGGACGCGCCGGTGGTGGCCGACGTCTTCCGCATCGTCAACGATCCGTTCGTCGGCAAGATCGGCGTGTTCCGCCTGTACCAGGGCACCCTGGTCCGCGACATGCCGCTGCTGGTCGACGACGCCCGCAAGCCGGTGCGCGCCTCGCACCTGTTCCGGCTGCAGGGCAAGGACCACCTGCCGGTGGACAAGGTCGTGGCAGGCGACATCGCCGCGCTCGCGAAGGTGGAGGAAATCCACTTCGACGCGGTCCTGCACGACCGGCACGAGCAGGACCACCTGCACCTGGCGCCGATCCGCTTCCCGCAGGCGATGTTCTCGCTGGCGATCTCGCCGGCCAGCCGCGGCCAGGAACAGAAGCTCGCGCTCGCGCTGGAGCGCCTGGCCCAGGAAGACCCGGCCTTCGTGGTCGAACAGCAATCCGAAACGCACGAGACCCTGGTCCGCGGCCTGTCCGACCTGCACCTGCGGATCATGCTGGAACGCCTGGCCCTGCGTTACGGCGTGGACGTCGTCACGCGCACGCCGCGCATCGCCTATCGCGAGACGATCTCCGCGCCCTCCGAAGGCCACCATCGCCACAAGAAGCAGACCGGCGGGGCCGGCCAGTTCGGCGAAGTGTTCCTGAAAGTGGCCCCCTTGCCGCGCGGCGCCGGGATCGAGTTCGTCGACGAGGTCAAGGGCGGCACCATCCCGGGCCAGTTCATGCCCGCGGTCGAGAAGGGCGTGCGCCAGGCGGTGGCCAATGGCGTCCTGGCCGGCTTCCCGCTGCAGGACCTGCGGGTGACCGTGTACGACGGCAAGCACCATCCGGTGGACAGCAAGGAGGTCGCCTTCGTCGCGGCCGGCAGGAAGGCGTTCCTGGACGCGGTGTCGCGTGCCGCCCCGCAGGTGCTCGAACCGATCGTGGAGATGGAAATCAGCGCACCGGAGGCCCAGGCCGGCGACATCACCGGCAGCCTGGCCGCCAAGCGCGCGCGGATCCAAGGGACCGACAGCCAGCATGGCGAGATCGTCGTGCACGCCCAGGTGCCGCTCTCGGAGCTGGACGGATACGCGGCCGAGCTGAAGTCGCTCACCGCCGGGCAAGGGCGTTTTTCCCTGGATTTCAGCCACTACGAGCCGGTTCCTGCGGCCGTGCAGCAACGGCTCGTCGCCAGCCACCAGCCCGTCCCCGAGGAGGACTGAGGCCCGCGTTTGCCGCCTTCCCGGACGCTCATGCCCGGGTCCGAGGCCGGGCGAGCGGCTTTTTCATGAGGTTTTCTGTGCATTCCCCTATTGGCGAGGCGCTGCACTTGTCCTACATTTCGCTTGCCGACGGGGTCGGCGAGACCCAACAACCAACCGTTCACGGAACAGGAAATCATGGCAAAGACCGCTAAGAAGGCTGCCCCGAAGAAGGCAGTGAAGAAAGTCGCCACCAAGGCAGCCGCCAAGCCGGCCGCTCCGAAGCCGATCAAGGAAGCCCTGAGCAAGTCGGGTCTGGTCGCGCACATCGCCGAAGCCACCGCCGTCGCCGCCAAGGACGTACGCGCCGTGCTGGCCGCGCTGGAAGGCGCGGTGCACGCTTCGATCAGCAAGAAGGGCGCCGGTTCGTTCACCCTGCCGGGCCTGCTGAAGATCACCGCCGTCAACGTGCCGGCCAAGCCGAAGCGCAAGGGCATCAACCCGTTCACCAAGGAAGAGCAGTGGTTCGCCGCCAAGCCCGCCTCGGTGAAGGTGAAGGTGCGTCCGCTGAAGAAGCTCAAGGACGCCGCCGCCTGATAACGGCTGCTTCCGAGCATCGCCCGAACGGGACGGCCTTGCCGTCCCGTTTGTTTTTGGCGGCCCGGCATCCGCATCCGGCCCGACCGGCGGAACGCGCTGATCCATTCGGCACGCTGGAACACTCCGTCATGGTCACCGCCCTCGCGGTCCGGCAGGCGCGGGCCTATCTTGGCTCCCGAGCCCACCACCCTCCCCCGCCATGTCCACGCAACGCTACCGCATCACCGTCACGCCCATCGAGAGCGATGGCCGGCCGTGCACCGGCCGTTGCACGATCGAGTTCGAACGACGCTCGAGCGAGAACTGGATGCGGCGGCTCGAAGCGCTGCAGGCCCAGCGTCGCTTCAGCGGCGACGATTGCGCGGCCCTGGCGGTCGGCACCCTGCTGCTGGGGGAACTGGCGCAGTCGCATACCGACGGGCAAGGCGCGCTCGCCGAGCTCCAGCCCGACCTGCAGGCGTTGCTCGACCGCATCGGGAACGAACGCCGCCATTGAGCCTGGCGCTACACTCCGCGGCCTGTCCCGCGGAGGTGTGCGATGCGCCGATGGCTCCTGATGTCCGCCCTGCCCGTGCTGGTCGCCGGCTGCAGTTGCCATCGCGATCCGGAAGCCGCGGCGGAAGCGCCCCCGGCCATCCCCGCCGCCGCACGCGATGCGGACACGCCGGCGACACCGACCGACGCGCCCTCCTCCCTGGGACAAGACACCGCTTCGCGGCAGCGCTTCTCGCGCGCGGCCACCGAGGCGTCCTCGACGCTCCGCGCCTACCTGACCGTCCTGCTCAACTCGAAACCGGACGCCGACGCATTCTGGTCCGGCGGCAAGCCCGCGCCGCGCCCCGACGACGCGGTGCTGCGCACGCTGCAGGGACTGCAGAGCCTGCGCATGGAGACCGGCGCGGCCCAGCCCCTCGATCGCGAGGATCCTCCACGGGCGCTGGAAGTGCCGATCCGCATCACCGCGGCCACCGCGGAAGGGCGCCGGCGCTTCGGCGGCTGGTATCGCATGCGCATGCGCGTCGACGGCCAGGGCTGGGAAATCACCTCCGCATCGATACAGCCGGTCCTCGACTAGCGAGGAAGAACACCCGCGCCCGCCGGATTCGCCGGTGGTCCCCACCCGCGCCGTTGGCTCGTCCGGATATCGATTCCCCTTGCCGCGCACGCAGGCGCAACGCCCGCGCCGCTAACCGCCCGTTCACCGTCCGCCGCTATCGTGGCGTCACATTCCAGGGAAATCGCGCGCCATGAAATTCCGCCCGTCCTTGTTCGGCATCGCCTGCGGCCTCGTCCTTTGCGCGGGCAGCGCGTTCGCCGCTCCGCAGATCGAGGGCCGGCAGGTCAGCGTGCAGGCCGGCGACGTGCAGCAGTACCTGTCGGGCCATTTCCCGCAGACGCACGACGCCCTGGGCGGCCTGCTCGCGTTGACGGTCAGCGATCCCCAGCTGCGGCTGCCGCCCGGCAACCGCCTGAACCTGGGCTTCGACCTGGCCGTCGCCACTGCCGGCGGCGCGCCCTCGCCGGTCGGGCACGTCTCGCTGAGCAGCGGGCTGCGCTACGACAACGCGCGCCAGGGATTCTTCCTGGACCAGCCCGCGATCGAGGACTTCCAGCCGGTGCATGCCGGCGCCCGCCTCGACGCCGGTACCCGCGAACTGCTCAACGCCTGGCTGGTCGACTACGCGCGCAAGCAGCCGATCTACCGGATCGAGCCGTCCATCGCCAGCCTGATGGGCACGCTGCAGGTGGAATCGGCTTCCGTGCGGGACGGCCGGCTCGTGGTCGAATTCAACCAGGACGTGTCTCAGCTGCTGCCGGCCGGCGCCCTGCAGCAGCAGTGACGCGGCCCTGCCGCTCAGGCGGCCAGGGCCGTGGCGACCGCGTCCGCGAACGCCGGGACGTCGTCCGGCTTGCGGCTGGTGATCAGGTTGCCGTCCACCACCACTTCCGCATCCTTCCAGCGGCCGCCGGCATTGACCAGGTCGGTCTTCACCGACGGCCATGAAGTCACCTCGCGCCCTTGCACCAGTTGGCTTTCCGCCAGCAGCCAAGGGCCATGGCAGATCGCCGCGACCGGCTTGCCGGCGTCGGCGAAGGCCCTGATGAACGTGATCGCGTTGCGGTCGGTTCGCAGCGCATCCGGATTGATCACGCCTCCCGGCAGCACGATCGCGTCGTAATCGGCCGGATCGGCGTCCGCCAACGGCGTGTCCACGGCGACGTCGTCGCCCCAGTCCTTCTTCTTCCAGCCGCGGATGCTGGATTCCTGGGCAGGGGAAATCACTTCCACTTCGGCTCCCCATTGTTCCAGCAGGCGCTTGGGCTCCTGCAGTTCCGACTGCTCGAAGCCATGGGTCGCCAGCACCGCGATGCGTTTGCCCGAAAGCCGGTGTGCCATCGTCGTCCTCCTGATGTTGGATACCCGCAACGACGCTAGGCAGGAACGCGTTGCCCGCCCGTGAACCGATGTGGGGAAAACGTCAGGAACGCGAAGGGCGGCCGAGCCGCCCGAACCATCGCCTTCCAGGCTCAGCGCTTGGGCTGCAGCATCGTGCCGGTGCAATTCCTCGCGCCGCAGCGGCAGGCCCAGATCTTCTTCAGGCGCGGCGTATGGCGCTCGGCCAGGGTGATGCCGTAGTTGTAGGTCAGCTCCTCGCCCGGCTCGATATCGCGGATCGCCTCGATGAACACCCGGCTGTTGCGCGAGTCGTCCTCGTCCTCCTCTATCACCGCCTCGCAGTTCGGGTCGCAGCTGTGGTTGATCCAGCGCGCGTCGTTGCCCTCGTAGTTGGCGTCGATCACGTACTCGTCGCTCAGCGTGAACAGGAAGGTGTGGCCGCTCTCCACGTCGCCGCTGTCGTCGTTGTCGACCTCCTCGTGGGTGCGCCGGCGGCCCTTGTACTCGATAATGCGCTCGCCCTTCTTGAGCGCCTTGACGGCAAACACGCCGTTTCCATGGATGCGGGACTTGCGGGCGGCGATCTTGCGCGACATGAAGGCTTCCGTTGAGGGGGCCGCCCATTGTGGCCTGCACGCCAGCGCACGACAAATCCGTGCCGCCGCGGCGGCCTCGACCGGTTCCCGAGCCGGGGCTGAACCTGCGACTTGGCCCGCCCGGGATTAAAGAGTACAATTTCGGTCCAGTTTCGAATTGCCCGCTTTACCCCGCCGATGTTGCGCGTCACCAAGCTCACCGATTACGCCACCGTCGTCCTGACCGTGCTCGCCGCGCGTCCCGGCGAGGTGCTCAGTGCGAACGAACTGGCCGAACACGCCGGCCTGGAGCCGCCCACGGTCAGCAAGTTGCTCAAGCCGCTTGCCCAGGCCGGCCTGGTCGAAGGCCTGCGCGGCGTGCGCGGCGGCTACCGGCTCGCGCGCGCGGCCGGCGAGATCACCCTGATCGAGATCGTCGAGGCGATGGAAGGCCCGCTGGCGATCACCGAATGCAGCCAGGACCACGGCCAGTGCGGCATCGCCCACCAGTGCGGCGTCCGCTCGAACTGGCGCCTGATCAACGACGTGGTCGCCGACGCCCTGCGCGGCGTGACCCTGGCCCAGATGCTCCACCCCCTTTCCCCCACCGGCGACGACCGGCGCCGCATCGCCGTCACCGTCGCGACCACCTGACCCGTAGGCAGCCCATCATGGCCACCGAAGTTGCACCTCCCCAGAACGCCGAGATCCTCGAACGGCTGGGCCGACGCTACGACGCCGGCTTCGTCACCGACATCGAGTCCGATTCGCTCCCGCCCGGGCTGAACGAGGACATCATCCGCGCCCTGTCCGCCAAGAAGGACGAGCCGGAATGGATGACCGAGTGGCGCCTGGAAGCCTATCGCCACTGGCTCAAGATGCCGATGCCGCACTGGGCCAAACTCAACATCGCGCCGATCGATTTCCAGGCGCTCAGCTATTACTCCGCGCCCAAGGGACCGAAGTACAAGTCCCTGGACGAGGTGCCCCAGGAGCTGCTCGACACCTACGACAAGCTCGGCGTGCCGCTGCACGAGCGCGCCAAGCTGGCCGGCGTGGCGGTGGACGCGGTGTTCGACTCGGTGTCGGTCGGCACCACCTTCCGCAAGGAACTGGCCGAGAAGGGCATCGTCTTCTGCTCGATGTCCGAAGCCATCAAGGAACATCCCGAGCTGGTGAGGAAGTACCTCGGCAGCGTGGTGCCGGTCGGCGACAACTACTTCGCCGCGCTGAATTCGGCGGTGTTCTCCGACGGCAGCTTCGTGTTCATCCCGGCGGGCGTGCGCTGCCCGATGGAGCTGAGCACCTACTTCCGCATCAACGCCGGCCATACCGGCCAGTTCGAGCGCACCCTGATCGTGTGCGAGGACAAGGCCTACGTCTCCTACCTGGAAGGCTGCACCGCGCCGATGCGCGACGAGAACCAGCTGCACGCCGCGGTGGTCGAGCTGGTCGCGCTGGAAGACGCCGAGATCAAGTACAGCACGGTGCAGAACTGGTACCCGGGCGACGAGGAAGGCCGCGGCGGCATCTACAACTTCGTGACCAAGCGCGCCGAATGCCGCGGCGCGCGCAGCAAGGTGACCTGGACCCAGGTCGAGACCGGCTCGGCGATCACCTGGAAATATCCCTCGTGCGTGCTGCTCGGCGACGACTCGGTCGGCGAGTTCCACTCGGTGGCGCTCACCCACCACCGCCAGCAGGCCGACACCGGCACCAAGATGATCCACGTCGGCAAGCGCACCAAGAGCAAGATCGTCAGCAAGGGCATCAGCGCCGGCCGCGGCCAGAACACCTACCGCGGGCTGGTCAAGGTCGACCGCAACGCCGAAGGCGCGCGCAACTACACCCAGTGCGACTCGCTGCTGATCGGCAAGCAGTGCGGCGCCCATACCTTCCCCTACATCGAGGTGAAGAACCCGGGCGCGACCGTCGAGCACGAGGCCACCACCTCCAAGATCAGCGACGACCAGCTGTTCTACTGCCGCGCGCGCGGCATCAGCGAGGAGGACGCGGTGTCGATGATCGTCGACGGCTTCTGCAAGCAGGTCTTCCGCGAGCTGCCGATGGAGTTCGCGGTCGAGGCCAAGAAGCTGCTGGAAGTATCTTTGGAAGGCTCGGTCGGCTGACGCCGACCGCCGTGATTCGTGATTGGTGATTGGTGATTCGCAAAAGCGAGTCACCACTCCAGACCGAATCCGCTTTGCGCCTTGCCTTTAACCAATCACGAATCACGAATCACGAATCCCGAATCCCATGCTCAAGATCCAGAACCTCCACGCCAACGTCGCCGGCAAGGAAATCCTCAAGGGCCTCTCGCTCGAAGTGAAGCCCGGCGAAGTGCACGCCATCATGGGACCCAACGGCGCGGGCAAGTCCACGCTCGGCAACGTGCTGGCCGGTCGCGACGGCTACGAGGTCACCGAAGGCAGCGTCGAGTTCGACGACAAGGCGCTGCTGGAAATGGAACCGGAGGAGCGCGCCGCCGCCGGCCTGTTCCTGGCCTTCCAGTACCCGGTCGAGATCCCGGGCGTGAACAACACCTACTTCCTGCGCGCCGCGCTCAACGCGCAGCGCAAGGCGCGCGGCGAAGACGAACTGGACTCGATGCAGTTCCTCAAGCTGGTCCGGCAGAAGCTGGCCGTGCTGCACCTGAAGGACGAGCTGCTGCATCGCGGCGTCAACGAAGGTTTCTCCGGCGGCGAGAAGAAGCGCAACGAGATCTTCCAGCTGGCGGTGCTGGAACCGAAGCTGGCGATCCTCGACGAGACCGACTCGGGCCTGGACATCGACGCGCTCAAGACCGTGGCCGACGGCGTCAACGCGCTGCGCGCCGCCGACCGCTCGTTCCTGGTGATCACCCATTACCAGCGCCTGCTCGACTACATCAAGCCGGACGTGGTGCACGTGCTGGCCGAGGGCCGCATCGTGCAGACCGGCGGGCCGGAACTGGCGCTGGAGCTGGAGAAGCACGGCTACGCCTGGCTGAAGGACCGCGTGGCGCCGGAGGCGGTCTGATGAGCGCGCTGCTGGAGTCGATGCGCGAGTCCTTCGCGAAAGCCCGCACCTCCGTGCGCGGGGACTCGAACGGCGACGCTTCGCGTCGCCAGGCGCTCGAGGAAGCGCTGCGCGATGGCCTGCCCGGCCCGCGCAGCGAGGCCTGGAAGTACACCTCGCTGCGTGCGCTGGAGCGGCGCAGCTTCGCGCCGGCGCCGGCCGCACCCGCCGCGGTCGATGCCGCGCTGCTCGCGGACATCCCCGCGCCGCGCTTGGTGTTCGTCAACGGCCGCCACGCCCCGGCGCTGTCGGACCTGGGCGGCCTGCCGGACGGCGTGGAACTGCGCCCGCTGTCGAGCGCCCTGGCAGAGGGCGGCGAGGCTTTGCGCTTCCTCGGCCGTCGCTTCGAGCGCAGCGATGAAGTGTTCGCGCGCCTGAATGCCGCCCTCGCCGACGAAGGCGTGCTGTTGCGCGTGGACGAGGGCGTGGCGGTCGCGGCGCCGCTGCACCTGGTGTTCGTCGGCACCGCGCCGGACGCGCATGCGACCGACCACGCCTGGCACCTGCGCCACCTGATCGAGCTGCGCCGCGGCGCTTCGCTGGCGCTGGTCGAGCACCACCTGCACGACGGCGAAGCGGCGCACCTGGGCAACGTGCTCGCGCACGTGCACCTGGCACAGGGCGCCCGCCTCGACCATGCCCGCATCCAGTCCGAGGCGGCAGGGCTGACGTCGCTGCTGCGCACCGACGCGGTACTGGCGCGCGATGCCGATTACCGCCGCGTCGACCTGGAACTCGGCGCCGGCCTCACCCGCCACGAACTCAACGTCCGCCTGGAAGGCGACCGCGCGCGCCTGGTCGCCAACGGCGTGCTGCTCGGCAACGGCAAGCGCCACATCGACACCCGCCTGGGCATCGAGCACATCGCCCGCGACACCACGGCCGGGTTGCTGTGGCGCGGCGTGGGCGCCGACCGCAGCCGCGTGGTCTTCCACGGCGGCATCCACATCCGCGAAGGCGCCGACGGCACCGACGCGCGCCTGTCGAACAAGAACCTGCTGCTGTCGGCCAACGCCGAGATCGATACCCAGCCGGTGCTGGTGATCGACGCCGACGAGGTCCAGGCCGCGCACGGCGCCACGGTCGGCCAGCTCGACCCGCAGGCGCTGTTCTACCTGCGCTCGCGCGGCATTCCCAGGGAACGCGCCCAGCAGTTGCTGAGCGCGGCGTTCTGCCACGAGCCGCTGGCGGCGCTGGAGGGCCCGATCGCCGGGATCCTGGCCACCCGCCTGGACCAGGCGCTCAGCTCGGCGGGGGTCGCATGAACGCCGCCACGCCCCAGGCCGCCGCCAGCGGCCACGACCGGCCCGACTGGGAGCGCGTGCGCGCCGACTTCCCGCTGTTGATGCGGCAGGTCCACGGCAAGCCGCTGGTGTACTTCGACAACGCCAACACCGGCCAGAAGCCGATGCAGGTGATCGCGGCGACGGACGAGTTCTACCGCCGCCAGAACGCCAACGTCAGCCGCGCCGTGCATACGCTCGGCACCGAGGCCACCGAGGCCTACGAGGGCGCGCGCGGCAAGCTCGCGCGCTTCCTCAACGCGCGCCCCGACGAACTGGTGCTGTGCAGCGGCACCACCTTCGCGATCAACCTGGTCGCCTATTCGTGGGCGCTGCCGCGCCTGAAGGCCGGCGACGTGATCCTGGTCTCGCGGATGGAGCACCACGCCAACATCGTGCCGTGGCAACTGGTCGCCGAACGCACCGGCGCCACCCTCCGCGTCGCCGAGATCACCCCCGACGGCGCGCTCGACCTGGACGCGCTGCGCCGGGCGATGACGCCGGAGGTGAAGCTGCTGGCGGTGACCCACGTCTCCAACGTGCTGGGCACGGTCAACCCGGTGCGCGAGATCTGCCGCGAAGCGCGCAAGCGCGGCATCGTCACCGTGGTCGACGGCTCGCAGGCCGCGCCGCACCGGCCGATCGACGTGCAGGCGATCGGCTGCGACTTCTACGCCATCACCGGCCACAAGATGTGCGGGCCGACCGGCACCGGCGTGCTGTGGGCGCGCCGCGAACACCTGCTGGCGATGCCGCCGTTCCTCGGCGGCGGCGAGATGATCAAGGAAGTCAGCTTCGAAGGCACCGTGTTCAACGACCCGCCGCACAAGTTCGAGGCCGGCACGCCCAACATCGCCGGCTTCGTCGGCCTGGGCGCGGCGGTGGACTACCTGGAGAACATCGGGCGGGAGCACATCGAGGCCCGCGAGGCCGAGCTGCTGGCGCATTTCACCGAGGAACTGCGCAAGGTCGAAGGATTGCGCATCTTCGGCACCGCGCCGGAGAAGACCGCGGTGGTGTCGTTCCTGGTCGAAGGCGCGCATGCGCACGACCTGGCGACCCTGCTCGACCTGGAAGGCGTGGCGGTCCGTTCCGGCCAGCACTGCGCGCATCCGCTGCTGCAGTTCTACGGCGTCGCGGCGACTTGCCGGGCCTCGCTGGCGTTCTACAACACCCACGAGGAAATCGAGCGCTTCATGGCGGCCTTGTCCAAGGTCCGCGGGCTGCTGGGCTGAGCCATCCCCCGCGGCCCGCAGGGGCGACGCGGGCCGCGAGGCTCCATGCCGCCGCAGGCTCCCCGCTCCTACAAAGCGGGGGCTGCCGTTAAGATGCGCGGATGCAGACACTGACCTTCCGCACCGCCACCGTGGCCGACGTCGACGCGATCGTCGCCCTGGTGACCTCCGCCTACCGGGGCGACGCCAGCCGCACGGGCTGGACCACCGAAGCCGATTTCCTCGACGGCCAGCGCATCGACCCGGAGGTCCTGCGCGCCGACATCCTGCGCGACCGCAGCCTGGTGCTGCTGGTCGAACAGGACGGCCAGCTGGTCGCCTGCGCGCATATCGCCGACGAGGACGGCGCCGGCTACTTCGGCATGTTCTCGGTCAGTCCCACGCTGCAGGGCGGCGGGATAGGCAAGCGGCTGATGGAGGAAGCCGAGCGCATCGTCGCCGACCAATGGGGCCGGTCCGTGATGCGGATGACCGTGATCGACATCCGCTCCGAACTGATCGCCTTCTACGAGCGCCGCGGCTATCGCCGTACCGGCGTGACCAAGCCCTTCCCTTACGGCGACGAGCGCTTCGGCGTGCCGCTCCGCGACGACCTGCGCTTCGAGGTGCTGGAGAAGCCGCTGGGGGCAGGAGCGTGAGCGACGCCAAGGAGAACTGGACCTTCGTCTGCGCCACCGGCGAGCTGTTGCCGGGCGAGATGAAGACGGTCTGGGACGAGGTGACCGATGCGCCGATCCTGGTCTTCAACCTCGACGGCGACTTCTATGCGCTGGAGGACCGCTGCAGCCACGAGGACTACGAGCTCTCGGCCGGCGAGTACGACGCCTCGGCCGGCACCATCGAGTGCCTGCTGCACGGCGCCCGCTTCGACGTCCGCGACGGCCGCGCGCTGTGCGCGCCCGCCTATACGCCCGTGGCCAAGTTCCCGGTGAAGCTCGAGCACGGCGGCGTCTGGACGCGGGACGACCGCTAGTCGACGGAATCCGTGCAAGTCGCTGAAAGATAGGCGATTTTGGCCAGAAGAACCCCGCCCTCGGCGGGGTTTTCCGCGTTTCCCGTGCGCCGGCACGATTCGTCGGGATGCGAAACATATTGCAAACAATTCGCATTTGCGAGGAAATATGCCGCGATGACCGCATGAAACGCGGCCAGAGGCAGCCAGCCCGTCTGGCCAACCACCCCGGCTCGAACGCGCGCTCCCCGACCCACGGGACCGGAGAACGCGCGCCGCCGGCGAGCATCCAGCCCTGCACCTCCGTCACGATGACCTCCAAGATCAAGAGCCGCAAGCACTCCCTCTCTCAGGCATCCGCCCAGAGCCTCACCGCCGCAGCCCTGCTCGGCAGCCTGGGCCTCGCCTCCCCCGCCTTCGCCGCCGATGCCGCCGCGGCCCCGCCCACCACGCTGGACAAGGTCGACGTCCAGGGCGACCGGGCCAAGCGCTACCTGGTCGAGGCGCCGGCCTCGCCGAAGTTCACCCAGGCGCTGATCGATACGCCCCAGACCCTCAACGTGATCAGCAAGGACCTGTTCAACGAGCAGGGCGCCACCACCCTCACCGAGGCGCTGCGCAACAGTCCCGGCGTCGGTACGTTCTACGTCGGCGAGAACGGCAACACCACCACTGGCGACGCGATCTACATGCGCGGCTTCGACAGTTCGAGCAGCATCTTCGTCGATGGCATCCGCGATCTCGGCTCGATCTCGCGCGACGTCTTCAACATCGAGCAGATCGAGGTCGAGAAAGGCCCCGCCGGCACCGACAACGGCCGCAGCGCGCCGACCGGCGCGATCAACCTGGTCACCAAGCAACCGTTCCTGGCCGATGCGCTGAGCGCGTCCCTCACCGGCGGCACCGACAACCAGCGTCGCGTCACCGGCGATTGGAACCAGGCGCTCGGCGCCACCAGCGCCTTGCGCGTGAACGTGATGGGCCAGGATAGCGACGCGATCGGCCGCGACCACGTCCAGAACAAGCGTTGGGGCATCGCGCCGTCGCTCGCGTTCGGCCTGGATACCAGCACCCGCTACTTCATCGACCTGCTGTACGTGAAGCAGGACAACGTGCCGGACGGCGGCGTACCGACCATCGGCCTGCCCGGCTATTCCTCGCCCGACGCGACCCGTCCGTGGTTGACGAATGCGGCGCGCGTGGACAGCGAGAACTTCTACGGCACCCGCTACGACCACGACGACGTCACCTCGAAGATGGCCACGTTCCGCTTCGAGCACGACTTCTCCGACGCGGTCAAGCTGACCAACACCGCGCGCTGGGGCCGCAACGAGCAGGACTACCTGCTGTTCGCGTTCATGCCGAACGCGGCCAACCTGCGCACGCCCGACCCCGCGGACCCGTCGACCTGGACGGTGGCGCGCAGCCTGCCCACCTTCAAGGACCAGCGGTACACGATCCTCACCGACCAGTTGAACCTGCGCGTGGACTTCGCCACCGGCGCGATCAGGCACAACCTCAGCACCGGCGTGGAGGCCACCCGCGAGGAACTGCAGAGCTGGGGGCGCAACATCGTCGACCGCGCCGCCTGGCTCGCCGCCAACCCGGTCAACCTGTACGCCCCCGACTGGAACACCACGCCGCTGGCCAGCGCGCGCAACGGCGCGCACAGCAAGGGCACGACCACCACGTTCTCTGCCTACGCCTTCGACACGCTGAAGTTCGGCGACAGCTTCCTGGTCACCGCCGGCGTGCGCCTGGACCGCTACAAGACCGACTTCAAGAGCCTGACCTGCACCTCCGCCACCACCAACGCGGTGCCGTGCGCCACCCAGGTGGGCGTGGATGCCGACGTTTCCGACACGCTGTTCAACTGGAAGCTCGGCGCGGTCTACAAGGCCGCGGAGAACATCAGCCTGTACGCCAACTACGCCATTTCCCAGCAGCCGCCGGGCGGCAGCTCGCTGGAACTGAGCGCGTCGGCCAACAACGCCAACAACCCCCGCTTCGACCCGCAGAAGGCCAAGACCGCCGAGGTCGGCACCAAGTGGAACTTCCTGGACGACAACCTCTTCGTGACCCTGGCGCTGTTCCAGACCGACGTCACCAACGAGATCAGCCAGGGCAGCGACGGGCTGTACTACCAGACCGGCGAGAAGCGGGTGAAGGGCGTGGAACTCTCCGCCGTGGGCAAGCTCACCGAGAACTGGGCGCTTTCCACCGGCTATACCCGGATGGACGCGCAGGTCAAGGAAGGCGCCAAGGTGTCGCAGGACGGCAGCCTGGACCTGGCCTACACGCCGGACAGCGCCTTCACCGCCTGGACCACCTACACGCTGCCGTTCAAGCTGACCATCGGCGGCGGCGTGCGCTACTCCGGCGAGATGAAGCGCGGCACCGACGGCGCGATCGGCACGCCGGCCTTCGTCAAGTCGTACGCGGTCTGGGACGCGGTGGTGACCTACCCGGTCAACGACCACTTCGAGCTGCGCCTGAACGTCAACAACGTGTTCGACAAGGACTACGTGGCCGGCATCAACAAGAGCGGATTCCGCTACACGCCCGGCGCGCCGCGCTCGGCGCTGCTCACGGCCAACCTGAAGTTCTGATCCGCGCAGGCGGCACCTTCCCCGGCCATCCTCCGCTGCGGAAGGTGCTTGCGGAAGGGGCTTCAGTCCCGGCGGCTGGAGCCCTCCCGCACCGCGGTGGCACCGTTCGCGTCATGATAAGAACGGAGACCTTTTCCCGGAGCACGCCATGTTGCTGCACATCCCCGGCATCCTGACCGCCGACGAAGTGGCGCGCTTCCGCCAGGCGCTCGACGGCGCCGACTGGACCGACGGTCGCGAGACCGTCGGCGCGCAGGGCGCCCAGGTCAAGCGCAACCTGCAACTGCCCGACGCGTCGCCGCTCAAGCACGAACTGGGACAGGCGGTGCTGAGGGCGCTCGCCCGCAGCCCGCTCTATTTCGCGGCGGCCTTGCCGCTGCGCACGATCCCACCGCGCTTCAACCGGTACGAGGGCGGCGGCGAATACGGCTTCCACGTCGATGGCGCGGTGATGACGCTGGCGGCCAGCGCGACGCAGCCGGCCATGACGCTGCGTACCGATCTCTCCTGCACGTTGTTCCTGTGCGGGCCGGAGGAATACGACGGCGGCGAACTGGTCATCAGCGACACCTACGGGGAGCACGAGGTCAAACTGCCCGCGGGCGACCTCATCCTCTACCCCTCCAGCAGCCTGCACCGCGTCACCCCGGTGACCCGCGGCGCGCGGCTGGCCTCGTTCTTCTGGGTGCAGAGCCTGGTGCGCGACAGCGCCAGGCGGCAACGCCTGTTCGAACTGGACACCGCGATCCAGGCGCTGACCGCATCGGGCGCGGACCGCGGCGCGCTGCTCAAGCTCACCAACGTCTACCACAACCTGCTGCGCGAGTGGTCGGAGACCTGACCGGACGCCATCAATCTGCGTGCCCGTCGTGCGTCGAAGAGCTCGGGTTTCCCTGTCGCTGTTTGTGGCAGTGGCTTTAGCCGCGATCGGGCTTGCCCGGGAAAAGCCCATCGCGGCTAAAGCCACTCCCACACGAGCACGGCTCGCCGCCGGGCGCGTTCCAGGCCTGGCACGAGCGCAGACTCGAATTCCATAATTGAGATCAATTCTCATTTCTGTAGAATAACTTCCTCCTCGGCCCCTCCCGACAGCGTCCGTTGCCTACTCCGTCCGCCACCGATCACGCCACGGCGCGCCAACGTCGCGGTTTCTGGCTGCGGACGCTGCACCAGTGGCACTGGATCAGCTCCGCGATCTGCCTGGTCGGGATGCTCGTGTTCGCCGCGACGGGCCTGACCTTGAACCATGCCGCGCGCATCGAGGCGAAGCCGACGGTGACGAACCGCCAGGCCACGCTGCCGGCGCCGCTGCTGCGTGCGCTGGACGGTCCCGAGGACGGCTACGCGCCGCTGCCGCGCGAGGTGGTGGCCTGGCTGGACCGCGAGCTGTCCGTATCGCTCGGCCGGCGCCAGGCGGAATGGTCCGGCGACGAGATCTACCTCTCGATGCCGGCCCCCGGCGCGGACGCCTGGCTCAGCATCGATCGCGCCAGCGGCGCGGTTGAGTACGAAGCCACCGACCGCGGCTGGATCTCATACTTCAACGACCTGCACAAGGGACGCAATGCCGGCCCCGCCTGGAGCTGGTTCATCGACCTGTTCGCGGTCGCGTGCCTGGTGTTCTGCGTCACCGGCCTGTTCCTGCTGCAGATGCACGCCCGCCAGCGCCGCATGACTTGGCCGCTGGTCGGGCTGGGCCTGCTCGTCCCGCTGCTGATCGCCCTGCTCCTGATCCACTAATCCACGCCCGGAGACTTCCATGCGCGTCACCGCCACCCTCACCATCGCCTTGAGCGGCCTGCTGGCCGTGCCGGCCTACGCGGCCACGCTCGACGTCAACGTCGAGATCCCCAAGCTCAACGTCGCCGAGTACCACCGCCCCTACGTGGCGATCTGGATCGAAGGGGCCGACCAGAAGGTCGCCGCCAACCTCGCCGTCTGGTACCAATCCAGGGACACCGCCGAGGGCCACGGCACCAAGTGGCTGCCCGACCTGCGCCAGTGGTGGCGCAAGAGCGGGCGCACGCTGCAGGTGCCGGTCGACGGGGTGACCGGCCCGACCCGGCCCGCCGGCAAGCACGCGCTCTCCTTCACCGACCAGCAGCCGCAGCTGAAGGGCCTGGCCGTGGGCGAATACACGCTGGTGGTCGAGGCCGCGCGCGAAGTCGGTGGCCGCGAGCTGTTGAAGATCCCCTTCAGCTGGCCGGCCAGGAGCCCGCAGAGCGGCAAGGCCCAGGGCAGCAGCGAGCTGGGCAGCGTGACCCTGGCCGCCAAGCCGTGATCCCTTCCCTCGATCGACGATCGCCACAGGAGTTCCGATGAAGCGTTCCCTCGTCCTGACCGCCGCGCTCGCCGCGCTGCCGTTCTCCGCGCTCGCCCACAAGGCCTGGCTGCTGCCGTCGCAGACCGTGATCGCCGGCGAACAGCCCTGGATCACCGTGGACGGCGCCGTCTCCAACGACCTGTTCTACTTCAACCACGTGCCGCTGCGGCTGGACAACCTGGCGATCACCGCGCCGGACGGCAGCCGCCTGCAGCCGGAGAACGCCGCCACCGGCCGCTACCGCAGCGTGTTCGACCTGCAGCTCAAGCAGGCCGGCACCTATCGCCTGGCGGTGGTCAACGACGGCCTGTTCG
Source organism: Pseudomonas sp. Hp2 (assembly GCF_006386585.1). Lineage (NCBI taxonomy): Bacteria > Pseudomonadati > Pseudomonadota > Gammaproteobacteria > Pseudomonadales > Pseudomonadaceae > Pseudomonas > Pseudomonas sp. Hp2. The sequence goes on from NZ_VAHJ01000001.1 coordinate 618,997, forward strand.
CCAGTTGGAAGGAAGACGGCAAGCCCAAGCGCTGGCGCGGCGACGCAGCGCGCTTCGCCACCGAGGTGCCGAAGAACGCGCAGGACCTGCAGGTGTCGCAGTCGCTCGGCCGCGTGGAGACGTTCGTGACCAACGGCGCGCCGAACGAGACCGCGCTCGAGCCCGGCGGCAAGGGCATCGAGTTGGTCCCGGTCACCCATCCCAACGACCTGTTCGCCGGCGAACCGGCGCAGTTCAAGCTGCAGATCGACGGCAAGCCGGCCGCGGGCCTCGATGTCGAGATCGTCCGCGGCGGGACGCGCTATCGCAATGCGCAGGACGAGATCAAGGTGAAGACCGATGCCCAGGGCGCGTTCTCGGTGACCTGGCCGGAAGCCGGCATGTACTGGCTGGAGACCGCCACTGAAGACGGCAAGACCACGGTACCCCAGGCCAGGCAGCGCCGGTTGAGCTACGTCGCCACGCTGGAAGTGCTGCCGCAGTGATCCACCGCCGGACGCTCGTCGTTGCCGCGAAGGCGGGAACGACGGCGCCCGCACGAGTCCCCGGATGTCCCACGCCTCCCTCGACATCGCCATACTCGGCGGCCAGACCATGGGCACGACCTGGAGCGTGAAGCTGGTCGTGCCGCGCCACCGCGACCTGCACCCGATCCACGCCGGGATCCAGCGCGTGCTGGACACCGTGGTGGCGCAGATGAGCACCTGGGAGCCGGAGTCGGGCATCAGCCGCTACAACCGCGCGCCGGCCGGCAGCTGGCACCGGTTGCCCGGCGGCTTCCGCGCGGTGATGCAGGTGGCGCTCGACGTCGCCCGCGCCAGCGGCGGCGCATTCGATCCCAGCGTCGGGCCGCTGGTCTCGCTGTGGGGATTCGGCGCGCATGCCGGGGCCCGGCGCGTGCCTGCGCAGGACGCGATCGACGCCATGCGCGCGCGCGTGGGCTGGACGCGGCTGCAATGGCGCGACGATGGGCACGAGCTGCTGCAGCCCGGCGGGCTCGAACTCGACCTGTCCGGCATCGCCAAGGGCTACGGCGTGGATGCGGTGCATCGGCACCTGAAGGAACAGGCCATCGCCAGCGCGCTGGTGGAAGTGGGGGGCGAACTGCATGGCTACGGTCGCAAGCCCGATGGCCAGCCGTGGCGCGTGCTGGTGGAATCGGCGCCGGAGGAGGACGACGCCTCCGGCCTGCCGCCGCGCGTGCTGGCGCTGGACGACCTCGCGATAGCCACCTCGGGCGATCGCTGGCACCGCTTCGATGCGGACGGTCGGCGTTATTCGCACACCTTCGATCCGCGCCTGGGCCGGCCCGTCGAACGGGCCGCCGCGGCCGTGACCGTGATCGCCGGCGACGCGACGCAAGCCGATGCCTGGGCGACCGCCTTCACCGTGCTCGGCCCGGGCCCTGGCATCGCCCTGGCCGATGCACGCGGGCTGGCGGTGCGCTTTCTTGCCCGCACCCACGCCGGCGTGGAAGAACGCATGAGCCAGGCCTTCGAGCGGCTGCTGGAAACCCACGCATGAACGGCGCATCGCGGCGTGCCGTCGCCGGCAACCTGGCGGTCGGCGCATTGCTGACGTCGATCGCCCTGGGCCTGCTGCGCCTGCACGAAGGCGACTGGTGGAGCGCCCCGCCGCTGCCCGGGCGCTGGTGGCTGGCCGGCATCGCCGTGCTCGCCTACGCCGCCGGCAGCGCCTGGGTCGCATCGCGCTCGCGCAGCCTCGCGACCGGGCCGGCCGACGGCGCCGGACTGCTGGTCGCCTGGGCGAGCCAGACCGGGTTCGCGCGCGAACTGGCGGAGCGCAGCGTGGAAACGCTCGCGAACGTGGGCCAGCCGGCCGTCGCCCTGCCGCTGGAACGGCTCGACGCTTCCCGGCTCGCTTCCGGCGCCCGCATCCTGTTCATCGCCAGCACCACCGGCGAAGGCGACGCGCCCGACCACGCGCAACCGTTCCTGCGCGACGTGATGCAGCGCTCCCTGCAGTTGCCTTCGTTGCGCTACGCCGTGCTGGCGCTCGGCGACCGCGACTACGCCGACTACTGCGCGTTCGGCCGCCGGCTCGAGCGATGGTTGCGGCACCAGGGCGCGCATGCGCTGTTCGAGCGGATCGACGTGGACCGCGCCGCGCCGGAAGCGCTGCGCCAATGGCAATCGCTGCTGGCGCAGCTCGGCGACCGGCCGTCGACCTTGCCGGACTGGGAGAAGCCACGCTATGCGCCATGGCGCCTGCTGCAACGGAACCTGCTCAACGCCGGCAGTGCCGGCGGCGAGGTCTATCGCATCGCGCTCGCGCCGGCCCGGGGGCCGCTGCCGCACTGGCAGGCCGGCGACATCGCCGAGATCGGTCCGCGCCAGGCGGCCACCCGCGTGGATGCCTGGCTGCGGACGCACGCACTGGACGGCACGCAACGGGTGGACGGCCGGCCCTTGCGCGACTGGCTGAGCGAATCGCGCCTGCCGGACCTGGCCGGCCCCGCCGATCCGGCGACGCTGGTGCGCGGGCTGCAGCCGCTGCCGCACCGCGAGTATTCGATCGCCTCGATCCCCCCGGAAGGCCGCCTGGAGCTGCTGTTGCGCCTGCAGACCGACGCCCGGGGCCAACCCGGCCTCGGCAGCGGCTGGCTGTGCCGCCATGCCCGCCTTGGCGACGAAATCGCCCTGCGCATCCGCAGCAATCCGAATTTCCACGGCCCCGGGCCGCAGGTGCCGATGATCCTGGTCGGCAACGGCACCGGGATCGCCGGCTTGCGCGCGCACCTGGCCGAACGCATCGCCGCCGGGGCGCGGCGCAACTGGCTGCTGTTCGGGGAACGCAACGCGGCCTTCGACCTGCATTTCGGCGAGGACCTGCGCGCCTGGCAGCGCGATGGCTGGCTGGAACGCCTCGACACGGCGTTCTCCCGCGACGGCGCCGGCCCGGTCCGCTACGTGCAGCATCGCCTGCGCGAAGCCGCCGCAACCCTGCGCGAGTGGGTCGCCGACGGCGCCGCGATCCACGTCTGCGGCAGCCTGCGCGGCATGGCGCCGGAGGTGGAACGGGTACTGGACGAGGTCCTCGGCCCGGAGGCGCGCGAGCAACTCTCGCTTCAAGGCCGCTACCGGCGCGACGTGTATTGAGCCAGGCCCCTCAGGCCGGACGGATCCGGACCGCCAGCAATTCGCCGGCGCCGTCGACCCCGTGCCCCTCGCGTGTTCCGGCGCCCAGCCAGGCGGTATCGCCGGCCGCCATCCCGCCCAGGCCGCTGCCCGCATCGAAGCGCGCCTGTCCCGCCAGCAGGTGGATCGCCCAGGCGACCCCGAGCTCGGTGAAGAACACCATCCGCCCGGCCAACGGGCGGTGCAGCACGTCCACTTGCAGCGCATCGCGCCGCCACATCACGTTGAAATCGTGCGTGACGCCGTCGATCAATTCGCCGGCGACGAGCGCTTCGCCGGGAAACCGCGCGCGTTGGTAGGGCGGCAACAACGTCTCCACCCGGCCGTCCTCGAAACGCAGCCGCACGCCGTTGCCCTGCAACAGCACCAGCTCGCGCTCGACCCCGGGAAACGCGGAGAACGCCGCATCGCGCTCGATCTCGGCGATGGACAGCCGCAACGACCAGTCGCCGTCGCCGGGCAGGCGCAGGATTTCGCGGGTCCAGCCCAGGCCGTTGCGCCAGCGTTCGCGCCGGTAATCGGCCGCGGCGATCACCCGGGACGGTGCATGCAGGAGTGACATCCCGGCATTGTGCCTGCGCCTGCCGGGCCGCGCGAGACCGGACGCCTCGAAGGCGGCATCGGCAGATCCCCAATCCCGGGTTCCAGCCCCACAACGAAAATCGCCCGGCTGCACGTCAATGTGCAACACCGGGCGATACACATCCATGTCGGCTTCCAGCCTTCCCCTAGACTTCCTGTCCAGATAGGTAGCGGCCACGCATCCTGCGTCGGACCGTATTGCGGATTTCCATTCCCCTCAGCGTCTTTGCACCGGCTGTGCAGCCGCCGCCTTGGCAGCCTTCGCAGCGGGGGTATTCCCTGCCCCCACTTCGATCAGGTCTCTGTTCCTTTCGACCGTCTTGAGTCCGATTCCCTTGACCAGCGCCAGCTCCTCGGCGCTTTTGAAGGGACCGTTGGCCCGGCGGTGTTCGACGATGGCCTGCGCCTTGGCGGGCCCGACGTTCACCAGCACCCTGTCCAGGTCGGCGGCACTCGCCGTGTTGATGTTGATCCTTTCGACCGCATGGGCCGCGGAGGACAGCAGCAACGCCAGGAACAAGGACTGCAGGACTACGGCTAAAGACTTCATGGCAACGCTCCTTGTGGCTTGGGAAGGGTCCTGGCCGGCATTCCTGCCGGCTGAAACAGTGTCCCGCGCCACATGAGACAAGCGTATCGTCGGCCCCCCGCACGCACAGCCGGTAAACCGCGCGCAGTGCTGTAGGAAAATTCCTACAAACGGCGGCAGGCGTAGAATGGGCGCTCTTAGTCACGTATTCCCGGAGCACCCGATGGACAGCCGCAAGATCGACCAGTACGTCAGCGAGAAATGGGACAAGGACATCGTTCCGCAGTTGGTCGATTACATCCGCATCCCCAACAAGTCGCCGATGTTCGACGCCAATTGGGTCGCAAACGGCTACATGGACCAGGCGGTCGCCCTGATGGAGAACTGGGCCCGGGCGCAGAAGATCGCCGGCCTGCAGGTCGAGGTGGTCCGCCTGGAAGGCCGCACCCCGTTGATCTTCCTTGAAATCCCGGCCAGCGGCCCGGAGACCGGCGAGGACACCGTGCTGCTCTACGGCCACCTCGACAAGCAGCCGGAGATGACCGGCTGGGACGAGGAGCTGGGTCCATGGAAGCCGGTGCTGCGCGGCGACAAGCTGTACGGCCGCGGCGGCGCCGACGACGGCTACGCGATCTTCGGTTCGCTGACCTCGATCATGGCGCTGCAGGAACAGGGCCTGCCGCATGCGCGCTGCGTGATCCTGATCGAGGCCTGCGAGGAATCCGGCTCCTACGACCTGCCGGCGTACGTCGACCACCTGGCCGACCGCATCGGCAAGCCGTCGCTGGTGGTGTGCCTGGACTCGGGCTGCGCCAACTACGAGCAGCTGTGGTGCACCACCTCCCTGCGCGGCCTGACCGGCGGCAACCTGACCGTGAAGGTGCTGGAGGAAGGCGTGCACTCCGGCGATGCCTCCGGCGTGGTGCCGTCCAGCTTCCGCCTGCTGCGCCAGCTGCTGTCGCGGATCGAGGACGAGAAGACCGGCCGCATCCTGCTCGAGGACCTGCACGTCGAGGTGCCGCAGGAGCGCCTGGCGCAGGCCAAGCGCGCCGCCGAGGTGGTCGATACCGCGATCTTCGACAAGTTCCCGCTGGTGAAGGGCCTCGAGCCGATGAACGAGGACCTGACCGAGCTGGTGCTCAACCGCACCTGGCGCCCGGCGCTGTCGGTCACCGGCATCGGCGGCATGCCGCCGCTGGAATCGGCCGGCAACGTGCTGCGCCCGCATACCGCCGTGAAGCTGTCGCTGCGCCTGCCGCCGACCGCCGATGGCAAGCGCTGCGGCGAGCGGCTGAAGGAAGCGCTGCTGCGCGATCCGCCCAACGGCGCGCAGGTCACGCTGGAGCTGGAAAAGGCATCCAGCGGCTGGAACGCGCCGGCGATGGCGCCGTGGCTGGAAAAGGCCATCGACGAGGCCAGCCAGACCTTCTTCGGCAAGCCGGCCATGTACATGGGCGAAGGCGGCTCGATCCCGTTCATGGGCATGCTCGGCGAGAAGTTCCCGGGCGCGCAGTTCATGATCACCGGCGTGCTCGGCCCGCACTCCAACGCGCACGGCCCCAACGAGTTCCTGCACATCCCGATGGGCAAGCGCGTCACCGCCTGCGTGGCCAAGGTGATCGCCGAGCACCACGCGGCCAGCCTGCGCGGCGAAACCAGCGGCTCGCCGGTGGCGGCCGACAGCGGCAGCCGCCACGGCGGGCACGGTTGTTGCTGATCCGGGCCTAGGACCTGGGACCTGGGACCTGGGACCTGGGACCTGGGATTCGGGATTCGGGATTCGGGATTCGGGATTCGGGAAAGGCGCCTTCGCCTGGGGTCGGCTGTCAAACGATCCGATGCGTTCTTGCAGTTTCTCGCTTTTTTTGTGGGAGGGACTTCAGTCCCGGCAGATGGCCGGTCAAGCCCGCCGGGGCTGAAGGCCCTCCCACAACGACACCCGACCCGAAGCAGGCGTGTCGCTCTTCCGAGTTTCCACACCGGGTCCCGGTCTTGCCCGGTGAAGCCCTGCAGGGCTGAAGCTCCCCCCACGACGGCGTTCGATGCGGGGGCGGGCTTCGCGGGTCCCGCCCCAACGCACGCCCCGGCCTGCTAGTCTGCGCGCGGTTCCCCACCGGAGTGTCCCATGAGCGGATTGTTCGGCAGCGACAGCTGGCTCTACATCATCCTGGTCGGCTTCGTGGTCGGCCTGCTCGCCCGCTTCTTCATGCCGGGCAACAACCGCATGGGCTGCCTGCTGACGATCGTGCTCGGCATCGGCGGCGCGGTGCTCGCGGGCTGGTTCGGCCGCTACATGGGCTGGTACGCCGCCGGCGAGCCGGCCGGCTTCCTCGCCGCACTGCTCGGGGCCGTGGCCATCCTGGCGCTGCTGCGGCTGTTCAGCGGCAAGTCCTGACCCCTTCCTCCTCCCCGCTTTCCCGCGGCGGCGCCCCGGTGTCGCCCCGTTCTTCGCACGCGATGACCCCAGTTACCGACAGCGATTCCCCACGCGAACGGCAGCGCCTGCATTGGGCGCGCCAGGCCCTCGGCGATGCGCAGGCCAGCCTGCAACGCGCCTCGATCGATGCCGGCTTCCGCAGCTATTGGCGCAGCGAGGGGAAAGGCCCGTCGCGGATCGTGATGGACTCGCCGCCCGGCCTGGAGGACGTGCGCCCATGGCTGCGCATGCAGCGGCTGCTCGGCGGCGCCGGCGTGCGCGTGCCGCAGGTACTGGCCGAGGACGTCGAGCAGGGATTCCTGCTGCTGGAGGACCTGGGCGGGCCGACGCTGGCGCAGGTACTGGATGCATCGAACGCCGACGACCTGTTCGACGCGGCGGTCGGGCAATTGCTCAAGCTGCAGAAGATCGCGCCACCGGAGGGCATCGGCGAGTTCGGCGAGGCCCTGCTGCAGCGCGACGCAGGCTTGTTCGAGGAATGGTTCCTGGGCCGCCACCTGGGCATCGCGCTGGATTGCGGCGAGGCCGAACAGCTCCAGCTCGTGCAGCGCCGCCTGATGGACAATGCGCTCGCCCAGCCGCGCGTGCTGGCGCATCGCGATTTCATGCCGCGCAACCTGATGCCGGTCGCGGACGGGCCGGCGGTGCTGGACTTCCAGGATTGCGTGCTCGGCCCGGTCGCCTACGACCCGGTCAGCCTGTTCAAGGACACCTCGGTGAGCTGGCCGCTGGCGCGCGTCGACGCTTGGCTGGCGCGGTATCACGCGCGCGCGCTCGAAGCCGGCATCCCGGTGCCCGCCAGCCGCGAGCGTTTCCTGCGCGACGCTGACTGGATGGGCGTACAGCGCCACCTGAAGAACCTGGGCATCTTCTCGCGCCTGAACTACCGCGACGGCAAGGACTGGTACCTGCGCAACGTGCCGCGCTTCATCGGCTACCTGGACGAAGTGTTGCCGCGCCATCCGCCGTTGCAGCCGCTGCGGCACCTGCTCGACAGCCGCATCCGTCCCGCGCTGGCCGCGCGCGAAGCGCAGGCCGGCGCATGAAGGCGCTGATCTTCGCCGCCGGCCTCGGCGAACGCATGCGGCCGCTCACCGACCGCACCCCGAAGCCGCTGCTGGCGGCCGGCGGCGAACCGCTGATCGCCTGGCACCTGCACCGGCTCGCCGCGCTCGGCGTGCGCGAGGTCGTGGTCAATACCTCGTGGCTGGCGGAACGGTTCCCGGAGATGCTCGGCGACGGCAGCCGCTTCGGCTTGCGCCTGCATTACTCGTTCGAAGGACCGGTGCCGCTGGAGACCGGCGGCGGCATGCTGCATGCGTTGCCGCTGCTGGGCGACGCGCCGTTCATCGCGATCAACGGCGATGTCTGGAGCGATTTCGACCTGGCGCGGCTGCCTCGGGCCCCGCACGGCGACGCGCACCTGGTGCTGGTCGACAATCCCGACCACCATCCGGCCGGCGATTTCCGCCTGCTGGACGACGGCCGGGTATGCGATCGCGAGGCGGGCCATCCCGCGCTGACGTTCGCCGGGATCGGCGTGTACCGCCCGGGCCTGCTCGATCGCTGGCGCGACGCGATCGGCGCGGCGCCGGGCGCCGACGCGACGCCGCCGCGCTTCAAGCTGGCGCCGTTGCTGCGCGCGGCGATGCAGGCAGGCCGCGTGACCGGCGAGCGCCACCGCGGGCAGTGGACCGACGTGGGCACGCCGGAGCGGCTGGCGCAGTTGGATCGGCAACTGAACGCACGGCGCTCTCCAGTGCCATAGCCGTCATTTCCCGGCGCGGGGGCTTCGCCCGTACCCCCATCCGTCCTTGCGGGGCAGCTTCTCCCGGGGAAGGGAAAGGCTTGCATCCATCTTGCGACCGCTACGGGTTCCTGGCCTCGCCCAGGACCCGGCGCAGGAACGGCACGGTGACGCGCCGCTTGGCCGCCAGCGATTCGCGGTCGAGCCGGTCCAGCAGCCGCACCAGCGCCGCCGGTTCGCGCTCGCCATGCACCAGCAGCCAGTCGATCGCCGCTTCTTCCAGCACCAGCCCCCGGCGTTGCGCACGGTCGCGCAACACCGCCGCGCGGCCGCTGTCGTCCAGCGCCGGCAAGGTGATCCGCGTGCATTGCGACAGCCGCGAGCGCAAGTCCGGCAGGGCCAGCGCCAAGGCATCGGGCATGGCCTGCGCGGTATACAGCAGCGTCACTCCCGCGGCACGCGCGCGGTTGTGGAAATCGAACAGCGCCACCTCGTCGTCGCGGTTGCCGGCGATGCCGTGCGCCCGCTCGCCCTGGCGCGTGCCGGCGACATGTTCCAGGCCGTCGAGCGCGATCACGTCGCGGCCTTCCAGCGCCTCCAGCGCCTCGCGCAGGCGCCCTGCCGCCGCCAGCAACGGCAGGTAGGCGGCCGCGCGCCCGGCCTGCTCGGCAGCGGCACACAGCGACAGCGCCAGGTGGGTCTTGCCGCTGCCCGCGGAGCCGGCAAGGTACAGCCAGTCGCGCACCGTGCCGGCGGCCATCGCCTGCAGGTGCTCGACCAGCCCCTCGGGCGCGGCGACGAAGCTCTCGAAACGCTGGTCCGGCGGATAGCGCAGGGCCAGCGGCAACTGCGGCACGCTCACGTCGGATCGCCGTCCTTGGGCACTTCGACGACCGCGTTCTTGTCGACGTAGCTGTCGAGCAGGATCGTCGGCCGCTCGCCGGCGTACAGGTCGCTCTGCTTGTAGCGCTCATGGGCGTAGCGCAGCAGCACGTTGGCCACCGCCGCCACCGGCAGCGCCAGCAGCATGCCGAGGAAGCCGAACAGCTGGCCGCCGGCCATCACCGCGAAGATCACCGCGACCGGGTGCAGGCCGATCTTGTCGCCGACGATGCGCGGGGTCAGCACGTAGCTCTCCAGCAGCTGCCCGACCGTGAAGGTCGCCGCCAGCCCGACCATCAGCCGCAGGTCGAAGCCGTGCGCCTGCACCAGCGCGGCCAGCACCGCCAGCACCACGCCGGTGGTCGCGCCCAGGTAGGGGATGAAGCTGATCAGGCCCGCGATCAGGCCGATCAGCAGGCCCAGGTTGAGGCCGCTGATCGACAGCCCGGCCGCGTAGATCACGCCCAGCGCGACCATGACCAGGAACTGGCCGCGGATGAAGGCGCCGAGCACCTCGTTGGACTCCTGCGCGAGGCGGCCGACGGTGCCGATGTAGTTGCGCGGGATGATCGCCGCGACGCGCTCGACCAGCTTGTCCCAGTCGCGCAGGAAGTAGAACGTCAGGATCGGCAGCAGCACGATGTTGAGCACCCAGGCGACCATCGCGAAGCCCGAGCGCGACAGGTAGCCGAAGAAGGTCTTGGCGACGCCGCCGGCCTGCTGCCAGTGCGAGCGGATCCAGTCGATCAGGCGCTCCGGGTCGAGCCAGGTCATCAGCTCCAGCCCGGTCTTCTGCTCGATCCACGGCACCGCGGTGCCGATCACCCAATCGCGCATCTGCGGCAGCGCGTTGATCAGAGTGACGATCTGGCGCTCGATCATCGGCACCAGGATCATCAGCGCGAGCGCGACCAGCAGCAGCATCGAGGCGAACACCAGCACGACCGAGGTGTTGCGCGACAGCCCGGTGCGCTCGATGCGGTCGACCAGGGGATCGCCGAGCCATCCCAGCAGCAGCGCCAGCGCGAACGGGGTCAGCACCGGGGCCAGCAGCCAGATCACCCAGCACACGCCCACCGCCAGCGCCGTCCACTTCAGGCGGCGCAGGAACAGGGCGATTTCGGCTTCGGGCGACAGGTTCATTTCAGGCGGTACTCGGCGCGCTCGCCGTCCAGGATGACCGGGCCTTCGGTCGGCACCGACACCGGCACCACCGGGCTGTCGTCGCCGAGCATGCGGTTGAGGCCGGAAATGCCGGTCAACAGTTCGAGGTCCGCCTCGAGCCGGTCGCCGGAAGCGCGGACCGGGCGGATGCCGCGCACTACCGACACGCCCTGCAGGGCGGCCGACAGGCGCAGGTAGTCGTCGGCGCTGCGGATGCCGGTGAACACCGCGCGGTAGACGCCGGGCGTGCCGGTCTCCACGCGCTTGGCGTAGCGCTTGACCAGCGCATCGGCGGCGCCGTCGGCACCGCCGGCCATCGCCCGGCGCGCATCGCCATCGCTGGTGGACCAGGTCGAAAGCACCTTGCCGTCGTCCACGAACACCCAATCCGCGGCCCAGCCGCCGCCGGACCGGTACAACTTGCCGATCAGCTGCATCGGCGGGCTGTAGCGGGCCGAGGCGCGCGCCACCGCCGCGGTGTCCTGGCGCCAGATCGCGCCGACCAGGGCCTGCTCGGCCGCGCCGCCGCCCGGCAGGCCGAGCCGGAAGCCGCGCTCCACCGCCCGGTCGAGCACGCTGCGCGCGGCATTGGACTGCTGCAGCCCGACCAGGCGCGGCCCGGAACCGTCGTCGATCGCCAGCCACAGCACCGGCTTGGGCCGCGGCTGCGGCCAGACCGGCAGGCCGAGCGCGGCCACCAGGCCGTCCACGTCGTCCTGCCGGAAGCGCGCCACCAGCATGGTCTTGAAGGTCGGCGCGCCGGTCGGGGAGGTGCCCTGGTCCTGCCGGTAGTCGTAGCTGTCGAGGTAGTTGCCGGCGTTGCGCAACGCCTGCGGCACGCCCGGCCGGGCCATGACGTTGCGGTCGCCGGACAGCTTGGCCAGCACCGCGCCCAGCGCGCGCGCCAGCCCGCCGGCCCGGTCGGACTCGGCCTGGCTGTTGACCGGCACTTCCGCCTCGTAGGCGCCCTGCGCCTTGGCCACGTCGCCCTCGGTACGCAGGTCGGCCTGGGCCAGGACCGGCGCCGCCGGCATCGCCAGCGCCGCGGCGAGAAGCGCTAGCGCGCCGGCGCGCATGGACATGCGGAGCGTGCCGCGGCCCTTCGGATGGACGCGACGCTCGCCGGGGCGCTTCGAGGCCAGGCGCGCGACGCGGGACCGCAGCATTCCCGGCAGGGTCCCGGGGGACGGGCCGTCAACGGCGCGGAGCCGACCGACGCATCTCATGAAGAAGGGCATAACACGCTCTAGCTCGACGTATTCCGGGGGAATTGTTGCCCGAATGCGGGCCTGGCGCCAACGTGGCTGCTAAAATCGCGCCCTTTCCGCCGAGCCGCCGCCCGTGACCAGCCCATCCCCTTCCGCCCCCACGCCCTTGACCTACCGCGACGCAGGCGTCGACATCGATGCCGGCAACGCCTTGGTGGAACGCATCAAGCCGCTGGTCAAGCGCAGCTTCCGGCCGGAGGTGATGGGCGGGCTGGGCGGCTTCGGCGCGCTGTTCGACCTGTCCGGCAAGTACAAGGAGCCGGTGCTGGTGTCCGGCACCGATGGCGTAGGCACCAAGCTGAAGCTGGCCCAGCAGCTGAACCGCCACGACACGATCGGCATCGACCTGGTCGCGATGTGCGTCAACGACGTGCTGGTCCAGGGCGCCGAGCCGCTGTTCTTCCTGGACTACTTCGCCACCGGCAAGCTGGACGTGGACACCGCGGCCGCGGTGGTCGGCGGCATCGCGCGCGGCTGCGAACTGTCCGGCTGCGCGCTGATCGGCGGCGAGACCGCCGAGATGCCCGACATGTATCCGCCGGGCGAGTACGACCTGGCCGGCTTCTGCGTGGCGGCGGTGGAGAAATCGCGGCTGCTGGACGGCGGCAAGGTCCGCGAGGGCGACGTGCTGATCGGCATCGCCTCCTCCGGCCCGCATTCGAACGGCTACTCGCTGGTCCGCCGCATCTACGAGCGCGCCGGCTCCCCGGCCGACCTGGACGTGGGCGGCGTGAAGCTGATCGACGCGCTGATGGCGCCCACCGCGCTGTACGTGAAGCCGGTGCTGGCGTTGCTGGCGTCCCACGGCGAAGCCATCCACGCCATGGCCCATGTCACCGGCGGCGGATTGACCGAGAACATCATCCGCGTGATCCCCGAAGACCTCGGCCTGGACATCGATGCGTGCAGCTGGCCGCTGCCGCCGGTGTTCCAATGGTTGCAGCGCGAGGGCGCGGTGGAAGACGCCGAGATGTGGCGCACCTTCAATTGCGGCATCGGTTTCGTGCTGGTGGCCGAGCCGGCGCAGGCGGCCGCGCTGGAACAGGCGCTGGACGGTCAGGGCCTGGCGCACTGGCGGATCGGCCAGGTGGTGGCCGCGGGCGCCGGCGAACGCGTGCGCATCGGCTGAGCGTGCAGGACCCGCATGGAAGCCGCCACGCCACCGCAGTTGCCGGCCACGCCCGAGGACGTGCAGCAGCTCCGGCTGCTCTCGATCTTCCATTACGTGCTCGCCGGCCTCACCGCCCTGTTCTCGCTGTTCCCGCTGATCCACCTGTTCATGGGCCTGGCGATCGTCACCGGGCGGATGCCCATGGAGCCCCAGGGCGCGGACGCCCCGCCCATGGACCCACGGCTGTTCGGCTGGTTCTTCGTGGGCTTCGCGGCCCTGTTCATCCTCGGCGGGATGGGGCTGGCGGCATCGATGGCCTATGCCGGGCGCTGCATCGCGCGACGGCGGCGGCACCTGCTGTGCCTGGTCGTGGCCGGGCTCTCCTGCGCCCTCATGCCGCTCGGCACGGTGCTCGGCGTGTTCACCCTGGTGGTGCTGCTGCGCCCGCAGGTGAAGGCCCTGTTCGACGCGCCCGCGCCCTGAGTCGCCGCGGCACCAGGGCAAGGGAATCGGCGGCATGAGCATGCGCATCGCGGTACTGGCTTCCGGCCGTGGCAGCAACCTGCAGGCCATCCTCGACGCCATCGAGGCCGGCCGGCTGGAAGCGGAGGTCGTCGGCGTGTTCTCCGACCGCCCGGACGCCGCGGCGCTGGGCAAGGTACCCGAGCCGCTGCGCTGGTCGGCCCGCCCCAAGGACTTCCCCGGCCGGGAGGCCTTCGACGCGGCGCTCGGCGACGCGATCGCGGCCAGCCGCCCGGACTGGATCGTCTGTGCCGGCTACATGCGCATCCTCGGCGAGGCGCTGGTGTGCCGCTTCGCCGGCCGCATGATCAACATCCATCCCTCCCTGCTGCCGCGGCACCGCGGCCTGCACACCCACCTGCGCGCCCTGGAGGCCGGCGACGCCGAGCATGGCGCCAGCGTGCACGTGGTGGTGCCGGAACTGGATGCCGGCCCGGTGATCGCGCAGGCGGTGGTGCCGGTGCTGCCGGGCGACGACGTGGCCACCCTGGCCGCCCGGGTGCTGGAACGCGAGCACCCCTTGCTGGTCGCCAGCCTGGCCCTGCTGGCCGGCGGCCGCCTGAATGAACGCGAGGGAACCCTGCGCCTGGACGGTCAGGACCTGTTTACGCCGTTGCGCCTAGATTCGGCGGGCCATCTCTCGCGCTGAATACGGACACATCCCCGTGACCCTTCTTCAGGCATGCTGATGCCTGACCTTCCCGCGTATCCCTCCATGCCCGCCTTCCGCTCCACGCTGCTGCTCGCTTCCCTGCTGTTGCCGATGGCGACGGGCAACGCGCAGGAGCCGCCTGCCCCCCCGGCCGCCACCGAGGTCCCCGCCCTGCCCGCGCAGGAATGGACGCCGCCGGCGCTGGAGCCCTTCGTCGCCACCTACCAGGCCTTCTACAAGGGCAAGGAAGCCGGCGACGCCACCATGCAGGTCACCCACACGGGCGGCGACCAGTGGCGCGTGGACATGGCGGTGCGCGGGCGCAAGGGCTTCGCCAGCGTGCTGGGGCTGAACCTCGAGCAGAGCACGGTGTTCCGCAACGACGGCAGCGTCTACGTGCCGCTGACCCAGAGCACGGTCAGGAAGGCGCTGTTCTTCGGCAAGCAGGTCACCGGCGTCTACGACTGGAAGAACGGCACGGTGCAATGGGAAGGCGACCTGAAGAAGGAACGCCGCCAGCCGATCGCGCTCAAGCCCGGCGACCAGAGCGCCCTGCTGCTGAACCTGTCGCTGATGCGCGATGCGCGCCCCGGCCAGGCCATGAGCTACCGTTACGTCGACCTGGGCCGGGTAAGGCAGTACGACTATCGCGCCGCGGAGGCGACCGAGAGCGTCCAGGTCGGCGACCTCAGCTACGACGCGCTGCGCGTCCAGCGCATCAACAGCGGCGACAACGAAACCATCCTCTGGATCGCCAACGGCGTACCCACGCCGGTGCGCATCCTGCAACGCGACAAGGGCGAGGACCAGATCGACCTGCGCCTGATCGAATACCAAGGAGTCTGAGCCGATGAACAGCCTCAAGCGTTCCCTTTCCCTGATCGCCGCCGCCGGCCTCGCGCTGGCGAGCCTGCCGGCGCTGGCGATCCAGCCTTTCCAGGCCGACTACAAGGCCAACTACATGGGCATGCAGGCCAACGGCACGATGACCCTGGCCGCGGCCGGCAACAACCAGTGGCGCTACACGCTGACGATCCAGAACCAGCTCGCCAACCTCAGCCAGAGCACCGTGTTCGACGAGCAGAACGGCCAGCTGCGCCCGCTGAGCAGCAACGACTCGTCCTCGCTGCTGGTGAAGAAGCGCAACGTGCAGGCCAGCTACGACTGGAACAGCCGCCAGGCCACCTGGAGCGGCGACATCAAGCCGGACCGCCGCGGCCCGGTGGCGCTGCAGCCGGGCGACATGGACGCGCTGCTGATCAACCTGGCGATCGCGCGCGACCTGGCGGCCGGCAAGTCGCTCAGCTACCGCATGGTCGACGAGGGCCGCGTCAAGCCGATGACCTACAAGGTCGTGGGCAAGGAAAACATCACCGTCAACGGCAAGTCGCAGCAGGCCACCAAGGTCTCGCGCACCGATGGCGACAAGGAGCTGATCGCCTGGATCGTGCCCAGCCTGCCGGTACCGGCGCGGCTGCTGCAGCGGGACAAGGGCCAGGATTCGCTCGACCTGACCATCCAGTCGGTGCGCTGAGGCGAAGACACCGCCGGAGCGACGCCGATCGCTCCCGCGGTGCCCGCCAAACCGGTTACTTGGCGTCGCCCGCCGATTCCTGCTTGAACACGGTGCGGCAGTCCACGCGGATCTGCTGGCCGCTGCCGCGCCAGTAGAACGTGCTGCAGTGGCGGTTGCCGTCCACCGTCTTCTTCACCGCCACCGCGTAGAACGCCTGCGCGATCTCGCTGCGGCTGGCGGTGCCGTCGCCGTTCCAGTCCATGTCGCGCAGCTCGACGCCCTGCGTGATCGCCATGCCGGCGTACCAGGCGTATCCGAGCCAGGCCAGGACCACCAGCATCACGCCCGCCAGCGCCTTGCGGCGCGCGGTGAACTTGCCGCGCAGGATCATGCGATGCGCCGGATGGTCGCTCCGAGCGCCCCCAGCTTCTCCTCGATGTTCTCGTAACCACGGTCCAGGTGGTAGATGCGGTCGATGGTGGTCTCGCCCTGGGCGACCAGGCCGGCCAGGATCAGCGACGCCGAGGCGCGCAGGTCGGTGGCCATCACCGGCGCGCCGCTCAGCTGCTCGGCGCCCTGCACGATCGCGGTATGCCCCTCGATCTGGATGTTCGCGCCCAGGCGCATGAGTTCGTTGACGTGCATGAAGCGGTTCTCGAAGATCGTCTCGTTGATCACGCCGACGCCCTCGGCCACGCAGTTGAGCGCCATGAACTGCGCCTGCATGTCGGTCGGGAACGCCGGGTACGGCGCGGTGGTCAGGCTCACCGCGCGCGGCCGCCGGCCCTTCATGTCGAGGGTGATGGTGTCCTCGGTGCAGTCCAGCTCAGCGCCGGCCTCCTTGAGCTTGTCCAGCACCGCGTCGAGCGTATGCGGCCGGGCGCGGCGCACCGTGACGCGGCCGCCGGTCATCGCCGCGGCGACCAGGAAGGTGCCGGTCTCGATGCGATCGGGCAGCACCGCGTGGCGTCCGCCGCTCAACCGCTCCACGCCCTCGATCACGATCCGGGAAGTGCCGGCGCCTTCGATCTTCGCGCCGAGCGTGACCAGGCATTGCGCCAGGTCCACCACCTCCGGCTCCATCGCCGCGTTCTCCAGCACCGTGGTGCCCTCGGCCAGGGTCGCGGCCATCAGCACGTTCTCGGTGCCGGTGACGCTGACCACGTCGAACACGTAGCGGCCGCCCTTGAGCCGGCCGTTGCTGGTGGCCTTGATGTAGCCGTTCTCGACCACGATCTCGGCGCCCAGCGCCTGCAGCCCCTTGATGTGCTGGTCGACCGGCCGCGAGCCGATCGCGCAGCCGCCCGGCAGCGACACCTCCGCCGCGCCGTGCCGCGCCAGCAGCGGCCCCAGCACCAGCACCGAGGCGCGCATGGTCTTGACCAGTTCGTAGGGCGCCACGTGCTGGTTGACGGTGCGCGGGTCGACGACGATCGAACTGCCCTTGGCGAGCGTGCCCTCGTCGAGCCCGACCTCGGCGCCCAGCTCGCTCAGCAGCTTGACCGTGGTGATCACGTCGTGCAGGTGCGGCACGTTGGTGACCTCCACCGGCGCGTCCGCCAGCAAGGTCGCGCAGAGGATGGGCAGCACCGCGTTCTTGGCGCCGGAAATGTTGACTTCACCGTGCAGCGGCGTGCCGCCGGTCACTACGATCTTGGCCATGTATGTGCGAAATGTCCGGGAATGTGGCTTTTCGCAGGAGTGGCGGCGGCCTGCCTCGTGGGGCCCTGCCGGGCCGGCGCCGCTCCTGCGGGGATTCTTGGGGGAGCGGATCAGGCGGCTTCGTCGGGCGTGACGGTCTTCAGCTGCAACGCGTGGATCGCGCCGCCCATCAGGTCGCCGAGCGTGGCGTACACCATGCGGTGCCGCGCCAGCGGCAGCTTGCCGCGGAAGGCCTCGCAGACCACGGTCGCTTCGAAATGCACGCCGTCCTCGCCGTGCACCTCGGCGCGGGACTGCGGCAGGCCGGTCTCGATGAGTTTACGGATGGTTTCGGCGTCCAACGGGCTTTCCTAATAAAATGATCGGCCATTCTACTCTCCGTCCGGGTCCCGCATGGCCGTGTCGCCCCTGTCCCTCGATGCCGTCCGCGACGCCGACCTGGTCGCCAGCGGCCGGCGCGTGATGGAGATCGAGCGCGGCGCGCTGGCGACGGTGGGCGAGCGCATCGGCGAGGACTTCGCGGCCGCCTGCCGCCTGATCCTCGGCAGCCGCGGGCGCGTGGTCGCCACCGGCATGGGCAAGTCCGGGCATGTCGCCCGCAAGATCGCCGCGACCCTGGCCTCGACCGGCACCCCGGCCTTCTTCGTGCACCCCGGCGAGGCCGGTCACGGCGACCTGGGCATGATCACCGAGGCCGACGTGGTCCTGGCGCTGTCCTATTCCGGCGAGTCCGACGAGATCCGCATGCTGCTGCCGGTGCTCAAGCGGCAGGGCAACCCGATCGTCGCGATGACCGGCCGGCCGGGCTCGACCCTGGCGCAGGCGGCCGACGTCCACCTGGACGTGAGCATCCCGGTCGAGGCCTGCCCGCTCGACCTCGCCCCCACCTCCAGCACCACCGCCTCGCTGGCGATGGGCGACGCCCTGGCGGTGGCGCTGCTGGACGCGCGCGGCTTCACCGCCGACGACTTCGCCCGCTCGCACCCGGCCGGCAGCCTGGGGCGCCGCCTGCTGCTGCACATCACCGACATCATGCACGGCGGCGAAGACCTGCCGAGCGTGCGCGAGGACGCCACCGTCAGCGAGGCGCTGATGGAAATGAGCCGCAAGCGCCTGGGCATGACCGCCATCGTCGATGCCGACGGCACCCTGCTCGGCCTGTTCACCGACGGCGACCTGCGCCGCGCCCTCGACAGCGACATCGACGTGCGCAATACCCGCATCGCCGAGGTAATGACGCGCAATCCCCGCACGATCGGCGCCGACCAGCTGGCGGCCGAGGCGGCGCGGCTGATGGAGGCGCACAAGATCAACGGCCTGATCGTGGTCGACGAGCGCCGCCGCGCCGTCGGCGCGCTGAACATTCACGACCTGTTGCGCGCCAAGGTGGTGTAACCGCCCCTGCGCCCCCATGAACGACACGGATAGCCAAGTCCCCATCCCGATGCCCTACTCGCCGCTGCACCGCCTGCCCCAAGAGCTCGCCGCCCGCGCCGCGCGGATCCGCCTGGCGTGCTTCGACGTGGACGGCACCCTGACCGACGGGCGCCTGTACTACGACCATGCCGGCAACGAGAGCAAGGCCTTCAACGTGCTCGACGGCCAGGGCCTCAAGCAGCTGGAGGCGGCCGGCATCCACGTCGCGCTGATCACGGCGCGCTCCAGCCTGTCGGCGGAGAAGCGCGGCCAGGACCTCGGCCTGCACGTGCAGATCGGCGTGAAGAACAAGCGCCTGGCGGTGGAAGCCCTGTGCGAGGCCCACGGCGTGGCGATCGGCGACACGCTGTTCATGGGCGACGACCTGCCCGACCTGCCCGCGCTGCTGGCGGTGGGCCTGCCGGTCGCCCCGGCCAACGCGCACCCCTGGATCGCCGAGCGGGTGCGCTGGCATACCCAGGCGCGCGGCGGCGAAGGCGCCGCGCGCGAGGTCTGCGACGTGCTGCTGGCGGCCCAGGACAAGGTGGACGCGGTGATCGCGAGGTTCTCCGCATGAGCTGGCGCGGCGTGCTCGGCTGGGTGTTGCTGGCGGCGGCGATCCTCAGCGGCTGGTCGGCCTGGCGCCAGCGCGACCGCGCACCGGCCGGCGACGCGGACGACAACGGCGCGGACTACGTGCTGCGCGACTTCGAGATGACCGCGCTCGACAAGGATACCGGCAAGGTGGCGCTGGTCCTGCGCGCCCCGGAGATGCACCGGGACCGCGCCGACGAGATCTCGCACATCACCACGCCGCTGTTCCTGATCCCGGACAACAACGACCAGGAATGGACCCTGCGCGCCAAGACCGGCTGGCTCAGCCCCAGCGGCGACGAGCTGCGCCTGCGCGAGGACGTCATGGGCGACAGCCCGACCACCGGCAACGTCCCGCCGACCACGCTGCGCACCGAGAGCCTGGACGTGTTCCCGAAGCGGAACCTCGCCAAGACCGCCGAGCCGGTCACCATGACCCGGCCGGGTATCATCCAGCGTGGCGTCGGCTTCGAGGCCGACCTCAAGACCCGGCAGTACCAGCTCCTTTCACAGGTCAAGACCCGATATGAACCGAATGCTGCCAAGTAAGTCAGTGGCGCTGGCGCTGCTCGCCCTGGCGCTGCCCATGCTCGCCGTCGCCAAGACCAGCGACCGCAACGAACCGATGACCATCGACGCCGCCACCCAGAGCGGCAGCATGCTCGGCGACAACGCCAAGGTGCGCTACAGCGGCGACGTGGTGATCCTCCAGGGCACCCTGGAAATCCACGCCGATACCGCCGACGTCTTCCAGAAGGACGGCCAGGTCGACAAGGTGGTGCTCACCGGCAGGCAGGCCACGCTGAAGCAGCAGCTGGACGACGGCACCTGGATGAACGGCCGCGCCGACAACATCGAGTACCAGGTCAACCAGGACGTCGTGATCCTCACGGGCAACTACCGCGTCGAATCGGCCAAGGGCACCAACGCCGGCCAGCGCATGGTCTACAACACCAAGACCGGCGACATGCAGAGCGGCGGCGACGGCTCGCGCGTGCGCACCGTGATCCAGCCCAAGAACAAGACCGCCACGCCGGCGGCGCCCACGCAGGAGAAGAAGTGATGCTGGTCGCCAGCGGCCTGCGCAAGCGCTACAAGCAGCGCGAGGTGGTGCGCGAGTTCGGCCTGTCGCTGGAGGCCGGCGAGGTGGTCGGCCTGCTCGGTCCCAACGGCGCCGGCAAGACCACCTGCTTCTACATGATCGTCGGGCTGGTCGAGGCCGACTCCGGGCGCATCGAACTGGACGGCCAGGACATCACCGCCGAGCCCATGTACCGCCGCGCCAAGCTCGGCGTCGGCTACCTGCCCCAGGAACCGTCGGTGTTCCGCAAGCTCAGCGTGGCCGACAACATCCGCCTGGTGCTGGAGCTGCGCGAGGACCTGGACGCCGCCGGCCGCGAGAAGGAACTGGCCTCGCTGCTGGACGAACTGCAGGTCAGCCACGTCGCCGAGCAGCTCGGCGCCAGCCTGTCCGGCGGCGAGCGCCGGCGCGTCGAGATCGCCCGGGCCCTGGCCGCCAAGCCGCGCCTGATGCTGCTGGACGAGCCCTTCGCCGGCGTCGACCCGATCTCCGTCGGCGAGATCCAGCGCATCGTCACCCACCTCAAGGAGCGCGGCATCGGCGTGCTGATCACCGACCACAACGTGCGCGAAACCTTGGGAATCTGCGACCGCGCGTATATCCTCGCCGAGGGCGTCGTCCTCGCGCAGGGGGCCCCGGACGACATCCTCGCCAATCCGGACGTGCGCCGCGTCTACCTGGGAGAGACCTTCCGGCTCTGACCTGCGGCCGCGGCCCGGCGCTTCCCCCCACGGGACCGACATGAAGGCAAGGCTGCAGACATCGATGGGGCAACAGCTGGTCATGACGCCGCAGCTGCGTCAGGCCATCCGTCTGCTGCAGATGTCCGCCGCCGAGCTGGAACTGGAGATCGCCGAGGCGGTGGAGACCAACCCGCTGCTGGAATGGGTGGAGGACGCCCAGCTCTCGCTGGACGGGAACGCCGCGGAGGACGGCCGCGACGCCGATGCCGCCCCCCCTTCCCGGGACGAGGACCAGGACGGCGACTGGAGCCCCGACGAAACCGCCTGGACCGCCGCCCCCGGCTCCCATGACGACGACGACCAGGCCAACCCGGCCGAACGGGTCGCCGACCCGGAAACGCTGGCCGACCACCTGCTCTGGCAACTGCACCTGTCGCACCTGTCGGCCCGCGACCGCCGCATCGGCGCCGCGCTGATCGACGCGCTGGACGACGACGGCTACCTGCGCGAGCCGATCGCCGCGATCGCCGAGACGCTCGCCGGCGAATTCCACACCGACGAGGACGAGATCCTCGCCGTCCTGCACCAGATCCAGCGCTTCGACCCGCTCGGCGTGGCGGCGCGCTCGCTCGGCGAATGCCTGGCGCTGCAACTGGAGGTCCTCCCGGCCGGCACGCCCGGGCGCGAGCTGGCGCTGCAGATCGTGGCCGGGCCGCTCGACCGGTTGCCGCGCGCCGGCGTCGCCGGCCTGGCCCATGAGCTGAAGCGCCCGCCCGACGAGGTCGAACAGGCCGTGCAACTGGTGCGCTCGCTCGATCCGCGCCCCGGCAAGCAGGTCGGCGAGCTGGCGCCGGACACGTACGTGACGCCGGACTGCGTGATCTGGCGCCAGCGCGGCGTCTGGCGCGCCGCGCTGGCCGGCCGCTCGCAGCCGAAGATCACCATCCACCGCGGCTACGAGCAGCTGATCCGCCGCTGCGGCGAGGCCGACGCCGGCTACCTGCGCACCCAGCTGCAGGAGGCGCGCTGGCTGCTCAAGGGCCTGGAAGCGCGCGGGGAGACCCTGCTCAAGGTGGTGCGCTGCCTGCTCAAGGAGCAGGCCGGGTTCCTGGAATTCGGTGAACAGGCGCTGCGGCCGCTGACCCTGCGCGAAATCGCCGGCGAACTGGGGCTGCACGAATCGACCGTCTCCCGCGCCATCGCCCGCAAGTACGTGCGCACCCCGCGCGGGACGATCCCGCTGCGCGCCTTCTTTGCGTCCGGCATCGATACCGACAGCGGCGGGGAGGCCTCCAGCACGGCCATTCAGGCGATGATCCGGCGCCTGATCGAGGCGGAGAACCCGCGCAAGCCCCTGTCTGACGCCAAGCTGGCTGAGCTGCTCAAGACCTCCGGCGTGCCAGTGGCGCGCCGCACCGTGGCGAAGTATCGTGAGGCCATGAACATTTCCGCCTCCCACGAGCGCGTACGCATCGCCTGACTCCTCGTCGGGGCGGGAAGTTCATTGGCCCACCGAACCAATGGAGGTATCCGATGCGTATCGAGACGTATGGCCAGCAAGTCGAAGTCACTCCCGCCCTGCGCGAATACGTGGAGACCAAGCTGCAGCGCCTGCAGCGTCATTTCGACCAGCACTGCGAAGTCCGCACCCAACTGGCGCTGAAGAAGCCCGACCACCACGTGATCGCCACCGTCAACCTCCCGGGGCGCACCCTGCATGCCGACGCCAGCGCGCCGACCATGTACGCCGCCATCGACCTGCTTGCCGACAAGCTCGATCGCCTGATCCTCAAGCACAAGGAAAAGAAACAGGACCACCATGCCCGCGAGGTGCGCGACAATCAGGCCTGACTGTCCCGCCTGATCCAAGCATGCTCCTGACCCAGCTGATGGCGGCCGTGCGCACCGTGGTGTCGCCGGCCGCCGACCGCGAAAGCGTATTGGGCCTGGCGGCCGGCCTGCTGGCCTGCCGCCAGGCCGGTAGCGACGAACTGCTGGCCAGCCTGCGCGAGCGCGAGGCGCTCTGCAGCACCGCCATCGGCCACGGCATCGCCATCCCGCACGGGCGCTGCCCCGGGCTGAGCGAACCGCGCGGCGCCCTGATCCGCCTGCAGCGCCCGATCGATTTCGGCGCCGCCGAGCCGGTCGACCTGCTGTTCGCCATGGCCGTCCCCGGCCACTACACCCACGAACACCTGATGCTGCTGTCCGAGCTGGCCGAGCATTTCTCGGACCCGGCCTTCCGCGACGCGCTGCGCCGGGCGCCGGACGAAACGGCGCTGCTGCACCTGCTTTCCACGCATACTCCCGGGGTCTGTTGACGCCGCCGGGGCGGTCCCGCCGCGCCTCGGCGCGGGCCAGGCAAGCAAGAACGAGAGAGAACCCATGTCGATGAGAGACCGAGTGACGATGCAGCATCGCGCGCGCCCGCGCGCGCCCCTCCGGGCCGGTGCCGCATGAACACCAGCATTTCCGCGCGCGAGCTGTTCGACCAGCAGCGCGAGAAACTGGGCTTGCGCTGGATCGCCGGGCACAAGGGCGAGCATCGCGAGATCGAGGCCGGCGGCACCAACTCGCGCCGGCCCTCGCTGGCCGGCTACCTCAACGCGATCTACCCCAACAAGGTGCAGATCCTCGGCACGGAGGAGCTGACCTGGCTGGATTCGCTCGACTCGCGCCAACGCTGGGAGACGATCGAGAAGATCGTCCAATACCAGCCGCTGGCGCTGGTGATCAGCAAGAACCAGGCCTGCCCGGAGGACCTGCGCGCGGCCGCCGACGAGGCCAACATCCCGCTGTGGGTCTCGCCCAAGCGCGGCCACGAGCTGCTCAACCACCTCTCCTACCACCTGGCGCGCACGCTCGCGCCGCGGGTCACGCTGCACGGCGTGTTCATGGAGATCTACTCGATCGGCGTGCTGATCACCGGCGAGGCCGGCTCCGGCAAGAGCGAGCTGGCGCTGGAACTGCTCAGCCGCGGTCATCGGCTTGTCGCCGACGATGCGCCAGAATTCACCCAGATCGCCCCGGACGTGCTCGACGGCACCTGCCCGGAACTGTTGCAGGACCTGCTGGAGGTGCGCGGCCTGGGCGTGCTGAACGTGCGCGACATGTTCGGCGACACCGCGGTGAAGAAGAACAAGTACCTGCGCCTGATCGTGCACCTGACCAAGCCGATGACCGAACCCACCCCGCACGGCTACGAGCGCCTGACCGGCGATTCCGGCACCCGCCACGTGCTGGACCTGGACGTGCCGCTGATCACCCTGCCGGTGATGCCCGGCCGCAACCTGGCGGTATTGACCGAGGCCGCCACGCGCCTGCACATCCTGCGCACCAAGGGCATCGATCCGGCCGCGATGTTCATCGCCCGCCACAGCAACCTGCTGGAGCGGCGCCACCCATGAGCCAGGCCGGCCATACCCTGGTCATCGTCAGCGGCCTGTCCGGCTCGGGCAAGTCGGTGGCGCTGAAGACCTTCGAGGACCTGGACTACTACTGCTCGGACAACCTGCCGGTGGAGCTGCTGCCGGACTTCGTGCGCAGCCGCCTGGCCGACCAGCCCGTCGGCGAGCAGCGCCTCGCGGTCGGCATCGACGTGCGCAGCCGCAGCGATCTCTCGCAGCTGGCGCAATGGCGCGAGCGCGCGCAGCAGTACGGCATCGGCGCGCGCCTGCTGTTCTTCGAGGCCAGCGACGAGGCGCTGCTCAAGCGCTACGCCGATACCCGCCGCCGGCACCCGCTCAGCCACCTGGGCCTGTCGCTGCCGGAGGCGATCGCGCGCGAGCGCGTGCTGACCGCGCCTCTGCGCGAGCAGGCCGACGCGATCGTCGACACTTCAACGCTCAACGTGCACCAGTTGCGCCGGCGCGTGATCACCGAGTTCGCGCTCAGCCACGACGACAACCGCCTTTCGCTGCTGTTCGAATCGTTCGCCTACAAGCGCGGCGTGCCGGCCGAGGCCGATTTCGTGTTCGATGCCCGCGTACTGCCGAACCCGCACTGGGAGCCGGACCTGCGCCCGCTCACCGGCCGCGACGCCGGCGTGCGCGACTACCTGGAACGGCAGCCGGAAGTGGTGCGCTACGTCGAGCAGATCACCGGCCTGCTCGACACCTGGCTGCCGCGCCTGCGCAACGACACCCGCAGCTACGTGACCATCGCCTTCGGCTGCACCGGCGGCAAGCACCGCTCGGTGTACCTGGCCGAGCGCCTGGCCCGCCATGCCCGCGAGCAGGGCTGGCCCGAGGTGGCCACCTTCCATCGCGAGCTCGACTGACCCTGCCCCCATCGGGGCGCCGGAACCGATCTCAAGAGCGGCCGGCGTGGGCCGGTGCATCCCGCCGGCAATCCCGGCAAGACGCTATCGTCCGGTCACGCCGACCTGTTAACGTTCCGCCATGGCCTGTGGCATCCTCCTCATCACCCACCCCGGCATCGGCAGCGCGCTGTTGAGCGTCGCCACGGGGTTGCTGCGGCAACTGCCGTTGAAGACCGAAGCCTTCGAAGTCCCGTTCGACGCCGACCTCGATGCCCTGCTGCCGCAGGCGTCGGCGGCGTTGCGGCGGGTCGACACGGGCGAAGGCGTGCTGGTCATGACCGACCTGTACGGCGCCAGCCCCAGCAATCTCGCCCGGCGCGTGGCGCAGCTGGGCACGCCGGTCCGGCGCGTGTCCGCGCTGAGCCTGCCGATGCTGTTGCGGGTCATGAACTACCCCGAACAAGAACTGCAGGACCTGCCCGCCACCGCGGCGGCAGGCACCCGCAACGGAGCGATCATCGACGATGCTTGAACGCGAACTCATCGTATCCAACCGCCTCGGGCTGCACGCCAGGGCCACCGCCAAGCTGGTGCAGACCCTGTCGTCGTACCGCTGCAGCGCCACGCTGGCGGCCAAGGGACGCGAGGTCAACGCCAAGAGCATCATGGGCGTGATGCTGCTGGCCGCCGGCCAGGGCACGCCGGTGACGGTGCGCGTGGACGGCGACGACGAGGCGCAGGCCATGGACGCGCTGGTCGCCCTGTTCGAACGCCGCTTCGACGAGGACAGCTGAGCGTGGACGGCAGCGGTCCCGCCCCGGCCGATCCCTGCCACCCGTCCGCTCCAGGGGAACGGACATGAGCCAGCGCCTGCGCGGCCACGGCGCCTCGCGCGGCACCGCGCTGGGGCGCGCGCGCGTGCGCCTGCCGCATGCGCTGGAAGTCACCGAGCAACGCATCCCCGCCAACCGCGTGGAGAGCGAGCTGGAACGGCTGCATCGCGCGGTCGACCTGGCCCGCGACGAGATGCACCAGCTGCGCGAGCGCCTGCACGGCGCGCTGGTGCGCGAGGTCGGCGAATTCCTCGACCTGCACGCATTGCTGCTGGACGACCCGGAGCTGCTGTTCGGGCTGGACGAACTGATCCGTACCGGCCGCTATAGCGCCGACTATGCGCTGCGCCTGCAGCGCGACCGGCTCGCGACGGTGTTCGAGGGCATGGAGGACGCCTACCTCAAGAGCCGCATGGACGACCTGGACCACGTCATCGGCCGCATCCATGCGTTCCTGCAGAAGCGCCGGCCGGACGTGAAAGGCGTGGCCGGCGAGATCCTGGTCAGCGACAACGTCGCGCCCTCCGAGCTGGCGCAGCTGCAATCGCAGGGCGTGGTCGGCATCGTCACCAGCGCCGGCAGCGCGCTTTCGCACAGCGCGATCCTGGCCCGCAGCCTGCACCTGCCGCTGGTGGTCGGCGCCGCCGACGCGCTGCAGAAGGTCAACGACGGCGACGTGCTGATCGTCGACGGCGGCAGCGGCCAGGTCATCGTCGATCCCACGCCGGCCGACCTGCGCGACTATCGCGAGCGCCTGCGCGAGCTGGCCAAGGAGCAGCGCGAGCTGGGCCGGCTGCGCTCCAAGCCGACCCGCACCCGCGACGAGGTCGACATCACCCTGCTGGCCAACGCCGAATCCGCCGAGGACGTCGCGCGCGCGCACGCGCTGGGCGCCGGCGGCCTGGGGCTGTACCGCACCGAGTTCCTGTTCCTGCAGCGCGACGAGCTGCCGGACGAGCAGGAGCAGTTCGAGCGCTACCGCGACGCCGTGCTCGGCATGAGCGGCCGGCCGGTGACGATCCGCACCCTCGACCTGGGCGCCGACAAGGCCGACCGCACCGGGCTTGTGCTCGGCGACGAGGAGAACCCGGCGCTCGGCCTGCGCGGCGTGCGCCTGATGCTGGCGCGCCCGGCCGTGGCCAGGACCCAGCTGCGCGCGATCCTGCGCGCATCCGGCTATGGCCCGGTGCGGATGCTGATCCCGATGGTCAGCGCGCGCGAGGAGATCGTGCAGCTGCGCCGCAAGATCAAGCGCCTGGCCGCGCAGCTGCGCGAGGAAGGCCACGAGATCGCCGAGCACGTGCCGCTGGGCGCGATGATCGAAGTGCCGTCCGCGGCGCTGGCCCTGGAGACCTTCATCGACAAGGTCGACTTCCTGTCGATCGGCACCAACGACCTGGTGCAGTACCTGATGGCGGTCGATCGCAACCACGAGGGACTCGGCGAGCTGTACTCGCCGCTGCATCCAGCCCTGGTGCGGCTGCTGGCGCAGGTGATCGCCACCGCGCAGGCGCACGACACCCCCGTGGCGGTGTGCGGCGAGATCGCGGGCGACCCGCACCTGGTGCCGATGCTGCTGGCGCTGGGGCTGCGCGAGTTCAGCCTGCATCCCGCCACGCTGCTGGAAGTGCGCCGGGCGATCCGCGGCCGCCACCTCGGCAAGCTGCTCGCGCTCGCGCCGAAGCTGCTGCGCGCCCGCGATCGCAAGGACATCGAGAAGTGGCTGGAGAGCGCGGGCGCCGTCGGGCAGGCGTGAACCGCCGGCGTTCCCGCTGGAAGTCGCTGGGTCCCCGCCTGCGCGGGGACGACACTGGAAACGCCGTGCGATCTCCAGGAGCGATCGGCGTCCCGGGAAACTTTCCGTCGTCGTCCCCGCGCAGGCGGGGACCCAGCGACTTCCGTACCACGCCTGCCACGCCGGCATGACCGCACGGTGACGCGGCCGCGGAGAAAGCCCGGTTTTTTTGCGCCTCCCCGTCTGGGCGGCGCCGGCTACCTCAAGCGATAATGACGCGTTGACCACCTGCACTGCCGCATCCTCCCGGAGCGGTACCGCCCGCCACCCCAGGGGAGCTGCGCATGGCCGAAGCCGTCCGCCAAGAGCCTGTCTTCATGCGCCATCGCGGCGCAACCCGAAGGGCTGGGGCCGTGCGCCCGCGCCGCCGCCTCATCGATCGGGCGGGTATCGACATACATTTCCCCCCTCTTACTTGCATCCCGGGCGCACGGCCCCAGCGCGGACCACATAGCGCATGAAGACAGGCTCTGAGACCGCGCGCCAGCTGCGCCTGCTGTCCGATGCGCTCGACAGCGGACGCCTGGGGCCGGTGCGGCGGCTGGTCAATACCCTCTCGCCGGCGGAAATCGGCAACCTGCTCGAATCGCTGCCCCCGGGCAAGCGCGAGGTGGTCTGGGGACTGGTCGACGCCGAGGACGACGGCGAGGTGCTGCTGCACGTCGGCGAGGAAGTGCGCGAGAGCCTGATCGCCGAGATGGACCCGGACGAGATCGTCGCGGCGGTCGAGGACCTGGACATCGACGACCTCGCCAACCTGGTCGAGGACCTGCCGGACACCGTCATCGACGAAGTCCTCAAGTCGATGGACCGCGAGAACCGCGAGCGGCTCGAGCAGGTCCTGTCCTATCCGGAAGACACCGCCGGCCGCCTGATGAACCCGGACGTGGTCACCGTGCGCGCCGACGTCAACGTCGACGTGGTGCTGCGCTACCTGCGCCTGCGCGGCGAGCTGCCGGAGCACACCGACCACCTGTACGTGGTCAGCCGCCGCCACCAGTACCTGGGCCGGATCTCCCTGGCCTCGCTGGTCACCCACGAGGACGGCACGCCGGTCAACCGGCTGATCGACGACGAGCAGCCCGCGATCGACGTCGGCGAAGGCGCGCAGGAAGTGGCCCGCCAGTTCTCCGACCACGACTGGATCTCCGCCCCGGTGGTGGACGACAACAACATCCTGCTCGGCCGCATCACCATCGACGACGTGGTCGACATCATCCGCGAGCAGGCCGAGCACCAGGCGATGAGCGCGGCCGGCCTGGACGAGGACGAGGACATGTTCAGCCCGGCCCGGCGCGCGTTCCGCCGCCGCCTGCTGTGGCTGGGGATCAACCTGGGCACGGCGTTCATCGCCTCCAGCGTGGTCAGCCGGTTCGAGGGCACCATCGCCCAGTTGGTGGCGCTGGCGGCCTTGATGCCGATCGTGGCCGGCATGGGCGGCAACGCCGGCACCCAGGTGCTGGCGCTGATGGTGCGCGGCCTGGCGCTGGGCCAGATCGGCGCGTCCAACGTGATGACGCTGCTCAAGAAGGAACTGACCGTCGCCCTGATCAACGGCGTCTGCCTGGGCGTCGGCCTGGGCCTGATCGTGCTGGCCTGGTTCCGGCAACCGATGCTGTCGGTGGTGATCGGCTCGGCGCTGACGATCAACCTGTGCACCGCGGCGCTGGGCGGCGTGCTGGTGCCGGTCACGCTCAAGCGGCTGGGCTTCGACCCGGCGCTGGCCGGCGGCGTGATCCTGACCACGCTGACCGACGTGATGGGCTTCCTGAGCTTCCTCGGCCTGGCCACGCTGATCCTGCTGCGCTAGCGCGCCGCTCCCGGGAAGGCTTCCCGCGGCCCCGGATGGCGCGGGGCTGAACGCCCTCGCCTGGCCGCGTATCGGCGGGCCCGCCATCCCCTCCATACTCGGCGCGGTCGCATTCTCCCCCCGGAGTGCCCGCATGCCGCCTCGCCTGGTCCTGTTGCTCGCCGTCCTGCTGTGTTCACTCGCCGGTTGCACCTCCATGCCCGATGACGATCCGGATCCCGCGCACGGCCATTTCGTCCACCGGCAACTGGAGGTGGAGGGCCGCGTCTTCCGCTACGAGGTGTTCGTGCCCGCGGCCTCGATGCCGCGGCCGTGGCCGGTCGTGCTGTTCCTGCATGGCTCGGGCGAACGCGGCGACGACGGCCACGACCAGACCACCTCCGGCCTGGGCCCGTACCTGCGCCGGCATGCGGACAGCTTCCCGGCGCTGGTGGTGTTCCCGCAGGCGCCCGACGACGAGGCCTGGACCCACCACAACGCGCGCATGGCGATGGCGACGCTGGACGCGGCCAGCCAGGAGTTCGCTGCCGATCCCAAGCGCACCTATCTCACCGGCATGTCGATGGGCGGCTACGGCACCTGGGAGATCGCGCTGCGGCATCCGCACCGCTTCGCCGCGCTGGTGCCGATCTGCGGCGCGCTGACCTCGCCGGACGACGACGACGAGCCGATCTTCGTCAGCGCGGTCTCCGACGAGCGCGATCCCTACGGCGCCCTGGTGGCGCGCCTCAAGCACGTGCCGACCTGGATGTTCCATGGCGCGCGCGACGACGTGGTCAAGCCCGACGACGACCGCCTGATCTACGAAGCCGCGCACGAGGCCGGCGCACGCATCCGCTACACCGAGTATCCCAACGGCAACCACAACGTCTGGGACGCCACCTATGCGAGCCCGGCGATGTGGGACTGGATGTTCAGCCAGCACCTGCCGTAAATCCGGGCGCATCCGTATCCACCAGTAGCGCCGGGCCTTGAAGGGCGACGTGCCAGGGCCCGCCGGAAGAAGGCGAGCACCGCTTCGCCCCGGCGGGCGGAACTTCGCCCTGCGCCAATGCCGGGGCCTTTGCGCTCGAAGCAAAAGCAAGGACACCCTCATCCGCCCTTCGGGCACCTTCTCCCGCTTGCGGGAGAAGGGAACCACCATCATTCAAACTGGATCGGGAATGCCTGCCGGGACTGCAGTTCCCCGCGCAAGGGATACTGCCCGCCTGCCTCTGCGATTAAGCATCGCCACCTCAGCCCGCCCTGCCCCGCAACCGCCGGGCCACCTCGCTGACCACCGCGATCGCCGCGGCCAACGCCGCCATCGAGACGAACTGCATGCGCGTGTCCGGCGTGCTGACCAGCAGCACGAAGATCAACGCCAGCACCGCCAGCCCGACCAGCGTCAGCACCGGATAGCCGCGCATCCGGAACGGCAACGGCGTGCCGGCGCGATCGGCGCGCGCGCGCAGCACCAGTTGCGACAGCAGCGAGATCGTCCATACCAGCAGGCAGGTGGCGCCGACGATGTTGAGCAGCACGTTCAGCACCTTGTTGGGATACACCAGCTCCAGCACCGCGGCGACGAAGCCGAACAGCACGCTCGCCAGCACCGCCGGCACCGGCACGCCGCGCCGGTTGGCTTGGCCCAGCACGTCGGGAGCCTCCTGCCGGCGCGCCAGCGAGAAGATCATGCGCGAGGCGCCGTAGAGGTTGGCGTTGAGCGCCGAGAGCAGCGCGATCACCGCGATCAGCGTGATCGCCGTGGCCGCCCCC
The DNA here is from genome assembly GCF_006386585.1 of Pseudomonas sp. Hp2. Lineage (NCBI taxonomy): Bacteria > Pseudomonadati > Pseudomonadota > Gammaproteobacteria > Pseudomonadales > Pseudomonadaceae > Pseudomonas > Pseudomonas sp. Hp2. Next base: position 650,458 of record NZ_VAHJ01000001.1, read on the forward strand.
GGGATCCTGGCGGCCTGCAGCACCGCCGCGAACGGCGAGGCCAGCTCGGCGCTCGTCCACGGCACCACCGCGATGATCACGCTCAGCGAGCCGATGTAGAACACCAGGATGCGCCAGGCCACGGTGCGGATCGCGCGCGCCAGGCTGCGCGATGGATCGTCGGTCTCGGCCGCGGCCACCGCCACGATCTCGGTGCCGCCGAAGGCGAACACCACCACCAGCAACGCCGCGCCGATCCCGGCCAGCCCCTTCGGCGCGAAGCCGCCGTTGTCGGTGAAGTTGGACAGCCCGGGCGACGGCACGTCGGGCAGCCACCCGAGGAGCAGCGCGATGCCGATCAGGATGAAGCCGAGGATCGCCGCGATCTTGAGGATCGCGAACCAGAACTCGAACTCGCCGAAGTTGCGCACGCCCAGCAGGTTGATCGCGGTGAACGCCGCCATGAAGGTCAATGCCGCCGCCGACACCGGCAGGCCCGGCCAGATCGTCGCCAGCAGGCCGGCGGCGCCGACCGCCTCGGCCGCGATCACGATCACCAGCTGCACCCACCACAGCCAGCCCACCGTCGCGCCGGCGGTCGCGCCCAGCGCATCGGCGGCATAGACCGAGAAGGCGCCGCTGACCGGCTTGGCAGCCGCCATTTCGCCGAGCGCGTTCATCACGATGATCACCAGCGCGCCGGCGACCAGGTAGGAGACCAGCACCGCCGGGCCGGCCGCATGCACGCCGACGCCGGACCCGAGGAACAGGCCGGCGCCGATCGCGCTGCCCAGGCCCATCATGATCAGTTGGCGAGGCTTGAGCGCGTGGTCCAGCGATTGCGACGGCGAGGCGGCTTCGGTGACGGGCGGGTTCGGCATCGTGGACGGGGTCCGGGCGGAAACGCCACAAGATACCCGTTCGCGCCGGCCGCTGCCTCGTCCGCGCGGGCACTCAGGCGCAGTCGTGCGCGGCTGCGCCGACGGGCCGTTCCGCGCCCTGGCGCGCGGCGATCCACCACACCGCCAGGCCGGCCAGCGCGGTGGCCGCGCCGACGTAGCCGGTCGAGGTCCAGCCGAAGCCCGCGCCGATGGCCATGCCGCCCAGCCACGGGCCGAGCGCGTTGGCGATGTTGAAGGCGGAGTGGTTGGAAGCCGCCGCCAGCGTCTGCGCCTCGCCCGCCACGTCCATCAGGTGGGTCTGCAGGGCCGGCCCCACGGCCACCATCGACCCGACCAGCAGGGCGCCGAGGAAGACCGTCCACGGCGAGTGCGCCAACAGCGGGAACGCAAGCAGCACCAGGACCGACCAGGCCAGGACGATCGCGATGGCGCGGAACTGGAACCGGTCGAACATCCAGCCGCCCACCTGCCCGCCGATCACGCCGCCCAGGCCGAACGCCGCCATGCCGAACGGGATCCAGCGCTCGGACACGCCGGTCACCTGGGTCATGGTCGGGGCGAGGTAGCTGAAGACGCTGAACATGCCGGCGAACCCGATCGAGCCCAGCAGCATCGCCAGCCATACCGGGGCCCGGTTGAACGCCTTCAGTTCGCGCAAGGGCTGCTGCGGCGCCTCGTTGGGATCCACCGGCAGGAACCGCGCCACCAGCACCACCGTCAGCACCGCGATCAGCGCGACCAGGCCGAACGCATAGCGCCAGTCCAGCAATTGCCCCAGCCAGGTCGCCAGCGGATTGCCGGCAAGCATGGCCAGGGTCAAGCCGAGCATCACCCGCCCGACCGCCACGCCGCGCTGCTCGGGCCGGCTGATCGAGGCCGCCACCAGGGCCGCCACGCCGAAGTACGCGCCGTGCGGCAAGCCGGCCACGAAGCGGAACAGCAGCATCGCGTGGTAGTTCGGCGCCACCGCGCTGGCCAGGTTGCCCAGCGCGTAGAAGCCCATCAGCGCCAGCAGCAACGGGCGCCGCCGCAGGCGCGCGCCGATGATCGCCAGCAATGGCGCGCCGACCACCACGCCCAGTGCGTAGGCGCTGATCAGGTGGCCGACCTGCTGCTCGCTGATCGACAGGCCGCGCACCATGTCGGGCATCAGGCCCATCGAGGCGAACTCGCTGGTGCCGATGGCGAAACCGCCCATCGACAGGGCGAACAGGATCAGGAAGTAGTCGCGCCGCGACAGCGCGGGGGCCGACGGGGCGGCGACGGGAATGGCGTGGGGGGCGGCCATGGCGTCGTCCTTGGGAGAGCGGGAAAGCGCCATTATCCGCGCAAATGCTGCACTGCACCACTCGCTCGCCCGCCGCCTCCGGCTACGCCCCCGCGGAGCGGGAGGTGCGCGCGGATTCCCGCCAGGGCGGCAGCGCTGCGCCCGCCGGATCACCACGTCCGGCACGATTCGCAACGCTGCCGCCCCGTTGGGCCGATTGGCGCCGGCACGACGCGGGCGCCCATGCGCCCGACCTGGCTTCCCCGCCTGCCGCAGTCGCCCGCGGCCACCCCCAATGTGGCCGGCTCCGCTTCAAGACAGAGGGCACGGGCCCTTCCCTGCCGAGCGGGGGCGATCGATGCAAGCGGCGGCTCCGCCGTGCGTGCCGTTCCCTGTCATGCCCTCGCGTCCAATCCCCATTGGTCGCGAAGGCGCGGAGAGCATAGCGATGAAACGTTGCATTCCGACATGCGCACGTGTCGATTTACCGGACCCCGTCACAGGTGGACGCGACGCGTCAGGTCATTGCGGGCGGAAGCGCAAGAGCAGCACGCCGAAGCCGACGAAGATCGATGCGGCCAGGCGGTCGAACCAGCGCCGCAGCGCCGGCCTGGCCAGATGGCGCCGCAACGAGCCGCCGCCCAGGCCGTAGACCGCGTACCAGAACAGCTCGCAGGCGGCGAAGGTCGCCACCAGCAGGGCGAACTGCGGCCATTGCGGTCGCGCCTGGTCGACGAACTGCGGGAAGAACGCGGCGGCGAACAGCAGCAGCTTGGGATTGCTCAGCCCGATCAGCAGGCCGCCGCGGAACAGTTGCAGGTTCGAGGCCGATGCGCGGGCGTCCGGCTGCCCCACGTCCAGTGGCGCCTCCTCGCTGCGCCAGGCCTTGATGCCCAGCCAGACCAGGTACGCCGCGCCGAGATAGCGCAGCACCTCGAAGACCTGCGGCGAAGCCTGCAATATCGCGCCGAGCCCGGTCGCCGAGGCGATCAGCACCAGCAGCACCGCCGCCAGGCAGCCGCTCATCGCCAGCACGCTCCGGCGCACGCCGAAGCTCACGCTGCGCGTCATCACGTGCAGCATGTTCGGCCCCGGCGTGCCGGACAGCACGAACACCGTCGCGAAGAACAACCACCAGGTGTGCAGGTTCATCGGGAAAGTCCAGGGTCGGGGCGACACAGGACATTCTGCGCCTGCCGCGCCCGCCTGCAACGTCCTGCGACCGCGGCGGCGCGGGCTATTGCCAACCGGGCGCGCCTGGGAGGAAAGTGGCGGAGCGGCAGGCCCGGCGCCGGCTCGCCGCCCGGCATGGACTTTCACGGTCCTGCAATACCGCCGATGTCACTCTGCTTCCGCAACCGCACGAGGTATCGATGACGACACTGCGCAGCACCAAGGCCGTTCCGCCCACCCAGATCTATTCCAAGCCGCGCGAGGACAAGCGAGCGGCCCACGAGGAAATCCAGAGCCAGCTCGATGCGTTCCAGCGCTCGGGCGGCCGGATCGAGAAGCTCGGGAACACGCCGCTGCGCAAATCCGCCTGATCCCGCCCGGCCAGGACGCGTCGCGCGCGGTGCACGACGCGTCCGGGATCAGCCGACGATGTCGAGCCGGTTGTTGCCGCGGTCGGCGTCCGGCAGCTTGGCGTCCGGATCGAGCGTGACATGCACGATCTTCTGGGTAGTCGGCACCCGCACCGTCGGCGCGGCCTGTTGCAGCCAGGCTTCCACCGGCACGCGCCGGTCGAGGTGGGAGCCGTCGGCCAGGTCGATGCGCAGCGTCGCCGGCATCACCAGCTTCTGGCGGCTCGCCAGCGTGACCAGCACGCCCTTGGCGGGATCGTGCTCGACGTACTCGGCCTTGGCCACGCCCATGTCCAGCTGCCAGTTGTTGAAGTACCAGCCGCGCCACCACCACGACAGGTCTTCGCCCGCCTCGCTCTGCATGAAGCGGAAGAAATCCGACGGCGTCGGGTGCTTGTAGGCCCAGGTCGCGATGTACTTGCGGAACGCCGGGTCGAAGCGTTCCGGCCCGAGGATCTGCTCGCGCAGCAGCACCAGCCCCAGCGCGCCCTTGAAGTAGGTCAGCGGATGCCGGTACTTCTCGCTGGTGGCGTCGGCCAGGTCCATCAGCGTCGGCGCACCGGCGTCGGCCAGCAACGGCAGGATCTCCTCGGCCGGGTTGCCGCCCTTCGGCGCGTACTCCGAATCCCGCTTGGGCGCGTACTCGCCCCGGTTGAACGCATCGGAGGCGTAGACGTCGATGAAGGTGTTGAAGCCCTCGTCCATGAACGCGTGCCGGCGCTCGTTGGATCCCACGATCATCGGGAACCAGCCGTGCCCCAGTTCGTGGGCGGTGATCCAGAACAGGCCCTTGCCGGTGTCGTCGTAGCCGTCGAACACGATGCCGGGGTACTCCATGCCGGCGCCATGCCCGCCCAGGTTGACCGCGGCCGGCCACGGGTAGGGGTACCACTGCGAGAAGTGCTCGATCGCGCCCTTCACGTATTCGGTGGAGCGCTTCCAGTTGGCGGCGCCCTCGACCGGGTACGCCGACATCGCCAGCGACGATCCTCCGCCGGGCAGGTCGATGCGCGCGGCGTCCCAGACGAACGCGGGCGAGGCGGCGAAGGCCACGTCGCGGGTGTGGTCCATGTGGAACCGCCAGGTCTGGGTGCCGCCGCGGGTGGGACGGCTGGCCGGATCGACGACTTCCTCCGGCGTGCGGATCATCACCGTCGACTCGCTGGCGCGCGCCTGGGCCAGGCGCTGCTGCTGGGTCTTCGTCAGCACCTGCTGCGGGTTGACCAGTTCGCCGGAACCGACCACGAGCCAATCCCACGGCACGGCGACGGCGTAGTCGAAGCTGCCGTACTCCAGGTAGAACTCCGAGCCCAGGTACGGCTGCGTGTCCCAGCCGCGCAAGTCGTCGTAGACCGCCATGCGCGGGTACCACTGCGCGATCTCGAAGATCTCGCCGTTCCTGGTCGGCGTCACCGCGGTGCGGCCGCCCCAGGTCCCGGGCACGGTATAGGCGTAGTCGATGTGCAGCTTCAGCGACTTCCCGTGGCCGGCCAGCGGCTGCGGCAGTTCGACCCGCATCCGGGTGTCCTCGACCAGGAACGCCACCGGCTGGCGCTTGCCGGCGACGTCGACCTCCACGCGCGCGATGCGGTAGCCCTCGGTCGTGTTGCCCGCCGGCTGCGGCCGGTCGGGCCGGGGCGCGCGTACGTCGCGGGCGCGCGCATCGGCGCGGTAGATGTTCTGGTCGAGCTGCAGCCACAGCACGTCGAGCGTGTCCGGGCCGTTGTTGGTGTAGGTGATCGTCTCCTGGCCGCTCAGCGTGCGCGTGCCCGGGTCGATCGTCGCGTGCAGGTCGTAGTCGGCGCGGTTCTGCCAGAACATCGGTCCCGGCACGCCGCTGCCGCTGCGGTAGGCGTTCGGCGCATCCGGCAATTGCAACGGCGCGAACAGCGCGCGCGGATCGAAGCCCCCGGTGCCGGCCGCCGGCGCATCCGCGGCGGGCGCCGGCGCGGGAAAGGACGACAGGATCGCCGCGGCCAGGCCGCCGGACAGCAGTCGGATCATGGGCACCACCGTGCGCAATGGGGAGGATCCCGATCTTAGCCAGCGCGCGCCGGTGCCGGCCCTGCCATTGGTACCAGGTCGCCCGCGCTGTCGCGCGGCCCGGCAACGCGCCTCAGCGTTCGTCCGGACGGACGTCGTCGCCGAGCCGGCCCAGGCCCAGCCCGGCACCCATGCCGAGTCCGGCACCGCCGGCGGCGCCTCCTGCTCCACCGCCTCCCGCTCCGCCCTTGCCACCCGCCTCGCCGCCCCCGCCCCTGCCGCCGCTTCCGGCGGTGCGCAGCGGCCCCTGCTCGGGGATTTCCAGCGACGGCGGGATCGGCTCCAGGTCCAGCGCCTGCCGGATGAACTGCCGCAGCGAGACCACCAGCTCGCGCGTGCGTACCGGGCGCCCGGCCACCATGTCGCGCGCGGCCTGCGCCGCCAGCGCCACCTGCTCCTCCGTGCCGAGCAGGATCACGTCGGACAGCGCCGCCTCGACCGCGTCGCGGATGCGCCGGCGCCGCTCCGACACCGTCGCGGCCGGCGCCGCCGCTTCGTTCGCCTGTGCCGTCCCGCTGCGACGGCGCAGGTCGCGCAGGTGGGAGGGATCGACTTCCAGTTCCCCCGTGAAGGAGCCTCCCAGCGTCTTGTAGGCGGCGATCAGCGTCTTGAGCCGCTCGTTGATCTGCCGGTTCTCGCGCTCGCGCCGGCGCTGCACGGTCTGCATGACCAGCATGCGGATCCCCACGGCCACCAGCGACACCAGCACCAGGCCGAACAAGGTGCTGAGGATTGCGCTCCACGAGCTGAAATCGAGACTGCGCATAGGGAACCCACGCGGCGGGAACCCGCGCAGGTTCGGCGAATCGATGGCCCCTGGCAACAGCCCTCCTGCGAGGGCGGGCACGCTCGTACGCGCCGAGGCGCGCCTCGCAGCGCCCATGCGGGCAGCGGTCGCGGCCAGGCGCCGCGGCCTGGGCCTTCTCCCGCGCCCGGGCAGAAGGCCATCGGCGTTGCCGGCCTCAGCCCAGCAACGTCTCCAGCACCGCCATGCGCACCGCCACGCCGTTGGCGACCTGGCGCAGCACGCACGATTGCGGGCCGTCGGCCACCTCGTCGGTGATCTCCACGCCGCGGTTGATCGGCCCCGGATGCAGCACCACCGCGTCGGGCGCGGCGCGCTTGAGGCGCTCGGCGGTCAGGCCGTACTCGGCGTGGTACTGCTCCAGCGACGGCACCAGGCCCTCTTCCATGCGCTCGCGCTGCAGGCGCAGCATCAGCAGCGCGTCGGCGCCCTCCAGCATCGCGTCGAAATCGTCGCCGACCACGCACCCGTGCAGCGTGCCGTCGTCCGGCAGCAGCGACTTCGGCCCGCACACGCGGATCTCGCCGGCGCCGAGCGTGCGCAGCGCATGCAGGTCCGAACGCGCCACGCGCGAATGCTTCACGTCGCCGACGATCACCAGCTTCAGCCTGGAGAAATCCGCGCCCTTGGCCTGGCGCAGGGTGAGCATGTCGAGCAGGCCCTGGGTGGGATGCGCACTGCGGCCGTCGCCGGCATTGACCAGGGCGGTGCCCTCGCCCGCCGCCTCGGCCAGGCGCTCCACCGCGCCGTCCCCGGGGTGGCGCACCACGAACCCGCGCACGCCCATCGCTTCCAGGTTCTTCATCGTGTCGCGGTCGGTCTCGCCCTTGCGGGCGGACGAGGTCGAGGCGTCGAAGTTCAGCACGTCCGCGCCCAGCCGCTGCGCGGCCAGCTGGAACGAGCTGCGGGTGCGGGTGGACGGCTCGAAGAACAGCGTGCAGACCGCGCTGCCGGCGAGCACGTTGCGCTTGCCGACCCGGCCGACCGCGGCGTCGCGGATCTGGCCGGCGCGGTCGAGCAGCTGCAGCAAGGTGGCGCGGGGCAGCCCTTCCAGGGTCAGCAGGTGGCGCAGGCGTCCGTCCGAATCGAGTTGCATGGTGGTCATTGCGTTGAGGCGGGGATCAGGGAAGGGGAAGGGCTTGGTCGGGCGCGGACAGCCAGCGCTCCACGATGACCGCGGCGGCCATCGCGTCCAGCGCCTCGGCGTCGCGGCGGCGCTTGCGGCCCTCGGCGCGTTCGTGGGCGAAGCGGCGCGCCGCCTCGACCGAACTGGAACGTTCGTCGACCAGCACCACCGGCAGCCCGTAGCGCGCGCGCAACTGGCGGCCGAAGGCGTGCGCGCGCCGGCGCGCCGGCTGGTCCTCGCCTTCGAGGGTGAGCGGGTCGCCGACCACCAGGCCGGACGGGCGCCAGTCCTTGTGCAACCGGTCGAGCGCGGCCCAGTCGACCGTGTCGCCGCGCACCTCGATCACCGCCAGCGCGCGCGCGCCGGCGCCGAGCGCGCTGCCGATCGCCACGCCGATGCGCTTGGCGCCGACGTCGAAACCGAACACCGTGGCGTCGGGGCGGATCGGGGACGGCGAGCCCGCGCTAGGCATGCCCGCTGTAGTCCGTCATCCGGAACAGGTCCACGCCGATGCGGCCGGCCGCGGCGCGCCAGCGGTCTTCCAGCGGCAGGTCGAACAGCAGCTGCGGATCGGACGGCGCGGTCAGCCAACTGTTCTCGGCGATCTCGAATTCCAGCTGCCCCGCGCCCCAGCCGGCGCAGCCGAGCGCGACGATGGCGTTGCGCGGGCCACGGCCCTCGGCCATGGCCTCGAGGATGTCGCGCGAGGTGGTCAGGTACAGCCCCTCGCCCACCTCGATGCTCGAATCCCAGTCGCGGGCGTCGTCGTGGATCACGAACCCCCGTTCCGGATGCACCGGGCCGCCCGCCAGCACCGCCCGCTCGCGCAACACCTCGTCGGCGGTGCCGATGCCCATCTGGGCGAGCACCTCGCCGAGGGTGTACTCGGAGGGCCGGTTGACCACGACCCCCATCGCGCCGTTGTCGTCGTGCTGGCAGATCAATGCCACGCTGCGCGCGAAATGCGGATCGGACAGCGTCGGCAGCGCGATCAGCAGTTGGTGGGTCAGGTGGGTGGGGGCCTCGGACATGGGCCTATTCTACGGGCCTGCCGCCGGATGCGGGCCATCGCCGGGCCCATCCGGGCGCCGGCGCCCCCTACAATGCCCGGATGAGCGGCTACTGCACGATAGCGCCCGGGCACCCGGTCCACGGCCATTACCACGACCACGAATACGGCTTTCCCCAGCGCGCGGAGAGCGAGCTGTTCGAGCGGCTGGTGCTGGAGATCAACCAGGCCGGGCTGAGCTGGGAGACGATCCTGCGCAAGCGCCAGGGCTTCCGCGCGGCCTACGCCGGCTTCGACGTGGACGCGGTGGCCGGCTTCGGCGAGGACGACGTCGCCCGCCTGCTCGCCGACCCGGGGATCATCCGCAACCGGCTCAAGGTGCTGGCGGCGATCCACAACGCCGGCGTGGTCCGGCGCCTGCGCGCGACGCACGGCGGCTTCGCCACCTGGCTGGACGCGCACCACCCGCTGTCCAAGCCGGAGTGGGTGAAGCTGTTCAAGAAGACCTTCCGCTTCACCGGCGGCGAGATCACCGGCGAGTTCCTGATGAGCCTGGGCTACCTGCCCGGCGCGCACCGCGCCGACTGCCCGGCGCATGCGCGCATCGCGCGCCTCGATCCGCCCTGGATGCGCGTGCGCGGAGAAGGTTGAACGGCGCCGCCGCCGGACTGCACGCTGCGTGCACGTCGCGCTGACGCATGGCTTACGGCGCGGCCGCGACGCTGCCCGCATGAGCATCCGCATCGGCATCTCCGGTTGGCGCTATGCCCGTTGGCGTGGCGTGTTCTACCCTCCCGACCTGCCCCAGCGTCGCGAGCTGGAATACGCCTCGCGCTGCTTCCCCAGCATCGAGCTCAATGGCTCGTTCTATTCCCTGCAGACCCCGAAGAGCTACCGGGCCTGGCACGAAGCCACGCCGGAGGCGTTCGTGTTCGCGGTCAAGGCCCCGCGCCTGATCACCCACATGAAGCGCCTGCGCGACTGCGACCAGGCGATGGCCAACTTCTTCGCTTCCGGCGTGCTCCGCCTCGGCGCCAAGCTCGGGCCGCTGCTGTGGCAGCTGCCGCCCTCGCTGCGCTTCAACGCGGACCTGCTCGATGGATTCCTGGCCTCGCTGCCGCGCGACACCGAGGCGGCCCTGTCGCTGGCCCGCCGCCGCGACCGCACCCTGATGCACGGCCGCAGCGCCCTGGCGATCGACCGCAACCGGCGCCTGCGCCATGCGCTGGAAGTCCGCCACCCCAGCTTCGCCGATCCCGCCTGCATGGCATTGCTGCGCAAGCATGGCGTGGCACTGGTGGTGGCCGACACCGCACGCAAGTTCCCCTGCCTGGAGGACGTGACCAGCGACTTCGTCTACGTGCGCCTGCACGGCGACACCGAGCTGTACACCAGCGGCTACGGCGAGCAGGCGATCGAGCATTGGGCGCGGCGCATCGCCGCCTGGGCCACCGGCGGCGAACCGGACGACGCGCAGCGGGCCGGCGCTCCCGCCCGCAAGCGCGCCGGCCGCGACGTCTACTGCTATCTCGACAACGATGCCAAGGTGCACGCCCCGTTCGACGCGCGCAGCCTGATGCTGGCGCTCGGGTTCAGCAGCACCTGCCCGGCCCGCCCATGACGGCGGCCTGGCGCATCACACGCCCATGTAGCGGTGCGGCCGATGGTTGAACATCAACACCAGGCTCAGCATCAACGCACCCACCGCCGAATACAGCACCTTCTGCGGCGTCAGCACGAAGAACGCCGCGCAGATCAGCACCGCGTCGAAGGCCATCTGCACCTTGCCCGCGCTCCAGCCGCGCTCGCGCTGCAGGTACACCGCCAGGATGCCCACGCCGCCCAGGCTGGCGCGATGGCGGATGAAGAACAGGATGCCCAGCCCGACCAGCGACCCGCCGACCAGCGCCGAGTACAGTGGCGCCATGTGCGAATAGCCGGCCCAGCGCGGCAGCAGATCGGTCAGCAGACCGCATGCCCCCACCGCCGCGAAGGTCTTGAGCGTGAACTCCCAGCCCATGCGCCGCACCGACAGCCAGTAGAACGGCAGGTTCACCAGCACGAACACCAGGCCGAAGTTCCAGTCCAGCGCGTAGTGCAGCAGGAACGCCACCCCGGCCATGCCGCCGATCATGATCCCGCCCTTGGCGAACACCGCCAGCCCGAGCGAGGCCACCAGCGTCGCCAGCAGCATGCCCTGCACGTCCTCGGCGACCGAGTGATGGAACGCGCGGTCGTCGGCCGGCGTACCGGCCGAATCGGGCGGCGGGGTCAGCGGGCCGGCGGTGACGACGGCGCCGTCTTCGGGCAACGGTTCCTGCTCCGGACGCAGGTCGGAATCGGGGAGGCTCACGGGAGGGGGTACTGCGGTGGGGGACGATATTAGACATCATCCCGGGCATCGGTTACATCCGAAACCGGTTCCGCTCCATGAACGCCCGGACGCAAGGCCGCCCTGCGGCCTTGCGGGGGCCCGGCCGCGCAAGGCTCAGCGCACTTCGGCGATCTCCACCCCGTCCAGCCCCTGCGCCAGGGTCTTGGCGTCGCCGCCCTGGGAGAGCTTGATACGCAGGCGCACCTCGTTCTGCGAGTCGGCGTAGCGCAGCGCGTCCTCGTAGCTGATCTCGCCGGCCTGGTACAGCTCGAACAGGCTCTGGTCGAAGGTCTTCATGCCCAGGTTGGTGGATTCCTTCATCACTTCCTTGAGCTTGTGGATCTCGCCGTCGCGGATGTAGTCCTGCACCAGCGGCGTGCCGAGCAGGATCTCCAGGGCGACGCGCCGGCCCTTGCCGTCCGGGGTCGGCACCAGTTGCTGCGCGACCACGCCCTTGAGGTTGAGCGAGAGGTCCATCAGCAGCTGCTGGCGGCGGTCTTCCGGGAAGAAGTTGATGATGCGGTCCATCGCCTGGTTGGCGTTGTTGGCGTGCAGCGTGCACAGCACCAGGTGGCCGGTCTCGGCGAAGGCGATGGCATGGTCCATGCCCTCGCGGGTGCGCACCTCGCCGATCATGATCACGTCCGGGGCCTGGCGCAGGGTGTTCTTGAGCGCGTTCTCCCAGCTGTCGGTGTCGATGCCGACCTCGCGCTGGGTGATGATGCAGCCTTCGTGCTTGTGCACGAACTCGATCGGATCCTCGATGGTGATGATGTGGCCGGTCGAGTTCTGGTTGCGGTAGCCGATCATCGCCGCCAGCGAGGTCGATTTGCCGGTACCGGTGGCGCCCACGAAGATGATGATGCCGCGCTTGGTCATCGCCAGCGTCTTGATCACCGGCGGCAGGTTCAGCTCGTCCACGCTGGGGATGCGCGTCTCGATCCGGCGCAGCACCATGCCGACCTGGTTGCGCTGGTAGAAGCACGACACGCGGAAGCGGCCGACGCCGGCCACGCCGATGGCGAAGTTGCACTCGTGGGTCTTCTCGAACTCCTCGCGCTGCGAGGGCGTCATCACGTTCAGCACCAGGTCGCGGCTCTGCTGCGCGGTCAGCGGCGTCTGCGTGATCGGGCTGATCTTGCCGTGCACCTTGATCGACGGCGGCATGCCCGCGGTGATGAACAGGTCCGACGCCTTCTGGTGCGCCATCAGCTTGAGGAACGAGGTGAAGTCGATGGTGCTCATGGGTGGCTCCTGGGAGGAGCCGTGATTCGTGATTCGTGATTCGTGATTCGGAAAAGGGGGAATCCCCGTTTTCGCCCACCAATCACCACTCAGAACCCCGGCTTTTGACTAATCACGAATCACGGATCACCAATCACTGCCCTACTCGAACAACCGCTTGTCCTTGGCGTACTCGCGGGCCTGGTTGCGGGTGATCAGGCTGCGCTTGACCAGGTCCTGCAGGTGCTGGTCGAGGGTCTGCATGCCGTACTGCTGGCCGGTCTGGATCGCCGAGTACATCTGCGCGACCTTGTCCTCGCGGATCAGGTTGCGGATGGCCGGGGTGCCGACCATGATCTCCCACGCCGCGGTGCGGCCGCCGCCGACCTTCTTCAGCAGCGCCTGCGAGATCACCGCGCGCAGCGATTCGGACAGCATCGAGCGCACCATCGGCTTCTCGCCGGCCGGGAACACGTCGATGATGCGGTCGATGGTCTTGGCCGCCGAACTGGTGTGCAAGGTACCGAACACCAGGTGGCCGGTCTCCGCGGCGGTCAGCGCGAGGCGGATGGTCTCCAGGTCGCGCAACTCGCCGACCAGGATGATGTCCGGGTCCTCGCGCAGCGCCGAGCGCAGCGCCTCGTTGAAGCCGTGGGTGTCGCGGTGCACCTCGCGCTGGTTGATCAGGCACTTCTGCGAGGTGTGGACGAATTCGATCGGGTCCTCGACGGTGAGGATGTGGCCGTACTCGTTCTTGTTGATGTAGTCGATCATCGCCGCCAGCGTGGTCGACTTGCCCGAGCCGGTCGGCCCGGTCACCAGGATCAGGCCCTGCGGCTGCTCGATCAGCTGGCGGAAGATCGGCGGGCAGCCCAGGTCCTCCAGGGTCAGCACCTCGGAGGGAATGGTGCGGAACACCGCGCCGGCGCCGCGGTTCTGGTTGAAGGCGTTGACGCGGAAACGCGCCAGCGACGGGATCTCGAACGAGAAGTCGACCTCGAGGAACTCCTCGTAGTCGCGGCGCTGCTTGTCCGACATGATGTCGTACACCAGCGCATGGACCTGCTTGTGGTCGAGCGCGGGAATGTTGATGCGGCGCACATCTCCGTCGACGCGGATCATCGGCGGCAAGCCTGCGGACAGGTGCAGGTCCGATGCCTTGTTCTTGACGGAAAACGCCAATAGTTCAGCGATATCCATACGCTGCTTTTCCCCTGGGCTGCGACTGGAAGGATTTTTCCCCGGCCGGCAGTATAGCGTTCCCGCTTATCGCTGGAAGGCGCCGAAGTGCCGGTTTCATCGCTACGACAGATCCTTTCGGACATGGACGCCGCGGCCCGTGCCGCAGGCCGGCCGGCCGCCGCGCTGCTGGCGGTGTCCAAGACCCAACCGGCCGCGGCGGTGGCCGCGCTCGCGGCGCAGGGCCAGCGCGCGTTCGGCGAGAACTACGTGCAGGAAGCGGCGGCCAAGATCGCGCAGCTGCAAGCGCTGGGGCTGGAATGGCACCTGATCGGGCACCTGCAGTCCAACAAGGCCGAACAGGCCGCCCGCCTGTTCGACTGGGTGCAGACCGTGGACCGGCCGAAACTGGTCGCCGCACTGGCGAAATACCGTCCCGCCGAACGCGCGCCGCTGAACGTGCTGATCCAGGTGAACATCGACGACGAGACCAGCAAGCACGGCTGCACGCCCGAGCAGGTGCCCGCGCTGGCCGCGGCGATCGCCGCCGAGCCGCGCCTGGCGCTGCGCGGGCTGATGGCGATCCCGGCGCCGTATCCGCAGGTCGAGCGCCGCCGCGACGCCTTCCGTCGCATGCGTGCCCTGTTCGATGCGACCGCGGCCCGGCACCCGCAGGCCGACACCTTGTCGATGGGCATGAGCGGCGATTTCGCCGAGGCCATCGCCGAAGGTGCGACGATGGTGCGGGTCGGCACGGCGCTGTTCGGAAGCCGCGCCCCGGCAAGACCCGCCTGACCCGCCTAACCCGCCCTGCCACTTTCGTCCCTCTTCGCCAGCGCAGATCGCCATGACCCATTCCAGTCCCCAGCCCCCCGTCCCGAGTCCCGGCCCCGCCATCGCCTTCATCGGCGGCGGCAACATGGCGCGCAGCCTGATCGCCGGCCTGGTACGGCAAGGCGTGCCGGGCGGGCGCATCCAGGTCGCCGAGCCCATGGAAGCGCTGCGCGACGCCTTGGCGCGCGAGTTCGGCGTGCGTACGTTCGCCTCGGCGGACGCGGCCATCGCCGGCGCGAACACCTGGGTCATGGCGGTCAAGCCGCAGGTGATGCGCAGCGTATGCGCCGGCCTGGCGGACGCGGCGCGGAACCAACCGCTGGTGGTATCGATCGCCGCCGGCATCACCGGCACCCAGCTCGACCGCTGGCTCGGAGGCGGCCAGGCGGTGGTCCGGGCGATGCCCAACACGCCCGCGCTGCTCGGTGCCGGCGTCACCGGGCTGCACGCCAATGCCCGCGTCAGCGCGGCGCAGCGCGAACGGGCCGAGCGCCTGCTGGCCAGTGCGGGGGCGACGGTGTGGATCGAGGACGAGGCCCGCATGGACGCCGTCACCGCCGTGTCCGGCAGCGGCCCGGCCTATGTGTTCCTGCTCGCCGAGGCGATGGAAGCGGCGGCGCTCCAGCAAGGCCTGCCCGCCGAGGCCGCGCGCACCCTGGTGCTGCAGACCGTGCTCGGCGCCGCGCGCATGCTGACCGAGGCCGGCGAGGCGCCGGCGGAACTGCGCCGGCGCGTCACCTCGCCCAACGGCACCACCCAGGCGGCGATCGAGACCTTCCAGGCGGGCGGCTTCGAAGCGCTGACCGCCAAGGCCATCGCCGCGGCCACGACGCGCGGCCGCGAGTTGTCGGCGGCGAACGACTGAACCGCTGATTCCCCACGGCCTCCGACTTCCCGGACCTCCCACCATCCCGCTTGGCTCCTTGTGGGAGGGACTTCAGTCCCGACGGAGGCCCGCGTTGAATCCACGCACATGGAGGTGCGGGTGCCAGAGGGACCTGCACAAAAGCCCCGTCGGGACTGAAGTCCCTCCCACAAAGAAAATTCCTCCCGCAGCCGCGAGCGCCGATCCACGCGGCCCCGCGCTTCAGCCGCCGCCCCAGCGCCGCGGCCCGTCGCCCTGCTCGCCCAGCGCATCGCCCGGGTTGGCCAGCCGGCAACGCTGCAGCGACAGGCAACCGCAGCCGATGCAGTCGGTCAGCTGGTCGCGCAACTGCTGCAGCCTGGCGATGCGCTCGTCCAGTTCGTTGCGCCACAGCGCCGACATCCGCGCCCAGTCCGCGCGGGTCGGCGGACGCTGCCGCGGCAGCACCGCGAAGGCCTTGGCGACCGCTTCCAGCGGGATGCCGACGCGCTGCGCGACGCGTATCACCGCCAGCCGGCGCAGCACGTCGCGGGCGTAGCGGCGCTGGTTGCCGCTGGTGCGCAGGCTGTGGATCAACCCCTTGCGTTCGTAGAAGTGCAGCGCGGACACCGCCACGCCGCTGCGGTGCGCCACTTCGCCCACGCTCATCTCTGCCATCGCTTGACCTCGACCTTGGTTGAGGTTGGATGCTGCGCGCCCCGTCCCCCGGGTGCAAGCGTTCAGGAGACGTTGCCGCATGAGTTCCACTCCCCTCCCCCAGGCATGTCCCGGCCCGGCCGCGGATTCGGTCATGGCCGCGCCGTACCGGGCCGCGACGTCGGGCATGGTCGCGCTGGTTTCGCTCGGCGCCTTCGAAGCGCTGGCGGTGGCGACCGCGATGCCGACCGTGGCGCGCGAACTGGACGGACTGCGCCTGTATGCGATGGCGTTCGGCGGCATGCTCGCGGCCAGCGTGGTCGGCATGACCCTGGCCGGCCGCAGCGGCGACCGCCATGGCCCGGCGCGGCCGTTGTGGAGCGGCCTGGCCACGTTCCTGTGCGGCTTGCTGCTGGCCGGCCTGGCGCCTTCGATGCCATGGCTGATCGCGGGCCGGGTGTTGCAGGGGCTGGGGGCCGGCGCGATGTCGGTCGCGCTGTACGTGCTGGTCGGGCGCCTGTATCCGCCGGAACTGCAGCCGCGGGTGTTCTCCGCGTTCTCCGCCGGCTGGGTGCTGCCCTCGCTGGTCGGCCCCGCGCTGGCCGGGCTGATCGTGCAGCATGCGGGCTGGCGCTGGATCTTCCTGGGCGTGCCCGCGATCGCGATCCCGGCCGCGGCGTTGCTGTATCGCCCGTTGGCGAAGTTGCCGCCGGCGCCGCACCGGGACGCCGGGTCGCCGCCGCTGTGGCCGTGGGCGACGGGCGCCGCGATCGGCGTGCTGGCGATGTACGTCGGCGGGCAGTCGCGCGGCGGCGGCGCGCTGGCGGCGATGGCGGTCGCCGCGCTGGTACTGCTCGCCTGCGTGTACCGGCTGTTGCCGGCCGGCACGTTGCGCGCGGTGCGCGGCCTGCCCAGCGTGGTCCTGCTGCGCGGGCTGGCACCGGCGGCGTTCTTCGGCTGCGAGGCGTTCGTACCGCTGCTGCTGTCGCGCGAGCGCGGTCTCTCGCCGGCGCTGGCGGGCATCGCCCTGAGCGTCGGCGCCTTCAGCTGGTTCTGCGGTTCCTGGTACCAGGGCCATTACGCCGGCAGCCGTCCGCGCCAGCGCTTGATCGCGCTGGGCGCCGCCACGCTGGCGGCCGGCATCGGCCTGACCGCGCTGGCGATCCATCCGGCGGTGCCCGTCGCGGTCGCCGTGGCCGGCTGGGGCTTGGCGGGCGTGGGCATGGGCCTGGTCTACCCGAGCCTGTCGGTCCTGGTGCTGCAACTGTCGCCGCCGGGCACGGAAGGCCGCAACAGCTCCGCATTGCAACTGTGCGAAGCAGTCGCGGTCGCGACCATGCTGGCGGTGGGCGGCTCGCTGTTCGCGATGATGCTGGACCAGCGCCCACGGCTCGGTTACCTGCTGGCCTTCGGGCTGGCCCTCGCGCTGGCGCTGCTGGCCGGCGCGTTGGCAGGCCGCACGCGGGCGCGCTGACCGGCCCGTATCAGGGGTACAGCATGCGCTTGGACCAGCGCCCGCCGACATCGCGGTCGTAGCGCCAGCGCTCGTGCAGCCGGAACCGGGCGCCGTACCAGAACTCGAAGCGGCCGGGCATGATCCGGAAGCCGCTCCATCCCTCCGGGCGCGGCACCTCGCGCCCTTCGAAGCTGGCCTCCACCTTGGCCAGGCGCTCCTCGAACTCCTCGCGCGAGGCCAGCGTCTGCGACTGCATCGAGGCCCACGCGCCGATCTGGCTCATGCGCGGACGCGAGGCGAAGTAGGCGTCGGCCTCGGCCGCGGACACCAGCTGCGCCTCGCCCTCGATCCGCACCTGCACGCCGGCCTCGCGCAGGCCGCGCCACAGGAACAGCAGCGCGACCTGCGGGTTGAGCTGGATCTCGCGGCCCTTGGGGCTGTCCAGGTGCGTGTAGAACACGAAGCCGCGTTCGTCGAACCCCTTGAGCAGCACCGTGCGCGCGCTCGGCCTCCCCTCGAGGCTGGCCGTGGCGACGGTCATCGCGTTGGGTTCGAGTTCGCCGGCGCGCTGGGCTTCCTCGTAGAGCTGGGCGAAGGTGGAAACGGCTTCGGCAAGTAGATCGGTCATGGTCACGGCGGGCTTGCGGTTTCCGCCTATTGTGGCCGCAAGGCCCCGGGCACGCACACGACGGGGATCGGGACGCCGGCAGGCGCTGCGCGAACCGTGCGCCGCCGCGCGCGGCCGGCGACGGTTTCATCCGTCAGCAAAGGCGAAGCCGGCGCCCGCGGGTGCTAGCATGCCGCGATGAATCCCGCTCCGAATCTCGTGATGGTCGGCCCGATGGGTGCAGGCAAGAGCTGCATCGGCCGGCGGCTGGCCGAGCGCTTCGGCCTGCAGTTCGTCGACGTCGACCAGGCCATCGTCGAGCACGCCGGCGCCAGCATCCCGGCGATCTTCGATCACTCCGGCGAGGCGGGTTTCCGCGAACACGAGCGCACCGTGCTGGCACGAATCCTGGCCGGCGACGGCCAGCTGGTGTCCACCGGCGGCGGCGCGGTGCTGGACGCCGACAACCGCCGGCGGATCCGCGAGCGCGGCTTCGTGGTCTACCTCAGCGTCGGCGTGGAGACGCAGCTGGAACGGCTGGCGCGGGACCGCAGCCGGCCGCTGCTGCAACGCGACGACCGCGAACAGGTGCTGCGCGACCTGGCGCAGGTGCGCGCACCGCTCTACCGCGAGGTCGCCGACCTCGTCCTGGACACCGACCGGCTTTCCGCCGGCGAGGCCACCGCGCAGCTGGTGCTGCGGCTGGCCGCGCAATGGCAGATTTCGAGTACCGCTGCATGATCGACGCCCCCTCCCCACGCACCGTCGACGTCGGCGGCGCGCATCCCTACACCATTGCCATCGGCCCGGGCCTGCTGGACGACGGCGCCCGCCTGGCCGCGCACGTACGCGGCCGCCACGTGCTGGTGCTGAGCGATTCCTCGGTCGCGCCGCTGTACGCCTGGCGCGTGCGCGAGGCCTTGCTGCAGGCCCGCCCGGACCTGCTGGTCGGCGAACTGGTGATCGCGGCCGGCGAGGCCTCCAAGACGCTCGCCACCTTCGGCTCGGCGATCGCCGCGCTGGCCGAGCTGGGCGCGACCCGCGACGCCTGCGTGTTCGCGCTCGGCGGCGGCGTGGTCGGCGACCTGGCCGGCTTCGCCGCGGCCTGCTGGATGCGCGGCATCGACTGCGTGCAACTGCCGACCACGCTGCTGGCGATGGTCGACTCCTCGGTCGGCGGCAAGACCGCGGTGGACATCCCGCAGGGCAAGAACCTGGTCGGCGCGTTCCATCCGCCGCGCGCGGTGATCGCCGACACCGCGACGCTGCACACCCTGCCCGCCCGCGAACTGCGCGCGGGGCTGGCCGAGGTGATCAAGTACGGCGGCATCCGCGACCCGCTGTTCTTCCAATGGCTGCATGCCGAACGCGAGGCGCTGCTGGCCGGCGACCACGCCGCGCTGGCGCAGGCGATCGCGCGCAGCTGCGAACACAAGGCCGAGATCGTCGAGCGCGATCCGCTGGAGAAGGGCGAACGCGCCCTGCTCAACCTCGGCCACACCTTCGGCCATGCGATCGAGACCGAGCAAGGCTACGCCAGCCCCGGCAGCGACAACCTGGTGCACGGCGAGGCGGTCGCGGTCGGCATGGTACTCGCCGCGCGCCTGTCGGCGGCGCTGGGCATGGCGCCGGAGGCCGATACCGAAGCGCTGCGCACGCTGCTGGAACGCTACGGCCTGCCCACCGCGATCCCGGCCGGGCTGGAGCCGGATCGCCTGCTCGCCCGGATGCGGCTGGACAAGAAGAACCTCGCCGGCCGGCTGCGGCTGGTGCTCTGGCGCGGCATCGGCAAGGCCGAGGTGGTGCCGGACGTGGACGAAGCGGCGGTGCTGGACGTGCTGCGCGCCGGCTGAGGCCCGCCGCCGCCCGCGGGGTCAGCTGGACGTCACCCGCAGCGGCTACAATTCGCGCCATGCGCGTATTCCTGCAACAACTCCCGGTCGGCGAGGACTCGCCCCGCTACGTCCAGCTGACCCTGCAACCGGACCTGTTCGGCGGCTGGGAGCTGCTGCGCGAGAGCGGCCAGATCGGCGGCCGCGCGCAATTGCGGCGCGAGCAGTTCCTGCTGCAGGACGAGGCCCACCGCGCCTTCGAGAAGGCACGCGACGCGCAGCTCAAGCGCGGTTTCCAAGTCATGTTCACCCGTGGCGCCGATGCGCCGCGCTGAGGACCTTCCATGCTGAAGAACGACCGCCTGCTGCGCGCCCTGCGCAGGCAACCCGTGGACTGCACCCCGGTCTGGCTGATGCGCCAGGCGGGACGCTACCTGCCCGAGTACCGCGCCACCCGGGCCAAGGCCGGCAGCTTCCTCGGCATGGCCAAGAATCCCGAGGTCGCCTGCGAGATCACGCTGCAACCGCTGCGGCGCTTTCCGCTGGACGCGGCGATCCTGTTCTCCGACATCCTCACCGTGCCCGACGCGATGGGGCTGGAACTGTATTTCGTCGAAGGCGAAGGCCCGCGCTTCCGCCACCCGGTCCGCGATGCCGAGGCCGTCGCCCGGCTGGCGGTGCCGGACATGGAGACCGAACTGCGCTACGTGATGGACGCGGTGCGGCTGATCCGCCGCGAGCTGGACGGCAGCGTGCCGTTGATCGGCTTCGCCGGGAGCCCGTGGACGCTGGCGTGCTACATGGTCGAAGGCGGCGGCAGCAAGGACTACGCGAGGATCAAGGCGATGGCGCTCGACGCGCCGGAGCTGCTGCACGGGCTGTTGGGCGTGGTCACCGACGCCGTGATCGCCTACCTGGGCGCGCAGCGCGCGGCCGGCGCGCAGGTCCTGCAGGTGTTCGACACCTGGGGCGGCGTGCTGAGCCCGGCGATGTACCGCGAGTTCTCGCTGCCCTACCTGGCCCGCATCGCGCGCGGGCTCGAGCGCGGCGAAGGCGAGGCGCGCACGCCGCTGATCCTGTTCGGCAAGGGCACCGGCGGCTACGTCGAGGAGCTGGCCGCCACCGGCGCCGATGCGATCGGCGTGGACTGGACGATCGACATCGGCGAGGCCGCCCGCCGCACCGGCGGCAAGGTCGCGCTGCAGGGCAACCTCGATCCCGCCGTGCTGTACGGCGCGCCCGAGGCGATCCGCCGCGAGGCCGGCCGGGTGCTGGACAGCTACGCGGCCGGCAACGGCGGCTCACGCGAGGGCCACGTGTTCAACCTCGGCCACGGCATGTCGCCGGACATGGACCCGGAGCACGCCGCGGCGCTGGTCGAAGCGGTGCACGAACTGAGCAGGCGCTGATACTTCGATTGGCCGGAACCGGCACGAGCACGAAGGGCGATGGCCGCTCGTTGCGGATCTTTGATCGCGGTTGGCCTGGTCCGGTACGGTCCGTCGCGGGCGGCCTGAAAGCCGCTGGGTCCCCGTCTTCGCGGGGGCGACGGGAGGAAGGCTCGCGGGAACTCCACGCGGACGCCGTGCGGCGTCGCTCCTGCGGTGCGCGTGCCCGAGCGAAGATGCGCTTCGCAGCTGCCGCATGATGGATCGAAGTGGCTCGTCCGGGAGGACGAAAGCTCTTGCTTCCAGGCCAAAAAGCACCCTCGTCGCCGCCCCTCGGACACCTTCTCCGGTAACGGGAGAAGGAACCTCCGTGCCATCAGGCAACGCCGGCAAAGCTCGTCGGGACGGGAGTCCCTCCCACAACAGTGATGGATGTCGCCGGGCTCGCGCCTGCCGTGCCCCTGCGCACGCATCGCCTGCACATCCCCTGCCGGATAATCCGTCTCTTCCCAGGCCGCGATCCGCCCCATGAGCCAGCCAGTCCCGCTCCAGCCCGACTACAACGCGATCAAACCGTTGTTGTGGCTGGTATCGCTGGCGATCTTCATGCAGATGCTGGACGGCACCATCGTCAACACCGCCCTCCCGGCGATGGCGCGCAGCCTGCACGAAAGCCCGCTGCAGATGCAGTCGGTGGTGTTCTCCTACGCGCTGGCGGTGGCGATGTTCATCCCCGCCTCGGGCTGGATCGCGGACCGCTTCGGCACCCGCCGCACGTTCCTCGCCGCCATCATCGTGTTCACGCTCGGCTCGCTGTTCTGCGCGCTCTCGCAGTCGCTGGCGCAACTGGTCGCCTCGCGCGTGCTGCAGGGCATCGGCGGCGCGATGCTGCTGCCGGTCGGCCGCCTGGCGGTGCTGCGCTCGGTCCCGCGCGAGGACTTCCTGCGCGCGATGAGCTTCATCGCGATCCCGGCCCTGATCGGCCCGCTGGTCGGCCCCACGCTGGGCGGATGGCTGGTGGAGATCGCCTCCTGGCACTGGGTGTTCCTGATCAACCTGCCGATCGGCGCGATCGGTTTCGCCGCCGCGCTGAAGGTGATGCCGGACCACTACGGCGAGCAGCGCCAGCGCTTCGACCTGCCCGGCTACCTGATGCTGGCGTTCGGCATGGTCGCGCTCTCGCTGGCGCTGGACGGCATCTCCGAACTGGGCCTGCGCCATGCCTTCGTGATGCTGCTGGCGATCGGCGGGCTCGCGGCGTTGGCCGGCTATTGGCTGCACGCCGCCACCTCGTCCGCGCCGCTGTTCCCGCTGGCGCTGTTCAAGGTCACCAGCTACCGCATCGGCATCCTCGGCAACCTGTTCTCGCGGGTCGGCAGCGGCTCGATGCCGTTCCTGATCCCGTTGCTGCTGCAGGTCGGCCTCGGCATGAGCCCGATGAACGCCGGCCTGATGATGGTGCCGGTGGCCTTGGCCGGCATGGCCTCCAAGCGTGCGGCGGTCAGGCTGGTCAGCCGGTTCGGCTACCGCCGCGTGCTGATGGTCAACACGGTGCTCGTCGGCGTGATGATGGCCAGCTTCGTGCTGGTGGTGCCGGGCCAGCACCTCGCCTGGCGCCTGCTGCAACTGGCGCTGTTCGGCGCGGTCAACTCGCTGCAGTTCACCGTGATGAACACCGTCACGTTACGCGACCTCGACCGCCAGCTGGCCAGCCCCGGCAACAGCCTGCTATCGATGGTGATGATGCTGGCGACGGGCTTCGGCGCCGCCGCGGCAGGCAGCCTGCTGGCGGCCTTCAGCCACCACCTGGGCACGCATGCCGACGCCACCGCCGCGCTGCACGCCACGTTCGTCTGCGTCGGCGCGATCACGCTGACCTCGACGCTGATCTTCTGGCAGCTGGCCGATACCCGGCCGCATCCGCACACGGTGGAAGAAGTGGCGGAGTAAGCTCCGCCGCGCCTCACCCCGCCGCGCGCATCACCCCGGCCAACGCCTCGGCCAGCATCTCGCCCGTGACCGGCTTGCGCAGGAAGGCATCGAAGCCGGCCTCCCGCGCGGCCGGCTCGGCCCGCTCGTCGGAACGGGCGGTCACCGCGACCAGCGGCATCGCATGGCCGAACAGGCGCAGCTGGCGCGCCAGCGCGAAGCCGTCCAGGCCCGGCAGGTCGAGATCGAGCAACGCCACGTCGAAGTGGTGCTCGGTGGTCTCGGTCAACGCGGCGAGCCCATGCGGCGCGTGCACGATGGCGTGCCCCTGGGCGCGCAGCAGGCCGGCGATGACCTCGGCGACGGTGTCGTCGTCCTCCACCAGCAGGATCCGCAACGGCGCGATGGGCGCGATCGGGCGCGCCACCGCTTCGTCCCGCGCGACCGGCGCGGGTACCCAGCGCAGCGGCAGGTCGACGATGAAGCGGGTGCCTGCCCCGAGGCGGCTGACCACTTCGATGTGCCCGCCCATCGCCACGGCGAGCTCCTGGCAGATCGCCAGCCCCAGGCCGCTGCCGCCGTAGCGCGAGTTCGCGCGCGCGCTCTCGCCCTGCTCGAAGCGCTGGAACAACCGCTCGCGCTGCTCGGCATTGATGCCCGGCCCGGTGT
Source organism: Pseudomonas sp. Hp2 (assembly GCF_006386585.1). Lineage (NCBI taxonomy): Bacteria > Pseudomonadati > Pseudomonadota > Gammaproteobacteria > Pseudomonadales > Pseudomonadaceae > Pseudomonas > Pseudomonas sp. Hp2. The sequence continues at coordinate 674,165 of NZ_VAHJ01000001.1, forward strand.
CGGCGACCTCGAAGCGCAGGCCCTTGTGGGAGCCGAGCGTGGTGAGCTTGAGCACCACCAGCCCGCGCTCGGTGAACTTGATCGCATTGCCCAGCAGGTTCAGCAGGATCTGCCTTACGCGGGTGGCATCGCCGTTGGCGACGATGTCGCCGCTCAGGCCGACCTCGACGTTGAAGCCCAGTCCGCGGTCGCGCGCCAGCGGTTCCATCAGCCCCTGCACTTCGTCGACCAGTTGCCGCACCAGGAAGGGCTGCAGGTCCAGTTCCAGGCGCCCGGATTCGATCCTGGCCAGGTCCAGGGCATCGTTGACCAGCCGCAGCAGGTGCGCCCCGGCCCGCCGGATCGCGTCGATGTAGCTGCGCTGTCGCTCGTCCAGGTCGGTATTGAGCAACAGTTCGCTCATGCCGAGCACGCCGGTCATCGGGGTGCGCACCTCGTGGCCGAGCGTGGCCAGGAAGCGGGTCTTGGCCAGCGAGGCCTGTTCGGCCAGTTCCTGCTTGTGGATCGCCAGTTGCAAGGCGTGCAGGCGTTGCAGGCGGCGCCGGTACAGCATGATCGCCAGCGCGATGCCCGCCGCCGCGAGCAACGCCAGGGCCAGCAGGCCCCAGGGGCTGCGCCACCACGGCGGCAGCACCTGGAAACGCAGCGTCTGCACCTTGGACCAGACGCTGTCGGCGGTGCGCGCCTGCACTTCCAGCGTGTAGTGGCCGGCCGGCAGGCGCGAGAACAGGCGTTCGCCGCCGGAGCCGACATCGACCCAGTCCGGGTCGTAGCCGCTGAGGCGGAAGCGGTAGCTGATGGAGTCGGAATCGGCGAAGGACAGCATGCGCGCGACGATGTGCAGGTCGCGGTCGCCGTCCTGGACCACCAGGGGCCGCATGTGGGTCACGTCCAGGCCGCTCTCGCCGCGGCGCAGGCCGACCCGCTCGATCATCAGCGGCGGTTGCCGCGTGGAAGGCCGGACCCGCGAGGGATCGAACAGCACGAGCCCGTCCGGGGTGGCTCCCATGATCTGCCCCTTGACCGACTGCAACAGGGTATGCGGCCGGAACTGCTGGTTGGGCAGGCCGTCGTGCACGCCGTAGACGCGGATCGCCCGGCTGGCGGGATCGACCCGGATCAGGCCGCGCGCGCTCGACAGCCAGGCCACGCCATCGGGGTCCACCACCAGGCTGCCCGGCACCAGGACCGGGAACTCCTGCGCCGCCCCGATGCTGTCCAGCAGCTGCAGCCGGCCGTCCTGCCACAGGTATTGCTGCAATCGCCCCAACCCGGCCAGCCAGGCGATGCCGCTGTCGGTGACGCGGAACGCATACACCGGCGTGCCGGGCGTACCGGGCACGGCCAGGAAGCGGTCCCGCGCCTCGTTCCACGCCAGCAACCCGCGCGAACTCCCCAGCCACAGCGTGCCGTCCGGCCCCGTGCGCATGTCGTTGACGATCATGCCCTGGGACAACCCGTGGCTGCCCAGCGGCAACAGGCGCCGTACGCGCCCCTCCAGGTCGCGCACCTGGAAACCGCCGTTGGCCGAGTACAGCCACAAGCGGTCGCCTACCTGGCGCATCAGGTCCGGCGCTTCGATGGGCGCGGGGTCGACGGGGTCGTCGTCGTGCCAGCGCCGCACCGCGCCATCGCGAGGGTCGTAGCGCACCAGCGAGCCGCGCAGGCCGATCCATACCCGGCCGTTGCCGTCCTCGGTGACGGTGCTGGGCCACTTCAGGCCGTCGATCGGCGCGATGTGGTGCTCCACCGCACCGGTGGAAGGATCCAGCCGGTCCAGCGCGCCGCGGGTACCGACCAGCCAGAACCGGCCGTCGGCGGAATTCGCCGCCGCCAGCGCGTAAGGATTGGCGGGCGTGGACGGATCCTCGCGGCGGTTGGCCAGCACCGCGAACTGCTGCCAGTTCGGAGGCAGGTGCCACAGTCCGGTATTGGGGCTGGCGAACCACAGGCCGCCTTCGCGGTCCTGGTAGGCGCTGGTCCAGTTGGGCTTGACCAGGCCATGCGCGGAGACGCTGTACAGCGGCACGTTGCGCAACTGGCCATCGGCGGCGCGGCCGAGGCCGTCGAGCGTGTCCAGCCAATAGGCGCCGCTGCGATCGCGCAGCAGCATCTTCAGCACCGTGGTGCCGGAACCGGCATGCGCCCAGGGCTGCTCCTCCAGCGTGCCGTCCGGCCGCCGCACCAGCATCCGCCCGAAGGAATCGGCCAGCCACAGGCTGCCGTCGGCCTCGGTGGTGATCCCGTTGTTGATCCGGCCGGGCGGCAAGGCCAGGCGTTCGAAATCGCGCCCGGTCCAGCGCGCCACGGCATTCGACGTGGAGATCCACAAAGTGCCGTCCGGGGTGTTGGCGAGGAAGTTGACCGCCATGTCCGGCAGGCTGCGCGGATTGCCCGGCTCCGGCTGGAAGCGCTGCATCTTCCCGTCCGGCGGCAATCGGTACAGCCCGGACGCGGACGTGCCGAACCAGATGCTGCCGTCGGGCGTGGAGGTGATGCACCAGACCGCGCCGCCGAGCATCTGCGGATAGCCGCGATGGTCGTAGAAATGGAAGCGCTGGCGCGCGGCGTCCAGCATCACCATCCCGGCGTTCTCGGTGCCGATCCAGACCCGGTTGCGCTCGTCGACGTGCACGGCCCAGATGCGGTTGTCGCGCAGACCGTCCTCGATGCGCCAGATCCGGTAGCTGCGCCCGTCGTATCGGGCCAGGCCGTCGTCCGTGGCCAGCCACAGGTAGCCGTACGCGTCCTCGGCGAAATCGTTGATCGAGTTGGACGGCAGTCCGTCAGCGACGGTGAGCTGGCGCGGCTGCGGCGTGGCGGGCAACACCGTCCTGGCCCAGCCCGGCACGGACAGGAGCAGCACGCACGCCAGCCAGGCGCCGAGCCATCCGCGTGCCGCCCGGCATGGGCGGCGCGCAGGCCCCGCTTGCTCCATCGACGCCATGGTCAGCTCCCCGCCACCAGTTGCTGCGCCTGCAACGCCCCGTCGAGTTCCGCCAGGGTACGCTGCCGCGCCTGCTGCGCGTGCGCGTCGGCGATCGCGGCCAACAGCATTTCCGCGGTCACCGGCTTGCGCACGAACGCCTCGAATCCCGCCGCCTGCGCCTGCTGCTCGGCGTCGGCATCGGAACGCGCGGTGACGGCGACCAGCGGGAACTCATGGCCCAGCGCGCGCAACTGCGCGGCCAGGGCGAAGCCATCCAGCCCGGGCAGGTCGAGGTCGAGCAGGCCGACGTCGAAACTCCCCTGCGCGGTTTCGGCCAGCGCCGCCAATCCATGCGCGGCATGCACCACGGCATGGCCGCGCGAGGCGAGCAGGCCGACGATGACCTCGGCGACGGTGGCGTCGTCCTCCACCAGCAACACGCGCAGCGGCGCGCCCGACGCGGCCGCGCCGGCGGGCGCGGACTCCGACATCGCCGCATCGAGGCGCCACGGCAGCGGCAGTTCGACGGTGAAGCGGGTGCCGCGGCCGAGCTGGCTGTCGATGTGGATGCTGCCCTGCATCGCCACGGCCAGTTCCTGGCAGATCGCCAGGCCCAGGCCGCTGCCGCCGTAGCGCGACGCGGTGCGCGCGCCCTCGCCCTGCTCGAAGCGCTGGAAGATCCGCGCCTGCTGCTCGGCGTTGATGCCGGGGCCGGTATCGCTGACCGCGAAGCGCAGCGTGCCGCGGGCATCGTCCTGCGCCGCTGCCAGCCCGACGCTGCCGCGCTCGGTGAACTTGATCGCGTTGCCGAGCAGGTTCATCAGCACCTGGCGCAGCCGGGTGGCGTCGCCTTCGACGACGAGGTCCGCCGGTACGTCGAGCGCGCGCTCGAACGCCAGGCCGCGCGACTGCGCGATCGGCTCCATGAAATCGGCCAGCTCCTCCAGCACCTGGCGCAACGCGAACGGCTTGTGCTCCAGCTCCAGCTTGCCGGCCTCGATGCGCGCCAGGTCGAGCGCGTCGTTGACCAGCCGCAGCAGGTGCAGGCCGGCCAGGCGGATCGATTCGACGTGCGCGCGCTGGCGCGGTTGCAGCGGGGTATCGAGCAACAGCTCGCTCATGCCGAGCACGCCAGTCATCGGTGTGCGCACCTCGTGGCCGAGCGTGGCCAGGAAGCGGGTCTTGGCCAGCGAGGCCTTCTCCGCCAGTTCCTGGCGCTGCTTCGACAAGGCCATCTCCTGGCGCGAACGCTGGCGCCGCCGCGACGCGCGCACCGCCCACCAGCCCAGCAAGGCCAGCAGCAGGGCCAGGGCGGCCAGCGCCGGCCAGCTGCGCCACCACGGCGGCAGCACCTTCACGTCCAGCGCCTGCGCCGGCGTCCAATCGTTCTCCACGCCGCGCGCCTGTACTTCGATCCGGTAATGCCCGGCCGGCAATCGCGACAGCACGCGCACGCCTTGGTGGTCCTGTTCCACCCAGTTCTGGTCGTAGCCTTCCACCCGGTAGCGGTAGCGGGTGCGCCGGGGATTGACGTACGACAACAATCGCGCGGCGATGCGCAGGTCGCGGTCCTCGGCTTTCAGCACCGGCAGCGCGGCCGGGGACAGCGGCGCGGCATGTTCGGCATCGCCGCGGCGCACGTCCATCGACTCGATCACCAGCGGCGATGGCGGCAGCGGCGGGAACCGGCGCGCGGGCTCGAACTCCACCAGCCCGCTCGCCGTCCATGCCAGCACTTGCCCGTAGGCGTTGGCCGCGGGCGGCCGGATCGAGAACTCGGCATCCGGCAGGCCGTCGTCGGCGGTGAACACGCGCACCCGCGGCTGGCCCGGCAGGTACTGCACCATGCCGCGCGGCGTAGTCGCCCATACCGAGCCGTCCGCGCCGGCCACGATTCCCCCGATCTCGGTGGCGGGCATGCCCTGCGCGGCATCGATGCGCTGCTGGCGCTCCAGCGCGCGGCCATCCCATCGGTAGCGCTCGATGGCGCCGGCGCGCGCCACCCACAGCGTATCCGGCGCGACGAAGACGAAGTCGTAGACCAGGCCCGCGGCCAAGCCCGGCACCGGCTCGAAGCGCTCGCCCGTCCAGGCGCGCAAGGCTTCGGCGCTCGCCACCCATAGCCGGCCGTCCGGCCCGTGGCGCAATTGCTCGACCTGGCCTTCCGGCAGCCCGCGCCCATCCTCGAAGGCGATGCTGTCCAGTACCCGGCCATCCGCGGCGCGGTGCTGCACGCCACCGCCGGACACCGACATCCACACGCTGCCGTCGGGCGCGGCGCGCAGCAGGTCGACCAGCTTGAAGCCTTCCTCGCCGAAGCCTGTGAGCAGGTCCTGGCTGCGCCCGCTGGCAGGGTCGTAGATCGTCAGCCGCCCCGGGCGGCCCAGCCACAACCGGCCATCCGGCATCGGCAGCACCGAGCGCACCGTGCCCTTGCCGATCGCGTCGAGGCCGACGACCCGGCGGATGCCGCCATCGGCCTGCAGGCGATACACGCCCTGCGAGGTCGCGACGAGGAAATCGCGGCCCTGCGCCGCCGCGTTGACCATGAACAGGCTTTCCAGCGACTGCCCTTCCGCTTCCAGGAAGGTGGAGAAGCGCTGCCATCCCGGAGGCAGGTAGGCCAGCCCCTGGTTGATCAACCCGAACCAGACCCCGCCCTCGTGGTCCTGCAGGATGTCCAGCACGCCGCTGTTGCCCGTGAGGAAACCGCTGCCGCGATCGCCCGCCATCAGCCGCAACTGGCCGTCGCCGTCGCGGAACAGGCCGTCGGCGGAGCCGATCCAGTAACCGCCGTTGCGATCGTGCACGACCGCACCGGCACGCAGCTCGCCGCCCTTGGGCCACGGCGCCGGCACCGCCCGGTCGTCGGCCGAGATCCGGAACAGGCCGCTGCCGCTGCCGGCCCACACCGTCCCGTCGGCCTCGATGCTGACCTTCATGATCGAACGTTCGCCCAGCTGCGGCACCGCGATGCGGGTGAAGCGGCCGCGCTCCATCCGCACCAATCCGGCGCCGGTGCCGATCCAGAGCCGGCCGCGCCCGTCGGTCGCCATTCTGTAGACGGTGTCGCTGGGCAGCGCCTCGGGGTTGCCGGGGTCGGCGCGATAGACGGTGACCTGGCCCCGTTCGTCGCGCCGGCATATCCCCGCCTCGCTGGTGCCGACCCACAGCGCCTGTTCGGCATAGGCCAGCGCCCACGGCTGCGAACGGCAGGCCGCGTCCACGTCCGGAAACTGCCGTACCGCATCCCGCCCGGCGTCCAGCATGCCCAGGCCGCCGCCGTTGGTGCCGACCCAGACGCGATCGAGCGGATCCACCAGCAGCGTCTCCACGCTGTTGGCCGGCAGCGAGGCCGGATCGTCCGGCACGTGCCGCCAGGTCCGGAACTGCAGGCCGTCGTAGCGCGCGAGACCGTCGTCGGTGGCCACCCAGATGTAGCCCTGGCGATCCTGCGCCAACGCCAGCACCATCCGCGAGGGCAAGCCCTCGGCCACGCCGAGCCGACGCATGCGCGGGGTCTCCACGCCGGCTGCGGATGCGTCGACGGCCGCCCACGCAAGCAGCATGGCCAGCCAACATGCGATGGCGGTCTTCATCGGCCGCGCGTCCCCCTGGTGGTGTCGAACCATCCACGCATGATCGTTTTCCTGGTGTCCCTGTTCGCGGGCCGCCGCATCCGTTCACTCATGGCGGTAGCGATCCACCATCGGCGAGCCCGCCCCGTCCAGTATGCCGGCCAACGCCTCCTCCAGCAGGTCGCCGGTCAACGGCTTGCGCAGGAAACCGTCGAAACCGGCGTCCAACGCATCGGGCTCGGCATCGGCATCGGAACGGGCGGTGATCGCCACCAGCGGGAACGCATGGCCCATCGCGCGCAACTGCCGAACCAGCGCCAGGCCATCGAGCCCCGGCAGATCGAGATCGCAGAAACCGGCGTCGAACGCGCCCGACGCCACCTCCGCCAGCGCCGCCAGCCCGTGCACGGCGTGTATCACCTCGTGTCCGCGCGCGCGCAGCAGCCCGCCGATCACCTCAGCGACGGTCGGGTCGTCCTCCACCAGCAACAGCCGCAACGAACGCGCCGGCGAACGGGGCGCCATCCCTGCCGCGGCCGGGGCCGCGCCCGCCGACCAGCGCAGCGGCAATTCCACCTCGAAGCGCGTGCCCTGCCCGAGCGCGCTGTCGACATCGATGCGGCCTCCCATCGCGATCGCCAGTTCGCGGCAGATCGCCAGGCCCAGGCCGCTGCCCCCGTAGCGCGCCGCGGTACGCGCGCCGTCGGCCTGTTCGAAGCGGCGGAACAACCGCTCGCGCTGCTCGACGCCGATGCCGGGGCCGGTATCGCGGATCTCGAACCAGATGCCGCTGCCGACGCCGCCGCCCGGCGGCCGTGCCGCATGCAGCGAGACATGGCCGCGCTCGGTGAACTTGATCGCGTTGACCAGCAGGTTGAGCAGGATCTGCTGCACGCGGTTGCTGTCGCCGTGCAGCGCGCGCGGCAGGTTCGGCTCGCTGCGGAACTCGAAGCGCAGGCCCTTGGCCTCGGCCATCGGCCGCACCAGCGCGCAGACCTGGTCGAGCATTTCCCGCAGGTCGAAGTTGCGCGCGTCCAGCGGCAGCTTGCCGGCCTCGATGCGCGCCAGGTCCAGCGCATCGTTGACCAAGCGCAGCAGGTGCTTGCCGGCCGACTGGATCGAAGCCGCGTAGCCGTGCTGGCGCGCATCCAGCGGTGTGGCCAGCAGCAGTTCCGCCATGCCGAGCACCCCGGTCATCGGCGTGCGCACCTCGTGGCCGAGCGTCGCCAGGAACCGGCTCTTGGCCTCGGAAGCATGCTCGGCCAGCTCGCGCTTGTGCTGTTCCAGCTGGCGCTCGCTGCGCACCCGCACCCGCCGCCGGTACAGCGCCGCCAGCAACACGGCGGACACGGCCACCACCGCCGCCAGCGTCGCCATGCCCCACCCGCTGCGCCACCATGGCGGCGCCACCGAGAAGCGCAGGGTGCGCACCTTCGAGGCATTGCCCGCCGCATCCACGCCCTGCAAGTCCAGCGTGTAGTCGCCAGCCGGCAGCGCGGAGAACTCGCGCATGCCGGTCGTGCCCTGTTCCACCCAACCGGTGTCCAGGCCATGCAGCCAGGAACGATAGCGGTTGGCGGTGGGGTCGCCGAACGAGAGCAGGCGCATGCCCACCTGCAGTTGCCGGTCGTCGGCATGCAGGACGAAACCGTCGCCGGCCAGGTCCACGCGCCGGCCCTCGCGCAGCACGCTGGCTCCCTCCAGCATCATTTCCGGCGTGAACGGCGCCGGGTCCGGCATCGTCGTGTCCAGCAGCACCACGTAGCCGTCGGCGGTGCCGCCGACCAGCACGCCGTCCTGCGCCATCAGCAGGCAGCCATCGATGAACTCCTGGCTGGTGAGCCCGTCGCGCAAGCCGAAGCCGCGCAGGTGCGGCCGGTCCTGCGTGGCATCCACCCGCCACAGCCCGCGCTGGGTCGCCAGCCAGATCCGTCCCGCCGCATCCAGCTGCATGCCCATCGACTCCAGGGCCGGCAGTCCCTGGGCCGGGCCGATCGCGGTCTCGCGCACCCAGCGCGCGCCGTCGCGGCGCCAGCGCTCCAATCCGGCCATGCGATGCAGCCAGACATGCCGTGGATCGTTGAAGGCGAAGCCGTAGACGCGCGCGCCTTCCAGGCCCGGCACCGGCTCGAAGCGCCGCGTCCGCGGCTGCCATGCCGCCACGCCACCGCCGCCGGCCACCCAGATCCCGCCGTCGGGCCCCAGCCCGAGCTGCTCGACGTTGCTCTCGGTCGGCCCATGCCCGCCGGGGATCTCGTCGAGCAGCTTGCCGGTCTCGCCGTCGCGGTGCTGCAGTACGCCGAGCGTGGACACCCAGATGCTGCCGTCCTCGGCCTCCACCACCCAGTCCGGCGCGCCGTACTGGGGGCTGGGATCGGGACCGCTCGGCGGCCACTCCCGGAACGCGCCGGTGCGCAGGTCCAGCCGCGCCAGGCCGCTGTCGAGATTGCCCAGCCACAGGCGGCCGTGCCGGTCCTCGTGCGCGGCGGTCACCTGCATCGAGCGCAGCTTGTCGTGCTGCCAGCCGGTCAGCGTCGCCTCGCCGGTCTGGATGTCGAAGCGCTGCAGCCGTCCCTGCGGATCGATCTGCCACAACCCGCCCGAGTGCGCCGCCGGCATCAGGCTGCAATAGATGCCATCGCCCAGGTCGTGCGGCGGGTGGAAGACCGCGGTGCGCTTCCAGTCCTCGCGCAGGTAGGCCAGGCCGCGGCCGTGGATCGGCACCCACAGCCCGCCATCGCCGCCGCGCAGCAGCGCCTGCACGTTGCGGCCGCTCACCAGCGGCGCCTCGCCGTCGAACACCGGTATCGGCGCCTGCTCGCCGCGCGTGCGCCACAAGCCCTTCTCCGTGCCCAGCCAGAACTCGCCGTCGCCGGCATCCACCACCGACCACAGCAGGTTGCCGCCGGCGAACATCGGCGCCCACGCCGGCGCCCGCCAATGCCCGTCCGCGCCGCGCCGGTAGATGCCCTTGGAGCTGCCTGCCCACAGCATGCCGCCGGTCCACGCCAGCGAATACACGCCGGCTCCGGGATCCGGCAGGTACTCGCGGTGCATGCGCTCCCCGTCGAACCAGGCCAGCCCTTCCGGCGTCCCCACCCAGAGCCGGCCGTCGCCATCCACCGCCAATGCCATCACGTGGCTGCGCGGCAATGGGTCCTCCATCCGGTCCAGGTCGAAGCGGGTGACGTGCCCCTCCGCATCGATGCGATGCACGTCGCCGCCGTAGTTCCCGAACCAGATCTCGCTGCCCCGGCCGGTGAGCACGAACACGTCGTCGTTGCTCATCCGCGGTTGGTTGGCGTGGTTGAACCGGCGGAAACCGGTGCGGGCGGCATCGAGCACGCTGATGCCCGCGCTTTCCGAGCTCACCCAGATCTGGTCCTGCGCGTCGATGTACAGCGTCTGCACCGAATTGCCGGCCAGCGAACGCGGGTCGGCCGGGTCGTGGCGCCAGACCTGGAAGCCGGTACCGTCGTAGCGCGCCAGGCCGTCGCCGGTCGCCAGCCACAGGTAGCCCGCCCGGTCCTGCGCCATCGCGGTGATCGAGCTGGACGGCAGGCCCGAGGTCGCGTCGATCAGGCGGAAGCGCGGCATCTGCGGCACCGCCGCCAGCGCGGGCAGGTGCAGCAGCAGCGCCACCGCCAGCAGGATTTTCAGCGCACGCATGGGCGTTCCTTCACCGTCGAACCCGAGATGCTCGCAACGGATCGTTGCGGGCGCAAGCCGAGCGTGCCCGGCCGGGATATGCCTAGAATCCCGGCCCATGACCCGCTCCCGCCTCCGCCTGCTGCTCGCCCCGGCCCTTGCCCTAGCCGCCTTCGCGGCCGCGGCGGCCCCGGCCCGCTACGAACTGGACCCGGTACACACCCGGGTCCTGTTCGCCATCGACCATGCCGGCTTCTCCAAGGCGCTGGGCACGGTCTCCGGCAGCACCGGCACGCTGGTGTTCGACCCGGACGACTGGGCCGGCGCGCGCCTGGACGTGCGCGTCCCGATCGCCCGGATCGACCTGGGCGATCCCAAGTGGACCCAGTCCGTACTGGCGCGCAGCCTGCTCGACGGCGAGCGCTTTCCCGAGGCGCACTTCGTCTCCACCCGGGTCGAACCGCAGGGCCCCGGCCGGGCCAAGGTGGTCGGCCAGCTGACCCTGCGCGGGGTCACCCGCGAGGCGACCCTGGAGGTCACCCTCAACGCGCTCAAGCGCCACCCGCTGCCGCCGTTCCGCCGCACCGCCGGCTTTTCCGCGACCGCCACGCTGCAACGCAGCGACTTCGGCATCGACGCATGGAAGTCGATGATCGGCGACACGGTGGAACTGCGCATCGAGGCCGAGGCCGTGCGCGAGGGCAAGGCCGACGACGGATCCCCAGCCCCCGACGCCCCCACGCCAACGCCGGAAACCACGCCATGACCTTGAAGAACACCGCCGACCGCTGGGGCGGCGTGAGCCAGCTCCTGCATTGGCTGATCGCCCTGCTGATCCTGCTGCTGGGCATCGTCGGGCTGACCATGGGCGACCTGCCCAAGACGCCGAAGTACTTCTGGGTCTACACCGCGCACAAGTCGCTGGGCATCACCGTGCTGGCGCTGGCCGTCGTGCGCCTGGCATGGCGCCTGTACGCCGGCGCGCCCAGGCCCGAGCCCGGCACGCCCGGCTGGCAGGAACGCATCGCCGCGGCCACGCACGTGCTGCTGTACGTGCTGATCTTCGCCATCCCGCTGTCTGGCTGGCTGTACGACTCGGCCAGCGGACTGCGCCCGTTCCATTGGTTCGGCCTGTTCGAGATGCCCAAGCTCAGCCCGCCCGACGAGCAATTGCGCGCGCTGTCGCACTCCGCGCACGAATGGGGCTTCTGGCTGCTGATCGCCGTGGTGCTCGCCCATGCCGGCGCCGCGTTCTACCACCACCTGTTCCAGCGCGACGCCACCTTGGCGCGCATGCTGCCGCAGGGTTGGCTCCCCCCCAAACAATGAGGACTCCAGCCATGTCGTTCCGCTTCCCCGCTCCTGCCGCCGTGGCCGCCTCGCTGGCCGCGATGCTCGCCACCGCGCCCGCCATCGCCGCCGACTACGTGCAGGCACCGGGGTCGATCCTGGTCTTCGCCACCAAGTACGACGGCGAGGTGTTCACCGGCACCTTTCCCGGCTTCGACACCAAGCTGAGCTTCGACCCGGCCAATCTCGCGGCCAGCAAGCTCGACGTCACCATCCCGCTCGCCGGCGCCAAGAGCGGCAACAGCGACCGCGACTCGACCCTGCAGGGCCCGGACTTCTTCGACGTCGCCAAGTTCGCCACCGCCCACTACCGCGCCGACAAGTTCCGCGCGCTAGGCGGCAACCAGTACGCCGCCGACGGCACCCTGGAGCTGCGCGGCGTGGCCAAGCCGGTGACGCTGACCTTCACCTGGACGCCCGGCGCGCAGCCGGTGCTCTCGGGCAAGGCCACGGTGAACCGCCTCGACTTCGGTGTGGGCGGCGGCGACTGGGCCGACACCAAGACCATCCCGAACGAGACCGCGATCAGCACCAAGGTGATCCTCAAGGCGAAGTGATCGCCATACCGGCATGCGGCTCCACATGCCGTTGCGCGGCGGACTACTCGTCGGGTCCGCCGTTTTTTTGCGCCGCATGCGCCACAATCGGGCATTCCTTTCCAGACACGCATCGGAATGCCCCGGCACCTGCCTGAAGAAATCGCCCAGCAGACCACCCGCGCCTGCGCCACGATCGAGCGCCACCTTGGCAACACCGTGCAGGCCATCCACCTGTTCGGCTCGGCGATGGACGGCGGCCTCAAGCCGCAAAGCGACATCGACCTGCTGGTCACCGCCCGCGTCGCGCCCGACGAATCCGTCCGCCGGGCGCTCCTGCTCGATCTTCTGGCCGTCTCGGCGCCGCCCGGCGATACGTCGTGGCGCCCGCTGGAAGTGACCGTCGTCGCCCATGGCGAGGTGGTGCCCTGGCGCTACCCGGCCCGGCGCGAACTGCAGTTCGGCGAATGGCTCCGGCGGGACCTGCTGGGCGGCACGTTCGAACCGCCCATGCTCGACCACGACCTGGCGATATTGCTGACGAAGGCGAGGCAGCACAGCCTCGCGCTGTTCGGCCCGCCGGCGCAGGCGCTGTTCGACCCGGTCCCCGCACGCGACTTCGCCGGCGCCCTGGCCGATACCGTGGCGCAATGGAATTCCGCCGAGGACTGGCAAGGCGAGGAACGTCACATCATGCTCGCGCTCGCCCGCATCTGGTACAGCGCCTCGACGGGGCGGATCGCCCCCAAGGACAGCGCCGCGGATTGGCTGCTGGAACGCCTGCCCGGCGAGCACCGACCGATCCTGCGCGAGGCCCGCGATGCCTATCGAGGCCTGGTCGTGGGCGACGTGCCCCCCGATCCCGAACGGACCGAGGCCTTCATCCGTTTCGCCAAGGCGAACATCCTGCCGTTGCTCGACCGACCGGACGAAGGGCGCTGATCGACGGCCGGGCGGCCTCATCCGCTCCCGTCGAGCCAACCGCGCAACCGCGCAGCGTCGAACGGCCAGTCCAGTTCGCGTCCGTTCACGTCCGCGAGCACTGGCACGCGCGTGCCGTAGCGCGCCTCCAGGGCCTCGTCGTCGTCGATGAATACGCTGGCGAAATCGCCGGCGCGTGCCTGCGCCAGCACGGCGACGGCGGCGTCGCACAGGTGGCAGTCGTCGCGCTGGTAGAGGATCAACGGCATGGACGGGAGGGCGCGGATGCTGCGGTGCAGGCCATGGCGATGGCGGCGGGCCCGTAGAATATCCGGATTTCTCGTCTTTCCTCCGCAAGCATGGCAGTCAGCACCTTCGACCTGTTCAAGATCGGCATCGGCCCGAGTTCCTCCCATACCGTGGGCCCGATGCGCGCGGCCGAACGCTTCATCCATCGCTGGCTGCTCGATCCGGGCCGGCTCGGGGACGTGGTGCGCGTGCGCGCCGAGGTGTTCGGCTCGCTGGCGCTGACCGGGCGCGGCCACGGCACCGACAAGGCGATCCTGCTCGGGCTGGAAGGCCACCGTCCCAACCTGATCGACCCGGACATCATCCCGGCCACGCTGCAGCGCATCCGCGCCGAAAAGCGCATCAAGCTGATGGGCCAGCACGAGATCGCCTTCGAAGAGAAGCGCGACCTGCTGATGAACAAGCGCCAGAAGCTGCCGTACCACACCAATGGCATGCGCTTCACCGCCTACGGCGCCGGCGACGAAGTGATCGCCACGCGCGACTACTACTCGGTCGGCGGCGGCTTCGTGGTCAACGCCGACGATGCCGCGGACGACCGCATCGTGCCCGACGCCACGCCGCTGCCCTACCCTTTCAACAGCGGCGACGAACTGCTGGCGCAGTGCGCGCGCAGCGGCCTGAGCATCGCCGAGCTGATGTTCGAGAACGAAAAGAGCTGGCGCGGCGAGGACGAGATCCGCGCCGGCCTGCGCGAGATCTGGGAAGCGATGCAGAGCTGCGTGGCACGCGGCATCCGCGAGGAAGGCACGCTGCCGGGCGGGCTGCACGTGGCGCGCCGCGCGCCGGCGCTGTACCGCGAACTGTCCTCCAAGCCGGAGGCGGCGATGCGCGACCCGCTGACCACGCTCGACTGGGTCAACCTGTACGCCCTCGCCGTCAACGAGGAAAACGCCGCCGGCGGACGCGTGGTCACCGCCCCGACCAACGGCGCGGCGGGCATCATCCCGGCGGTGCTGCACTACTTCGACCGGTTCTGCCCGGGCAGCAGCGAGCAGCGCGTGTTCGACTTCCTGCTCACCGCCGCGGCGATCGGCATCCTCTACAAGGAGAACGCCTCGATCTCCGGCGCCGAGGTCGGCTGCCAGGGCGAGGTCGGCGTGGCCTGCTCGATGGCCGCCGCCGGGCTCGCGGCCGCGCTCGGCGGCAACCCCGGGCAGGTCGAGAACGCCGCCGAGATCGGCATGGAACACAACCTCGGCCTGACCTGCGATCCGATCGGCGGGCTGGTGCAGATCCCCTGCATCGAGCGCAACGCGATGGGCGCGGTCAAGGCGATCAACGCCGCGCGCATGGCCATGCGCGGCGACGGCAAGCACAAGGTCTCGCTCGACAAGGTCATCAAGACCATGCGCGACACCGGCCGCGACATGCAGGACAAGTACAAGGAAACCAGCCGCGGCGGGCTGGCGGTGAACGTCATCGAATGCTGAGCGCGACGCCTGGGGAGTGACGGGCGTCGCGGCAGGTTCGCCCGGATCGTTTACATTCGGGCGATCCCCTGTCGCGACGACCGCCATGAAATCCCTGATCCCGGCGCTTGCCCTCGCCGTGGCCTTTTCCGGCCACGCCAGCGAAACCTACGGCCCCCGGCTGGAAGGCTTCGACTACCCGTACCCCGTGCACACCTACGCGTTCCGCTCGCAGGGGCAGGCACTGGAGATGGCCTACCTCGATGTCGCCGCTTCCGGCACGCCGAACGGCCGCACCGTCGTGCTGCTGCACGGCAAGAACTTCTGCGCCGCCACCTGGCAGCACGCCATCGACGCGCTCAGCCGGGCCGGCTACCGCGTGATCGCGCCGGACCAGGTCGGCTTCTGCAAATCCAGCAAGCCCGCCGCCTACCAGTTCTCGTTCGCCCAGCTCGCCGGCAACACCCATGCGCTGCTGGAAAAGCTCGGCATCGACCGCGCCGTGATCGCCGGCCACTCGATGGGCGGCATGCTCGCGATCCGCTACGCGCTGACGTATTCGCAGGCGACCGAACACCTGGTGCTGGTCAACCCGATCGGCCTGGAGGACTGGAAGGCCGCGGGCGTGCCCTGGCAGGACGTGGACGCCTGGTACGCCGGCGAACTCAAGACCGACTACGAGAGCATCAGGCGGTACCAGCTCGCCACCTACTACGCCGGCGAATGGAAGCCGGAGTTCGAGCACTGGGCGCGCATGCAGGCGGGCATGTACGCGGGCCCCGGCAAGCAGGCCGTGGCCTGGAACCAGGCGTTGACTTCCGACATGGTGCTCAACCAGCCGGTGGTCCACGAACTGCCGTTGCTGCGCGTGCCGACCACGCTCTTCATCGGCCAGAAGGACAACACGGCCATCGGCAAGGCCCTGGCACCGCCCGAGGCCAGGGCGAAGCTGGGCGACTATCCTGCGCTCGGCAAGCGCGCCGCCGCCGCGATCCCCGGCGCGAAGCTGGTGGAGTTCCCCGAACTGGGCCACTCGCCGCAGGTGCAGGATCCTGCCCATTTCAACGCCGCGCTGCTCAAGGCCCTGGCCGACTGACCGCCACGTGCCGCTACGTCGCCGCCATGCGGCGGCGCAGCACCCGGCCCTCGCTGTAAACGTTGTCACCGGAAGACCGTCACAGTCTGGCGGCTCGCTGATGACGCTTTGTTGACAACGTTATCATCACCAAGAGAAGGTCTATCCGCCGGCCGCGATGGCCTGGCCCGCTTCGCGATCACCGCAGTTCGTTGCCACAGGGGGAAAACCCGGCGCAACGCCGGGGAAGGGACATCCATCTACCGGACAGGAGATCTATCGTGAACGTGAAACACGCCTTAGCTTGGCTGTTGTGCGGTTGCACCGGCCTGGCCCTGGCTTTCCAGGCCCAGGCTCAGTCCGTTTTCTGTAGTGGCGTATCCGAATGGAACGCCGCCACGATCTACCAGGCCGGCGCGAAGCTGACCTACCAAGGCAAGCTCTACCAGACCACGACGCAGATCTGGAACGTCGCCCCCACCTACTGCACCAGTTGCGGCTGGTACCAGGAGCTCGGCACCTGCGGCACCAGCGGCGGCAACACGCCGCCCACCGTCGCGCTCACCGCGCCCACCGCAGGCACCACTTACAGCGCGGGCGCCACCATCACGCTCTCCGCCGCCGCGAGCGACAGCGACGGCACGATCAGCAAGGTCGAGTTCTTCCGCGGCACCACTTCGCTCGGCAGCGATACCAGCGCGCCCTACAGCGTGACCTGGAGCGGCGCGACGGCGGGCAGCTATTCGCTCACCGCCAAGGCCACCGACAACGCCGGCGCCACCACCACGTCCGGCGCGGTCCCCATCACCGTCAACGCCACCAGCACCGACACCACCGCCCCGAGCGTGCCGACGGGCCTGGTCTCCACCTCGCAGACCAGCGCGAGCATCACCCTGGCCTGGAGCGCCTCCACCGATGCCGGCGGCAGCGGCCTGGCAGGCTACAACGTGTACCGCAACGGCACACTGGTCGGCTCGCCCACCACCCCGTCCTACACCGACTCCGCGCTGCAGCCCGACACCGCGTACACCTACACCGTGCGCGCACGCGACAACGCCGGCAACGTCTCGGCCAACAGCGCGCAGATCAGCGTGCGCACGCAGGCGGGCACTGGCAACGGCGGCAACAAGCGCGTCATCGGCTACTTCACCCAGTGGGGCATCTACGGCCGCAACTACCAGGTGAAGGACATCGAGAGCAGCGGCGCGGCGGGCTACCTGACCCACATCAACTACGCCTTCGGCAATGTGCGCAACAACGTGTGCGAGGTCGGCAAGACGATTCCCTCGAACGAATCCACCGGCGAAGGCGGCGATGCGTTCGCCGACTACACCAAGTCGTTCGCGGCCGGACAGAGCGTGGATGGCGTGGGCGACACCTGGGACCAGCCGCTGCGCGGCAACTGGAACCAGCTCAAGAAGCTCAAGGCCAAGCACCCCGGGCTGAAGGTGCTGATCTCGCTCGGCGGCTGGACCTGGTCGCGCGGCTTCGCCAGCGCGGCGCGCCCGGAGAACCGCCAGGCGTTCGTGGCCTCGTGCATCGACGCCTACATCCGCGGCAACCTGCCGGTGACCGACGGTGCGGGCGGCACGGGAGCGGCGGCGGGCGTGTTCGACGGCATCGACATCGACTGGGAATACCCCGCTGCCTGCGGCCTGGCCTGCGGCACCGCAGAAGAGCGCCAGAACTACACCGCACTGCTGGCCGAGTTCCGCCGCCAGCTCGATGAGGTGCGTCCGGGCCTGCTGCTCACGGTGGCCGTCGGCGCCGGCGTGGACAAGGTGCGCGTGACCGATCCCAACCTGTATGCCGCGTCCGTGGACTACATCAACGTCATGACCTATGACTTCCATGGCACCTGGGATGCCAAGACCAACCACCACTCGGCGCTGTTCAGCTCGCCCAACGATCCGTCCACCGGCGACCAGCGCTACTACAACAGCAACGACGCCATCCAGGCGTTCCTCGACCGCGGCGTGCCGGCGTCCAAGCTCAACCTCGGCATCGGCTTCTACGGCCGCGGCTGGACGGGCGTATCCAGCGCCAACAACGGCCTGTACCAGAACGGCAGCGCGGCGCCGGGCACCTACGAGGCCGGCAACGAGGACTACAAGGTCCTGCGCGGTCGTGCCGGCACCAGCTACATCGATGCGCAGGCGCGTGCGCACTGGAAGTACGACGGCAACACGTTCTGGAGCTACGACAACCCGGCGATGGTCACCGAGAAGATGAACTACGTGAAGGTGCAGGGCCTGGGCGGCGCCTTCTTCTGGGAGTTCAGCGGCGACTACCAGGGCGAGCTGCTGCGCACCATGGGCGAAGGACTGAAGTAAGCCCGCGATGGAAGGTTGGAGGGTGGGCTACGGCCCGCCCTCCCCGCATGCAGCGTTCTCTCCGCACTGCATGCGTTTTCCGCGATCACACCGCGATGCGCAGCACGTCGTCCAGCAACGCCGCGGCCGTCACTTCCGCGCCCGCGCCCGGCCCCTGCACCACCAGCGGCTGCACGTCGTAGCGGTCGCTGTAGATCGCCACCCGGTTGTCGGTCCCGCCACCGCCGCACAGCGGATGCTCCGCCGGCAACTCCTGCAGGCCGACGCTCGCCTGTCCTTGCTCGAACCGGCCGAGGAAACGCAGCCGCGCGCCATTGCGATGCGCCTCGCGGAAGCGCCCGGACAACGGCTCGTCCAACTGGCCAAGCGCCGCATCCAGCTCGGCCAACGGCAACCGCTGCAGCGACGCCGGCACCAACGAGGCCACCTGCACATCGTCGGACTGCAAGGGCATGCCCGCCGCGCGTGCCAGGATCAGCAGTTTGCGGCGCACGTCCTCGCCGGACAGGTCGATGCGCGGGTCGGGTTCCGTATAGCCGGCTTCGCGCGCCTGGCGCACGAAGCCCGAGAACGGCCGCATGCCGTCGTAGTGGTTGAACAGCCACGCCAGCGAGCCGGACAGCACGCCTTCCACGCGATGGATGCGGTCGCCGCCGGCCACCAGCGCGCGCAGGCTGCGCAGCAGCGGCAGGCCGGCGCCGACGGTGGCGGCATCGCCGTAATGCGCGCCGGACTCGGCACGTGCCCGTGCGATCGCCTGCGCCCGCCCCAGCGCCGCGCCGTTGCCGAGCTTGTTGGCGGTGACCACGTGCACGCCGCGCGCGAGCCAGTCCACGTGCCAGCCGGCGACCGCGTCGCTGGCGGTGGCGTCCACCACGATGTCGCCGGCCCGCAGCGCCTCGCCTTCGGCCCAGGGCGGCAAGCCGCCGGCATCGCTGCGCGCGAGCGCATTGCGGGCCTGCAGCAGCGCGCGCTCGGCGCCCTCCGCGCAATGCTGCAAGGCGCGCGAATTGGCCAGCCACAGCAGCGGCGGCAGCGCCAGCCCGCGCGTGCGCAGGCGTTCGTAGCGGGCCACGAAGGCCGTGCCGACCACGCCGGTGCCGAGCAAGCCCAGTCGGGGCCTCGGCGCCGTCGCCGAGGCCAAGCGCACGACCGAGCTCATGCGTCGGCGAGCTTGCGTTTGGACTCCGCCAGCACTGCCGCGGCGCGCGCCAAGCCGGCCTGCAGGTCGGCCACCAGGTCCTCGGCCGCCTCGATGCCCACCGACAGGCGCAGCAAGCCGTCGGAAATGCCCGCCTTGGCGCGTGCTTCCGGCGTCATCGCCGCATGCGTCATCGAGGCCGGGTGCGCGACCAGGCTCTCCACGCCGCCCAGCGACTCGGCCAGCGTGAAGTAGCGCAGGCCATCGACGAACGCGCGCACCGCCGCTTCGCCGCCGTCCAGCTCGAAGGAGATCATCGCGCCGAAGCCTCTCTGCTGGCGCGCCGCCAACGCATGCCCCGGGTGCGAGGCCAGGCCGGGGTAGTACACCTTCGACACCGCGTCGTGGCCGTCGAGCAGCGCCACCACCGCCTGCGCGTTCTCTTGGTGCACGCGCAGGCGCGCATCCAGCGTGCGCAGGCCCCGCAGGGTGAGGAACGCATCGAACGGCGAGCCGGTCAGGCCCAGCGCGTTCGCCCACCAGACCAGCTGCTGGTGCAGCTCGGCATCGCGCGCGACCACCGCGCCGCCGACCACGTCGCTGTGGCCGTTGACGTACTTGGTGGTGGAGTGGACCACCAGGTCGGCGCCGAACTCGATCGGCCGCTGCAGCGCCGGCGACAGGAAGGTGTTGTCCACCACCGCGAGCGCGCCGGCCTTGTGCGCGGCATCGATGACGAAGCGCAGGTCGGTGATGCGCAGCAGCGGATTGGACGGGGTCTCGATCAGCACCAGCTTCGGCGCCTGCGCCAGCGCCTCGCCCAGCGACACCGGGTTGGTCAGGTCGGCGGTGATCAGCTCGAAATGGCCCTTCTTGGCCAGCGCGTTGAACAGGCGCCAGCTGCCGCCGTACGCGTCGTGCGGCACCACCAGCTTGTCGCCCGGCTGCAGCAGGGCGTTGAGCACCAGGTTGATCGCGCCCATGCCGGTGGAGGTGACCACGCCGCCGGCGCCGCCCTCCAGCTGCGCCAGCGCCTCGCCGAGCAGGTCGCGGGTCGGGTTGCCGCTGCGCGTGTAGTCGTACTCGCGCTTGTTGCCGAAGCCGTCGAACGAGAAGTTCGACGACAGCACGATCGGCGGGGTCACCGCGCCGTAGGCGGCATCGCGATCGATGCCGGCGCGCACCGCGCCGGTGGCCGGGCTACAGGGAAGGTCGGTGTCGTGGAAGCTCATGCGGTTTCTCCGGTAGCGCGAAAGGCGGTGGCGAGGATCGCGTCGATGCGATCGGTTTCCTTCAGGAAGGCGTCGTGGCCGTAGGGCGAACGCAGCACGCGCAGGCTGCCGCGCGGGCCCAGGCCTTCGACCAGGGCGACCATGTCCGACAGCGGCACCAGCCGGTCGCCCTCGACCGCGACCGCGATGGTCGGCACGGCGACCGCGGCGGGATCGATGCGGTGCAGGTCGATGGATTCGGACAGGCGCAGGTAGGCGTTGACCTGGGTACGGGCGACGTACTGCGCGCCGGCCGCGTCGAGGTAGTCCTCGGCGGCCACGCGCACGCGGCCGTTGATCACTTCCGGCGCCGCGTCGAAGCGCTCGCCGAACTCCTCGGGGGTGCGATAGCTGAGCATCGCGAACTGGCGCGCCAGCGACAGCCCATGGCTCTCGGCGCATTGCAGCTGGCCCAGCGCGACCGCGCGGCGCTGCAGCGCGCGCCAGGCCGCCGCGTACGGGTGCGCGCGATGCGCGCCGCTGACCGCGACCAGCTTCCGAACCCGCGGCGCATGCCGGATCGCGAACTGCAGGCCGACCAGCGCGCCATAGGAATAGCCGACATAGCCCTGCAAGCGCTCGATGCCGAGCGCGTCGAGCAGCGCGGCGATCGCATCGGCCTGGTCGGCGGTGTCGATCGGCGCATCGAGCGTCCCGTCGGCACCGAGGAAATCGAAGGCCAGGACCCGGCACCGCGCCGGCGCCAGCGTACGCCCGGCGTCCAGCAATCCTTCCGCCCAGCCCTTCTCCGGGAACAGCGCATTCGATGCGACATGGCGATGCGCCGAGATGCCGCCGGCCACGAACACCACCGGCGCGTCGGCCGCGCCGACCAGTTCGTAGCGCAGCACGACATTGCGCAGGCCGGCATGGCGCATCGGCAACGCCACCACCACCTCGCCGCGCACGGCGATGCGCCCCTCGTCGTCGGCGACGGGCGTGTAGGCATAGGCGTTGCGGGAAACGGCTTGGGCGAGGCTCATGGCGGGATTCCGGGGGAAAACGGCCATCGAGCTTCGCGGAGCTCGCGTTCGACCTGCGGAAGGCAAGGTTCGAACCATCTTTCGGCGGACGCGGGGTCCCCGCAGGATTTGGCACCGAACACGCGGCTTGCGCCGCGCTGGTTGCCCCGGCATCAAAGGGCCTGTCCCTCCGCCGGTCTCGATGGTGCGGCTACGATGCCACCGCCCCCCGAGCATGTCAATCGCTTTATTCGGATGAAGCGATACGATTTCAACGGTTACGATCGCCCGCGATAATCCGCCCCCCATTCAGCCATCCGCGCCCGTGCCCCAGCGCTCCCTCCGCCTCTGCTGCGCCGCCCTGCTCGCGTGCATCCCCGCGCTGGCGATGGCCCAGCGCCTGCTGGATTGGCGCCACCGAGAAACGCCCGCCCCCGCTGCATCCGCCCCGGCCGCCGCGCCGCCGCGCTGGCTGCAGATCGAGGACGAAGGCGGCATCCAGCGGGCCTGGATCGGCAACCCATTGGCCGGGCCCGTCCAGGTCCGCCTGGTGGGCGATGCCGGCGGCGGGCCCAGGGCCGTACCGGCCTTGCCGGTGACGTTGGAACTGGAGGCGGGAGAGCGCCGGCTCGCCGCGCGGCTCTATCCGTCGGCTCCCGGCAAGATGCCGCCCCTGCGGCTGGACATCGACGCCGTTCCCGGCTCGCCGCGAGGCCGCGCGGACGACGTCGTCTACCGCCTGCCGTTCTCCGGCGTCCCGGTCCATGTCGGCCAAGGCTTCGGCGGCGCGTTCAGCCATCGCGACCCCGCCAACTTCCACGCGCTGGACTTCGCCCTGCCGGAAGGCACGCCGGTACTCGCGGCCCGCGAGGGTGTCGTGATGGAGATACGCGGCGACTTCCGCGAGGGCGGGCGCGACCCGGCACGGTTCGGAACGCAGGCCAACCTCGTCCGCGTCCTGCATGCCGACGGCAGCATGGCCCTCTACGCGCATCTCGCCCCCGGCGGTACCGAGGTCCGGCCCGGCCAGCGCGTGCGCGCCGGCGACCGGCTCGGGCTGTCCGGCAACACCGGCCTGAGCACCGGCCCGCACCTGCATTTTGCCGTACAACTCAACCGCGGAATGCGGCTGGTGTCGGTGCCCTTCCGGATGGCCGGCCCCTTGGGCGAGCTGCGCTTCGCGCGGCCTGCCGTCTCCGCGCCCGCGCCGGCCGCGCCAGGAAGCCCGCTATAATCCCGGGCTTCCCTTTCCGCTCCAGCGCCCGGCCGGGCGCGTTTCCATGTCCGAAGTCGCCACCGAAGCCGCGCGCCGCCGCACCTTCGCCATCATTTCCCACCCCGACGCCGGCAAGACCACGCTGACCGAGAAGCTGTTGCTGTTCGGAGGCGCGATCCAGATGGCCGGCTCGGTCAAGGGGCGCAAGGCCGCGCGCCACGCCACTTCCGACTGGATGGCGCTGGAAAAGGAGCGCGGCATCTCGGTCACCTCGTCGGTGATGCAGTTCCCGTACGAAGGCAAGATCGTCAACCTGCTCGACACCCCCGGCCACGCCGACTTCGGCGAGGACACCTACCGCGTGCTCACCGCGGTGGACTCGGCGCTGATGGTCATCGACGTGGCCAAGGGCGTGGAGGAGCGCACCATCAAGCTGATGGAGGTGTGCCGCCTGCGCGACACGCCGATCATGACCTTCATCAACAAGCTCGACCGCGAGGGCAAGGACCCTATCGAGCTGTTGGACGAAGTGGAAAGCGTGCTCGGCATCCAGTGCGCCCCGGTGACCTGGCCGATCGGCATGGGCCAGCGCCTGAAGGGCGTGGTCCACCTGGTCACCGGCGAGGTGCACCTGTACGAGCCGGGCCGCAACTTCACCCGCCAGGACTCGACGATCTTCCCGTCGCTGGACGCCCCCGGCCTGGCCGAGAAGATCGGCGAAGAGATGCTCGCCCACCTGCGCGACGAACTGGAACTGGTGCAGGGCGCCAGCCATCCGTTCGACAAGCAGGCCTACCTGGACGGCAAGCAGACCCCGGTGTTCTTCGGCTCGGGCGTGAACAACTTCGGCGTGCAGCCGCTGCTGGACTTCTTCGTCGAGCACGCGCCCTCGCCGCAGCCGCGCGCCACCACCGGCCGCGGGGTGCAGCCCACCGAGGAGAAGCTGACCGGCTTCGTCTTCAAGATCCAGGCCAACATGGACCCGCAGCATCGCGACCGCGTCGCGTTCATGCGCGTGTGCTCAGGCAGGTTCTCCGCCGGCATGAAGGCCTTCCACGTGCGCAGCGGCAAGGAAGTGAAGCTCGCCAACGCGCTGACCTTCATGGCCTCCGACCGCGAGATCGCCGCCGAGGCCTACCCGGGCGACGTGATCGGCATCCACAACCACGGCACGATCTCGATCGGCGACACCTTCACCGAGGGCGAGCAGCTCGGCTTCACCGGCATCCCCAACTTCGCCCCGGAGCTGTTCCGCCGCGCGCGCCTGCGCGACCCGCTCAAGCTCAAGCAGCTGCAGAAGGGCCTGGCGCAGCTGTCGGAGGAAGGCGCCACCCAGTTCTTCCGCCCCCTGATGAGCAACGACCTGATCCTCGGCGCGGTCGGCGTGCTGCAGTTCGACGTGGTCGCCTACCGCCTGAAGGACGAGTACGGCGTGGACGCCACCTTCGAGCCGGTCGCGGTCACCACCGCGCGCTGGATCGAGTGCGCCGATGCCAGGAAGCTGGAAGAGTTCCGCGAGAAGAACGCCCTGAACCTGGCCATCGACGCCGCCGGGGAGCTGGTCTATCTCGCGCCGACCCGGGTCAACCTGCAGCTCGCCCAGGAACGCGCGCCCGGCGTCAAGTTCCATGCCACCCGCGAGCACGCCCACAGCGTGGCGGTCGATTGATCGGCCGCCGCAACTAGGCCTCTCCCCGCCGGCATGGGCCGGACGCGGCCTGCCTACGCGGGCAGGCGGGGCGAGGTGCTTGCGATGCCCAGCAATGCGAATGTCTCGCAATTAGGGTAACGTGCGGCCATGAACGCCGATGCCTCGCCCTCCACCGATTTCCGCGACGAACTGGCCAGCGCGCTCACCCACGGCCTGGGCGCCATCGCCGCCCTGGCCGGCGGCGCGGTCCTGATCACCCTGGCGGCGATCTATGGCGACGGATGGCAGCTGGGCACCTCGATCGTATTCAGCGCCACCCTGCTCCTGCTCTACGTGGCCTCCACGCTCTACCACGCGATCCCGCATCCCGGCGCCAAGGCGCGGCTGCAGGTGTTCGACCACTGCTGCATCTATCTGCTGATCGCCGGCACCTACACCCCGTTCACGTTGATCGGCCTGCGCGGGCCATGGGGTTGGGGCCTGTTCGCGGCGATCTGGTCGCTGGCCATCGCCGGCGTGGTGTTCAAGCTCTTCTACACCGGCCGCTTCCGCCTGCTCTCGACCCTGATCTACATCGCGATGGGCTGGCTGGTGGTGGTGGCGCTCAAGCCGCTGCTGCAGGCGCTGGACGGTTTCACGCTGGGCTGGCTGCTCGCCGGCGGCCTGTTCTACACGCTGGGCACCTGGTTCTACCAGCGCGATTCGATCCGCTATTTCCACGCCATCTGGCACCTGTTCGTGCTCGCAGGCAGCGTCTGCCACTTCGTTGCGGTGACTTCACAAGTGCTGTGACGCCGCCGCCGGGGTTTCGCGCCCCCTGCACGCACGGCTGAGAACCATGGGCGCATGAACGATGCGCCCGCCCCGGATTCTCCCAGGCGCCCATCGCGCCGCCGCCCGATCCTCCTCGCCGTACTCGCGGCGCTGGCGATCCTCCTAGCCCTGCTGGTCGCGCTGTGGGACTGGAACTGGTTCCGCGGCCCGGTCGAACGCATGGTCCAAGCGCGGACCGGACGCGAGTTCCGGATAGGACGGCTCGACGTCGATCTTGGCCGCGTCGCCACGATCCGCGGCGACGACCTCACCCTCGCCAATGCCGCCTGGTCGCGGCAACCGCTGATGGCCCGCGCCAAGCGCGCCGAGATCGACCTTCGCCCCTGGCCCCTGCTCCGGGGCGAAGTGCGGATTCCGGAAATACGCCTGGACCGTCCCGAGGTGTGGCTGGAAGCCGGCAATGGCGACCACACGGGCAACTGGGTCTTCGGGCAGGGCGCCGGCGGCGGCCGGTTGCCGGCCATGGGACGGCTGCGGGTAGAGCAAGGCCGCCTGCGTTTCGTCGATGCGGCCAGCCGCACCGACATCGACGTCGACATCCACAGCCTGCCGGCCGCAGGCCGCGATCCCGCCGCGCCGATCGCGGTGGCCGGCCAAGGACGCTGGCGGGGCAATCCGTTCGCGCTGGAAGGCAGCACCGCCTCGCCGCTGGAACTGAGCCAGACCGACCATCCGTTCCGAATCGACCTGCGCGGCAACGCGGGCCCGACCCGCGCGCACGTGCGCGGCACGCTGACCAACCCGTTCCAGTTCCGCGTATTCGACCTGCAGATGACCCTGGACGGCCAGGACATGCAGGACCTGTATCCGCTGATCGGCGTGGCGATCCCCCCGACGCCGCCGTACCACCTGGAAGGCCGTCTCAAGCGCGACAACGAGACTTGGCGCTACGAGGGCTTCAGCGGGCGCGCCGGCGACAGCGACCTGTCCGGCACCGCACGGATCGACACCGGCGGCGAGCGCCCCCTTCTCACCGCCGAACTGGTTTCGCGGCGCCTGGATTTCGACGACCTCGCGGGATTCATCGGCGCACCGCCCAGGACCGATGCCGGCGAGGCCGCCAATCCCGAACAGAGGCGGCTGGCCGCCGAGCGCGCCGCCAAGCCGCGCGTCCTGCCGGATACGCCCTACAACCTGTCGAAGCTGCGCGCGATGGACGCGAAGGTGCATTGGAAAGCCCACCGCATCGATGCGCCGTCGCTGCCGCTGGACGACATGGACGTCCGCCTCACCCTCGAGAACGGGCTGCTCGAACTCGATCCGCTGGACTTCGGCGTGGCCGGCGGCGACATCCGCGCGAACGTCCGCATGGATGCGCGGCGCGCGGCCATCACCACCCAGCTGCGGGCCAGCCTGCGCAAGCTGCAGTTCGGCCGGCTCTTCCCGGACGCGAAACTGGCCCGGGAAGCTTCCGGGGCCATCGGCGGCGAAATCGACCTCACCGGCGACGGCAACTCGATCGCGGCGATGCTCGGCTCGTCCGACGGCAACGTCGCCATCGGGATGGGGCGCGGCCGCGTCAGCAACCTGGTCATGGAACTGGCGGGCCTGGACGTCGCCGAAACCCTCAAGTACCTGCTCGGCAAGGACCGCAGCATCCCGCTGCGCTGCGCCTTCGCCGACTTCGGCGTGCGCGACGGGCGGATGCGATCACGCGCGTTCGCCTTCGACACCACCGACACGATCATCCTCGGCGAAGGCACCGTCGACCTGAAGGACGAATCCCTCGACCTACTGCTGCGGCCGCGCCCCAAGGACCGCAGCATCCTCGCCTTCCGCTCGCCGCTGCGCATCGGCGGCACGTTCAAGGATCCCTCGTTCCGGCCCGACGCCAAGGCGCTCGGCGCACGCGGCGTGATCGCGCTCACCTTGGGCAGCATCGCCCCGCCGGCGGCGCTGCTGGCCACGATCGAGGCCGGCCCGGGCAAGGACAGCGACTGCGGCGGCCGCTACGCCCGATGAGCCGGGTCAACCGGCGATATAGCGCTGCAGTTGGTCGATGTCGCGCCGCTGCTCCTCGATCACGGCCTTGACCAGGTCGCCGATCGACACCACGCCGACCACGCGCCCGTCCTCCGTCACCGGCAGGTGGCGGATGCGGCGCTCGGTCATGATCTGCATGCAGCGCTCGACGCTTTCCGCCGGCGCCACCGTCACCACCTGTGCGGTCATGATCTCGCCGACCTGCGTCGTGGCCGAGGAGCGGTCGCGCAGCACCACCTTGCGGGCGTAGTCGCGCTCGGACAGGATCCCGACCAATCGCTCGCCCTGCATCACCAGCACCGCCCCGATGCTCTTCTCCGCCATCAGGCGGATCGCGTCGATGACCGCGGCATCGCTCCCTACCGCAAAGACCTCAGGCGTCTTCTTCGCCTTCAACAATTGCCGAACGGTTTGCATGGCCTGCTCCATCGCTGGACTGGTGCCCGGAGGATACCTCCGCCGCCCCGGCCCGGATGTCGACGAAGTACAACGGCCGGTGCTTGGCCTCGTCGTAGAGCCGCCCCAGGTATTCGCCGATCATGCCCAGGGCCACCAGTTGCACGCCGCCCAGGAACAGGATCACCGCCATCATCGTCGGCCAGCCCGCGACCGGATCGCCGAACAGCGCCGCCTTCGCCACCACCCAGACGGCGAACGCCAGCGCGAACGCGGCCGTCAGCAACCCCAGGTAGGTCGCGGCGCGCAGCGGCGCCGTGGAGAAGCTGGTGATGCCCTCGAGCGCGAAGTTCCACAGCTTCCACAACGTGAACTTGCTGCGCCCCGACAGCCTCGGCTCGCGCCGGTAGGGCACCGACACCTGCCGGAACCCCACCCAGCCGAACAATCCCTTCATGAACCGGTTGTGCTCGCGCAACTGCCGCAGTGCGGCCAAGGCCCGCGGCGAAAGCAAGCGGAAATCGCCCGTATCCGCCGGAATCGGCGTATGCGACAGCCGGCCGATCACGCGATAGAACGCCGCCGCGGCGATCCGCCTCGGCCAGCCCTCGCCGTCGCGATAGACGCGCGTGCCGAACACGTTGTCGTAGCCGGCGCGCCAATGCTCGACGAACTGGGGGATCAGCTCCGGCGGGTCCTGCCCGTCCGCGTCCAGCAGGACCACGGCCCCGTCCTCGACGTGGTCGAGGCCGGCCGTGATCGCCGCCTCCTTGCCGAAGTTGCGCGACAGGCGGATCGCACCGACGCCGGGATCGGTCCGGACCAGTTCTTCCAGCACGTCCCAGGTCCGGTCCGTGCTGCCGTCGTCGACGTACAGCACCCGGGGCCGCAGCTCCGGCATCGCGTCGAGCACCTTGCGCAGCCGGGGATGCAACAGCGGGAGCGAAGCCGCTTCGTTGTAGGCGGCGATCACCACCGTCAGGCGTGTTGCCGGCGCGGGGCTCATCTCGCCTCCAGGTAGGCAGGCCCGCCCAGCTGCGCCGCCTGGCGCTGGATCCAGGCGGCGCGGCGCGACACGTAGGGACCTGGATTGCGCGCGTCGTAGCGGCGCGGCGCCGGCAGCACCGCGGCCAGCCGCGCCGATTGCGCCGGCGTCAACCGATCGGCATCCGTGCCCCAGAACGTCTTCGCGGCCGCCTGCGCCCCGTAGATGCCGTCGCCGAACTCGGCGAAGTTCGCGTACATCTCGATGATGCGCCGCTTGGGCCACAGCAGCTCGATCAGCACCGTATACCAGGCCTCCAATCCCTTCCGCACCCAGCTCCGGCCCTGCCACAGGAACAGGTTCTTCGACACCTGCTGGCTGATCGTACTGGCGCCGCGCAGGCGGCCGCCGCGCGCATTGTGGTCGCGCGCCTTCTCGATCGCCTGCAGGTCGAATCCATCGTGCAGCGGAAAGCGCTGGTCCTCGGCCGCCACCAGCGAGATCGGCAGGCTCCGCGACATCCGGTCCAGGTCGCGCCATTCATGGCGCAGCCGGAACTCCCAGTCGCCGCTGCCCCAGGCCTCGACGCAGCGCCATACCATCACCGCGCTCGCCGGCGGATCGACGAAACGCAGCACCGCCACTTGCAGGAAGCTGGCCGCGGCGAACAACAGCGGCAAGGCCAACAGCCAGCGCCCCCAGCGACGACGGCGATGCCCCGTCTTGTACTCCTGCGGCTCCGCCCCCATCGTTGCGCTATCCCCTTTGTCTGTTATGAGTCCCTCGCAAGAGCACGGCACACCCGCGTGCCGGTGTCTTGGGTGTGAATCCCTCACAAAAGCGCGGCACATCCCTGTGCCGGTGTCCTTTTCAATTTACCTGGCCGCATTATCCGGCAACAGGAACCTCGCATGCCTTCCATCGAAGTCCAAGACGACAAACTGATCCGCTTCCTGCTGCCCGCCGCCGGCGTGCGCGGCGTCCACGTGCGCCTGGACCAGGCATGGCACGACATTACCGGCCACTCGGACTACCCGCCGCGGGCCAAGGCGCTGCTCGGCCAGGCCTGCGCCGCCGCCGCGCTGTTCACCGGCCACACCAAGGTCGATGGCCGGCTCTCGATCCAGCTGCGCGGCGAGCACGGCCTGCGCACCCTGTTCGCCGAATGCACCGCCGCCGGCACCCTGCGCGGCATCGTCCGCCTCGAAGACGGCCAGGACGCTCCCGACGACCTGACCCGGCTGGGCGGGCAGTCGGTCCTGGCCATCACCATCGAGAATCCGGGCCTGGACCCGCGCGAACCGCAGCGCTACCAGAGCCTGGTGTCGCTCGACGTGCCGTTCCTGGACGAGGCCTTCGAAGGCTATTTCCGCCAATCGGAGCAATTGCCGACCCGCCTGCTGCTCGCGGCCGGCCAGGACCACGTGGCCGGCCTCCTGCTGCAGAAGCTGCCGGGCGACCAGGGCGACGACGACGGCTGGACCCGCAGCGGCGCCCTGTTCGACACCCTGGCCGCCCCCGAGCTGCTGGCGACCCCCGGGCGCGAGCTCCTGCACCGCCTGTTCCACGAGGAGAACCCCGAGCTGCTGGGCGAAAAACCCCTGGGTTTCGCCTGTTCATGTTCGCGGGAACGGGTCGAGGCCATGCTGCAGTCGCTGGGCGAGGAAGAAGCCCGCGCCGCGGCCGAACCGACCGGCGCGATCGAGGTAAGATGCGAATTCTGTGGGCGGGAGTATCACTTCCCGTTGACCGAATTGCCTATATTGTTCGCCGAGCGGCCGGCCGAGGCCCCCGCTTCGGAAAGGCTTCAATGACCCGGATGCCGGCGCGGTTCGAGGCGCGGGACCGGGCGTCGTGTCGGGAATGCACCAGGTTTGAGTTCTGGGGAGAACTGAGACTTGTTAAGAAATCATAATCCTCCTAACATTTTCACCCTGCCTTCCCGGGAACTTAACGGCTGCCCCTCGGTCTGATCGTTCGTCATGAGAGCCCTCCTGCGACTGTCGCTTGCCCTGTCCACCGCGCTTGCCGCGGCGACGGGCGTGCACGCGCAGAACGCGGCCTCCAGCACGGTCCTGCCGGTCTGGAACCAGGGCAGCGGCAAGGTCGAGGCCTTGCTCTACCTCGAACCGACCGGCGAGCAGAAGGCAGGCGCACGCTGGCACTTCGGCCGCAACTCGCTGGACGCCGCCTTCGGCCTGTCCTCGGGCGATTCGCTCGGCCTGCTGTGCAACAGCAACCGCGGCACCAGCATCAGCGGCCTGGCGAGCCATTGCCTGCTCGCCAGCCTCGGCGACGATGACGACGTCACCGGCAAGCACGCATCGGCGACCCTGGGCTTCAACCGGGGCGGCACCCGCGTCGGCGTGAGCCTGGGCAACGGCCGCGACACCCTTCCCGGCTGGTTGACCGCCGGCACCAAGACCCCGCCGGCCCGCGTCGAGCAGAACGACCTGACGGTGTTCGGACAGAAGAACATCGGCAAGGAAGGCTTCGTCTCGATCGGCGGCACCTTCGCGCGCGCGCGCCTGGTCCCGCTGGCCGAAGCCGCGCCGGGCCTGGTCGACCAATGGGACAGCAAGACCCTCAGCGTCGGCGGCGGCTACGGCTCCTTCAGCGCCAACATCATCGGCCGCGTCGTCGACGTCCCCGGCCAACCCGAGAAGTGGCAGGGCCTCGGCCTGGGCCTGACCTGGCGCACGCCCTGGAGCGGCCAGCTCACCGTAGGCGCCGAGAACATCGTCACCCGCGGCAAGAACCCGTTCGCGCCCAACAACGAAAGCAACAGCGACAGCACGGTACCGTACGTTCGGTACGAGCAGGATCTCTGAGCTGAGTTCCGCCCGTCACGGTACACCACACGCGGCCCGCACAGCAGCGAACCTCTCACATGCATGGCTCGGCTAGTACCGCGCCCCTGCTCCTCACCCGTCCGTGACCCATCGTTAACGGGACTTTAATTCTCTCCAGAACGCAGATACCATCGGTTCACCCCGGCGGTTTTGGCTTCGCTCTTTCGAAGCCACCGGCGGGCAAACCCTTGGCAGTACCCAAGATCTCACTTGGAGAGAGAGCTAATGAATTGCAAGACCAACACACTGCGCGATGCAGTTGTGCTCGCGCTCGCCGTGGGCGCGACTGGCACCGCGTTCGCCCAGGAAAACGCCGGCACCACCAATCTGGACAAGATTGAAGTCACAGGTTCACGCATCAAGCGCGCTGACGTCGAGACCTCCCAACCGGTGTTCTCCATGACTCGCCAGCAAATCGAGTCACAAGGCCTAACCTCAATCGGCGATATCATCCAGAATATCAGCACCAACGGCTCTTCACTTAATAGCACCTACAACAATGGTGGCAACGGAGAAACCCGTGTCAACTTGCGCAATCTCGGCTCCAATCGCACGCTTGTTCTAGTCAACGGGCGCCGCTGGGTTGGCGGCACCGGACTGGGTGGCGCGGTTGACCTCAACACCATCCCAACAGCTGCGGTTGAGCGCATCGAAGTTCTAAAGGATGGAGCCTCGACCATTTACGGCTCCGACGCGATCGCCGGCGTGGTCAATATCATTCTGAGGCAAAATTTTGATGGTGCTGAAGCCAACGCGTACTTTGGACAGTATGACAAAGGCGACGGCAGCCGCGAAGCTTACGATTTTACCATTGGATCCACCGGCGAGCGTTTCCATGCCACCCTTGGCGTCGGTTATGTGAAAGAAGAACCGGTATGGGCTGGTAATCGCAAGATCTCTGCCGTTCCCGTCTATGGAGCGATACCCGGCACTGGCAACAGCTCCACCACGCCAGAAGGCCGTTTTGCTTATTACGGCAATACCGGCCGTGTTGACTCGAGTGGCAGGCCAGTGTTTGGAGCGCTCCGTCCAAATGGGTCGGAAGGCTATTTCATTACCGATGATGGCGGCAGCACGTATCGCAACTACACTTCGGCCGACAGCTATAACCATGCTCCGTCCAACTATCTAGTTACGCCGCAGGAGCGCACTTCAGTCTTCGCCGATGCCGGTTTTAGCCTGACCGACAATGTGCGATTCAAGTCAACCGTGACTTACAACGAACGCAAGTCAGAACAGATCCTGGCAGCGATGCCGATCACCCTCGGCCGCGCTGCGCCAGGCACAAATGGCGCCAATATCGTCATTGACGCCGACAACATCTATAACAATACTGGGCGCGACATAAACTATATCCAGTATCGAGCAAGCGAAACTGGCGGTCGCATCTATCGGCAGAACGTTAAAACCTATGCCTTCAATGGAGCATTTGAAGGAGATTTTGAAGTTGGCAACCGCTTCTTTAACTGGGAAGCCGGCATGTTTTACGGAAAGAATGATCAAACCGATATCACCAATGGTTTCTTCAACATTTCCGCGCTGCGTAACGCTTTAGGTCCATCCTTCATAGATGCTACCGGTGTCGCTCGTTGCGGCACTGCAGGTGCAGTGATCGATGGTTGCGTGCCGATGAATATGCTCGGTGGCGCTGGTTCATTGACCCCCGAAATGATCAACTACGCAGGCTTTACTGCGCACGATGTCTATGGCTACGAGCAGAAGACGTATTATGGAAGCATCGGCGGCGAGCTATTCAATCTGCCGGGAGGACCGCTTGCATTCTCACTGGGCGTGGAGCATCGCGAGGAATCAGGCTTCGATGATCCCGACGCCCTGATCAATTCAGGCGACACTACAGGTAATGCGCGGACCGCGACGAGCGGTGGTTACGACTTGGACGAGGCTTATCTGGAACTTGCCATTCCGCTGCTGTCCGATCTACCCGGAGCCCAGCTCCTGGACTTCAGCGTAGCTACTCGCTATTCGAAGTACAGCAACTTCGGCAATACGACAAATAGCAAGTTTGGATTCCGCTGGAAACCGATCACCGATTTAATGATACGCGGCAACTGGTCCGAGGGCTTCCGCGCTCCTTCCATCAGCGAGCTCTACTCCGGTGTAAGTGACACTTTCGAAGATGTCCGTGACCCTTGCGCTGGCTCTTACAGCGGTGGCAGCCCGAACACCTCG
This sequence comes from Pseudomonas sp. Hp2, assembly GCF_006386585.1. Classification (NCBI taxonomy): domain Bacteria; kingdom Pseudomonadati; phylum Pseudomonadota; class Gammaproteobacteria; order Pseudomonadales; family Pseudomonadaceae; genus Pseudomonas; species Pseudomonas sp. Hp2. The sequence continues at coordinate 707,737 of NZ_VAHJ01000001.1, forward strand.
ATACCTGCCTCGTGCGCTGGTGTTGCTCCCTACGCCCAAGCCAATTCACAAATCCGCACCACTGTAGGCGGCAATCCGGATCTCGGCCCAGAAACATCCACCTCCAAGACCCTGGGTTTTGTTTACAGCCCCAGCTGGGTGAGTGGCCTGGACATCTCGGTTGATTGGTGGAACATCGAGATCAAGAATGCTATCGACACTCAAACCGCTCAGGAAATGCTGGATAGTTGCTACGTTGCGGGAATTTCCTCGGTCTGCTCCTTGATTACGCGTGAGCAGACCGGCGAGATCTCCAACATGCTGGCCGTCCCCAATAATATTGGTCGCATTGAAGCAGAAGGCTTCGACTTTACGGTCGGCTATCGCCTACCCGACACTGCCTGGGGCTCCTTCAACTTCGTCTGGGATTCCACCTACATGACGAAGTACATTGTCGAAAAGCCGCTCCAGGAACCAGAAGAGCGAGTTGGCCTATATCGCGGCGGCAGCGCCCGCGACAACAACTGGCGTCTGCGTTCGAACCTGATCGCAAATTGGGAACTGGGTGACTTCGGCAGTTCGGTCGCCATGCGCTACTACAGTTCTCAGGTCGAAAACTGCACGGGATCAAATCTTTCCGATCCGAGGAACATTCCGCTGCTGTGCTCAGATCCTGATCGTCGCACCAGTGCGGGCGCCGCACCGCGCAACCACATTCCTAGTGTCACATACACGGACCTGAGCGCTTACTGGAAGGCCCCCTGGAACGCACGAGTCACTATTGGCATCAATAATGCGTTCGATCGCGACCCTCCGCGTTCGGCCACTACTTTCGCCAATAGTTTTGATCCCCAGTACGAAATTCCGGGACGCTTCTATTACATGCGCTACACACAAAGATTCTGATCTTATTGCGCAACTATGAATTTCGCGGCTCCTTAGGGAGCCGCGATTTTTTTATTCAACCAAAATCAGAACGCTCAACCATCGCCTGGGATCAAAGTATGGATCACGTGCTCCACGTACGCCTCGAAATCCTCGCGCGCCTGCTTGGGTTGCTGCAGTTGCAGCGAGAGTTGCAGGAAGCCGACGTAGGCGGCGTAGGCCAGGCGGGCGCGATGGCGGGCGTCGGTTGAGCTCAGGCCGGCCTGGCGGAACGAGGCGACCAGGTAGTCCATGCGGCTTTGCGATACCCGGTCGATGACGGGGCGTACCGCGGGGTGGTCCAGGGCCTTGAGCAGTTCGCTGTAGATGACGTGCGGCCTGACCTCGTGCGCGACCAGTTGGAACAGCGCGCGCAGGCGCACGCGCGGGTCGGCCACTTCCTCCAGGCTGCCGAACACCTGTTCCTGCTCGACCTGTTCCCAGCGCTCCAGCGCCGCTTGCAGCAAGGCGTCCCGGGAGGGGAAATGCCAATAGAAGCTGCCCTTGGTCACGCCCAGGCGCCGGGCCAGGGGCTCGACGGCGACGGCCCCGACGCCTTGTTCGGCGATCAGATCGAGAGCGGCCTGCGCCCAGTCTTCCGCGCTGAGGCGGGAGTTGCGTCCGTTGCCGGGGCGTTCCTGGGCAGGACTGGAATCGGTGTCATTGCTCATCGGCCGATTTAACCATACGCCGGAGTCGGTTGCAGTATGTGGACCGCGATCCCCACCTCGAATCCTCCCGGTTCAGGCACTTATATCGCCATACCCCCCAGTATTGACACTCACGGAGAGCCATCCATACCATTAGGTATGGTTACGACATCCTCCCTTCCTGCAATGCCTCCTGCGCGGCCGCTTGTCGGGGCCGATGCGATGCGCCTGCAGGCGAGCTTCCATGGTCCCGACGACGGCGTGCCCGTGCTGCTCGCCCATGGCTTCGGGCAGACGCGCAGTGCGTGGGAATCCACCGCGAAGGCATTGGCCGATGCAGGCTTCCGCGCGATCGCCTACGACGCGCGCGGACATGGCGAATCGGACTGGAACGCCAAGGACACGCCCTACAGCGGCGAGCAGTTCACCGACGACCTGATCGTCATCGCCGGCGAGATGAGCGAGCCGCCGGTGCTGGTCGCGGCGTCCATGGGCGGGCTGTTCGGACTGCTGGCGGAGGCGCGCTGGCCGGGGTTGTTCCGGGCGATGGTGCTGGTCGACATCACGCCGCGCTGGGATACCCGCGGCGTCGAGCGCATCCTGGCGTTCATGACGGCGCATCCGGACGGCTTCGATTCGCTGCAGGCCGCGGCGGACGCGATTTCCGCCTACCTGCCGCATCGTCCCCGCAAGTCCGAGGACGGGTTGCGTCGCCTGCTGCATCCCGATGCCCATGGCCGCTGGCATTGGCACTGGGATCCGCGCCTGATCGCCGAGCTGGCCGGCGGCGATGCCGCGCAACAGCAGGCGGTGATGGTCGAGGCGGCTAGGCAGGTGCGTTGCCCGGTGCTGCTGGTCAGCGGCGGGCGCAGCGACCTGGTCACGCCGCAGACGATTTCCGAATTCATGTCGCTGGTGCCGCACGCGCAGCATGTGCAGCTCCCGGATGCCACCCACATGGTGGCCGGCGACGACAACACCGCGTTTACCGCGGCTGTGCTGCATTATCTGGACTCGCTGCCCCCGGCAAACGTCGCGACGTCCAACCTCATCGAGCACGTCACTGGAGCAAGATCATGAGCATCGTTGTGCCGTTCCTCCTCGTACTGGTAGCGGCCGGTTTCGCCGCCTACCACCGCATGCGCCTGGCCGCCTGGGTCGCCATCGCGGCGACCCTGCTGGTCGCGGGCTGGCTGCTGGGCGCCAATCCCACCGCCACGGCCGTCGCCGCCGTGCTCATGCTGCTGGTGTCGGTGCCGGTGCTGCTGCCGTTCCTGCGCAAGCCGCTGATCACCGCGCCGCTGCTCAAGGTGTTCCGCAAGGTGTTGCCGCCGCTGTCGCAGACCGAGCGCATCGCGCTGGAGACCGGTTCGGTCGGCTTCGAGGGCGAACTGTTCACCGGCGACCCGGACTGGCAGAAGCTGCTGAACTATCCCAAGCCGCAGTTGACCGCCGAGGAGCAGGCCTTCCTGGACGGCCCGGTCGAAGAACTGTGCAAGATGGTCAACGAGTGGGAGATCAACCACGTCCACGCCGACCTGCCGCCGGAGCTGTGGGACTTCATCAAGAAGAACAAGTTCTTCGGCATGATCATCCCGAAGGAGTACGGCGGCCTGGGCTTCTCCGCGCTGGCGCACCACAAGGTGATCCAGAAGCTGGCCTCGGTCAGCAGCGTGGTCAGCTCCACCGTCGGCGTGCCGAACTCGCTGGGCCCCGGCGAGTTGCTGGTGCACTACGGCACCCAGGAGCAGAAGGAGCATTACCTGCCGCGCCTGGCGCAGGGCATCGAGGTCCCGTGCTTCGGCCTGACCGGTCCGTTCGCCGGCTCCGACGCCACGTCGATCCCGGACTACGGCATCGTCTGCAAGGGCGAGTGGAACGGCGCCAACGTGCTCGGCGTCAAGCTCACCTTCGACAAGCGCTACATCACGCTGGCGCCGGTGGCCACGATCATCGGCCTGGCGTTCCGCATGTACGACCCGGACGGCCTGATCGGCGACACCCGGGACATCGGCATCACGCTGGCGCTGCTGCCGCGCGAGACCCCCGGGGTGGAGATCGGCCGCCGCCACTTCCCGCTTAACTCGCCGTTCCAGAACGGCCCGATCCACGGCCGCGAGGTGTTCATCCCGCTGAGCCAGCTGATCGGCGGCGTGGACATGGTCGGCAAGGGCTGGAACATGCTCAACGAATGCCTGGCCGTGGGGCGCTCGATCACCCTGCCCTCCACCTCCAGCGGCGGCGCCAAGTTCGGCGCGGTGGTGACCGGTTCCTACGCGCGCATCCGCAAGCAGTTCGGCCTGTCCGTCGGCCGCTTCGAGGGCGTGGAAGAGGCCCTGGCCCGCATCGGCGGCAAGGCCTACGTGTGCAGCGCGCTGTCGCAGGCCACCGCCGCGGCGGTGGACCGCGGCGACGTGCCGTCGGTGCCGTCGGCGATCGCCAAGTACCACTGCACCACGATGGCGCGCGAGATCGTCAGCGACGTGATGGACGTGATCGGCGGCAAGGGCATCATCCTCGGCCCGCGCAACTTCGCCGGCCGCGCCTGGCAGGCCTCGCCGATCGGCATCACCGTCGAGGGCGCCAACATCATGACCCGCAGCCTGCTGATCTTCGGCCAGGGCGCGATCCTGTGCCATCCGTGGGTGATGAAGGAGATGAAGGCGGCGCAGGACAGCGACAGCGCGCGCGGCCTGGAGGAATTCGACCAGAGCCTGTTCGGCCACATCCGCTTCGGCATCTCCAATGCGGTGCGCTCGTTCTGGTTCGGCCTGACCGGGGCGAAGTTCGGTTCGGCGCCGGGCGACGACTACACCCGCCGCTACTTCCGCAAGCTCGACCGCTATTCGGCCAACCTGGCGCTGATGGCGGACGTGTCGATGATGATGTTGGGCGGCAAGCTGAAGTTCAAGGAATCGCTGTCCGGCCGGCTCGGCGACGTCCTGAGCCACATCTACATGACCAGCGCCATGCTCAAGCGCTACCACGACGAAGGCGCGCCGCAGGCCGAGCGCCCGCTGCTGGCCTGGGCGTTCCACGACAGCGTGCACAAGATCGAGGAGGCGCTGTCGGCCGCGCTGCGCAACTTCCCGATCCGCCCGGTCGGCTGGTTGATGTGGGCGTTGATCTTCCCGCTCGGCCGCCGCGCGGAAGCCCCCGGCGACCGCCTGTCGCGCCGCGTCGCCGCGCTGCTGATGGCGCCGAACGAGGCGCGCGACAGCCTCGCCCGCGGCGTGTTCCTGACCCCGTGCGAGAACAATCCGGGCGGGCGCATCGCCAGCTATCTGGCCAAGGCGGTCGCGGCCGAGCCGGTGGAGCGCAAGTTCCTGAAGGCGCTTAAGTCCAAGGGCATCGAGGCGCTGGAGTTCCCGGCGCAGCTGGACGAGGCCGTGGCCGAGGGCGTGATCACCGGCGAGGAGCGCAAGCTGCTGGAGGAGCTGCGCGAACTCACGATGGACACCATCACCGTCGACGATTTCGATCCGCATGAGCTGCGCGCGGCCAGCTACTACGACCGGCACCAGCCGAAGCCGTCGCGCGAAGCGGCCTGATCCAATCCCATCGACACCAGGACGGCGGACTCAGGTCCGCCGTCCTCGCATCCGGTCCCCCGAAATGACGAACCTGCTTTCGCTGTATCGGCGCTTCGCCCGCTGGCCCGCCGGCCATTGGCTGTTCTCGCGCGCGATCTGCCTCAAGGCGCCCTACTTCGCCACGATCGCCCCGCGCATCACCCTGCTCGAACCCGGGCGCTGCGAAGCCCGCATCGCGCATCGCCGCCGCGTGCAGAACCATATCGGCACGGTGCACGCGATCGCGCTGTGCAATCTCGCGGAGCTGGTCGCCGGGGTGATGGTCGACGCCAGCCTGCCGCCGTCGATGCGCTGGATCCCGAAGGGCATGCAGGTGGACTATCTGAAGAGGGCCACCGGCACGATGCACGCCAACGCCACGCCGGCGGTGGCGCTGCGCGAATCGGCCGAGGGCTACGACCTGCCGGTGGAGGTCGCGGTGCGCAACACGGCCGGCGAGGCCGTGTTCCAGGCACGGATCATGATGTGGGTATCGCCGCGCCAGCGCGCGGGCGGGTAAGCCGGACCGGTCAGATCCCCAGCCACAGCAACAGCAACCCCAGTGCGGCGGGGACCGCCTGCACGAACAGGATGCGCCGGCTGACGCTCCAAGCGCCGTAAAGCCCGGCCACGGCCACGCAGCCGAGGAAGAACGCGGCCACGTCGGTGCGGCCGGCGATCGCGCCCCAGGCCAGCCCCGCTGCCAGGAAGCCGTTGTAGAGCCCCTGGTTGGCCGCCAGCACGCGCGTGGCCTGCGCCTTCTCGGGCGTGTTTCGGAACGCCTTCAGGCCCGGCGGGCGCGTCCACAGGAACATCTCCAGTACCAGGATGTACAGGTGCAGCGCGGCTACCAGGCCGGTGAGGATCGTCGCAATCGGCGGCATCGCTACCTCTGTCCACTCGTCATCGCTGGTCCGCCGATGATACGGCAGCGCCCACGTACTCGATCCGCTTCCAGAGCCGCCAGCCGATACCGGCAGCCAGGAGGGCCGCCGTGGCGCTGATGGCGGCGAATCCGCCGATCGCCATGCCGAGCGACTTCAGCCCGTTCATGCCGGTGGCGATTGCCACGTCGCCGAAGCGCCATACCGCGGTGTCGACCGCATTCTGGCCCTTGTAGCGCACGCTGCGTGGCACCCGCGTGTACAGGCTATGGCGTGCCGGCTCGGCCATGCCGTAGGCCAAGCCGCGGCTGACCACCAGGGCCAACACGGTAGGTGCTATCGGACCGATCAGGATCGGCAAGGAGAACAAGGGCGCGTGGGGATCATGCGAGAACACCACCAGCAGCAATACGGCGATGCTGATCGACGCCCACAGCATGATCAATGCACCGGGCCCCTTCCATGGCAGCAACCAGCGGGTCACGCCGAGCTGGACGATCACCGTCAGCAGATTGCCGGCAAGGTCGACGTCGGCATGGAAGCGGGTGCGCGACACCGCGTCGGCGAAAGTCGCCCCCGAGTAATCGACCATCAGCGCGTAGTTGACCGTGCCGATCCCATCGGCCAGCAGCAGCAGGATCGCCATGCCGCGCATGAACGGATCGGTGAAGATCTGCTTCAACCCGTCCCACATGCTGCCGCCGATCGCGTCCTCGTGGCCGGCCTCGTGCCGGCGCGCGCCATGCGCGCTCGCCCAATGGCCCAGCAGCACCACGCAGACCGTGGCGATCCCCAGCAATGTGGCGGAGACCGCCAACAAGGGCGCCACGTCGATCACTTCGACCAACGAACGGGTCAGCGCTGGCCCCATCAACGCACCGAGCGTGCCGGCAACGGCAATGATCGGGAAGAGACGCTTGGACTGTTCCAGGCTCCAGATGTCGGACATGAATATCCAGAACACCGACACCACGAACAGATTGAACACGCTGACCCAGACGAAGAACACGATTCCCAGCATGCGCGGACTGAGCAGCCCCAGATGGGTGAAAGCAGGAATGAAAGCCAGCTGGCACGCGATGAAGAACAAGTACACCAGAGGCACCAGCTTGCGCCTTGGCCAGCGCGAGGCGAACGCGGCGAACACCGGGGTCAGCACCAGCGTGGCGATGAAGGTGGCCGCGTAGAACCAAGGCAGCTGGGTCGAGCCGACCGCGGCCGACAATTGCTCGCGCACCGGGCGGATTACGTAGTAGGCAGCCAGCACGCAGAAAAAACAAACGAAAGAAATGGCGACGGCACGCCACTCCCCCTGTTTGACCCTTCCCGTGGAAACCCGCCCCGATGCCTGTTCGACCTGCATCCGCTTTGCCCCGCCCGACGAGGCGGGCAGTATACGATGCGGTGCAACAAGGACCGCTCGCCCCATGGAGCCGGCGACAGGCACGGCTGCGTCGTCGGCGATGCGGGCTAGCGAGCGATGGACCAAGAGAAACGTGCCAGCGATCGCAGCCGGCAGGCGGATAGCATCGCCTGCACCCGCCCCCCCCCCCGCCGCATGCGGCACGCTTCACACCGTTTTGATGCCGCAAATCGTGGGTTTTCAATGCGATGCCCATTCATCCTTGCCTTGTTTGTGCAATTCAGAAATGCGGCGCTAGAATCCCGGGAAGGTAAGGCCTTCGGCGGACAGACGTATGAAAGAGAAGAGCAGGCACCGGCGCATGCGGCCGGTCGCATCGGGGTTGCTCGGGATCCTGGTCCCGTTCGCATTGTCTTCCACCGCCCAGACGCCTGCCCCGGTCGCGCAGTCCCTGCAGCCCGTCGCCGGCGCCGCCCTGACCCAACCCGCTCCCTATCGCACCACGCTGGGCACCGCCGACGTGCAGCCGCCTGCCGCCGGCTTCAACGTCGCCGACTTCGAGGCGATGGCCGAGCAGCTCACCTACGGCCAGCGCGTGCCCGGCATGGCCATGGCCATCGTGCAGGGCGGCCGCGTGCTCAGCGCCAAGGGCTACGGCGTCACCAACGTCAACAACCCCGAACCGGTCGATGCGCATACCGTGTTCCGGCTCGCCTCGCTGTCCAAGGCCTTCGCCGGCACGATGGCCGGCCTGCTGGTCAACGATGGCGTCCTGCGCTGGGACAGCAAGGTCACCGACTACGTCCCGGGCTTCCAGCTCAGCGATCCCCAGGCGACCCGCCAGCTCACGGTGGCCGACCTGCTCAGCCATCGCGTCGGCCTGACCCGCAACGCCTACGACCGCGACATCGAATCCAACGCCGACTACTACACCCTGACCCATCGCCTCGCCTCGGCGCCGCTGCGCTGCGCGCCGGGCGAGTGCTACGCCTACCAGAACGTCGCCTTCAGCCTGGTCGGCGACGTGGTGTTCGCCGCCTCGGGCAGCTTCTACGAGCAGTCGGTGGAGCGCAGGATCTTCAAGCCGCTCGGCATGAACGACGCCAGCCTCGGCCTGGCGGGCATCCAGGCCAGTCCGCGCTGGGCGCGCCCGCACGTGCGCAGCCGCAACGGCTGGGTGTCGCTGATGCCCAAGCCCACCTACTACCGTCTGGCTCCCGCCGCCGGCGTCAACGCCAGCGCCAGCGACATGGCGCAGTGGCTGCTGGCGCATACCGGGCATCGCCCCGACGTGCTCCCGGCCCCGCTGCTGGCCACGCTGCACGCCTCGCTGATTTCCACGCCGGGCGAGATGCGCTCCGGCTGGCGCCACCAGCGCATCAACTCGGCCGGTTATGCGCTCGGCTGGCGCGTGTTCGACTATGCCGGGCACCAGGTGGTCTTCCATGCCGGCGCGGTGCAGGGGTATCGCGGCCTGGTCGCATTGCTGCCCGAGCGCGACCTGGGTATCGCCATCATGTGGAACGGCGAGAGCAGCCTGCCCTCGGGGCTGATGCCGACCATCCTCGACCGCGCGCTCGGCCTGCCGGCGCAGCGTTGGCTGGACATCGACGTGGACAGCGACTTCGGCAGCGACAACATCCTGGCCGACAAGCCCGACCCGAAGAAGAAGGGAGCTTCGTCCAGCAGGTCGGTGGCCTCGCCGCGCTGAGCGCCACCTGCGTTCCCACTGTGGAAGGCGGCTCCGGCCGCCTTTTTCGTGCCTGCGCGGCTGGGCCCGTCGCGCGCCTGGCCCGGACATAAAAAAACTCCCTCCCCGCTGGGCACCGGGGAGAGAGTTTATGGGGTGCGACCGGGATCGATCAGATCAGCGGAGCCGGGGTCGCCGGCAGCGCAACCGGAGCAGCCTTCTTCTTGCGGGCAGCAGGCTTCTTCTTGGCAGCAGCCTTCTTCGCCGGCTTCTTGGCAGCCTTCTTCGCAGTCTTCTTGGTGGCCTTCTTCGCCGCCTTCTTGGCGGTGGCCTTCTTGGCGACCTTCTTCACCGCCTTCTTGGCGGTCTTCTTGGTGGCCTTCTTCGCCGTCTTCTTGGCGGTGGCCTTCTTGGCGACCTTCTTCACCGCCTTCTTGGCGGTCTTCTTGGTGGCCTTCTTGGCGACCTTCTTCACCGCCTTCTTGGCGGTGGCCTTCTTAGCGACCTTCTTCACCGCCTTCTTGGCGGCAGGTTTCTTCTTCGCAGCTTTCTTCGTGGCCATGGGATGGCTCCTCGTCAGTGAAGTATGAAGTTAAAACGCCCAGTTGAACCAAATCCGCGGCGATGGACTGCCTGCGGGAACCGCCAACACGCGAAGCGTGGCTCGGCGGATACAGAAACACCCGCATCAGGCGCCGACGCGGGTGCTTGCTCGGGGACGATGCTGCTTTTCTTGGAGGGAAGCTGGCCCAACTCCACCCTCGTAGGTTTGCCGGTGGACGCGTGGGTTGTGCTTGTCGCCAGAATGTCGATTCGGCTCACTCTCTTCGGCAGCATCGTCTGCTGGGGCGAAACCTAATCACGGTTTTTTTTACTGTCAACACTCGCGCGCAACTTTTTTTCCGGCCCGCCCGGACGCTGCCGGGCACGGCGCCAGGCGGTGGCGAAAGAAGTGCCACCGGCCTTGCCCGCACGCGCGCACCGCCGCCGCCACGCATCGAAAAAAAAAGCTTGTTTTCAGCTGCGCGCGCGCATCGCGCGCATGCAGGCGCACGCCATCCAGGCATCGCCGCCGCTGCGCGCCCGCCTCGGCGGAAAGCGCAACCGCGTCTGTCTGCCGCCTGAAAATTTTTTTCGCCGAAGGCGCCGTTCCGGCGTCGCACAAGCGGAAATGCGCAAACTTCGAACACCTCCGAGGCGCGCCGAAGACTCGCCCCTCGTGCCTGCCGGAGCAGGAAACGGTCTTCGACGCGGCATGTCCGACCGTTCGCATTCCTCGTGCCAACTCACGCGGCGCTCACGTCGGCCGGCACCTCGTCCGGAAACGAAAACGGCCGCTTGCGCGGCCGTCCTCGACGTCGTCGGATCGCGGGTGGACTCAGTGGTCCTCGTCCGCGAGCAGTTCGGCGTAGTCGTCGGGCGAGAGCAGCTCGTTGAGCTGGTCCGGGTCGCTGACTTCCACCACGAAGATCCAGCCGTCGCCGTAGGCATCCTCGTTGATGGTCTCCGGCTTGTCGCTGAGCGCCGAGTTCACCTCGACCACGGTGCCGCTGACCGGGCTGTAGACGTCCGAAGCCGCCTTGACCGACTCCACCACGGCCGCGCCGGCGCCCGCCTCGACGGTGTCGCCGACGTTGGGCAACTCGACGTAGACCAGGTCGCCCAGCAGGCCCTGCGCATGGTCGGAAATGCCGACGGTGACGCGGCCGTTGCCTTCGACACGTGCCCACTCGTGGGACTTGAGGAACTTGAGGTCGCCTGGGATCTCGCTCATGGGTATGCTCCGGGGAAACAGGGTTCGTGACAGGAAGATAGTTTAGAGGGTGTCATGCCGTTTTAGACGGACGCCCGTGCGCAGGCGCGGGCATCCACGGCATCGGGGATGGCGCACATATAAATAAAGTGTGCGCCCGGCGTCAGTCGAGCACGCCGGGCTGCGCCTGGCCATCGCGCACGAACGGGAACTTGACCACGCGCACCGGCACTTCCTTGCCGCGGATGTCGACCCGCACCTGGCCCGGTTCCCCGGCCGGAATGCGCGCGAACGCGATCGCCTTGCCCAGGGTCGGCGAGAACGTGCCGGAGAGGATCTCGCCCTCGCCGTTGGCGGTGAGCACCTTCTGCCCATGGCGCAGCACGCCCTTCTCGTCCATCACCAGCCCGACCATCTGGCGCGGAGCGCCGGCGGCCTTCTGCTGCTCCAGCACGCCGCGGCCGATGAAGTCGCGGCCTTCGTCCAGCGCGACCGTCCAGGCCAGCGCCGCCTCGTACGGCGAGACCTGCTCGTCCATGTCCTGCCCGTAGAGATTCATGCCGGCTTCCAGGCGCAGCGTGTCGCGCGCGCCGAGCCCGGCGGGCTTGACGCCGGCCTGCAGCAACGCGTTCCAGAACGCGACCGCCTTGTCTTCCGGCAGGACGATCTCGAAGCCGTCCTCGCCGGTGTAGCCGGTGCGGGCGACGAACAGCGGCACGCCGTCGGTCGAGCGGGCCTGCAGCGCGGCGAAGCGACCGAGCTTCTCGGCGGCGGCGCGGTCGCCCTCGACCAGCAGGCCGATCACCTTGGCGCGCGCGTTCGGCCCCTGCACGGCGATCATGGCGAAGTCGGGGCGCTCCTGGACCTGCACGCCGAACGCCGCCGCCTGCTCGCCGATCCACGCCAGGTCCTTCTCGCGGGTGGCGGCGTTGACCACCAGGCGGAAGAAGTCCTCGGCCTGGTAGTAGACGATCAAGTCGTCGATCACCCCGCCCTGCGCATTGAGCATGCAGCTATAGAGCGCCTTGCCCGGCACCTTGAGCTTGTCGACCGAGTTGGCGAGCAGGCGGCACAGGAAGTCGCGCACGCGCGCGCCATGCAGGTCGACCACGGTCATGTGGCTGACGTCGAACATGCCCGCGTCGCGGCGCACCTGGTGGTGCTCGTCGATCTGCGACCCGTAATGGATGGGCATGTCCCAGCCGCCGAAGTCGACCATCTTGGCGCCGAGCGCGCGGTGGGTGTCGTTGAGAACCGTCTTCTGGGTCATGGCCGGAGTCCGTAAGGGAAAGTCCGGCATTATCCCATGGGGTCGGACCCGGGGAGGCCAGGGTTCGGACTCGGAACAAGCATCCTTGCCTGGGTTCGGCGCCAGGCGACCCGGTGCTTTTTTGCTTTTCGCAGGAGGGACTCCAGTCCCTACAGGTAGGCCGGCAAAGCCCGTCGGGACTGAAGCCCCTCCCGCAACAGCATTCAATCCGGGGCAGGCTGTCGCTTCGCCGAGTCCCGAGTTCCCATGCCCGGGCCCCGGCCTTCCCGCCTCAGGCCCGCTCCACCCTCAACGTCATCCCGTCCACGGCGACGACCCTGACCGAAGTGCCGGCCGGCAGTTCCGGGCCGGCGACTACCCAGAACGCATCGTCGACCTTGGCGCGCCCCTGCCCGTCGCGGATCGGCTGGTCGAGCACGACCACGCGCCCGACCAGTTGCTCGGCGCGGCGGTTCAACAAGGGCCGATCGCTCGGGCGGTCGCGGTGGCGGAACCAGGTCCGGTAGATCTGGATGGAGACGAAGCTGAGCAGCACGAACGCCACCACCTGCAGCAGCAGCGAGGTTCCCGGCACCAGCAGCACGCCGACGAACACCACCGCCGCGGCCAGCCCCATCCACAGCATGAAGGCGCCCGGCGCCATCGCTTCGGCGGCGAACAGCAGCAAGGCCACCGCCGCCCATCCCACCACGTCCCAGCGCATGGCTCAGTTCCCGAAACGAGGCGGTTGCGGCGGCCGTTGCGAGGCGGCTTCGTTCGACCTGCCCAGCGCTTCCTTGGCCAGGTCGGCGATGCCGGCGATGGATCCGATGATGCCGGAGGACTCCATCGGCATCAGCACGAACTTCTGGTTGGGCGCGGTGGCCAGCTCGCGGAACGCCTCCACGTACTTCTGCGCGACGAAATAGTTGATCGCCTGCACGTTGCCCTGGGCGATGGCGTCGGACACCATCTGGGTCGCCTTGGCCTCCGCCTCGGCCAGGCGCTCGCGCGCCTCGGCGTCGCGGAAGGCGGCCTCCTTGCGGCCTTCAGCCTCCAGCACCGCGGCCTGCTTCTCGCCGTCGGCGCGCAGGATCTCGGACTGTCGCGATCCCTCCGCCTCGAGGATCTGCGCGCGTTTCTCGCGCTCGGCCTTCATCTGCCGCGCCATCGCGTCGACCAGGTCGCGCGGCGGCTGGATGTCGCGGATCTCGATGCGGGTGACCTTGATCCCCCACGGGTTGGTCGCGTGGTCGACCACGCTCAGCAGCTGCGCGTTGATGGTCTCGCGCTGGCTCAGCGACTCGTCCAGGTCCATCGAACCGATCACGGTGCGGATGTTGGTCTGCACCAGCGCGATCGTGGCGACCTCCAGGTTGGCCACTTCGTACGCCGCCTTGGCCGCGTCCAGCACCTGGAAGAACACCACCCCGTCCACGCGCACCACCGCGTTGTCCTTGGTAATGACGTCCTGGCTGGGCACGTCCAGCACCTGCTCCATCATGTTCACCTTGCGCCCGACGCCGTACACGATCGGGATCAGGAAGTGCAGGCCGGGGCTCATGGTGTGGGTGTAGCGCCCGAACTTCTCCACCGTCCATTCGTAGCCCTGGGGCACCATCCGCACGGTCTTGAACAGCACGATCACGCCGGCGACCAGCACCACCAGCGCCAGGAATCCATTTGAGAACATCGTCTTCTCCTTTTCGGTTACGCGAACGGGATCCAGTATGCCGGAAGCCCGGGGTCAGAACGGGATGCGCCGCAGCAGGATGTCGCGGAACATCGTCCAGTCGCCCATGAACGAGTAGAACGGGTGCCGGAACGTGGCCGGCCGGTTCTTCTCAAAGAAGAAGTGCCCCACCCAGGCGAAGCCGTAGCCGCAGGCCAGCGCGGCCAGCAGCCACCATGGCTGGCCGCGCACGATGGCGAGCAGCACCAGCAGCAGCACCCCGCAGCTGCCGACGAAATGCAGCCGGCGCGAGGTGCGGTTGGCGTGTTCGCTCAGGTAGAACGGATAGAACTCGGAGAAATTCCGGAATCGCTTCATGGCCCTGCCCTCCCGCCGGCAGCATACGCCCGCCATGGGCGCTGGCGATCAGGCCGGGCGGGGCGAGAACATGATGACGGCCATGCCGAGCAGGCACAGGCCGGCGCCGAGCAGGTCCCAGCGGGTCGGCACGATCGCGTCCACCCACCACAGCCAGAGCAGCGCGGTGGCGATGTAGACCCCGCCGTAGGCGGCATAGACGCGGCCGGAGGCGGCCGGGTGCAATGTCAGCAGCCAGACGAACAGCGCCAGGCTGAATGCGGCCGGCACCAGCAGCCAGGCGCTGCCCTGCCTGCGCAGCCACAGGTACGGCAGGTAGCAGCCGACCAGCTCGGCCAGCGCCGTGAGCACGAACAGCAGCAGCGTCTTCACGGGATGCCGCGCTCGGCCAACTTGGCGCGCAACCAGTAGCGCTCCTGCTCTTCGAGCGGCAGTTGCGCCAGCGAGGTGCCATCCGCGGCGGCCGCCGCCTCCATCGCGCGGAACCGGCGTTCGAACTTGAGGTTGGCGTGGCGCAGCGCCGCGCCAGGATCGACCTTGGCATGGCGGGCGAGATTGGCGCAGACGAACAGCAGGTCGCCGATCTCGTCCTGCAGGCGCGCGTGGTTGCCCTCGACCGGCCCGCGCGCGAGTTCCTCGCGCACCTCGCCGATCTCTTCCAGCAGCTTTTCGATGACCGGCTCCGGGCCGGGCCAGTCGAAACCGACCCGCGCCGCCCGCGACTGCAGCTTGGCGGCGCGCATCCACTCCGGCAGGCCGCGCGAGATGCCGGCCAGCGCGGAGTCGTCGGCATGCCCGGCGTCCTTGCGCTCCTGGCGCTTGATCGACTCCCAGTTGGCGGCGACCGCCTCGGCGTCCTCGACCTCGGTCCGGGCGAACACGTGCGGATGGCGGCGGACCAGCTTGTCGCAGATCGCAGCGACCACGTCGCCGAACCCGAACGCGCCCTGCTCGGACGCCATCTGCGCATGGAACACGACCTGCAGCAGCAGGTCGCCCAGTTCGTCCTTCAGTCCTGCCAGGTCGTTGCGGTCGATGGCGTCGGCGACCTCGTAGGCTTCCTCCACGGTATAGGGCGCGATGCTCGCGAAGGTCTGCTCCAGGTCCCACGGGCATCCGCCGTCGGGATCGCGCAGCCGCGCCATGATGCGCAGCAGTTCGGTGATGTCGCGCTGTCCGGGGTTGCTCGGCTGGTCCACGCCGTGGCTCCGCATAGTCGTTGAAAATCCAGTTGGCAAGCCCTTCTCCCGCTTGGGCGATAAGGCACGCGCGCCGCTGGCGTGGGGCCAGGGTGCGGGTTGGGGCGAGGATACGGGCGAAGCCTCATGCAACCAAGCAACGCGAGGCTTCGCTCGTACCCTCGTCCGCCTCTTCGGGCCCCCGCGCTTCGCGCCCCGGCCTGGCGCAGCGCGCCAAGCCTCCAGGCGCGTGCGAACCCATGGTTCGCAAACAGCACGCCCTCCCCCGAAGGGAGAAGGGCACATGATGCCTATGACTGTGCCAGCCAGTCCCGCCACGGCAGCGCGGTATCGCCCAGCGCGACGAAATCGCCGTTGAGCAGGCTCTCGCGGCGGTTGTAGCGGAAGGTCTTGCCGGTCGCGGCGGACACCAGCGCGCCGCCGGCGGACAGCAGCACGCATTGCCCGGCGGCGGTATCCCACTCGGAGGTGGGGCCGAAGCGCGGGTACACGTCCAGCTCGCCTTCGGCGATGCGGCAGAACTTGAGCGAGGAGCCCTGCGCGACCAGTTCGATCTCGCCCATGCGCGCCAGCGCCGCCTCGGTGCGGGCGTCGCGGTGCGAGCGGCTGGCCGCCACGCGCAGCGGCGCATGCGCGGGACTGCGCACGCGCAGCGCGGTGTCGTATGCCCCGTCGCGACGGTACGCCTGCTCGCCGCGCATCGCGTGCCAGACGCGGCCGTCCACCGGCGCCTGCACCACGCCGAACACCGGCGTGCCCATGTGGATCAGGGCGATGTTGACGCTGAATTCGCCATTGCGCTTGATGAACTCGCGGGTGCCGTCCAGGGGATCGACCAGCCAGTAGCTGGTCCACTGCTGGCGCACGGCCCAGGGCACCGCGGCCGATTCCTCCGAGAGGATCGGCAACTCCGGGGTGAGCCGCGCCAGCCCCTGGACGATGACGCGGTGCGCGGCCAGGTCGGCTTCGGTCAAGGGGCTGCGGTCGCTCTTGGTCTCGACGTCGAAGTCGCGCGCGTACACGTCCATGATCGCGGCCCCGGCATCGGCGGCGATCGCGATCACGGTCTCGCGCAGGTCGGCGGTGAGGCGGATCATGCCTGACGCCCCAGCCACTCGCGCGCGATGAAAAGCGCGGCCAGCGAACGTCCTTCGGAGAAGTCCTCGCGCAGCATCAGCTCGTCCAGGCGCGCCAGTTTCCACGGCACCACTTCCAGTTCCTCCGGCTCGTCGCCCGGCAGGCGCTCCGGGTACAGGTCGCGCGCCACCACCAGCCACGACTGGTGGGTCATGTAGGTCGGCACCAGCGTCATCGCGCGCAGCACGACCAGGTCGCGGGCGCCGTAGCCGGCCTCTTCCTTCAGCTCGCGGTCGGCGGCCTGCTCCGGCGTCTCGCCGGCATCGATCCGGCCCTTGACCAGGCCGAGCTCGTAGCGGTGCACGCCGGCGGCGTACTCGCGCACCAGCAGCACGGTCTCCCTGTCCAGCATCGGCACCACCACCACCGCGCCGTGGCCCTGGCTGACCTGGCGGTGGTAGAGGCGGCGTTCGCCGTTGGAAAACTCGAGATCGAGCTGCTGGCGGCGGAACCCGCCGTCGGCGATCTCGGTGACCTTGTGGATGGTCGGCAAGGAACGGCTCATGGCCACCACGCGCCACGATGGGCGGCCGGCAGGGCCGATAGAATGCGCGGATGCAGAAACATGTTCATGAACCCGGAATGCTAGCAGACGCCAACGACGCAGGGCTGTCGGCCCGCTGGCGCCAGCGCGACCTCGAGGTGGTCTGGCACCCTTGCACGCAGATGCGCGAGCACCCCGACACGCTGCCGCTGGTGCCGGTCGCGCGCGGCGACGGCGCCTGGCTGATCGGCCACGACGGCCGCCATTACCTGGACGCGGTCAGCAGTTGGTGGACCAACCTGTTCGGCCACGCCGAGCCGCGCATCGGCGCGGCGATCGCGCGCCAGGCCACGCAGCTGGAGCAGGTGATGCTCGCCGGCTTCACCCACGAGCCGGCGGTGCAGCTCGCCGAGCGCCTGCTGGCGATCGCGCCGCGGCAGCCCGGGCGCGCGCCGCTGGCCAAGGTGTTCTATGCCGACAACGGCTCGGCGGGCGTGGAAGTGGCGCTGAAGATGGCCTTCCACTACTTCCGCAATCGCGGCGAGGAACGCCGCACGCGCTTCGTCGCGCTGGAGAACGGCTACCACGGCGAGACCATCGGCGCGCTGGCGGTCGGCGACATCCCGCTGTACCGCCGCGTATACGCGCCCTTGCTGGCCGAGGCGCTGTTCACCCCCTCGCCCGACGCCTACCTGGCCGCGCCGGGACAGTCCGCCGCCGAGCGTGCGCTGCACGCCGCCGATGCGCTGGCCGACCTGTTCGACCGGCACCCGGGCGAGATCTGCGCGGTGATCCTCGAACCGCGCCTGCAATGCGCCGGCGGCATGCGCATGCACGACCCGGTGTACATCAAGCGTGTGCGCGAGCTGTGCGACGCGCATGGGGCCTTCCTGATCGCCGACGAGATCGCCACCGGCTTCGGCCGCACCGGCACGATGTTCGCCTGCGAGCAGGCCCAGGTCGTGCCGGACCTGTTGTGCCTGTCGAAGGGCTTGACCGGCGGCTTCCTGCCGCTGGCGGCGGTGCTGGCCACGCAGGAGCTGTACGACGCCTTCCTGGACGATTCGCGCGAACGCGCCTTCCTGCATTCGCACAGCTATACCGGCAACCCGCTGGCGTGCGCGGCGGCGCTGGCGACGCTGGACATCTTCGAGCAGGACCAGGTGCTCGAACGCAACCGCGCCACCGCGGAGACGATGCGCCAGCTGGCGATGCCGTTCCGCGACCACCGCCACGTCGCCGACGTGCGCCAGGCCGGCATGGTGCTGGCGTTCGAACTGGCGCGCGACGGCGGCAGGCGCACGCCGTTCCCGGCCTCGGCCCGGGTCGGCCTGCGCGCCTACAGGGCGGCGCTCAAGCGGGGCGTGGTGCTGCGCCCGCTCGGCGACGTGCTGTACTGGATGCCGCCGTACTGCATCGACGAGTCCCAGCTGGCGCTGCTGGCCGAGACCACCCTGGCCGCGATCGAGGAGGCCGCCGCATGCGCCTGACCCGTTGCCATGTCGGGCAGCCGTTGCAGGCCGGCAGCGAGGTCGCGCTGCCGGAAGACGCCGCCAACCACCTGCTGCGCGTGCTGCGGCTGCGCGAGGGCGATGCGTGCGTGCTCTTCAACGGCGACGGCCAGGACTACGCCGCCGTCGTCGTCGCCGCCGGCAAGCGCGATGCCCGGGTGCGGATCGAATCGGCGCAGCCGGTGGCGAACGAGTCGCCGCTGCGGATCACGCTGGTGCAGGGCATCGCGCGCGGCGAGAAGATGGACCTGATCCTGCAGAAGGCCACCGAGCTGGGCGTGGCCGCGGTGATCCCGGTCAATGCCGAGCGCACCGAGGTCAAGCTCGACGCCGCCCGTGCCGAGAAACGCATGGCGCACTGGCACAGCGTGATCGTCTCGGCCTGCGAGCAGTCCGGGCGGGCGACGCTGCCGTCGCTGGCGCCGCCGGCCGCGCTGAACCAGCTGGCGGCCCGGCTTCCCGCCGATGCGTTGCGGCTGACGCTCGACCCGCAGGGCGAACACGCGTTGAAGTCGATGGCGGTCGCCACCGCGCAGGTCGTGGTCGCGATCGGCCCGGAGGGCGGCTGGTCGCCGCGCGACCGCGAGGTGCTGGCGCAGGTTGGATTCCAGGGGCTGCGACTCGGGCCGCGCATCCTGCGCACCGAGACCGCGGGCCTGGCGGCGATCGCGGCGTTGCAGGCGCGGTTCGGGGATCTGTAGGGCGCCAGGAGAAACCCGGCGCCGACGCCATGACGAACGCGTCGCCACGCGCCAGGAAGGGGGAACGGCAACAGCCTGATCGTTCCCCCTCCCTGGCGCGTGGCGACGCGTTTATCTACAACGCGGCTGACGGTTCCAAGAGGCGCGCCTCGATCGCTTCCAGGTCCGGCAGCAACGCGCTCTGCTCGCCGAGCAGCACCCGCATGTGCACGCCCTGCGGCAGCGCGTCCTCCGACGCGTCGACCAGCAGGCCGTCGCGCGGCACCGAGATCAGCTGCGGGAACGACGTGGTCAGCAAGGCGAAGTACGGCAGCGAGGAATGCCCGCCCAGCGCCTTCAGCACGATGACCTTGTTGTTGACCGCCGGCGGCTCCTCGCCGAGGCCGCTGAAACGCACCAGCGACAGCAGCGGCACCTTCCAGCCGTGCCAGGCGATCCGGCCGACCAGCCAGCGCGGCGCGTCGGCCAACGGCTCGACCGGCACGCGCGACATCACTTCGGCCACGGTCGCGTTCGGCAGCAGCAGGCGTTCCTGGCCGGCCTGGATCAGGACGCCGCGGATTTCGTCGTTGTTGGCGTAGCTCACTGCACTCTCCGATGTCAGGCCGGCCAGCGCTCGGCCAGCGCCTGCGCGAGTTGGGACGGGTCGGCCGTGGGCCGGCCGTGCAGCGCCAGCCGCGAAGCCGCCGCCGGGTCGTAGCAGCCGTCCACCGACTGCCCGGCCACCCAGGCGCCGGCCTGCGCCGCCGCCAGCACGCTTTCGACCAGGGTTTCGCTGGCGCCGCTGAGCAACAGCACGGCACTGTCCGCCGCCGGCAGCGACGCCACCAGCGCGGCGGCATCGTCCCCGGCGACGAACGCCAATCCGCCCTCCGCCTCGGCCACCGACACGCCATCGGACAGGATGTAGACCTTGCCCGGCCGGATCGGCAACCCGGCTTCGCCCAGTTCGACCGGCAGCGTCGACACGCGGCCCATCTGGCGCACCAGGTTGCCGTACTGGCCGCCGTTCAACGCCATCCGCACCAGGACGGCGCGCGGGAACTCGGCAGGCAACGCGGACAGCAGGCGGCGTATCGCATCCGGCCCGCCGATGCCGGCGATCACCAGCACCGCACCGGCCGGCGAGCCTGACTCCTCCTCCTCGATCGCGACCAGGGCCAGGTCGCCGGTCGCCAGGTCGGAGAAATCGCGCGCGACGCGCGGGGTCTCGTCCACGGCCACGTCGACCAGGCCCCAGGTGCTGGAATCGCCCAACGCCTGCACGGGCGCGGGGGCCGCGACCACGGCAGGGCCGGCGCCTGGGCCCGGCACGTCCACCGGGTCGAACAGGGCATCGCCCGGCACGCGGTCGAGCTCGAACGCCGCCGCTTCCAGGTGCGCGTCCACCGGGTGGTGCGAATGCAGTTGCGCCGGCGTGACCGGCAGGCCGGGCTCGGGCAGGAAGGCGGGTTCGACTTCCGCGCCGGGCGGCAGCACGTCGCCATGCCCGTGCAGCTTGGCCGCCAGGTGGCGGGCCCAGCGCTGCGCGTCCCAGCCTTCGCGCCTGGCGGCGAGATCGGCCTCGTCGAAGATCACCGTCAGCCCGGGCGCGCTCAGCGCCGGTTCGAGCGCGTCCAGCGCATCCTCGATGGCCGGCTCCAGCGCCACCAGCACCGCGACCGGTTCGGCATCGCGCAAGGCCTGCGCATCCACCGCGGCCGGCTCGTCTTCCAGCACCACATGCGCGCCGGCCAGCGCGAGCGCCTCGCGCAGGCGCTCGCGCGCGGGACCGGCGCGCCCGAGCAGCGCAACCGGCTTGGCTTCACCTGCGGGATTACTCGCGGACACGGGCGATCCCCAGCAGGTCGTACACGTTTCGCATCAGATCCAACTCCTGGTAGGGCTTGCCCAGATACCGCTGCACGCCGATCTCGAACGCACGCTGGCGGTGCTTGTCGCCGCTGCGCGAGGTGATCATCACGATCGGCACGGCCTTGAAGCGCGCGTCCGCGCGCATCGCCGTGGCCAGCTCGTAGCCGTCCATGCGCGGCATCTCGATGTCCAGCAGCATCAGGTCGGGGATGCGCTCTTCGAGCTTTTCCAGCGCTTCCACGCCGTCGCGCGCGGTGACCACCTCCAGGTTGTGGCGCTCCAGCACGCGGCCGGTGACCTTGCGCATGGTCAGCGAGTCGTCCACCACCATCACCAGCGGCGCGATGCGCTGCACCTCGGCCGGGGCCTCGATCACCGGGCGCGCCGGCTGGGCGAGATGGCGACGCACCAGCGGCGCGACGTCGAGGATGACGACCACGCGGCCGTCGCCGGTGATGGTGGCGCCGTAGATGCCCGGCACCGAGGCGATCTGCAGCCCGACCGGCTTGACCACGATCTCGCGGTTGCCGAGCACCTGGTCGATCGCCACCGCCGCGCGCAGTTCGCCCGAGCGCACCAGCAGCAGCGGCACCTGCGCGGCGCCGTCGGCGGTGGCCGCGGCCTGCCCGACCAGCGTGCCCAGGTCGTACAGGGTGTAGTCCTCGCCGCCGTAGCGGTAGCCGCCCTCGCCCGAGTCGTAGCGCGCGCGGGCGATGCGGCCGATACCGCTGACCGAGGCGACCGGCACGGCGAAGGTGGTCTCGCCGATGCGCACGAACACCGCCTGCGTGACCGCCAGCGTCTGCGGCAGGCGCAGGGTGAAGGTGACGCCCTCGCCGCGTACCGAGTGGATGTCGACCGAACCGCCGAGCTGGCGCACCTCGTTGCGGACCACGTCCATGCCGACGCCGCGGCCGGCCAGTTGGCTGACCTGCTCGGAGGTGCTGAAGCCGGAGGCGAAGATCAATTCGTCCAGTTCGCTGTCGGCGAGCGCCTCGCCGGGCGCGACCAGGCCACGCTGCTCGCCGCGGCGGCGGATCGCCTCGCGGTCGAGGCCGGCACCGTCGTCGGCCACTTCCAGCACGATTTCCGAGCCCTCGCGGCGAAGCCTAAGGGTGATGGTCCCTTCCTCCGGCTTGCCGGCCGCCCGCCGCGCGTGCGGCGCCTCCAGGCCGTGCGCGACCGCGTTGCGCAGCATGTGCTCCAGCGGCGCGACCATGCGGTCGAGCACGTTGCGGTCGAGCTCGCCGTGGGTGCCGTCGAGCACCAATTGGACCTGCTTGCCGGTTTCGCCGGCGGCCTGCCGCACCACGCGGCGCAGGCGCGGCACCAGGCCGTCGAACGGCACCATGCGGGCGCGCATCAGGCCTTCCTGCAGTTCCGAGCTGACCCGCGACTGCTGTTGCAGCAGGCTGTCGTACTGGCGCGCCAGGTCGTCGAGCACGCCCTGCAGGCCGGCCAGGTCGGCGGCCGATTCGTTCAGCGCGCGGCTGAGCTGCTGCAGGGTCGAAAAGCGGTCCAGCTCCAGCGGATCGAAGTCGCGGTCGCCATGCTCCTGCTCGCGCTGGTAGCGCGCGACGATCTGCGCCTCGGTCTCCAGGTCCAGGCGGCGCAACTGGTCGCGCAGGCGGACGTTGGTGCGGTCGAGTTCGGCCATCGCGCCGCGGAACGCGCCCAGCTGCTGTTCCAGGCGCGAGCGGTAGATCGCCACCTCGCCGGCATGGTTGACCAGGCTGTCGAGCAGGTCGGCGCGCACGCGCACCTGCTCTTGCTGCACGCGCGGCAGCAGTTCTTCCTCGGGCTGCGGCTCGAGCGGCACCGGCGCGGACAGCGGCGCCGGTTCGACCAGCTCGGCGGCCGGCCTGGGCCGGGCGAACGCCACGGGCGCCTCCACGGCAGGCTCGCCGCGGCCCTGGGTCCGCGCCTCGAATGCCTCGATCAGATCGACCGGCATCGCCACCGCGCGATGCTGGCCAGTCAGCACCAGCAGGCGGTGCAGCCGGTCGAAGCCGCGTTCCAGCAGGCCCACGTCCTCGCGCGCCAGCGCGGTGCGCTGCGCCGCGACGGCTTCCAGCAGCGACTCGATGCCGTGGCCGAGGTCGCCGATGGCATTGATGCCTGCCATGCGCGCGCCACCCTTGAGCGTGTGCAGGTCGCGCTGCAGCCCGATCAGGAGCTCGCGCTCGTCCGGCGTCTCGCGCAGGCCGGCGAGCAGGCTGTCGCAATGGTCGAGCAGGTCCTTGCCTTCCTCGACGAAGATGTCCACCAGCTCGCTGTCCAGCTCCTGGAAGTCGAGCGGGCCGAGGTCGTTCGGGTCGGCCTCGGCGGTCGCGGCCTCGGCTTCCACCGCGGCCTGCATGTCCGCCGGCGCGTCGATCGCGGGCAGCTCGGCGACGTCGAATGCCGCATGCGCGTCGAGGTCGCTGGCCTCTTCGTAGCCTTCGGCGGCGAGGGCTTCCTCGGCCACTTCGGCCAGCTCCCGCAGATCGGCCGGCGCATCGTCCTGGCCGTGCTCGATGGCCACGCCGGACAGCCCGGCGAACTCCGCGACGGCCGGCAGCCCGGCATGCGGTTCGTCCTGGGCTTGGTCTTCGTAGATGACCGTTCCCGGTGCTGCCGCGGCGGTTTCCCGGTCGAACGGGATCCCGCCATCGGCATCGTTCGCCGGTTCGCCTGCGATCGACGACGCATCGAACGCCACATCGGCCACGTGTTCTTCCGATCCAACGAACTCGGGCGCTTCCAGCGTGATGTCTTCCACTTCACCGAATGCATCCGCATCGGCGGGATCGGCGTCGCTTGCACCATCGTCCGCCTGGGCCATGGCCGGCGCATCGCCGATGGCTGCCGCTTCGGCTTCGGCGTCGGTCTCGGCTTCGGTTTCGATCTCGGCGGGCGCTTCCGGAGCGTCGAGGAAAGCCTCGGCTCCGGCCGACGGGAACCCGAGCGGCTCCACCGGCAGCGAAGCGGCCGGCTCGACGCTTTCCGCCGGCTCGACCGGCAACGGCGCGTGGATCTCCGCCGCCGCCAATGCCGA
Organism: Pseudomonas sp. Hp2; assembly: GCF_006386585.1. NCBI lineage: Bacteria > Pseudomonadati > Pseudomonadota > Gammaproteobacteria > Pseudomonadales > Pseudomonadaceae > Pseudomonas > Pseudomonas sp. Hp2. Next base: position 731,774 of record NZ_VAHJ01000001.1, read on the forward strand.
CTCGTCGAGGTAGGCGCTCAGGTCGTCCACGCCGGTGAGCTCGCCGGGCTGCTCCGGGACCGACGGCGGCTCGGCTTCCAGCTCGGCTTCCTCGTCGAAATGCTGCAACGGCCACTGCGCCTCGGGCAGGCTGTCGGCCAATCCGCGCATGCGCGTGGCCAGCGCCGCGAACGACGGCACCCGCGGCGACTCGGCCTGGAGCGCGTCGATGGTGGCGGAAATGGCGGAGGCGGTCGCGCCGAGGCCCTCCACGCCTTCGTGCGAGGGCGTCACGCCCGCCGCCAGGGCGCGCTTGACGTAGCTTTCCGCCGGCAAGGTCACCGAGGTGATCTCGGGCACGTCGGTCATCGCGAACGCGCCGCTCATCGTGTGCACCGCGCGCAACAGCGCCTCGGTCGCCGGCTGCGGCTCGACCTGCGAGGCCTGCAGCCAGGCGTGCACGGTTTCCAGGTGGGTGGCGACCTCGGCCTCGAGGATCTCGCGCAGCACGCTGTCCACGGACGCCGGGGTGCCCTCCGCCGCCTGCACGGGTCCGACGGGGTCCGCGTCGGCATGCGGGACGTAGAAGGTTTCCTCGCCGGCGCCGATGCGGTCGGCCACCGCCTCCATCGCCATCAGGTCGGCATGGACCGGCGTGCCGTGGCGCAGGGCGGCATTGAGCTGCGGCAACACGGCATAGGCCTGCTCGACCATCGCCACCACCGCCGGGCTGGGCGGACGGGTGCCGTCGAGCACGCGGTTGAGCATGCCTTCGATCTTCCAGCTGAACTCGCCGAGGGTACGCGCGCCGACCAGGCGGCCGCTGCCCTTGAGCGTGTGGAACACGCGCCGGATCGGCCGCAGGTTGTCCAGGCTGCCGGGCGCGGCGAGCCAGACCGGCAGCAGTTGGGACAGGTTGGCGAGTTCCTCGTCGAACTCCTCGAGGAACACCTCGCGGATGTCGTCGTCGATCTCGCCGCCGCTGTCCTCGAATCCGCCCTGCACCGCGAGCGGCGCCGCGGCGACCGGTTCGGCCGGCGTGGGCTCGGCCTCCTCGGGCGCTTCGGGTTCGTCGAGCGAGAACCCGGCCGCGGCCGCATCCAGCTCCGCAAGGAACGCACGCGCGGCCTCGTCGAGTTCGATCTTGCCGATCACCGCCTCGTGCACGCCCGGTTGCGCCGCGGAGGACGCGGGCTCGGCGTCGGGAACCGGGACGGCCTCGCTCCGCTCGACGAACGGATTGTCCTCCTCGATCGCCAGCGGCTGCACGGCCTCGCCGTCCGCGCCGGCGACATCGGCCGGTGCCGGTACGGGCACGGCCTCGTCAGGTTCGGCCGCGTCGGCTTGCGGCTCGCCGACGAACACCGCATCGACAGGCACCTCGGCCAGGAATGGCGGCGTGATCGCGGCGGCCTCCGGCGCGGCCAGCTCCGCGAGCGCGTCGTAGGCCCTCGCCGGCGCCTCCGCCACGGCCGGCGCCGGGACGTCGTCGAGCGCCGCCGCATCGAAGGTATAGCGGATCTCTTCCGCCCCGGCCGGCGGGTGCTCCACGTATTCGGCCGCCACCGGATCGAATGCCGACGGTGCCGCGCCCTGCCCGGCGAAATCGTTGCGCCAGTGCGCGGGGGCCTGGCCGCCGTCGACCGACAGGTCGATCGGCGCGACCTGCACCTGCGGCAAGCCATCGAGCCCGTGCAGCGCTTCTTCCGCCGCCACCGGATCGAAGGAGAACGCGCTGCCCGCCGCCTCGGCAGGCGCATCGCCAGGTGCGGCCACGTCGGCCGGACCGCGTTCCGGCTCCGCCGGGGCGAGCGTCCAGGCCTCCATCGCCAGCGTGGCTTCGGCTTGGGCGGCAACGGCAGGCATCGCCATTGCCGGTGCCGGGTGCCATTGCGACTCGGCCGCCGCCGTCGCCACCGGCAATGGCCAGTAGCGCAGGGTCTCCAGGCTATTGCGGGTGATGTCGAGGATCTCTTCGCGCCCGGGGCGGCGCTCGCGCAGCGCCTCCAGGTAGTACTCGAGGCTGGCCATCGCGTCGGCGAGGGTGTCGAGCTGGCGCCCGCTCGGGATGCGCCGCTTGTCGATCAGCTCGTGCTGGACATAGCGGCGCACGCCTTCCAGGTAGTCGGCCGGCTGCGGCAGGTCGAGGATGCGCATGGCGCCGCCGACCTCGTCGAGCAACGCCGGCACGTCGGCCAGGCGCGCGTGATCCCAGTTGGTCTCGATGAACGCGACGAAGTGCTCGCGCGCGGCGGCGAAATTGGCGATCGCCTCGTGCGCCAGCACCTCCACGGTGCGGCGCACTTCGGACGCGTTGGCGCTGGCGCCGGCGTCGTCGCCGCCCTCGGCATAGGCGCCGAGATTGGCAACCTGGTCGTCCAGCGAGGCATCCACGTAGAGCAGCGCGCCGGCGATGTCGAGCAGCAGGCCTTCGTCGATCGCCTGCTGGCCGTCGACGATGCGGCGCAGCGCATCGCGCTGCTGCACGACCACGTTGCGGGCCACGCCGAGCCCCATCATGCCCAGGGTGTCGGCGACCGCGCCCAGTTCGGCGACCTGGGCCTGCAGTTCGGCCGGCTCGCCGCCGGTGCGCAGGTGCAGGTCCAGGGCGTCCTTGACCCGCAGCAGCTCCTCCTTGACCGCGTTGCCGACCGTGTCGAGCAGTTCGCGATTGCGCCCGCTCAGGCTGCCGCGGGCATGCTCGAGCTCGGCCGGGGTGGCGTTGCCGGCGTCCGGGTTGAACGCGAACAGCACGCTCTCGCTCAACCCCGGTTCGCCGCGCGCGGCGCGGATCTCGTTGAGCAGCGGCAGCAGCACGATCGGGATGTCGCGATGGCCGTTCTGCAGGCGCTCCAGGTAGTCCGGCAGCAGCACCGTGCCGCGCATCAGCATCGCGCAGGCCTCGTCGCGGTCCTCGATCCGGCCGGCCTGCACGGCCTGGGCGAGCAGTTCCAGTTCCTCGGCGACCATCGCCGGGGCGTACAGCTCCACCATCCGCAAGGTGCCCTGCACCTGGTGCAGGTAGCCCGCGCAGAAGCGCATGCGGCCGGTGTCGGAAGGCGCCTCGGCGAAGGCCTCGATCTCGGCCCGCGCCTGGCGCAGGGTCTCGTCCAGCTCCGGCTTCACCCAGCCCAGCGCCGCGTGGTTCATCGCATCGGCCAGCGCGCTCATCGCATGCTCCCCGGCGCGCGCGCCGGGCGGGCGCTCGCGTGCTGCATCGGCGTGTCACGGTACGTCATCTGCGTGTCCTTCCCCAGCTCGGCGCCGGTCATGCCGGCAGCTTGAAGTCGGCAACCGACCGGCGCAGGTCCGATGCCAGTTGCGCCAGCCGGCCGATCGATTCGGCGGTCTGGCCGGCGCCCTGCGAGGTCTGGCCGGTGATCTGCCGGATCACGCTCATGGTCTGGGTGATGTCGGTCGCCGCCGCGGCCTGCTGGTGGGCGGCGATCGAGATGTTCTTGATGAGGTTGTTCAGCGCGTTGGACACGCGCTCGATCTCGGTCAGCGCGGTGCCGGCGTCCTCGGCCAGGCGCGCGCCCGACACCACCTCGGAGGTGGTCTGCTCCATCGAGGTGACCGCCTCGTTGGTGTCGGCCTGGATCGCCTGCACCAGGCTCTCGATGCGCCGGGTCGCGCTGGAGGTGCGCTCGGCGAGGCGCTGCACTTCGTCGGCCACGACCGCGAAGCCTCGGCCGGCCTCGCCCGCCGAGGCGGCCTGCACCGCCGCATTGAGCGCGAGGATGTTGGTCTGCTCGGAAATGTCGTTGATCAGCTCGACGATCGAGCCGATCTCCTGCGAGGACTCGCCCAGCCGCTTGATGCGCTTGGAGGTTTCCTGGATCTGGTCGCGGATCTGGTCCATGCCCTGGATGGTCTCGCGCACCACGCCGGCGCCTTCGGCGGCGATCACCACCGAGCGCTGCGCCACCTCGGCCGATTCGGTGGAGTTGCGCGATACCTGCTCGATGCTCGAGGCGATCTCGTTGATGCGCTCGGACGCGGTGGTGATCTGGTTGGCCTGGTGGCCGGCCGCCTCGGCCAGCTGCATCGCGGTGGACTGGGTTTCCTGCGCCGACACGGCGACCTTGGCCGAAGTGTCGTTGATCGTGGTCACCAGGTGGCGCAGTTCGTCCACGGCGTAGTTGATCGCGTCGGCGATCGCGCCGGTCATGTCCTCGGTCACCGAGGCCTTCACGGTCAGGTCGCCCTCGCCGAGCGAGCTGATCTCGTCCAGCAGGCGCATGATCGCCTGCTGGTTGCGGCTGTTGAACTCGACCTGGGTCTGGTAGCGGACTTCCTGCTCGCGCGAACGCGCGCGCACCGTCGACCACACGAACATCGCCAGCGAGAGCACCAGCAGCAGGCCGGACGCCACGCTCAGCCAGAAGTTCGGGAAGATGCGGGTGTCGCGGGTCGAGCCGAACGCCGAGAACGCGTCGAACAGCTTCTTGCTGTCTTCGAGCATCTTGCCCGAGCCGGCGGTCAGCGCCGCCGCCGAGGACTGCGCGGCGAACAGGCTGCGCGAGCTGGCCAGGATCGCGTCCAGGTCGGTCTTCATCGAGGTCCACTGCGCCTGCGACTGCTCCAGCGCAGACAGCGCGGCGGCATTGCGCACCGGGGCGATGCCGAGCTCCTCGTTGCCGTTGCGCAGGCCGTCCAGCATCTGGCCGAACACCACCGCGTCGCGCGCCAGCGCGTCGCCGGCAGCGGCGGCGCCGGCGCCGCCGGCGCGCATTTCGGTCACGCGCCGCGCCATGGTGCCGGCGACCACCACCTGCTGGAGCGTGTTGTAGATCTGCGAGGCCGGCGCCCCGCTGACCGTCATCGCGCGCACTACTTCGTTCAATTGCGCCTGCAGCTGCGGCACGCTGGCGCTGAAGCGGTCGGCGTTGCCGGACAGCGCCAGCACGGCCGGTTCGGAGGCGATCACCTGTCCGGCACTCTTGCCGAGCGGCGTCCAGGTCGCCTTGAGCTGGCGGATCGGCGAAGCCACGCCGGCCTCGTTGCCGTATTGGCCTTCCAGCTCGCTGACGGTGTTGTCGATGCGCGACTTGGTGTCCTTGAACGCGGCGAACGCCTTGGCGTCGCCGCCGACCGCCTCGCGGCCCTGGTTGGCGATCTGCTGCGAGAGCACCTGCAGGTCGGCCGCGCCCGTGCTGGCCCCGGCCAGGCGGCTGCCCTGCCAGGTCGCAACGCCGGTGTTGGCGCCGAACACGATCATCGACAGGATCAGCAGGCCAAGCCAGAAACCGGTGTTGGCGCTGCCAAGCTTGTGGCTCTTGGTGGCGGCCGGGGCGGGGGTGCTCATGGGAACCTCTCGGTCGGATGCGTGGCGGCCGCGCTCAGGCGGCGGCCTGCCGGAATTCGGGGGTGCGCGACAGCAGCGAGAGCGAGAACACGCCCCACTCCTGCGTGTCGCTGCGGAAGGCGCGGTCGATGAAGTGCGCGTAGCGGCCCTGGGCCAGTTCGCCCGGCTCGATCGCCTGCGCCTGCTCGAAACTGCGCTGCCCGTACAGTTCGTCGATGGTCAGCGCGACGTCGCCGCCGGCCTGGCGCATGATCAGCACGCGCTGGCCCTCGTGCAGCACGGTGCGCCGGCCTTCCATGAACTGCTTCAGGTCGACCACCGGGAACAGGTTGCCGCGCAGGTTGCCCACGCCCAGCAGCCACGGCTGCGCGCCGGGCACCGGCGTCACCGGCGGCATCGGCACGATTTCCACCACCTCGCGGAAGTCGGACACCAGCCGGCGCGTGCCGACGCGGTAGCCGACGCCGCGCCACAGGTCGGCGGCGAACTGCTTCTCGGGCAGTTGCACCGCGTGCGCCAGGCTGCGCCGCTCGTAGCCTTCCAGGATCTCGAACGGGGAACGCATCAGCCCACCAATTCCTTGATCCGCGCGATCAGGTCTTCCTCGCGCGGGGGTTTGACGAAGTAGTCCGCCGCCCCCTGGCGCAAGCCCCAGGCCTTGTCGGTCTCCATGCCCTTGGTGCTGACGATCAGCACCGGGATGTGGCGGGTGGCCTCGTCGCGCGCCATCGCGCGCGTTGCCTGGAAACCGCTCATGCCGGGCAGCACGACATCCATCAGCACCAGGTCCGGTGCCTGCCCGCGCGCCAGCTCGAGGCCGTCCTCGGCGTTATCGGTGGCCACCACCTGGTGGCCGGCTTTTTCAAGCCACTGACTGAAGACCGCCCTGTCGGTGGGCGAGTCCTCGATCAACAAGATTCGAGCCATGTTGTTGCCCTTCCCCCCTGGTCAGGCGTTGACGTATGTGCGGATCGCGCTCAGCAGTTCTTCACGGGTAAATGGCTTGGTCAGGTACTGCTCGGAGCCGACGATGCGGCCACGCGCCTTGTCGAACAAACCATCCTTGGATGACAGCATGATCACCGGCGTCGACTTGAACAGCTGGTTCCCCTTGATCAGCGCGCAGGTCTGATATCCGTCCAGCCGCGGCATCATGATGTCGACGAAGATGATCTGCGGCTGCTGGTCGGCGATCTTGGCGAGCGCCTCGAAGCCGTCCGTCGCCGTGACCACCTCGCACCCTTCCCGCTTGAGCAACGTCTCGGCGGTGCGGCGGATGGTCTTCGAATCGTCGATGACCATCACTCTGAGTCCTGCGAGCTCCCCGCCCGCAGCAATGTTTTCTGTCATTCCAATATCCCCGGGGCGCGTGGCGCTTCATCCCTCCGGCGCCACTGCGAAACGGCATCTATATCCCAGCACCGGCGCATGCTGTCAAGGGCGCGTGACGAACGTCGCACCTGGAAGCGGTTCCCGCTGCGACCGGGTTCGCGGTTCCGGGCGGCGGCGGCGGCCCTCCGGATCGCACCGCCGCCGCGGCAACCGTTAACATCGGCGCCTCTCTGCCAGGTTTCCCCCATGCCGCTCGACGTCATCGTGGTGATGGACCCCATCGCCAGCATCAAGATCGCCAAGGACACCACCTTCGCCATGCTGCTGGAGGCCCAGCGCCGCGGCCACCGCCTGCACTACGTCCGCCCCGGCGGACTGGCGCTGCGCGAAGGCGTGGCGGTGGCCCAGGTCGCGCCGCTGTCGGTCAAGGACGACAAGGCCGGCTGGTTCGCCCTGGGCGAGTTCGCCGAACTGGCGTTCGGCCCCGGCCAGGTCGTGCTGATGCGCAAGGACCCGCCGGTCGATCCCGAATTCATCTACGACACCCAGGTCCTGACCGTGGCGCAGCGCGCCGGCGCCGAGGTGGTCAACGACCCGCAGGGCCTGCGCGACTACAACGAGAAGCTGGCGGCGCTGCTGTTCCCGCAATGCTGCCCGCCGACCCTGGTCAGCCGCGACGCCGCCGCGCTGAAGGCGTTCGTGCGCGAGCACGGCCAAGCCGTGCTCAAGCCGCTGGACGGCATGGGCGGGCGCTCGATCTTCCGCAGCGGCGGCGGCGATCCCAACCTGAACGTGATCCTGGAAACGCTGACCGACGGCGGCCGCAAGCTCGCGCTGGCGCAGCGCTTCATCCCGGACATCAGCGCCGGCGACAAGCGCATCCTGCTGGTCGACGGCGTGCCGGTGGACTACTGCCTGGCCCGCATCCCGCAGGGCGACGAGTTCCGCGGCAACCTCGCCGCCGGCGGCCGCGGCGAGGGCCGCCCGCTGAGCGAGCGCGACCGCTGGATCGCCGCCCAGGTCGGTCCGGAACTGAAGCGGCGCGGCATGCGCTTCGTCGGCCTGGACGTGATCGGCGACTACCTGACCGAGGTCAACGTCACCAGCCCGACCTGCGTGCGCGAACTGGACGCGCAGTTCGGCCTGAACATCGCCGGGCTGCTGTTCGACGCGATCGAGGCCGGCCGTCCGCAATGAGCGCCGCGGTCGCAGCGCCCCGCATCGATGCAAGCCAGCGCCTGATCGCGACCCTGGCGCTGTCGCTGCTGGTGCATGGCCTGCTGATCCTCGGCGTCGGCTTCGCGGTCAGCGACGAGGCGCCGCTGGTGCCGACGCTGGACGTGATCTTCAGCCAGACCAGCACGCCGCTGACGCCCAGGCAGGCGGATTTCCTCGCCCAGGCCAACCAGCAGGGCGGCGGCGACAGCGACAAGGCGCAGCGCCCGCGCGACAGCCAGCCGGGCGTGGTCCCGCAGCCGCACGCCGGCTTGGCGCCGCAGCCGCAGCAGGCCACGACCGCGGCGCAGGCGCCTGCGCCGCAGGCGCGCGTGGTAAGCAGCCGGCATGGCGAGGAATCGATGCCGGCGCCGCAGCCTCGCCCCCAAACCGAGCGGCCGGCGACGCCGGCCGATGCCGAGCGCGAACGACGCGACGCGGAGATGGCGCGCCTGGCCGCCGAGGTCCACCTGCGCTCCGAGCAATATGCCAAGCGCCCCAACCGCAAGTTCGTCTCGGCCAGCACCCGCGAGTACGCCTACGCCAACTACCTGCGCGCCTGGGTGGACCGCGCCGAGCGGGTGGGCAACCTCAACTATCCGGACGAAGCGCGCCGGCGCCGCCTCGGCGGGCGCGTGGTGATCACCGTCGGCGTGCGCCGCGACGGCAGCATCGAAAGCAGCCGCGTGCTGGTCTCGAGCGGCACGCCGATGCTCGATTCGGCCGCCCTGCGCATCGTGCAGCTGGCGCAGCCATTCCCGCCGCTGCCCAAGACCGAGGACGGCGTCGACATCCTGCAGGTCACCCGCACCTGGCTGTTCCTGCCCGGCGGCGAGTTGCGCGACGACCGCTGAAGAAGCCGGGAGGGGGGTTCGGGGAAGCGGAACAGCAGCCTCGCGGATGCCGCTTTCACGAATTCCGGAGCCCCGATCCCGAATCCCGGCTTTTCCGCTGCTGCTCCAGCGTGAGCGCGACGTTGTCGCGCAGGTAGGCGGGTTCGATGCTCTCCGGCGCCACGGTCTCGCCACGGGCGAAGGCGGGCAGCGCCAATGCCAGCAGGTCCGCCGCATGCGGCAAGGCCCGTGCGTCCACGCCTGCCAGGCGCGCGGCCAGGCGTTCGGCCAGCACGCCGTTGGCGGCGGCCAGGCCAGTGCCGACCGCATGCCAGCCATCGTCCGCACCGGGCAGCGTCACCGCCTCCGGCGCGCGCACCACCTCGTCGGATGCCGCCACGAGCACGCCGTCGCGGCGCTCGTACGCGGCCGCGTAGACCTCGCCCATGCGCGCGTCGATGGTGGCGAGCACGCGCGGCGCATCGGCCGGCGCGCGCAGTGCCAGCACCTGGAGCGTGGACACCGGCAGCAGCGGCAGGTCGAGCGCCAGGGCGATGCCTTGCGCCAGTCCGATCCCCAGCCTGACCCCGGTGAACGCGCCGGGACCCCGGCCGACCGCGATCGCGTCCAGCTGCGCGCGCGCGAGCCCGGCTTCGGCCAACAGCTGCTCGGCCCACGGCAATGCCAGCTCGGCATGGCGCCGCGGGGCGACCTCGAACCGCTCCAGCGTCCGGCCGCCGGCATGGAGGGCGACCGAACAGGCTTCCGTGGAGGTTTCGAAGGCGAGGACGTTCATGGAGCCGGGATCCGAATAAGCGGCAAAGCTTAGCATCGAGGGCCCGGGCCCCGGGACGGGCGCGGCTGGCCTCGGTCCCTCGCCAAGCGCCCTACGGCAAGTCCGCGCCGTCCCGGGGCGTGGCCGGGTCCCGGGGCTCCTGTCCCGCATCCTGCCAACCGAAAAACCCTCTCACCTCGGCGATATCGCGGGTCCGCGGCATCGGCGGCAGCGAGTCCAGGAACTTGCGCCCATACCCCTTGGACAGCAAGCGCGGATCGCACAACACCAGCACGCCGCGGTCGTGCTCGCTGCGGATCAACCGCCCCACGCCCTGCTTGAGCGCGATCACCGCCTGCGGCAACTGTTCGTCGCGGAACGGGTTGCCGCCTTCGCGCCGGATCGCGTCCAGCCGGGCCTCGAACACCGGGTCGTCCGGCGCGGCGAACGGCAGCTTGTCGATCACCACCACGCTCAACGCCTCGCCGACCACGTCCACGCCTTCGCGGAAGCTGGCGCTGCCGAGCAGCACGCCGTTGCCGGAAGCGCGGAAGCGTTCCAGCAAGGTCGCGCGCGGGGCCTCGCCCTGCACGAACAGCGGCCACGGCCCGCCACGCAACGCTTCGGCCGCCTCGCGCAACGCACGATGCGAGGCGAACAGCAGGAACGCGCGGCCTTCGGACGCTTCCAGCACCGGCCGCAACGTCGCGATCAGGGCGGTGCCGAACCCGCGCGCCGCCGGATCGGGCAGGCCCGGCGGCAGGTAGCACAACGCCTGCCGCGCCCAGTCGAACGGGCTCGGCTGCAGCAGCGTCATCGGATCGTGCAGGCCCAGGCGCGTGGCGATGTGCTGGAAATCGCCGTCCACCGCCAGCGTGGCCGAGGTGAACACCCAGGCCGCGTGGGTCTTTTCGCGGTGTTCGCGCAGCGGCCCGGAGACGTCCAGCGGCGTGCGCTGGCAACGGAAGCCGCGCGGGGTCAGCTCGTACCAGAAGACATCGGCATCGGAGGCAGAAGCCTGGGACTCCGGAGAAACCGGCCCGCCATCCGCGGCGGGCATGTCCCACCCCGGACTCTCGACCGCCGGGCCCGGCTCTTCGCCCAACCAGCGCGACAGGCGATTGAGCGCCTCGACCGCCCGCGCGGCGCAGCCATCCAGGCCGGGCGAGGCGTCGCGCAGCGGTTTCAACGCCTCGCCCAACTGCGCCAACGCCGACATCACCGTATCGAAGCCGTCGCGCACGTCCGGCTTGGCCAGCGCCCGCCACTGCGTGCCGCGCGGAGGCAGGCCTTCCATCGCGGTGCGCAGGCTGCGCAGCGCCTCGTCGAGCAGGCGCACCGGCTCCTGCAGCGCCGACTGCGCGCCCGCCACCAGCCGCGCCTCGGCCAGGCAGTCGCGCGCCAGTTCCTGCCAGGGGCGCATGCCGAAGCCTTCGCCGAAGAAGTTGGCCGCCAGTTCCGGCAGCTGGTGCGCCTCGTCGATCACGAACGCCTGCGCTCCCGGCAGGATCTCGCCGAACCCCTCCTGCTTGAGCGCCAGGTCGGCCAGCAGCAGGTGATGGTTGACCACCACCAGGTCGGCCGCCTGGGCGCGCTGGCGCGCCTGCACGACGAAGCATTCGTCCCAGAACGGACAATCGGTCCCCAGGCAGTTGTCGACGGTGGACGTCACCATCGGCAGCAACGGCGAATCGTCCGGCAGCGCCTCCAGTTCGGCCATGTCGCCGGCGCGGGTGCGCCCGCTCCAGGCGACGATGCGCTGGAACTGCGCGACCTGCTCCGGCGAGGCGAAGCGCGGCTCGCCGCGCGCCTGTTGCAACCGGTACTTGCACAGGTAATTGGCGCGCCCCTTCAGCAGCGCGGTCTGCAGGCCGACGCCGAGCGCCCCGCGCACGCGCGGCAGGTCGCGGTGGTAGAGCTGGTCCTGCAGCGCGCGGGTGCCGGTGGAAACGATGGTCTTCAGCCCCGAGAGCAGCGCCGGCACCAGGTAGGCGAAGGTCTTGCCGGTGCCGGTCCCCGCCTCGGCCAGCAGCACGTCGCGCTGGTCGAAGGCATCGGCGATCGCCTCGGTCAGGCGCAGTTGCGCGGCGCGCGGGACGAACGCCTCGAGACGATTGGCGAGCGCACCGCCTTCGCTGAGCGCTTCACGGCTGGCGGTGGCGAGTTGCGACATTCAAGGGCTCGGGGCTCGGGGCTCGGGGCTCGGGGCTCGGGGCTCGGGGCTCGGGGCTCGGGGCTCGGGGCTCGGGGCTCGGGGCTCGGGGCTCGGGGCTCGGGGCTCGGGGCTCGGGGCTCGGGGCTCGGGGCTCCAAAACAGGATCTTTGGCCTCGATTACCTGTCAAGTGTTTTTAAGCTTTTTGCCCCGATTTTTGCTTTTTTTCTGTGGGAGGGACTTCAGTCCCGACAGAGGGCCGGTAAAGCCTGTCGGGACTGAAGTCCCTCCCACAACAGCACGCGATCCGAAGTGAGCTTGTCGCTCTTCCGGGACCCGGGTCCCGGTCCCGAAACCCAGCATCATCAATAACGCTTGATCCCCGGTACCGTGCATCCTTCGATCTGCGCATGCGCCGATGCCGCATTCTCTTTCTCGCCCCGCGCGAGCCGCGCCTGCTCGATCGTCGCCCAGTGGCGCCGGCACAACGGGCCCGTCCTGGAACCGAGGTCGACCGCCTGCTTGGCGAAACGCTCGGCGCCCGCGTAGTCCTGCTGCAGTAGCGCGATTTCGGCGCGTTCCTGCAGCACGCCCGGATCGTTCGGGACCAGCTTCAGCGCCTGCTCGAGCGCCGTGGCGGCGCCGGCCAAGTCCCCGGCGGTGCGCTTGGACCCGGCCGCTTCGCGCAAGTCGTCGACCTGCGGGTCGCGCAACGGCTGCACGGTCAGCTCGGTATCGTCGACGCCGGCGATCTTTTCGATTTCGGCCATCCGCTGGGCCGGCGTGACGGTGGCCACCGGCGCGGGGGGCGGGGGCGGCGTGCTGGTGCAGGCCGCCAGCGCGGCGGAAACGGCGACGGCAAGGGCATAACGCAGCTTGGACATGGACTACTGGCCTCGTGGGGGAGCTTCGGAGGCGGGCTGCGCCGGCGCCTCCTTCTTGTCCAGGCCGAACCAGCTGCGCCAACCGCCGCCGCTCTCGCCCTGGGCTTCTTCCGCCGGCGGCGCCATCCCGGCGCTGCACGGAACATGGGCGGGAGCATACCCGGCCACGAACGGGAACTGGCGCGCCCCCGGACACGACGGATCGGTCGCGCCCGAACCGGCCGGCTCGATCCATTGCCAGTCCAGGCCCTTGCCGTTGACCCGCAGCGGCGCGCTCGGCAGGCGCGCGAAGATGCCCGCCCACACGCGCATCGCGCCGGTGGCGCCATACAGGCCGGTCTGCGCGTTCTGGTCGTTGCCCATCCAGACCACCGCCAGATGGTCGCCGGTATAGCCTGCATACCAGCTGTCGCGGCCGTCGTTGGAGGTGCCGGTCTTGCCGGCGGGCGACAGCCGGCCCAGGCCGTCGCCGAGCAACGCGCGGCCGGTGCCATGGCTGACCACCTGCTGCAACGCCACGCCGATCAGGTTGGCCGCGATCGAATCGCCCTCCTGCGCCGGCGCCGGGGTCTTGTCGTAGCGCTTGAGCAGCTTGCCCTGCGGGTCCAGCACGCCGCGCACCGCGTGCAGCGGCTGGATCTCGCCACCGGAAGCGAGGAACTGGTACAGCTGCGCCATCGCATACGGGCTCTGGTCGGTGGCGCCCAGGATCAGCGACGGGTTGCTGTCGGCCTTCAGGCCCGCCAGCACGTTGATCAGCTGCGCGATCCGCTCGGGCCCGACCTGCATGCCGACCCGCACCGTCGCCTGGTTGTAGGAATTCGCCAGCGCATCGACCAGCCGCACCGTGCCATGGCTGCGGTTGTCGGCGTTGCCGGGCGACCAGGTACGGCCGCGGCTGAGCTGCACCGTCACCGGCGAATCGTCGACCCAACTGGCCAGCGACCAGCGGTCCGGCGAGGCCAGCGCCAGCAGGTACACGAAGGGCTTGAGCAGCGACCCCACCGGCCGCTGCGCCTCGAGCGCACGGTTGAACCCGGGCGTGGACACGTCGCGGCTGCCGACCACCGCTAGCACGTCGCCGTTGTGCACGTCGGTCACCACCAGGCCGGCCTGCAGCGGCGGACGCTTCTTGTTCTCCAGCGACTTGATCGTGCGCATCACCGCACCCTCGGCATAGGCCTGGGCGGACGGCGACATGCCGGTCAGCACGCTCAGGCCCGCGCCCTGCAGCGCGCTTTCCGGGTAGTCGTGGGCGAGCTGGCGACGCACCAGGTCGATGTAGGCCGGAAAGCGGTTGGCGGCCACCAGCCCCGGCTCGGCCGGCACGCCCAGCGGCGCGGCCCGCGCGCGCTTGTACTCGGCGTCGTCGATCAGGCCGTTCTCGTGCAGCTTCTCCAGCACGAAGTTGCGCCGGTCCAGGGCGCGCTCGGGATAGCGGCGCGGATCGTAGTAGGACGGGCCCTTCACCAGGCCGATCAGCAGCGCCACCTGTTCGGTGGTCAGCGACCCCAGCTGGCGGCCGAACCAGAACTCGGCGCCGGAGGCCATGCCGTGCACCGCCTGGCCGCCGCGCTGGCCCAGGTAGACCTGGTTGAGGTAAGCCTCCAGGATGGTGCGCTTGTCGTAGCGCGCCTCCATGATCAGCGCGTACAGGATCTCGTTGAACTTGCGGGTGAGCGTCTGCTCCTTGCCGATGCCCAGCAGGCCGCTGCGCGCCAGCTGCTGGGTCAGGGTGCTGGCGCCCTGCCGGGTATGGCCGCCGCTGCGCACCGTCACCCACAGCGCGCGCACCATGCCGCTCAGGTCGATGCCGTGGTGGTAGTTGAAATCGCGGTCCTCGACCGCCTGCAGCCCGGTGACCAGCAGCTCGGGGACCTCTTCCAGGCGCACCAGCCGGCGTTCCTCCTGCTTCTGCCCGTACAGCGTGGCGATCCGCGCCGGGTCCAGGCGCGCGCTCTTCAGGCTCTTGCGGCTGTCGGCATCGCGCAACCCGGCGACGTTGCCGCCGCCCACGCCGACCTCGATGCGCCGCGCGGGCACGCGCCCGTCCACGTCGACGTAGCCCCGGCTGGAGATCACGAACCGGCCGCCGTCCTGCTGGTAGGTGCCGGGAAGCTTGCCTACCCCGTCGTCGCGGTAGGACGCCGCATCCAGTTCGGTCTTGAGCGTCTTGGCGTCGAGCGCCTTGCCCGGCACCAGCACCAGCGGCCGCGCATACACGCGGGTGGGGATCTGCCAGCGCAGCTCGCCGAAGCGCTGGGTGACCTGTCCGTTCAGGTACAGCGTGTAGGGGATCAGAAAGCCCAGCGCCAGGGCCAGCGCCGCCAGGCCCCAGAGAACCAGACGATCACGCCAATCCCGAGCTTCCGGCGGCCCGTCGCCTGTCTTGTTGTCAAAACCTTCTTCTGCGCGGTACGCCACGGGTGTGCGAGAATGGAAATTCTTGCGAGTCTAGCTCAACCTGCATGCTCCATGGTCCCACTCCGCACAAGCATGGCCGGATGTCGCTTGCGGATTATCTGTGCGTTTATCTGGCGTTCCAATGGCGCCGCCTCCTCTCCCGGTTTCACAGAGGACGAATCGCACTGCACTCCCGGGGACTCGCTGATCTGATACGCCCCCGTTCTATGCCAGAGCTCCAGAAACACCCTCTGGCAAGACCTGAGATCGCAACCAACTCGCCTCACATGGCATCTGGTCGTCGCATCCTGATCGTCGACATTGAGCCGCCTCGCCCTGACCGCGACTCCGGCTCGGTACGCTGCCAGAACCTGATGCGCCTACTAGTGTCGCTTGGCTATGCGGTGACCTTGCATTGCGAGGGACGCATGCCTGCAAGGGACGAAATCGATGAACTACGCGCCCTGGGTATCGACACCTCCCCCTACGCGGGCTCCGACCCGCGCTGGCTGAGCGAAAACCCGGACGATTACTGCGCAACCATCGTCTGCCGTTATCATCTCGGCCTGGCCTGGTTACCGCTGCTACGCCGGATGCTGCCGCATTGCTTGCATATCCTGGATACAGTGGACCTGCACCATTTGCGCGAACTGAGAGAGGCCGAACTACGGTCAAACAAGGGGCTTCGTGCCGCTGCAGTTGCAACACGCCGACGCGAGCTGAAGGCCATCCAGCTGGCAGATGTTTCGTGGGTCGTGAGCATTGCCGAAAGGAATTACCTGCAAAAGCTGGCTCCAGGCACGTGCATTGAAGTAATCCCCAACCTACATGCAATGCCAGAAGACGTCACTCCTTTTGCCGGACGTCGTGGCTTCATATTCGTGGGAGGAGGGCGCCATCCGCCAAATCTTGATGCAGCCGACTGGTTGCTTCGCGATATTTTCCCAATGATCCGCAGTCGGCTCGGCGATGTGCAATTGCACATGGTTGGCCCCGGATTGGCCGAAGCGCTAAGGATCGATCCCCATGCCTATCCAGGCGTGATTTTCCACGGACACGTCCCTTCGCTTGTCTCCCTTCTGTCATCCTGCCGCGTCAGCCTGGCCCCCCTTCGTTTTGGCGCAGGCGTCAAGGGCAAGGTCAGCGAAGCTCTAGCTCATGGCCTCCCCGTAGTGACCACGCCCAGCGGCGCCGAAGGCATGCATTTGCGCCCAGGTCTGGATGCCCTGATCTGCACGGACGCCACCATGATCGCCGAAGCAGCCGTCCGCGTGCATGAAGACCCTGAGCTCTGGCACCGCTTGTCGGACAATGGGCGTCAAATTGTCCTCCGGCACTTCTCGCTACAAAGCACGCGCGAGAAACTCTCGACGCTACTTCCCTGACCATGCGTTTCGGCCTCCTCATGCCAATATCTTCGATCAAAGCACTTATTGCCCGTAATGCGCTTTTCAAGCGACTGGCCATTCGCGCCCTCGCTGCACTACCCGCACTGGATATGTGGATCAGGAACCGAGTAAGCACTGAAGCTTATCGCCCATCAGGACTCAAGGTCGGCGAGAAGCAACTCCCCCACGCCGCCATAGAAATCCATCAGAAACTGCTCACATTGATTCACACGGGCCGAAAGAGGTGAAAATTCTTCTTGATCTACAGGGCGCCCAAACCCAAAGCCGGCGCCGCGGCATTGGTCGTTTTACCCGAGAAGTAACGAAGGCCTTGTTGCGGCAGGCAAGCGGACACGATGTGCACCTCATGGTGACATCTCCGCTTGACGAAGCCATTGACGACGTGATTGCCGAGTTCCGCCCTTGTGTTTCCAAAGACCGTTTCCATTACCTGCGATTGCCGTACGGCACGTCTGCGAACATGACGGCGAATAACTGGCTGAATCGAGCGACCTCGCGCCTCTTTAGGCAAGGAATCGATTCTCTGGGCATGGATGTGGTGTGGCATCACAGTCTTTTCGAGGGATACGACGAAGACGCGGTCATTCCCGATCGCAAGCCATCCACGGCGAGCGCAGCGACCCTGTACGACCTGATCCCGCTGCACGATCCAGAGGGCCACCTTCCTGGCACCCTGATGAAGCTATGGCATCGACGCCGAGCCAGCTATCTGGCTGACGTAGATACTCTCTTTTCGATTTCAGAATGGAGCGCCAAGGACGCCACCGAAAAGCTGGACATTGATCCGTCGCGCATCTCGGTGATTGGCGCGGGAGTCGATGCAATGTTTCGGCCCGCCCGGCTCAACACCGAGGAAAAGCGCAAGCTATTCGATCTGTTCGGAATCCACTCTTCCTACATCCTTTACAACGGCGGCTTTGATCCACGCAAGAACGTTTCCTTGCTATTGGAAGCCTTTGCGCAGCTACCCGTCGATATCCGCCGTGGATATCAATTGGTCTTGGTTGGCGACCACCGCGAAGCCCAAAAGGAGATATCCAGGACATGCTCGCGCATCGGCTTGGTACCACCTGAAGTTGTGTTAACCGGTCGCGTGAGTGACACCGACCTCGTAGCCCTGTACAGCGAATGCTCCTTGTTTGTCTTCCCCTCGTTCATGGAAGGCTTCGGCCTGCCGGTGATAGAAGCCATGGCTTGTGGTGCGCCGACACTATGCAGTCACGCCACGAGCCTGCCCGAGGTCGCGGGCCGCAACGACATGCTTTTCTCGCCCACGGATAGCCACGACCTTTGCGCCCGCATGGTGTTAGCACTTACCGATGGCGGCTTCACCCAGGAGCTGCGTGAACACGGATTGCGCCGCGCTGCCGACTTCACCTGGGATGCCGTTGCGAAGCGCGCGCTCGCCGGTTTAGAAGCACTACACGAACGACGCAACCGCTCATTCACATTGCCCGGCGACCCAATCGGCATCCAGGAAGACCAAATAATCGCCGACATCGCTGCCATCCCGGCCACGCCCGCGCGAGACGACCTTGCACAAGTCGCCTTTTCCCTCTGCATGATGCGCACGCCGCCGAGACCGCCCCAATGGTTAGTTGATGTCAGCAGCATCGCGATTCGCGATATCGGCACCGGCACTCATCGCGTTACCCGTAGCATCCTGGGCGAATGGCTGCGCCAAGCACCTACCGATGCACGGATCGCCCCCATAAGGCTTCAGGATGGCCTTTATCACTACGCGGGTGATTTCTCCTCCCTCCTTTTAGGTGAAGGGATCACCAGCCTGAAGGGTATCGCGTGCGCATATCCAGGTGACACATTCGTAGGGCTCGACTGGGCTCCGGAAGCCGTTAATGCAGGTCGTTCCCGCTTGCAAGAGTGGCGGCGCGGCGGCATCAATACTTGCTTTGTCGTTCATGATTTGCTCCCCATGAGGATGCCGGAGCGCTTCCATCCTCACTCATGCGAACTTTTCGACCGCTGGCTACGCAATGTTGCTTATCTTGCCGACAACATAGCGTGCGTTTCAGCTACGACTGCGAGCGACCTCTCATCTTGGCTGGACGAAGGATCCGCCGATTACCAATTCCGAGTCAGGCCAGCAGTTACCCATTTCACATTGGGTGCAACCTTCGTAGATCGGCCCGTTGAGGCTTCAGCCATCCGCGCTTCGGTCAGCGCCTCATTGCATGAACGCCCCAGCCTGCTGGTCGTCGGCACCCTGGAACCCCGCAAAGGACACGAACACGCTCTGCGTATATGCGAATTTCTATGGAGTGCAGGGCACGACATCAACCTCATCGTGGTAGGCCGACGTGGTTGGTCAGACGAGGCATTGGCAAATCGCCTGACCAAGCACGAGGAAACAGGACGCCGCCTGTTCTGGCTCAATGATGCTGAAGACAACGAACTCTCTGCCTTGTACTCCTGCTGTACGGCCCTTCTGGCCCTATCGGAAGGAGAAGGCTATGGCCTACCGCTCTTAGAGGCAGCCCATCACGGGCTACCGGTAATCGCACGTTCACTGCCAGTATTCCGGGAGATCATGGGCGACTATCCGTACTATCTGGACAATGATGCGCCACCCTCCTGGCCGTCGGCAGTGGCCGAGTGGCTGCTTGCGCCATCCACTCACATCAGCCCAACTTCCTTTACGCCACTTTCCTGGGCCGAAAGTGCTGACCAGTTGGCCTCATTGATTAGAAACATGGGCTCCCGGGATGGAGACATGACGCTTTAGGAGGAAATGCGCCCGTTTGCATGAAGTAGTCCAAACCCAGGCACCCTAAAACGGCCTATGTAACGTCGCCGCATCCACGCGCTCACGAAAACTGGCAAGTTCAGGCATTGCCGGGTCGAGTCGATGTGCTTCCTCCAATGCCTGGCGCGCGAAACTCGCGTCGCCCGCACCTAGCCGTTCGCTGCCCACCGCGATCCATCGCTGCGCCAGCCGCCGGCGCGCGGCGGCCAGTTCCGCCTCGCGCGTCGCCGTGGCTTCCCAAGCGTCCAGGCAGACGCGCGCGGCGCGCAGGCGGTTGCCGCGCAGTTCGTCCTCGAAGCAGCCGCGCGTCGCCTCGACGATGCGGCGCAGCGCATGCAGCACCCGCTTGTCCTGCGGCGCGATCGCCTGCGCCTCGCGCAATTTGTCGTAGGCGCTGGCTCCCGGGGGCGTCAGCCAGTCCTGCGCGGTCTCGGCCCGCTCCACCTGCTGCATCAGGGTACGCAGGCGCCGTTCGCGCTGGGCCGGCGACAACTTCGGCTGGCGCGCGTCGTGGGCCTGGCGGGTGCGCTCGACGCTCTCCCTGGCGGCGGCGATCGCGGGATTGCCCGGGTCCAGGTCGCGCGCGGCCGCCAGCGCCGCACCGGCGGCGTCGAAACGGAAATCCGCCGCTTCGCGCGCGGCCTGCGCGGCCAAGGCCGCCGCCACGCGTGCCAGGTCCGCGCGCGCCTGCGCATCGTCCGGCTGCGCCTTCGCCACCGCCTGGAAGCTGCGCGCCGCCGCATCGAGCCGGCCGCGCCGCAATTGCACCTCGCCATTGCGGCGATGCCGCTCCAGCAGGCGGTTGAACTCGGCCTGCGCGGCCGGCAGTTCGGCATGGCCGGGATCGTAGCGGCGCGCCGCCGCCAGGATCGGGGCCGCCGCGGCGACGTCGTCCCTGCGCAAGCTCGCCCAGGCCTGCTGGATGAAGTCCGAGAGCGCGTCCTCGCGCCCTTCCAGCGCTTCGGTGCGCTCGGGCGCCAGCTGCAGCACCTGCTGGTACAGCGGCAACGCGCTGTCCGGCGTGCCGTCGAGGCGCCCTTCCGCGCGGGCTCGCGCGGCGCGGGCCAGCAGTTCGTCGAGCCCCGCGCTGCGGGCGCGTTCCCGCCGCAGATCGTCGAGCAGCGGGCCGACCTGCGCGCGCGGCACCTGCAAGGCCTGCGCCAGCGAGAGCGCCTGCGCCGCCGCGTCGAGGCGGCCGGCGGCCAGCGCCGCTTGCGCCTGCGCGACCGCCGCCAGCCCGGTGCGGGCGAGTCCGTCGCGGGCTTCGTCGCGGTCGGTGTCCAGCGCCAGGGCCGCCTCGAACAGTTCGCGCGCGCCGCTGCCATCGCCGGCGCTCAGGTGCCCGCGCGCCAGCGCGCCTTCGGCGCGGCCAAGCAACTGCTGGATCCGGGTATCGGGCCAGATCCAGTCCGAGAGCGGCCGCCGGAACGCCACCGCCAGCAGCGCCATCGCGACCACCACGGCCAGCACGCTCCACCAGAAGCGGGGCGACCTGAGTGGCGACCACAGCCGTGATCTGGCCCATCGCGATGTGCTTGGCATGCGGCGGCGTGATTCCGGGCGCGACCGGACCGGACGCGTTGACGCGCGAATGGTAGCGTCCCGGCGATAACGATGCCGTCGAGGGCGGCACGCTCCTTGCCGGCGCTAGCCCAGCCGGCGCACCTCGTTGACCCCGGGCAGCGCGTCGAGCTTGCCCAGCAGCGTCGCCAGTTGCCCATAGTCGGCCACCTTCAGGCGCAGCCGCAGTTGCGCCCGCCCGCTGTCGCGCGTGTTGTCGCTGTTGATCTCCAGCACGTGCGCATCCTCCTGGGCGATCAGGTTGGTGATGTCCTTGAGCAGCCAGCGACGGTCCACCGCGCGGATCAGCACGTCGACCTCGTAGCTGCCGCCGAGCTTGCCCCACTCGACCGGCAGTACCCGCTGCGGATGGGCGGCGGCCAGGCGCGCCAGCGCCGCGCAGTCGCTGCGATGCACGGTGACGCCGCGGCCGCGGGTGAGATAGCCGACGATCGGCTCGCCGGCGACCGGGTGGCAGCAGCGCGCCAGCTGCACCAGCAGGTTGCCCACGCCCTGCACGGTGAACTTGGACTTGCCCAGGTCGTCGCGGCGCGCGGTCGGGCGCGGCATCGGCGGCGCGGCCGGCTGCGCGGCGGCACGCTCGGCCTCGAGCAGGGCGCGGCTGACCTGGCTCGGCCCGGTATCGCCCAGCGCGACCTGGATGTAGAGGTCCTCCACGCTGTCGGCATGGAACTTCTTCGCCATCGGCGCCAGGTCCGCCTGCAACAGGCCGAGCCGGCGCAGCTCGCGTTCCAGCAGTTCCTTGCCGGCCTGCACGTTGCGCGCGCGGTCGAGCTTGTGGAACCAGGTGCGCACCTTGTCGCGCGAACGCCCGCTGGCGAGGAAGCCGTTGGCCGGCAGCAGCCAATCGCGGCGCGGATCGGGTTCCTTGGCGGTCAGCACCTCGACCCGGTCGCCGCTGCGCAGGCGATAGGTCAGCGGCACGATCCGGTTGTTGACCTTGGCGCCGCGGCAGCGGTGCCCGACCATCGTGTGCACGTGGTAGGCGAAATCCAGCGGCGTGGCGCCCTGCGGCAGGTCAATCACCTCGCCCCTGGGCGTGAGCGCGTAGACCCGGTCCTCGACCAGTTCGGCATCGAACGCGCCGGCCAGGCCGCCCTGCTCGCCTTCCTGCGACTGCTCCAGCAGCTGCCGCATCCAGGTGATCTTGCGCTCGAAGGCCTTTTCCGCGCCGCGTCCGCCCTCCTTGTACTTCCAGTGCGCGGCCACGCCCAGCTCGGCCTGCTGGTGCATCTCGTGGGTGCGGATCTGGATCTCGACGGTGCGTCCCTCCGGCCCGATCACCGCGGTGTGCAGCGAGCGGTAGTCGTTGGCCTTGGGGCGGGCGATGTAGTCGTCGAACTCGCTCGGCACCGGCGCCCACAGCGCATGCACCACGCCGAGCGCGGCGTAGCAGTCGGCCACGCTGTCTACCATCACCCTCACCGCGCGGATGTCGTAGAGCTGGTCGTAGGCCAGGTGCTTCCTCTGCATCTTCCGCCAGATGCTGTAGATGTGCTTCGGCCGGCCGCTGACCTCGGCCTCCAGCCCTTGCTCGCCCAGTGCCTGCGAAAGCTGGCGCTTGACCGAATCGATGTAGCGCTCGCGCTCCAGGCGGGTCTCGTCGACCTCGCGCGCGATGTGCCGGTAGGTGTCCGGTTCGAGATAGCGGAACGCCAGGTCCTCCAGCTCCCACTTCAGCTGCCAGATGCCGAGCCGGTTGGCCAGCGGCGCGTGGATGTCGCGGGTCAGCTGCGCCAGCGCCCTGCGTTCCCCGTCGGCCAGGCCGACGGCGGCGCGCATCTTCGCCAGCTGGCGCGCGAGCAGGATCGGCACGACCCGCAGATCGTGGATGATCGCCAGCAGCAGCCTGCGCAGTCCCTCGCTGTTGCGGCCCGCCTCGCGCCCGGCATGCAGCGCCCAGACCTGGTCGGCGGCGTCCTGTCCGTCCAGCAGGCCCTCCACCGCCGCGCGACGCTGCGCGTCCGGCCACGGCAATCCGGCCAGCTGCGCGCGCAGCGGCGGCAGGTCGAACAACAGCGCGGCCAGCAGCGTGGCCTCGTCCGCCGACAACAGCGCCAGCGCATCCAGCGTGTCGGCCAGCACCGGCCAGGCCACCGCCGGTTCCGCCGTGGCGGGCGAACGCGCGCGCCATGCCTGCGCCAGGGCCTCGCGCAGCGCCGGCGCCAGCACCGAAGCCGCCGGGCGTCGCAGCAAGGCCTCCATGCCGTCGGAGGAAGAAAGCGTCACAGCAGCAGATCGTCCATCGAAGATAGCACCTAAGTTAACGCGCCGGCGCAGCGGCGAACAGCGCGGACGGGCCGGCGCGAACGCCCGGCACGATCCGGCCGCGGTCGACCGGACCGATCCGCACCGGAGCCCTTCCCGCGATCGCGGCAGCGGCTTTCGATCCGGGCCGATGGGGCCCGCCGGCGCGGCGCTACACTAGGCGCCACCCTCTTCCGGAACCGCACCGATGCCGCTCTCGCGCGCCCTTCCCGTCGCCCTGTGCCTGGCCCTCGCCGCCATCGCCCCCGCCCATGCCCAACGCACGGTCTCGGGCGATCTGCAGAGCGAGATGACGCCCAGCGAGTTCAAGGCCGCCGGCCTGGACAAGCTCAGCCCGGCCGAACTGGCCGCGCTCAACGGCTGGCTGCAGGGCAAGGTCCAGAAGGAAACCCAGGTCGCCCTGGAGAAGGCCAAGGAAGAAGGCCGCCAGGAAGTCATCACCAAGAACCGCGGCTTCTTCGACTTCGGTTCCAAGGAGCCGATCGAAAGCACGCTGGTGGGCGACTTCAACGGCTTCGGCAAGGGCAAGACCTTCGTGCTCGCCAACGGCCAGGAATGGGAGCAGATCGAGCCGGCCAGCCTGTCCGGCGTGCGCCTGCAGTCGCCCAAGGTGAAGATCAAGCCGGGCATGATGGGCGTGTGGTACATGCAGGTCGGCAACTACAACACCCAGGCCAAGGTCCGCCGCGTCAAGTAATCCGCGATGAGCGCGCCGGCCGGCCCGATGCAGCGGATGCTGCAGGCGATACGCAGGCGGTTCCGCACCGGCGATGGCTGGCTCATCGTGCTCGCGCTGCTGGCCGGGCTGATCGCAGGCCTGCTCACGCTGCTGCAGAGCGGATTGGCGCATGCGCTGCAGGCCTGGCTGTACGGCCTGGACGAGGACATGCGCCTGAGCTCCAGCGCGCGGGTGGAATTCACCGCGTTGCTGGCGCTGCCGATCGGCGGCCTGCTGGTCGGATTGGTCAGCCTGGCCGCGACGCTGCGCAAGCGGCGCCTGCTCGACGCGGTGGAAGCCAATGCGCTGCACGGCGGCCGCATGTCGATGCGCGACAACCTGATCGTGTCGCTGCAGACGCTGCTGTCGAACGGCTTCGGCGCCTCCGTCGGGCTGGAAGCGGCGTATACCCAGATGGGCGCCGGCAGCGGCTCGCAGTTGTCCAAGGCGCTGCGCCTGCGGCGTTCGGACACCCGCACGCTGGTCGGCGCGGGCGCCGCCGGCGCCATCGCCGCCGCGTTCGGCACGCCGCTGGCCGGCGCGTTCTACGCGTTCGAGATCGTGATCGGCGCCTACACGCCCTCGGCGCTGGCGCCGGTCGCGGTGGCCGCGCTGGCCGGCAGCTTCATCGCCCAGGCTGCCGGCGTGCCGCCCTACATGCTGCCGGCGGCATCGGAGATCGGCCTGCATCCGCGCGACTACGCGATATTCGCGGTGCTCGGCCTGGTCTGCGCGCTGGTCGGCATCGCCGTCATGCGCCTGGTCACCGGCATCGAGCAGCGCGTCAATCGCAGCCCGCTGCCGGGCTGGGGACGGCCGGTGATCGGCGGGCTGTTGCTGATCCCGCTGGCGATGGCGACCCCGCAGGTGCTGTCCTCCGGGCATGGCGCGCTGCACGTGGACCTCACCACGCACCTGCCGCTGCTGTGGATCGGCGGGCTGCTGCTGGCCAAGTGCCTGGCCTCGGGCATCTCGCTGGGCTTCGGGTTCCGCGGCGGCCTGTTCTTCGCCTCGCTGTTCATGGGCACGCTGGTGGGGGCGCTGTTCGCCGGCCTGGTCAACCTCGCCGGCGGTGGCGCGCTGGTGGACGGCACCGCCGCCGCGCTGGCCGGCATGGCGGCGCTGGCCGCGGCGGTGGTCGGCGCGCCGATGACGATGGCGATGCTGGTGCTGGAAGGCACCCACGACTTCGTGCTCGCCAGCGCGGTGATGGCCGCGGTGCTGGTCGCCAACACGGTGGTGCGGCAGGCGTTCGGCTACTCGTTCTCGACCTGGCGCCTGCACCTGCGCGGCGGCACGATCACCAGCGCGCGCGACGTCGGCTGGGTGCATGCGCTCACCGCCGGCAAGATGATGCGCCAAGGCACCGGCACGATCGCCGCCGACGCCTCCGTGGAAGAGTTCCGCCGCCGCTTCCCGCTCGGCTCCAGCACGCGCGTGGCCCTGCTGGACGCGCAACAGCGCTACGCCGGCATCGTGCCGGTGGCCACGGTGTATGCCGACGGCGTCAAGGCCGACGCCACCCTGGCGGCCTTCGCCGGCAACCGCAACGTGGCGCTGCCGCCCGATGCCGACGTGCTGACCGTGATCCGCCGTTTCGACGAGACCCAGAGCGACGAGATGGCGGTGGTCGATGCCGAGGGCCACCTGCTCGGCGTGCTGTCGGAAGCCTTCGTGCGCAAGCGCTATGCCGAGGAACTCGACAAGCGCCAGCGCGAGATGATGGGCGAGCGGGTCGAGGACGGCGAGGCATAGGCGCGCCGCCGCGTCCACCTCGCCCGCCGTCCCCGCACGGGGCGGACGGCGGGCTTTCCTATGCTCCGGCCTGCAGCGCCGCCACCCGTTGCGCGAGCTTCTTGGCCGAGATGCCCGGCTTGGCGCCCAGCTCCTGTGCGAACGTGGACACGCGCAGTTCCTCGATGTCCCAGCGCAGCGCCTGCCATTGCGGACGCGATCGCAGGCCTTGCGCGGCGGCGTCCTCCAGCGCGTCCAGGAACGGCTTGAGCTCGAGCATGCGCTGCTGGTCGCGCGAGGGATCGCGCTTGGCGCGCTCGGTGCGCAGGATCATCGCCCGCAGATAGCGTGGGTACTGCGCCAGCGCATCGGCCGGGGTCTCGCGCAGGAAGCCGGCGTGGACCAGCCCGGCCAGCTGCCGTTCCATGTCGTCCAGGTTGCCGCGCGCCCAGCCCATCAGCGGCGCCTCCAGCAAGGGCTTCAGCTCGCCCACCAGCGACAGGATCGACTCGGCCAGCTTCAGCCGATCCATCGCCTCGCCGAACAGGCGCTTGCCGGCGTCCTCGCGGCGCCGGTCGAACGCGGCACGGTCGCGGACGTCGCCCAGCCCTTCCGCCAGGACCGCGTTCATCGCCGCGTCGACCAGGTCGCCGCGCAGGCGCTCCTGCGATTCGATGGCCGCGTACAACAGCCCGGTCTTGGGCGACACCGGCAGTTGCTTGCGCGCCTGCTTGACCTTGTCGGCCAGGGCGATCTCCAGCAGCCGGCGCACGCCGCGCGGATGCGCCTCCAGCGCTTCGGCGCGATCGGCGAAGATGCGCAGCGACGCGGTCTCCCCCGCATCCACCAACGCCGGATACGCCGGCACGCCGGCCTCGCCCGGCACCTGCGCAGGGATGGCCTGCGCCGGGAACTCCCGCAAGCCCTCCGCCGCCATCTCGCGCCCGGCGCGTACCGCGAACGCCCGCCCGGCACGCTCGCCGAAGCGGGCGCGCAGCGCGTCCAGGTCGCGCGATTCGGCCAGCACCTGGCCGCGTTCGTCGCGCAGGCGCAGGTTCATGCGCAGGTGCGGCTCCAGCGCGGCTTCGTCGAAGTCGATCGCGGCCACCTGCGCGCCGGTGGCTTTGCCGAGGAAGCGGGCCAGCTCGCCGCGGATGTCGTCCGCCGAAGGCTTCGGGAACGCCTCGAAGAACGCCCGGCCGAAATCCGGCGCCGGCACGTAGTTGCGCCGCATCGCCTTGGGCAACGAGCGGATCAGCGCCGAGGCCTTGTCGGCGACGAAGCCCGGGGCGAGCCACGACAGCCGCGCCGGATCGAGCGCATTGAGCAGGTGCAGCGGCACTTCCAGGGTCACGCCGTCGTCGCCCGCGCCCGGCTCGAACCGGTAGTGCAGCGCCAGGCGCGCATCGCCGAGCGGGAAGTACTTCGGGTACCGGTCCTCCTCGCTGCCTTCCCCGGGCAGCAGGTCGGCCAGCGTCCAATGCAGGCCGCGCCGCTTGTCCTCCGGCAGCGTCTTCCACCAGGCGTCCAGCGCGCTGGCGGAATGGATCTCCGGCGGCACCCGGTCGAGATACCAGCGCGCCTGCCAGTCCTCGTCGGCGACCAGGCCGGCGCGGCGCAGCTTCGCCTCTTCCTCGCGCGCCTGCTCCAGCACCTTCAGGTTGTCGGCCACGAAACCGGCCCGCGTGTTGATCTCGCCGGTCACCAGCGCCTGGCGCACGAAGATGTCGTGCGAAGCGGCCGGGTCGATGCGCCCGTAATGCACCGGCTTCTTCGGCGCCAGCACCAGCCCGAACAGGCTGATCTGCTCGGAGGCCAGCACCTGTCCCTGCGCGCGCGACCAGTGCGGGTCGAAATGCTTGCGCAACAGCAGGTGGCCCAGCTCGGCGATCGCCCAGTCCGGCTCGATCGCGGCGTTGGTCAGGCCCCAGACCTTCTGGGTATCCAGCAGCGTGGCGGCGAGCACCCACGGCGGCGGTTTCCTGGCCAGCGCCGAGCCGGGGAACAGCAGGAAGCGGCGCTGGCGCGGCGCCTGGAAATCGCCTTTCTCGGTGCGATGGCCGACCTGCGTCGGCAAGCCGGCGAGCAAGGCGCGGTGCAGGGCCTGGTAGGCCGAGGCGCGCTCGCGTTCGCCGATGCGCGGCGCCTGCGGGAGCGACTCCAGTCCCGCGGAGGCTACGCCGGCAGAACCCGCCGGGACCGAAGTCCCACCCACAAGTGCAGCCTTGCCTTCGCGCGCCAGGCGCGCGGCGCGGTGCAACTCGCCACGGCTCGGGCGCCGGCCCGGGCCGTCGCCCTGCCCGGCAGCGGCGGGGGGCCCGGCCAGCAAGGCCGGCGACAGGCCGGCGCCGGATTCCTGCCAGCCCAATTCCTCGCACAGCAACCGCAACTGGCGGTGCAGCTCGCGCCACTCGCGCATGCGCAGGAAGCCGAGGAAATGCCGTTCGCACCAGTCGCGCAGCTTGGATTGGGTCAGGTCCTCGTGCGCTTGCCGGTAGGCCTCCCACAGGCGCAGGATGCCGACGAACTCCGAGCGCGGGTCGGCGAACTTCGCGTGCGCGTTGTCGGCCGCCTCGCGCGCCTCGGGCGGACGCTCGCGCGGGTCCTGGATGCCCAGGAACGCGGCGATCACCGTCATCTCGCGCAGGCAGCCGTGTTTGTGCGCGGCGACCAGCATCCGCGCCAGCTTCACGTCCACCGGCAGCCGCGCCATCTGCCGGCCGATCGCGGTCAGCTTG
This sequence comes from Pseudomonas sp. Hp2, assembly GCF_006386585.1. Taxonomy (NCBI): domain Bacteria; kingdom Pseudomonadati; phylum Pseudomonadota; class Gammaproteobacteria; order Pseudomonadales; family Pseudomonadaceae; genus Pseudomonas; species Pseudomonas sp. Hp2. The sequence goes on from NZ_VAHJ01000001.1 coordinate 759,868, forward strand.
CGCTCGCCGTCCACCGCACCGAGCTCGACCAGCTGCTGCCAGCCGTCGGCGATGGCGCGCTCGTCCGGCGCCTCCAGGAACGGGAAATCCTCGATCCGCCCGAGCCCGAGCTGCAGCATGCGCAGGATCACGCCCGCCAGCGACGAGCGCCGGATCTCCGGATCGGTGAATTCCGGGCGCGCCAGGAAATCCGCCTCGGCATAGAGCCGGTAGCAGATGCCCTCGGCGATGCGGCCGCAGCGGCCGGTGCGCTGGTTGGCGCTGGCCTGGCTGATCGGCTCGATGTGCAGGCGGTCGAGCTTCTGGCGCGGGCTGTAGCGCTTCACCCGCGCGTAGCCGGGGTCGACCACGTAGCGGATCCGCGGCACGGTCAGCGAGGTCTCGGCGACGTTGGTGGCCAGCACCAGGCGCCGCTTCGGCCCCGGGTTGAACACCCGGTCCTGGTCGTTGGCCGACAGCCGCGCGTACAGCGGCAGCACCTCGGTCTCGCGGTACTTGCGCCGCTCGAGCGCGTGGTGCGCATCGCGGATCTCGCGCTCGCCGGGCAGGAACACCAGCACGTCGCCGCGCGGATCGCTGCGGGTGATCTCGTCGATCGCCGCCACGATCGCGTCGTTGACGGTGCGGTCGCCCTCGCGCGGCTCGCCGCCGGCGTCGCCCTCGCCCTCGCCCTCGAGCGGGCGGTAGCGCACTTCCACCGGATAGGTCCGTCCCTCGACGCTGATCACCGGGGCATCGTCGAAGTGCCTGGAGAAGCGCGCGGTGTCGATGGTCGCCGAGGTGACGATCACCTTCAGGTCGGGACGCTTCTTCAGCAGTTGCTTGAGATAGCCGAGCAGGAAATCGATGTTGAGGCTGCGCTCGTGCGCCTCGTCGACGATGATCGTGTCGTAGGCCGACAGCCAGCGGTCGCTGGCGATCTCCGCCAGCAGGATGCCGTCGGTCATGAACTTGATGCGCGAGGCGTCGCCGACCTTGTCGGTGAAGCGCACCTGGAAGCCGACCGTCGTGCCCAGCGGTGATTTCAGTTCCTCGGCCACGCGCGTGGCCACCGCGCGCGCGGCGATCCGGCGCGGCTGCGTGCAGCCGATCATGCCGGCGATGCCGCGGCCGGCCGCCAGGCACAGCTTGGGCAACTGCGTGGTCTTGCCCGAGCCGGTCTCGCCGGCGATCACCACCACCGGATGCGCGCGGATCAGCTCGACGATGCGCTCGGCCTCGCGCGCGATCGGCAGTCGCTCGTCCAGGACGATCGCCGGCTGCTCCGCCGCCCGCGCCTCGCGCTGCGCGACGGATGCCCGCACGGCCTGCTCGAAGCTCTCGCGCAACTTCGGGTTGCCCGGCTGGCCGCGCCAGCGCGACCATAGCCCCAGCAAGCGGCCGCGGTCGCGGGTCAACCCGCCTTCGATCGCCGCGCGCCCTTCACGGAGCCCAACGCTGGAATCGGATTCAATAGGTGACATCAATTGTTAGACCATGAATATTGAATTTCAATAAATCGCATATCGCGTCTATTGTGACGTCCAATCAACGGAGCAAGGAAATCCCCATGGCCAAGAGCAAGAGCACCGGCAAGAAGAGCGGCACCAGGACCCTGGCCGAAGCGGCCGCGTCCGCACCGAACATCGATATCGGGATCAAGAGCGGCGATCGCAAGAAGATCGCCGACGGCCTGTCGCACTACATGGCCGACGCGTTCACGCTCTACCTGAAGACCCACAACTTCCACTGGAACGTCACCGGGCCGATGTTCAACTCGCTCCACACCATGTTCGAAACGCAGTACACCGAACAGTGGGGCGCGCTCGACGAGGTCGCCGAGCGCATCCGCGCACTGGGCTACAACGCGCCGGGCTCGTACAAGGAATACCTTGCGCTGACCTCGATCCCGGAAGAACCGGGCCTGACCGACAGCGCGGACTGGCGCGAGATGGTACGCCAGCTGGTGGCCGGCAACGAAGCGGTCTGCCGCACCGCCCGCAAGGTGCTGAGCACCGCCGACGATGCCGGCGACGATCCGACCGCGGACCTGATGACCCAGCGCCTGCAGACCCACGAGAAATACGCCTGGATGCTGCGCTCGCTGCTGGCGTAAACGGCAAATCACCGAGGGCGTTACCCTCAGGAACCCTGCTGGAGAAAGCCCCCCTTCTGTTAAGGGGGGCGCGCAAGGCGCGGGGGATAGGCGAAGCCGGAAGCGGGGCCCAGGGTTTTGCGCAGCACAATCCTGGGGGGCGTAGCCCGCATGGCGGGCCACGCCGAACCCTGCGCGCTATCCTAGTCGCATGTCTTCCCCCGCCCATGAACTGCTGAAGCGCGTCTTCGGCTACGACGCCTTCCGCGGCAACCAGCAGGCCATCGTCGAGCACGTCGCCGCCGGCAACGATGCCCTGGTGCTGATGCCCACCGGCGGCGGCAAGTCGCTCTGCTACCAGGTACCGGCGCTGCTGCGCGAAGGCACCGGCATCGTCGTCTCGCCGCTGATCGCGCTGATGCAGGACCAGGTCGAGGCGCTGCGGCAACTCGGCGTGCGCGCCGAGTACCTCAATTCCACGCTGGACGCCGAGACCGCCGCGCGGGTCGAGCGCGACCTGCAGGCCGGCGAACTCGACCTGCTCTACGTCGCCCCCGAACGGCTGCTGACCCCGCGCTTCCTCTCGCTGCTGGCGCGCAGCCGCATCGCCCTGTTCGCGATCGACGAAGCGCACTGCGTGTCGCAATGGGGCCACGATTTCCGGCCGGAATACCGCCAGCTCACCGTGCTGCACGAGCGCTGGCCGCACATCCCGCGCATCGCCCTGACCGCCACCGCCGATCCGCCGACCCAGCGCGAGATCGCCGAGCGCCTGGACCTGGAGCACGCCGAGCATTTCATCAGCTCGTTCGACCGTCCCAACATCCGCTACACCGTCGTGCAGAAGGACAATGCGCGCCGGCAGCTGCTGGACTTCCTCGGCCGCCACCGCGGCGAGGCGGGCATCGTCTACGCGATGTCGCGGCGCAAGGTCGAGGAGACGGCCGAATTCCTGGCGGCGCAGGGCTATACCGCGCTGCCCTACCACGCCGGCCTGCCGGCCGAGGTCCGCGCCGAGAACCAGCGCCGCTTCCTGCGCGAGGACGGCATCGTGATGTGCGCCACCATCGCCTTCGGCATGGGCATCGACAAACCGGACGTGCGCTTCGTCGCCCACGTCGACCTGCCCAAGTCGATGGAAGGCTACTACCAGGAGACCGGTCGCGCCGGGCGCGACGGCGAAGCGTCCGAGGCCTGGCTTTGCTATGGGCTGGGCGACGTGGTGCTGCTCAAGCAGATGATCGAGCAGGGCGAGGCGCCGGAGGAGCGCAAGCGGCTGGAGCGCGCCAAGCTCGACCACCTGCTCGGCTATTGCGAGTCGATGCAGTGCCGCCGCCAGGTGCTGCTGGCCGGCTTCGGCGAGACCTACGCGCAGCCGTGCGGCAATTGCGACAACTGCCAGGCCCCGGCCGCGGCCTGGGACGCGACCGTCCCGGCCCAGAAGGCGCTCAGCTGCGTCTACCGCAGCGGCCAGCGCTTCGGCGTCGGGCACCTGATCGACATCCTGCGCGGCGCGGACAACGACAAGATCCGCCAGTTCGGCCACGACCAGCTCAGCACCTACGGCATCGGCCGCGACCTGGACGCGCGCGCCTGGCGCAGCGTGTTCAGGCAGCTGGTCGCCGCGAGCCTGCTGGAAGTGGACAGCGAGGGCCATGGCGGCCTGCGCCTGACCGACGCCAGCCGCCAGGTGCTCAAGGGCCAGCGCCAGGTGATGATGCGGCGCGACCAGACCGCCGCGCGCGAGCGCGGCGACCGCAGCAGCACCCCGCGTACCGGCCTGCCGGTGCAACCGGAGGACCTGGGCCTGTTCAACGCGCTGCGCACTTTGCGCGCCCAATTGGCCAAGGAGCAGAACGTGCCGGCCTTCGTGATCTTCCACGACAGCACCCTGCGCAACATCGCCGAGCAGCGCCCCACCAGCCTGGACGCACTGGCCCGGGTCGGCGGCATCGGCGGCAGCAAACTGGCCCGCTACGGCCAGCAACTGGTCGACATCATCCGCGAGCAGGGCTAGCCTCCGTGTCAGGCCTGCAAGAAAAATCCGGGAAATCGACAGCGCACATTCAATCTCGCGTTGCTAGCTTCAACGGCATGCCACCGGCATGGACGCCCGCCCTCCGAGAGCCTCGCCCAATGAACCGCACTCTCCTTCTCCTCGGTGCCCTGCTCGCCTGCGCCAGCGCGATGGCCCAGGAGCCTGCCGGCGCGGGCACGTCGGCCAGCGACCTCGACCTGAGCGTGCCCCAGGCCCCGATCCAGTACCGCAGCGACCCGACCTACGCCAAGGACCCGCCCGGCACCTTCTACGGCGACAAGAGCGGCAAGTCCGCCTCGGCCACCGTGCGCGAGCAGCAGCGGATCGCCGCGCGCGCCGAACAGTGCCAGGGCCAGTTGCACGGCAGCGTCGCCGCCGGCGTGGGCTATTCCAGCCGCGGCGGCAACAGCAACTGGCAGGGCGCCAACCTGCACAGCTGCAAGACCTACTACGACGACGACGGCAACCCGCGCGAAGTCGGCATCAGCATCAGCGTCGGCCGCAGCGAAGGCCCCGGCTACTTCGGGCACCCCTACGGCTACGGCCACGGCCCGATCTGGTAAGCGCGGGCTCCGCGCTCCCGGCGCGACGGCCGGCATATCGATATGAGCACGCCGGCGCCCCCTTCCGCCGGCACGGCCCACTACCATGGCTCGACCTCCGCCGCCGGTGTCGTCCATGCCCGCCCTCCGCGTTCCGCTCGCCCTCGTCCTGCTGCTGGCACCGCTTCCTGCCGCCTGGGCCGCTGCCGACCTCTCGCTCTGGACCAGCTACGAGCAGACGCTCAGGCACGCCAAGTACATCGACCTGACCCATGCGTTCTCCCCCGGGCAGCCGGTCTGGCCGGGCTTCGCGCCGGCGCGGTTCAAGCCTGCGGTCGCCGGCAACGACCTCGGCGACTATGCCAAGCCCGGCGACGAGTTCACCTACGGCAAGCACGGCTTCGTCGCCACCGCGTACGACCTGACCACCGACCAGTACGGCACCCAGCTCGACCCGCCGGCGCACTGGAATCCCAAGGGAGCCACCATCAGCGATCTGCCGCCGACCTACGCGGTGCGCCCGCTCGTGGTGATCGACGTCCACGACAAGGTCGCCCGCGACCCCGGCTATCACGCCACCGTGGCCGACATCCAGGCCTGGGAAGAGCGGCATGGCCCCATCCCCGAAGGCTCGGTGGTGATGATCCGGTCGGACTGGTCCAAGCGCTGGAACGACGCCGGGCGCTTCGCGCGCAAGCCGTTCCCCGGCATCACCCTGGACGCGCTGAAGTACCTGCACCTGCAGCGTCGCATCCTGTTCCACGGGCACGAGCCGCTGGACACCGACGCCACCGACAACCTCGAGGGCGAGCACTGGCTGCTGCACCACAATTACGCCCAGGCCGAAGGCGTGGCCAACCTCGACCAGGTCCCCGAGGCCGGCGCATTGATCGCGATCGGCTACGCCAAGCCGGAAGGCGGCACGGGCGGCTTCGCGCGCTACGTCGCGATCGCGCCCCCGGACTGGCCGCACGGCGTCACCATCGACCAGGCCCCTGGCGCCCCACTGCCCGAGCAGCCCTACCCGCTCAAACGCGGCGCCGATGGCGTGCTGCGGCCGACGCACTGAGGCTTCGCGTCCAGTCCCGTGCGGCTGCGATCCGGACGGACGCGGCCGGCCGGTGCCCGGCCCTCGGACTGGCTGGAACGGCGACATGTCTGGCGGCCCCTCGAAACGGGCCGGGTCTCGGCGTGAGGCCGCATTGCGGAAGAACGCCGCGCGCACGGCAATCCCGGAGCGGGCCAAGGATTGCGGAGCGGCAGGCCGGGCCTGGAGCCTCGTCGTCAATGGTGGGCCGTGTTGGAATCGAACCAACGACCAGCGGATTAAAAGTCCGATGCTCTACCGACTGAGCTAACGGCCCAAAAACGAACATCCGGCTCGCGCCGGGGGTGCGCATTCTACCCCAAGGGGGCGTCAACGCGAAATCGAATAGCGGGTCGGATCGTCGATGCCGGCGTCGGCGAAACCGGCCGCACGCAGCCTGCACGCATCGCAATGCCCACAGGCGCGACCGTCCCCGTCGGCCCGATAACACGAAACCGTGAGGCCGAAATCCACGCCGAGCCGGACACCTTCGCGCACGATCTCGGCCTTGCTCAGGTATTGCAGCGGCGCATGCACGCGCAGCCCCGCGCCCTCGACACCGGCCTTGGTCGCCAGGTTGGCGAGCGCCTCGAAGGCGGCGACGAACTCGGGACGGCAATCCGGATAGCCGGAATAGTCCACCGCGTTGACCCCGCAGAACAGGTCGTTGGCGCCGAGCACCTCGGCCCAGCCGAGCGCCAGCGACAGCATGATGGTATTGCGTGCCGGCACGTAGGTAACCGGGATGCCCGGGCCGCCCGCATCGGGCACGTCGATGTCGGCGGTCAGCGCCGAACCGCCGATGCTGCGCAGGTCGACGTCCACCACCTTGTGCTCGGCCACGCCCAGCGACTGCGCCACCCGCGCCGCGGCCGCCAGTTCGGACGTGTGCCTCTGTCCATAGCGCACGCTCAGCGCATGCACCTCGAAGCCCTGCTCGCGCGCCATCGCGACGACGACCGCGGAATCCATGCCGCCAGAGAGGAGTACGACTGCTTTTTCCATATGACCGTGATTGGTGATTGGTGATTGGTGATTCGTGATTCGTCAAAGCTACCGCATCGGATGGCGACTCGCTTTTCCCAATCACGAATCACGAATCACGGTCCTACCGCCCCGGCTCGTCGTTCCAGAGCAGCTTGTGCAATTGCAGCTGGAAGCGCACCGGCAGGCGGTCGGCGACGATCCAGTCGGCCAGCTCGCGAGGGTCCAGCTCGCTCTTGCTGGGCGAGAACCATACCGTGCAGCGGGCGGCCAGCCCGCGTTCGCGCACGACCTCGCGCGCCCACTCGTAATCGGCGCGACCGCACAGCACGAACTTGACCTGGTCGCGCGCGGTCAGCAGCGGCAGGTTGTCCCAGCGGTTGCGGTGCACCTCGCCGGACCCCGGCGTCTTGATGTCCACCACGCGCGATACGCGCGCATCGACCGCCGAGACGTCCAGGGCACCGGAAGTCTCCAGCGACACGTCCAGCCCGGCGTCGCACAGCTTCTGCAGCAGCGACAGGCAGCGCTTCTGCGCCAGCGGCTCGCCACCGGTCACGCAGACGTGGCGCACCCCGTGCCCCGCCACCTCGGCGACGATGTCGTCGATGTCGCGCCACTGCCCGCCATGGAAGGCGTACTCGGTATCGCAATACTGGCAGCGCAGCGGGCAGCCGGTCAGGCGCACGAACACCGTCGGCCAGCCCGCCGCCTCGGCCTCGCCCTGCAGCGACAGGAAGATCTCGGTGATCTTCAACCGCGGCAACGGCGACTGGACGATCTCACTGGGGGTGGCGGCTGCGGCGGTGGTCATGGCGGGATCATACGGCCCGCAACCACGGCGGCAGGGCCTGGGGAGGACTCAGCGCAGCTGCTGGCCGAGCTGGATGGATTGCAGGCGGTCCTGCGCCACCCGCGCGGCATCGCTGCCGGGATACTTGGAGATCACCTGCTGCAGCGTCTGCTGCGCATCGCGGCTCTTGCCCTCGCCGTACTGCGAGAGGCCCAGCTTCAACAGGCCGCCGGCGGCCTTGTCGTGGGTGGGATAGCGGTTGACCATGTCGCGGAACTGGACCTCGGCCAACTGGAAATTGCGGGTGGCGTAATAGCTCTCCCCGAGCCAATACAGGGCATTGGGAGTATAGACGCCGTTCGGGTACAGCTCGAGGAAGCTCAGGAACAGCTGCGACGCATCGTCGTACTTGCCGTTCTTGAGCGCGTCGAACGCGACGTTGTAGGCGGTGCGCTCATCGCCGGTCGAAGCCAGCGTGCCCGGATCGCCGTGCACGGAAGGCGGCCGCTCGGAAGTGGCCGCCGTGCTGGGCTTGGCCGGAACCGCAGGCGCAGGCGCGCCGTTGGCAGGCGCGGCCGGCAACGCTGGCGCGGCGCCGCCTTCGAGGCGGTTCAGCCGGCCGTCCAGGTCGAGGTACTGGTCCTTGGCCTGCTGCTTCAGCTGTTCGTTCTCGTGCTGCAGCTGCTCCACCGTCCCCTGCAGGTCCTGCACCTGGGAGCGCAGTGCGCCGATCTGGTTCAGCAGGTCCAGATTCGCCTGAGGATTGGCGGCCTGCTGCTCGAGCGCGGCGACGCGGTCGGCCAGGCTCTGGCGCTGGGCGTACGCCGGCGCGGCGGCCACGAGGGCCGCCGCGACGAACAGGGTGATTACCCCGGGACGCATCGTCGATTACTTCGCGGTGTAGACGATCTCGACGCGGCGGTTCTGCGACCAGCAGCTCTCGTTCGACTCGGTGCAGGTCGGACGCTCTTCGCCGTACGAGACCACGGTCAGCTGGCTGGCCGAACCGCCGTTGGCCTGCAGGGCCGAGTTGACGGCGTTGCCGCGGCGCTCGCCCAGGCCCAGGTTGTACTCGCGCGAGCCGCGCTCGTCGGTATTGCCCTGCAAGGTGATGCGGGCGCTCGGGCGGTCACGCAGGTACTTGGCGTGGCACGCCATGATGGCCTGGAACTCCGGCTTCACGGCGTCCTGGTCGAAATCGAAGTAGACGACGCGCTGACGCAGGCAGGCGTCGGTATCCAGGTCGTCCGGACCGTACAGGCCCGAAGTGGTCGGAGCCGTCGGGGCGGTCGGGGTGGTATCGACCGGGGTGGACGGGGGGGTTTCCTTGACCTTCTTCGAGCAGCCGGCCAGAACGGCCACGGACATCAAAGAAACAAGCAGGACGCGAGTGGACTTGTTCATGGCAATACCTTTGTGGCTCCTAAGCCAATGGTGTGGGTTTAACGCAGCGAAATATTAACATTAATGCGCGCTACGGTAAGGCCCCCATGAAGGTTCCCTTACGTCGCCATCGGCCAGCACCAGGCGCTGGCGGACGCGCGCGTCGGCGGAAACGGCATACAGCACGCCGCGGCCACCCTCGCGGGCGGCGTACAGCACCATGCTGGCGTTCGGCGCGAAGCTCGGGGACTCGTCGAGCGACCCCGGCGACAGCGTGCTCCAGCTCGGCGAACCCAGGCTGCGGTCCATCATCGCGATCCGGTAGGTATTGCCGCTGCCCTGGGCAGTCACGAGCTTCTTACCGTCATAGGAGACGCTGGCCTTGGCGTTGTAGTTGCCCTGGAAGGTCACCCGGCTGGCCGAGCCGCCGGTGGCCGGCACCTGGTAGATCTGCGGGCGCCCACTGCGGTCGGAGGTGAAGTAGAGCGACTGGCCGTCGGCCGCCCAGGTCGGCTCGGTGTCGATGCCGAAGTGGTTGGTCAGCTGGGTCAGCTGCTTGCTGCCCAGGTCCATCACGTAGATCTCCGGGTTGCCGCTGCGCGAGAGCGACAGCGCCAGCTTGCGGCCGTCCGGCGAGAACGACGGCGCGCCGTTGATGCCGCGGAAGCTGGACACCAGCTCGCGCGCACCGGTGGCGATGTCCTGCACGTAGATCGAGGAATTGCCGCGCTCGAAGCTCACGTACGCCAGCTTGCGGCCGTCCGGGCTCCAGTTCGGCGACAGCAGCGGCTCGGCCGAGCGCACGATGGTCTGCGGGTTGTAGCCGTCCGAGTCGGCCACCATCAGCGCGTAGCGCATGGCCCCGCCCTTGCCAGTAGCGGTGACGTAGGCGATGCGGGTCCAGAACGCACCGCGCACGCCGGTGATCTTCTCGTAGATCGCGTCGGCCATCTGGTGGGCGACGTCGCGCATCGCGTTGGCGCGGGCGGTCATCGCCAGCCCGAGCAGGCGCTCGCCCTTGGCGACGTCGAACAGCTCGTACTCGACCCGGTAGGCGCCCTCGCCGGCATCCAGGACGCGGCCGACCACGATGTAGTCCTGCTTCAGCGCGCGCCAGGTGGGGTACTGGATCTCGCTGCCGCGGGTGGGCCGCTCGACGATCTGCGCCGCCGGAAGCGTGCGGAACTGCCCGGAGCGGTCGAGGTCGGCGCCCACCACCTGCGAGACGTCGGTCTGCGGCGCGGCGCCCGAGCCCTGGTACGGCATCGGCACCACCGTGATCGGCGTGGCGGAGGCACTGCCGCCGACGATGTCGATGGTCAGGCCCTGTTGCTGCGCGGAGGCGGCGAACGGCAGCAGCAAGGCGGTGAACACGGCTAGCCAGCGCGGCAATTTCTTCATGGATCGCTCGGTCGGTCTGACGGGAAAGTGGGCAAGGGATAGCAAGTGGAGGGTGAACATATTCGCAATCGTGAACGAAAGCAGTGTGAAAGTCGCATGCCGTCCGGCCCGGACGCCCGGCCGCCCGGCCGCCTCAGGATTCGATCGCGAAGACCAGCCGCAGTTCCGGATCGAACACCGTCTCGTACCCCCGGTAGGGCAAGGGGGCGGCGCGGCGCACGGCCGCCTCGATCGAGCGCCGCCCGGCCTCGTCGTAGTCGCAGCGGTCGCCGTCGATGTCGACCCCCTGCACCTGCCCGCCCGGCGACTGGCGGACGAGCACGGCGCAATGCTGGCCGGGCTGGACCGAGTCCGGCCTCAGCCAATGCGCGACCACCACCGCCTGGATGGCCGCGGCATAGCGGGCGCGCAGATTGTCCACGGGCGGCGCGTTGTCCAGCGTCGGCCTGCGGGCGACCTCGGCCACCGCCGCGCCGGCCACGGCCATCGCCCCGAACGCCAGGGCCATGCGGCCCAGCAGGCCACCGGATCGGCGCAGGTGCGCGACCGCCATCGCCTCAGCGGTCCTGCGCGGTGAAGTTGAAGTTGAGGTCGCGCGCGAACACCGACTCGAAGCCGCGGTACGGCAACGGCTGGGCACGCAGCACGGCCGCCTCGACCGAGCGCTTGCCGGCCTCGTCGAACGGGCAGTTAGGCGCCACCTCGGCCTGGATCACGCTGCCGCCCGGCACCTGCCGGATGTGGATGGTGCACTTCTGCCCCAGCGGCACCGAATCCGGCCGGACCCACTGCGCCAGCACCGCCTGCTGGATCGCCGCGGCGTACCTGGCGGCCAGGTCGTTGCTGGTGCCGCCGGCGCCGGGCGCGGCGGGCGCACTGGCGGCGGTCGCGCCCGAGGACGCCTGCTGGGCGCGCGCGGCGGCCAGCTGGCGCAGCTTCTGCTCGGCCAGCTCGGCCTGCCTGGCGTCGCGCGCCATCTGCGCTTCGAGTTGTTCGCGCTTCTTGCGGATCTCGGCCAGCTTCTTGTCGCGCTCGGCCTGCGCCTGGGCCTGCTCGGCGGCCTTCTTCTTGTCCACCTCCTCCTGTTGCTGCTTGGCCAGGCGGCGCTGCTGCTCGGCCTCTTCCTGGCGCTTGCGCTCGGTCAGGTCGATCTGTTCCTGGCGGCGCTTGGCCTCCTGCTCCTGCCTGGCCTTCTCCTCGGACTCGGCCATCGCGCTGACGCGCTCCTGGTCGATGTTGTCCGGCTGGGCGATGCGCTCCTGCGCATTGGCCTGCTGCGGGGTCGGCGCGTCCTGCGGCCGCGGCTCGGGGATGGGCTGCGGCGGCGGCACGGTGTCTTCCGGCGCCGGCTCCGGCAGCGGGGCCGGTTGCGGCGGCGGGGTGAACGGCTCGGCCTCGGCCTGCAACGCCTGGCGGGCGACGCGCGCGTCGGCGGCGGACACGTCCAAGCTCGCCTCCAGCGACGGATCGCCCGCCGCCGCCTCGGGGGTGCGCTCGGGCGACCATAGCCAGGCCGCGGTGAACACCAGCAGCACCAGGACATGGACCAGCAGCGCGAGCAGGACCGGGCGCGCCCAGTCGCCCTCGCGCGGAGCCTGCGGCGGAAGCGCGTCAGCGTGCATTGCCACCCGAATCGGAAATCAGGCCCACCTTCTCGACCTTGGCCTGCTTGATCGCATCGATCGCGTCCATGATCTTCTGGTACGGCACGTCGCGGTCGCCGGCGACGACCACGCGCGCCTCCTTGTCCTGGGCGACGATGGCCGCCAGCTGCGCCTGCAGCGTGGCCGCATCCATCGCCTTGGGCTTGTCCTTGGGCAGTTGCAGCGCGAGCTGGCCGTCGGCGGACACCACCACCACGACCGGGTCCTTGCGGCTCTCCAGCGCCTTGGCGCGCGAGGTCGGCAGGTTGACGTCGGTGCTCAGCGTGAGCAGCGGCGCGGTGACCATGAAGATGATCAACAGCACCAGCATCACGTCGATGTACGGCACGACGTTGATCTCTGACTTGAGCTTGCGCTTCTTGCGGCGGGAAATGCCGGACATCATCGCGGTAGCTTCCTAATTGAATCCCCGCACATGGATGTGCGGGCTCTTGCGAGGGACTCGCGTCTTGAATCCCCGCACGAGGACGCGCGGGCTCTTGCGAGGGACTCGCATCATTCGTCGGCGCCGGCCTGGCGCTGCAGGATGGAGCTGAACTCGTCGGCGAAGGTGTCGTAGCGCACCGACAGCCGCTCGACGCGGTTGGTGAAGCGGTTGTAGGCCCACACCGCCGGGATCGCCACGAACAGGCCGATCGCGGTGGCGAACAGCGCCTCGGAGATGCCCGGCGCGACCGAGGCGATGCCGGCCTGCTCGCCGCTGCTGATCATGTCGTGCATGGTCACCATGATGCCGAACACGGTGCCGACCAGGCCGACGTACGGAGCGGTCGAGCCGATGTTGGCGAGCGTCTCGAGGTTGCGCTCGAGCTGGTCCACCTCGCGCGCGAAGGTGACGCGCATGGCGCGCTGGGCGCCTTCCAGCTGGACGCGGCCGTCCAGGCGGCGGTCGCGCAGGCGCGCGAACTCGCGGTAGCCGGCCTCGAAGATCGCCTCCATGCCGGTGACGCTGCGGTTGCGGTCGGTGGCGGCCGAGTAGAGCTTGCCCAGGTCGGCGCCGGACCAGAACCGGTTCTCGAAGTCCTCCGCCTCTCGGCCGGCCTGCTTGAAGGCGCGGGCCTTGCGGAAAATGATCACCCAGCTGATGAAGGAGCCGACCAGCAGCAGCAGCACGATGATCTTCACCGGGATGCTGGCGCGCACCATCAGCTCGAGATAGTTGATGCTGCCGGTATGGGCGACCGTGGCGGCCTGCGCGGCGGCGCTGGTGACTTCCTGCGGCAGCGCTTCCACCACCGTGTCCTGCAGGGCCAGGAGCAATGCGATCGACATCCGTCTTTCCTCAGTCTTCGGATTCTTGGTTTTCCAGGGTCTTCAACTCGTCGAGCAGCGCGTCGTCCATGCCGCGCGGACGGAAATTCGCGGCACCGACCGCGGCGATCCGCACGCGCGCGGTGGCCAGGGTCTCCTCGCCGCGGCGGATCGCCTGGAAGAACTCCAGGCTGGCCCGCCTGCAGCGGCGCAGCGCCACCGACACGTCCAGGACGTCGTCGAGCCGCGCGGGCTTGAGGAAGTCCAGCTCCATCGAGCGCACCACGAACACGAGGTCGTGCTCCTGCCGCAGGCGCTCCTGGCCATAGCCCAGCGCGCGCATCCATTCGGTGCGCGCCCGCTCCATGAAGGCGACGTAGCGCGCGTGGTAGACCACGCCACCGGCGTCGGTATCTTCCCAATAGACGCGTGTCGGCCAACTGAATAGGAACCGGGATCCAGGGCCCGGGACCGGCGGCCCGGCCGTCATGGAATCCCTGCCATCGCGGGGAAGGGTCCGTGCATCTCGCGTGTCAAAACAGTTCCCCCGTATTTGCGGGTCCCGGGTCCTTGGGCTTCAGCCCCAGGTGCAGGTAGGCCTTCCGGGTCGCCATGCGGCCGCGCGCGGTGCGGACCAGGAAGCCCTGCTGGATCAGGTACGGCTCGATCACGTCCTCGAGCGTGCCGCGCTCCTCCGACAGCGAGGCGGCCAGGGACTCGACGCCGACCGGTCCGCCATCGAAATGGTCGACGATGGTGTGCAGTAGGCGCCGGTCGAGTTCGTCGAACCCCTCCGGGTCCACCTTGAGCATGCCCATCGCCGCCTGGGCGATCTCGCGGTCGATGCGGCCGCCGGCCTTGACCTGGGCGTAGTCGCGCACCCGCCGCAGCAGCCGGTTGGCGATGCGCGGGGTGCCGCGCGACCGCCGCGCGACCTCGCCGGCGCCCTCGGCCGTGCAGTCGATGCCGAGGATCGAGGCCGAGCGGGTCACGATGCGGGTCAGCTCCTCGGGCGAGTAGAACTCCAGGCGCTGGACGATGCCGAAGCGGTCGCGCAGCGGCGCGGTCAGCAGGCCGGCGCGGGTGGTGGCGCCGATCAGGGTGAACGGCGGCAGGTCGATCTTGATCGAGCGCGCGGCAGGGCCCTCGCCGATCATGATGTCGATCTGGAAGTCCTCCATCGCCGGGTACAGCACTTCCTCGACCACCGGCGACAGCCGGTGGATCTCGTCCACGAACAGCACATCGAACGGCTGCAGGTTGGTCAGCAGCGCCGCCAGGTCGCCGGCCTTCTCGATCACCGGACCGGAGGTCACCCGCAGGTTGACGCCCAGTTCGTTGGCGATCACGTGGCTCAGCGTGGTCTTGCCCAGGCCCGGCGGCCCGAAGATCAGCACGTGGTCCAGCGCCTCGCCACGGTTCTTGGCCGCCTCGATGTAGATCGACAGCTGCTCGCGCACCGGCACCTGCCCGAGATAGTCGGCCAGGCGCTTGGGACGGATGCTGGCCTCGGCCGCGGCGTCTTCGCGGGTGGCGCCGCCGTCGATGATGCGGTCCATCAGCGCCCCCCGGGACCCGGGACCCGGGATTCGGAGCAGGCCGAGGAGAGCGTGCGAAGAGGTCGATATGGCATGGCGCACATTGTAGGCAACTCCGGGCGGGTCTGACGCGCCCGCGGGACCCCGGTCTCGTGTCCCGGGCCCCGCCCCCTCCTCATATCTCGATCTGAGCGCCCAGCTCGACCAGCCGGTTGCCCGGGATCCGGAAGAAGCCGGTGGCCGGCGCCGCGTTGCGGTGCATCAGCGCGAACAGCTTGTCGCGCCAGATCGGCATGCCGCGGTTGGCGCTGGCGACGATGGTCTCGCGGCTGGCGAAGAAGGTGGTGTCCATCGGGTCGAAGTAGATCCCGCCGTGGTCGCACGAGCGCATCAGCGCCAGCGGCACGTCCGGGGTCTCCATGAAACCGAAGCGCACGTAGACGCGGTAGAACTCGTCGCCGATCGACTCGATCTTGAGCCGCTTCTCGGCCGGCGCGTACGGGATCGGCAGCGTCTCCACGTTGAGGAACACGTTGCGCTCGTGCAGCACCTTGTTGTGCTTGAGGTTGTGCATCAGCGCGTGCGGCACCACCATCGGGTCTGCGGTCAGGAACACCGCGGTGCCCGGCACCCGCGCCGGGGGGGCCAGCATCAGCCCGGGCAGGAAGCTGTCGATCTTGATGCCGTCCTTGCGGATCTCCTCGCGCAGCAGCGCGCGGCCGCGCCGCCAGGTGCGCATCAGCGTGAACACCACGATGCCCAGCACCAGCGGGAACCAGGCGCCCTGCAGCAGCTTGGCGCCGTTGGCGATCACGAAGGCCAGCTCGATGAGGAAGAACACCACGCACAGCGGCAGCACCCAGCGCCGCCAGCGCGGCCACAGCGCGCGCGCGACCAGCGCCAGCAGCAGGGTGTCGATCAGCATGGTCATCGACACCGAGATGCCGTAGGCCACCGCCAGGTTGGTGGAGCTGCGGAAGATCAGCACCAGCGAGATCACCATCGCCGCCAGCATCCAGTTGATGCCGGGAACGTAGATCTGGCCGATGGTCTCGTGCGAGGTGTGCTTGACCAGCATGCGCGGGATGTAGCCGAGCTGCATGGCCTGGCGCGCCACCGAGTAGGCGCCGGTGATCACCGCCTGCGAGGCGATCACCGCCGCCAGCGTGGCCAGGACGATCATCGGGTACAGCGCCCAGCCGGGCACCGCTTCGAAGAACGGGTTCTTCAGCGCGGCCGGGTGCACCAGCACCAGCGCGCCCTGCCCCAGGTAGTTCAGCAGCAGGCACGGCAGCACGAAGAAGTACCAGGCGTGGCGGATCGGCTTGGCGCCGAAGTGGCCCATGTCCGCGTACAACGCCTCGCCGCCGGTCACCGCCAGCACCACCGCGCCGAGGATGAAGATGCCGTGCCAGCCGTGGTCCATGAAGAAGCGCACGCCCCACCACGGATTGAACGCCTTGAGCACCTCGGGCGCGTCGACGATGTTCCAGGCGCCGATCAGGCCGATCGACAGGAACCACAGCGAGGTGATCGGGCCGAACACCTTGCCCACCTTGGCGGTGCCGAAGCGCTGCGCCATGAACACCAGCACCAGCACGGCCACGGTGATCGGCACGATGAACGGATGCAGGCTGGGCGCGGCGACCTCCAGGCCCTCCACCGCGCCCATCACCGAGATGGCCGGGGTGATCACGCCGTCGCCGAAGAACAGCGAGGCGCCGAAGATGCCGAGGATGCCGACCACGTAGGCCGAGCGCGACCCCTTGCGCAGCGTGCGCTGGGCCAGGGCCATCAGCGCCATGATGCCGCCCTCGCCCTCGTTGTCGGCGCGCATGATGATGGTCACGTACTTCAGCGTGACCGTGATCATCAGCGCCCAGAACGCCAGCGACAGCACGCCGAGCACGGTGTCGTGGTCGCTGTTGAGGCCGTAGTGCGGCGAGAACGCCTCCTTCAGCGTGTACAGCGGGCTGGTGCCGATGTCGCCGAAGACCACGCCGATCGCGGCCAGCACCAGGGCGAAACCGCCTTGCGCGGGACCGTGGGACGCATTGCCGCCGTGGCCGTGGGAAGCTGAGGGGGATGAAGACATGGCGGACCGAGGTTATCGCCGGATGGCGTGGAGGACGTGAAGGATCGGGAAGAGGCGGTTCAGCGCAGCGCGGCCTGGAGCGCCTTGCGGATCACGCCGGCGACGTCGTCGCCGTCGGCCGCGGCATCGCGCGCCATCCTGGCGGCCTCGGCCGGCTTGTAGCCGAGCTGCTGCAGCGCGACCGTGGCTTCGGACACGGCATCGGTGCCGAGCTGGCCGACGATCGGCGCGCCGCCCCCGCCGAAGTCGGCCGCGCGGTCCTTGAGCTCGACCACCATGCGCTCGGCGGTCTTCTTGCCGATGCCGGGAATGCGGGTCAGCGCCGTGACGTCGGCGGTCTGGACCAGGCGCGCGAACTCGTCCACGCTCACGCCCGACAACACCGCCAGCGCGATCTTGGCGCCGATCCCCGAGACCCGCTGCACGTCGCGGAACAGCCGCCGCTCGCCCTCGCGCAGGAAGCCGTACAGCGAAACGCTGTCCTCCTTCTGCGCGTAGTGCGTGAACAGGGTGACCTCGCGGCCGAGGTCGGGCAGGTCGTAGAAGGTGCTCATCGGCGCCTCCAGCTCGTAGCCGACGCCACCGACGTCGATCACCAGCCACGGCGGTTGCTTGTAGGCGAGGATGCCGCGCAGGCGTCCGATCATGGGTGGGCTCCTTTGAGGCCGGGACCGGGGACCCGGGTCCCGCTCCGATGTCCGTTCATTTCCTGCTCCAAGCCTGCTTCGTGTTCACGCCCAGCCGCTGCGCGGTGGTGCGCACGTGCGCGTGGGTGATCGCCACGGCCAGCGCGTCGGCGGCGTCGGCCTGCAGCTTGCCCTTCAGGTTCAGCATGACGCCGACCATGTGCTGCACCTGGACCTTGTCGGCGCTGCCCTTGCCGACCAGCGCCAGCTTGATTTCCTTGGCCGCGTACTCGTGCACCGGCAGGTCGTGCAACACCACCGCGCTGATCGCGGCGCCGCGCGCCTGGCCGAGCTTGAGCGCCGAGTCCGCGCTCTTGCCGACGAACACCTGCTCGATCGCCACTTCGTCCGGCCGGTACTCCTCGATCAGCGCCGCCAGCCCGTGCAGCAGGCGCTTCAGGCGCTGGGCGAAATCGCCCTCGCCGAGCAGCACCAGCGGCACATGGTGCACGTACCGGGCACGCCCGGCCGCGTCGACGTCGATGATGCCGATGCCGGTGCGCTGCGAGCCGGGATCGATGCCGAGGATGCGGGTCATGAAAGAGCCGTGATTAGCGATTCGGGATTGGTGATTCGGGAAAAGCGCGCTCCGCCGCAGGCCGATTGCTTTTGCGAATCACAAATCACGAATCACCAATCCCGGAGCGCCGTCAGGCGCTCCCCAAAGAAGCCTGGTCGACGTTGGAATACACATCCTGCACGTCGTCCAGGTCTTCCAGCATGTCCAGCAGCTTGCGCACCTGCACGGCGGTGTCGCCGTCGACGGCGATGTCGTTGTCGGCGCGGAAGGTGATCTCGGCATGGCCGGGCTCCAGGCCGGCCGCGACCATCGCGTCCTTGACCTGCGAGAACGCCTCCGGCGCGGTCAGCACGTCGATCGCGCCGTCCTCCGGGTAGACCACCACGTCGTCGGCGCCGCCCTCGATCGCCGCCTCGGTGACCTTGTCCTCGTCGGCGCCGGGCGCGTAGCTGAGCACGCCCAGGCGCTTGAACATGAATGCCACCGAGCCCTCGGTGCCCATGTTGCCGCCGCACTTGCTGAAGGCATGGCGCACGTCGGCCACGGTGCGCACGCGGTTGTCGGTGAGGCAGTCGACGATCACCGCCACGCCGCCGGGGGCGTAGCCCTCGTAGCGCACTTCCTCGTACTCGACGCCTTCCAGCTCGCCGGTGGCCTTCTTGATCGCGCGCTCGATCACGTCCTTGGACATGTTCGCGGCCAGGCCCTTGTCCACCGCCACGCGCAGGCGCGGGTTGTTGGCAGGGTCGCCGCCGCCGGCGCGCGCGGCCACGCCGATCTCGCGGATGATCTTGGTGAAAACCTTGCCGCGCTTGGCGTCGGACGCGTTCTTGCGGGCTTCGATCGAGGGGCCTCTACCCATGGGGTTACCGGTCTTGCTTGGATGACAGGGCGCGGATTCTACCCGATTGGCCGCGGCGCCCCTCCCGGGGCCGTCCCGGCATCGAAGCGCCCCTCGCGCAGGAACCCCGCCACCCGCCGCGCCGCCTCCGCGGAGAACGTCAGCCCGGTATGGCTGGCATCCACCACGCAATGGTCGGCCAATCCAGGCAGCCGGGTCTCCGCCAGCGCGACCGTGCCGTCGGATTCGCCCAGGCCGGCGAACAGCCGCCCCAGGCCGGCGGCGCGGCGGCCGGCGATCATCCCGACCGCGGCCTTCCCGGTCCATGGCGCGACGCCTTCCAGCAGCAACGCGCGGCTCCGCCCCAGCAGCCAGGCGCAACCGCGGTGCCCGCACAAGGCGCGCGCGGCCGCGCTGCCCAGCAGCGGGCTGCCGAGGCACACGATCTTTTCCACGCCGGGCGCGCCGCGTCGCGCCGCTTCCAGCGCGACCAGCCCGCCGAGGCTGTGGCCGACCAGCGAGACCGGCCCGCCGCCCAGCCGGCCGAGGTAGCGCACCAGCGCCTGCACCGCGGCGTCCGGCCCGGCCAGGGCCCCGTTATAGCCGAACAGCTGCACCTCGAAGCCCTCGCGCCGCAGGCGCCTCGCCAGCGGCAGCAGCCACCAGGCGGGGTTCCAGATTCCATGCAGCAACACGACCGATGGCATGCGACCTTCCTCGGGGCGGACGCCCAGGCTACGGCGCCCGGCCTGAACGCGGCGCGGGCGGGCCTATCGCGCCTGCGGCCGCCCGCGCACCCGCGTTCCGTCCGCCAGCAGCGCGTTGGGCGCCAGCACCACCGAATCGCCCGCGGCGACGCCGGACAACACCTCGATCTCGTTGCCGAGATTGCGGCCCAGGCTGACCTGGGCGAAATGCACCTGGCCGTCGCCGCCCACCTTCGCCACCTTGGCCGTCGCACCGTCCTGCACCACCGTGGCCAGCGGCAGCACCACCGCCGGCACGGTGCGCGGGACGCTCAGGCGTACCTGGCCGACCATGCCGGCCGGGATGCGGTTGTCCGGATTGGGCAGCCGCAGTTCCACCCGCATGCCGCCGGCGTCCTCGGAAATGCGCTGCGCGGTGCGCACCACCTCCGCGTCGAACTGCTCGCCCGGCAGCTCCGGGAACGTGACCTGCGCGCGCAGGCCCGGCCGCACCTGCAGCGCCGCGCTCTGCGGGACGTCCACCGCGACCCGCAACGGATCGAGCGCGTCGATGCGGAACATCGGCACCGTCGCCGAGGCGGTGTCGCCGACCACGCGGTCGCCGACGTCGACGTTGCGCGCGCTGACCACGCCGTCGAACGGCGCGCGCACGCTGGCGAAGCCCTGCCGTTCGCGCGCGCTGGCCAGCTGCGCGCGCGCGGCGTCGCGCGCCGCCTGGGCGGCGTCGCGCGCGCCGAGGCGGCTGCTGTAGTCCTCGCGCGAGATCAGCTGGGTGCGCAGCATCGCCGCGGCGCGTTCGTAGTTGCCGCTGGCCAGGGTCAGGTCGGCCTCGGCCTGGGCCAGGTCGGCCTGCGCCTGGCGCACCGCCTGGTCGATCTCCGGGGCGGCGATGGTCGCCAGCACCTGGCCGGCGCGGACGCGATCGCCGATGTCGACCAGGCGCGTGCCGACCAGGCCGGTGGCGCGCGCGAATACCTGCGCGCTCTGCCCGGCCTGGGCGCGCGCCGGCAGCACCAGCGCGTAGTCGGCCGCGGCCGCGCGCGCCTGCACCAGCGACACCTCGGGCACCTCGGCGGACGCGGGCACCGCGCGGCTGTTGCCGCATCCGGCCGCCAGCAGGCAGGCGGCCATCAGCAGCGGCATGGCGAACGCCGCGGACGGAACGGGGCGGGACAACACGTGGGGGACGTTCATCGAGTGGCTCCTTCGCCGCCGGCCGGCAGGCCTTCGGCGGTGGTTGCAGCCGCGGCGACGCGGCGGTTGTGGCGGCGGCCGAGCACGGCCAGGATCGAGGGCACCAGCAGCAGCGTGGCGGGCGTGCCGAACAACAACCCGCCGATCACGGCGCGGCCGAGCGGGGCGTTCTGCTCGCCGCCCTCGCCCAGCCCCAGCGCCATCGGCACGATGCCGAGCACCATCGCGCTGGCGGTCATCAGCACCGGCCGCAGGCGCACCGCCGCGGCCTCGTAGGCGGCCTGCTCGGGATCGTGGCCGGCGGCGACCAGGTTGCGCGCGAAGCTGGTCACCAGCACGCTGTTGGCGGTGGACACGCCGATCACCATCATCACGCCCATCAGCGCCGGCACGCTGAGCGGGGTGCCGGTGGCGAACAGTGCCACCGCCGCGCCGGCGATGGCCAGCGGCAGCCCCGACATCGCCACCAGCGGCTGGATCCAGGACTGGAAGTTCACCACCAGCACCAGGAACACCAGCACCGCCGCCATCAGCAGGCCGGAGGCCAGCTCGGCATAGGCGTTCTGCATCTCGCCGGCCTGGCCGACGATCTCGATGCGGTTGCCCGGCTTGAGCCGCGGCCGCATCTGCTCGGTCAGCCCGCCCAGGGCCGAGTACACCGAGCCGAGGTCGCGCCCCTGCACGTTGGCGATGACGCTGACGGTCGGCGCCATCATCACCCGGCCGACGCTGGCCGGCACCGCGCGCGGGGTCACGCTGGCGATGTTGCGCAGCAGGACGGTGCCGTTCGCGCCGATGCGCAGCGGCGTGTTGAGCAGCGTATCGATGCCGGCCAGGTCCGAGGGCAGCACCTGCAACTGCACCGTGTAGGACGTGGCGCTGGCCTGCTCGACCCAGTACACCGGGGTCACGGTGCCGGACGAACCGAGCACCGCCAGCACCGCGCGGCTGGCGTCCTGGGCGCTGATGCCGAGCTGCGCGGCGCGGGTGCGATCGATGGCGATGTGGTACTCGGGCAGGTCGAGCACCTGCCGCACCATCACGTCGGTGGCGCCGGGGATCCTCTGCAGCTGCGGCACCAGCTCGCGCGCCAGCGCCAGGTTGCCGGCGGCATCGCGGCCGTTGAAGCGCACTTCCAGCGCGCCCACCGCCGAGCCGGCCAGGGTGCGGCCGGTCGCGTCCGGCGGGCGCTCGAACACGCGCACGTCGGGGAAGCGCTCGGCGATGCGCTCGCGGATCGCCTTCAGGTAGCCGGCGGTCGGCGCGTGCGGCGTGCGCAGCTGCAGCATCAGCTCGGCCTCGAACGAGCCGACCACCGCGCTGTCCACCCAGGCCAGGTTGACGGCGTCGGGAACGCCGATCTGCTCGTAGACGGTCTGCAGTTCGCCGGCCGGGATGATCTGGCGGATCTCGCGCTGGATCTGCGCCATCCGCTGCGCGGTCTGTTCCAGGCGCGTGCCGGACGGCAGCCGCACCTGCAGGCGCAACTGCCCGGCATCGACCTGCGGGAAGTATTCGCGCCCCAGCAGCGCCGCGCTGCCCGCCCCCAGCGCCATCAGCACCAACGCCGCCAGCGCCAGCACGCCGCCATGGTGGCCGAGCCGGTACAGCAGCGCGTGGTGGCGCTCGCGCAGCCACTCCAGCGCGTGCTCCATGCGGTGGTGCAGGTTCAGCAGCGCGCGCTCGGCGGCCCAGCGCGGCTGCTGGCGGCTGCGGATGTCGGCCGGCAGCAGCAGGTAGCACAGCACCGGGATCAGCGTGCGCGACAGCAGGAACGAGGCCAGCATCGCGAAGATCACCGCCAGCGCCAGCGGCGTGAACACCCAGGCCGACAGGCCGGTCATCAGCAGGATCGGGGTCAGCACGATGCAGATCGACACCGTGGAGACGAACTCCGGGAACACCACCTCGCCGGCGCTGTCCAGGATCGCGGTGCGCACGTCCTTGCCCATCGCGATGTGGCGGTTGGTGTTTTCCACGTCGACCACCGCGTTGTCGACCAGGATGCCGATCGCCAGCGCCAGCCCGCCCAGCGTCATCACGTTGAAGGTGTAGCCGAGCAGGTACAGCGCGGTCACCGAGGCCAGCAGCGCCAGCGGGATCGCCGAGAGCACGATCAGGCTCGAGCGCCACGAACCGACGAACACCAGCACCACCGCCGCGACCAGCAGGCCGACCAGGATCGCCTCGTGGCGGATCGAACCGATCGCGTTGTCGACGAACACCGACTGGTCGAAGATCGGCTCGATGCGCGTGCCCGGCGGCGCCGAGGCGGCGATCTCCGGCAGGCGCTCGCGCACCTGGCGCACGATCTCCACCGCCGACGCGCCGCCCATCTTGATCAGCGCCACCGACACCGCGCTGGCGCCGTCCATGCGCGCGATGTTGGTCTGCAGCGCGCCGCCGTCGCGCACGCTGGCCACGTCGCGCACGTAGATCACGTTGCCGCCGCGGCTGGCGACCGGCAGGTCGAGGAAGCCGGCGGCGCTTTCCGGGCTGGTCTCCAGCGAGATCTGCATCTCGCGCGCGCCTTCGCGGATCGTGCCGGAAGGCAGCGTCGGGCTGCCGCGCTCCAGCGCGCCGGTCACGTCCTGCGGGGTCAGGCCATAGGTCTGCAGCGCCTCCGGGTCCAGGTCGACCATGACCTGGCGCGCCGCGCCGCCGTACGGCAGGCTCATGCGGATGCCGGGGATCGACTGGATCTGCGAGCGCAGCTGCAGGCGCGCGTAGTCGTACAGCTGCGCCTCGCTCATCGAGTCCGACGACAGCACCAACTGCAGCACCGGCGTGCTGGACAGGTTGTTGCGCACCACCAGCGGCGGCGAGGTGCCCGGCGGCATGCGCCGCAGGATGGTCTGCGAGACCGCGGTCATCTGCGCCAGCGCGCGCTCCAGGTTGACCCCGGGCTGGAAGTCGGCGCGCACGATGCCGATGCCGTTCAGGCTCTCCGAGCGCACTTCCTTGAGGTCGTCGACGGTGTTGAGCACCGAGATCTCGGAGAACGAGGTCAGCTTGGCCGCCATCTCCGCCGCCGGCAGGCCGGCGTAGGTCCAGATCAGGTTGACCGAGGGGATGCCGACCTCGGGCAGGATGTCGGTGGGCATGCGCCGCGCCGACTGGATCCCGAACAGCAGGATCAGGATGGCGAGCACGCCAATGGTGTAGCGGCGCGAAAGCGCATACTGGACGATCCACATGCGGACGGCTCCGTGGGGGCTGGGGGCGAGCGGTTCGCGGACATCGATAGTGCGCGTCGCACGGCCATTGCCACAAGCAGGCCCGGGCAGGACACTGCCGTGCGGCGGCCGCAACAGACTCTCCGAAATGCCCGCGCCGGCGTTTGCCCGTTACTGCCGCAAGATTGCCGGATCCTGCACGCGGGCCTCACCTGTGCGCCCCGCCTCCGGTACTCTTCGGCGTATCGCCGCAGGCCATGCCCCGCGAAGTCCATGAATACCCTGTCCCCGTCCGAGCTGATCGCCCAGCACTCGCTCGCCGCGCCGTTGGCGGAACTGACCGACCGGATTGCCCGGCTGACCGCCGGCGGCGAAGGCTTCCACCGCACGGCCTTGCCCGCGCTGCACCTGATCCGGTTCGACGCGCCGACCGCATGCATGCCGACGGTCTACGAGCCGCGGCTGTGCCTGGTGGTCCAGGGCAGCAAGCTGGCGATCCTGGGCGAACAGCACTACCGCTACGACCCGCTGCATTACCTGGTCGTGTCGGTGACCCTGCCGATGATCGGCCAGGTGGTGGAGGCGAGCCCGGAAAAGCCCTACCTGTGCCTGCGCCTGGACCTCGCGCCGGAAGACATCGCCGGGCTGCTGCTGGACGGTCCCGAGCGGGCCGGCGACAACGAAGCCGGCGAGGACGGTGCCTGCGCCGCCTATGCCGCGCGGGTCGGCACGCCGCTGCTGGACGCGGTGCTGCGGCTGATGCGCCTGCTCGACGCCCCCGAGGACCTGCGCGTGCTCGCGCCGCTGGCGATCCGGGAGATCCTCTACCGCGTGCTGCAGGGCGACCTCGGCGGGCGCCTGCGCGCCCTGGCGGTCAAGGACGGCCAGCACCAGCGCGTCGCGCAGGCGGTGATGCTGCTGCGGCGGCATTACCTGGAACCGCTGCGGGTGGAAGCGCTGGCGCGGACGGTGCACATGAGCGTGTCCGCGCTGCACCGCGGCTTCAAGGCGGCGACATCGATGTCGCCGCTGCAGTACCAGAAGCAGCTACGGCTGCACGAGGCGCGCCGGCTGATGCTGGTGGACGGGCTGGAAGCCGCGGCCGCGGCGCACCGGGTCGGCTACGAGAGCCCCTCGCAGTTCAGCCGCGAATACAAGCGGCTGTTCGGCGCACCGCCGCGCGCGGAAGTCATGGCGGTGCGTACCGCCAGCCGGTGAGATTCGGCCCCTATATTGCTGGTGGGAGGGACTCCGGTCCCGGCGGGCTTGCCTATAACGCTCGAATCGCCGCCCCGACCTGTGGGAGCGGCTTCAGCCGCGACGGGATTTTCCCCGTTTGGATCCCCGCGCATGGATGCGCGGGCTCTTGCCAGAGGGACCTGCATGAAAACCCCGTCGCGGCTGAAGTCGCTTCTACAAGAAGGTCCTAGATCCTCGTCTTCCGGGGCCCGGCGGGAACGCCGCCCTAGCCGGGCTCCGCCAGCGCCTGGACCAGGAACTCGGCGACCGCGCGCACCGCCGGCGCGCGCCGCAGGTCGCGGTGCACCACCAGCCACAACTCGCGTTCCAGCACGCCGGCGCCACCGGGCAACGGCACCAACCCCGGATCGTCGACGTTGCCCGGCAGGTCGCCGAGCAGCGCCACGCCGACGCCCGCCCGCACCGCCCCGCGCTGCACGTCGGAACTGTTGCTGCGCAGGACCAGCGGGCGGCCGGCCGCGAAGGCGCGCATCTGCCGCTGCTGCGGGCTCTCGTCCAGGCTCTCGTCGTAGCCGATGAACACGTAGTCCTCCGGCGCCGTGCGCGCCAGGTAGGACGGCGCGGCATAGTAGGAGAACGTCATCCGCTGCAGCCGGCGCACCACCAGTTCGGGATCGTCCGGCCGACCGAGCCGGATCGCCAGGTCGACCTCGCTGCGCAGCGACGCCATGCGGGTCTCGGCGATCACGCGGAGCCGGATCGCCGGATGGCGCCGGTACAGCTCGCCGAAGTGCGGCGTCAGCAACGTGGTCGCCGTCGCCGGCGGCGCGCTCAGCGACACCGTGCCGGCCACTTCCTGCTGCCCGGCCGCGGCGGCGCGCAGCACCGCCTGCGCGCCGGCCTCCATGTCGCGCCCCAACCGGGCGATGCGCTCGCCATCGGCGGTGAGCACGTAGCTGCGGGTACGCCGGTCCACCAGCTTCAGCTGCAAGGCCTCCTCCAGCGCGGCGATCCGCCGGGCGACCGTGGCGTGCTCGACCTGCAACCGGCGCGCCGCGCCGGCCAGCGAGCCGGCATCGGCGAAAGCCACGAAGTGGCGCAGGTCGTCCCAATCCATCCTGGGAATTTCCTCACATGGGGGCATCGGTTTCTGGGAATTTTACCGGGGTGGCGGTGCGCGCAGGATGCGCGCTTTGGAAAGGAGCTTCCCCCATGCGCTCTCATTTGCCCACTTATGCCGCCCTGGTGGTGACCACCTTCTTCTGGGGCAGCGCCTTCAACGTCGGCGCCCACGTGATCGCCCGGATGTCGCCGATCAGCGCCGGCGCGGAACGTTTCGCGATCGCCAGCATCGTGCTGCTCGGCGTGCTCGCCGCCGGCCGCAACCTGGACCTGCGGCTGTTGCGCGCGCACCTGCCCGCGCTGTCCGCGATCGGCGTGCTCGGCATCGTCGGCTTCAACCTGGCGATGTTCTTCGGGCTGCGCTCGACCACGCCGTTCAATGCCGCGCTGATCATGGCGACCACGCCGTTGTGGACGATGCTGCTGTCGGTGCTGGTCGAGGGCGAGCGCATCGACCGCTGGCGGTGCGCCGGACTGGCGAGCGGGCTGGCCGGCGTGGTGCTGGTGATCAGCGGCGGCGACCCGGAGCGGCTTGCGCACCTGCGGCTGGCGCCGGGCGA
This sequence comes from Pseudomonas sp. Hp2, assembly GCF_006386585.1. Lineage (NCBI taxonomy): Bacteria > Pseudomonadati > Pseudomonadota > Gammaproteobacteria > Pseudomonadales > Pseudomonadaceae > Pseudomonas > Pseudomonas sp. Hp2. Next base: position 786,724 of record NZ_VAHJ01000001.1, read on the forward strand.
CGCCATCGTCTGCGCCGGTGCGCTGTCGTGGGCGCTGGCCACGGTGATCTCGCGCCGCTTCCTGCCGGACGTGGACGCGCGCCAGACCACCACCTGGTCGATCGTGCTCGGCACGATCGTGATGCTGTTGATCGGCGCCTGGCGCGAACACCCCCTGCAGGCCGCCGCGCAGGCGCCGGCCAGCGTGCACTGGGGCCTGCTGTACCTGGCGATCTGCAGTTCCGTGCTGGGCTACCTGTTCTGGTTCGACGCGACCCGCCGCCTGGGCCCTGCCCGTACCGCGGCCTTCTTCAACCTGGTCCCGGTCTTCACTCTGCTGGTGTCGCTGGCCGGTGGCCGCGTGCCGCAGCCGGCCCAGTTGCTGGGCGTGGTCGCCGTGATCGGCGGCGTGGTGCTGGCTTCGCGTGGCCGGCGCGCGGTGGTACCTGCGGACCGGCACGTAGTGAAATCGACCTGCGCGGAATCCGGCTGAGAGCGGCGGCGCATCCAACTGACGTTCGCAGTGTTGTCCATGGGAGCGGGTCTACGTGGCCCCGGGCCATCAGCCGCGATGGGGCTTTCACGCAGATAGCGATCTCTGCAAGAGCCCGCGATCCACGCGCAGAAAGCCCCATCGCGGCTGAAGCCGCTCCCACAAAAGCCGCTCCTGCGGATAAACAGGTAAAGCGACTTCTCAGCGCGGCGACCGGCGCAGGATGTATTCGTGGTCGCGGATCCGGCCGACGGGGAACTCGTAGTCGCCGACCTTCTCGAATCCATAGCGCGCGTAGAAGCGCTGCGCGCCGAAGTTCTTCGACCACACCCCGATCCACAGGGTGCGCGGGCCGTCGCGCTCCAGCCACTCCAATGCCGTCTCGAACAGGCGGCTGCCCCAGCCGCAGTTCTGGTGTTCCTTCAGCAGGTACAGGCGTTTGAGTTCGCCGTCGCCCGGCGACACCTCCGCGTGCGGCAATCCGCACGGGCCGGCCGCGGCATGCCCGATCGCCTCGCCATCGTGCTCGAGCAGCCAGATCGCATAGTCAGGATGCGCGAGCACGATGCGCGAGCGCTCCACCGCGTAGGTCTCGGCGAGGAATCCCCGCAGGTCCTCGTCGGGGTAGAGATGGCCGAAGGTCTCGGTGAAGGTGCGCGCCGCCAGCGGCGACAGGATCTCCGCATCGTCAGGGGTGGCGCGCCTGATCCGCATGGATCACGCCTCCTCTTCTTCCTCGTCGGCGTCCTCGTCCTCTTCGTCCTCTTCGTCCTCTTCTTCCTCGTCCTCGTACTCGTAGTCGTCCTCGCCGAAGTCCTCGCCGTCCCAGCGCCCTTCCGGGTCCGCCACGAACGCCAGCGACTCGCCCACGCGCACCAGCCAGCCGCCGAACACGCGCGCGCGCAGCGTGGTCCCGACCTCCGCGCCTTCGTTGCCCAGGGCTTCCCATTGCAGGTTGAAAGGCACTTCCGAACTCATGGCGCTGTCTCCGTCTGTCGTTGGGGTTGCGTCGGGGTAAAGGTTCGCCTACTTCGCCTGCGGGCGCACTTGGATATGCACTTCCGCCAGTTGCGCGTCGGGAATCGGCGACGGCGCGCCGGTCATCAGGCACTGCGCGCCGGTGGTCTTCGGGAACGGGATCACGTCGCGGATCGACTCGGTGCCCGCCATCAGCGCGGCGATGCGGTCGATGCCGAAGGCGATGCCGCCGTGCGGCGGCGCACCGTAGTTCAGCGCGTCGAGCAGGAAGCCGAACTTGGCGCGCGCCTCCTCCTCGCCGATCCCGAGCAGCTCGAACACCGCGCTCTGCATCTCCGGGCGGTGGATGCGGATCGAGCCGCCGCCGATCTCGTTGCCGTTGAGCACCATGTCGTAGCCGCGCGACACCGCGGTCCTGGCGTGGGCGCGCAGCTCGGCGATGTCGTCCACGGCCGGCGCGGTGAACGGATGATGCAAGGCGACGTAGCGCTGCTCCTCCTCGTCCCATTCGAACATCGGGAAGTCGGTGACCCACAGCGGGCGCCAGCCCTCGGCGACCAGGCCGAAGTCCTTGCCGGCCTTCAGGCGCAGCGCGCCCATGAAGTCGGAGACCCTGTTGTAGCCGCCGGCGCCGAAGAACACGATGTCGCCGTTGCCGGCGCCGACGCGGGCGACCAGCGCGGCGAAGGCGTCCTCGCCGAAGAACTTCTGGATCGGCGAGCTGATCTCGCCGTTGTCGGCGATCTTGACGTAGGCCAGGCCCTTGGCGCCGTACTTGGCGGCGTGCGCGGCGTACTCGTCGATCTGCTTGCGCGACAGGCTGGCGCCGCCCGGGATGCGCAGCGCGGCGACGCGCCCGTCCGGATCGGCGGCGGCATCGGCGAACACCTTGAACTCGCTGCCCTTGACCAGCTCGGCCACGTCGACCAGCTCCAGGTCGATGCGCAGGTCCGGCTTGTCCGAACCGTAGCGCCGCATCGCCTCGGCCCAGGTCATGCGCGGGAACTGCGCGTCCAGCTCGACATCGGCCACCTCCTTGAAGATGGCGCGGATCATCTCCTCGACGAAGTCCTGCACGTCGCGCTCGCGCACGAAGGCGAACTCCATGTCGAGCTGGGTGAATTCCAGCTGGCGGTCGGCGCGCAGCGCCTCGTCGCGGAAGCAGCGCGCGATCTGGTAGTAGCGGTCGAAGCCGGCCACCATCAGGATCTGCTTGAACAGCTGCGGCGACTGCGGCAGCGCGTAGAACTCGCCCGGGTGCATGCGCGCCGGCACCAGGAAGTCGCGCGCACCCTCGGGCGTGGCCTTGGTCAGGATCGGTGTCTCGATGTCCTGGAAGCCGCGCGCGTCCAGGTGGCGGCGCAGCGCCTGCACCAGCCTGATGCGGGTGCGCTGCATGCGCTGCATCTCCGGGCGGCGCAGGTCCAGGTAGCGGTAGCGCAGGCGGGTTTCCTCGGACGGGTTCTCGTGCGCGTGGAACGGCAGCGGCGCGGCCTTGTTGAGCACGGTGATCCTGCTCGCCACCACCTCGACCTTGCCGGTGCGGATCCGGTCGTTGACCGCATGGCGCGCGCGCACCACGCCCTCGACCTGCAGCACGTCCTCGTAGCCCAGCGAAGCCGCGACCGCGAACACCTCCGCGTCGCCCGGCTCCACCGTCACCTGCACGATCCCCTCGTGGTCGCGCAGGTCGATGAAGCAGACCCCGCCCAGGTTGCGGGCCACGTCGGTCCAGCCGGCAAGGGTGACGGTTTGGCCGATCAGGGTCTCGTCGACCAGGCCGCAGAAGTGGGTACGCATCGAAAACTCCGGAGAGGGAACGCCGGCGGGGGACCCGCCGGAAAGCCGAATATTCTGGCGGGACGCCCCGGCCGGGGCAAATCCCGGCGGGACTCACTGCGAATTAAGGAAGCCCGCTCGATAGTCCCGGCATCGACACTCAACCGGGGGGAAGCCATGTTGCGCAATCTGCTGTGCCTGTCCGGCCTGGGCCTGGCCGTGCTGCTCGGAACCGCCGCCGCGCCCGCCCGGGCGCAGGACCGCGGCTGGAACGATGGGCGGCCCGTGGTCACCTGCTCCAGCAACGACAACCGCCGCAACCAGTGCAGCACGCCGTTCCGCGGGCGCGCGGCGCTGGTGGAGAACCTGTCCGGCACCCGCTGCATCGAAGGCCACAACTGGGGCAGCGGCAACGGCTACATCTGGGTGGACCGCGGCTGCCGCGGGCGCTTCGTCGAGGCGCGCGGGGGCGGCTGGGGCGGCGATGGCGGCTGGAGCGGCGGCAACCGCGGCACCATCCGCTGCGAGAGCAACGACCAGCGCCAGCGGGTCTGCAATACCGGCTGGCGCAGCGCGGTCCTGGTACGCCAGCTGTCGAGCACGCGCTGCATCGAGGGCCGCAACTGGGGCAGCCGCAACGGCACGGTCTGGGTCAACGACGGCTGCCGCGGCGAATTCGCCGAAGGCCGCGGCTGGGGCGGCGGTGGTAGTGGTGGTGGCTGGGGCCCGGGCGGCGGCAGCGACTATTTCGTCACCTGCAGCAGCAACGACAAGCGCCAGCGCACCTGCGACTGGGATCGCCGGCAAGGCCGTCCCTACGTGGTGAAGCAGCTCTCCGGCACGCCGTGCGTGGAAGGCCGCACCTGGGGCTACCGCGGCAACACGATCTGGGTGGACGACGGCTGCCGCGCGCGCTTCGGCGCGCGCTAGGGCGTACCGCCGCTTCCCCCAAGCGGCCGGCCCGCATGCCGGTCGCCCACCGGCCCCTCGCTCGCGAAGGGCCGGTGGACACTCATGGGGCCGGCCCCGGAGCGCTCACGACGCCGCGGGAGCCTCGGCCTTGGCCGGCGCGGGCGCGGCTGCGGCGCTGTCGCCGGCGGACGCGGCGTCGGCCAGGTTTTTCTTCTTCTCGCCCTTGGACTTGAAGTCGGTCTCGTACCAGCCGGTCCCCGACAGGCGGAACGCCGGCGCGGTGACCTGGCGCTTCACCGCCGCGGCGGCGCAGGCCGGGCAGGTCGTCGGGTCGGGATCGGAAAGCTTCTGCAGGCGGTCGAAGACATGGCCGCAAGCGGCGCACTGGAAGGCGTAGATCGGCATACGGGAAGATCGAAAGCAAAAACCCGGGCGGATTATCGTGGCGATCCGGCCGGGTTCAAGGGCTCGGGCGCGGCATCGCCCACCGGCGCATCCATCTGTACCGGCTCTTCCGCGGGAGGGCGGCCCAGGCGGTCCTCCGGGTGCAGGTTGGCCTCGGGCTCGGCCGGATCGACGTCGAACGGCGCCCGGAACACCAGCGACGGCAACAGCGTGGTCAGGGCCGCATACAGCAGCAGCGCGCCGAACAGCGCCTCGGGGATGGCGAAGCGGTCGCGCAGGATGCCGGCCAGCACCAGGGTGAAGATCAGCGTCGGGGCCAGCGCCAGGGAAACCCGCAGGCTGGACCGGAAGTCCTCGCCGAACATCAGGCGGCGCTGCAGCCAGATCACGCCCACGCGCAGCGGCAGCACCACCAGGGTGATGGCCAGCCCCAGGCCGAGCGCCGCGAAGCTGAGCGCGCCGGCCGGCACGTGCGTGCCCGCCTTGAAGAAATAGAACGGCACGAAGAAGCTGGCGAACAGCCGCACCGCGTGCAGGTTCTCGTCCGAGGCCAGCGCCGGCATGCGCTGGCGCAGCAGGCGCGCGACCAGGCCGGCGACGAACGCGCCCACCAGGTAGTACACGCCGAGCTTGTAGGTGACGTAGGCGGCGATCAGCCCGACCATCACCAGCAGCGAGAACTCCGACCCCGGCGCCTGCGGCGCGACCCAGCGCCCGAGGCCGACGAACAGCAGCGGCAGCCCGACCAGCATGGCCAGCATCACGGCGCTGGACACGCCCATCCGCACCGGGTCGCCCGCCTGCAGGATCACGAACAGCGCCGCCAACGCCAGCAGCTCGCCGGCGATCGCCTTGTTGGTCACCCAGAACCGCTCGTCCTCCGCCAGCCCGAGCCGGCCGAGCGAATCGAGGATGAAACCGGTGGAAGGCGTCAGCAGCGCCAGCGCCAGCAAACCGGCGGCCTGCCACGACAGCCCGGCGTAGCGCCACACCAGCCAGGCGGCGCCGACCAGGACCGCGCAGCGGATCGCCAGGTGCGCCAGCAACGGCCACAATCCGCGCCGCAAGGCGTGCAAGTCGACCTCCAGCCCGGCGAACAGGAACAGCGAGGAGATCCCGAGGGTGCCGAGCAGGACGATCACCTCGTCGTGGACCTTATCGCCCATCGCCAGCATCGCGCCGATGCCGAACAGCAGGCAGGTCAGCGGCGCGGGGACCTTGAAGCGCTGCAGCGCGCGCGGGATCACCAGCAAGGCGAAGATCAGCAGCAGGTAGACCAGTTCTCGGCTCATGCGGGGGATGCCTTCCGTTGGATGCCCGCATCCTCCCCGCAAGCGCCGCGCCGGGGCAAGTTCAGCCGGCGCTCGCCAACCGCCACGCCACCCACAGCATCACCCCCGCGACCAGCACGTCCAGGACCCGCCAGACCCGCGGACGCGCCAGCCATGGCGCCAACCGTGCCGCGCCCGTCGACAGGCCGAAGAACCACAGCGTCGAAGTGGTGCCGGCGCCCAGGGCGAAGGCGGCCGGCGCGTCCTCGCGCGCGCCGATCGAGCCGACCAGCAGCAGCGTATCGAGGTACACATGCGGATTGAGCAGCGACACCCCGGCCGCGGCCAGCAAGGCCTGGCGGAGGCTGCGGCGCGGCGCGCCTGCCAGGGTGCCGAGCGCCTGCGGCCGCCAGGCGCGCCACAGCGCCTGCGCCGCATACAACACCAGGAAAGCCACCCCGCCCCAGCGTAACAGCGCCAGCAGCCACGGCCTCGACCCGATCAGCGCCGACAGGCCGAACACGCCCGCGCCCACCAGCACGATGTCGCAGGCGGTGCAGAACGCCGCGACTGCCAGGTGATGCTCGCGACGCAGGCCCTGCGCCAGCACGTATACGTTCTGCGCACCCAGCGCGACGATCAGGCTGGCCATGGTCAGCAATCCGGTCAGGTAGCTGGCGCTCATCGCGCGTTCCCATGGATGCGGTCGGCGGAATAAAGGGACTTCGGCATCGGCGGCTCCGGCAGAGGGGCACCGGCGCCTGCGTGCCGGGCTCCCGTGGGGGGAAAGATTCGATTCGCGCGCCTGGACGTGCGTCGCTTCCGTGAGGGACTCACGAGTTGGAAGGGCACTCTGTCCGCCAACGCGCTATAAGGGAAACGAATTATGCGAATGCGTCATTAGCGCCCCTGATGATCGACTACAAGCTCCTGGCCGCCTTGGCCGCCGTGGTGGAAGAAGCCGGCTTCGAGCGCGCGGCACGCCGGCTGCGCTTGTCCCAGTCGGCCGTGTCCCAGCGCATCAAGCTGCTGGAAGCGCGGCTCGGGCAGGCCGTGCTGGTGCGTGCGTCCCCGCCCCGCCCAACCCCGCTCGGGCTGCGCCTGCTGCACCACGTGCAGCAGGTACGCCTGCTGGAGACCGACCTGCAGGCCGCCGTGCCGGGACTGGGCGAAGACGAAGGACCGCAACGGCTGCGGGTGGCGCTCAACGCCGACAGCCTGGCGACCTGGTGGATGCCGGCGGTGGCGCCGCGGCTGATCGCCGACGCCTTGCTGCTGGACATGGTGGTCGAGGACCAGGACGTGGGCCTGCGCCGCATGCGTGCCGGCGAAGTGGCCGCCTGCCTGTGCGCCAGCCCGGGACCCGTCGCGGGGGCGCGCATGCTCGCGCTGGGCGCGATGCGCTATCTCGCCGTGGCGGCCCCGGCGTTCTGCGAGCGCCACTTCGGGGCGGGCACCGACGCCGGCGCGTTCGCGCGCGCACCGGCGATCGTGTTCGGCCCGGACGACCGCCTGCAGCATCGCTATCTCGCCAGGCTTGGCCTGGAGGGGGCCTTCCCGCACCACTTCTGCCCCTCGGCAGAGGGTTTCCTGCAAACGGTCGTGGCCGGCGTCGGCTGGGGCCTGCTGCCGGAACTGCAATGCCGCGACGCGCTCGAGCGCGGCATGCTGCGCGAGCTCTCGCCGGGGCGTCCCATCGACGTGCCGCTGTACTGGCACTACTGGCGCAGCGGCGGCGCCGCGCTGCAGGCGCTCACCGACCACCTCGCCGCCAGCGCCGGACGCTGGCTGTTGCGATGAAACGGACGGCCTACCTCGCCCCTTGCAGGTCGAGCACGACCGCCTGCGCGACCGCGCGCAAGGCGGCGTCCTGGCCGGCGGCATCCACCTTGGCGCCGTTGAGATAGGCCGCCAGCAGCAGCGGCGGACGGCCGGGCGGCCAGAGGATGGCGATGTCGTTGACGGTGTCCTCGCCGTTGCTGCCGGTCTTGTCGCCGATCTTCCAGTCGGGCGGCAGGCCCGCACGCAGGCGCGCGTTGCCGGTGCGGTTGTCGATCAGCCAGTCGGTGAGCCGGCGCCGCGACGCCGGGCGCAGCACGTCGCCGAGCAGGATCCGCTGCAGGGTGCCGGCCATCGCCGCCGGGGTGGTGGTGTCGCGCGGATCGCCGGGCGCGAACTCGTTGAGCATCGGTTCGAGCCGGTCGGTGCGGGTGGTCGCATCGCCGATGCCGCGCAGGAAGGCGATCAGGCCGGCCGGGCCCCCGACCAGCGGATACAGCAGGTTGGCGGCGGCGTTGTCGCTCCAGATCAGCGTGGCCTGGCACATCTCGGCCACGCTCAGGCCGTCCGGGCCGACATGCTTCCCGGTGGCCGGCGAGTGGCCGACCAGGTCCGACGCCTGGATCGGCAGGCGCCGGTCCAGGCCGACCTTGCCGGCGTCGACCTGCTTCAGCACGGCGGCAGCCAATAGAAATTTGAAGGTGCTGCACATCGGGAAGCGCTCGTCCTGCCGATGCCCGACGCGCCGGCCGCCGGCGGTGTCCAGCAGCATCACGCCAAGCCGCCCGCCGCTCTCGCGCTCGATCGCGGCCCAGCGCCCCGCCAGGTCGCCGGCGGCATTCATTACGCCTCTTTTCGCCCATGCCCCGCCGCTCGCCAGCGACGCCAGCGCCAAGCCGGACACCTGCAGGAAACGCCTTCTCGCGATCATCGTCCACCTCCTGGGAAAGCTGGATTATTGGAACGTTGACCGGGAACCACCAGCGAGGTTATTCAATCCCAGCCATCGATCCATTTCATGCCTCGCGATGATCCGCCCCCAGCTGCCGCTGAACGCCCTGCGCGCCTTCGAAGCCGCCGCGCGCCACCAGAATCTGACCCGTGCCGCCGACGAGCTGTGCGTCGGCCAGGCCGCGCTCAGCCACCAGATCAAGGCGCTGGAGTCGCGCCTGGGCGTGGTGCTGTTCCATCGGCTCGCGCGCGGGGTGGCGCTCACCGACGAGGGCGCGGCGCTCTACCCGGTGCTCAACGAGGCGTTCGACCGCATCGCCGCCACGCTCGACCGCTTCGCCGGCGGCCACTATCGCGAGGTGCTGAGCATCGGCGTGGTGGGCACGTTCGCCACCGGCTGGCTGCTGCCGCGCCTGCCGGCGTTCGCCGCGGCGCACCCGACCATCGACCTGCGGCTGCACACCCACAACAACCGCATCGACCTGGCCGGCGAGGGCCTGGACCTGGCGATCCGCTTCGGCGACGGCGACTGGCAGGGCCAGGTCTGCACGCCGGTGCTGGAAGCGCCGTTCGCGCCGGTCTGCGCGCCGGCCCTGGCCCGCAGGCTCGCCGCGCCGGCCGACCTGGCCGGCATTCCGCTGCTGCGTTCGTATCGCGCCGACGAATGGCCGCGCTGGTTCCAGGCGGCCGGGCTGCCGGCGATCGACGCGCGCGGACCGGTGTTCGATTCCTCGCTGGCGATCGCCGCCGCGGCCGCGGCCGGCGCCGGCGTCGCGCTGCTGCCGCTGCGGATGTTCGAGCAGGACCTCGACGCCGGCCGGCTGGTCTGCCCGTTCGACCTGCACATCGACGCGGGCTGCTATTGGCTCGCCCGGCTGCGCTCGCGCCCGGAAAGCGAGGCGGCGCGGCGTTTCCGGGAGTGGCTGCAGGACCAGGCCCGTCTTTAGGGATTTCAGCCGCGATGGCCGCACGCGATCGAGAACAGGAACACCAGGACCTTGTCGCCTTCGCCGCGTTCCACCACCTGCTCGGCCGTCAGCCCCCCCGAACGCGGCGACCGCCTCGTCCCGGTACCACTCGAGCGCGCAGCGGCGGCAACGCTGGATAAGGCTCGCGACCTCCAGGATGTCCGCGTCCGGTGCGGGCGCTCGCGTGGCCGTCGTCTTCATGGCTGCAGGCCGCCCTGCCGCGCATCGAAGTGCACGCGGAAGACCGCGCCCTTGCGTCCCGCGGCCACCGCCACATCGATATGCCAGCCGTGCGCCAGCGCGATCTCCCTGCAGATCGCGAGACCCAGCCCCGTGCCTTCGTGGCCCGCCCGCGGGCCGCGCCAGAACCGTTGGAACAACAGCGGCCGGTCGGCTTCGTCGATGCCGGGGCCTTCGTCGGCAACGCTGAAGCCGGTCGCGTCCAGCGCCAGCGTCACCACGCCGCCCTCCGGCGAGTGGTTCAGCGCGTTCTCCAGCAGGTTCTTCATCAGCACGAACATCGCCCCGGCATCGGCGACGATCGTTCCGGTGTCCGCCTCGTCGCCCTGGAGCACCAGCGCGACCGATCTGTTCGCGGCCATGCGCGCCAGGTAGTCGATGGCGTCCGCCGCCACGCTGTCCGGCCGGAACGAGGAGAAGCGATAGTTCTGCACCTCGCTCACTTCCGCCAGGTGCAGCAGCTGGTGGACGTGCCGCGCCATCAGGTCGGCCTCGCGCAGCAGCATCTTCCGATCCGCCGCGTCGCCGAGCTCGAGCCCCGTCCGCAGCAGCGCCAATGGCGTCTTCAGCTCGTGCGCGGCGGCGGCGAGGAATTCCTGCTGCACCCGGTAGCCGGCCTCCAGGCGTTCCAGCGCGGCGTTGAAGGCCTGCACGAGCGGCCGGATCTCGCCGGGCAGGCCATCCACGCGCAGGCGCGCGGTCAGGTTGCGCGGCTCGATCCGGGATGCGGCGAGCGATGCTTCATGCAATGGCCGGAGCATGCGCCTGACCGTCAGGAACACCACCAGGCAGAAGACCGCCAGCGCGCAGGCCGCGCTGGCCAGCCCGGCCTGCAGGTAGAGCTGGCCCTCGTACTCGTCGAGCGTGAGCACCAGGCGGTCGCTGCGCGCGACCTGCACCGTGTAGCGGCGCCCGTCGCGCACGACCGGGCGGGCGTCGGCCAGGATCGCCATGTCCCCGTCGGGAGCGGGCATCCTGAACTCCCTCACCGCGAGCGGCATCGACTGCAGCGCATCGAGCAGCGGGCCTTCGCCGCTCGATGCGACGGTGCGGCCACCGGCATCGACCACCCGGTACGCCGCGTCCTTCCGCATCGCGTCGTAGATGTCGCTCTTGCGGCGATCCAGGTGGACGGATGCGTTGCCGGCCGCGTCGATGCGCAGCCCCTGGTCGATCCGGTCGGCGGCCTTGGCCAGTTCGCGCGCCATCATCGACGCGACGGAAGGCCGCGCCGCCAGCATCGCGACCGCCACCACGCCGGCCGCGGCGACCATGCCCGCCAGGGTCGCCAACATCAGGCGGCCGGACAGGCTACGGGGCCACATGCGTTCGATAAAGGGCAAAGCCATGGCCGCGGATGTTCCTGATCGAGAGCTCCGAGCCGATCGCGGCCAGCTTCCTGCGCAGGCGATGCAGGGCCACCTCGAGGGCGTTCGGGGTGACGCCTTCGCCGCGCCCCCAGGCCGCGGCCTCCAGCGCGGCGTGGCGGACGATGCCGCCCTCGGCGCGGACCAGGCAGATGATGATCTGCAGTTCCGATGCCGACAGGGTGACGCTCTCCTCGCCGCAGCTCATGCATCCGGCCTCGGGCAGCACCCGCAGGTCGGCGTGGCACGGCTGCAGGTCGCGCAGCACCGGCGCGCGCCGCATCAGCGCGCGCACCCGCGCCACCAGTTCCTCCAGCGCGAACGGCTTGGGCAGGTAGTCGTCGGCGCCCGCCTCGAGCCCGTCGACGCGATCGCGCAGCGCGTCGCGCGAGGTCAACACCAGGCACGGCACGCGGCTGCCGGCGGCGCGCAGGCGCCTTACCAGCGCCAGCCCATCGCCGTCGGGCAAGCCGCGATCGACCACGATCGCGGCGTAATCCCGCTCGGCGATGCCCGACCAGGCCGCCTGTACGCTGCCGTACACGTCGGCGCCGATGCCTGCCGGTTCCAGCCCGCGGCCGATCAGTTCGGCCAGGCGCAGATGGTCCTCGACCAATGCGATCCTGTTCACTCAGCCTCCGTCTCCGGCAACGCCGGGCGACAGCATAGGGGAGCGTCCCGCTGCCGGCTCAGAAGCTCCGCACGAAGCCGAGCTGCAGGCTGCCCGTACCGTTGCTGCCACGCTCCAGGAACGGGCTGTCGCCGATCTCGCTGGGCAGGAAACGGTAGCTCAGCGCACCGACCAGGCGCCAGTTTCCGCCGAGCGGCCGTACGATGCCGAGCCTGACCTGCGGCACCAGCGCCGCATCCGGGCGGTACGGCGCGACGCCGCGCGCCTCCTCCTCGTCCAGGGTGCCGTAGTAGTAGCGCACCACGTCCTTGGACAACCAGCGCACGCCGACGCTCGGGATCAGCAAGGTCCTGCCCCATCGCCGCGGATAGCCGTAGTCGAGCCCGAGCTCGTAGCCGCCGCTGCGGTCGGTCACGTCCGCCAACGCCTGCAGCTTCAGCTCTCCTGCCGCCCCGCGCCAGGTCGCGGCCAGGCCGGCATCGACGCCGTCGTCGCGGTCTTCCAGCCGCGCCGGGTCCAGGCCGTTGCGCTCGAGCCCGCTGCGGCTGAGGTCGTCGATGTCGAAACCGTCGAAGTTGCCGGCGAGTATCGCGTCGAAGACGAAACCGTCCGATTTATGGACGTGCACGCCGCCGGACAGCCCCCGCCAGAACAGGCGCTCGCCTTCGTAGCTGACCCACGGGAACGGACGGATCCGCATCCCTTCGCCGACGTAGGGGCTGTCGTTGACCGAGACCCCCGCACCGAGCTGCCAGCGTTTCGGGGCACTGGTGGAAGCCACGTCCTCGACCACCGAGGACTGGGCGAGCGCAAGCGAAGGGAACAGCAGGAAGAACAACGCGGGCAACCTGGTCATGTACCGATCCGGCAGGGGGAATGCCGGCCAGTATCCGAGCGCCAGGCTTACGAGCCACTTACGGCGTCCCGCGCCGGATCAGGACGCGCCTTCCATCAGCTCCAGCCACGCCGCTTCCGCCTCGGCCAGGCGTTGCGCGGCCGCCTCGCGCTCGCGTCCCAGCGCGACCAGCTTCGCGCCGTCGGCGCGATGGGCCGGCTCGCCGAGCTGGCGGTCCAGTTCGGCCAGCAACGCTTCCAGCTCTCCCACCTTCTTCTCGGCGGCGGCGAGCTTGTGCGGATTGGCCGGCTTCTTCGCCGGCGGCTGCGGCGGCTGCGGTTGCGGCTTGGCGACCGGCGCGGCCTCGGCCATCCGCTGCTTGGCGCCCTGCGCGCCCGGGCGGGCGCGCAACCATGCCGCGTAGGCGTCGAGGTCGCCGGCGAACGGTTCGACCACGCCGTCGGCCACGCGCCAATAGGTATCGCAGACCAGGCCGATCAGGTGGCGGTCGTGGCTGACCATCACGATCGCGCCGTCGAAGTCCGAAAGCGCCTCGGCGAGCGCCTCGCGCATCTCCAGGTCGAGGTGGTTGGTCGGTTCATCGAGCAGCAGCACGTTCGGCTGCTGCCAGGCGATCAGCGCCAGCGCCAGGCGCGCGCGCTCGCCGCCGGAGAAGCCGTCGACCGGCTCGAAGGCGCGGTCGCCGGGGAAGTTCCACTTGCCGAGGAAATCGCGGAACGACTGCGTGGGCGCGTCCGGGGATATCTCGCGGAAGTGGTCGATCGGCGATTGCCCCTCGTGCAGCGATTCGACCGTGTGCTGGGCGAAGTAGCCGATGCGCAGGTCCGGGTGCGCGCTGCGCTCGCCGGCCAGCGGCGCCAGCTCGCCCACCAGGGTCCGCACCAGCGTGGTCTTGCCGGCGCCGTTGGGGCCGAGCAGGCCGATGCGGTCGCCGGCCTCCAGGCCGAAGCCTACGTCGTCGAGGACGACGACGGGATTGGGGATCGGGGATTGGGGATCCGCAAGAGCAACAGCCGAGGAATCCCGCTTTTCCGAATCCCCGATCCCGAATCCCGAATCCTGGCCGGGATAGCCGGCCCGCACGTGGTTCAGCCGGATCAGCGAATGCGGCAGCTTGTTCGGCGGCGCGAACTCGATGCGGAACTCGCGCTCGGCGCGCACCGCCTCGGTGCCGGCCAGCTTCTCCAGGCGCTTCATCCGGCTCTGCGCCTGCTTGGCCTTGGACGCCTTGGCCTTGAAGCGGTCGATGAAGCTCTGCAGGTGCGCGCGCTCGGCCTGTTCCTTCTCGTGCGCGATCTGCTGCTGGCGCAGCTGCTCGGCGCGCTGGCGCTCGAAATCGGTGTAGCCGCCCACGTACAGCTTGGCGCTGCCGCCGTGCAGGTGCAGGGTATGGGTGGCGACGTTGTCGAGGAACTCGCGGTCGTGCGAGATCAGCAGCAGCGTGCCCGGGTACTTGAGCAGCCACTGCTCCAGCCAGTACACCGCGTCGAGGTCGAGGTGGTTGGTGGGCTCGTCGAGCAGCAGCAGGTCCGACGGCATCATCAGCGCGCGCGCCAGGTTCAGGCGCACGCGCCAGCCGCCGGAGAAGGAGGACACCGGCCGGTGGTGGGTCTCGGCCGGGAAGCCCAGGCCGTGCAGCAGGCGCCCGGCGCGGGCCTCGGCGTCGTAGCCGTTGAGCTCGGCCAGCTTCTGGTGGGCGGCGGCCACCGCCTCCCAGTCCTCGCGGGCATTGGCCTCGGCTTCCTCGCGCAGCACCGCGGCGATCACGTCGTCGCCGCCGAGCACGAACTCGATCGCCGGGTCCGGCAGCATCGGCGTCTCCTGCGCGACGCTGGCGATGCGCACCTTGCCCGGCAGCTCCACGTCGCCCTTGTCCGATTCCAGCTCGCCGCGGATCGCCGCGAACAGGCTGGACTTGCCGGTGCCGTTGCGGCCGACCACGCCGACCCGGTAGCCGGCATGCATCGTCAGGTCGACGTTGGACAACAGCAGCCGCTCGCCGCGGCGCATGGCGAAGTTGCGCAGGGAAATCATGTGGGGACGATCCGATATAACCGAAAGGAATGAGCAGATGAGCAGCACTCCTGCGACGCCATTCTAGCGTTAACGAATACTTGACACCGCCGGGGCGCATCGTCGCCCTGGCGATGGCACCGGCGCCGCCCGCGGGCGCGCTTTCAGCCGAAACCTGTTTTGACACAAAGATTAGCAATGCGTTAATCCCAGACGCGCCTCGTAGTCGCCCCGGCGCCGTCGGCCGGCCGGCCACTGCGACGTGTCTGTCCCCACCGGAGCCGTACCCTGATGAACCGCAAGACCAGCACGCTCGCCGCCGCCGTCGCCGTTGCGCTCGGCCTCCCCTTCGCCGCGCCTGTCCTGGCGCAGTCCTCGACCCCGGCCACGCCCAACACCCTCGACACGGTCATCGTGACCGGCACCCATGTCAGCGACCGCACGGTCGCCGAGTCGCAGTCGCCGATCGACATCATCTCGCCCGAGCAGCTCAACGCCACCGGCACCTCCGAGCTGGCCACCGCGCTGTCGCGCGCCCTGCCCTCGCTGAACTTCCCGCGCCCGGCGCTGACCGACGGCACCAGCGGCGTGCGTCCCGCGCAGCTGCGCGGCCTGTCGCCCGACCAGGTGCTGGTGCTGGTCAACGGCAAGCGCCGCCACACCTCGGCGCAGTTGAACATCAACGGCACCATCGGCCGCGGCTCCACCGCGGTGGACCTCAACGCCATCCCGATCGCGGCGATCGAGCGCGTGGAAGTGCTGCGCGACGGCGCTTCGGCGCAGTACGGCTCCGACGCCATCGCCGGCGTGATCAACATCGTGCTCAAGGGCTCCGGCCAGGGCGGCAGCCTGGTGGCCGACTACGGCCGGTACTCGGCCGGCGACGGCGCCAAGTACCAGCTCTCCGGCGATACCGGCGTGACCTTCGCCGATGGCCGCGGCACGCTGCACCTGGCCGGCCAGGTCACCCAGCAGGACGCCACCAACCGCGCCGGCCCGTTCCAGGGCCCGGCCTCGCTGGCCGACACCGGCAACTACCCGGGCGTCGGCGAGAAGACCTTCGTGGTCGGCGACCCGGAGGTCGATGCCAAGGCGGTCTCGGCCAACGGCAGCTTCCAGTTCAGCGATGCGGTGTCGGCCTACGCGACCGCCATCGCCAGCAACCGCGACATCACCTCCTCCGCGTTCTACCGCTCGGCCAACCACAGCGGCCAGAGCGCGCTGCTGGCGCAGTTCTACCCGGACGGGTACGTGCCGCAGATCAACCAGTACTCGAAGGACCGCTCGCTGGTGGCCGGCCTGAAGGGCGCCACCCAGGGCGGCTTCACCTGGGACGTGAGCTACAACTACGGCTACAACAAGATCGACTACGGCACCCGCAACACCATCAACTACGCGCTCGGCGCCAGCAGCCCGACCCGCTTCTACGACGGCGCGCTGGAGTACACCCAGAACATCTTCAACGCCGACTTCACCCAGCCGCTGGAATGGGGCCTGGCGTATCCGGTGACGCTGTCGTTCGGCGCCGAGTACCGCGAGGAGAAGTGGAACCAGTCGCCGGGCGAGCCCAATTCCTACACCGGCAGCGGCGCGCAGGGCTTCCCGGGCTTCACCCCGGCCAACGCCGTGCACGCCGACCGCCACAACTACGCCGTCTACGCCGGGCTGGAAGCGGACCTCACCGACAAGTTCTCCGCCGGCCTGACCGGCCGCTACGAGGACTACTCGGACTTCGGCGACAAGACCTCGGGCAAGCTCTCGGCGCGCTATGCGTTCACCGACAAGGTCGCGCTGCGCGCCACCGCCTCCACCGGCTTCCGCGCGCCGTCGCTGGCGCAGCAGAGCTACCAGGCGATCTCCAGCATCACCACCAACGGCGTGTTCTACGACCGCGGCACGTTCCCGACCACCAGCGCCGCGGCGCAGGCGCTGGGCGCCACCCCGCTCAAGCCGGAGACGTCCACCTCCTACAGCCTGGGCCTGGTGCTGCAGCCGGTGGACCAGCTGTACGTGACCGTGGACGCGTACCAGATCGAGATCGACGACCGCATCATCTACTCGTCGAGCGTGGCCACGACCGCCGCCGCCCAGAACCTGCTGAGCGGCCTCGGCATCACCCCGGTCACGGCGTTCTCGTACTTCACCAACGCGCTGGACACCCGCACCCGCGGCGTGGACGTGGTGGGCACCTACACCATCCCGTTCGCGGCCAGCTCGCTCGACCTGACCGCCAGCTACAGCTACAACAAGACCGAGGTGACCCGCGTCGCCGATTCGCCGGCGGTGCTGGGCACGCTCGGCATCACCCAGGCGCTGGTGGCGCGCGACGAGGTCGGCCGCATCGAGGACAGCTTCCCGAAGGACAAGATCATCCTCGGCGGCACCTGGAAGTCCGACCGCTGGGACGTGAGCCTGACCGCCACCCGCTACGGCAGCTACACGGTGCGCAACTCGGCCACCGCCGCGCGCGACCAGACCTACGCGGCCAAGTGGCTGGCGGACGCCTCGGTCAGCTACAAGCCGAGCAGCCAGTGGACGCTGACGCTGGGCGCGGACAACCTGTTCGACACCTACCCGGACAAGGTGGTCAACCCGCTGAACTCCACCTACGGGATGATGCCGTACAGCAACTACTCGCCGTTCGGCTTCAACGGCGCCTACGTGTACGGGCGAATCGCCTACCGCTGGTGATCCAATGGCGACCCGGCGTTCCGGGCCCGGCCGATCGCCGGGTCCCGGGCCGCCGCGGCGCTATGCGCTCGTCGCGGCATGCCGCGCCCCGGCGAAGTCGGAAGACGCCACCACCAGGTCCCGGAACGCCTCGAACGCAGGCGTCTTGAAGCCCGGGCGGGACACCAGCCAGGTGTCGGCGCGTACCAGCGGAACGACGGTGAAGCGGGCCGCATCCGGGAACAGGTCGAGCACGCGCCTGGGCAGCACGGAAAAACAGGCGCCTGCGGCCGTGCACGCGACCATGGCGTGATAGGACCTCACTTCGTGGACTTGCAGCGCCACGGGCCGGGAAGCGGAGCCGGCGATCCAGTCCTCGGCCAGCATGCGATAGGTGCAACCCGGCGCGAACGCCGCCAGGGCCCTCGGCCCGATCTGTTCCGGGCGCGCCGCTCGCGGATGGCCCGGCGGCAACAGCAGGACCAGTTCCTCCCGGAACACCGGCGTCCTGTCCAGCGCATCCGATGCCTCCCACCATGCCTCGGAAGGCGCCGCGACGAAGGCGCAATCGATCCGCCGCGCGAGCAGCGCGTCGACGAGCTGGCGCGTCGGCCCCGTCGTGAGGTCGAGCGCCACCTCCGGCCAGCGCGCGTTGAACTGCGCCAGCGGCGAGGCCAGCCGCGTGGCGACGGCGGATTCCATCGAGCCCACGCGAAGCACGCCCCTCGGCCCGGCCGGGTTGACGACCTGCACGGCCTCGTCGGCGAGGTTCAGGATTTTCTCCGCGTAGTCCAGGAAGGCCACGCCTTCCGGGGTCAGTTCCATGCGCTTCCGGTCGCGCTGGAAAAGCGGTACGCCGACCTCCGCCTCCAATTGCTGGATGCGGGTGGTGACGTTCGAGGGAACGCGCCCGAGCAGTTCGGCCGCCCGCGTGATGCTCTGCTGCAGGGCCACGGCGCGGAACACGCCCAACGATGCGAGGTCCAAACCAATTCTCCATTGCAGAATTTTCCTGCAAGTGTATTCTCAATACAGGAACAAGTATCGATCGCTGTTCTCCGCCCCTCCGCCATCCATCCCCACGCCCATGGACCTGCTCGACCGGCTCGGCATCAACCTCCCCCTCATCCAGGCGCCGATGGCCGGCGTGTCGACGCCTGCGCTCGCCGCCGCGGTCTCCAATGCCGGCGCACTGGGATCGATCGCGATCGGGGCGAGCACCGTGGCCCAGGCGCGCCAGGCGATCGAGGACACGCGCGCGCTGACCGACCGGCCGTTCCAGGTCAACGTCTTCTGCCACGCGCCGGCGCGGCGCGATGCGCAGGTCGAGGCCGCATGGCTGAAGCACCTCGCCCCGCTGTTCGCCGAGTTCCAGGCCGGACCGCCGGCCGAGCTGCAGGAAATCTACGAGAGCTTCCTCTCGGGCGAAGCGGTCTTCCGCATGCTGCTCGAAGCGCGCCCCGCCGTGGTCAGCTTCCACTTCGGCCTGCCCCCGCGGGCGTGGATCGACGCCTTCCGCGAGGCCGGCATCGCCACCCTGGCGACCGCGACCCACCTGGACGAGGCGCTGGCGATCGAGGCGGCAGGCGTCGAGGGGATCGTCGCGCAAGGCATCGAGGCGGGCGGGCATCGCGGCCTGTTCGATCCGCACCGGGCCGACGAAAGGCTGCCCATGGCCGTCCTCGTGAGGCTGCTGCGCTCGAAGACCAGGCTGCCCGTGATCGCCGCCGGCGGAATCATGGACGGCCGCGGCATCCGCGCCGCGCTCGACCTGGGTGCCGCCGCCGCGCAGCTGGGCACCGCCTTCGTGCTGTGCCCGGAGTCGGCGGCCAATGCCGGCTACCGGGAAAACCTCAGGAGCGCGCGCGCCGGGACCACGCGCCTGACCGCCGTCCTGTCGGGCCGCCCGGCACGGGGCATCGCCAACCGCCTCATCGAATACGGCGAAGCGGCGGGGAGCCCGCCACCGCCGGCCTATCCGGTCGCCTACGACCTGGCCAAGCGGCTCAACGCCATCGCCGCGGCGCAGGGCGACCACGCGTTCGCCGCCCATTGGGCAGGACAGGGAGCGCCCTTGGCGCGCGAACTGCCCGCCGCCCGGCTGGTCCAGCAGCTCGCCCGGGAGCTGTGGCCGGCCGGTTCCTGAGCGCGCCCCCGATCCCCACCGAGGAAACCGCCATGCCCCTGCTCGACATCCACGTGGTCAAGGGACGCACGCCCCAGCAGACCTCGGTCCTGCTGCAGGCCATCCACGAGGCCATGGTCGCCGCGTTCGAGGTCCCGGTCCGGGATCGTTACCAGATCCTCCACGAGCACGAGGCGGGCCATCTGGTGATGGAAGACACCGGTCTTGGTTTCGACCGGACGGATCGCCGCGTCCTCATCCACATGACGACGCGTCCGAGATCGCGCGGCATGAAGGAGCGCTTCTACGCGCTCCTGGTGGAAAACCTTGGCGAGCGTTGCGGGATCGCCGCCGGGGACGTCATGGTCTCCTGCATCGAGAACACCGATGCCGACTGGAGCTTCGGCCTGGGCAAGGCCCAGTTCCTGACGGGTGAACTCTAGATGCTGAAGGAAATGACCATGGCCATTGCACTGGCGAGTGGTGGCCCTGCCGTTCCTTATACGAGTGCCACCACCGAGTACCGTACGACCGACGTGGACGGGGTACGGTTGTTCTACCGCGAAGCCGGGCCGAAGACCGCACCGGCGATCGTGCTGCTGCACGGTTATCCGTCCTCTTCGCGCATGTGGAGCAGCCTGATTCCATTGCTCGCCGACCGCTACCACGTCGTCGCCCCCGATTACCCGGGCTTCGGCCGGAGCGAAGCGCCTCCCCCGGAGCGTTATCGGTACACCTTCGATCACCTGGCCGAAACCACCTCGCACCTGCTCGAAAAGCTGGGGATCGGGCGCTACACGCTGTTCATGCAGGACTACGGCGGACCGGTCGGGTTCCGCATCGCCCTGGCGGCACCCGAGCGCGTGCAGGCCTTGATCGTCCAGAACGCCAACGCCTACGAGGAAGGGCTGGGCGCCAAGTGGGCGAACATCGCCAAGTACTGGGCCGCCCCGGAAGCGCATCCCGAACAAGTCGATGCCTTCGTCGGTTTCGAAGGCACGAGGCTGCGCCACCTGGGCAACAGCCCGCACCCCGAGCGCTACGACCCCGATACCTGGTCCGACGAATTCGCATTCCTTTCGCGGCCCGGGCAACGCACGATCCAAGCGGCGCTGCTCTACGACTACCGCACCAACGTCGCCTCCTATCCGCGCTGGCAGGCCTGGCTGCGCGAACGCCAGCCTCCGCTGCTGGTGATGTGGGGGCGCTACGATCCCTCGTTCGTCACGCCGGGCGCCGAGGGCTACAAGCGCGACGTCCCGGGAGCGGAGTTGCACGTCCTCGATGCCGGCCATTTCGCCCTCGACGAAAAGACCGAAGAAGTCGCGCGGCTGACCCGGGACTTCATGGCACGGCTGCAACCCGATCCTTGATCCAGGCGCGGCGTCCGGCAACGTCCTGCCATGCCGTCGCATTGCCGCGCGCATGACGGTTGCAATCGCAACTTAACAAAAATTTGACGAAACTTGCCGGTTCGGGTTACTGGTTGCCACAGCACCGCAGCTGTCGACACGAAACGTGCGACCCGGGGGGGAATGCCGCGGCGCTTCCTCAACCATTCCCGGAGTTCCTGCATGAAGCGCAAGTCGAAGTGCTGCCCTCTCGCCCTCGCCGTCTCCGCCGCCGCCCTCGCGTTCTCCGCCTCCGCCCAGGCCCAGTCCGAGGGCGGCGGTGCCCGCACCCTGGACACCATCATCGTCACCGGCACCCGCGTGGCCGACCGCACGGTCGCCGAATCGAGCTCGCCGATCGACATCATCTCGCCGCAGACGCTCGAGGCCACCGGCACCACCGAGCTGGCCACCGCGCTGTCGCGCGCGGTGCCCTCGCTGAACTTCCCGCGTCCGGCGATCACCGACGGCACCGATGCGGTGCGCCCCGCGCAGCTGCGCGGCCTGGCGCCCGACCAAGTGCTGGTGCTGGTCAACGGCAGGCGCTACCACACCACCGCGCTGATCAACCTCAACGGCAGCCAGGGCCGCGGCTCCTCGCCGGCCGACATCAACACCATCCCGATCGCCGCGGTCGAGCGCATCGAGGTGCTGCGCGACGGCGCGTCCGCGCAGTACGGCTCCGATGCGATCGCCGGCGTCATCAACGTGGTGCTCAAGGGCAGCGGCGAAGGCGGCAGCATCGCCGGCCGCTACGGCAAGTACAGCGCCGGCGACGGCGAGCAGTACCAGTTGTCCGGCGATGCCGGCCTCAGCTTCGCCGGCACCGGCAAGGTCCACTTCGCCGCGCAGGCCGGGCACCAGGACCAGACCGATCGCGCCAAGCCCTACAACGGCGTGGTCGAACAGCGCTACGGCGATCCCGAGATCGACCAGGGCGCGTTCTCCTACAACGGCGAGTACAGCCCGACCGACTACCTGACCTTCTACTCGTTCGGCATGGTCAGCCGCCGCGAGGCGCTGTCCAACGGCTACTTCCGCTGGGCCACCGACCCGCGCAACCGCCCGCAGATCTACCCGGACGGCTTCCTGCCGCAGATCTACAACGTCAGCAAGGACGTGAGCTGGGTCGGCGGGCTGAAGACCAGCACCGCCGGCGGGCTCGCCATCGACCTCAGCTACAACTACGGCCAGAACCACCTCACCTTCGACGTCCGCCACAGCCTCAACAACAGCCTCGGCCTGGACAGCCCGACCGAGTTCTACGCCGGCGCGCTGGAAGTCACCCAGAACGTGCTCAACGCCGATTTCAGCAAGTCGCTGGACTGGGGCCTGGCCTACCCGGTGACGCTGGCGTTCGGCGCGGAGTGGCGCGGCGAGAAGTTCAACGAATCGCCGGGCGAGGTGGCGTCCTACGCCAACGGCGGCATTCCCTCCAGCGCCGGCACGCTGCTGCCGGGCGCGCAGGTGTTCGCCGGTTTCAAGCCGACCGACGCCGGCCACTACGACCGCAACAGCTATTCGCTGTACGCGGACCTGGAGGGCGATCTCACCGAGAAGCTCTCGGCCGGCCTGGCCGGGCGCTACGAGAACTACAGCGACTTCGGCGACACCGCCACCGGCAAGCTGTCGCTGCGCTACGCCTTCACCGGCAAGATCGCGCTGCGCGCCACCGCGTCCACGGGCTTCCGCGCGCCGTCGCTGCAGCAGCAGTACTTCCAATCGATCGCCACCAACTTCATCGGCGGCGTGCCGTACGACATCGGCACGTTCCGCACCGACAACCCGGCCGCGGTCGCGCTCGGCGCCGAGCCGCTCAAGGCCGAGGAATCCCGGAACTACGGGCTCGGCCTGGTGCTGCAGCCGGTGGACGGGCTGTACGTGACCATCGACGCCTACCGCATCGACATCGACGACCGCATCGTGCTGTCGGAGAACCTGACTTCCACCGCGGTGCGCAACTACCTGCAGGCCAACGGCTATGCCGGCATCGGCGGCGGCCGCTACTTCACCAATGCGGTGGACACCAAGACCACCGGCGTGGACGCGGTCGGCAGCTACCACTGGCAGCTGGACGGCAGCGCGCTCGACCTGACGCTCGGCTACAACTACAACAAGACCGAGGTGACCCGCGTCGCCGACAACCCGGCGCGGCTGGCGGCGATCGACCCGACCGCGGTCCGCATCGGCCAGGCCGAGCTGGTCCGCATCACCGAAGGCGCGCCCCGCAACAAGGCGTTCCTGAGCGGCGTGTGGAACCTGGACGGCTGGTCGTTCACCGCGACCGCCACGCGCTGGGGCGAGTTCACCGTCTACAACTCGCCGACCAGCGCGCCGGTGCAGCAGACCTATTCGGCGAAGTGGACGCTGGACCTGGCCGCGACCTACACGCTCGACAGGTGGAGCTTCACGCTCGGTGGCGACAACGTGACCAACGAGTACCCCGATCGCATGCGGGTCGGCGAAGGCACGCGCACCTACCTGCCGTACAGCGGCTCCTCGCCGTTCGGCTTCAACGGCGCGTTCGCGTACGCCAACGTCAACTACAAGTGGTGACCGCCGCGCCGGCCGCCCCGGGCCCCGACTCGGCGTCGGGGCTCCTGCTCCGATTCGTCCTCATCGGCAGCGATGTTGCGGCAGCGACTTCAGCCCCGACGGGCGGTCCCGGCCCAGCGCCGGGACCGAAGTCCTTCCCGCCACGGCGGAGGACACGGCGGGCCAGCCGCGGCGGAAATCGCGTGGAAGCGGACAGCGCCGTTTCCCCGCGCGGTTTGCCCTGGGACGCATAGATCGGCGACACTCGGGACTCCTGCCCCCGTGTTCCGGGGCGTGTCGTCCGTCCAGACGGGGCCGCCGTTCTGGTGCCGCCCGGATCGGGTAAACGCAAGGCCGTGGCTGCTCCCATGGCTGGACGATGATGCTCCTGCCATGAGGGCTCCCCCCCTGGTCTTCGCCATGCCGACGCCTTGCGCCGCGCATGGGCCCGGGCGTCGGTCCCCGGCGCGCGCCGGGCCGCGGACGGCCGCCTGGACACCTCACTCCCTGGAATGGAAGACACGCGCTAGATGCATCACGACACCAGCCTCATCGACATCATCGCCGTCGGCCTCGCGGTCGCCTTCGTATTGGGCGCGCTGGCCAACAAACTGCGGTTGTCGCCGCTGGTGGGTTACCTGATCGCCGGCATGGTGGTGGGACCGTTCACGCCCGGCTTCGTCGCCGACCAGGACCTGGCCAACCAGCTCTCGGAGCTGGGCGTGATGCTGCTGATGTTCGGCGTCGGCCTGCACTTCTCGCTGGAAGACCTGCTGGAAGTGAAGTGGATCGCGATCCCCGGCGCGGTCGCGCAGATCGCGGTCGCCACCGCGCTCGGCTGGATCCTCGCCTGGAGCATGGGCTGGCCGGCGCTGCACGGGCTGGTGTTCGGCCTGGCGCTGTCGGTGGCCAGCACCGTGGTGCTGCTGCGCGCGCTCGAGGAACGCCGCCTGCTGGAAACCCAGCGCGGCAGGATCGCGATCGGCTGGCTGATCGTCGAGGACCTGGCGATGGTGCTGACGCTGGTGCTGCTGCCGGCCCTGGCCAGCGCACTGGACAGCGGCAAGGACGGCGGCGCCGGCGCGATCCTGGCGGCGATGGGCTGGACCTTGCTGAAGATGGCCGCGTTCGTCGCGGTGATGCTGATCGTCGGCCGCCGCGCGATCCCCTGGATCCTGGAGAAGATCGCCGCGACCGGTTCGCGCGAGCTGTTCACGCTGTCGGTGCTGGCGATCGCGCTGGGCGTGGCGTTCGGCTCGGCCACGCTGTTCGGCGTGTCGTTCGCGCTCGGCGCGTTCTTCGCCGGCATGCTGCTCAACGAATCCGAACTGAGCCACAAGGCCGCCAACGACTCGCTGCCGCTGCGCGACGCGTTCGCGGTGCTGTTCTTCGTCTCGGTCGGCATGCTGTTCAACCCGCACATCCTGATCGAGCACCCGTGGCAGGTGCTGGCGACGTTCCTGACCATCACCGTCGGCAAGTCGGTGGCCGCGTTCTTCATCGTGCGCGCGTTCGGGCACCCGGCCGGTACCGCGCTGACGATCTCGGTGAGCCTGGCGCAGATCGGCGAGTTCTCCTTCATCCTCGCCGGCCTGGGCGTGGGCCTGGCGATCCTGCCCGAGACCGGCCGCGACCTGATCCTGGCCGGCGCGCTGCTGTCGATCATCGCCAACCCGTTCCTGTTCAACTGGCTGGACCGCTGGCAGGCCAGGCATGCGCAGCAGGCGCCCGTGGTGGCCGAACCGGACATCCCGCCCGGCCCGTCGCTGGACCTGCACGACCACGCGATCGTGATCGGCTACGGCCGCGTCGGCAGCGCGCTGGCGCACCTGCTGCGCGACCGCGGCGTGCCGGTGCTGGTGATCGACGACAACCGCGACCATGTCGAGCGCGCGCACAACGAAGGCATTCCCGGCATCCGCGGCAGCGCGGCGGCCGACCTGGTGCTGGCCGAGGCGCACCCGGAACGCGCCAAGATCGCGATCCTCGCCATCCCGCAGCCGCTGGAGGCCGGCGAAGCCCTGGCCAAGCTGCGCGCGATGAACCCCGCGCTGACGCTGCTGGCGCGCGCGCACAGCGATGCCGAGGTGAAGCACCTGCTGGAACACGGCGCCGACGGCGCGGTGCTGGCCGAGCGCGAGCTGGCCTACTCGCTGGCGGAGATGGTGATGTCCACGCCGCCGTACCGGGCCTTGCGGGGCTAGGACGTACCCCCATGCGGCCCAGGCCCAGGAGGCCTGGACGCGATGCCCGGCGGAAGTGGATCCGGCTCGGTATTGCCGCTGCGCGATGCCATCAGCGCAGCGGCACGCAGACATCCGCCCGCAGGATCGCCGCCGGCACCTCCTCCGGATCGTCCAGGAACAGGTAGTGGACCGGCGCGTCGCGCAGCGCGTGGCCGCTGCCGGGCAGCCACTCGGCGAGCAGCCGGTCCAGCGCGTCCTCCAGCCGGTCGTAGGGGCCGACGTGGCGCAGCAGCGCGTAACGGCCGCCGCCGAGCGTGCGCGTCGCGAACGGAGACGGCGGGGCCACCGGCGCATCGAAGCCCATCGCGCAATCGAACTCCAGCGCGCGTGCCGGCACATCGCGATGGTCCCCGTGCGGAATGCCGGCCAGGCATTGCAGGCGATCGGCGATGCCCTCCCGCACCGCCCAGCCGAACAGGCGCGCGAAACCGCGATCCAGGTCGTCGAAGGCACCGCGCTTGCGCAGCGTCACCACCTCGAACGGCGCCAGGACGTCCACCCTCACCTGCAACGGCGTCGCATCGGGCCTGTCCGGCACCGGCGGGTCGGCCAGCACGCGCTGCTTGGCCTGCAGCAGCCCCGGCGTCGAACGCAGTTCGCTCGGCGACGCGCCGACCGCCGCGCGCAAGGCGCGGGCCAGCGCCTGGGGCGTGCCGTAACCCACGTCCAGGGCGATCCGCGCGACCGGCGCGTCGCCTTCCGCCAGCAGTCGCAGGGCGCGCAGCATCCGCAGCCGCGCCACGGTGTTGCCGACGGTCTCGCCGGTCAGGGCGCGGTAGATGCGATGGAAGTGGAACGGCGACAGGTGCGCGACCGCCGCCAGCGCGTCCAGGTCCGGCAACGGTGCGTTGGCTTGCACGAGGCGCTGCAGGTGCGCGACCGCCCGTTCGATCGCGCGCCGATAGGCATGGCCGGTACGGCTGCGCATGTCCCCTCTCCTCCGTGGCAGGGACGCAGTGTGTCACCGCGCAGGCCGGTGCGCGTTCCCGATCTTGCTTGATCCCTTCAGCCGCGGGTGCGCCGTCCGGGCAGCAAGGCCGCGGCGATGCCGAGCAGCGGCAGGTAGGCCATCGCCTTGTAGACCGCGACGATGCCGAACCGGTCGGCGAACAGGCCCAGCACCGCCGCGCCCAGCCCGCCCATGCCGAAAGCGAAGCCGAAGAACAGGCCGGAGACCATGCCGATCCGGCCCGGCATCAGCTCCTGCGCATAGACCAGGATCGCCGAGAACGCCGAGGACAGCACGAAGCCGATCAACACCGCCAGCAACGTGGTGGCATGCAGGCCGACGTAGGGCAGCGCCAGCGCGAACGGCGCCACGCCCAGGATCGATACCCAGATCACCGGCTTGCGCCCGATCCGGTCGCCGACCGGGCCGCCGATCAGCGTGCCCAGCGCCGAGGCCAGCAGGAACGCGAACAGGTGCAGCTGCGCCTCCTGCACCGAGATGCCGAAACGCTGGATCAGGTAGAAGGTGTAGTAGCTGCTGATGCCGGCGATGTAGAAGTACTTGGAAAAGATCAGCACCAGCAGGATCGCGACGATCCAGGCCACCCCTCGCGAGGGCGCCGCCTCGGCGGTGGCGGCCGGCCGCGGCGTGGCCGCGCGCAGGCTCAGGTGCAGCGCATACCAGCGGCCGACGTAGGACAGCAGCGCGATGCCCAGCAGCGCCGCGGCGCCGAACCAGGCCACGCTGTGGCGCCCGTTGGGCACGATCACCGCCGCCGCGATCAGCGGGCCGAGCGCGGTGCCGGCGTTGCCGCCGACCTGGAACACCGACTGCGCCAGCCCGTGGCGGCCGCCGGAAGCCAGCCGCGCGATCCGCGACGACTCCGGATGGAACACCGCCGAGCCGATGCCGACCATCGCCGCCGCCAGCAGCACGGCGGCGAAGCTGGGCGCGTACGCCAGCAGCAACAGGCCGAACAGGGTCGAGGTCATGCCGACCGGCAGCGAATACGGCGCCGGCCGCCGGTCGGTGCGCAGGCCGATCAGTGGCTGGAACAGCGATGCGGTGAGCTGGTAGGTCAGCGTGATCAGGCCGACCTGCGCGAAGCTGAGCTGGAACTGGCCCTTGAGCACCGGATACAGCGCCAGGATCAGCGACTGCATCATGTCGTTGATCAGGTGGGACGAGGTGATCGCGGCCAGCACGCCCACCGCGACCGGGCGGCGTGTGGCGGCAAGGGAAGCGCTCGAGACGGACATGGGGGTGCGATCCTGGCGAACCTGATGGAAGGTGCGGCGCATGGTAGGGTGATCGCCCTCGACCTTCTCGCGAGATATGGTCATCCATCGTCGCAAAAAGGACATTCCACCCGCCCGCCGGACCCGTCCCGAGGACGCCGACGGCGCCCCTGCCGACGTGGTCTGCCGGGCGACCGACTACCCGGCCGACGCGTTCATCGCCGCGCACCATCACCAGCGCCACCAGTTGATCTATGCGATGCAAGGGCTGATGGTGGTGATGGCCGGCAACGGCCGCTGGGTGGTGCCGAGCACGCGCGCATTGTGGATACCCGGCGGCACCGTGCACGCGGTGCGCTGCATCGGCATGGTGCGCATGCGCAGCCTGTACATACGCACCGGCGCGATCGCGGGGATGCCGGCGCAACCCTCGGTGGTCGAGGTCGGGCCGTTGCTCGCCGAGCTGATCCGGCACGCCGCGGCGATCCCCTGGGACCATCCGGCGCAGTCGCGCGACGGTCGCCTGATGCGCCTGATCCTCGACGAACTGCACGCCTTGCCGGAACTGCCGCTGCACCTGCCCGAGCCCGACGACGCCCGCCTGCGCCGCATCTGCGACGCGTTGCAGGCCGATCCGGCCGACGCCTCGACGCTGGACGACTGGGCGGCGCGGCTGCACCTGGACGGCAAGACCGTGCAGCGCCTGTTCCAGCGCGAACTCGGCATGACCTTCGGCCAGTGGCGGCAGCAGGTACGGCTGCTGCGGGGACTGGAGCGGCTCGCCGCGGGCGAGAAGATCATCGACGTGGCGATCGCGCTCGGCTACGACAGCCCCAGCGCGTTCAGCGCGATGTTCCGGCGCCAGTTCGGATTGCCGCCGAGCCGGTTCTTCGGTTGAGCGGCACTCCCGTCGTTGATGTTCCTGTCCATTCCATGCCGGCGCCCCTATGGGAGCGGCTTCAGTCGCGACAGGCTTTCCCGGTAAGTCCCGCCGCGACTGAAGCCGCTCCCACAGGGGCACGTCCATGATCGGAAACGCTGCCGGCCTTCCCGATCGAGAACCCTACAACGCCAACGCGACCAGCACTGCGACCTCGACCAGTTCGACCAGCGCGCCGCAGGTATCGCCGGTCATGCCGCCCAGGCGCTTGCGGCAGGCGCGCCACCACAAGGCGAACACCACGCCGGCCGCCAGCACGGCCAGCGCGCCCTGCACGCGCGCGGCCAGCAACGCCGCAAGCAACGTCGCCAGCACTGCGACCGCGCACGACAGCCGCGCCGCACCCGCCAGCCCCGCGCCCATGCCGCCGGCGCGCACGTAGGGCAACGCCAGGAATGCCGCGACCAGCGCCGCGCGCGCGAGCAGCGGCGCCAGCCACAACCCGCACCACGCCGACGCGGCGAGGCTGGCGAGCGCGGCGGTCTTCAGCAGCAGCACCAGCACCAGCGCGACGACGCCGGCCGGGCCGCTGCGCGGGTCCTTCATGATCGCCAGCGTGCGCTCGCGGTCGCCCAGGCCGCCGACCCAGGCGTCGGCGCTGTCGGCCAGGCCGTCCAGGTGCAGGCCGCCGGTCAACCACGCCCACGCCGCGACCAGCATCGCCGCCATCAGCAACGGCGAGGCATCGCGCAAGCACCACGCCAGCGCCGCCAGCAAGGCGCCGAGCAGCATCCCCACCAGCGGATACCACGGCAGCGAACGCGCCTGCACGCCCGGCGCCTGCCAGACCCGCGCCGGGACCGGGATGCGGGTCAGCAGGCCGAGCGCGGCGAGCAGGCCGTCGATCATGCCGGCGGCCACGCGACCGGATGCAGCGAGGCGTGCGGCACGTGCAGTTCGACCATGCCGCCGAACGCGCGGCCTTCTACGAGGCTGCGGATCAGCTTGATCGCCCCGCCATGGGTCACCACCAGCACGCGCCGGCCCGGATGCTCGGCGACGATGGCGTCGAGCGCGTCGGACAGGCGCTGGCGGAATGCGGCGAAGGGCTCGGCGTTCGGCGGCGGATGGTTCGCCGGATCGGCCCAGTAGCGTCCCAGCGCCTCGCCGTGGTCGCGGTCGATGTCGGCGATCGGCACGCCCTGCCAGTCGCCGAAGTGGTACTCCTGCAGGCGCGCGTCCAGCCGCAGCGGCAGCCCGCGCGCGGCGGCCAACTCTTCGGCGAAGCGCGCGCAGCGCTGCAGGGTCGAGGACACCACCGCGTCCCACTCCCCGTTCGCCGTGGCTTCGCGCAGCTGGCGCCAGCCGAGTTCGCTGAGCGGATCGTCGAGCTGGCCGCGATAGCTGCGCTGGCCGGTGTCGCCGTGGCGGAGCAGCTCGATCGAAGCCGGGAGCGGAAGTTTCACCGCCTTCATGCCTTCGCCTGCCCGGCCCCGGGCTGCCGGGACCCGGCTTCCGACACGCCCGCCTCGTCGAACGTCGCCATCCCGTCATGCAGGGCGCAGGCCAGGCGCAACAGCGGTACCGCGACCGCCGCACCGCTGGCCTCGCCCAGGCGCATGCCGAGGTCCAGCAGCGGCCGGGCCTGCAGCGCTTCGAGCACCGCGGCGTGGCCGCGTTCGGGCGAGCGGTGCGCGAACAGCAGCCAGTCGCGCACGCCGTGGTTGATCCGCACCGCGGCCAGCGCCGCGGTGCTGGCGATGAAGCCGTCCACCAGCGCCGGCAGGCCGGCCTGCGCCGCGGCGAGATAGGCGCCGCTCATCGCCGCGATCTCGAAGCCGCCCAGGCAGCGCAACTTTTCCAGCGGCGTATCGGCGCCGGCATGGCGGGCGAGCGCGCGCGCCACCGCCGCGACCTTGTGCGCGATGCCGATGGCGTCCAGGCCGGTGCCCGCGCCGGTCATGGCCTCCGGCTCCCGCGCCAGCAACGCGCAGGCGAGCGCGGCGGCCGAAGCGGTGTTGGCGATACCCATTTCGCCGGCGACGAACAGCCCGGCCTGCTCGGCACGCGCCTGCGCCACGCTCTCGGCGCCGGCCGCGAGCGCGGCGGCGAGTTGCGCCTCGGTCATCGCCGGGGCCTCGCAGGCATTGGCGGTGGACGGCGCAATGATCGCGCGGCGCACGCCGGGCACCTCGCCCGGGTCGTTGACCGTGCCCAGGTCGACCACTTCCAGCGTCGCCCCCAGCGTGCGCGCCAGCACCGCGATCGCCGCGCCGCCGGTGGCGAAGTTGCGCACCATCTCGCCGGTCACCACCTGCGGGAAGGCCGACACGCCTTCGGCGGCGATGCCGTGGTCGCCGGCGTAGACCGCGATCCACACCTTGTCCAGGCGCGGCCGTTCGCGCCCTTGCCAGGCGGCCAGGTCCAGCGCCAGCCGCTCCAGCATGCCCAGCGAGCCGGGCGGCTTGGTCAGCTGGCGCTGGCGCGCGGCGGCGGCCTCGCGGGCTTGCGCGTCCGGCACCGCGCACGGGGCATGGATCCAGTCCAGGTTCACAGCGGGTCTCCTTTCAACACCATGGGAAGGCCGGCAACGACGAACACCACGCGCTCGCAGCGCGCGGCCAGCGCCTGGTGCAGGCGACCGGCCTCGTCGACGAAACGGCGCGCCAGTTCGCCCAGCGGCACGATGCCCTGGCCGACCTCGTTGCTCACCAGCACGATCCGGCCGGGCAGACGCGGCAGCGTGTCGAGCAAGGCCTGGCGCTCGCGCGCGAGGCGCCCGCGGTCTTCGCCCGCGAGCAGGTTGCTCAGCCACAGCGTCAGGCAATCCACCAGCAGGCAGCGGCCGCCGGCGGCATGCGCACGCAAGACGTCGGCCAATGCCAGGGGTTCCTCGATGCAGCGCCAGTGCGCGGGGCGCTGTGCGCGATGGTGCGCGATGCGCGCGGCCATTTCGTCGTCGAGCGCCTGCGCGGTGGCGACGTAGACCACGTCCTCGCCACTGCCGGCGGCGATGCGTTCGGCCAGCGCACTCTTGCCGGAACGCGCGCCGCCCAGGATCAGTTCGCGCATGCCAGGTCCTCCGTGCCGGTGAGGCGCGCCAGCGCGCGCGTGTCCAGGTGCCGTTCGACCGCGTCGGCCAGCCGGTCCAGCGTGGCCTCGCGCAACGCGGCGATGTCCAGCGGTTGCGCCTCGCGCAGCCCGGCCCATTCCAGCAACGCGGCCAAGGCCTGCGGCGCGTCGAACAGGCCGTGCAGGTAGCAACCGATCACATGCCCCTCGTCGGAGACCGCGCCGTCGGCGCCGCCTTCCGCGAAGTGCAGCAACGGCCGCCGCAATGCCGGGCCGTCGCTGGCCCCGCAGTGGATCTCGTAGCCGTGCACGGGCGCCGCGGCTCCGCCCAGGTGCAGCGTGCCGGCCCTGCGCCGCAGCTGTTTCTCCGGTTCCAATGTGGTCTCCAGGTCCATCCAGCCGAGCCCCTCGCTGCTGCCCGCCTCGCCCTCGATGCCGTGCGGGTCGTGCACGCGCCGGCCCAGCATCTGGAAACCGCCGCAGATGCCGGCCAGCTTGCCGCCATGGCGCAGGTGCCGGGCGATGGCCGCCTCCCAGCCCTGCGCGCGCAACCAAGCCAGGTCGGCGCGGGTCGACTTGCTGCCGGGCAGGACGATCAGGTCGCAGGCAGGCACGGATTCGCCCGGCCCGACGAAATGCAGCGCCACCTGGGGGTGCGCGGCGAGCGCGTCGAGATCGGTGTGGTTGCTGATCCGCGGCAGCGCCGGCACGGCGACCCGCAGCTGCGCGCTCGGCTTGTCGGGCCGGACATGCGGCAGCGCATCTTCCGCTTCCAGCTGCAGGCCGTGCAGGTACGGCAGCACGCCGAGCACCGGCTTGCCGGTCTCGCGCTGCAGCCAGTCCAGGCCGGGCTGCAGCAAGGCGAGATCGCCACGGAAGCGGTTGATGACGAAGCCGGCCACGCGTGCGCGCTCGCTCGGCGACAGCAGCGCCAGCGTGCCGACCAGGTGCGCGAACACGCCGCCGCGGTCGATGTCGGCCACCAGGAGCACCGGGCAGTCCACCGCCTCGGCGAACCCCATGTTGGCGATGTCGCCCTCGCGCAGGTTGATCTCGGCCGGGCTGCCGGCGCCTTCCACCATCACCACCCGGAAGCGCTCGCGCAGGCGCGCATGCGAGGCCAGCACCGCCTCGCGCGCGGTGCGCTTGTAGGCGTGGTAGGCGACCGCATCGAGGTTGCCGATGGCGCGGCCGTGCACGATCACCTGCGCGCCGGTATCGCTGTTGGGCTTGAGCAGCACCGGATTGAAGTCGGTATGCGGCTCCAGCCCGCAGGCCTGCGCCTGCACCGCCTGCGCGCGCCCGATCTCGCCGCCGTCCGCGGTCACCGCCGAGTTCAGCGCCATGTTCTGCGGCTTGAACGGCGCCACCGCCACGCCACGCCGCTGCAGCCAACGGCACAGCGCCGCCACCAGCGTGCTCTTGCCGGCGTCGGAGGTGCAGCCTTGGACCATCAAAGTCGCGGCATTCCTTCCTTCTCCCCCCTGGACAAGGCACCCCGAAGGGGCGGATGAGGGTACGAGCGAAGTCTCGTGCAATTGAGCCACACGAGGGCTTCGCTCCGTACTCTCCCCCCTCTCCCGCAGGGCGGGGGGCATTACTTCGCTCAGCGCCGCATCCAGCCGCGTCAGTTCTTCAGCATCCGCCGGCAAGCCGAAGCGCAGGCTCGTCGGCGCGTCGAACAACCGCACCAGGATGCCGCGCCGGGCCAACGCTTCGTGCACCCCGGCCGCGTCCGCGTGCCGGCACCATTGGAAGAAAGCCGTGCCGGCGCTGGGCTCCAGGCCATGCCGGCGCAGCACCGCCGTCAGGGCCGCACTGGCCTCGTGCAGGCGCGGGATCGCCTGCCGCTGCCAGGTGCGGTCGGCCAATGCCTGGCGCAATGCCCAGCGCGTGGGACCGGCCAGCGTCCAGGGCCCGAGCCGCTCGCGCAACGCCTCCAGCAACGCCGGCGCGGCGCACGCGAAACCGGCGCGCGCGCCCGCCATGCCGAAGAACTTGCCCACCGAACGCAGCACCACCAGTCCCTCGCGATCGGCATGGGGGCACAGGCTGGCCTCCGGCGTCGCATCCATGAACGCCTCGTCCACCACCAGCCAGCCCCCTCGCACCGCCAGCCGCGCGTGCAGGTCGAGCAATGCGGGAACGTCGAACCGGTCGCCGCCGGGATTGTTGGGATGGATCAGCACGATCGCGTCGAACGCGTCCGCGCGCCGGAGCAGGTCTTCCGCCGGAAGCACGTGCACCGCGTGCCCGGCGCGCCGCCATGCATGCGCGTGCTCGGCATACCCAGGCGCGATCACGCCGGCCCGGCACGGCGCGCGCAGCAGCGGCAAGGCCTGGATCGCGGCCTGCGACCCGGCCACCGGCAACAGCGCCGGGGCGCCGTAGTACGCCCGCGCCGCCTCGACCAGGCCGTCCTCGTCCTCCGGCAGGCGATGCCAGGCGGCCGCCGGCAATGGCGGTACCGGCCAACGGAACGGACTGACCCCGGTCGAGAGGTCCAGCCAGCGCTCGGCCGGAATGCCGTAGCGTTGCGCCGCACGCAGCAACCGCCCCCCGTGCTCCAGCATCATCCCGCCCCCGCGCCGGCACGGCCGACAGCCGGCTGAGCGGCACCCGCGATTGTGGCGGCGCCGACATATTCGCCGTCACCACGCGGGCGCAGCATGTGGCCACTTTCCCCGGAGCCATCCTCATGCCTGCCCATCGCTTCGTTCCCCTCCTGGTCCTTGCACTGGCCGCCACCCCGTTGCTCGCCACCGCCGCCCCCAAGACCGCCCAGCAGGAGCTGATGGCGAAGTGCTCGGCGCAGAACAAGGGCAAGACCGGCGAGGACTACAAGGCCGCGCAGAAAGCCTGCCTGGGCGGCGGCAAGAGCGTGAGCAACGCCAAGGTCTCGCCGCAGCAGCGCATGAAGGACTGCAATGCCGAGGCCACCACCAAGCAATTGACCGGCGATGCCCGCAAGACCTTCGTCAGCGGTTGCCTGAAGACCCACTGACATCACCACGGGCTCCCGGCGGCCAGCAACGCCGCCAACGACAGCCACAGCGCCACCCCGCCGCGCACCAGCCACAGGGCGCGGCGGATGCCTTGCGCATCCGGCGTGCGGCCCAGGCCGAGCGCCGGACGCGCCTGCCATTGCCCGTGGTAAGGCGCGGGCCCGCCCAAGGCGACCCGCAATGCGCCCGCGCCGGAGGCCATCACCGGGCCGGCGTTCGGGCTTTTCCAGCTCTTCGCCTGCCGGCGCCAGCAGTCCAGCGCGGTGCGCGTGTGGCCGAGCGCGGCATAGGTCAGCGCGGTCAGCCGCGCCGGGATGAGGTTCAGCACGTCGTCGATGCGCGCCGCCGCCCAGCCGAACCGCAGCCATCGTGGCGTGCGGTAACCCCACATCGCGTCCAGGGTGTTCGCCAACCGGTACAGCACCGCGCCCGGCGCGCCCAGCAGCCCGCCCCAGAACAGCGCGGCGAACACCGCATCGCTGCCGTTCTCCAGTACCGATTCGGTGGCGGCCGCGGCGACCTGTTCCGCATCGAGCGCGGCGGCATCGCGGCTGACGATGCGCCCCACCGCGGCGCGGGCGGCCGGCAGGTCGTGCGTTTCCAATGCCCGCGCCACCGGCAACGCGTGTTCGCCCAGGCTGCGCAGGCCAAGCGCGGCATACAGCACGATGGCCGAGAACGCCGCGCCCGCCCATGGCGACCATCGCCACAACAGCCATTGCGACAGTGCGGCCAGCGCCACCCACGGCAGCACCGCCAGGCACCAGGCCAGCGCCCCGGCACGGCGGCGGTCGCGATGGCAGCGCGATTCGATCCAGCCCGCCCAGCGCCCGAACAGCACCAGCGGATGCGCGCGGCGCGGCTCCCCCAGCGCCAGGTCCAGCACGACCGCCGCGAGCGCGATCGCCACGGCCATCGCGCTCAGAGCTCGATGCCCTTCTGCGCCTTGATGCCGGCCTTGAACGCATGCTTGACCACGCGCATCTCGGTGACGGTATCGGCGGCTTCCACCAGCGCATCCGGCGCCCCGCGCCCGGTGATCACCACGTGCTGGCGCGGCGGGCGCGCGGCCAGTGCGGCGAGCACGTCGTCCAGCGGCACGTACTCCTTGGCCAGCACGATGTTGAGCTCGTCCAGCAGCACGAAGTCGTAGCCGGGATCGGACAGCATCCGTTTGCACAGCGCCCATGCCGCCATGGCCACCTCAATGTCGCGGCCGCGGTCCTGGGTTTCCCAGGTGAAGCCCTCGCCCATCACGTGGTAGTCGAGCTGCTCCGGGAAGCGTCGGAAGAACGCCTCCTCGCCGGTCGAATAGCTGCCCTTGATGAACTGCACCACGCCGCAGCGCAGGCCGTGCCCGAGCGAACGCGCCAGCATGCCGAAGCCGGAGGAACTCTTGCCCTTGCCGTTGCCGGTGTTGACCACCAGCACGCCGCGGTCGATCGTCGCCCGCGCGATGCGCCGGTCGACCAGTTCCTTCTGCCGTTGCGCGCGCTCGCGGTAGTAGGCGTCGTCGCGCTCGATCCCGCTCATGCCGCCCGCCCGGCCGCGTCCACGCGCCGCGTCGCCGCGACCTTGGCGATCGCGCCGTGCAGCGCCAACCCCGCAGCCACGTAGCATGCCGTGGTGCGCACGAACAGCGGCCCCCACTGCCAGGCGCGCGCCAGGTACTCGGCCATGTGCGGTTCGGCGTAGCGGCCGCCGAGCCAGTAGAAGGCACCGTTGGACACCAGGAACGACAGCGCCGCCGCGACCACGCCGACCAGCCAGGCCAGTGCCAGCGAACCCACCCGCTCGCTCAGCCGCGCGGCGAAGGCGCGGCCGGCGTACCAGAGCACGCCGTACGCGACCGGCAGCAGCGCATACGCCGCGGTGACGCAGAAATCGCTGACGCCGGCCAGCTCGATCGCCGCCCAGTCCACCGCGAACGCCAGCCCCAGCAGCGCCGCGAACTGCCAGTGCCGGCGCAGGTACAGCCCGCCCAGGAAGAACACCGCCATCGACGCGTCCGGCAGGTGCAGCCAATCGCCCACGTGATTGAAGCGCGTGGCCACCATGGCCACCATCAGCGCGACGAACAGGCCGGTTTCTGCGGGGCGGGACAGGGATTTCATCGGGGCTTTCCTGGAGAAGGGACTGGACTGCCGGGGACGGGCGAACTCGCGGGAGGGACCACGACGCCGCGCCGTCACTGCGCCGGATGGTAGCGCAGGGTCAGTTGGTAGTTGCGGCCGGGCTGCGCGTACCAGGCCGCGGTCTGGTAGTCGCGGTCGAACACGTTGTTCGCGCTCAACGCCAGGTTCCAGTCGCGGCCGACCGCGTAGCCCACGCGCAGGTCGAGCAGGCCGTAGCCGCCCAGCCGCGTGGCATTGGCCAGTTCGTCGTAGCGCTCGCCCGAGGCGTACACGCTGCCGCCCACCGAGAACGCGCCGAAACGCCGGTCGGCATCGATCCTGCCGCTCTGGCGCGCGCGCCGCGGCAGCCAGTTGCCGTGGTTGACGGCGCCGTCGGCCTTGGGGTCCTGCCAGGTCAGGCGGGTCGCCACCGTCCAGCCGGCCAGCGTGGTGTCGTAGCCGGCCTCGACGCCGCGGATGCGCGCCTTGTCGATGTTGTTGGGCTGGCCGAACGGATGCGCCGCGTCCACCAGCGCGGCGTCGTAGGCGATCATGTCGTCGACGCGGGTCTGGTAGGCGTTGAGCGTCCAGGTGCCCCAGTCGTGTTCGCCGCGCAGCCCCAGCTCCACGCTGCGCGAAGTCTCCGGCCCCAGGTTCGGATTGCCGTAGCCCGGGTAGTACAGCTCGTTGTAGGTCGGCGCCTTGAACGCGGTGCCGTAGCTGGCGGTCAGGCGCAGGTGCTCGGCGAAGTTCCAGCCCCACAGCAGGCTGCCGGTGTTCTTGCCGCCGAACTGGCTGTTGTCGTCGCGGCGCACGCTGGCCTGCACCGACTGCGTGCCGAAGGTCTGCTGCCATTGCGCGAACGCGCCGCGGTTGATGCGCTGGTCCTCGTCGTAGCTTTCGTTGCTGGCGATGCGGTCGCGCTGCCAGTCGAAGCCCAGCGTCAGCAGGCCCGGGCCGGCATCGAGGTCGGCCTGCAGCGAGCCGAGCGCGCGGCGCGTGTCGAACGTGGAGACGTAGCTGCCGTCGTAGTACGCATCGCTCAGGTCCTGGCTGGCGCCGAGGCTGGCGGTGAGCTTCAACGCCTCGCTCGGCGCGTAGCGGACGCGGCCGCCCGCCACCTGCTGGACGCCCTTGGAGAGGTTGCCGCCGTAGATCGTGCCGTCGTATTCGTTGCGGCTCTCGGCGCGCAGGGCCTGCACGTCCGCATCCCACTGGCGGTTGAAGCGCCAGCCGCCCTTCACGCTCAGCGAATCGTTGCGGTAGCCGTCGCGGTCCGGATCGTAGGCGCTGTTGGCGGTATCGAGGTAGGCGTTGATGCCGTCGGTCTCGTCGTGCACCGCATTGACCGAGTACCAGCCGCCGCGCTCGCCGAGGTCGCCCTGGCTGCGCCCGGCCACGCCGGCGCCGTAGCGGCGCGCGTTGTCGCTGCCCGTCGCGACGCTGAAGGTCGGTACGAACGCGCCTTGCGGCTTGCGCGTGAAGATCTGGATGACGCCGCCGATCGCCTCCGAGCCGTACAGGCTGGAGAACGGCCCGCGCACGATCTCCACGCGCTCGACCTGCTCGACCGGGATGTCCTGCAGCGACGCGCCGCCGAGGGTGGCCGACCCGATCCGCACGCCGTCGACCAGCACCAGCACGTGGTCGGATTCGCTGCCGCGCAGGAACAGCGAAGTGCTCTTGCCCGGCCCGCCGTTGTTGACGATCGACACGCCCAGCTCGCCGCGCAGCAGTTCCGGCAGCGAGCGCGCCTGGCGGCGCTCGATCTCGGCGCGATCGATCACGGCGACCGGGGCCAGGGCCTGGTCCTGGGTCTGCGCGGTACGGCTCGCGGTGACCACGACCTGGTCCAGGTCGGTGGCATCGGCCGCGAGCGCCGGAGCGGCGGCCAGGGACAGCGCCAGCGCAAGCGCGGCGCGGCGTGGGGAAACGATCGGGGACAACGACATCGTGGGTGGCTCCTGCAGCCGCGCCTTCCCGCGCGGACATCTGGGTAAAGCCGGCATGCAGGCAGCAGGAGATGGCGCCGGCGTTCGCGCCGGCACCATGGCCACGCCCACCGCGCGCCGGGTCGATCCTGGGGCCGGTCTCCGGGCTCGCGAGCGAAGGCTGCGCCTTCCGTCCCGCGCCTTCCCATGCCGGCGGCACAGTGGCGTTGCATGCGGAACGTGTACTCGCCCACCGTTGCGGGGGCAGCTCCGGAATTGCCGGCATGGACGGCCGACGCACCGGATTCCCGTTTAAACCGCCGGCATCCCGGCAGTCACCTCAGGGCCGCGCATGGTAGCAGGAAGACGGCCAGGCCACCTGGCGCGCATCGCGGAAGCGGCCCGGGCTCTCCACGACGTCACGCAAGGCGTCGCCGCCGCTCTCGAAACGCGCTCGAAGCCCTTACGACGGATCGGCCTCGGTCTCCTCCAGCCGCGGCACCGGCACATGCCGCACCGGGATCGGCCGATAGTCCTCGCCAAAGGCGACCTCGCCCGGAGCCCACCCCTCGCGACGGCGTACCGCACCCCAGAAACGCCTGAGCCCCTCGACCTGCAAGGCCACGAAGCCGAGCGCGTTGTCGCGGTCCACCATCGGGTCGGCCACGCCCGTGGGGCGCACCGGTTCTCCGTACAACGCGGTGCCGAACAGCACGTCCCAGATCGCCAGCACCTGGCCGAAGTTGCAGTTGTGCAGGTCCGGGCGTTCCGGGTCGACCACCATGTGGTGCAGGCGGTGGAACTTCGGATCGACGAAGACCTTTTCCAGCACCGGCCCGAAGCCGATGCGCACGTTGGCGTGCGAGAAGTTCTGCACCAGTTCGCCCAGCAGCATCAGCCAGGCGAACTCGTCGGCGGCGATGCCGAACGCCACGCCGACCCCGGCCAGCACGAACGATTGCAGTGCGCCATCGAGATAGTTGCTGCGGTCGTTGGCCCAGCAGCTGAGCTGGCGCTGGCTGTGGTGCATGCTATGCATCGCCCACCACCACGGCATCCAGTGCTGCACGCGGTGCATCCAGTAGTAGGTGAAGTCGTAGGCGAGGTAGTACAGCGCGAACAGCGCCAGCGGATGCCGGTCCAGCCACGGCCACAGGTAGCGCAGGCCGATGTGGGCATCCTCGCCGGCTTGGCCGCCCCCAAGCAGGTTGGCCAGCGGGGTCAGAACCAGGAACGAGAACAGCGGGAACACCCCGACCAGCATCGTCCAGGTGTAGTGGAAATCGATACGGGCCAGGCGCCGGTGCTCCCAGCGCTCGGCCGGCCACAGGCTCTCCAGTGGCCGGAATATCACGCCGATGATGCCCAGCTGCAGCGTTGCGATCAGCAGCGAGGCCGCGATGTCGTGCGGGTCGTCGCTCAGTCCGGTCAGGTGCAGCGCAGCCAGCGTCGGCGCCACCACCCGATCGGCCAGGCTTTCGACCAGCAAGGCCCAGACATGCGGGATGGACAGCATCGCAGGCAGCTCCTCGGCCTGCATGCGGGGAGGGAGGGAGCAGGCCTGGCCGTCAGGCTGGCCCGCACGGCTTTCGCCCAGCTTTCGGCTGCCTCCCGTGCTGCGCGAGCGCCGGGCCGGCCGTCAACGCGTCGCCTGCGACGCGGCTGCCGGCGCTGGCCTGCGCCATGGCCAGCCCAGCGTCATGCCGGCCGCCGCCAACAGCACCATCACGGCACCGGCGACCTGCACCGGCTGCAGCGCATGGCCGAACGCGAGCCTGTCCACGGCGATCGCGACGATCGGATAGATGAAGGACAACGCGCCGGTCACGGGCGTCGGCAGCTTCTGGATCGCGCCATACAGCAGGATGTACATCAACCCGGTATGCACCACGCCCATCGTCGCCAGCGTCGTCCAGGCGGCGGCCGCACCGGTCGCTTCCGGCAAGCTCGCCAACGGCCACAGCGCGGCCACCCCGACCGACACCTGGACCAGGGCGATCAGGTGCGGCGGTACGCCCTTGAGCCGCTTCGCGAACAGCGCCGCCAGCGCGTAGCAGAAGGCCGCGCCGAGCGCGAGCAACACGCCCGCCAGGTAGTGCGTGCCGCTGCCCTGCCCCGGCCGCGCCTGGACGATCAACAGCACGCCCCCGAACGCCAGCGCCAGCCACCCCAGCTTGCGCAGCGTCGGCCGCTCGCCCAGGAACAGGGCGCCGAGCCCGACCAGCATGAACGGCTGCGTGTTGTAGACCGCGGTGGCGATCGAGATGGAAGCCCCGGAATACGCCGCGAACAGCAGCAGCCAGTTCGCCACCAGCGCGATGCCGCCCAATACGGCCACGCCGGCCTGCCGGGGCGTGATCGTGCCGGACCTGAAATAGCCGCGCATCAGGCACACCGGTATCAGCGTGAGCGCGCCGAACAGGCAGCGCCAGAACACGACGCTGGCCACCGGCTGCCCGGACACCACCACCAGCCAGCCGATGGTCCCGGAGATCGCCATCGCCGCGACCATTTCCAGCACACCCCGGGTACGTTCCGTCATTGCAGCGCCCTCTTCAATCGTGGGCTTGCAATCTACAGACGGCCAGGCGATCTTTCCTTTCGAAATAAAGGCGAATCCACAAGAAAATCTTTCCTTGAAAGGAAAGACCCAGGATATTTCTCATGTCGCTCGACGAAACCGATCGCCGCATCCTGACCTTGCTGCAACAGGACGCCCGGATGCCCACCAAGGCCTTGGCCGAACGGGTCGGCCTGTCCGCCCCGGGCACCGCCGACCGGCTGCGCCGCCTGGAGGACCGCGGCGTGATCCAGGGCTTCACCGTGCAGGCCGAACCGCGCGCCCTGGGCTATCCGATGCAGGCCATCGTCCGCATCCGGCCCATGCCCGGAAAACTCAAGGCCGTGCAGGCGCTGATCGAAGCCATCCCGGAGTTCGCCGAATGCGACAAGGTCACCGGCGAAGACTGTTTCATCGGCCGTCTCTACCTGCGCTCCATCGAGCACCTGGACTTCATCCTCGATCGCATCGCCGAAATGGCCGAAACCAGTACCTCGATCGTGAAGTCGCAACCCGTCAAGCGCCGGCTGCCGCCGTTCTAGCGCCCCATGGGCCAGCCAGGGCGGGACCGGAGTCCCGCCCCGGTGCCGGGCTCAGCCCTTGGCGAACACCAACTGCCCGCCCTCGGCATCCACCTTCACGGTGTCGCCGCCGAGGAAATCGCCGGCCAGGATGCGCTGCGCCAACGGGTTCTCCAGTTGCGACTGGATCGCGCGCTTGAGCGGACGCGCGCCGTACACCGGGTCGAAGCCGACGTTGCCGAGCAGTTCGAACGCCTTGTCCGAGACCTCGATCTTCAAGCCGCGCTCGGCCAACCGCTTCTCCAGCCCATGCATCTGGATCTTGGCGATCTGCTTGATCTGCCGCTTGTCGAGCGGATGGAACACCACGATGTCGTCGAGCCGGTTGATGAACTCCGGACGGAAGTGCGCCTGCACCACGCCCATCACCGCTGCCTTCATCTGGGTGTAGGCCTCCGGTGAATCGTCACCGCTCAGCTCCTGGATCTGGTGCGAGCCGAGGTTGGAGGTCATCACGATGACGGTGTTGCGGAAATCCACCGTCCGGCCCTGGCCGTCGGTCAGGCGGCCGTCGTCGAGCACCTGCAGCAGGATGTTGAAGACGTCGGTATGCGCCTTCTCCACCTCGTCGAGCAGGATCAGCGAATACGGGCGACGTCGCACCGCCTCGGTCAGGTAGCCGCCTTCCTCGTAGCCGACATAGCCCGGAGGCGCGCCGATCAGCCGGGCGACCGAGTGCTTCTCCATGAACTCGCTCATGTCGATGCGCACCATCGCGTCGCTGCTGTCGAACAGGAACTCGGCCAGCGCCTTGCACAGCTCGGTCTTGCCCACGCCGGTCGGGCCGAGGAACAGGAACGAGCCGCTCGGCCGGTTCGGATCGGACAGGCCCGCCCGCGAACGGCGCACCGCGTCGGACACGACCTTGATCGCCTCCTCCTGCCCGACCACGCGCTCGTGCAGCACATCTTCCATGCGCAGCAGCTTGTCGCGCTCGCCCTCCAGCATCTTGTTGACCGGGATGCCGGTCCAGCGCGACACCACTTCGGCGATCTCCTCGGCGGTGACGCGGTCCTGCACCAGCTTGAACTCGTGCTGCTCGGCCTCGTTGGCCGCGGCCAGCTGCTTCTCCAGCTGCGGCAGCACGCCGTACTGGATCTCGCTCATCTTGGCGAAGTCCTGGCGGCGCTGCGCCGCTTCCAGCTCGATCTTGGCCTGCTCGATCTGCTCCTTGATCTTGGTCGCGCCCTGCAGCGCCGCCTTCTCCGACTTCCACACTTCGTTGAGGTCGGAGAACTCGCGCTCGAGCTTGTCGATGTCGTTCTCCAGGTCCGCGAGCCGCTGCCTGGACGCCTCGTCCTTCTCCTTCTTCAGCATCTCGCGCTGGATCTTGAGCTGGATCAGGCGCCGCTCCAGGCGGTCCAGTTCCTCCGGCTTGGAATCGATCTCCATGCGGATGCGCGAGGCGGCCTCGTCCATCAGGTCGATGGCCTTGTCCGGCAGCTGGCGGTCGGTGATGTAGCGGTTGGACAGCGTGGCCGCGGCGACGATCGCCGGGTCGGTGATTTCCACGCCGTGATGGACCGCGTAGCGCTCCTTGAGCCCGCGCAGGATCGCGATGGTGTCCTCCACGGTCGGCTCGCCGACGAACACCTTCTGGAAGCGCCGCTCCAGCGCGGCGTCCTTCTCGATGTACTTGCGGTACTCATCAAGCGTGGTCGCGCCGATGCAGTGCAGCTCGCCACGCGCCAGCGCCGGCTTGAGCATGTTGCCGGCGTCCATCGCGCCATCGGCCTTGCCGGCACCGACCATGGTGTGCAGCTCGTCGATGAACAGGATGATCTGGCCCTCGTTCTTGGCCAGGTCGTTGAGCACGCCCTTCAGGCGCTCCTCGAACTCGCCGCGGAACTTGGCGCCGGCGATCAGCGCGCCCATGTCGAGCGAGAGCACGCGCTTGCCGCGCAGGCCTTCCGGCACTTCGCCGTTGACGATGCGCTGGGCCAGGCCCTCGACGATCGCGGTCTTGCCCACGCCCGGCTCGCCGATCAGCACCGGATTGTTCTTGGTGCGGCGCTGCAGGACCTGGATGGTGCGGCGGATTTCCTCGTCGCGGCCGATCACCGGATCGAGCTTGCCGCTCTCGGCGCGCGCGGTCAGGTCGATGGTGTACTTCTCCAGCGCCTGGCGCTGGTCCTCGGCGTTCTCGCTCTGCACGGTCTCGCCGCCGCGCACCTTCTCGATCGCGGCCTCGATCCGGCCCCTGTCGGCGCCGGCCGCGCGCAGCGCGACGCCGAGCGCGCCCCCATCGTCCACAGCCGCCAGCACGAACCACTCGCTGGCGATGAAGGCGTCGCCGTGCTGCTGGGCGAGCTTGTCGGTCTGGTTGAGCAGGCGGTTGAGATCGTTGCCGATCGACAGGCTGCCGGCCTGGCCGGAGACCTTGGGCAACTTGTCCAGCGCCTCGCCCAGGCGCTCGCGCAGCACCGGCACGTTGACGCCGGCCTGGGCCAGCAG
Source organism: Pseudomonas sp. Hp2 (assembly GCF_006386585.1). NCBI lineage: Bacteria > Pseudomonadati > Pseudomonadota > Gammaproteobacteria > Pseudomonadales > Pseudomonadaceae > Pseudomonas > Pseudomonas sp. Hp2. The sequence continues at coordinate 831,097 of NZ_VAHJ01000001.1, forward strand.
CGGCCGCGTGCTGCCGCCCTGCTGGTCGAGCAGCGCGGTCAGCACGTGCACCGGCTCGATGATGTTGTGGTCGCGGCCCACGGCCAGCGACTGCGCGTCGGCCAGCGCCTGCTGGAAACGCGAGGTGAGCTTGTCCATCCGCATGGGGAATCCTCGGAACAGTGAAGGGCCGGGAAACCCGGCGATATCAAGCAGATGCGGCTCGACGCGGCGGTTTCAAGAGCCCGGCCGGGGCCCCTGCGGGAGCCGCTTCAGCCGCGATGGGGCTCCTCCATTTGGCCCTCGCACATGGACGTGCGGGGTTTTGCAGAGGGGCCTGCATGACCGCCCCCATCGCGGCTGAAGTCACTCTCACATCCCGGCCCGGTGCCGATGCCCGAACTCGCCTCCTCGAGCGCGGCGCCGGGGACATCGCATCCGTCGCCACCGATACCGATGGACTGGCCGGCCGGAAATCCCCGGCGAGGACAGCCACGCTACCCGGAACGCCTACCTGTCGAGCATCCGCGCCAGGCCAAGCACGCCCACCGCGCCCTCCGTCCCCTCCGCCCCCGACGCAGGCCGATAATGCGCGCCATGCAACCGCCCAAGCCCTGGTATCTCTACCTGCTGCTGTGCCGCGACGGCAGCTACTACGCCGGCATCACCAACGACCTGCAGGCGCGCTACCAAGCGCACCTGGCCGGCAAGGGCGCACGCTATACCCGGGCGAATCCGCCGCTGCAGTTGCTCGGCAGCCGGCCCTACCCCGATCGCGCTTCCGCCTCGCGCGCGGAGTGGCAGCTCAAGCGGCAGCCGCGCGCGCGCAAGCTGGCCTGGCTGCTGGCGGGGCAGGACGAACCCGCGCGGACGGATCCGGCCTGATCCTTCCTCCGTCCCGCCTTGCCGCTCAGGAGCGCGTCAACGCCGCCCGGATCGCGCGCAACTGGCGCTTCACCGCCGCCTCCTGCCCCGGGCCCAGCCGCACCAGCGCCTTCTGTCCGACCGACAGCGATTCCAGCGCCGGGTCGACGAAGCGGTACTTGCCGCGTCCGTTGGGTTCGACGAGCGGCGGCTGCGCCGGTTCCGGCGCCTGCAGCAGATGGTCGATCACCTGCACCAGGCGATCGTTGAAGTAGCCGTCGGGATAGCCCAGCTCCACGTAGGCCTGCTGGAACAGCGGGTAGAAACGCCGGTAGGCGCGCGCGAGCGCCTGCGGATCGACGGCGGCGAAGGCCTTCACGTACGGCGCATAGCGTTCGGCATTGGCGGGAGCCAGCGTCGCGCCGGCCTCGTCCTGCCGCAGCTGCAGTTCGCCCGGCAGCGGGCGCAGCGCGAGCGACTGGCGGGTGGCGCTGCGCCGCGGCAGGTTGTCGACCATCGTGACCAGCCGCTGGATCAGGTGGTCGCGCAACAGCACGTCCAGCACGGACGCATCGCCGGCCAGGTTGGAGAGCGCCTCCCACGCCGCCGCATCGCTGTCTGCCAGCGCCGGAATGGCCGGATCCGCGGCCGCCGGGCTCTCGACCGGATGCTGCGGCCCCCCGGGCGCCGCGGCGCTCGCGGAGGGCGGCGCCTGGACCGGCGGTTCGGTGCGCGAGGGGAAGGCCGGCGGCGAGGCCGTGGTGTGCGTGGTCGTGTCGGGGCGGAACAGCCACCAGCCGATGCCGGCGACCAGGATCGCCCCGGTGAGCCAGGGCCAGAGCGCGGTCTTGTTCTGCATGTCGAGTAATTCTCGCCGTGGATACCCCAGGTCTGACCCGCGCGCCCCCGCGAGGTTCCGCATCCACGGCTGAATGGCCGGCCGCTGCGATCGCAGCCAAGGCATCACGCCGGCGACGGAGCCACGCCGGCGGCTGCAGGTCTCGGGCACGATGCACTTCAGTCCCCGCAGGCACCCTCGATCATGCCCAGCGAATCGCTGCGCAGTTGTTCCATCTCGCGACGATACTCCTCCATTGCCGGCGTGGACGGGCAAGCCGAGAGCATCGCCAGCGTCTCCTCGGCCAGGCGCTTGCCGAGCCGGCCACCACCACAGATACCGTAGTCGCCAGTGGCGATTTCCCGCTCCATTTGCGCATAGCGGGCGCGATAGTCGGATTCCGAACAACCGGGCGGCACGGCAGAAGCATGCGCCAGTGCCGGCGCGGCCTGCTCGGGCGATGCTTCGATCGCGCTCGCTCCACTGGTAGCGGAAGCCACGGCCGTCATGGAGGCCATGCTGGCAGGGTCGTCGATCGATAGCGGATGCGTCGCCACCGGCAGCGGCAGGCGCTGGCCGTCCGGCATCAGCGCCGTCGGCTGCTGCAGTTCCAGGTAGTCCGGATCCAGCGCGTGCAGGCGGCCTTCCAGCACCAGCCGCGGCACGCCTTCCAGCCGGCGGGCCTGCGCGGGCGCCATCGGCACCTGCAGCGGAATGCCCTGCCACTGCGCCGTCCAGGCGCCACGATCGGCGTCGTAATCGGCCAGCGCCACCTCCAGCGTGTAGGGCGCCGAGGCAGTGGCGAGCCGCTGGCGGAACTGCTCGCGGGTCTCGTACTTGTCCTTGACCAGCGAGGCGAGGAAGCGCGTCAGCGCGTCGTCGTGCAGGGCGTCCCAGCGCCAGACGCGGTAGCGGGCATCGCCTCGGCGGGTGTCAAATCCTTCCGAGCTCAGCAGGTAGCGCCCGTCCTCCCGCAGCGACGCGCCCCCGGGCAGCCGGCCCAGCGGACGCCCGGTGGCTGCGTCGAATTCCTGCGTCTCGCCCGCCTCAAAGAGGCCGAAGAGGACGCGTCCCTGGGGATGCCAGGCCACGCTCAGCTTGTAGTACTCGTCCGGCGACGATGGCCAGCCCTGCGCATCGACCTGCAGGCGGGCCACCGGCTGCCAGGTGCGGGTATCGAGGACGGTGACGCGGCCGGCCTCGCCGTACAGGGCGGCCAACTCGTGGGCCCGCTCGCCCCACACGGGCCCGGCGCGTACCCCGGGCAGGCGTTCCAGGCCGCACTCGGGCAGCGACAGCAGCAGGGAAGAGTTGTTCAGCAGGGCCTTGCCGCCGGCATAGGCCATGCCGACGCTGGAGGAACCGTCGGGAGGCGTGACCGTGCAAACGCTCCGGCCGCTGTCGATGTCCCAGAAACTCAGGGTGTAGGTGTAGCTGCCTCCCTCATCGTTCTGGTGCGAGACGTATGCGTAGGGAAGGTTGGGGACGAAGTACGGCTGCTCGTCGTCGATGCCGGAGCCGAACCGCCGCACCAGGACGCCGTCGCGGTAGTACGCGATCCGCCCGCTGTCCGCCACGAGCAGTTCGTGGTGGCCCTGGGCGCTCACCGTGGCGTTGCATTCGCGCGCCTTCCTTCCCAGCTCGAGCGTCCACAGTGCCTTGCCGGCCGGATCGGCGGCATCGAACACGCTGATGCGCTTGCAGTCGCCCGCCGCATTCCCCACCTGCAGGTAGCGCGGCTTGCCGTCGCCGGGGTGATACAGCACGCTCGCCTGCTCCTGGCCCTGTCCAAGCAGCGTCCCCTGGCGGTCCAGCAGGAAATAGCGATGGCGCGACTGATAGGTCTTCCCGTCGTGTTCGCTCGCCGTGACCAGCAGGACGTCGTCGCGCAGGAACTGGATCCAGGCAGCGTCGGGCAAGCGCGGGGGTAGCGGCCTGTCGCGCATTTCGGCCAGGTCCAGCCAATGCACCTGTGCCGCGTACAGGTAGGCCAGGCTGGCGCCGCCGGGCGACCAGGCAGGAGATTGGTTTCCGCTGTAGTCCAGGAAAGGCGCGGGCCACTGGCGCTGGGCTTCCAGCACTTGCCGGTGCAGCACGATGCGCCCGTCGTACCGGGGCGGCGGGCTCAGTGCGGCCACCCGCTGCGCCTCCGCCCGCGCCTGCTGCACCCGCTGTTGCTCGGCGGCGGCGGCGCGTTGCCGCAGCTCGTACTCCTGGCGCTGCGCCTGCTGGCGCTGGCGCTCCGCCTCGGCGGCTTCCTCGGCCTCGCGGCGACGCTGCGCATCGCTGATCGCGTCGCCGACGACCTGGATCGCGCGTTGCCATTGTTCCAGGCTCTGTGCATGGCCGATGGCCGGGATACCAGCCATGCCCATGCAAAAACCCACCTTCAAGACCATGCATACCGCCCTGGCGTTCATGCCTCTCCCCCGTTGGACACGGCCCTGACGGTATCGCGGGGCACGCGCGAACGGCATCCCCCGAATGCGGTAGGAACGCCTATCCCAGCGAATGCAGCAGCCGCACCAAGTCGGTTTGGCGATGGCACCCGCTCTTGTGCAGGAGGTTCTTCAGGTGGGTACGCCCGGTTTCCACGCTGCAACGTTGCGAGGCGACGAAGTCCGACAAGGTCTGCCCGGACAGCAGGCATAGCGCCAGCCGGATCTCGCTCGGGGTCAGTGCGAACAGCTCGCGCAGCAGCCGCGGGTCGGGGCCGTGCGACGTGCCCATGCCCGACATCACCATCAGCGCCCACGGCCGCCCCTGCCCCGCTGCCAACCGGTGCCCGTCCGCCAACGGCAGCATCGATGCCACGATCCACCCGTCCGGCCGCGCCAGCCGGAACGCCGTGGCATGGCCGGCGCCGACCCGGTTCAGTCCCCGCGCCAAGGCATCCGAGGCAGCCGCGTCGGGGAACCGGAGCCGTCCCTGCCGGATGCCGAAGGGTTGCCCGGTCCGGGCACAGGCCAGGGCGCGGGCGTTCGCATGCAGGACGCGGCCTTGGCCATCGATCATCATCACGGCCTGCGGTAGCGCATCCAGCGCGGCATGGCCCAGCGCCGCCTGCAGGGCCAGCTCACGGGCGCGGGAGCGCAAACGGCTGGCTTCGGCGAGATGGGGCGCCAGCCGCTGGAAAAGCTCGCAAGCCTCGTCCTCGAATGGTGGTTGCGCGCGTTCGCGCAGCAGCCCGAGGAGGTCGGTGGCCTCGGCGTCCTTCCGCAGGACAACGCCCATCGAATGCCGCAGGCCTATCGGCGCCAGCCAGTCGACGTAGATCGGGTCGCGCGCGATCGCCCGCATGCCCAGGTCGCGGTGATCGACCATGGGGCTCCCTACCGGCAGGGCCAATCCGACTCTGACGCGCAGGTCGCGGCCGGCATGGTGCCGCTCGTACTCCACCACCTTGTCGGGCGGCGCGCTGAAGCTGGCCTCGCTTTCGACCACATCGAGGCTCAGGGGATCCATGGTCATGCGGTGAAAGCAGAAACCGCCGACCGCTTCGCAGACCGCATCCAGGCCGCCACGCCAATGGCCATCGTCGAGCACGCCGGCATAGACCCGTGCCGCGATACGGTCCACCGCCAGCGCCATGTCCATCACGCCGCCTCCAGGCTGCCCCGGACGCAGTCTACTCCCGGGCGACGGGGGTTCGAAGCGGATCCTGCTCCCCCTGCAGCGACAACAACCCGAGCAACGCCGCCAGGGCGACGTAGGCACCGACGAACTGCCAGCTGATCGTGCGCGCCAGGCCTTCCAGCTGCCACGGCAGGTAGATGCCGCCACGCGGGTCGACCGAGTGGATCAGGCCGAACAGGGCCAGGCCGGCCGCGACCAGCAGGAATCCGGCGGCGCGCAGCAGGCGTCCGTCGATCATCGCCACGACCGCGGCCGTCCACAACATCGCGGTGATGATGAAGCCGTTGCCCAGGGTGAAGATCACCGCCAGCTCCGGCAGGCCGTGGCCATCCACGCGGGTGGTCAGCGCGGCGAGCTGCTCCGGCGGGATCCAGCCGGGCGCCTTGATCGCCAGCAGGTAGGCGGCCGACGGCAGGAAGCCCAGCACCATCGCGCCGGCGTGCTGTTTCGGCGTGGCCTGGAACGCCTGCGTGGTGATGTCGATCGCGACGTAGACGATGATCGGCGAGAGCACCGCCAGCGGAAGCCACTGCACCAGCCCGGAGACGATCCCGAGCATGCCGCCGATGCCCACGAACAGGCCGGTCAGCAGCGTGTAGCCGCTGCGCGCGCCCATGTGCTTGTAGGCCGGCTGGCCGATGTACGGCGTGGTCTGCGCGACGCCGCCGCAGACGCCGGCGACCAGCGTGGCGAACGCTTCCACCAGCAGGATGTCGCGGGTGCGGTAGTCGTCGCCGGCGGCGCGCGCGCTCTCGCTGACGTTGATGCCGCCAACCACCATCAGCAGGCCGAACGGCAGCAGCAGCGGCAGGTACGGCACGGTGTTCGGCAGGCCCTCGACGAAGCCCAGCGTCGGCCACGGCAGCACCACCTGCGGCGGCGTCCACTGCGGCAAGGCGAAGCCCGGCGCGCCGAGCCCGGCCAACCCGAGCCCGTAGTACAGCAACGTGCCGAACACGAACGCGACCAGCACGCCCGGCAGTTTCACCGGCAGGCGCCCCTTGGCGACCAGCACGTACAGCAGCAGGCCGAGCGTGGTGAAGCCCGCGATCGGCGAACGCAGCGTCTCCAGCAGCGGCAGCAGCCCCATCAGCACCAGCGCGATGCCGGCGATCGAGCCGAGCAGCGCCGCGCGCGGCAAGGCGCGCGTCACCGCCTCGCCGAAGAACGACAGCACCAGCTTGAGCAGGCCCATCACGATGAGCGAGGCCATGCCCAGCTTCCAGGTCGCCAGCGCCGCCGCGTGCGGGTCCAGGCCTTGCGCCTTGAACGTCACGAACGCCGGGCCGAGCACCAGCAACGCCATGCCGATGCTGGTCGGCGCATCCAGGCCCAGGGGCATCGCGGTGACGTCGTCGCGCCCTGTGCGGGCGGCCAGCCGCCGCGCCATCAGCGTGTACAGCAGGTTGCCGACCAGCACGCCGAACGCGGTGCCCGGGAACATCCGGCCGAACACCACGTCCGCCGGGAACTGGAACATGCCGACCAGGGCCATCGCGATGAAGCCCAGGATCGACAGGTTGTCGACCACCAGGCCGAAGAAGCCGTTGAGGTCGGCCGCGACGAACCAGCGCGGCGACTTGGAGGGGGATGTGCTCATGCGTGGTTAAAGGGACGTGGGAGGAGAAAGACGGGGCAAGGGAGCGGAGAATAATCCCCGCGCCCCTCCGGAAGGACGACCGCGGCGGGATACTGCATTGCGCACGGACCGGGGCGGACGGCTACTTCCGCCTGGACCATACGCCGGTGTACTCGGGAATCACGCCATCGTGGCGCTGCTCGATGCCCGCCGCGGCATCCTCGCCGAAGAAGAAGCCGAACGCCCGCGCCGCATCGGCCGGGCTGTCGAAGCGATAGTCGGTCGCCACGACATCGCGGCGCAGGCCGTGGCGCTGCTCCAGCGCGCGATAGAACGTTTCGAGTCCGGGAAGCGGCGCAGCCGGCGCATCGACGTTGGACCCCAGGGTCTCGATCAGGACCAGCGTGCCGCCGGGACGCAACTGCGCCAGGCAGGCCTCCACCAGCTCGTCGGCCGCCGCCGCCGGGTCGTCCATGTCCAGCGCCCGGTGCCCGAAGCTCCAGCCTTCGATCACCACGTCCGCCTGCTCCGCCAGGGTGGCGATGTCGGCGTTGTCGAGCAGGCGGAACGCCAGCTTGTGCTCGTGCGCCCGCAGGCGGCGCCGAGCGCGCTCCAGCATGTGCGCGGACCGATCGAAGCACACGATTTCCGCGGCGAGTGCGGCGTACAGCGCAGTGACCCGGCCGGTCCCCGTCCCGAACTCGAGCACGCGCTTGCCTTCGAAGTCGAAGGTGCCGAGCAGGTACCGGCCAAGATTCCCCTGCCAGTCCTCGCGCGAGACCAGCTCGTCGTATCGATCGGCATGGCGCGCATAGATGTCGTACATCGAGGGCATGTCGGCTCCCCTTTCGCTATCCCGCTTCGCCTTCCCGCAGGTCCAGGTGCAGGAACCGGTTGAAATCGCTGGCCGCGTAATCGCCGAATGCGGGGCCATCGACAGCGTTGTGCCGCATCGGGCTCGTACGCTCATAAGGCATCCTGCGGTACATGCACCCAACCGACGACGGCGCCTTTGTCCGGATTGCGGTAGCGGACCTTGAGCCACTGCCCGTCCTCGCTGATGTCCAGCGCCTCGAAGCGATCCCGCTTCACCAGGTAGCGAGCGGCGGCTCCGTCGATCGGTTTGGCATGCAACGGCAAGCGCTCCGCGGAGACGACGCCCTGCAATGGCACTAGCGGGCCTTCGGGCGGGGTCACCAGCCCAAGTCCGACGGCCCGCTCCGTCACTCGTCCCGCAGGGTCGTAAGTCGACCATACCGCCACAGGGGCGCCGTCATCCGGCGTGAGGTCCAGCATTGCGCTCACCGCGGGATCGACCACCCGCTCCGATCGATACACATAAAGCCGCCCTTGCACGTCGTAGCGATACACGTCCGTGTACCACATCGGGCCACCACGGCAACTGCTGAAGAGCTGCCTGGTTCTTGGCTCGGGCACGAGATCCCAAAAACCTTCGCAACTCTTGGGTGCGTTCGCAGGCAGCTTCAGCTCGGTAAAACGTCCGCTTCCGGGATCGAACAGGTACACGATATTGACGTCGTTGACCTGCCCCATCCTTGCCGACGACACCAGGTCCTCGTAGCCATCGAAGTTGTAGTCGGCATGATCGATGCTGGACTCACCGTCCTCATTGCTGGCTCCCTGCAACTGCTGCACGATGCCGCTCGGCAGCAGTTTGACCTGAAAAGAACCGTCGCCTGCTGCATCGACCCGGGCATGCACGCCTGCCGCAACCTGGAACTCCAACGGATTCCCTGCCGCCGCCGGCACGGACACCGCGAACGCGCTTGCGGCCAACATCCATTTCGCCATGGGCGTCATACGCCTTCCCGCAGGTCCAGGTGCAGGAACCGGTTGAAATCGCTGGCCGCGTAATCGCCGAATGCGGGGCCCTCGACGAAGCCGCGCCGCCGGTACAGCGCCAGTGCCGGTTCGAACGCCGGCCCGCTGCCGGTTTCCAGGCTCAGCCGGTGCAGGCCGCGCTTGAGGGCGACGCCGATGATGTGGTCCAGCAACGCCGCGGCCGCGCCCTGGCGCAGGAAGGCCGGATGCGTGCGCATCGACTTCAGCTCGCCGTGGCCATCGCCGAGCGTCCGCAACGCGCCGATCGAGGCCAGCGCATCGCCGCGCCAGGCGCTCCAGACGGTCACGTCCGGCCGTTGCAGGCCGGACAGGTCCAGCGCGTAGACGCTGCCCGGCGGCGACTGCGCATGCATGCCCCGCAGGTGCAATGCCAACAGCGCGCGGACCGCCTCGCCACCAAGGTCGTCCTCGCGGATCGCGTAACCCGGGCCGGTCATTCGCGCCGCGCTCAGAACGACACGTCCACGGCCTGGCGCGACCACAGCACCGACTGGTGCCCGGTGGCCCGCTTCCATGCCAACCGGATCGCCTCGATGTCGGCGCGGCGCTGCGGCGTGTCCTCGTGCAGGATCACCAGCACCTTGGTGGCCAGCCGGTTCGGCTCCTTGGCACCGCGGAACAACCACTGGCCGTAGGCGTCGAACACGGTCAGGCCGTCGGGAAAACGCGGCGTCACCTCCTTGTCGAGGAAGGCGCGCCACTGCGCCTCGCTGATCTTCTCGGTCTGCGGCCGCTCGGCCGGGCCGGTCTCCTCGCCGACGCCGAAATACAGCTCGCTGCGCACCCAGCCGTGCGCGTCGGCCGGGCGGGCCGCGTCGCCCTGCAAGGTGGCGGTGGTGCCGCTGGTGCCCGGCGCGGTCGGGGCCAGCGTCGAACACGCCGACAGGGCGAAGGCGGCGGCCAGCAGGGAAGTGCGCAGCAATTTCATGGGTTCTCCAGGGACGACGAAAGAACAAGGCCCGGGGCGCCGTGGGGTGCGCCGTGCCTTGCGACGGGTTCGCGGAAGCGTCCGCGCATGGGGATATGCGCCGCTTCCGCGAAGGACTCGCAAATAAGTATCCGTGATGAGCTGATGCCGGCGGACGGCCGATGGCCCCTCGCGCCGGCGTCAACGGCCCGTTAATATATCGCTTCATCCGGATGGATGTTGATATCGATCGCAACCATCGCCGCGATCCCCGCAGTTCGTAGGAGACCCTCCCCCCATGTCGCGCCCCATCCCCACCCTGCTCGGCCTGGCCGTGGCACTGGCCCTGTCCGCCCCGGTTCATGCCCAGCAGTCCGACGCCGCCACGCTGGATACCGTGATCGTCACCGGCACCCGCGCCAGCGGCCGCACCGTGCTCGAATCCACCGCCCCGGTCGACGTGCTCAGCGCCGAGGACCTCCGCAAGGCCGGCATCGTCAACGGCGAGCTGGGCAGCGCGCTGCAGGCGCTGCTGCCGTCGTTCAACTTCCCGCGCCAGTCCAATTCCGGCGGCGCCGACCACGTGCGCGCCGCGCAGCTGCGCGGCCTGTCGCCCGACCAGGTGCTGGTGCTGGTCAACGGCAAGCGCCGCCACACCTCCGCGCTGGTCAACACCGACAGCAAGATCGGCAAGGGCACCACGCCGGTGGACTTCAACTCGATCCCGGTCAGCGCGATCAAGCGCATCGAAGTGCTGCGCGACGGCGCCGGCGCGCAATACGGCTCGGACGCGATCGCCGGCGTCATCAACGTGATCCTCGACGACGACCCGGACCACGGCGAGGTCGAAGCCACCTGGGGCGCGCACCACACCGACCTCAAGCCGATCCACAGCGAAGTGACCGACGGCCAGACCGGCGAGGTCACCGCCAAGGCCGGCACCCGCCTCGGCGAGGAGGGCTTCATCAAGGCCGGCCTGGAATACAAGCGCCGCTCGCCGACCAACCGCGCCGGTTTCGACCAGATCCCGGACTGGCAGCAGAACGAGGCCAACCTCGCGCTGCAGGGCAAGCGCAACTACCAGCTGGGCGACGGCAAATCGCGCGACATCAACGCCTGGTTCAACGGCGAACTGCCGTTCGGCCGGACCGGCCGCTTCTACGCCTTCGGCACCTACAGCCATCGCGACACCCAGGGCGCCAACTACTTCCGTTATCCGGACGACACCGACGGCGCCAACTGGCCGGAGGTCTACCCGAACGGCTACCGGCCCGTCTCGCTCGGCTACAACCGCGACTACCAGGGCGTGGTCGGCGCGCGCGGGCAATGGGGCGACTGGGACTACGACGCCAGCCTCGACTACGGCCGCAACGATTTCACCTACAAGCTGCGCGATTCGCTCAACGCCTCGCTCGGCCCGGACAGCCCGACCTCGTTCAAAGTCAGCCGCTACGTCTTCGACGCGACCGTGGCCAACCTCGACCTGACCCGCGGCTTCGAGGCCGCCGGCGCCAGCCATACCTTCGGCACCGGCGTGGAATTCCGCCGCGAGCAGTTCCGCACCTACGCGGGCGAACCGGCCAGCTACGCGGCCGGCCCGTACAGCGATCGCCCGACGGGCGCACAGGCCGGCGGCGGGTTGACCCCGGAAGACGCGGCCGACCTGTCGCGCAACGTCGCCAGCGCCTACGCCAGCCTGTCCAGCCAGTTCGGCGAGAAGCTCTCGACCGACCTGGCCGGCCGCTACGAGCATTACCAGGACTTCGGCAGCCAGTGGACCGGCAAGCTCGCCGCGCGCTACGAGTTCGCGCCGGAATTCGCCCTGCGCGGCGCGATCTCCAACAACTTCCGCGCCCCGTCGCTGAGCCAGATCGGCTTCGAATCCACCTCGACGGGCTACGGCTCGGACGGCCAGCTGGTGCAGAGCCGCGTGCTGTCGGTCAACAACCCGATCGCGCGCGCGTTGGGCGCGACCGACCTCAAGCCGGAGAAGTCGGTCAACTACAGCCTCGGCTTCACCAGCCGCCTCGGCCAGCACGTCGACCTGTCGCTGGACTTCTTCCAGATCGACATCGACGACCGCATCGCGCTATCGGAGAGCATCACCGGCGACGCGCTCACCGACTACGTCGCGGGCAACTTCGGCGTCGCCGGCCTGCAGAGCGCCAGCTTCTTCGTCAACGCCGCCGACACCCGCACCCGCGGCGCCGAGCTGGTGGCGAACTGGCGCGGCGAGGCGTTCGGCGGCAACCTGCTGCTGACCGGCACCTACAGCTACGCCAAGACCACGCTGAAGAACGTGCTGGCCACGCCGTCGCAGCTGCTGGCGCTGGACCCGGACTACGTGCTGTTCGGCGTGGAGGAAACCAACACGCTCACCACCGCCACGCCCAAGACGCGCGCCTCGCTGGCAGGCAACTGGAGCAACGACCGCTGGACGCTGTCCTCGCGGCTGTCGCGCTACGGCAGCGTCACCCGCGTCTTCGGCTGGGCCTCGGCCCCGCAGACCTACGGCGCGGAACTGCAGTTGGACGTGGAAGCCGAGTACCGCATCACCCCGCAATGGACCGTGGCCATCGGCGGCCAGAACGTCACCGACAGCTATCCCGACCTGTCCAACAGCGAGACCAACTACTACGGCAACCTCCCGTACGACGTGCTCTCGCCGATCGGCAGCAACGGCGCGTACTGGTACGGACGGGTGCGTTACACGTTCTGACCGGCGATGCCGATCGCACGGGGACCCGGGCCGCAGATGCCGCCCGGGTCATACCGGGGCATGTACGCGCGGCTCGTGACGGGTCGTTGCAGGCTTCGCCCGCCCTCATCCGCCTATCGCGCACTTCGCTGCGCGCCCCGGCCTGGCGCCGGCGCGCCAGGCGTTCGGGCGCTTGCGAACCAACGACTCGCAAGCAACACGCCTTCATCCCGATGGGAGGAGGCCGCGACCACCCAGCGAATTCGGTAGAGCCCATCGGGACCGAAATCCCTCCTGCACGAAGTAACGAGGATCCGGCATTCGCCCAGCCGCCATAACCGGAAGCTCACACCCACTTCCGGCACAATGCCCCAATGGCTGAGGTCCCTCCACTCCCCACCCCGCCATCGCTGGACGACGCCTGCGCGTTGTTCCTGGACGTCGATGGCACCTTGATCGCCTTCTCCGAGCAGCCCGACCAGGTCCGCCTGCTGCCCGACGTGCGCGAAACCATAGGCCGCATCAGCGACCGACTGCTCGGCGCGGTGGCGCTGGTCAGCGGCCGGCCGCTCGCGCAACTCGACTCGCTGTTCGAGCCCTTGCGACTGCCCGCCGCCGGCCTGCACGGCCACGAACTGCGCAGCGATGCCCAGGCGCGCGTGGCCATTCCCGACGACACCTCCGGCTTCCTGCACGAACTGCACCGGCGCGCCGCGCACATGGCGCAGGCCCATCCCGGCGTGCTCGTCGAGGACAAGGGCGTGAGCCTGGCGCTGCATTGGCGCTCGGCACCGCAGGCCGGCGCTTCGGTGCTCGATTTCGCCCAGGCCGAGATCGCGGGCTTGCCGGGCTATCGCCTGCAGCCCGGCGACCACGTCGTCGAGTTCGTGCCGGAAGGCAGCGACAAGGGCGGCGCGGTCGAACGACTGATGCGGCAGCCCCCGTTCGCCGGCCGCCGCCCCGTGTTCGTCGGCGACGACCTGACCGACGAGTTCGGCTTCGCCGCCGCCAACCGCCTCGGCGGCTGGAGCGTGCTGGTCGGCCGGCGCACCGGCACCCAGGCGCGCTACGCCCTGCCCGACATTCCCGCCGTGCACGCATGGCTGCACGACAACGCACGGCCGTGAACGGAAGACACTCCATGAACTCACCGGTTCCAAGCGTCCCCAATCTCGACTTGGGCGTGATCGGCAACTGCAGCTTCGGCGCGCTGATCGACAAGCAGGCGCGCGTCGTGTGGAGCTGCATGCCCGCGTTCGACGGCGACCCCGCCTTCTGCGCGCTGCTTTCGCCGCGCGAGCAGCCCGGCGGCGATTTCGCCGTCGAGCTGGAAGGCCTGGTCGGCAGCGAGCAGAGCTACATCACCAACACCGCGATCCTGCGCACGGTGCTCCGCGACGACAAGGGCGGCGCGATCGAGGTGATCGACTTCGCGCCGCGCTGGCGCAACAACGGGCGGTTCTACCGCCCGGTCAGCATCATCCGCCAGATCCGCCCGCTGTCCGGCAACCCGCGCATCATCGTACGCGCCCGCCCGCTGGCGGACTGGGGCTCGCGCAAGCCGGAATCGACCTGGGGCAGCAACCACATCCGCTGGCTGCTGCCGGACTTCACCCTGCGCCTGACCACCGACGTGCCGGTGCGCTTCATCCGCGACGGGCTGCCATTCGTGCTCAACCACCCGGTCAACCTGGTGCTGGGCGTGGACGAGTCGCTCAACCGCTCCCTCACCGGCTACGTGCAGGAGGCGCAGGAGCGCACCGAGGACTACTGGCGCGAATGGGTGCGCTACCTGTCCATCCGCCTCGACTGGCAGGATGCGGTGATCCGCAGCGCGATCACCCTCAAGCTGTGCCAGTACGAGGACAGCGGCGCCATCATCGCCGCGATGACCACCTCGATCCCGGAGGCGCCCAACACGCCGCGCAACTGGGACTACCGCTACTGCTGGCTGCGCGACGCCGCCTTCGTGGTGCGCGCGCTCAACCGGCTCGGCGCGACCCGCACGATGGAGCAGTTCATCGCCTACATCTTCAACATCGCCACCAGCGACGGCACGCTGCAGCCGCTGTACGGCATCGGCTTCGAGTCGCAGCTGGAAGAACACGAGGTCGACTCGCTGGCCGGCTATCGCGGCATGGGCCCGGTGCGGCGCGGCAACCTGGCCTGGATCCAGAAACAGCACGACGTCTACGGCAGCGTGGTGCTCGCCTCCACCCAGCTGTTCTTCGACCAGCGCCTGAAGGACCCCGGCGACGAGCACACCTTCCGCCGGCTGGAGCCGCTCGGCGAGCGCGCCTACGCGCTGCACGACGTGCCCGATGCCGGACTGTGGGAGTTCCGCGGGCGCGCCGAGGTGCATACCTACACGGCGGCGATGTGCTGGGCCGCGTGCGACCGGCTGTCCAAGATCGCCCACCGGCTCGGCCTGGACGAACGCATCGGCTACTGGCGCGAGCGCGCCGACACGATCCGCCAGCGCGTGCTGCAGGACGCCTGGAGCGAAGAGCGCAACCATTTCACCGACACGCTCGGCGGCCACCGCCTGGATGCGTCCCTGCTGCTGCTGGCCGACATCGGCATCGTCGCCAGCGACGACCTGCGCTTCATCGCCACGGTCGAGGCGATCGGCCGCACCCTCAAGCACGGCGACTCGCTGTACCGCTACATCGCGCCCGACGACTTCGGCGAGCCGGAGACCAGCTTCACCATCTGCACCTTCTGGTACATCGACGCGCTGGCGGCCATCGGCCGCATGGACGAGGCGCGGCAGCTGTTCGAAAGCGTGCTGGCGCGCCGCAACCACCTGGGCCTGCTGTCGGAAGACCTGGCCTTCGAGGACGGGGAAGCCTGGGGCAATTTTCCGCAGACCTATTCGCACGTCGGCCTGATCATCGCGGCGATGCGGCTGTCGCGCAGCTGGAGGGAAGCGTCATGAGCCGACTGGTGGTGGTATCCAACCGCGTCGCGGTGCCCGGCGAAAGCCGCGCCGGCGGCCTCGCCGTCGGCCTGCTGGCCGCGCTCAAGGAGCAGGGCGGCATCTGGTTCGGCTGGAGCGGCAAGACCGTGCGCGGCGACAGCGGCGCCCTGCACGAGCACCAGGATGGCGACATCCGCTTCGTCACCATGGACCTCAACAAGCGCGACATCGACGCCTACTACAACGGGTTCGCCAACCGAACGCTGTGGCCGCTGCTGCACTTCCGGCTGGACCTGGTCGACTACGACCGCGCCACCCGCGACGGCTATCGCCGGGTCAACGCGCTGTTCGCCGAAAAGCTCGCGCCGATGCTGCGCGACAGCGACGTCGTCTGGATCCACGACTACCACCTGATCCCCCTCGGCGCGCTGTTGCGCGAGCGCGGCTTCGGCGGGCGGATCGGCTTCTTCCTGCACGTGCCCATGCCTTCGGCCGACCTGGTGCAGGCCATGCCGGACCATGCGCGCTTCTTCCCCAGCCTGTATGCCTACGACCTGGTCGGTTTCCAGACCCAGCGCGACGTGGACCGGTTCAAGTCGTACGTGCGCCTGTTCGGCGGCGGCCGGCTGCTCGACGGCGACCTGGTGGAAGCCCCGGACGGGCGCCGCTTCCGCGCCGCCGCGTTCCCGATCGGCATCGATACCGAGCAGATCGCCCGGCAGGCCAAGGTGGCGATGTCCAAGCAGGCCGTGCGCGACCTGCGCACCAGCCTGAGCGGGCGCCAGCTCGCGATCGGCGTCGACCGGCTCGACTACTCCAAGGGCCTGCCCGAGCGCTTCCTCGGCTTCGAGCGTTATCTCGACCGCCATCCCGACCAGCGCGGCAGCCTGACCTACCTGCAGATCGCCCCGGTCTCGCGCGGCGACGTCGCCGAGTACCGCCAACTGCGCAACCAGCTCGAACAGATCGCCGGGCACATCAACGGCAGCCACGCCGAGCCGGACTGGACGCCGCTGCGCTACGTCAACCAGAACTTCACCCACGCCACCCTCACCGGCTTCTACCGCACGGCCGCGGTCGGCCTGGTGACCCCGCTGCGCGACGGCATGAACCTGGTCGCCAAGGAGTACGTGGCGGCGCAGGACCCGGACAATCCCGGCGTGCTGGTGCTGTCGCTGCTGGCCGGCGCCGCCGACGAGATGAAGGAGGCCCTGCTGGTCAACCCGCACGACCTGGACGGGGTCGCCGACGCGATCGCCACCGCCGCCACCCTCGCCCGGCCCAAGCGGGTCGAGCGCTGGCAGGCGATGATGGAGCATTTACGCCGCAACGACATCAACCACTGGCGGCGGTGCTATCTTCGGGCCCTGCAGGCGGGCGGCTGATCCAGCGAGCCCTGCCGGCGCCGGGAGGGCCATTATGCTGCATTGCAGTAAAATCGACCTTCGTGCCTGCCCGACGCACGCGCCCCGTCGCGTCCGCATCCAGCTCCGATGGCACGGCTCCCCCTCTCCCATCCCGAGTATCCAATGAAGAAATTCATCAAGGTCCTGGCAGGCGTCGTAGTGCTGCTGCTACTGGCGGGCGTGCTGTTCCTCTATTGGCCGCTCCACGAGCGCTCGGTGCCGCCCGCCGAGAACGACAAGCCCGTGGACGTCGTGCTCGTCGGCGGCGGCATCATGAGCGTCACGCTGGCCACCTACCTGCAGGAACTGCAGCCCGACTGGCGCTTGGAACTGTTCGAGCGCCTGGACGGCGTGGCCCTGGAAAGCTCCAACGGCTGGAACAACGCCGGCACCGGCCACTCCGCCTTCGCCGAGCTCAACTACACGCCGGAGCTGCCGGACGGCTCGATCGAGACCAAGCGTGCGGTCGGCATCGCCGAGCAGTTCGAGATCTCGCGCCAGTTCTGGTCCTACCAGGTCAAGCAGGGCCGGCTGCCGGAACCGTCGGAGTTCATCAACCCGACCCCGCACATGAGCTTCGTCTGGGGCGACGACCGCATCGAGTACCTGCGCAAGCGCCACGACGCCCTGGTCAAGAACCCACTGTTCTACGGCATGCAGTTCTCCACCGACCCGGAGCAGATCAAGCAATGGGCGCCGCTGGTGATGGAAGGCCGCGATCCCAACCAGAAGGTGGCCGCGACCTACATGCCGCTGGGCACCGACGTCAATTTCGGCGTGATCACCAACGAGCTGACCCGCGCCCTGCAACGCAATCCCAACTTCAAGCTGCAGCTGCAGCATGAAGTCACCGCCTTGCGCCAGAACGACGACAAGACCTGGAACGTCACCGTCAAGGATCTCAAGAGCGGCCAGGAACACACGGTCAAGTCCCGCTTCGTCTTCATCGGCGCCGGCGGCGCCGCGCTCAAGCTGCTGCAGCTGTCGGGCATCCCGGAGGCCAAGGACTACGCCGGCTTCCCGGTCGGCGGGCAGTTCCTGGCCTTCGAGGCGCCGGCCATCGCCGAGCGCCACAAGGTCAAGGTCTACGGCATGGCCGAGACCGGCTCGCCGCCGATGTCGGTGCCGCACATCGACGCGCGCAAGCTCGACGGCAAGCCGGTGGTGCTGTTCGGGCCGTTCGCGCTGTACAGCACCAAGTTCCTGAAGGACGGCTCCTGGTTCGACCTGTACTCCTCGGTCAACCACGACAACGTGGTCGACATGCTGAAGGTCGGCAAGGACAACCTCGACCTGGTGAAGTACCTGATGCAGCAGGCCGAGCTGACCGACGCGGACCGCCAGGCCGAACTGCTCAAGTACTACCCCAACGCCAAGCGCGAGGACTGGAAGCTGATCACCGCCGGCCAGCGCGTGCAGATCATCAAGCGCGACCCGGAAAAGGGCGCGATCTTGCAGTTCGGCACCGAGATCGTGACCGACAAGGACAAGACCATCGCCGCGCTGCTGGGCGCCTCGCCCGGCGCCTCGACCTCGCCGCCGATCATGCTGGACCTGATGGCCAAGGCGTTCCCGAGGGAAATGGCCGCCGGCTGGCAGGCGCGCCTGAAGGACATCATCCCGTCCTACGGGCGCAAGCTCAACGACAGCGCGGCCCTGACCAACGAGATCCGCGGCATGACCAGCCAGGCGCTGCACCTGCCCTACCTGGAAGTGCCGGTCACTCAGGCGGATGGCGCGCCAGCACCGGCTCCGGCGGCCAAGCCGGCCGAGAAGGAGAAGAACCGCAATGCCAATCCGGAGATGCAATCGCTGTAAGTCGCAGCGCAGCTCCGGGAATCGGACCGGCCATCGCAAGATGGCCGGTTTTTTTCATGTTCCCCCGTGATCTTGCGGGATGGACTTCAGTCCCGGCGGGCTTTGGCGGCAAGCATCGGGACTGAAGTCCCTCCCGCCAACCTGTCGCCCAGCCCTTCCGGATCTAGCCGAGAGGGACCGCCCGCGCAGCGACACGTCCGGCGCCAGGCAGGCACCGTGCCGACCGAACCTGGGGTAGCGCGACCTCCACCGCCGC
Organism: Pseudomonas sp. Hp2; assembly: GCF_006386585.1. Classification (NCBI taxonomy): domain Bacteria; kingdom Pseudomonadati; phylum Pseudomonadota; class Gammaproteobacteria; order Pseudomonadales; family Pseudomonadaceae; genus Pseudomonas; species Pseudomonas sp. Hp2. Next base: position 849,861 of record NZ_VAHJ01000001.1, read on the forward strand.
ATCTTCCTCGAACAAGGGCGAGGTCAGCGCGCGATCCAGGCCAGGGTCGCCATGCGGCCGCTGCGGCGATCGCGGCGATGCGAGAAGAACCGCTGGGGGTCGGAGATCGTGCACAGGCCGCCGCCATGGATCGCGTCGGCCGGGACCCCTGCCGCCGCCAGTCGCCGCCGGGCCAATGCGTACAGGTCGACCTTCCAGTGCCCCGGCCGGGTCGCGGCGAAAGCCGCCCGCGCTCCCGGATCGGCATCGACGAAGGCGTGGAACACGTCCTCGCCGACCTCGTAGGCCTGCGATCCCGCTGCCGGGCCCAGCCAGGCCCGCAGGTGCCCGGGCGCGGTCCGCAGTGCGGCGACGGTGCGCTCCAGCACCCCGTCGGCCAGCCCGCGCCAGCCGGCATGCGCCGCGCCGACCTCGCTGCCGTCCGCGGCGGCGAAGACCACCGGCAGGCAATCGGCGGTCAGGATCGCCAGCACCACGCCCGGCACCGCGGTCACCGCCGCATCGGCGGTCGGTTCGGCCTCGATCCCCTGCGCCGCCGGGGGCGCCTCGAAACGCAGCACGCCGGTGCCGTGCACCTGTCGCAGCCAGTGCGGCGGCGACGGCAGCCCGGCCAGGGCCGCCAGTTCGTCGCGATTGCGCTGGACCTGGGCCGGGTCGTCGCCATCGGCCGCGTAGCGATTGCCCTGGTTGAAATGGTCGAACGGCGGCTGCGAGCCGCCTGCCCCGTGCCGCAGCGTGGTGAACGCCCGCACGCCGGGAGGCGCCGGCCAATCCGCCCGCAGCAGCGGCACGCCCGCCATGTCAGCGCCGCTCCCGCTCGGCGGCCAGCGCGGAATCCTCGCGCAGCACCGCCAGCAACCGCTGCATGTCGGCCGGCACCGGCGCGACGGCACGGACCGGCTCGCCGCTGGCCGGATGCGCGAACTCCAGCGTCTCCGCATGCAGCGCCTGGCGCTTGAAGCCGCGCAGCCCGGCGACCAGGTCCTCGGTCGCGCCCTTGGGCAGCTTGAGCGGGCCGCCGTAGAGCGGATCGCCGACGATCGGGTGCTTCAGGTGCGCCATGTGCACGCGGATCTGGTGGGTGCGCCCGGTTTCCAGCCGGCACTCCAGCGCGGTATGCGCGCGGAACCGCTCGCGCAGCCGGTAATGGGTCACCGCCTCCTTGCCGTCCTCGCGCACCGCCATCCGCAACCGGTCGCGCGGGTGGCGCTCGATCGCGGCATTGGCGGTGCCGCCGGACACCAGCGCCCCCACCACCACCGCCAGGTACTGCCGGTGCACCTCGCGCGCGGCCAGCTGCTCCACCAGCGCGGTCTGCGCCTGGAGCGTGCGCGCCACCACCATCACCCCGCTGGTGTCCTTGTCGAGCCGGTGCACCACGCCGGCGCGCGGCAGCGCCGACAGCGCCGGATCGCGGAACAGCAGGGCGTTGACCAGGGTGCCGTCCGGGTTGCCGGCGCCGGGATGGACCACCAGCCCGGCCGGCTTGTTCACCACGAACACCTGGTCGTCCTGGTACAGGATGTCCAGCGGGATGTCCTGGGGCTCGGCGTGGGTCTGGGTTTCCAGCACCGCCTGCAACCGCACGGTCTCGCCGCCGCGGACCGGGTCGCGCGGCCGGGCCGGCTCGCCGTCCAGCAGCACGTCGCCCGACTTGATCCATTCGGCCAGCCGCGAGCGCGAGAATTCAGGAAACAGCTCGGCCAGCACGGCATCGAAGCGGCGGCCCGCGGCCTGGTCCGGCACGACGGCCTGGCGCGGGGATTCGGGGAGGTTGTCGGACATGGGGAACCGGGAAAGTGAAGAGAAATCGGGACCTGGCCGGCCGAAGTCAGTCGCCGGACAGGCCACTAGGCTATTATCGCCCTTTCGTATTCCTGACGCGTCCTGCCCTCGACCCATGATCCGACGCTCCAAGCTCCACGCGCCCGTCCGCATCGCCGCCCTGCTGCTCGCCCTGGTGGTGGTCGCCACGGGCTGCCACCGCGGCGCCAAGAAGAACCCCGACGAGGGCGCGCCCGTCGAGCAGATCTATGAGAAGGCCCACGGCCTGATGGAAAAGGGCAACTGGGCCGGTGCGGAGGCCAGCTTCAAGCGCCTGATCGCCCAGTACCCGTACGGCCCGTACACCGAGCAGGCGATGATCGAGAGCGCCTACGCCCAGTACAAGGCCGGCAAGAACGAGGACGCGGTCTCCAGCATCGACCGCTTCATCCGCACCTACCCGACCCACCGCAACATCGCCTACCTGTACTACCTGCGCGGCCTGGCCAACAGCAACCGCGACACGGTGTTCCTGCGCAAGGTGTGGTCGCTCGACCCGAGCCGCCGCGACCTGTCCACCCCGCAGCAGGCCTACAACGACTTCAACACCGTCGCCGACCGCTACCCGAACAGCCGCTACGCCGCCGACGCCCGCCTGCGCATGATCGCGCTGCGCGACACGTTCGCGCAGTACGAGCTGGACAACGCGCTGTACTACCTGCGCCGCACCGCCTGGGTGTCGGCCGCCGGCCGCGCCAACTACATCCTCGAGACCTACCCGCAGAGCGCGTTCCAGTACGACGCCGTGGCGGTGCTGGCCGAGGCCTATACCCACCTGGGCAACAAGCAGCTCGCCGACGATGCCCGCCGCGTGCTCGAGATGAACGATCCGAAGCACCCCTGGCTGACCGGCGACTGGCCCAAGTACCCGTGGGCGATCCGCAAGCTGAACCCGTTCGCGGGCGAGAAGTCGGCCGCTACCGGCCAGGCCAACGCCAAGATGAATCGCAACTAGCAAAAGCGGAATTCACGCAACCATGAAAGGGGCCTCCAGGGCCCCTTTCTCGTCGCGGATCTTCATTCAGCGCCTACGGATCCTGTCTCCCGTAGGAGCGGCTTCAGCCGCGATGAGGCCTTCCCGAGGGAGCTTCCGGCCGAAGCCGCGTCCACGGCCATCGACTGGGCTGTCGCTCGATTCGGGATCCTCTGGCCAAGCGTCCGGCACCGAAGTCCTCCCACGGGACAGCCCCCAATGGTGACATCGCCTCGCGCGGCGGCGCGCCAAGCCCTATAGCTCACTGGCTTTTCTGCGGCACGAACTGAAGTCCCTCCCGCAGGAGCATCACCCGGCACTGGCAGTCCCCCAGAAGAAGGGGCTTTCGCCCCCTCTTTCACTGCCCGCGATAGCCGTTGGTGATCGGATAGCGCCGTTCGCGCCCGAACGCCCGCCGCGACACCTTCGGCCCCGGAGCGGCCTGGTGGCGCTTCCATTCGTTGATCCGCACCAGGCGCAGCACGTGGTCCACGGTCTCGGCGGCATACCCGGCGGCGACGATGTCCTCGCGCGACTGCTCCTGGTCCACGTAGCGGTACAGGATGCCGTCGAGCACGTCGTAGGGCGGCAGCGAGTCCTGGTCCTTCTGGTTCTCGCGCAGTTCGGCCGAGGGCGGGCGCGCGATCACCGCTGGCGGGATCACCGGCGCGCCGCCCACCGTGTTGCGCCACTTCGCCAGCCCGAACACCTCGGTCTTGTAGAGGTCCTTCAATGGCGCATAGCCGCCGCACATGTCGCCATAGATCGTCGCGTAGCCGACCGCGTATTCGCTCTTGTTGCCGGTGGTCAGCAGCAGCCCGCCGAACTTGTTGGACAGTGCCATCAGGATCACGCCGCGGCTGCGCGACTGCAGGTTCTCCTCGGTGATGTCCGGCTCGGTGCCGGCGAACAGCGGCCCCAGCGATTCCAGCAACCCCTTGAAGGCCGGCTCGATCTGCACGGTCTCCAGCCTCACCCCCAGCGCGCGGCACTGTTCCTCGGCCAGGTCGTTGGACAGCCCGGCGGTGTAGCGCGACGGCAGCCGCACCGCGGTGACGTTGTCCGCCCCCAGCGCATCGACCGCGATCGCCAGCACCAGCGCCGAATCGATGCCGCCGGACAGGCCCAGCCACACCTTCGAAAATCCATTCTTGCGGCAGTAGTCCTGCACCCCGCGCACCACCGCGCGCCAGGCCAGCGCGTCCATGCTCTCGTCGCCGTCGTCCATCCACACCACCGGCGCGAAGCGGCGCTCGCCGGCGGCGTAGTCCACCACCAGCCATTGGTCGGTGAACGCCGCCGCGGCCGGATGCACGGTGCCGTCGCCGTCGGCGACCACCGACGCGCCGTCGAACACCAGCGCGTCCTGCCCGCCGACCACGTTGAGGTAGGCGATCGCCGCACCGCTCTCGCGCGTGCGCTCGGCGAGCAGCGCGTCGCGCTGCGCATGCTTGCCGCGCTCGAACGGCGATGCGTTCGGCACCAGCACCAGTTCGGCGCCGTTGCGCACGGTATCCGCCAGCGGCTCGGAGAACCACAGGTCCTCGCAGATCACCAGGCCGACCGGCACGTCCTTGACCTCGAACACGCAGCTGCCGCCATCCGGATCCACGTCGAAGTAGCGGCGCTCGTCGAACACCGCGTAGTTGGGCAGTTCGCGCTTGCGGTAGGTCTGCGCGATACGGCCTTCGCGCAGCACGCTGGCCGCGTTGTAGACCACCGCGCCCGCGCTCTGCGGCCAGCCGACCACCGCGACGATGCCCTTCGCGGCCGCGGCGATGCGCTCGATCGCCTCCGCGCAGTGCGCCAGGAACCCCGGCCTCAGCAGCAGGTCCTCCGGCGGATAGCCGCTGACCGCCAGTTCGGGAAACAGCACCACGTCGGCGCCGAACTCGTCGCGCGCGTGGCCGATCATCTCGATGATGCGGTCGGTATTCTGCGCGACGGCGCCTACCGGGAAATCGAACTGGGCCAGGGCGATGCGAAGGGTCTTGGACATGTCGGGCAGCCTTTCACGGGATGCCGCCGTGCGGCGGCCGATATGGGATCGGGCGATGTTCCGCCAACCATCGTGCGATCTCGCCGCAGACCGTGTCGGTATTCGCCAACGCCTCATTATTCCAGAACCGCAGGACCGCGAAGCCCTCGCCCGCCAGGAAAGCGTCGCGCCGGGAATCCGCCTGGCAATCGAGGTGCTGGCTACCGTCGAGTTCGATCACGAGCCGCCGTTCCAGACAAGCGAAATCGACCACGTACGGACCGATCGGGCATTGGCGGCGAAACTTGCAGCCGAACAGGCGGCGGTCGCGCAGCCTGTACCAGAGCCGACGCTCGGCGTCGGTCATCCGGCCGCGGAGAACTCTGGCGGATGAGGTTTTCTGTCCGTTGCGCATCCCGCCCTTTCCTTGCAGGAGATGCATGAGGATCGAACGGCGAGCCGAGGCGCGGGATCGGAGGAGGCGGGAATTTGATGTAGGGAAGCGCCCTCACCCCTACCCCTCTCCCGCAAGCGGGAGAGGGGAAAAGCCCGCCGGCTCCTGCTCCTTCTTGCTGGGGAGAAGCTCGCCGACTCCTTCTTCCTCTTGCTGGGGGGAAGCTCGCCGACTCCTTCTTCTTGCTGGGGAAAAGCTCGCGGCTCCTTTTCCCCTTGCCGGAAGTGAAAAGCTCACGGCTCCTTCTCGCCCTTGCTGGAAGGGAAAAGCTCGCAGGCTCCTTCTCACCTCAAGACTCGCGACTTCCTCCTCCCCGCTGGAAGGAAAAACTCGCTACCTCCTTCCCTCGCGGAAAGGGGAAAACCCGCGGCTCCTTCCTCCTTCGTGGAAAGTGAAAGCTCGCGATTTCCTTCTCCCGCTCGCGGGAGAAGGTGCCCGAAGGGCGAATGAGGGCCACCGCCTTCGCCCCATGAAAAAAGGCCGCCCGGAGGGCGGCCTTCCAAAAAGCTGCAATGCAGCGCCGGCTTACTTCACCAGCGCAGCGATCGCCGCTCCCAGGTCGCCCGGCGAGCGGACGGTCTTGACGCCCGCCGCTTCCATCGCGGCGAACTTGCCTTCTGCCGTACCCTTGCCGCCCGAGGCGATCGCACCGGCATGGCCCATACGCTTGCCGGCCGGCGCCGAGGCACCGGCGATGAAGCCGACGACCGGCTTCTTCACGTGGTTCTTGATGTACTCGGCACCGGCTTCCTCGGCGTCGCCGCCGATCTCGCCGACCATGATGATGCCTTCGGTCTGCGGGTCTTCGTTGAACAGCTTCAGGCAGTCGACGAAGTTCAGGCCGTTGATCGGGTCGCCACCGATGCCGATGCAGGTGGACTGGCCCAGGCCGACCTCAGTGGTCTGCTTGACCGCTTCATAGGTCAGCGTGCCCGAGCGCGAGACGATGCCGATCTTGCCCGGCTTGTGGATGTGGCCCGGCATGATGCCGATCTTGCACTCGCCCGGGGTGATCACGCCGGGGCAGTTCGGCCCGATCAGCACGGTGTCCGGGTACGAACGGGTCAGCACGTTCTTCACGCGCAGCATGTCCAGCACCGGGATGCCTTCGGTGATGCAGACGATGACCTTGATGCCGGCCGCAGCGGCCTCCAGGATCGCGTCGGCCGCGAACGGCGGCGGGACGTAGATGACCGACGCGTCGGCGCCGGTGTTCTGCACGGCATCGGCCACGGTGTTGAACACCGGCAGCTCGAGGTGGGTGGTGCCGCCCTTGCCCGGGGTGACGCCGCCGACGACCTGGGTGCCGTACTCGATCATCTGGGTGGCGTGGAAGGTGCCCTGCTGGCCGGTGAAGCCCTGCACGATCACCTTGGTGTTCTTGTTGATCAAAACAGACATGGGAATTTCCTTCGGTGTCGTGGATCAGGCGGCTTTCTTGACCGCTTCGACGACCTTCTTGGCGCCGTCGTTGATGTTGTCGGCCGGGATGATGGCCATGCCGCTGTCGCGCAGCAGCTGCTTGCCCTCTTCCACGTTGGTGCCTTCCAGGCGCACCACGACCGGCACCTTGACGCCCACTTCCTTGACCGCGGCGATGATGCCCTCGGCGATCATGTCGCAGCGGACGATGCCGCCGAAGATGTTGACGAAGATGCCTTCGACCTTGTCCGAGGACAGGATCAGCTTGAACGCCTCGACCACGCGCTGCTTGTTCGCGCCGCCGCCCACGTCCAGGAAGTTCGCCGGCTCGCCGCCGTTGAGCTTGATGACGTCCATGGTGGCCATGGCCAGGCCGGCGCCGTTCACCATGCAGCCGATGTTGCCGTCCATGGTGACGTAGTTGATGTCCAGCTCCGAGGCGATCACCTCGGTCGGGTCTTCCTGGGACTTGTCGCGCATGGCGACCAGTTCCTTGTGGCGGAAATTGGCGTTGTCGTCGCTGTTGAACTTGCCGTCCAGCGCGTACAGGTTGCCGTCGTCCAGGATCGCCAGCGGGTTGATCTCGACCAGCGCCAGGTCCTTCTCGTTGAAGATGCGGTACAGGTTCACCATGATGTTGGCGAACTGGCCGGCCTGCTTGGCGGTCAGGCCCAGCTTGAAGCCGATGTCGCGGCCGTGGTAGCCCTGCACGCCCTCGACGAAGTCCACGTTCAGGGTGTGGATCTTCTCCGGGGTCTCGGCGGCGACCTGCTCGATCTCGACGCCGCCCTCGGACGAGGCGATGTAGGTGATGGTCTTGGTACCGCGGTCGACCAGCACCGACAGGTACAGTTCCTTGACGATCTCGCCGGCGGTGGTCACCAGCACCAGGTTGATCGGCAACTCGACGCCGGCGGTCTGGTAGGTGGCCATCTTGGTGCCGAGCATCTTGGCCGCCGCGGCCTTCACGTCGTCGACGGTCTTGCAGAACTTGACGCCGCCGGCCTTGCCGCGGCCGCCCGCATGGATCTGCGCCTTGACCATCCAGGGGCCGGCGCCCAACGACTTGGCGGCTTCGACCGCTTCATCCGGAGTCGCCGCGACCTTGCCGGCCGGGACCGGGATGCCGTATTCGGCAAGCAATTGTTTTGCCTGGTATTCGTGGAAATTCATGCGTCACCGTGGGAAAAGGAAACGACCGTCCGGTACCACGGCGACCCTGCCTTGCAGGGCTGCCTGACGTGCTCGGGCGGGCCGCCTATTGTCGCCGACGAGCGGCTGCGGCGCAAAATCGGGCATTCCCGGCGACTTTGCGCGAGCGAGTTCGGGCCCGGCGGGCGCCAGCGCCAGCGCATCGGACCCAGGCACCGCCCATAACGGCCTGGCCCGGCAAACCACGCCATCGACACGCCCCTATACTCCGGCTCCTGCCAGCCAGAAGGGGAGTTCCGGCTTGTCACCCAGCGCCTCGCTCATCGACCGGATCGAGTCCGTACCCCGGCGCGAGCTCTATTTCTTCGCCCTGTATCGGGTGCTGGTCGCCGGCCTGCTGGCCGCGCTCGTCTTCAGCCCGTTGTCCATGCTGGTCGGCAAGCCGCTGCATCCCGGTCTGGCACAAGGCGTCACCACCGCCTACCTGCTGCTGGCCATGCTGTTGCTGTTCTGGGGCCGCAACGATCGCTGGCTGACGCCGATCGTGGCCTGCAGCACCGCGGCGGACATCCTCGCGGCGACGCTGGCGATCCATGCCTTGCCCAGCGCCAGCGCCGGCATCGCGATGATGCTGCTGTTCAACGTCGCGGCGGCCGCGATGCTGCTGCCGCTGCGCTACGGCCTGGGCATCGCGGTGTTCGCCGGCATCGCCACCGTGCTCGAGTACGCCTGGACCCAGCTCGACGGCGACGCCAGCAACCGGACCTTGGCCGAGCTCGCGATGTTCGTCACCAGCTACCTGGCATTGGCCTACATCTGCCACCAGATCGGCCAGCGCGCCCGCAACAACCAGGCCCTGGCCGAACGGCGCGGCGCCCAGGTCGCCAACCTCTACGAGATCAACGAATTGATCATCCGCCGCATGCGCACCGGCGTGCTGGTGGTGGACGCGCGCAATCGCGTCGCGCTCGCGAACGAGGCCGCCGCCGCCCTGCTCGGCGACGCCGACGGCCACGCGGGCGCTGGCCAGCTCGAACTGACCAGCGCCGCGCCAGAGCTGGCCCGGCGCCTGCAGCGCTGGCGCAACGGCTGGACCCAGGACGAGGCACCGCTGCAGCTTTCCCCCGACCAGCCGGAAGTCCAGCCGCGCTTCGCCCGGCTGCTGGCCGACAGCGACCTCACACTGGTCTTCCTCGACGACGCCACCGTCGTGTCGCGGCGCGCCGAATCGCTGACCCTGTCGGCGATGGGCCGCTTCTCCGCGAGCCTGGCCCACGAGATCCGCAATCCGCTGGCGGCGATCAACTATGCCGCACAGTTGCTGGAAGAATCGACCGCGATCGGCGATGCCGACCGCCGCCTGCTGCAGATCATCCACCAGCAGTGCCTGCGCACCAATGGCATCGTCGAAAGCGTGCTCGGCCTGGCCAGGCGCGAGCGCGCCAATCCCGAGAACCTCAACCTCTCCGCGTTCGTGCGCCGCTTCGTGCTGGAGTACCGGCAGACCCTGTCGATCGAGACCGACAGCCTGGAAGCCATCACCAGCCAAGCCACCGTGCAGGCGCTGGTCGACCCCAAGCACCTGCACCAGATCCTTACCGCCCTGGTGCACAACGCTCTCAAGTACGGGCGTACGATGGACGAGCCCGCGCGCGTCAGGTTGCGCGTGGCTGCGCAGGACCGCAGCGCGGTGGTCGACGTGATGGATCGCGGTCCCGGGATTCCCGACGCGGTCGCCGCGCAGCTGTTCCGCCCGTTCTTCACCACTTCCGAGCACGGTACCGGGCTTGGCCTGTACATCGCCCGCGAGCTCTGCCGCGCCAACCAGGCCCGGCTCGAGTACGTGGCGGTTCCTGCGGGCGGCGCCTGCTTCCGGGTGATCCTGCCCGGGCCGCATACACTGGCGCCGCCATGATTCCGACGAACAGCCCCGAAACGACGCCGCGCGGCATATTCCGGCAGAATTTGTCGTCATCGTTCGCGCCGATCTATCTTTGTCCCCCATGAACGAAAGCCGAAGTGCCCTCGTCGTCGACGACGAACGCGACATCCGCGAACTGCTGGTCCTCACGCTCGGACGCATGGGCCTGCGCGTCAGCACCGCCGCCAATCTCGCCGAAGCGCGCGAACTGCTGGGCAGCAACCGCTTCGACCTGTGCATCACCGACATGCGCCTGCCCGACGGCAACGGCATCGAGCTGGTCACCGAGATCGCCCGCCACCATCCGCACACGCCCGTGGCGATGATCACCGCGTTCGGCAGCATGGACCTCGCGGTGGAAGCGCTGAAGGCCGGCGCCTTCGATTTCGTCAGCAAGCCGGTCGACATCCATGTGTTGCGCCGCATGGTCAAGCACGCGCTGGAATTGAACAACAGCGAGCGCCCGGCCCCGCCACCTCCGCCGCCGGAGCAGGCCAGCCGCCTGCTGGGCGACTCCCCGGCGATGAGCGCGCTGCGCGCCACCATCGCCAAGGTCGCGCGCAGCCAGGCGCCGGTCTACATCCTCGGCGAATCCGGCGTGGGCAAGGAACTCGTTGCGCGCACGATCCACGAGCAGGGCGCGCGCGCTGCCGGCCCGTTCGTCCCGGTGAACTGCGGCGCGATCCCCGCCGAGCTGATGGAAAGCGAGTTCTTCGGCCACAAGAAGGGCAGCTTCACCGGCGCCCACGCCGACAAGCCCGGCCTGTTCCAGGCCGCCAGCGGCGGCACCCTGTTCCTCGACGAGGTCGCCGAACTGCCTTTGCAGATGCAGGTCAAGCTGCTGCGCGCGATCCAGGAAAAATCCGTGCGCCCGGTCGGCGCGTCCGCCGAGGTCCCGGTGGACGTGCGTATCCTGTCGGCCACGCACAAGAATCTCGGCGAGCTGGTCGCCGACGGCCGCTTCCGCCACGACCTGTACTACCGTATCAACGTGATCGAACTGCGCGTGCCGCCGCTGCGCGAGCGCGGCGACGACCTGCCCCATCTCGCGGCCTCGATCCTGGCCCGCCTGGCACGCAGCCAGGGGCGGCCGATGCCCCTGCTCTCGCCTTCCGCGCTGGACGCGCTCGGACACTACGGCTTTCCCGGCAACGTGCGCGAGCTGGAGAACATCCTCGAACGGGCGTTGGCCCTGGCCGAAGACGACCAGATCAGCGCCAGCGACCTGCGCCTGCCCCAGCACAACGCGCCGCGCCTGCCCGGCGCATCGGCAGAGCCCGCCGAAGCCGTCGTCGACATCGACCCGGCGAAGGCCGCCCTGCCCTCCTACATCGAGCAACTCGAACGCGCGGCGATCCAGAAGGCGCTGGAAGAAAACCGCTGGAACAAGACCCGCACCGCGGCCCAGCTCGGCATCACCTTCCGCGCCCTGCGCTACAAACTGAAGAAGCTGGGGATGGAGTAGGGAACAGCCATCCCTTCTCCCGCGCGGCGGGAGAAGGTGACGCGAAGCGCCGGATGAGGGCAGGACTGGCCCGCCTCAATCCTTCGTCACCCGGTTGATCTCGGCCAGTCCGGTCACCCCCTGCACCACCTTCAGCAGCGCCGACTGGCGCAGGTCCCTCACCCCGAGCTTCTGCGCAGCCTCGGCGATCTGCAGCGCATTACCTCCTGCCAGCACGATCGCGGCGATCTCGTCGGTCATGGGCATCACCTGGTAGATGCCGGTGCGGCCCTTGTAGCCTTCGGTGCACTCGTCGCAACCGACCGGCTCGTACAGGTCGAAGCCGGCTTCGATCTGCTCCAGCGTGAACCCCTCGGCCAGCAGTGCGTTGGCCGGCAGTTCCGTCTTGCGCTTGCAATGCGGGCACAGGCGGCGCGCCAGGCGCTGGGCGATCACCAGCGTCACCGACGAGGTTATGTTGTAGGGCGCGATGCCCATGTTCATCAAGCGTGCGATGGTCTGCGGCGCATCGTTGGTATGCAGCGTCGACAGCACCATGTGGCCGGTCTGCGCCGCCTTGATTGCGATTTCCGCCGTCTCCAGGTCGCGGATCTCGCCGACCATGATCACGTCCGGGTCCTGGCGCAGGAACGAGCGCAACGCGGCGGCGAACGTCATGCCGCGCTTGTTGTTCTGCTGGACCTGGTTCACGCCGGGAAGGCGGATTTCGACCGGATCCTCGGCCGTCGAGATGTTGCGGGTCTCGTCGTTGAGGATGCCCAACGCCGTGTACAGCGACACCGTCTTGCCCGATCCGGTCGGGCCAGTCACCAGCACCATGCCGTACGGCTTGTGGATGGCCTCCAGGAACAGCTTCTGCTGGTCCGGCTCGTAGCCCAGCTTGTCGATGCCCAGCTTGGCCGCGCTGCCGTCCAGGATGCGCAGCACGATCTTCTCGCCGAACAGGGTCGGCAGCGTGCTAACGCGGAAATCGATCTGCTTGGTCTTGGACAGGTTTAGCTTGATGCGGCCGTCCTGCGGCACGCGCTTCTCGGCGATGTCCAGCTGCGACATCACCTTCAGGCGCGCCGCGATGCGCTCCTTCAACTTGACCGGCGCCCTGGCCACCTGCTTGAGCAGGCCATCGATGCGGAAGCGGACGCGATAGTCGTCCTCGTAAGGCTCGAAATGGATGTCCGAAGCCCCGCGGCGGATCGCGTCCACCAGCACCTTGTTGACGAACTTCACGACGGGCGTGTCGTCGCCCTTCGCGTCGATGCCGGCATCGCCGCCGGCCCCCACGTCCTCGTCGCCAACCGCGACGTCGAGATTGTCGATGCCCTCGTCGTCGTCGCCGAGCGCCGCCCCCAGGACGCCGTTGCTCGACTGCCACTGCTCCAGCGCGCGCCGGATCTGGTCCTCGTCGACCAGGATCGGCTCCACCGCCAGGTTGGTGTGGAACTTGATGTCGTCCAGCGCGCGGGTCTGGGTCGGATTGCTGACCCCCACGAACAGCCTGTTGCCCCGCTTGAACAGCGGCAACACCTGGTGCTGCTGCAGCAACTCCTCGCTGACCAGCCTCATCGCGCTCTGGCTGGCATCGAAGGCCGACACGTCGAGCAAGGGCATGCCGAACTCGACCGAGTTGGCCGCCGCCAACTGGGCCGCGGTGGCCAGCTTCTTCTCCGCGAACCACTGCGGCAGCGGGACCTTGGCGACCGCGGCCTGGTCCATGGCGGACCGCGCGGCAGCCTCGTCCAGGACCCCATCCTGGACCAGACGCCGGGCAATGCCGGTGATGCCGACAAGATTGACGGATGCGAGTGCGTTCATTGGCGGTTTCCCCTGACTGCTAGACAAAGATACCGCATTGGCTCGGCCCGAGGGACTCCAGCGCGGCGTCCAGCGTTCGAACACTTTGGCCAACACCTACTCCATCACGCCCATGTCCTACTTCTTCAGCATTGAAGACGCCCCATACTTGTACTCGGTCAGCATCCTAAGATCCGTATTGATCTCGGCCGAACGCCCCACCTCTCTCTCTACGACGTCAAGCCCACGCAAGTCGCCCTCAACAACTCGCCGCACTGCTTCCGCATCTTCTTTGCGCCTAGCATCGAAGACTATACGTCCATCCAGCCGCGTACGATAAATTGCCTCTGCCCCTGCCCTAAGCACCGCACGAAAATCCTGCTGCGACATGATCACAGAATTACCGAATTGGTAAGCATGAGCAAACTCCGCCTTTACCGTCTTCAGTACTTCTGGCGATCCAGTGGCATTGATCAGGGCAATGCCACTATCCGTCAAATGCCTTGAAAGTAAATGAAAGAACTCGCGCGATAGCAGCGTGGTGGCCCCAGAACGCCAATGGAACGTGCTATTCACGATAATTGCATCGTAGCGATATGCTTCGCGCATCCTCAACCATCGCCGTCCGTCATCGATGTAGATATGTACACGAGGGTCACTTAATATAGGGGCAACCTCAGAATAACGAGCAATCAATTCGAGATATCCAGGATTTATTTCAATCACATCCACTTGCTGCACGGTAGGAAATGAGGCTATCACTCTGGTCCAACTCCCTCCGCTCAAACCTATCACCAAAACTTTCTTAGGCGAGGGCGAAGAGATCATGGCTGCATAAACACGATCAATTCTATTACTATTCCTGCGTAGATCGATATTGATGCGACCATCGTACACGTTGCCACCGAATACGATGTCTCCTAGAGGATCGTCAATAGTGTGAATGACTCCTTCTTTGCGTTCCAATAACCATGCGACTGGAGTCCCACCCGTCGCCTCAACCACGCGGCCTGCGAGTCCCGGCAAGTAGGGGACCAGCATTACTCCGATCACCGCCCCACCACCCATGCCAGCCAGGGCGTACCACCTCCCCATGAGCAAGCCCGCCGCAGCGGCAGTTACCACTGCAACACCTGCGAATAGTTGCTCCATAGACCATAGATCCATGGCCCAAAGAGTGACTAATAGCGGCCCCATCGTGCAGCCCAAGACGTTCGCAAAATAAACTCGCGAAAAGGAAATTCCTTTCCAGGACATCGCATCGTTACTACCTAGGTGGTGCACGATCGGGAACATGACGCTCTTGAGCGCTGCTGTAAGAATCACCAAAGGCGCCACTGCAAGCATCACTGGCAAGAAACTTATGCTCCATGCAAATAAAAATGGAGCCAACACATCAAACAGCGCCGACAGAAACAGGATCATTGCTCCACAATATCGAATGGCGCCCACTTCATTCCTGCATAGACGGCGCCCTAGCTGAGCACCAATAGCCATTCCAAAAAGATAGAGAGCCAGAACAATCCCAAATACCTCCGGCAACCCTCCGCTGGCAAGTCCTGCCAGTCGCATCCAGAGTACTTCCTGCACAAGGCTGGCTGCCCCGACAAGAAATGCGACGCCACGCGGCATCCACTTCATGCGTTTTCTCTCCGCGCCAATACCCACCCCCCAATGGCGACAACGGAGTTAAACCCTGCCGCAAGCCAGGTAACTTGGCGCAAGTCCATCATATGGAACAAATACATGCTGGTCACAACAGCCCCAACAGCAGCCCCCATCGTGTTGGCGAGGTACAGCATCCCGGTTGCCTCACCAATGCTGCGTACCACCCGATCCAGCAAAATTACCAGTACAGGCAGCGTCATGCCCATCAATGTCGTGGGAACCATCAAGACTAGCAGGGCACCAATAAATGTAGCTCCATATCCCAATCCACCAGCCTTCATCATCATCTGGTCGATCAAACCCGTGCTACATAGCCCATAGCCTGCAATGGATAGCTCTATCGTAACGAACCAGCGCAACGGATACGCGACGTGATCTGCCAGCCAACCACCTAACAGCCCTCCCACTCCCAATCCCAACATGAACACGCATACGACGACGGCAATCGACAGCGCATCCGATCCCAAACCCGCAAACAACACACGCTGCCAGCAGACTTGATAAAGGAGCGCAGCAGCGCCAGAAAGAAAAAACAAGCACCCCAGCACTGACATCAGCCGGCGTTTCCTCCGCGGCATTTCACAAACTTCCACCATTCAAATCCCCCTACTGACACCTAGGCTCTTTCAGTCCGAAATCTCGAATATCCTGTGGAGCATTCACTATTCCGGAAGAAAAATCGAACGATGGCCGATAACCCGGCACCTGGATATCAGCCATGTGCGCTAGCGTATCGAACACCATCGCTGTCGATAACAGGGAGTTACCATTTGATTTGAGCAACTCCACCGCCTGTCTCCGGCGTTCCACATATGCTGGCGCCCCCCACCACAACGCGGCTACATGATGGGTTGCTGGCGAAGACTGACCATGGCCACTTTCCCCACGACAGTCATCGAAGAGAGCTTCGCCATGGTCGGCAACATAGAAAATCCAGGACGCGGCATTCAGCTTTTCAAGACGTACTATCAGTCCATCTAGAAACCGATCGGTAGCCAGGATGGAATTATCGTAACCGTTTACCAAATATTCCTTATGCGCTGGATTGTAAAGCTGCTCGCTTCCAGAATCGGGACGATCAGGAAGGAAAACAGCATCACCTGCACGATAACGATCCCGATAGCGAAAATGACTTCCCATGGTGTGGATAACCAAGAAGAGATCCCGATTACTAGCACTGAGAATTTGCTCCACATATGGAAACAAGTCCTCATCCACGACACCGGCATGGCGATAGTCCACTGGACTGACGAATCTTACTTCCTCGGCATCCTTGGCCAACGCTGTCACGGGTGAATCATGGAATCCCATCGGAGCCTGACTGGAAAGCCAAACCGTGCGATACCCCGCCTCACGAGCTGCGGCCAAGATCGAACGCTCGTGAAAGACCGCCTCCTGCGAATCCGGAGGTTTGCGGCTAAGAATTACTGGAACCGATAGACGCGTGAACGTCGCTTTCGAATAAAACCGACGAAAACTAATCAAATCCATTCGCTTCGACAACCGAGGCGTGGTGTCGCGCGAGTATCCGTTCATGCCCCAGTGATCCGCCCTTCCCGTTTCCCCGATCACCAGAACATGTACCCGGCGAGGCCAGGTCCCTACCTGCGATCTCCTGGCACCGAATTTGAAATGCTCCAGGGTCGCAGCGGCATTACGCAGCTCCCGTCGCTCTTTTAGGTAAGCGGCAATCACTAGAGGCACTCCTGTCGGATATGCCTGACGCAGGGCTTCCATACGCTCCAGTGGAGGTGCGTCGAATGTGGTTACAGCATCCTGACTATCATTCCCTTCGAATAGGACCACAATACTCAGAATCGCCACAATGCTGAACCCAGCCATGCCTGCAATACGCTTTCCAGGCCAATATGGTGGCGATACCGGCCACCGCATCGTCACTCCCCAGGCCACCGCAACCAGTAAAAGACTCAACAATAAGCGTTGAGGAATTGATTCGAGCAAGGGAAATGCTTCACCGCTATTTGTTTCCGATACCAAGGCCAGGGCGTTAACGTCCACTAAACCACCGAAGCGCATCAGCATTTCTAGTTGCACAACGGCACCGAGACCTAAAAATGCCAGCCCACTAGCCGTGAGCCGCGGTAGATGCGCAAGCGGAGCCAAGACTAAAGCAAGGCCCGCAAACGAATAAGCAAGCATAATTAGGGTCTGTGTCGTATGGGCTATCAAGATGACTACGACAGCCGGACTGAGGCATAGAGCTACGAGAAACACCAATGCCATCCAGGACAGACGATTTTTTCCCAAAACAAAGACTCCACACTCCATAACTAAAAAAACCCCGCTAATGCGGGGTTTTTCATGCCAAATCAAATCATTAATCAGGTGCCCGAACCACGGCATTCAGCAGGGCGGTACTTCGGAGCGAGACTACCTGTGGTGCAAGCCCAGGAAATCCGATCACCAGGAACAGTACCCGACTGCAGAGCGGCTCCGTTAGCGGTCGGAACGAAAATAATCGTACCGTTACCCGCACGCGCAGTAGTAGTGACAGTGATCTGACCGTTTCCAGCGTCGATAGCAACTCCAGAGACATTATTAGTTGCGGTTGGCGCGGTCCAACCGCTATTCAAGGCCACGCCATTGGCTGCATTCTCTGCAACCACGGTCTTAGCAGCGGAAGCAGCAACCATGGCTTCCGAAACACGACCACGTACCGTGTAGTCCTGATATGCCGGCAGCGCGATAGCGGCCAGGATGGCGATGATCGCCACAACGATCATCAGTTCGATCAGGGTAAAGCCCTGCTGCTTCTTCATGTGTCATCCCCTAGAGGTTGGTTGATTGAAGGTGCATACCGGGCTGAGTCTATCGAGCGAATCGGCACGCAAGCCTGCTTGTAGCAGATAGCATGCCAACTTCCCTGCATCTTTCCGGTACAACTCCCCGGCGCAATGATGGCAGCCTGCACGGCAATTGGAAGCCTCCTTCTACTGCATTTGCGACAAGAACTTCGATGTGACGCAGAACGTCACTTTTTGCCACCATCCCTTTCCGGCATCGTGCCTTTCCCGGCCACCGTGACCGTCTCCACGCTTGTAGCTGTTCCCGATGCCTGTCAGGCCGGAACCCAGTACCATCCACATACTTCCGGCCTGGGGATGGCCGGACCCGGGGAATCCATATGTCCATAGCGCGTAGCGCCGTCAAGAAAGAGCCCGTAAACCGCAGTACCAGCCAGCTCCAGCCCTTCGTCTGGGAGGGCACCGACAAGCGCGGCGTCAAGATGAAGGGGGAGCAGGCCGCCCGCAATGCCAACCTGCTCAGGGCCGAGCTGCGCAAGCAGGGCATCACGCCCGGCGTGGTCAAGCCCAAGCCCAAGCCGCTGTTCGGCAGCGCCGGCGCCCCTATCAAGCCCAAGGACATCGCTTTCTTCAGCCGCCAGATGGCGACCATGATGAAATCGGGCGTACCGATCGTCGCGGCGCTGGAAATCATCGGCAGCGGCCACAAGAACCCACGTATGAAGAAGTTGGTGGGCGATATCCGTGGCGACATCGAGGGCGGCTCTTCGCTATACGAGGCCATCAGCAAGCACCCTATCCAGTTCGACGAACTGTACCGGAACCTGGTACGCGCTGGCGAAGGGGCTGGCGTGCTCGAGACCGTGCTCGACACCATCGCCACCTACAAGGAAAACATCGAGGGCCTCAAAAGCAAAATCAAGAAAGCCTTGTTCTACCCGGCGATGGTCATCGCCGTTGCGATCATCGTCAGCGCGATCCTGTTGATTTTCGTGGTCCCGCAGTTCGAGGAGGTGTTCAAGGGCTTCGGCGCCGAGTTGCCGGCATTCACCCAGATGATCGTGGCTGCATCGCGCTTCATGGTCAGCTACTGGTGGCTGATGCTGCTCGTAGCCGTCGGCTCCATTTTTGGCTTCATCTTCGCCTACAAGCGATCGCCACGCATGCAGCACGGCATGGACCGGCTGATCCTGAAGGTACCGGTGATCGGCCAGATCATGCACAACAGCTCGATCGCCCGCTTCGCCCGTACCACGGCGGTGACGTTCAAGGCCGGCGTGCCGCTGGTGGAAGCGCTGGGCATCGTCGCGGGCGCCACCGGCAACAAGATCTACGAGGAATCCGTGCTGCGCATGCGCGACGACGTGTCGGTCGGCTATCCGGTCAACATGGCGATGAAGCAGGTCAACCTGTTTCCCCACATGGTCGTGCAGATGACCGCCATCGGCGAGGAGGCCGGCGCCCTGGACGCGATGCTGTTCAAGGTGGCCGAGTACTACGAGCAGGAAGTGAACAACGCAGTGGACGCCCTGAGCAGCCTGCTGGAACCCATGATCATGGTGTTCATTGGTACCATCGTGGGCGGCATGGTCATCGGCATGTACCTGCCCATCTTCAAACTTGGCGCCGTCGTCGGATAACAGTTAATGGCATTTCTCGACCAGCATCCCGGCCTTGGCTTTCCCGCCGCGGCCGGACTGGGACTGCTGCTGGGCAGTTTCCTCAACGTGGTGATCCTGCGGCTGCCACGCCGGATGGAGTGGCAGTGGAAGCGCGATGCGCGCGAGATCCTGGGCGAGCCGGACATCTACGAGCCGCCGCCGCCCGGGATCGTGGTGGAGCCTTCGCACTGTCCGCACTGCAAGCATCGGCTCAGCTGGTACGAGAACATCCCGCTGGTCAGCTGGGTGATCCAGGGCGGCAAGTGCCGGCACTGCCATGCGCCGATCTCGCTCCAGTACCCGATGGTGGAGTTGCTCACGTCGCTGCTGGTGGTCGCCAGCGTGTGGCGCTTCGGTTTCGGCTGGCAGGGATTCGGTGCGATCGTGCTCAGTTGCTTCCTGGTCGCGCTGTCCGGCATCGACCTGCGGACCCGGTTGCTGCCCGACCAGCTGACCCTGCCGCTGATGTGGCTGGGCCTGGTCGGGTCCATGGACAACCTGTACATGCACGCCAAGCCCGCCCTGCTGGGCGCGGCGGTGGGTTACGTCTCGCTCTGGATGGTCTGGTGGCTGTTCAAGCAGCTCACCGGCAAGGAAGGCATGGGGCACGGCGATTTCAAGCTGCTGGCCGCGCTCGGTGCGTGGTGCGGCCTGAAGGGCATCCTGCCGATCATCCTGATCTCCTCGCTGGTCGGGGCGCTGCTGGGGTCGATCTGGCTGGCGGCCAAGGGCCGCGACCGCGCCACCCCCATCCCGTTCGGGCCGTACCTGGCGATCGCGGGCTGGATCGTGTTCTTCTGGGGCGACCAGATCGTCGACGGCTACCTGCGGCTCGCCGGCCTGGCCTGATCCGCGACCGGCATGAGCGACTTCATCGTCGGCCTTACCGGTGGAATCGCCTCGGGCAAGAGCGAGGCCGGGCGCCGCTTCGAAGCGCTCGGCATAACGGTCGTCGACGCCGATGCGGTGGCGCGCGAGGTCGTCGAACCCGGCCCGACGCTGTCGCGGATCGCCGAACGCTTCGGCCCGGGCATCCTGCAAGTCGACGGGCGCCTGGACCGGCGCGCCTTGCGCGAGCTGGTATTCGCCGAGCCGGAGCTTCGCCGGGCGCTGGAAGCGATCACCCATCCCGAAATCCGCCTGCGCCTGCGGCAGGCTTGCGAGGCCGCCATCGGCCCCTACGCCATCGCCGCGATCCCACTGCTTGCCGAAGCCGGCGGGCGCACCGGCTATCCCTGGCTCGATCGCATCCTGGTGGTCGATGCCCCCATGGCGCTCCAGCGCCAGCGCCTGATGCTCCGGGACAACATCGATGCGTCCCTGGCCGACCGCATGATCGCCGCCCAGGCCAGCCGCGAACAACGGCTTGCCCTGGCCGACGACGTCATCGTCAACGACGGCGATGCCGAAGCGCTTGGACAGCTCGTCGCGGCGTTGGACGGCCGCTATCGAGGACTCGCCGCATCCAAGACCGCCGGATAGGCGCGATCCCGGCCTTGGCCGGGGATCGCCGCCGCAACGGCATCTCAAGCCGCAGGGGTCGCTCCACGCGCCTGGCCGAAACGCAGCGTCGCCACCACGCCGCGCTCCTTGCCGGGGCGGACGCTCACCTGCCATCCGTACAGGTCGCAGAGCCGGCTGACGATCGACAGGCCGATGCCGCCGCCCTGGGAGTGCCCGGCATGCGTACCGCGGTACCCGCGCTGGAACAGCTTGGCCGCATCCTCTTCGCTCAGGCCCGGGCCGGTATCGGTGACCTCGACGGCATCGTTCGTCACCCTTACGCAGACCTGGCCATCCTGCGTGTACTTGACGGCATTGCCGATGAGGTTGCCCAGCGCGACGGACAGGGCCGATTCCGGCGCGTCGATGACCAGGCCACGCTCGCCTTCCAGCACGAGCTCCAGCGGCTTGCCGCCCAACTGGGCGCGATGCGCCTCAAGCAGTTGCTCGGCCACCTTGGCGACGTTGCTACTGCCCTGCCCGCGCTCGTTGCGCGACAGCAGCAGCAATGCGCCGATCAGGTCGCTGCATTGCTGTTCGGCGCGCTGGATGCGCTGCAACCGCTGCAGGACTTTCGGATCGAGGTTCGGCCGGGTCAGCAGGAGCTCGGTGGCGCCGCGGATGACCGCCAGCGGCGTGCGCAGCTCATGGCTCACGTCCGCGTTGAACTCGCGGTCGCGCTGCACCACTTCGGTCAGCCGGACGGAGTAATCGTCCAATGCCTCGGCCAGCTGGCCGACCTCGTCGTCGGGAAAGTGCGGCGCCAGCGGCTTGAATTCGCTGGTGCCGCCGCGGTACGCCCGCAGCCGGGCGGCCAGGTCCGACACCGGCCGCATCACCTTCGAGGCCGACCACCAGCCGATCAGCAACGACAGCCCGCTGAACAGCATCACCGAGATGTACAGCGCGCGCTTGAGCTGCTGTTCGCCCTTGATGCTCTGGGTCACGTCGTAGGCGAAGAAGAACCATTCGTTGGGCGTCTTGCGCACCGCCAGCTTGTAGGCGAACGGCTTGCCCTTCTCGTCCACGCCGGAAATGCTGTGGATGCCGTTCGGCAGCTCGTACCAGTCCGGCTCCTCCCGGCGCAGTTCCTCGAACTTGTCGCTCTTCACCACCCGCGCGATCATCTGCTGCACGGGCATGTCGGGGCTGCGCGACGGGTCCAGGTAGAAACGCCGCGCGTACTCGTCGATGTTCTTGTTCATCACGTCTTCGACGAGCTGGTTTTCCACGCGCTGCCGCGCGTAGTCGGTCAGGTAGGCGAACAGCGCCGTCAGGCCGGTGCCCAGCAGGACGAAGGACAGGATGATGCGGCTGCGCAGCCGCCGCCGGTAACGCCCGCGGCGACGCTCGGGCGTACCGGCCGGAGAGCTACCGCCGTCAGGCATCGGGTGCCGCGATGCGATAGCCAATGCCGTGGCGGGTCTGGATCAACGGCACGTCGAACGGCTTGTCCACCACCGAGCGCAGGCCGTGGATATGCACCCGCAGGGAATCCGAATCGGGCAGCTCCTCGCCCCAGACGCGGGTTTCGAGCTCCTGGCGCGTAACCACGGCGGGGGCGGCTTCCATCAGCGCCTGCAGGATCTTCAGCGCGGTGGGGTTGAGCTGCAGAAGCTTGCCGCGGCGGCGCACTTCCAGCGTGTCCAGGTTGTACTCGAGATCGCCGGTCTCCAGCACCCGCGTGTGCACGCCCTTGCCGCGCCGGGCCAGCGCGTTGAGCCGGACCTCGACTTCCTGCAGCGCGAACGGCTTGATCAGGTAATCGTCCGCGCCCGAGTCGAAGCCCGCCAGCTTGTTGTCCAGCGAGTCGCGCGCGGTGAGCATCAGGACCGGGGTCTGCTTGCGCGCCTCGTTGCGGAGCTTGCGGCAGACCTCGATACCGTCCATGCCCGGCAGGTTGAGGTCGAGCACGATGGCATCGAATTCGTGGACGACCGCCAGGTGCAAGCCGGTCACGCCGTCGGCCGCGAAGTCGACGGTATGGCCCCGGTCCTCGAGGTAGTCGCCCAGGTTGGCGGCGATGTCGCTGTTGTCTTCGATTACCAGAATACGCACT
This sequence comes from Pseudomonas sp. Hp2, assembly GCF_006386585.1. NCBI lineage: Bacteria > Pseudomonadati > Pseudomonadota > Gammaproteobacteria > Pseudomonadales > Pseudomonadaceae > Pseudomonas > Pseudomonas sp. Hp2. The sequence continues at coordinate 872,497 of NZ_VAHJ01000001.1, forward strand.
TGAGCCTCGTGATTTGCCTTGACCTAATCCAGCCGCGACCTGCGCTGTACGTCGTTCATGTCCTGCTGACTGCGGCGCTGGGCTTCCCTTCGCTGCGCCACGGTCATGCACTGGGACGTGATCATGTTGCTGCCGATCGCTCGCTCCCGCCGGCATACCATCCGGCTGTCTTCCTTCGCACGCGTCAGGATGACGTTGACGAGCTCCTGGTCGTTGGAAAGTGAGACCTGATCGGCCTTGGAAAGTTCACGACCCTGGTTACGGTCTATCGTTGCGGATATACGGTCCAGCGCCTGCACCACTTCGGCCCGCTTGGCCGCCTCGATCTCCGAATAGAGCTTGCCTTCCGCGAGGTCGGCGCGGATCTGCTGGATCTGCCCTGCGACATCGGGGCCGGGCTTGCCCAGGTCCAGCGGCAACTTACCCTTCTGAGCCTGAGCGAATGCCGAAGAAGACGCCATCAGGCCCAGAAACAGCACAAGAACGAAACTACGCATTTCCCTTCTCCCTCCTTAGAAATCCTGCGTCGGCACGCCATGAGTCCCCATGTTGACCAACTCCTCGACCATGCGCAAGGAAACACGGGAACGGCCGCACATGCCCCTGGCCGGCCGTTCTGTTAAGGTCGAAAAACGCTGGTATTAAATAATTATTAAGCGCCCGGATGACGAGAGGGCGAGCCTGCTTTCCTGGTCAAACGCTCCAGTTGGTGGACGATGGCCCCAGCCACGTCCACGCCGCAGACCGCCTCGATCCCCTCCAGCCCCGGCGTCGAGTTCACCTCCAGGACCAACGGCCCGCGCGAGGAACGGATCAGGTCCACGCCGGCCACGGACAGTCCCAGCGCCTGGGCCGAACGCACTGCCACGGCCTGCTCCTGCAGGCTCGCTTCGGCCGCGGCCGCGGTTCCGCCCAGGTGCAGGTTGGAACGAAAGTCGCCCTCGGCGGCCTGGCGGCGCATGGCGGCCACCACCTTGTCGCCCACCACGAAACAGCGCAGATCGGCGCCGGCGGCCTCGCCGATGAATTCCTGGACGAGGAAGTTGGCGTACAGGCCCCGCAGGGCCTCGACCAGCCCTCGCGAGGCGCTGGCCTTCTCGGTGAGGATCACGCCGGCGCCCTGCGCGCCCTCGTTGAGCTTCACCACGTGCGGCGGCGGGCCGAGCATCGAGAGCAGGTCCTGGGTGTCGTCCGGGTTGTCGCCGAACACGGTCACCGGCATGTCGATGCCCTGCGCGGCCAGCAGTTGATGGGCGCGCAGCTTGTCGCGCGAGCGCAGAATCGCGTCGGACGGGTTGGGGGTGTACGTCCCCATCATCTCGAACTGGCGCAGCACCGCCGTGCCGTAGCGGGTGATCGAGGCGCCGATGCGCGGGATCACCGCGTCGTAGCCGGTGATCGGCTTGCCCTTGTAGTGCATGGAGAAGCCGTCGGCCGCGATGCGCATGTAGCAGCGCAGCGGGTCGAGGATGCGTACCGTGTGCCCGCGCGCGCGCGCGGCCTCCACCAGCCTGCGGGTGGAATAGAGCTTGCTGTTGCGGGAAAGGATGGCGAGCTTCATCGCGGGTTCGCGCGGAGCAGCCTGGTGCATCTTGCCCGGGCCGGTGGCGGCTGCCTCAGCCCCGTGCCGGGGCTGGAAGATGGAGCGGGCGATGGGAATCGAACCCACGTCAGTAGCTTGGGAAGCTACAGCTCTACCATTGAGCTACGCCCGCGCGGCGTGGGGCAAGTCTAGAGCGAGTCATGCCCTTTGAGAAGAGAGGTGCCGGCGGCCGGGCGAGGGACCGGCGCACCGGCCCCTCGCTGCCGCGGCATCTCAGAAGCTGCCGCTGAAGTTGACGAACAGCGTGGCGTCGCGCGCACCCTTCTGCGCAGTGGTGCCGGTGATGCCGAAGTTGCTCTGCAGGCCCCACACCCCGGTACGGGCGCCGAGCACCACCGTGGCGTAGTTGCGGTCCAGGTCCAGGCCCGGCACACGGTAGGTACCGACCTCCGGCATGGACTGCAGCCAGGCACTGGCTTCCTTCGGGTCCTCGAACTCGTGGTCGTAGGTGACCTGCAGGTACGGCTTGACCGCCGCGCCGTCGAGGCGCACCTGCCAGCCGACGCGGCCGACCAGCGAGTCGATGTCCTGGTCGCCGTAGCCCAGTGCGCTGGAACTCTCGTTGCTTTCCTCGTAGCCATCGAGCTTGATCTTCTGCCAGGTCAGGCCGACCACCGGACCGTGCTTGATCGCGCCCTGGCCCAGCTCGTAGCCGGCGTTGATCGCCGCGGTCAGGTTGCTGCCGTCCGGCGAGCCGCTGTGGGTGCGCGTGGCGGCGCCCAGCTGGACCTTGCGGTCCACGTCGTAGCCGAGCCAGGTGTAGCTGACCTGGGCGTTGACCCAGACCGGGCCGGTGTACCAGCCGAAGAAGCCGCCGAGCGTGGTATCGGTCTGCTTGAAGCTGCCGCGGCTGTTGCCGAAATCCGCGTCCAGGCGGCCGTAGCCGGCGAAGCCGCCGAACACCAGGTCGCCGCGGGTCCAGTCCACGCCGAACAGGCCGGCGGGCGAGGTGCCGTCGTACAGGTCGGCATGGTCGTAGCGCTGCATGTCGCCGCGCACGCTGCCCCACCAGCGCAGGCCGTCCGCCTCGGGCTTGCCGTCGATGTGCCAGGCGACCTGGTCGGCACGGGCGCGCCCGACCACCTGCGCGGAGTGCGTCAGCACCTGCTGCAGGCGCGGCGCTTCCAGGATCGACAGCGCGTACTGGCCCATCACCTGGTGGGTGGCGCTGGTCGGGTGCACGCCATCGGCGAACACGTAGGTGTTGGCGGCATTGGCGGCGACCAGGCTGGTCGGGTTGCAGGTCAGCGAGGAGCTGGTGGTGCACGCGGCGTTGGTGACGTTGACGAAGCCGTACGCCGATGGGTTGGCGACCACTTCCTGCAGCAGGTGGAAGGTATCCACCGGGATCACGCGCAGGCCGGCGCTCTTCAGCCCGGAGAACAGCGCGTTGTTGTAGGCCGCGGCCAATGCCGTGGCCTGCGCGCTGGTGGCCGCGCTGCCGTTGAAGCTGGGGGTCAGGCCGACATCGGGAATGGTGGGCACCAGCACGTAGCGCGCACCGGCATTCTCCAGCGTGCCGACGATGCCGACCTGCGCGGTCACCGCGTTGCCGATGATGCTCTGTGCCTGGGCCGGCGCCGCCGCGGCGGCGAACAGGTCGTTGGCGCCGCCCCATACGGTATAGAGCGCATTGGGATTGGCCTTGCCGCCATTGCTGGACAGGTAGCCGTTGACCTGGGTCGCCAGCGACGGCACCGCGACGCCGCCGAGCTGGGCATTGGTGGCGTCGACGGCGACCCGGGCGCCGCCGACGGCGTAGTTGTCGCCGGTCTGGCCATTGCCATGGGCCGAGGCGTTGGTGCCGTAGTAATCGGCGACGTACTCGGCCCAGGTCCAGCCCGGGTTGGTGGTGAAGCGGCCGGTCACGGCCTGCGCCGAGGCCGGCAGCAGCGGACGGAAATAGCCGCTGTCGGTGAGGCTGTCGCCGAAGAAGACGGTCTGGTCGTAGGCCGACTCGGCCATCGCCGGCGCGGCGGCCAGGGCGATGGCGACGGCCATCAGGGAACGGATCGGGCGGATCGAAGAAACCATGGGATTACTTCCCTTGTGGAGGATGGGAACAAATGCCGACGCCGGCGTACGCCGGCGAATGGTCACATCTTTCCACCACCGGTCGGACCGCTCACGCTGCATTGCGGCAAGGCACACGCGGTGCCTTGCCCAAACAAATCGCGCGCCCTTGGCGCGCAATGCGGACATGATGTCACGAAGCCGGCATGGCGTGGCAGTGCGGCGTCCGCCGGGCCACGTCGCGGCGAGCGCCGGCACGACCCGATCGGGAAGATCAGTTGAGATAGACCGGGTTGCCGAGCAGCAGCAAGCGGTCATCCGGCGCGCGCACTTCGGCACGCAGCCAATGCCGGGCGCCATCGCTGGTCCAGGTCCAATCGCGCCGCTCGCGGGCCACGCCCAGCGGCGCCGTCCATGCGGGCAACGGCTTGCCATCGAGCTTCAGCACGAGCCGCGAGCCGGCCGGCGCGGCCACGTCCACGCCGATCCGGACCGGGGTACCGTTCGGCGCGGCCAACCCGCCGCCCATGTTCGCCTGCTGGTCGCCGGCCCGGGCGCTCAGGTCGAGCAGCCGGTCGCGACTGCCCTCGGCATCGACGAACACACGGCCGGCGCGGATGCCGTCGAGGATCTCGCGCTCGCTCAGCCCGGTGGCGTGCACCACGGTGGTCGGGACCCCGATCCGGCTGCGCCCGCGCACGCCGGCCCGCAGGGTGCCGTCGTGGTTGTCGCTGCCGCCGATCGCGGTCACGCGCTCGCCGGCCGCCAGCAGCGATTCCCAGTACGGGATGCCCGAGGTCGGGGTATCGGCGTCGAGCCCGTTGACCGCTTCCACGGCCGCCAGGCTGCCCGGCGGCAGCGGCACGGCCGGCGTCCAGCCGCAGCCCATGCAGGTTTCGTCGGAAGGATTGCCGGGATGGTTGGCCGACAACAGCAGGCCGCGGCGATGCGCCTCGCGGGCGATCGCCGCCCAGTCGGTGCCGTCGCCGGCGCGGAAGTCCAACGGCGCGCGCAGGCCGAACACGTTGCCATGGCCCTGGAACGTGGTGATCTCCATGCCCGGGATCAGCAGCAGGCGATCGAAGTACGGCTGCGCGGCCGCCAGTTCCTGCACGTGCGAAATCGTGTTGTGCTCGGTCACGGCGATGAAGTCCAGTCCGGCGTCGGCCGCCGCCTGCAGCGTCATGAACAATGGGCAGGGAACGCGCGCGCCGGATTGCGCGGCGCAGGTACCGTCGCTGTGGCCGCTGTGCATGTGCAGGTCGCCACGATACCAGCGCGCGGTGCCGTCCAGGCGTACCTGCCGCGACGCCGGCAAGGCGTCCGCCCGTTCGACCGGCGTGAACTCGATGCGGGCGCGATAAGGGGCGCGAGTGCCGGGGCGCAGGTGCGGCACGCCCAGCAGCAGGTGCCACTTGCCCGGCTCGATCGCCCCGGGCAGGTACGACGGCGTGGCGTCGCTGGCCGATACGGTGAAGCTGCGCTTGTTGCCGCCGCTCCAGCCGCGGAATCCGGCCGGACCCTGCAACCCCAGGTCGACCACCACGGCTCTGCCCTGGTCGTCGTAATCGAAGTCCACGCTGATCCGGGCAGTGCCCGCCGGGACGTCGAACGGCACCTGCACGTAATGCTGGCGATCGTGGTCGTCGAGCGTTCCCTCGACGACCACGGCCTGCTGCGCGGCGGCCCACAGCGGCCACAGCAACAGGCCCAGGCATGCGTACCACATCGTCTTGCGCATATCCCGCCCCATCAGAACTTGTACATCAACGCCAGGCGGTAGTTGCGCCCGAGCAGTGGCCGCGCGATGAAGGTGTTGGCGCCGCGGTCGGCGCTGGCCAGTTCGCCGGCGCGCGGATTGCCTTCGGTCAGGCCGAGCGAGTTGGTGAGGTTGTCGACGTAGCCGTACAGCGACAGGCGGTCGTTGACCTCGTAGCGCGCGCTGAAGTTGACCGCGTCGTAGGACGGCAGGCGCACCGAGTTGGCGGTGTCGACGTAGCGCTTGCCCTGGTATTCCCAGGCGGCCTGCAGGCGCAGCCGGCCCTGCATCAGGTTCACGCCCGGCACCAGGCGCACGCTGGTCTTGGGCACGCGGATCAACTGGTTGCCGTCGTAGTCGTTGAGCGTGCCGGTCTTGTCGAGGTAGGTCAGGCCGCGGTACTCCGGGTCCTGCAAGGTCACGGTCGCGCTGACGTCGAACCAGTCGACCGGCCGCAGCGCGGTCTCCAGTTCCAGGCCGAAGGTCCGGGTGCTGGCGAAGTGCGGTTCCTCCACCGTCGCGCCGTCGGCATTGAACACGTAGTTGCTGAAGGAGACGTTGTCGTACTTGGTCCAGAACAGCGTGGCGAACACGTCCAGTAGCGGCTGCGAGTACTTGTAGCCGATCTCGGCCAGGTCCATGGTCTGCACGTACGGCGTGGCGCCGGCGTTGGTGATGTAGTTGCCCAGGCTGGGCAGGCGGTTGCCGGAGGTGTAGCGCGCGAACAGGCCCTGGCTGCGGCTGAACTGCCAGTTGGCGCCCACCGTCCAGGCCACGCGGCTGAAGGTGTCGTCGTAGTCGGCGTAGGTGCCGTTGCCGGTGAGGATGTTGGAGGTCGCCGGCGTGCCGAGATTGACGGTCTTCTTCTGCTCGACCCAGCCGTGGGTGTTCATGCGTTCCCAGCGCAGGCCCGCGTCGATGCGCAGGGCATCGTCGATCTGCCATTCGTCGGCCAGGTACAGCGCGTGCGTGGTCTGCTTGCCCGCCGCATGCTCCCATTCGTAGCCGTAGCGGGTGATGCCGTTGTCGGTGAACTGCCTGAGCACGTTGCCGGCGGCATCCACCGCCACCAGGTCCAGCAGCCGCGCGTTGTCCTGCACGTCGAGCAGGGCGATGGAGGAGTAGCGGTCGAAGTCCTCCTCGATGTGGGCGTAGTAGTAGCCGAAGGTGACGTTGTGGCGCTGGCTGCCGGCCTCGAACACGCGCGAGAACTGCAGGTCGTTGGCCAGTTCCTTCACCGGCATGGTGATGCCGCGCAGGCCGCCGAGGATGACCAGGCCGTTGCCGTTCTGGTTGGCGACGTCGTAGACCTGCCCGGGCGAGGTCACGTAGCGCAGTTGCAGGGCGCTGGCGCCCGGCACCGAGGCCAGGTCGGCGGCGCGGCTGGCCAGGAAGCTGCTCGCGCTCTGCAGGGTATTGGGGTACACGCCGTTGCGCTGGGTCTCGGTGTCGCTGTAGCGCAGCCGGTCGTTGAGCTGCCAGCCGTCGCCCAGCTCGAACTGCGCCCCCGCGCTGAACTGGGTGCGCTTGACCTGCGTGCCGAGCGTGTTGTCGAAGTCGTAGTCGCCGCCGTCGCCGGTGACCATGCGCACGTGTGCGGTCTCCGGGCCGGCCACGGTGCCGTAGTGGCCGTCGAAGCCGGGCACCGCGCGGATCTCGCCGTCGCGATCGGTGCGCATCGGGATGCCGGTGTAGAACGCGACCTTGTCGTCCAGGCGCTTGACGTCGAAGCTGATGCGGCCGTTCTCCAGCTCGCGGGCCAGGTTGAGCCGCAGCTGGCCGCCCTGGTTGCCGGTGAAGCCGAGGTCGCGCACGCCGTCCTCGCTGCGGTAGAAGCCGCCCACGCCGAGCTTCCAGGCGCCATCGCCCACCGGCGTGCCGTACCAGAAGTCGGTGCGGTACAGGTCGTCGCGGCCGACGGTCAGCTTGACCAGGCCTTCCGCACTGTCGCCCACCTGGCGCGGGATGAAGTTGATCGCGCCGGCCGGCGCGTTGGAATAGAACACCGGCGCCGGGCCGCCGCGCACCACCTCGATGCGCTCGATGGTCTCGTCGAGCCGGAACGCCTGGTCGGCATTGAGGTAGCCCAGCGCGGGATCGTGTTGCACCGGCATGCCGTCCTCGAGCAACTGCACCGAGCCGAAGCCGTCCACCGGCACGCCGCGCGCCCGGATGTTGCCGCTGGCCTCGCCGCCGGAGGCCTCGACCCAGAAGCCCGGCACCGATTTCATCGCCTCGGTGACGCTGGTCGGCGCCTGCAGGCGCAGGTTTTCTTCCTCGATGTTGGTGACCGAGTAGCTGGTCTCGGCCTTGGTGCGCACGCCGGCGCCGGCGCGGCCGGTGACCACGATGCTATCCAGGTCCTGGACCTGGCTGCGGCCGGGCGCGGGCGCTTGCTGGGCCAGGACGGCGGTGGGGGCGAGCGCGGCAGCCAGGACCAGCCGCAGGGCGAGATGCAGCCGGTTACGGCCGCATGGGAGCGCAATGAGCATCGCAAGTACCTCGAAATGATGGAAACGGTTCGCCACCTCCCCTGGCAACGACAGCCGCGCATGCTGGCGCAGCAATGTTCCATTTCCGTGACTCCGGGCTCGCCCGGCCCGTGACTGCTCCCCGCGCGTGGCCGTAAGAGGCCATAATTCCGCCATGAAGACCTTCATTCCTACCGGGCCGCGCAGGGCCCCCGGCGGCCGTTCCGGCGGGGTTGCCGCCGCATGACCGATCCTTTCAACAGCGACGGCGCCAAGGTGCCGCCCAAGCCCTTCACCGTCACCGAAGGCCACCGCGCGGTCCGCAGCTTCGTGCTGCGCCAGGGGCGCTTCACCCCTGCCCAGCAGCGCGCGTTCGACGAGCGCTGGCCGCGCTTCGGCGTGGACTACACGGGCCAGCGGCGCGACCTGGACGCGCTGTTCGGCCGCGATGCGCCCAAGGTGCTCGAGATCGGCTTCGGCAACGGCGCCGCGTTGCGCTTCGCCGCGCAGCAGGACCCGTCGCGCGACTACATCGGCGTGGAAGTGCACGCGCCCGGCGTCGGCCGCCTGCTCAATGCGCTGGCCGAGGACGACGCCCGCCACGTGCGCCTGTACCACCACGACGCCGTCGAGGTGCTGCGCAACGAGATCGCCGATGGCGCGCTCGACGAAGTCCGCATCTACTTTCCCGATCCTTGGCACAAGAAGCGCCACAACAAGCGCCGCCTGATCCAGCCGGAGTTCGCCCGGCTGCTAGTGCGCAAGCTGCGCCCGGGCGGCCGCCTGCATGCCGCCACCGACTGGGAGCACTATGCCGAGCAGATGTGGGACGTGCTCGACGCGATCCCGGGGCTGGTCAATCGGGCCGGCCCGCGCGGCCATGTGCCGCGGCCGGAATGGCGCCCGCAGACGCACTTCGAGACGCGCGGGCAGAAGCTGGGCCATGGCGTGTGGGACCTGCTCTACGACCGGGATTCGGGATTCGAGATCCGGGATTCGTAACAGCCCTCTCCGCCGCGATCCGACGCCCTTACGAATCCCCAATCCCGAATCCCCAATCCCGCCCCATGGACACCGCGCTGACGCTGACCAACGACATGAAGCTCGTGCTCGGGCTGGTCGGCTTCACGATGGCGATGTTCCTGTTCGAGCGCATCCGCGCCGATGTGGTCGCGCTGATCGTGCTGGTGGTGCTCGGCGTGACCGGGTTGATCGCGCCGGAGGAAATCTTCGGCGGTTTCTCCGGCAACGCGGTGATGAGCATCATCGCCACCACGGTGCTCGGCGCGGGCCTGGAGCGCACCGGCGCGCTGAACCGGCTGGCGTCGTGGCTGCTGCGGCGCTCCCGCGGCAAGGAGAAGCGGCTGATGATGCTGACGCTTGGCATCTCCGGGCTCAACTCCTCGTTCATGCAGAACCCGTCGGTGATGGCGCTGTACCTGCCGGTGGCCTCGCGCCTGGCCGCGCGCACCGGGCTCACCCTGCAGCGGCTGCTGCTGCCGATCGCCGCGGCGATCGTGATGGGCGGCGCGCTGACCATGGTCGGCAACTCGCCGCTGATCCTGCTCAACGACCTGCTGGTCTCGGCCAACAACAACCTGCCCTCGGGCATGGCCACGATCGAGCCGCTGACCATGTTCGCGCCGCTGCCGGTCGGCGTCGCGCTGCTGGCCGCGGCGCTGCTGTACTTCCGCTTCTACGGCGACCGCAAGCTGATCGAAGAGGAGACGCTGGTCAACGAAGGCGTCACGCCCGCGCGCACCGAAAGCTATTTCGCCAAGACCTACGGGATCGAGGGCGACGTGTTCGAGCTGGTCGTCAGCGCCGAGAGTCCGCTGGTCGGCATGACCCTGGGCGAGGCCGAGGCGATGCACGACGCGCCGCTGCTGCTGGCGCTGAAGACCGGCGACGACACTCGCCTGTCGCCGCCGGCGGACATGCGCATCTGGGTCGGCAGCGTGCTCGGCGTGATGGGCGCGCGCCAGACCGTGGCCGACTTCGCGCAGAACCATTTCCTGCGCATGTCCTCGCGGCTGCGCAACCTGGGCGACCTGTTCAATCCGGCGCGCGCGGGCATCTCCGAGGCGGTGATCCCGCCGAATTCGCGCTTCATCGGCAAGAGCGCGGCCGACCTGCGGCTGCGCAAGCAGTTCGGCCTCAGCCTGCTGGCGATCAACCGCGACAAGCAGGTGATCCGCGAGGACGTGCGCAAGGTGCCGCTGCGCGCCGGCGACATGCTGGTGCTGCACAGCATCTGGCAGGACCTGGCGCAGGCGGCCGACAGCCGCGACTTCGTGCCGGTCACCGACTATCCCAAGGGCGAACAGCGCCCGCACAAGTTCAAGATCGCGATGGCGATCTTCCTGCTGACCATCCTGATCGCGCTGACCTCCAAGCTGCCGGTGGCGCTGACGCTGATGACCGGCGTGGCCTTCATGCTGGTCACCGGCGTGCTGCGCATGGACGAGGCCTATGCCTCGATCAACTGGAAGACGGTCTTCATGATGGCCGGGCTGATCCCGCTCGGCTGGGCGATGGACAGCAGCGGCACCGCCGCCTGGGTGGCCGGGCACACCATCGACCGCCTGCCCCAGGGCATCCCGATCTGGGTGATCGAACTGGCGCTCGCGCTGCTGACCACGGCGTTCTCGCTGGTGATCAGCCACGTCGGCGCCACCATCGTGATGGTGCCGATCGCGGTCAACCTGGCCCTGGCGGCCGGGGGCAATCCGACCGCCTTCGCCTTGATCGTGGCGCTGTCGGCCTCCAACAACCTGATGACCGCCTCCAACCCGGTGATCTCGATGGTCACCGGCCCCGCCAACTACCAGCCGCGCGAGCTATGGCGCGTGGGCGGCCCGCTGTCGCTGATCTACGTGCTGGTGATGGTGCCGGTGATCAATTTGCTGTTCTGGTGGACCGGCCGGTAGGCAGGCATTGTTGCTGTTGCTCGTGATTGTGCCCTGGATTGGGTGACGCCTCCTCGCGCGGCGGCGCGCCAGCCTCCATGGCCTACGGCGGAGACGGCGGGAAAAACACGAAGCCGAATGGCTGGTCATGGCTGATCAAGGTAACTCGCCGAAGGCGAAAGCTTTGGCTTTTTTATTGCCCAAGGCCCAAAGCCAAAAGCAAAGCAACGTCCCTGGACGATCAGCCGTTCGGCTGCTGAAAAACGCTGCCCACCTTCGCGGGGACGACGGTGGAAAGAAGGTGCAAGCACCCAGCCATCCGCATGGAAATGATCGTGGGAATCCACCCACCACGACCCCAGCCACTACCCTACCAACACCACGTCCTCTCCCTCGACCCGCAGCTCCACCGCCCGCAACGCATCGCCCCGGCAAGGCCCGGCGACGCAGGTCCCGCCCTCCAGCTCGAACGCTGCCCCGTGCGCGGCACAGACCAGCTGGCCTTCGCGGCTCTTGAGGAACTGGCCGGGTGCCCAGTCCAACCGCCGTCCCGCGTGCGGGCACACGTTGAGCCATCCCCGCACCACGCCGCCCTCGCGGTACAGGACCAGCGATTCGGCGGCGCCGTCGACCGGCGCCTCCACCTCGGCGAAACCGCCCTCGGGAATCTGGTCTCGGGCAAGCAAACGGATCGGGGGAGTCGCCATCGCCAACGGGATCGTGAAAAGGAGCGGCATTCTGGCATGCGTCCCCGGACGGACGCCCCGCCATACATGATCGGCCGGCAACACCGCCCGCACGATTAACGTTTTTTTGACGCAGCAACTTGCGACTGCAACGATACTCCCCGCCCAGTCCGTTTCGACAGACAACTGTCATCATGCGCGTACGTTTCCTTAACTTCAGCCACCTGCGCCAGTGGTTCGAACCCCGCAAGCCGCGCCATCCGCTGGTCCGGCTGGGCTTCGGCCTGCTCGGCCTGGCCATCCTGGCCCTGCTGGTGTTCGTGGGCGTGTTCGTGGGCGCGGCGATGATCCTGGGCGGCGTGGCGTGGAAGCTGTTCGGCAAGCCGGGCAAGCGCACCGCAGCCGCCAATGCGGGCACCATCGTCGAAGGCGAATACCGCGTCGTCAGCAAGCCGGTGCTGCCGCTCTCGCGCTGAAGCGCGGGTCCCTCGCAACGTCCGCGCACGTCCGTTGCGCGGACCCGGCGGGAAGCCGCCACCATGCCGTGCAGTTGCTAGACTCGCGCCTCCCCGCAACGAGGCTCCCTGCATGAGCGATGTGATCCCCGCCCCCCAGATTCCACGCATCCCTGTAGTGGGCGGCGGCACGTTCCCGGTGCGCCGCATCTATTGCGTCGGCCGCAACTTCGCCGACCACGCCCGCGAGATGGGCGCCAACGCGCCCGCCTCGAAGGCGGAGCGCGGCCAGCCGGTGTTCTTCATGAAGCCTGCCGATGCCATCGTGGTCGGCCACGGCGATCCGATTCCCTACCCGCCCGGCACCCGGGAGCTGCACCACGAGGTCGAGCTGGTGGTCGCGCTCGGCCAGGACGCGCCCGCCGGCGTGCTGCCGGTGGAACAGGCCGAGGCACTGGTCTACGGCTATGGCGTGGGCCTGGACCTGACCCGCCGCGACCTGCAGGCCGCCGCCAAGGCCAGGGGTCTGCCCTGGGACATCGCCAAGGGCTTCGACCACTCGGCGCCGGTCAGCGAGCTGGTGCACGCCGGCGAAGTGGGCGAGCTGGACGCGCTGAACCTGTCCCTGGAGGTCAACGGCACGGTGCGCCAGCAGTCGCTGCTCGACCAGATGATCTGGAGCGTGCCGGAGATCCTGCACGAACTGTCCAAGCTGTACGCACTCAAGGCCGGCGACCTGGTGTTCATGGGGACCCCGGCCGGCGTGGCCGCGCTCCAGCCCGGCGATCGTTTCAGCGCCCGCCTGGAAAATGTCGCCGAAAGGCACGGCGTCATCACCGCCGATTGACCTGAACAGGCTAGGATGCCGTCGCGGCGAGCCTGCCGCGACCGGCAATGAAGGAGAGGACCATGGGAATGATGAGCGAATTCAAGGAATTCGCGATGCGCGGCAACGTGATCGACCTGGCGGTGGGCGTGGTGATCGGCGCCGCGTTCGGCAAGATCGTCACGTCGCTGGTGGAAAAGGTCATCATGCCGCCGATCGGCCTGCTGATCGGCGGGATCGACTTCTCCAAGTTGTCCTGGACCTTGAAGGCGGCGAGCGTGGACGCCGCCGGCAAGGAAGTGCCCGCCGTGGTGATCGGCTACGGCGATTTCATCAACACGGTGATCCAGTTCCTGATCGTGGCGTTCGCGATCTTCATGGTGGTCAAGGCGATCAACAGGCTGAGCCGCAAGAAGGCCGAGGAACCCGCGACGCCGGCGCCGCCGAGCGAGGAAGTGGTGCTGCTGCGCGAGATCCGCGATTCGCTCCGCAAGTGATGCCCGGGAGGGATGACCTCCCGCACAGGAACGGCGAGGCCACGGGCTGCTAGGCTCGTGGCCTTCTTGTTGTGCGAGTCCCTCGCAACAGCCCGCACATCCATGTGCGGGGATTCAAAATGGTGCGGGGCCCTCGCGACAACCCTTTCCTTCTCCCCTTATCGGAGTCGCCCATGCGTTACCTAGCCGTCGCCATCGCCGCCCTCCTTGCCACTTCCAGCGTGCAGGCCGCGCCGGCCACGCGGATCCCGGACAAGGCGTTGGCCACGGCGGCGCAGTTGCGCGAGCAGGCGCTCGCCGACGACACCGGATGGAAGGTGGTCGAGTCGCTGACCACCGAGGTCGGCCCGCGCCTGGCCGGCAGCGAGGCCGATGCGCGGGCGGTGGCCTGGGCCAAGGCCAAATTCGAGCAGCTCGGCTTCGACAAGGTCTGGACCGAGCCGGTGACCTTTCCCAAGTGGGAGCGCCGCGGCGAGAAGGCCGAGGTGATCGGCCCGCACGCGCAGCCGCTCAAGGTCACCGCGCTCGGCGGCAGCCCCGGCGGCACGGTCGAGGGCGAGGTCGTGCGCTTCGCCGACCTGGCGGCGCTGAAGGCCGCGCCCGAGGGATCGTTGAAGGGCAAGATCGCCTTCGTCGACTACCAGATGGTCAAGGCGCGCGACGGCAAGGACTACGGCAACGGCGGCGCGATCCGCAGCCGTGCGCCGTCGGAAGCGATCCGCAAGGGTGCGGTCGGCTTCGTGATGCGCTCGGCCGGCACCGACTCGCACCGCGTGCCGCATACCGGCATCACCCGCTTCGACGACGGCCTGGCGCCGGTGCCGGCGGCGGCGCTGTCGGTGCCCGACGCCAACCAGCTCGCGCGCCTGGTCGAACGCGGCCCGACCCGCATCCGCCTGAGCCTGGACTGCGGCTGGGATGGCACCGCGACCTCGTACAACGTGATCGGCGAGATCACCGGGCGGGAGAAGCCCAAGGAGGTCGTGGTGATCGGCGGCCACCTGGATTCGTGGGACCTGGGCACCGGCGCGATCGACGATGGCGCCGGCGTCGGCATCACGATGGCCGCCGGCCACCTGATCGGCCAGCTCAAGCAGGCGCCCAAGCGCACCATCCGCGTGGTCGCCTTCGCCAACGAGGAGCAGGGCCTGTACGGCGGCAAGGCCTATGCCGAAGCGCACGGCAGGAATGCCGACGACCTGAAGCTGCACCAGATCGGCGCGGAGAGCGATTTCGGCGCGGGCCGCATCTACGCCTTCAACACCGGTTCGGCGGCGCCGGAAGGCTCGCGTGAGGCGACCCGGCAGATCGCCGAGGCGCTGGCGCCGCTCGGCATCGAGTACGCGCCCGACAAGGGCGGCCCCGGCCCGGACATCGGCCCGATCGCGGCCAAGGGCGGCGCCTGGGCCTGGCTGGCGCAGGACGGGACCGACTACTTCGACCTGCACCACACCGCCGACGATACGCTCGACAAGATCGATCCGAAGGCGCTGGCGCAGAACGTCGCGGCCTATGCGGTGTTCGCCTACCTGGCCGCCGAGGCCGATGGCGGCTTCGGCAGCGAGGCCAAGCCGACGGTGCCGCCGAGCGAGTAAGCTCGGCGCTGCCGCGCTGCGCGGCGCAACGTCCGACGACTCCGAGATGGCGGTACGACAGCGACGCCGCAAAGGTGGTGCAGTGACCCTGCTGGACGTGGCCCAACACGCCGGCGTCTCGCCGATGACGGCCTCGCGGGTGATCAACCGCCACCCGCAGGTCGGCGAGGAGATGCGCCAGCGCGTGGAGGCCTCGGTACGCGCGCTGGGCTATCGCCCCAACCTCGCCGGCCGTTCGCTGCGCACCGCGCAGCAGATCAGGATCGGGCTGCTCTACAGCAATCCCAGCGCGGCCTACCTCAACCAGCTCATGCTGGGCGTGCTGGAGCAGAGCAGCCTGGACGGGCACCAGGTGCTGGTGGAGAAGTGCGGCTCGCTGCGCAGCCAGCGCGCCGCCACCGAGCGCCTGCTCGCCGCCGGCGTCGACGGGGTGATCCTGCCGCCGCCGTTGTGCGACTCGCGCTCCACCATCGCCGCGCTGGGTGCGCGCGGCATGCCGGTGCTGGCGGTGGCCGGCGGCGCGCCGGTCGCCGAGGTCAGCGCGGTGCGCATCGACGACTACCAGGGCGCGCAGGCGATGACGCGCTACCTGCTGGAACTCGGGCATCGCCGCATCGGCTTCGTGCGTGGCGATCCGACGCATGCGCCGAGCGCGCTGCGCGCGGCCGGCTTCTTCGACGCGATGGCCGAGGCCAGATTGGAGGTGTCCCCGGAGGATGTCGCCGAAGGCCTGTTCACCTACCGCTCGGGCCTGGCGGCGGCACAGGCCTTGCTCGACCGCGCGCGGCGCCCTACCGCCCTGTTCTGCAGCAACGACGACATGGCCGCCGCCGCGCTGGCGGTGGCGCACGGCATGGGATTGCGCGTGCCGGAAGAGCTCTCGGTGGCCGGCTTCGACGATACGCCGGTGGCGACCACGGTCTGGCCGGAACTGACCACGATCCGCCAGCCGGTGACCGCGATGGGCCGCACCGCGGTGACCCAACTGGTCGAGGACATCCGCCGGCGCCGCCAGGGCGAGGCGGCCGAGCCGGTCCGGCACACGATGCGCTACAGCCTGGTGCGCCGCGGCTCGACCGCGCCGCCGGCCGTGCGCTGAGCCCAGGCGTCAGGCTTTTCCGCGGAAAAGACTTCGGTCGCAGCGGGCTTCGCCGGGGAAGCCCCGTCGCGACTGAAGTCGCTCCCACATGGGTGCCCGCGGCCGCAGATGCCTAGTTCCCGCCGAGGCGCGCGCGCCAGCTCGCCAGCAACACCGCGGTCGCGGCGGCGACGTTGAGGCTCTCGACCGCGCCGGTGCCGGGGATCGACACGCGCAGGTCGCAGGCATCGGCCAGGCGCCGGTCCATGCCCTCGCCCTCGCTTCCCATCACATAGACCAGGCGCTGGGGCAACGGCGTGGCGAACAGGTCCTGCCCGCCTCCCACCAACGTCGCGGCCAGCACGAAACCGGCATCGTGCAGCAGTTCGTCGGCCAGCGAAGTCTTCGGCAAGCGGACCAGCGGCACCGCCTCGGCACCGCCTTCGGCGATGCGCGCGGCCGCGCCGGACAGGGTCAGCGTGGATTCGGCCGGCAACAGGATGCCCGCCACGCCGAAGTGGGCGGCCGAGCGCAGGATCGCGCCGAAGTTGTGCGGATTGCCGATCCCGTCCAGCCAAAGCAGCAGTTGCGGACCGGGCCGCAGCGTCTCCAGCCATTCGGCCAGCGGCAACGGCTCGGTCCTGGCCACGTCGGCGACCACGCCTTCGTGGTGCTCGCTGCCGGCCAGCTTGCGCAGGTCCTCGTCGGCGACCACGCGGTAGCCGACGCGCTGCTTCACGCACCATGCCAGCAGCGGCTTGAGTTCGGGGATGCGCGCCTCGGCCAGGTACAGCTTGCGCAGCGCCTGCGGGCGCGCCTGGAACGCCGCGCGCACGGCGTTGAGGCCATACAGCCGCACCTCCTCGTGCCGGCGTCCGGCCGGCGCGGGCATGCGCTCGCCGGTTTCGGCCGGGGACTGCCGCGGCGCGCGCTCGTCGCTGCCGCCGCGCTTGCCGGGATGGCGAGGGGCCCCGCCGCCGGGGCGGCGCGGCCCGGTATTCCAGGGACTGCTCATGTCAGGGTTTCTTCTTCCAGAAATCGGCATTGCGGACGCCGGCCACGTCCGGGTCGAACACCGGGTCCAGGCCGAGCTTCTTCTGCCGCTCGTAGTCGCGCAACGCCAGCATTGCCGGCTTGTGCAGGATCAGGATGGCGATGATGTTCAGCCACGCCATCAGGCCCACGCCGATGTCGCCCAGCGCCCAGGCCTGCTGCGCGTTGCGCCAGGCGCCGAACACCACCATCGCGATGATGCCCAGGCGCAGCAGCAGCACGGTCAGCGGCCGGTGCCGGTTGTGGTTGACGTAGCTCAGGTTGGTCTCGGCCATGTAGTAGTAGGCCATGATCGTGGTGAACGCGAAGAAGAACAGCGCCACCGCCACGAAGATGGCGCCCCAGCCGGGCAGCACCGATTCCACCGCGGCCTGGGCGAACCCGGGGCCTTCCTCCACGCCCGGCACGCCGCTGAACAACGGTGCGCCGCCGCCCGGCGAGTACACGTTGAACATGCCGGTGGACAGCACCAGGAACGCCGTCGAGGTGCACACCATCATCGTGTCGAAGTAGATCGCGAAGGCCTGCACGTAGCCCTGCTTGGCCGGGTGCGACACCTCCGCCGCGGCCGCCGCGTGCGGGCCGGTGCCCTGGCCGGCTTCGTTGGCGTAGATGCCGCGCTTGACGCCCCACTCCACCGCCAGGCCCATGATGGCGCCGAAGGCCGCATGCGCGCCGAAGGCGCTGCTGATGATCGTCGCGAACATCTCCGGCACGCGCTCGACGTTCAGCACCATCACCGTGATCGCCATCAGGATGAAGCCCGCCGCCATGAACGGCACCACCACCTCGGCGAAATTGGCGATGCGCTTGACGCCGCCGAAGATGATGATGCCCAGCAGCAGCGCCACCACGGCGCCGACCCCGAGCTTGAACGCGTCGCGGGCCGGCATCCCCAGCCACTGCCCGTCCATCGGGCCGCACAGCGCAGTGCCGGCGCAGACGTTGGCGGCGCTGTCGGCGATCGCGTTGGCCTGCACCCCGGGCATCAGGAAGCCGGCGGCGACGATGGTCACCACCGCGAAGGCCATCGCATACCACTTCAGGCCCATGGCCCGCTCGATGTAGTAGGCCGGGCCGCCACGGTAGCGGCCATCGGCGTCCTTGACCTTGTAGATCTGCGCCAGCGTGCTTTCCACGTACGAGGTGGACGCCCCCAGGAAGCCCATCACCCACATCCAGAAGATCGCACCGGGCCCGCCGAAGGCGATCGCGGTGGCCACGCCGG
This sequence comes from Pseudomonas sp. Hp2, assembly GCF_006386585.1. Lineage (NCBI taxonomy): Bacteria > Pseudomonadati > Pseudomonadota > Gammaproteobacteria > Pseudomonadales > Pseudomonadaceae > Pseudomonas > Pseudomonas sp. Hp2. Next base: position 890,670 of record NZ_VAHJ01000001.1, read on the forward strand.
CGATGTTGCCGATGCCGATGCGGCCGGCCATCGACATCGCCAGCGCCTGGAACGAGGACACGCCTGCCTCGGACTTCTGGCCGCGCACGGTCAGGAGGCACATTTCGAAGAACCCGCGCACCTGCATGAATCGGGTACGGAAGCTGAAGAACAGGCCGGCGCCCAGGCATATCGCGATCAATGCCTTGCTCCAGATGACGCCGTTGACGGCGTTGATGATGGATTCCATGCAGTTCCCCGGAAGATGGTTACAGAATCGCCCCGGAATGCGGGGCTGGCCCTGATTGTGCATGAATCGCTTGGAACGCGCTGATCCGGGCGACTGCGGGAGGGGTCCCAATCCCGACGGGCTCCTTGGATTCGGGGTTGAAACCCCTCCCACGAGGATCCCGGCCTCATGCCGGGGCCGGGACCGCCGGCGGGTGGATCCGCCCGAACACGCGCAGGTCGTGCAGCCCGTCGGGCTTGGCGATCGCGCAGCGGCGCACGCCCTCCTCCTGGAACCCGTTCTTGAGCAATACCCGGGCCGAGGCGGGATTGATGTCCAGCACGTGCGCCTCGATGCGCGCCAGCGCCAGCGCCGGCACCGCCCAGTCCAGATAGGTCGCCACGACCCGGGTCATCCAGCCCTTTCCCCAATGCCGCCGCCCCAGCCAGTAGCCCAGTTCGGCGGAATGCGCGCGCTCGCCGCTGCCCTGGCGCAATCCGATTCCCCCGCAGGCCTCGCCGTCGATCTCGATCGCCAGCACGGGCTGGGTCAGGTCCACCACCCGCCCGGACAGGAAGGCCTCGCCGTCCGCGCGCGTGTACGGATGCGGGAAACGCTCGCTCAGCCCGCGCACCACCTGCGGATCGTCGGCATGCCGGAGCAGCGCCTCGAGGTCGCCAGCCTGCCAGCGCCGCAACAGGAATCCCCCGCCCTGCAACCGCAATGCCTCGTACATGCCGCCTCCCGGCCCGATTCGCGGCACCGCCGCGGGCCGACAGGATTTACCGGTCACATGGATGCAGGCAAGCTCGCGAGTGCAAGCGGCACCGCACTCCTTCCCCCACGGAGATCCCGCATGACCCGCATCAGCCTCGCCGACCTGATCAATCGCTACGGCGCCGGTCCGGTGGATTTTTCCGGCGACCCCAACGCCCTGTTCGAGCGCCACCTCACCTTCGACCACATCCTGCGTCCCGAGACCGCGACGATGCGCGAGCGCTACGAGGCCGCGGCGGCTTCGCTGCGGGACGTCCTCAGCCAGCGCTGGATCGCCACCGAGGCAACCTACCGGGCACGCAACGCCAAGCGCGTGTACTACCTGTCGATGGAGTTCCTGATCGGCCGCCAGCTCGCCAACAACGCGATCAACCTGCAGTTGGACCTAGCGCTGGAGCAGTTGCAACAGCAGCACCACGCCTCGGCGCTGGCGCAGCTGGAAGAGGAAGAGCCGGACGCCGGGCTCGGCAATGGCGGCCTCGGCCGCCTGGCGGCGTGCTTCCTCGACTCGATGGCCACGCTCGGCCTGCCCGGCATGGGCTACGGGCTGCGCTACGAATACGGCATCTTCCACCAGCAGATCGCCAACGGCTGGCAGCGGGAAACGCCCGACCATTGGCTCGCCCGGCCCGACCCCTGGGAGATCGCCCGCCCCGGCGAAGCGGTCGAGGTGACCCTGCACTGCGCGCTGGAACTGCGCGGCGGCGTGTTGCGCGCGGTACCGGGCAAGCCCTGGACGATGCTCGGCATCCCCTACGACCGCCCGGTGGTCGGCTATGGCGGCAGGACCATCAACACGCTGCGGCTGTGGTCGGCGCAGGCGCCGGTCTCGTTCGACTTCGCGCAGTTCAGCAGCGGCGATTTCGTCGGCGCGTTCGCCGCCTCGCTGGGCGCGGAAACCATCACCCGCGTGCTCTATCCGGACGACAGCACGGTCTCCGGCCAGGCGCTGCGGCTGCTGCAGGAATACTTCCTGGTCGCCTGCTCGGTGGCCGATCTGCTGCGCCGCTTCCGCGCCGCCGGCAACGACTGGATGCAACTACCGGACAAGGCCGCGATCCAGCTCAACGATACCCACCCGGCGCTGGCGGTGCCGGAGCTGATGCGGATCCTGCTCGACCAAGCGGGACTCAACTGGGACCTGGCCTGGGACCTCACGCGCCGCACGCTCGCCTACACCAACCACACCTTGCTGCCGGAAGCGCTGGAACAATGGCCGGTGGGCTGGTTCGAGGCGATGCTGCCGCGGCACCTGGAGATCATCTACGAAGCCAACCGCCGCCTGCTCGACCAGGTGAGCATGCGCTGGCCGGGCCGCCTGGAACGGCTGCGCCGGATGAGCCTGATCGAGGAAGGCAACGGCAAGCGCGTGCGCATGGCGCACCTGGCGATCCTCGGCAGCCACAGCGTCAACGGCGTGGCGGCGCTGCACACGCAACTGCTGCAGCAGCGGGTGGTACCGGAGTTCGCCGAGATGTTCCCGGAGCGCTTCAACAACAAGACCAACGGCGTCACCCAGCGCCGCTTCCTGCGCGTGGCCAACCCATCGCTTGCGCGGTTGCTGACCGCGCGCCTGGGCGAGGGCTGGATCACCGACCTGGAGCAACTGGAGCGGCTCGCCCCGCTCGCCGACGACCCCGACTTCCGCCAACAGCTGCGTGTCACCCGCTACGAGGCCAAGCTGCGCTTCTGCGAATGGCTGCGGCATGCCGGCGGACCGGCGCTCGACCCGGAGACGATCTTCGACACCCAGATCAAGCGCATCCACGAGTACAAGCGCCAGCTGCTCAACGCGCTGCACATCGTGATGCTGTACCGGCGGCTGCGCGAGCAGCCGGATGCGCCGCTGCCACGCCGTACCTTCCTGTTCGCCGGCAAGGCCGCGCCCGCCTACGCGCTGGCCAAGCTGGTGATCAAGTTCATCAACAATCTCGCCGCGACCATCGATCGCGACCCGGCGATCGCGCAGAAGCTGCGCGTGGTGTTCATCCCGGACTATCGCGTATCGGTGGCCGAGAAGCTGATCCCGGCCAGCGACGTGTCCGAGCAGATCTCCACCGCCGGCTACGAGGCCAGCGGCACCAGCAACATGAAGTTCATGATGAACGGCGCCCTGACCATCGGCACCCGCGACGGCGCCAACATCGAGATCGCCGAGGCCGTCGGCGAGGACAACCTGTTCCTGTTCGGCCTCAACGCCAGGCAGGTCCGCGACGGCGCCGGCTGGTACGACCCGCGCTGGCACTACGAGAACGAGCCGGATACGCGCGCTGCGCTGGACCTGATCGCCTCCAACCACTTCAGCCCGGACGAACCGGGCGTGTTCGCCCCGCTGCTGGACACGCTGCTGCACGTGGACCACTACCGGCACCTGGCCGACCTGGGCAGCTATGCGGCCGCGCAGGCGCGGCTCGGCACGCTGTACGCCGACCCGGAGGCGTGGTCGCGCAAGATGGTGCTCAACATCGCCGCGTCCGGCCGTTTCTCGAGCGACCGCACCATCGCCGAGTACGCGCGCGAGATCTGGGACGTGCAGCCGGTGGTAGTGGAAGCGCCAGATTCCACGATGGCGGGGTAACCGATCGGATCAGGCTATCCTGCACGCTCCGCCAGGATGGAAGGAACGAACATGCATGTCGCCAAGATCGCGTCGTATGCGCTGGCCCTCGCCACGACGGCCTTTGCTGGCTGGCTGTACGGAAGAGTGAGCACGGAGATCGACGCCCATGCCGAAATGATCGCCTATGCCTGGATCAATCACGCCGTCGCGGCAGCGGACCAGCGCAGCGGCACACCGCGCGCGCCGGAAGAAGTCGCTCGGATGGTCAACGACGGATTGGTCGCGCAGACCACCGTCCTGGCATTGAACTACGATGGCATCCGCAACGAGAGCTTGCGTTGGCAGATCGCGCGCTTCGCCGGAAAGCTCGCCACGCAACCCGACAGCCTGCGGCCAACGATCCTTAGGGACGATAGCCATCTGCAAGCACGCGAACTGCTGCGGTGCTTTATGGAGCAGGCGGACGGCAGTCTTCCCACCGGCAGCCAGGATTGCGCCCTCGGCCTCCTGGAAGCCAGCAAAAGAACCAAGGCGGACCCAAAGACGTAGGCAATGCCCTTCCGCCCTCACGCATGCCCGCCGACCGATGGCGTTCGCGCCTCCAGCGCCTGCAGCTCGCGCGCCAGGGCTTCCGGCGACTTGGTGAACGGCGCGATCAGCGAATAGAACGCGGGTACCACGTACAGCGACAACAGCGTCGACAGCGACACGCCGAAGATCACCACCACGCCGATGGTCGCGCGGCTGGCCGAGCCGGGACCGCCGGCCACCACCAATGGGATCGCGCCGACCACGGTCGCGATCGAGGTCATCAGGATCGGGCGCAGGCGCACCGCCGCCGATTCGACGATCGCCTCGTGCACGCTGCGGCCCTCGTCGCGCAACTGGTTGGCGAACTCGACGATCAGGATGCCGTTCTTCGCCGCCAGGCCGACCAGCATGACGATCCCGATCTGGCTGAACAGGTTGAGCGTGCCGCCGGTGACCCACAGCCCGACCAGCGCGCCGAGCACCGCCAGCGGCACCGTCAGCATGATCACCAGCGGATGCGCGAAGCTCTCGAACTGCGCCGCCAGCACCAGGTACACGATCAGCAGCGCCATCGCGAAGGTCAGCAGCACGGCGCTGCCGGACTGCAGGTACTCGCGCGATTCGCCCTTCCAGTCGAGCTGGGCGTAATCGGGCAGTTCTTCGGCGGCCACCTGCTGCACCCAGGCGATCGCCTCGCCGAGCGGGTAGCCCGGCGCGAGGCCGGCATTGATGGTGATCGAACGCAGCCGGTTGAAGCGGTTGAGCGTGCCCGCCTCGGCCACTTCGGCCAGCGTGACCAGGTTGGACAACGGGATCAGCTCGCCGCTGGCCGAGCGCACGCGGATCGCGGCGAGGTCTTCCGGCGACATGCGCCCCTGGCGGCCGGCCTGCAGCATCACGTCGTACTCCTCGCCGTTGTCGACGAAGGTGGTGACGCGCACCGAACCCATCAACGCTTCCAGCGCACCGCCGACCTCGGTGACCGGCACGCCCAGGTCGGCCGCGCGCAGGCGGTCGATGTTCACGCGCATCTGCGGCCGGGTCTCCTTGTAGTCCGAATCCGGGCCGATCAGCCCCGGGTTCTGCTCCATCCGTTGCAGGATGCGATCGCGCCACCGGGCGATCTCGGCATACTCCGGCCCGCCCAGCACCAGTTGGAAAGGCTGGCCGCGCCCGCGCACCAGCCCGCCGCCGACCTGCGTGCGCGCCCGCACGCCGGTCAGCACCGACAACTGCTGCTGCAGTTCGTCGGCGACCTCGGTGGTCGGGCGGTCGCGCTTGTCCCAGTCCTGCAGGAACACGCTGACCCGGCCGGTATGCATCTCCTCGCTACTGCCCCAGCCGCCCGGCACGCGCGGGTTGGCGCGCACGATCGGCTTGTCCGGGCCGATGTAGGGCGCGAGTATCGCCTCGACCTGGTGCATCTGCCCGACGGTGTAGTCGAAACCGGCGCCTTCCGGGCCGTCGATCATGATCTGGAAGCTGCCGCGATCCTCGGCCGGCGCCAGCTCGGAAGGGATCCGCGTCAGCAACCAGGCACTGGCGCCGAGCGCCCCCAGCATCAGCAGCCCGAACAGCCAGCTGCGGCCCACGCTGCGCTCCAGCGAGCGCCGGTAGGCGGCGCTGACCCGCTCCATGCGCGCATTGAACCAGTGATGGAACCGGTTGGGCTTCTCCTTCGCGTGCGGCTTGAGCAGCTTGGACGACATCATCGGCGTGAGCGTCAGCGCCACGAACGCCGAGATCGCCACCGCCGCCGCCAATGCCACCGCCAGCTCGCGGAACAGGCGCCCGGTGCTGCCTTCGAGGAAGCCGACCGGCAGGAACACCGCCACCAGCACCGCGGTGGTGGCGATCACCGCGAACGCCACCTGCGCGGTGCCGCGCCGCGCGGCCACCAGCGGCGGCTCGCCCAGGTCGATGCGGCGCTGCACGTTTTCCACCACCACGATCGCATCGTCCACCACCAGGCCGATGCACAGGATCAACGCCAGCAAGGTCAGCAGGTTGATCGAGAAATCGAACGCATACAGCGCGATGAACGCGGCGACCAGGCACACCGGCACCGTCACCGCCGGGATCAGCGCGGCGCGCACGCTGCCGAGGAACACCCAGATCACCACCAGCACCAGGATCACTGCTTCCACCAGCGTGTGGTAGACGCGCTCGACCGAGGCGTCGATGAAGGTGGTGGTGTCGAACGCGACGAAGATGTTGGTGCCCTGCGGCAGGGTCTTCTGCACCTCCTCGGCTTCCTGGCGCGCGGCGCGCGCCACGTCCAGCGCGTTGGCGGTGGAGTTGCGCACGATGCCCAGGCCGATGTTGGGCACGCCGTTGCTCTTGAAGTAGGCGCGGCGCTCGGCCGAGGTCAACTCGACCTTGGCCACGTCGCCGAGGCGCACCACGTAGCCTTCGCCGCCCTTGCCCAGGGGCAGCCGCGCGAAATCCTCCGGCTTGAGGTAGCTGCGCTCCACGCGCAGGGTGAAGTCGCGCTGTTCGGATTCCAGGCTGCCGGCCGGCAGTTCGACGTTCTCGCGGCCGAGCGCGGTGCGCACGTCGGCCACGGTCAGCCCGCGCGCGGCGAGCTGGTCGCGGTCGAGCCAGATCCGCATCGCGTAGCGCTGGCGACCGCCGATGCGTACCTGCGCCACGCCGTCCAGGCTGGAGAAGCGGTCCACCACGTAGCGCTCGGCGTAGTCGGACAGCTGCAGCGTGTCCATCGTCGAGGAGCTCATGTTGAGCCACAGGATCGGGTCGGCGTCGGCCTCGACCTTGGAGATCTCCGGCGGCCGCGCCTGGTCGGGCAAGCGGTCGGTGACGCGGCTGACCGCGTCGCGCACGTCGTTGGCGGCGGCCTCGACGTCGCGGTTCGGCTTGAACTCGATGTTGATGTCCGAGCTGCCGTTGCGGCTGCGCGCCTCGATCGTCTCGATGCCCTCGATGCCGGCGAGCGCATCCTCCAGCACCTGGGTGATGCGGCTTTCCACCACCGAGGCGGAGGCGCCGGTGTACTCCACGTCCACCGAGACGATCGGCGGATCGATCGCCGGCAGCTCGCGCAGGGTCAGCCGGGTGAACGACATCACCCCCAGCACCACCAGCAGCAGGCTCATCACCACCGCCAGCACCGGGCGGGCGATCGAAACGTCGGAGAGTTTCATCCGGCTTCCTTCGCCGCGGCCTGCGCGGCTTCGCCGCCGTCGCGGACCTTCAGGCCCGGGCGCAGTTTGCCGGTACCGTCGACCACGACCCGCTCGCCGGCGGCCAGGCCGTCCACGATCTCGACCTTGCCGTCGCGGCGCTCGCCGGTGCGCACGTCGGCGCGCTCGACGCTGCCGTCGTCCTTGACCCGGTAGACGAACGAATCGCGCCCGACCTGCACCACCGCGATCTCCGGGATCACCAAGGCCTGCCGCGCCGGCTGGTACAGCCGCACGTCGAGCAGCATGCCCGGGCGCAGGCGGCGATCGGCGTTGTCGAAGTCGGCGCGCACGGTGACCGCGCGGGTGGCCTCGTCCACGCGCGAATCGATCGCCGCGACGGTGCCCTCGAACCGCTCGCCAGGATAGGCGGCCGCGCTGCCGGTGACGGCATGGCCGATCCGCACCAACCCGAGTTGCGCCTCCGGCACCTGGAAATCCACGTGCATGCGCTCGATGTCGTCGAGGGTGGCGATCACCGTCTGCGCGGTCACCAACGAGCCGGGGCTGACCTGGCGGATGCCGAGCACGCCCGAGAACGGCGCCCGCACCTCGCGGTCGCGGATGTCCGAGCGCATCTGCTGCACCCGCGCCAGCGCGGCATCGCGCAGGGCGCGCTGGGTATCGAGGGTGGAACGGGCGACCAGTTGCTGGCCGATCAGTTCCTGCTGGCGCCGATAGAGCTGGTCGGCTTCCTCGAAGGTGGCCTGGGCCGCCGCCAGCGCGGCCTGCTGCGAATTGCCGCGCAGCGACACCAGCAGTTGCCCGGCCTTCACCTCGTCGCCGCTTTCGAAGTGGACCTGCTCGACCACGTCGCTGACCGCCGCGGTCAACGCCACCGACTCGCGCGCCCGTACCGTGGCGATCGACTGGACGGTGGAATGCCAAGGCTGCGCCGCCACCGCCTGGATCGTGACGGGGATCGGAGCGCCGGCAGCTGGCTCGTGGGCCTGGCGGCCGCACGCCGCCAGCCCGATGGCCAGCAGCCCGGCAACCACGGCGCGCGCGCGGTGTCGAGAAAGCATCGAGAGGTCCTGACTACGGTTGCCCCGAGTTTAACGAGAGGACATGGCACCGGCCGCCCCGGAACGCCCCTGAATCGCCATGACCAAAGACCCTTGCCATGGTGCATTTCCCGACCAGGCAGCCGCGGCCCGCTGCCGTTCCTCACGAGAGAGCTTCTTTATACAGGGGGAAGGCGGCAGGCGTTTCGAGGCTAGCCGCCCGGCTTCCGTCGAGGGACAACGGCAGCAAGGCCGCCGTAGGCGCTGCATGCCTCAGGCCCTGCCCGCTGTTCATGATTCCACCTGGCTTTTCCGCTTTTCGGGACTCATGGCGGAGCCTACGACAACGACGCCTGCAAGAGCGACACGAATGGCCTCGACGAGAAAGCCGGGGCACTGCTTCGCGCCGGCGAGAGGTGTTCGCCGCACGGCGGATGCCCGGCCAGGCTCAGCGATCCAGCCCCAGGTACTCCAGCACCTGCGCCGCCAATGCCTCCACGTTTTCGCCATCCGCCCGCAGATGCAGCTCCGGATGCTCCGGCGCCTCGTACGGCGAATCGATGCCCGTGAAATTCGGGATCTGCCCGGCGCGCGCCTTCGCGTACAACCCCTTCACGTCGCGCGCCTCGGCCACTTCCAACGGCACGTCGACGAACACCTCGACGAACTCGCCCTCGGCGAAGCGCTCCCGCGCCATCCGCCGCTCCGCGCGGAACGGCGAGATGAAGCTCACCAGCACGATCAGGCCGGCGTCGGTCATCAGCTTGGCGACCTCGGCGACGCGGCGGATGTTCTCCACGCGGTCCTCCTCGGTGAAGCCCAGGTCGCGATTCAATCCATGCCGAACGTTGTCGCCGTCGAGGATGAAGGTGTGGTAGCCGAGCGCGTGCAGGCGCTTGTCCACCCGGTTGGCGATGGTCGACTTGCCCGCGCCGGACAGGCCGGTGAACCACAGCACCCTGGGCGACTGGCCCTTGATCCGCGCCCGCGCGGCCTTGTCCACGTCCAGGTGCTGCCAGTGCACGTTGCCGGCGCGGCGCAGCGCGAACTCCAGCGTGCCGGCGGCCACGGTGGCATTGCTCTGGCGGTCGATCAGGATGAAGCCGCCCAGCACGTGGTTGCGCGCATAGGGCTCGAACGCGATCGGCTCGTCCAGCGACAGGTTGCAGTAGCCGACCTCGTTCAGTTCCAGTCGCTTGGCCGCCAGGTGCTCCTGCGTGTTCACGTCGACGCGGTGCTTGATCTCGCTGACGCTGGCCGAGACCGTGCGCGCACCGATCTTCAGCCAGTAAGGCCGGCCCGGCAGCAGCGCCGCGTCGTCCAGCCACAGCACGTGCGCGGCGAACTGGTCGGCCACTTCCGGCGGATCGCCGGCGGCGGCGATCACGTCGCCGCGGCTGACGTCGATCTCGTCGGCCAGCGTCAGCGTCACCGCCTGCCCGGCGCGCGCGACCTCGGCGTCGCCATTGGCATCCAGCACGCGCGCCACGCTCGAGCGCCGCGCCGACGGCAGCACCACCACGGCATCGCCCGGCCGCACCTCGCCCGCCGCGATCGTGCCGGAGAAGCCGCGGAAATGCTGGTTGGGCCGGTTCACCCATTGCACCGGCAGGCGCAGGCCGCTGGCCTCGCCGTGCGTTTCGACCCGCACCGTTTCCAGATGCTCGAGCAACGACGGGCCGCCGTACCACGGCGTGTTGGGCGAACGCGTGGAGAGGTTGTCGCCTTCCAGCGCCGACAGCGGGATCGCCTGCACGTGCGCGATGCCGAGCTGCGCGGCCAGCGCGCGGTAGCCTTCGGCGATCGCCTCGAACGCGGCCTGGTCGTAGCCGACCAGGTCCATCTTGTTCACCGCCAGCACCACGTGCGAAATGCCCAGCAGCGAGACGATGTAGCTGTGCCGCCGGGTCTGCGTCAGCAGGCCCTTGCGCGCGTCCACCAGCACCACCGCCAGGTCGGCGGTGGAAGCGCCGGTGGCCATGTTGCGGGTGTACTGCTCGTGGCCCGGGCAGTCGGCGACGATGAACTTGCGCTTGTCGGTATCGAAGTAGCGGTAGGCCACGTCGATGGTGATGCCCTGCTCGCGCTCGGCGGCCAGCCCGTCCAGCAGCAGCGCATAGTCGATGCGCTCGCCCTGGGTGCCGTGGCGGCGGCTGTCCTTCTCCAGCGCGGCGAGCTGGTCGTCGAACAGGCGCTTGCTGTCGTACAGCAGCCGCCCGATCAGGGTGCTCTTGCCGTCGTCCACGCTGCCGCAGGTGATGAAGCGCAGCAGGGGCTTGGTTTCGTGCTGGTGAAGATAGGCGCCTATGGCGCTATCTTCGCCAGGATTGGGGATTCGGGATTGGGGATTCGCAAAGGCGGGAATCCCGGCCGTCGCGCCCGTCGCAGCAACCCGCTCTTGCCAATCCCCAATCCCCAATCCCGAATCCCGGCTCATCAGAAATACCCCTCCAGCTTCTTCTTCTCCATCGACGCGCCCGGATCGTGGTCGATCACCCGGCCCTGGCGCTCGGAGCTGGTCGCGACCAGCATCTCGGCGATGATCGCCTCCAGCGTGTCGGCGGTGGACTCGATCGCGCCGGTCAGCGGATAGCAGCCCAGGGTGCGGAAGCGCACCGATTTCAGCTGCGGCACCTCGCCCTCGCGCAACGGCAGGCGCTCGTCGTCGACCAGGATCAGCGCGCCGTCGCGCTCGACCACCGGGCGCTCGGCGGCGAAGTACAGCGGCACCACCGGGATGTTCTCGCGGTAGATGTAGAGCCAGATGTCCAGCTCGGTCCAGTTCGACAGCGGGAACGCCCGCACGCTCTCGCCGGGGTGGATGCGGGCGTTGTAGACGCTCCACAGCTCCGGGCGCTGGTTCTTCGGATCCCAGCGGTGCTTGTCGTTGCGGAACGAGAACACCCGTTCCTTGGCGCGCGACTTCTCCTCGTCGCGGCGCGCGCCGCCGATGGCCGCGTCGAACTTCCACTTGTCCAGCGCCTGCTTCAGGCCCTGGGTCTTCATCACGTCGGTGTGGATCGCGGCGCCATGGCTGATCGGCCCGATGCCCTGGGCGACGCCCTCCGGGTTAATGTGCACGCGCAATTCCACGCCGGTCTCGGCGGCGCGGCGGTCGCGGAAGGCGATCATCTCGCGGAACTTCCAGCGCGTGTCCACGTGCAGCAGCGGGATCGGCGGCGGGGCGGGTGCGAACGCCTTCAGCAGCAGGTGCAGCAACACCGAACTGTCCTTGCCGACCGAATACAGCAGCACCGGGTTGCGGAACTCGGCGGCGACCTCGCGCAGGATGTGGATGCTTTCGGCCTCGAGCCGGTCGAGGTGGGACAGGGAAGGAGCGCTCATCGAACCACGAAGCAGGCGGATAAAGGCAGGGCCCAGCGTAGCAGCGGCCACGCCCGGCCAGGCGACCGGGACCGGCAGTGTGTCGTCCGGCCGCCACGCGGCGAAATAAGCGACGGGCATAAGCGGATAACCGCTGGTCCTTTCTGAACGGAAAAACGCTTCTCTAACATCGGACGTCCTCCTTTTGTATCCGGAACGGGAATGACCGCCGCCACCGCCCCATCGCTTCCCAGTCCCCTGCCCGAGGACCGCAGGGCCCTGCTGGCGAAGCTGGTCGAGGGCCTGGACGGTCCGTCGCTGTGGTGGCTGTCCGGCTATACCGCCGGGCTCGCCCAGGGCCATGCCGCGCCGCCTTCGCTGGCGCTGGTGCCGGGCGGCGGCGGTGCGGTGGCGGCCACAGCCGGCCAGCGCCTCACCGTCGTGTACGGCAGCCAGACCGGCAACGCGCGCCGTGCCGCCGAGCAGTTGGTCGCCGAGGCGGAGGCCTCGGGGCTGTCGGTCCGGCTGGTCCGCGCCGATGCCTACCCCACCCGCGAGCTGGCCGGCGAACGCCTGCTGTACGTGGTGATCAGCACCCAGGGCGAGGGCGACCCGCCGGACGACGCGATCGGCTTCGTCGAGTTCCTGGCCGGCCGGCGCGTGCCCAAGCTCCCCGACCTGAAGTACGCGGTGCTCGCGCTGGGCGATTCCAGCTATGCCGACTTCTGCGGCATCGGCCGCCGCATCGACGCGCGCCTGGCCGAGCTCGGCGCCACCCGCCTGCAGCCGCTGGGCGAGGCCGACCTGGACATCGACACCGTGGCCGCGCCGTGGCGCCAGCAGGCGCTGGCCCGGGCCCGCGAATTCCTCGACACCGCGCCGGCCGGCAACGTCACCCCGCTGCGCCATGCCGCGCCGGCGGCGCACGCCTGGTCGCCCACCCACCCGTTCGCCGCCGAGGTGCTGGCCAACCAGCCGATCAGCGGCCGCGAGTTCAAGGGGCCGGCGTTCCGCGTCTACGGTCCTGCATCCAAGCACGTACGCCACCTCGAGCTGTCGATCGCCGGCAGCGGCCTGGCCTACGAACCCGGCGACGCCCTGGGCGTGGTGCACCGCAATCCGCCGGTGCTGGTCGAGGCCGTGCTGCAGGCCGCACGCCTGGATGCCGGTACCGAGGTCGCGCTCGGCAAGGAAACCCAGCGCCTGGCCGAATGGCTGGCCGCGCGCCGCGAGCTGACCAAGCTGTCGCGGCCGTTCCTGGCCGCGCATGCCGAGCGCAGCGGCGCCGAGGAGCTGAAGCGCCTGCTCGACCCGACCCAGACCGCCGGCCTGGCAGCGCTGCTGGCCGACCACCAGGTGGTCGACGTGCTGCGCCGCTGGCCGGCGGATTGGGACCCACAGGGCCTGCTCGAGGCGCTGCGCCCGCTCGCCCCGCGCCTGTATTCGATCGCCTCCAGCCGCAAGCGGGTCGGCGAGGAAGTCCACCTCACCGTCGACGAGCTGCGCTACGAGGCGCACGGCCACCCCCACGTCGGCAGCGCCAGCGGCTTCCTGGCCGCGCTGGCCGAGGGCGACAGCGTGCCGGTCTACGTCGAGGCCAACGAGCGCTTCCGCGTCCCCGCCGACGGCGAGCGCGACATCGTGATGGTCGGCCCCGGTTCCGGCGTCGCGCCGTTCCGCGGTTTCGTGCAGGAGCGCGCCGAGACCGGCGCCCGCGGCCGCAACTGGCTGTTCTTCGGCGCCCAGCACTTCAATACCGGCTTCCTCTACCAGACCGAGTGGCAGGAAGCGCTGCACCGCGGCGAGCTGCACCGCCTGGACCTGGCGTTCTCGCGCGACCAGCCGCGCAAGGTCTACGTCCAGGACCGCCTGCGCGAGCGCGGCGCCGAACTGTACGCCTGGCTGCAGGGCGGCGCGCACTTCTACGTCTGCGGCTCCATCGCCATGGGCAAGGACGTGCACGCCGCGTTGCTGGACGTGGTGGCCGCGCACAACGGCGGCAACGCCGAAGCCGCGGCCGAGTACCTCGCCGCCCTGCAGGCGGAGGGCCGCTACGGCCGCGACGTCTACTGAAAGAAGCCGGCACGGCGGTCCGGATCCGCAGGAACGAGAACCCGCGCGACCGGTCGCCGCCCTCCACATCGGAATGCAAGCCCCATGAGCCATCCTTCCGTCGAAGACATCAAGATCAACAGCCGCGGCCTGCGGGGCACGCTGCTGGAAGGCCTGGCCGACCCGGTCACCGGCTCGCTGTCGTTCGAGGACCAGCGCCTGGTCAAGTTCCACGGCACCTACCAGCAGGACGACCGCGACATCCGCGACGAGCGCCGCCGGCAGAAGCTGGAGCCCGCACACCAGTTCATGATCCGCATCCGCGCCCCGGGCGGGGTGTTCAGCCCCGAGCAGTGGCTGAAGCTGGACGCCATCGCCACCACCTGGGCCAACCACTCGCTGCGCGTCACCACCCGCCAGACCTTCCAGTTCCATGGCGTGATCAAGCGCGAACTGAAGGCGACCATGCAGGCGATCAACGCCGCCGCGCTGGACACCATCTCCGCCTGCGGCGACGTCAACCGCAACGTGCTGTCGACCAGCAACCCGCTGCAGTCGCGCCTGCATGCCGAGGTGCACGCGTGGGCGCAGCGCCTGTCGGCCGAGTTCCTGCCCAGGACCCGCGCCTACTACGAGATCTGGCTGGACCAGGAGAAGCTGGCCGACAGCGGCGAGGAAGAGGACCCGGTCTACGGCAAGGCCTACCTGCCGCGCAAGTTCAAGATGGCCGTGGCGGTGCCGCCGACCAACGACGTGGACGTGTTCGCCAACGACTTCGGCCTGATCGCCATCGTCGATGCGGACGGCGGCCTGGCCGGCTTCAACGTGACCATCGGCGGCGGCATGGGCGCCAGCCATGGCGACCCCAAGACCTATCCGCGCCTGGGCAGCGTGATCGGCTTCGTCGCGCCCGACCAGGTACTGGCGATCGCCGCGGCCGCGGTGACGGTGCAGCGCGACCACGGCGACCGCGTCGAACGCAAGCATGCGCGCTTCAAGTACACCATCGACGACCTCGGCCTGGATGCCGTGGTCGCGCTGATGGAGGAACGCGCCGGCTTCCCCCTGCAGCCGGCGCGGCCGTTCCGCTTCGACCACAACGGCGACCGCTTCGGCTGGGTCGAGGGCGAGGACGGGCGCTGGCACCTGACCCTGTCGCTGCCGACCGGCCGCATCGCGGACCGCCCCGGCACGCCGCACCTGAGCGGCCTGCGCGAGATCGCCCGGGTACACCGCGGGGAGTTCCGCCTGACCGCCAACCAGAACCTGATCGTCGCCGGGGTGCCGGCCGGCGAGCGCGAACGCATCGACGCCCTGGTCCGCGCCCATGCCCTGGACCAGGACAACCGCGCCCCGACCGCGCTGGCGCGCGCCTCGATGGCCTGCGTCGCGCTGCCGACCTGCGCGCTGGCCATGGCCGAGGCCGAGCGCTACCTGCCCGACTTCAATGCCAGGTTGCAGCCCCTGCTGGAAAAACACGGACTGGCGGAGGCGCCGATCCTGCTGCGCATCTCCGGTTGCCCCAACGGCTGCTCGCGCCCGTACCTGGCCGAGATCGCCCTGGTCGGCAAGGCGCCCGGCCGCTACAACCTGATGCTCGGCGGCGACCACCGCGGCCAGCGCCTGAACACGCTGTACCGAGAAAACATCACCGAACCCGAGATCCTGGCCGCGCTCGACCCGCTGCTGGCCCGCTACGCCGCCGAGCGCGGCGGCGACGAGGGTTTCGGCGATTTCCTGCACCGCAGCGGCGAGATCGCCCTGCCCGCCTATCCCACCCATCGCGAAATCTCACTGGAACTGCGCGCATGACCGCCCGTCCCGCCTCCAACGACCACGACGCCCCCTACGACCTGGAATCGGTCAACGCGCGGCTCGAGAAGCTCGATGCCGTCGAACGCGTGGCCTGGGCGCTCGAGCACGGACCGAAGCAGGCCGCGCTCTCCTCCAGCTTCGGCGCGCAGTCGGCGGTGACGCTGCACATGCTGACCCGGCAGAAGCCGGACATCCCGGTGATCCTGATCGATACCGGCTACCTGTTCCCGGAGACCTACCGCTTCGCCGACGCGCTGACCGAACGGCTCGGCCTCAACCTCAAGGTCTACCGCCCGCTGGTCAGCCGCGCCTGGATGGAGGCGCGCCACGGCCGCCTGTGGGAACAGGGCGTGGTCGGCATCGAGCAGTACAACAACCTGCGCAAGGTCGAGCCGATGCGCCGCGCCCTCGACGAACTGCAGGTCGGCACCTGGTTCACCGGCCTGCGCCGCCAGCAGGCCACCAGCCGCGCCAACACCCCGATCGTGCAGCAGCGCGGCGAGCGCTGGAAGATCAGCCCGATCGCCGACTGGACCGACCGCGACATCTGGCAGTACATGAAGGCGCACGACCTGCCCTACCACCCGCTGTGGGAACAGGGCTACGTCTCGATCGGCGACTTCCACACCACCCGCCGCTGGGAACCGGGCATGCGCGAAGAGGACACCCGCTTCTTCGGCCTCAAGCGCGAGTGCGGCATCCACGAGGACATCTGAGCGGCCCGGCGGACAAGCGCCTGGGGTGACTCCTGTGGCAATGACTCCCGTGGCAGCAGCTTCTATGGGAGCGGCTTCTGTGGGAGCGACTTCAGTCGCGATGAGGCCCTACCGACAAAGCCCTGTCGCGACTGAAGTCGCTCCCACGATGATTCAGGCCCTCGATGGCCGGCGAGCAGGCACGCCAGCCCAACCACAATCATTTCCAGCGCCGCCGGCAGCGGCACCTCTGTCATCGGAGCAGCCCCCCATCACCAGTACGCGCCCCACCACGCACTGTGGGAGCGACTTCAGTCGCGGCGGGCCTTACCGGTAAAGCCCGTCGCGACTGAAGTCGCTCCCACAATGATTGTTCCGGCCTGCTCAGCGGCCGACGATCAGCGGTGCCGTCCCGGCCACAAACGGTCCAATCCCAGCACCACCAGCATCGACAGCCCGGTCAGCGGGAACAGCACGCCGCCGATCGCCAGCAGCGCGGTCACCACGCGCAAGGTGCGCGGGTCCACCGGTGCCGGCGGCACGCCGAGCCGCCCTGCCGGCCGGCGCTTCCACCACATCGCCACGGCGCTGGCGCACAACACGACGATGCCCAGGCACGCCACCAGCAGCACGAGCTGGTTGGCGACCCCGTACTGCTGGCCGAGATGCACGTTGATGCCCCACTCCGCCGCGCGCGCCAGCGCGCCGTAGTCGGCATAGCGCATGTCCAGCAGCACCCGGCCGCTGTACTGGTCGAGATGGACCACGCGCTGGCGCGCCAGGTCGGCCGGGTAGACCGAAGCGGTATAGACCCCTTCCGCGCCGCGCGGCAACGACACCGCATAGCCCGGCGCGACATCCAGCGCATCGAAGCGCGCGAGCGCCGCGTCCAGGCCGATCGCGCCGGGCTGCGGCGCGTAGTCGCCCGCGCCGGCGGCCATGGCATGCGCCGCATGTGCCGCCGGCTCGTGCCCGGCATGCGGTTCGGAACGCGGTAGCCGCGCCTGCCGCAACGACCACGCCGGTACCGTCGCGTCGGCCAGGCGCTGGTCGGACATCGGCACCTGCACGCGCAGCCCGGCGGGATAGCCGTAGTCATGGCCGTTGAGCCACGCGTTGACCTTGGCGCCCCACAGCCACGACCACGGCAGCCCGGTCAGCGCCAGGAACAGCAACACGCCGCCGACGGACACGCCCAGCGTCGCGTGCAGGTCACGCCAGAACAGCCGCTGCCGCGGCCGCCCACGCGGCGCGAACCCGAATCCCCGCGCGGAGCCGTGCGGGCGCTTGCGAGGGGCTCGCGCCGAGGCCCACCACAGGTAGAAGCCGGTCAGCACCAGCAGGATCGCCCATCCCGCCGCGACCTCGATCATCGCGTTGGCCTGCACGCCGAGCAGGTCCAGGCTGTGCAGGCGCCGGATCGTCCAGGCCACCGTGCCGTGCTCGGGCAAGGTGCCGAGCACGCGCGCCCGGTACGGATCGACATAGACCACCTGCCGGCTCCCGTCCGGCGCGACGATGCCGACCTCGGCGCTGGCATCCGCCCGCTCGGGCGCGACGTAGCGGAAGACCTGCCCGGCCTGCCTGCGCAACGCCGCTTCCAACTGCGCCCGGGCAGGCTGCCGCGGCCCGTCCGCCGGCGCCACCACTTTCAGATCGTGGTGGAAGAACCGGTCGATCGGCTTCTGGTACAGGAACGCCGCGCCGGTCAACGCAAGCCAGGCCAGGAACGGCAGCACCAGCAGGCCGGCATAGAAATGCCAGCGCCAGACCGCACGGTAGAAGCGCCAGGGCGCCGCCTCGCCTTCGCGCGACCGGCTCACAGGCGCCTCGTCCAGTTCACGTAGAACGCACGGCCATCGCCCGGGGAATAGCCGGACGACCCGCTGTCGTACCAGGCGTAGGCGTAGAAGCGGTCGGTCACGTTCTTCAGCTGCAGCGAGAACGCATTGCGCGCATCCGGCGTCCAGGTCGCGCCGAGGTTGCCGAGCACGTAGCCACCGTAGCGGCCGAGCGTATTGGTGCGCTCGACGTAGTAATCGCCCTGGCCGTTGCCCCAGGCGCTGAGCTTGAGCCGGGCGCCGGCCTGCCATTCCACGCCCGCGTTCGCCAACCAGCGGGGCACGTTCTCGATCTCCTTGCCGCGCGTGTCGGGCGCGCCCGGGTCCGGCGCCACGATCGTGGCCTTCTGCCGCGAATACGCCAGCCACGCGCGCCAGCGCTCGCCCGGCTGCAGGTTGAACTGCGCATCCCAGCCCCTGCGCAGCGTCTTGCCGACGTTGGCCACGTCGCCGACCGCGACGCTGCCGTTCACCCCGAGCACCGTGGCGACCTCGCCCGATGCACGCTGCTCCCAATAGGCCAGCCGTGCGTCCGCCCAGGGCCCCGGCCGGAACTTCAGGCCGGCTTCCCACCCGGTGTTGATCGATGGCGCCAGGTCGTTGGCCCCGGTGCGGTAGGCGCCGTTGCCGGTGCCGATCTGGAAGCTGCGGCCCCAGTTGGCATAGGCGGTGGAGGTCTCACCCAGGCGGTAGGCGGCGCTGAACTTCGGCTGCCGGATCGTGCCGTAGCCGTAGACCGGATAGCGTGCGCCGTTGGCGACGTCGTCGAAATCGCCGTGGACGCGGTCGATGCGATAGGCCGGCACCAGCTTGAGCCGCTCGCCCGGGCGGATCACCGCCTGCACGTAGGCGCCGCGCGTGTCCAGCGCGTGGGCCCAGTCGCGCAGCACCGTGCCGCGCGCGCCGTCGACGATGCCGAAGCGGCGCGCGACGTTGTCCTGCCACTGCGCGTCCACGCCGCCCTCCAGCGCGAACTCGCGCGCCCATGCCACCTGCGGCGTCCAGGTCGCGTTGGCGAGCAGGCCGCGGTGGGTCTCGTCGTTGTAGCGCTCCTGCCGCGCGCCGGCGGCGGTGAACTTCACCACCCGGTCGTTGGTGTAGCGGTTGACGTAGGCCTTGGCGTTCCAGTTCCAGTCGGCCCCGATGCGGCCATCCAGGTGCAGCGCGGTCTGCACGGTCTGGCGCTCGCTGCGATCCTGGTCGGAATACGCCGGCGAGCTGCGCGGGCGTGCCACCGCGTCGGCATAGGCCAGGTAGCCGGATTCCTGCGCATCGTTGTGGAAATAGCGGGTACTGAGCCCGGCACGCCAGCGATCCTCGGGATCGGCATAGAACCACTTGCCGGCGAAGGTGCGCTTGATCGCCCGCGCATGCTCGCGATACCCGTCCGAATCGCGCCAGCCGGCGAAATAGTCCTGGCTCCACGGCCCCTGCTCGAAGCCCTTGGCGAGCTGCACGTCGCGCGTGCCGAAGCTGCCGGCGGTGACGCTCAGCGCGCCCTCGTCGCCGCCGCTGCGGGTGACGACGTTGACGTCGCCGGCGATGGCGTTGAGCCCGTAGCGCGGATCGTTGGTGCCGCGCACGATCTCGATCGCGGCGATGTCGAGCGGGAACACCGCGTCCAGGTACGGCATCCCGCCGGCGTTGTCGTTGGACGGCACGCCGTCGATCAGTAGCTTGACCGCATTGATGCGGCCCTCGCCGTTGAAGCCGCGGAAGGAGATGCGGCCGGCGTCGGTCCCCATCTTGAACTGGGTCACCTGCACGCCAGGCGCGCGCGCGAACAGTTCCCAGCTGTAGTCGACGCGCTGGTCCTGCACCAGGTCGGCGCCGAGCACGTCGACCGAGGAGAACACCCGCCCCACCGGCAAGCTGCGCTCGCCCGCGGCGCGGGCCTCGGCGCGCACCGTGCCCAGGGTGAGCACGGAATCGTCCTGCGGGGCGGCATGCGCGGTGCAGGCGAGCACGCACAGCACGGCACCGGCCAACGGTATTGGAGCGGGATGGACATGGCGGTTCATGCGAAAGACTCCTCCCGTCCGCGGCGGCGCAAGGCCGGCGCGCCGCGGACGGGATCAGAAGGTGTAGTCGAGCTTCAGCCAGGCGTTGCGCCCGGGTTCGTGGATGCGCACCGGATCGGCCGGATAGCCGAAGTCCGCGCTGCCGGCCAGGTTCAGGTGCTCGCTGTAATCGCGGTCGAGGAGGTTGTCCACGCCGGCGGTCACGCGCATCGCGTCGCTGATCCGGTAGCCGGCATTGAGCGCAAGCGTGGCGAAGCCGGCGCTCTCGCCGAGATCCTGCCCGACCACGTTGCCTTCGCCCACCGCCACCCGGCCCTGGCGCGCCACCGCACGCAACAACAGGCCGGCCGACCAGCGCCGGCCCTGCCAGTCCGCGCTGAAGCGCGACTCCAGCGGCGGCATCTGCGGCAAGGCGGAACCGTCGCTGCGGTTCTCGCCCCAGGCATGGGCGAGCGTCCCGCCAAGCTTCCAGCCGCCCCGCAGGCGCCAGTCCAGTCCCGCTTCGGCCCCGGCGATGCGCGCATCGACGTTACGCGCGGCGCTGCTCGTCCCCATCATCCCGCCCGCGGCGTAGGCGAACAGGATGTAGTCGTCGATGCGGCCGGCATAGGCGGAGACCCAGGCATCCACGCGCTCGCCGCGATACTGCAGGCCGAGATCGAGCTGGGTGGTCCTTTCCGGCCGCACGCCGGCGAAGGCATTGGCCGCCCCGTCCGGGCCGCGGTCCGCGGAGAACAGCTCCCAGTAATCCGGCATGCGTTCGCTGTGGCCCAACCCGGCATACCAGCCGATGCCACCGCCAAGATCTCCTTCGCGGCGCAGGAAGCCGCTGCCCAGGTGCTCCTTGCGGGCCTGCCCGGCGGTGGGATTGGGCATCGCCATCATGCCGATGGTGGCGCGCTCGTCCCTCGCCTCCGCGCGGTCGACGCGCAAACCCGCCACCCAGCGCGCGGCGGTACCGGCGCCGAAGGTGATCTCCGAGAACGCCCCCAGGTTGGCCAGGCGCGCGTCCACGCGCCAGGGCATCGCCCGGTAGGCGCCGCGCCCCATCGCGCTGCGGTCGCGATGGCGGCTGTCCTGGACGTCGATACCGGCGACCAGCTCGACATCGCCCCAGCGCCACTCGGACGCGACGCGTCCTCCGGTCGTGCGGCGATCCACGTTCGCGGCCATCGCCATCGGCATCGACGAATCCGGGTTGGGCCTGCGCAGCGTGTAGTTGTCCATCACGTGGTCGGCCTCGTTGTAGTAGGCGTTGGCCGACAGCGATTGCCAGGTTTCCGACAAGTGCCGTTTCTCGAAGCGCGCGCCGTAGCTGGTCCGGCGGAACCGGGCCCCGTCCATGCCGCGCCCGGCATAGCGTGCCAGCGCATCGCCGGTGCCGGCCGACAGTTCCAGCACCGTATCGGCATCGGGCGTCCATCCCACGGTGACGTCGCTGTTCCACTTGCGCCAGCGCGACGGCACCACATCGCCGCGTCCATCGGTGTAGTCGTCGGACTCGGAACGGTTCCCGTCCAGGCGCACGTAACCGAGCGGGCCGCCGGCGGTCGCCCCGAGTGCCTGGTCGTTGCGGTCGCGCGAGCCGGCCAGCGCACTGGCGTTGCCTTCCAGCGCGGCGGTTTCGAAATGCGGCGCATCGCGTTCGAAGCGCACCGTTCCCGCCGAGGCACCCGGGCCCCAACGCACGGTCTGCGGCCCCTTGACGATGGTCAGCCGGTCGTAGGTTTCCGGCGCGATGTAGGACAACGGGTTGTCCATGCGCGCCGGGCAGGCACCGACGAGACTGCCGTCGTTGCTGAGCACGTTGAGCCGCGAGCCGAACATGCCGCGCAGCACCGGATCGCCGTTGGTGCCGCCGTTGCGGACGATCGCGAAGCCGGGGACGGTCTTCAGGTAGTCGGCGCCATCGCTGGCCGGCACCGGCTGGCGCGGCAGCTTCGGGTCGGTGGTCCAGGTCAACGGCGTGGACGGCGCGCTGTGGGTGACCACCAGCGTATCGAGGGTCTTGGCCGGGTCGGCCGCACGCGCCGGCGGCGAACCCAGGGAAAGCAGGATGCAACAGGACAACGCCACCGGCGCTGGCGCTTGGAAACGGGCAATCATTGCGATGCACTCCGGAAGAACGCGGATGCGCACGGCGCCCTGCGGGCACCGCGCGGAAAATGCAGGCGTGTCGTCAGGCGTGCAGCGGAGGACCGCGCGGCACCGCCGCCGGCCAGTACGTCGAAGCAGGGGCGATCGCGGCGAAGCGCAACCCGGGCGCCATCGCACGCAGCAGCGGCAGCACCAGCAGGGCCACCGCGAGCCACGGCAACAACCGCGCGGCGAGTACGCAGTAATCGCAGGCAAAGCCATGTCCGGCATGGCCGGACCCGTCGTCCGGCGCATGCCCGCCGCCGTGCGCCTCGCCGGCGGCCGTTGCCATCGCGTGGCCGGCATGCGCGCCGGCCATCGCGGGCGACGCGAGCGCGGCCACCCGCAAGCCCTCGGTGGTGCACAGCGCCTGCGGATCGGGAGGCGCCGCTTGCAGCCATCGGCTCACCAGCGGCGCGCACACCATCAGCAGCGTCGCGACGAACGCGAGCCGGTGCATGGCGGCGAGGAACGGCCGGGAGCGGATCATCCCGGCATGATAGCCATCCGGTCCGTGCGTCCGATGCGACGAACGGTCGCAGGTTCCCGGCGGTCGTGGGCGTGCTTCACGACCCTTGCGTCGAAGGGGTCATCCCGCATAGTGCAATACCTCGGCAATGCCCCTCAGGACCGAAGTCCCTCCCACAAGGCTTTGCTGGGCCCCTGGCGCATCGGCGCTTCCGCGGCGCGGATCGGATTCCCTCCCGGTTCCGGGCACGAATCCCGGCGCCGCCGCGCGGAACCCGCGACTAGCTGGTGATCGTCTGGGTCAGCGATTCCCAGCTCGGCGGCTCCGGCCAGTTCGCTTCCTGGTTGCCGTCGAGCACCCGCCGCAGGTCGCGCTTGTCGATCTGCGGCGCCAGCACGTGCACCAGTTCCAGCGCGTAGTCGCGCAGCACGCGATCGCGCGGCAGCACCGCCCACGCGATGCACTCGGCGATCGGCGCCGGTGCCGCCCACGCGCGCAGGTCGGTGTCGTTGGCGGTGATCGCCATCTCGGCGACCAGGCCGACCCCCAGCCCGGCGCGCACGTAGGTCTTGATCAGGTCGGCATCGAGCGCGGTCAGCGCCAGCCGCGGCTCCAGCCCGACCTGGGCGAAGGCGCGCTGCAGGGACGAGCCCGGCCGCGTCGAGGATTCGTAGCTGATCAACGGCTGCTCCGCCAGCGCCTGCATGTCCGGCGCGGACTTGCGGTCCAGCGCGTGCCCGCGCGGCACGATCACCAGTCGCCGCCAACGGTACAGCGGTACCGCGACGCCGGCGCTCGGCTCGCCGCCGGCGGTGCTGACCACCGCGATGTCGGCGTCGCCCTGGCTGAGCAGGTCCAGCGCATCGCTCTCGGCCGCCTGCTGCAGGTGCACGCTGACCTGCGGATAGGCGTGCTTGATCTGCGCCACCGCCGGCGGCAGCACGAAGCGCGCCTGGGTATGGGTGGTGGTCAGGGTCAGCTGGCCCTGCGCCTCGCGCCGCTGGTTGGCGGCGTAGGTGCGGATGTTGTTGGCCTCGGCCAGCACCGCGCGGGCACGCTCGATCACCTCCACGCCGGCCGGGGTCACCGACTCCAGGCTGCGCCCCTTGCGCACGAACAGCAGGAAGCCCAGCTCGTCCTCGAGCTGCTTGAGTTGCTTGGACAGGCCGGGCTGGGTGGCATGCACGCGCGCGGCGGCGAGCGTGATGTTCAGCTCGGCATCGGCGATGGCCACCAGGTAGCGAAGTTGGGTCAGCGTCATCGGCGTGGTTCGGAGTCCAGAGACCGGCACGCGGACGTGCCGTGCTTCGTGAGGGAGTCGCACCAGGACCCGGTACGTGGATATGCCGGGTTCTTGTGGGGAATTCGCTCCAGAGACTGTAGTGGAGTTCGCTCGCGCAGCTTATAACCGAAAGCTATTTACTGCATTCATGAAGTCATTTCCGACGGCTATAAGCGGGGTTTACGGTCACGGCCTTCCCTTCCCGCCATTCGCCCCTGTGACCGCCGCCCCGTTCCCCCTGTTCGCCGACCTGCGTGATCGCCCGGTGCTGGTAGTCGGCGGCGGCGCAGTGGCCGAGCGCCGGACCGAGGCGCTGTTGCAGGCGGGCGCGCGTCCGCTGGTCGGCGCGCCGGCGCTCACCCCGGCGCTGGGGCGCTGGGCCGAGGCCGGTCGCGTACGCTGGCTGGCCGGCGAGTTCGACGAAGCATGGCTGGACGAGCCGGTCTGGCTGGTGGTCCTCGCCGATGCCGATGCCCGGCTCGCCGGCGCGGTCGCCGCCGCCGCCGAGCCGCGCCGGCTGCTGGTCGAAAGGAGCACGAATACCCCGGCCGCCGCCCCGTCGCGTCGCGCCCGTCCCGGTTCGGTGACGCTGGTCGGCGCCGGCCCCGGCGATCCCGGGCTGCTTACGCTCAATGCGTTGCGCGCGCTCGGCGAGGCCGACGTGATCCTGCACGACCGGCTGGTCAGCGAGGCGGTACTGCGCCTGGCCCGGCCCGGCGCCGAGCGCATCGAGGTCGGCAAGTCGGCGCAGGGCCACAGCACCCGCCAGGAACACATCCACGCACTGATGCTCGAACACGCCAAGCGCGGCCGGCGCGTGGTGCGGCTCAAGGGCGGCGACCCGTTCGTGTTCGGCCGCGGCGGCGAGGAACTGGAATTCCTGCGCGACCACGACATCGCCTTCGAGGTCGTGCCCGGCATCACCGCCGCGCTGGCCTGCGGCGCCTACGCCGGGATCCCGCTCACCCACCGCAACCACGCGCAATCGCTGCGCCTGGTCACCGCGCACTGCAAGGACTCGCTGGACACGTTGGATTGGCAGGCGCTGGGCCAGGACCGGCAGACCCTGGCGTTCTACATGGGCGTGGCCGGGCTGGACACGATCCAGCAGCGCCTGCTGCAGGCCGGCCGCAGCGCCGCCACGCCGTTCGCGATCGTCGAGAACGGCTCGCGGCCCGAGCAGCGCGTCGTCACCGGCACGCTCGCCGACCTGCCCGGCACCGCACGCCTGCACGCGGTGCGCTCGCCCGCCCTGCTGGTGGTCGGCGAAGTCGCCGCGCTGGCCGGCCGCCTGCACTGGTTCGGCCCTGCCCCGCTCGCCGCCTCGTCCTCACCTTCCGCAAAGCCCGCCTCGCCCACGCTGGCGAACGCCGCCTGACCTGTCCACGGAGACCCTCGCATGCCCATCTACGACAGCATCCTCGACACCATCGGCCGCACTCCGGTGGTCAAGCTCAACCGCATCGCGCCCACGGGCAAGACCCTCTACGCCAAGGTCGAGTCGTTCAACCCCGGCGGCTCGGTCAAGGACCGCCTGGCCCTGGCGATCATCCTCGACGCCGAGCAGCGCGGCCTGCTCAAGCCCGGCGACACCATCGTCGAGGCCACCTCGGGCAACACCGGCGTGGCGCTGGCGATGGTCGCCGCCGCGCGCGGCTACAAGTTCGTCGCCACGATGGTGGAGACGTTCTCGATCGAACGCCGCAAGCTGATGCGCGCCTACGGCGCCAAGGTGATCCTGACCCCGGCCGCCGAACGCGGCAGCGGCATGGTCCGCAAGGCCAGGGAACTGGCCGAGAAGCATGGCTGGTTCCTCGCCAGCCAGTTCGCGAATCCCGCCAACCCGGCGTACCACCGCAACACCACCGCGCCAGAAATCCTGCGCGACTTCGCCGGCCAGCGCCTGGACTACTTCGTCACCGGCTGGGGCACCGGCGGCACCCTCACCGGCGTCGGCCAGGTGCTCAAGGTCGCCCGCCCCGAGGTGAAGATCGTCGCCACCGAACCGGCCGGCGCCGCGCTGCTGAAGGGCGACGAATGGAAACCCCACAAGATCCAGGGCTGGACCCCGGACTTCGTGCCGGACGTGCTCGATCGCGAGGTCTACGACGAGCTGTACAGCATCAGCGACGAGCGTGCGATCGAGACCTCGCGCCGGCTCGCCGCCGAGGAAGGCATCTTCGTCGGCATCTCCGCCGGCGCGACCGTCGCCACCGCGCTGGAAGTGGCGGAAAAGGCGCCGGAGGGCTCGGTGCTGCTGGCCGTGCTGCCCGACACCGGCGAGCGCTACTTCTCCACCCCGCTGTTCGCCGACATCAACGAGGGCAGCGACGACGAGTGGCTGGCCGGCCTGCCCTGAACGCGCCGCAACGTCCCGCCCCGCCAGACGCCGCCCTCGGGCGGCGTCTGCGCATGGGTCATCGTTCGAGCGGCGGCAGGCCAACTTCCGCGCGGCGTCCGGCCAGCGCTTCCGGCGCCTCGACCGGGAACAGCGTCCCGTCGGCCCGGCGCTGGGTGCCGAAACGCTGCGGCTGTCCTGCCAGGACGAGGTCGCGGTCCACGAACATCGCCCAGTCGGCCCGGTCGTAGCGTCCCGCGTCCACCGCGGCCTGCATCCCTTCGAGGAACCAGGCGCGGTAGGCGCGATCGGTCGAATGCTGGGCGACCAGGAACGCCGCCCCGGCCGCCTCGGCCCCGACCGTGTCCCGGTCCGGGAAACCCTGTCGTTCGACCAGCGTGCGCAGGGCCTGTTCGTTCCGCCGCTGCACCTGCGCAAGCTCCTGCGCGGCCTGCCTGGCGAGCGCGGGATCCCGCTGCAGTTCGGCCGGGGTATGGCGCGCCCGCCATGCCTCGCGGGCGTCCTGGTCGGTCCTGCCCAGCTCCAGCAGCGCCGCCGCGTAGGATGCGTCGGCTCGCTCGCCGGCATGCGCGGCCGGGAAAGCGCACGACAGCAACAGGGCCATGGCGGCAGGGCGAAGGAAAACGGTGCGGTGCTTCATCGGTCTCGGTCCTTGTGAACGAAGCGGCCTGGGCGGCAGCGGCGCCGGGGCCCAGGACGACGGACCACCGCGACCCATGCAAGTTCCCCCGCTCGCCTCTCCCGGCGTCTCACTCCGGGAGACAGCTTCGGCTCATGCTGGCCGGCTTCCGCTCACGGTTCGCTCATCCTCATCGCATGAAGATCGCCGCATGAACATCGAAGTCTGGCAGGGCGACATCACCGACCTGGACGTGGACGCCATCGTCAACGCCGCCAACGAGTCCCTGCTCGGCGGCGGCGGCGTGGACGGCGCGATCCATCGCGCGGCCGGCCCGGGCCTGCTGGAGGAATGCCGCCAGTTGCCGGAACTCCGGCCGGGCGTGCGTTGCCCCACCGGCGAGGTGCGCGCGACCGGCGGGCACCGGCTCAAGGCGCGCCATGTCCTGCACACGGTCGGGCCGGTGTGGCGCGACGGCCACCACGACGAGCCCGCGTTGCTGGCCAATTGCTACTGGCAGTCGCTGAAGCTGGCCGGACAGATGGGCCTGCATTCGATCGCCTTTCCCGCGATCAGTTGCGGCGTGTTCGGCTATCCGCTGCACCAGGCGGCCAGGATCGCCGCCACCGAAACGTTGGCCTGGCAGAAGTCGCACGCGGTGCCGAAGCGCATCCTGCTGGTCGCCTACAACGAGGCCACCGCCAAGGCATTGCAACAGGCCGTGCTGATGGCGCAGCGCGAGAGCAACGCGGCCTGAGGCCGCGGCTTTCCGTTGTGTATGGAAGGGGCTTCAGTCCGCCCCGCGGGTCAGTGAGCCGTGGCACCCGCCGCGTCGCCACGCGGGGCGATGTCCCCGTCGAGCGCCGTTCTGCGAGGGGCCCTCCACGAGATTCCCGCCAGCGCGGGACACATGCGAGAACGCCGGCTTGCGCCGGCGTTCCTGTTCTTGCTGGATCAGCCCTTCCACTGCCCCTGGGCAGCCAGGCCGTTCTCCTTGGCGCGTTCGTAGACGATCTGCTGGGCCTTGGCGAAGTTGCCCTTCATGTCCTGCGACCACAGCTTCAGCGCGGCCTGCTGCATCGCGCGGCCGTAGGAGAAGCTCAGCGGCCACGGCAGGTTGCCGAGCTTGTTCATCGCGTTGAGGTGCGCGGTGGACTGCTCGTCGGTCTGGCCGCCGGACAGGAACACGATGCCCGGCAGGATCGCCGGCACGGTCGACTTCAGGCACATCACGGTGGACTCGGCCACTTCCTCGACGCCGGCCTGCTCGGGGCAGTCCTTGCCGGAGATCACCATCGAGGCCTTCAGGATGGTGCCCTCGAGCACGACGTTCTGCTCGTACAGCGCGCCGAACAGCGAACGCAGCGTGGCCTCGGTGACCTCGTAGCAGGTCTCGATGTCGTGGTCGCCGTCCATGATCACCTCGGGCTCCACCATCGGCACCAGGCCCTGCTCCTGGCACAGCGCGGCGTAGCGCGCCAGCGCATGGGCGTTGGCCTCGATGCAGGTGCCCGACGGGATGTCCTCGCCGATGTTGATCACCGCGCGCCACTTGGCGAAACGCGCGCCGAGCTTGTAGTACTCCTCCAGGCGCGCGCGCAGGCCGTCCAGGCCCTCGGTCACCAATTCGCCCGGGCAGCCGGCCAGCGGATGGGCGCCCTTGTCGACCTTGATGCCCGGGATGATGCCGTGCTCGGCCATGTACTTCGGGAACGGCACGCCGTCCTTGGTGGACTGGCGGATGGTTTCGTCGAACAGGATCGCGCCGGAGATGTAGTCGCTCAGCTTCGGCGTGGTCAGCAGCAGCTCGCGGTAGGCGCGGCGGTTCTCCTCGATGTTCTCGATGCCCACCCCGGCGAAGCGCTTGGCGATGGTGCTGGTGGACTCGTCGATGGCGATGATGCCCTTGCCAGGGGCGACCATGGCCTGTGCGGTTTCGGCAAGCTGTTCGATGCTCATGTAGTTCCTGTGGCAGCAGCGGGGGAGACCGCAATTATAGCCGGGCGGAACGTACACATTCCGTCATGGAATGGCGTGCAAACGATTACAGCTCAATTGGATATGTGAGCGGCTGCGCTGTCTGCACCCACAATCACCGCACAAGGATAGGCAGGCTTCCGCAGGAGCCGCTCCACGAGCCGCTCCCGCGGATGGCCCCGCCTCGGATTACAGCTCGCCGAGGCCGCTGGCGCGGCCGTCCGGGCCGACCTCGAGCAGGCGCAGGGTATTGGTCGCGCCGTGGGTTTCCATGTGCTCGCCGCTGGTGAACACCACGCGGTCGCCCGGCCCCATGCGGCCGCCGTCGACCAGCAGGCGGATCGCCGCGCGCGCGGCCTCGCGCGGGGTCAGGCCACGGCTGTCGAAGCTGATCGGGAACACGCCGCGCATCAGCGCCATGCGCCGGCGCGCACCGTCGTGGCGGGTGAACGCGTAGATCGGCACGTTGGAGCGGAACCGCGACAGGAAGCGCGGGGTGCCGCCGTTCTCGGTCAGCGCGACCACGCCGCCCAGGTTGATGTGCTCGGACAGGAACATCGTCGCCATCGCGATCGCCTGGTCGGCACGCTCCAGGTTGCGCTGGGCGGCCTCGAAGTCGGTGTCCATCTCGAACTGGCGCTCGGCGCCCAGGCAGATGCGCGCCAGCGCCTCCACCGCCTTGACCGGATAGGCGCCGGCGGCGGACTCGGCCGACAACATCACCGCGTCGGTGCCGTCGATCACCGCGTTGGCCACGTCGAGCACCTCGGCGCGGGTCGGGATCGGGCTCTCCACCATCGACTGCAGCATCTGGGTCGCGGTGATGACGATCTTGTTGCGCGCCAGCGACTCCTTGATGATCTTCTTCTGCAGGCCCGGCAGCTCGGCGTCGCCGATCTCCACGCCGAGGTCGCCGCGCGCGACCATCACCACGTCGGAGGCCTCGACGATCTCGCTGAGGTTCTCGATCGCCTCGGTGCGCTCGATCTTCGACACCAGCCAGGCATCGCTGCCGTGCGACTGGGCGATGCGGCGCGCCTCGTTCATGTCGTCGGCGTTGCGGCAGAACGACACCGCGATGAAGTCCACGCCGATCTTGGCGACGATGCCGATCAGCTCCTTGTCGCGCTCGGTCAGCGCGCCCAGCGACAGGCCGCCGCCCTGCTTGTTCAGGCCCTTGCGATCGGACAGCACGCCGTCGTTGAGCACCGTGGTGACGATGCGCTCGCCCTGTACCTCGACCACGCGCAGCTGCATCAGCCCGTCGTCGAGCAGCAGCACGTCGCCGGGGCCGACGTCCTTCGGCAGGCCCAGGTAGCTCACGCCGACCTGGGTGGCGTCGCCGGGAGCGGCGTTGGCGTCGGCGACCAGGTCGAAGCGGTCGCCCGCCTTCAGCACGACCTTGCCTTCGGCGAAGCGCTCGATGCGGATCTTGGGGCCCGGCAGGTCGGCCAGGATGCCGACCTCGGCGCCGACGCGCGCGGCGGCGGCGCGGACTTCCGCGGCACGCTTGGCCTGCCCGGACGGATCGCCGTGGCTGAAGTTCAGGCGCACCACGTTGACACCGGCGCGGAACAGCTCCTCGAGCACGCCCGGGGGATCGGTGGCCGGGCCGAGGGTGGCGAGAATTCTGGTGCGGCGCTGGCGTTCGATCATGGCGGTGTGGGCTCCCCCGGAAAAGTCCGGAAAAGTAGCACAGCTGCACGCTTTGCAGGATGGCATTGCGGAATAGCCCCGACGCGAATGCGGCATGTCTTGCATGCCATGCGGGACCGCATGGAGACATCGCGCGACACCCGCGCTGGCGCCGATGGCGAAGCGCCCGCCCCGGCACGCCGGCCTGCCGCAGGCGCCCTCTATGCCACCAGTGCGCGCAGCTCGGACGGAACGGTCGCGAGCGCCCCGGCACCGGCCGTGCGCAGCTCGGCCTCGTCGCCGAAGCCCCACAGCACGCCGATGCTGCGCATGCCGTGCGCGTTCGCGCCTTCGATGTCCATCCGGCGGTCGCCGATCATCACGCACTGCGCCGGCTGCAGCGACAACCGGCGCAGCGCCTCGGCGATCAGGTCCACCTTGAAGCGGCGGCTGCCGTCGTCGCTGGTACCGATCACGTCCTCGAAGCAGTCGCCGAACGGCAGGTGCTCGACGATGCGACGGGCGAAACGCTCGTTCTTCGAGGTGACCACCGCCATGCGATGGCCCGCCGCGCGCAGCGCCGCGATGGTTTCGGGGATGCCGTCGAACACGCTGTGCTCGGTCCAGCCGACGCTGTCGTAGCGGTCGCGATACAGCGCCAGCGCCTGCCCCACCAGCGCCGCGTCGCCGGCGAAATGCTGGTGGAAGCTGTCGCGCAGCGGCGGACCGATCCAGCTGCGCAGCTGCTGCATGGACGGCAGGGCATGGCCCAGCTCGCCGAAGGTATGGACGAGCCCGCCGATGATCCCGGGCTCGGAATCGATCAAGGTGCCGTCGAGGTCGAAGAAGAGGGTTTGCATGGGGAACGAGATCCAGGCTGTTCCCTTCTCCCGGCGGGAGAAGGTGGCGCGAAGCGCCGGATGGGGGTACGGGCGGAGTCGCGCCGCACGGAACTTGCAGTGGAGCAACGATGGACGCGCCGCCACGCGCCCGATAGGAAAACGATCCGGGCATGGGGCTTGAGCAACTCAAGTGCGCGAAGCTTCGTCCGTACCTCACCCCTCTCCACCGGGAGAGGGGCCGAATCCAACGGAGACGCCAAAGCGGCGTCAGCCGCGCGCTTCCAGCGCCGCGACGGCCGGCAGGGTCTTGCCTTCCAGGAACTCCAGGAACGCGCCGCCGCCGGTGGAGATGTAGCTCACCCGGTCGGCGATGCCGTACTTGTCCACCGCCGCCAGCGTGTCGCCGCCGCCGGCGATGGAGAACGCCGGCGATTCGGCGATCGCCTTCGCCAGCGTCTCGGTGCCCTTGCCGAACGCCTCGAACTCGAACACGCCGACCGGGCCGTTCCACACCACGGTGCCGGCCTTGGCGATCAGCGCCGCGTACGCCGCCGCGGTCTGCGGGCCGATGTCGAGGATCAGGTCGTCCTCGGCCACCGCGTCGACCGCCTTCACCGTCGCCTCCGCGTCCGGCATGAACTGCTTGGCCACCACCACGTCGGTCGGCAGCGGGATGTCGGCGCCGCGCGCCTTGGCCTGGGCGACGATCTTCTTCGCGGTGTCGATCAGGTCCGGTTCGCACAGCGACTTGCCGACGCCGTAGCCGGCCGCGGCGATGAAGGTGTTGGCGATGCCGCCGCCGACGATCAGCTGGTCGACCTTCTCGACGAGGTTGGTCAGCAGCTCCAGCTTGGTCGAGACCTTGCTGCCGGCGACGATCGCCAGCAACGGCTTGGCCGGGTGCTGCAGCGCCTTGGCCAGCGCGTCCAGCTCGGCCATCAGCAACGGGCCGCCGGCCGCCACCGGCGCGAAGCGGATCACGCCGTGCGTGGAGGCCTGGGCGCGATGCGCGGTGCCGAAGGCGTCCATCACGAACACGTCGCACAGCGCGGCGTACTTCTTCGCCAGCGCCTCGTCGTCCTTGCCCTCGCCGACGTTCATGCGGCAGTTCTCCAGCAGCACCACCTGGCCCGGTTGGACCTGCACGCCCTCCACCCAGTCGCGCACCAGCGGCACCTCGGTCTTGAGCAGTTCGGACAGCCGCGCGGCCACCGGCGCCAGCGAGTCCTCCTCGGTCCAGGTGCCTTCCTTCGGGCGGCCCAGGTGCGAGGTCACCATCACCGCCGCGCCCTTCTCCAACGCCGCCTTGATCGTCGGCACCGAGGCGAGGATGCGCTGCTCGGAGGTGATGCGGCCGTTCTCGATCGGCACGTTCAGGTCCTGCCGGATCAATACGCGCTTGCCGGCGAGGTCGAGGTCGGTCATGCGGAGGATGGACATGCGTTTTCCCGTGGCGGAGACAGACCGCTATTGTCCGGCCTCGGCGGCCGAGCGGCAAACGCACGGGCGACTCGCGACGCCCTGCCGGCGGGACTCAATGCCCGGACGGCCCGGATCGTCGCAACAGGCTCAGCGCGAAACCGCCAACCACCAGCGCGCCCAGCACCAGCAGTCCCCACAGGATCCACGTCTTCCAGTCGCGGACCGGCGCCAGCGCGGCATCGCCGGCCAGCTCGCGCGCCGGTTCGCCCACCGCGGCCCGTGCCGGCTGCCATTGCGGCCCCCGTTCGCGCCGCAAGCCATCGAGCAAGGGCTGCAGCGGCGCATCGCTGCGGAACGCCCGCGTGCTGCCTGCGGCCAGCGCGTACGGCGCCTGTCCGCGGGCGACGAACACGAGCGCCTCCGGCTGCCAGCCCAGGCGCAACCGCGGCGGCGTGGAGACCGTCGTGCCTGCGGCGGGCACCAGCCGCCAGTAGCGGTCGCGCGTCGTGGCCAGCACCTGCGGCTCGGAACGTCCGCCTGCGCCAGCCCCCACCCGGTAGGCCAGCCAGGGGCCGGCCCGCGTGATCCAGGTGCCGTCGCGGGCGTCGCGGCTCTGCAGCCGCCATTCCACGGCGTCGTTGCCGTCGCTGGCGACATCGGCCCGCGATATCGGGAACCGGCCATCCATCTCGAACTCGAACCCGCCCTCGCGCGATCGCCCGCCCAGCGTCAGCCATTGCAGCGGCGCGCTCCGGTGCTCCGGCGCCAGTTCGGCCTCGGCCGCGGTCAGTGCCGGCGCCTGCGGCGACAACGCGGTGATGCGCAGGTAGCGCGAACGCGTATCGAGCGGGATGCGGCGTTGCCGCAGGCGTTCGCTGCCGTTGTCCAGTTCCACCAGCGTGGCGTGCGGATCGAGCAGGTGCCAGGTGTTCAGATCGTCGCTGCCCTCGATGCGCAGCTCGGCCTGCAACCGCTGCTGGGCGGGCCAGTCCAGCCGGATCGCCTGCAACGGCTCGCGCAAGGCGCTGGCATCGAGCAACCAGGCCGGCAGGCCCTCGCGCGCGGCCTGCCCCGTGCGCGTCTCGATCCGTCGCACCGCGCCGCTGGCGTCGCGCTCGGCGATCACCTGCAGTTCGCCGCCCCCGGCCGGCACCGGCGGCAAGGCGAACAACGGCAACGCCCGCAGGCGCGGCGCCTGCGATGGCGCGTCCGCCGGCAACAGCGCCGACGGCAGCGGATTGCCGGCCATGTCCAGGGGTTGCAGGTCGGCCAGCGTCGCCTGGCGGACCGTGCGATAGACCGGCTCGGTCAAGGCCACCCGATAGGCGCCCGCATCCGGGTCTTCGAGTTGCAGCGGCCACTGCCGCACATAGTCGCCGCGCACGTCCGCCCATGCCGCCAGCGGCACCAGCAACAACCATCCCAGGCGCTTCATGCCACCTCCTCCCGATTGCCCTGGCGCGGCGGTGCCGGCGCCAGGTAGCCCACCGCCGTGCACAGCAGGCCGTACGCGATGAACGAGCCGATGCCGAGCAGGTTGCCCAGGTGCTGGCGATCGACCAGCACCAGCTTGGCCAGCACCAGCGCCATCAGCAACGCGCCGGCCAGCCATACGCCACGTTGGCCGCGCCGCGAACCGAGCACCCAGCCGATCACGCCCAGGATGCTCCAGGCCACGGTGAGGCTGGTCTGGGCCAGGCTGGACGACAGCAGCGCGCCGTTCCAGGCGATGCCGCCCCAGTGATGGACGCTGCGCAATACCGTCACGGTCACCAGCACCAGGCCGGCACCGGCCAGCACGAACGCGCGCCGGCCCCGCAACGCCGCCGGCGCATGCGGCGAGCGCAACCAATACGCCAGCAAGACCAGCGCCGCCAACTGCGCCAGTTCGGCCGGATTGAGCAGCGGCAACCACGGCAGGGGCGCCGGCGGCACCGGTGCGGACAGCGCCAGCAACCAGCCCAGCGCGATCACGCCGAACACCACGCAGGCGAACGCGACGCGCAGCCCGTCGAAACTCCGACCCTGCGGCCAGCGCAGCCATGCCCAGCGCAGCAGCGCGAGCGCGGCCAGCAGCAACCACGGCCAGCCGAGCAAGGCCCATTGCCAACCTCCGGCGAGGCCGTGGCGATCGGCCAGCCATGCGCCGGCCAACGAAAGCGCCGCGGGCCACAGCAACAGCCAGGCGAACTGCGCCGCGCCACGGGCCGCGCCGAGGGTGTCGCGCAGGCAGGCCAACGTACGCACGCCCAGCAGCGCGAACGCCAGCCACGCCCAAACGCCGTAACCGCCGAAGGGCTGCGAATGCGCCAGCGTCTGCCACCCGGTTACCGGCAAGGCCAGCGCCAGCGCGACCATCGAGGTCCAGGCCAGTGCGCCGGCCGGCCGCCGGCGGTGCGCCTCCGCCGCCAGCCACGCGCTCGCCGCCAGCCAGGCCAGCACCAGGTCCGGCGCGACGCGCCCGGGCGCGAAACGGCCGATGTCGGCCAGCCAAGCGCACGTCCACCACCCCAGTCCCCACAGATAGGCGACCAGGGCAAGGGAGGAACGAGCGTGGTCGCGCAGGCACCACGCGCTCGCAAGACCGCCGGCCGCGAGCAACAGCGCGCTCATGAAGGTCGGGTTGGCGATGGCGTGCAGGTCGTCCGATCCGGCAGCCACGCCCCACAGGAAACCGACCGCCGCCGCCAGCTGCAGCAACGGCCCGGCGACCTGCGGCAACAGGCGCCGCTGGCGCAGGCCCAGCCACAGCAAGCCGGCGCCTTCCAGCGCGAACACGCTGGCGGTCGCGCGTGCCGACAACGCCAGCGGCACCGCCAGCGTGGCGAACGCGACCGCGAGTACCGCATGCCCCTGTCCCAGCAACCGCGTGCGTCCGCCGCGCAGCAGCCACGCCGCGAGCGCGGCGTGGATCGCCGCCAGGCCAAGCGCGCACAGCGCCAATGCCAGCCGGTCGCCATGCAGCAACCCGGCCTGCAGCGAGAACGCCACCAGCGGCGTGCCGAACAGCAGGCTGCCGTCGATCGCCCGGGCCTGCCCGTCGCCGCGCCGCGCATGCAGCACCGGGATCAGCAGGTAGAACGCGAAGAACAGCAGCAGGAACGGTTCGGTGGTGGCGAAGTGTTCCGGCCGGTAGGCGAGCACGCCCCACAACGTGCCGATGCCGAAGGTGAAACCGAAGCCGACCAGGTTCAGCACGCGCCAGGAACGGAACCACGCGATCGCGAACACCGCGGCGTTGAGCACCGCGTAGTACGAGAACAGCGCGACGTGGCTGCCCTGGCCGGTGGACAGCCAGATCGGCGCGAGGAAACCGGCCAGGATGCCGAGCAGCGCCAGCGTTCGCGATTCCTGCAACACCGCCAGCACGCACAGGCCGGCCACCAGCGCCACGCTCAGCGCGAACGCGGCCGGCGCGGGCAGCAGGCCGCTCAACTTGAACGCCGCGAACACCACCAGCAACAGCACGCCGATCGCCCCGCCCTGCAACGCCAGGGCGAAGCCGCGCCGCCGCTCGCGCTGGCGCCAGCCGAACACCAACCCGCCCAGGGCCGCCGCGGCGATCGCGGCGTAGCGCAATTCCAGCGGCAGCGCCAGCCAGCCCTGGTCGCCGGCGTACTTGAGCAGCGCCGCCACGCCGGCCAGCAGTACCAGCATGCCGACCTTGACCGGCACGTTGCCTTCGGTGAACCAGCGCTTGAGCGCACTCGCCGCCCGTTCCAGCAAGCCAGGACCGCTGGGCGGTACGTCCATGGCAGGGCGCGAAGGCAGCGGAGGCGGCGCGACAGGTTCGGGGACGGGTGGTTCCGGGGACTCGGCCGCCGCTTCGGACCCGGCTTCCGCGGGCCGCGGCGAAACCGGGGCCGGCCCGTCCCATACCGGGACAGGCGCTGGCGGTACCGGCGCGGACACCGGCCGAGGCGCTGCCTGCCGGAGTTCGGCCAATTGCCGCTCCAGTTCGGAAACGCGGCGTTTCAGGCCCGATATCGAGACCAGCGCCACCAGCAACAGCACCGGCACCGCCAGCACGGCCAATACCGCCGCCACGATGATCGTTTCCAAACGTACCCCACGCCGCCAGGCGCCTTCCCTCGTATGCGGCCATGCTACCGCGAGCGCCGCCGGGATGCGGTTTCCCGGGGCTTGCCCGCGACGGGCGTATCGGCCCCAAGCAGCACCGGCAATGCCCGTCGGGACCGGAGTCCCCCCACGAACGCGAAGACCCCGGCCAAGGCCGGGGTCTTCGGAGTACAACGACGGTGGCAGCGCTTACTTCGCCATCACGACCTTGGCCAGTTCCAGGCACTTGTTCGAATAGCCCCACTCGTTGTCGTACCACGACACCAGCTTGACGAAGGTGCTGTCCAGCGCGATGCCGGCCTCGGCGTCGAAGATCGAGGTGCGCGCATCGCCGCGGAAGTCGGTGGCGACCACCTTGTCCTCGGTGTAGCCGAGGATGCCCTTCAGCGCACCCTCGCTCTGGGCTTTCATCTCCGCGCAGATTTCCTCGTAGCTGGCCGGCTTCTCCAGCTCCACGGTCAGGTCGACCACCGACACGTCCGAGGTCGGCACGCGGAAGCTCGCGCCGGTCAGCTTCTTGTTGAGCGCCGGGATCACCTTGCCGACCGCCTTCGCCGCGCCGGTCGTGGACGGGATGATGTTCTCCAGGATGCCGCGGCCGCCGCGCCAGTCCTTGTTGGACGGGCCGTCGACGGTCTTCTGGGTCGCGGTGGCGGCGTGCACGGTGGTCATCAGGCCGCGCTTGATGCCCCACTTGTCGTGGACGACCTTGGCCAGCGGCGCCAGGCAGTTGGTGGTGCACGAGGCGTTGGAGACGATCGCCTCGCCGGCATAGGTCTCATGGTTCACGCCATAGACGAACATCGGCGTGTCGTCCTTGGACGGGGCCGACATGATCACCTTCTTGGCGCCGGCGGCCAGGTGCTTCTCGGCGGTCTCCTTGGTCAGGAACAGGCCGGTGGACTCGATCACCACCTCGGCGCCGACCTCGTCCCACTTCAGGTTGGCCGGGTCGCGCTCCTGGGTCAGGCGGATCTTCTTGCCGTTGACGACCAGCGTGCTGCCCTCGACCGACACCTCGCCCTTGAAGCGGCCGTGCACCGAGTCGTACTGCAGCATGTAGGCCAGGTAATCCGGCTCCAGCAGGTCGTTGATGGCCACGATCTCGATGTCGTTGCCGAAGTTCTGCACCGCCGAACGCAGCACGTTGCGACCGATGCGACCGAAACCATTGATGCCGACCTTGATAGCCATGTTCACGAGCTCCTGCGGCCGCGACCGTCGCGGCGGGATGGAAAGGGATCTCGATTCTAGCAGGCCGCCCCCGGCAAGGTCCGGACCGCGTCGGCCGGAAACCGCCCGGCCGCCGCCTTGATCAGGATCATGGCGGCGGCGTTAAGGAAGCCGAAAGCTGTGCCCGTCCCTGGTTCATCCCCAAGAGAGCACCTCAATGCGCAAGTCTTCCTCCCTGTTGGCCGCCTCCCTGGCTGCCGCCCTGCTCGCCGCCGCGCCCGCCATGGCCCAGTCCAAGGGCGACTGGACGCTCGGCGTGGGCATGGGCGTGGTCGATCCCAGGTCCGGCGCCGGCAACCTCGACGGTTCCGCGCTCGGGCTGGGCGCGCTGCCGGCCAAGGTCGACAGCGACGCCAAGCCCACCATCACGTTCGAATACTTCATCGCCGACAACATCGGCCTCGAAGTGCTGGGCGCGCTGCCGTTCGAGCACGAGGTCGGCATCCAAGGCCTCGGCAAGATCGGCCGTACCAGGCAGTTGCCGCCGGTCGTGTCGCTGCAGTACCAC
Source organism: Pseudomonas sp. Hp2 (assembly GCF_006386585.1). Lineage (NCBI taxonomy): Bacteria > Pseudomonadati > Pseudomonadota > Gammaproteobacteria > Pseudomonadales > Pseudomonadaceae > Pseudomonas > Pseudomonas sp. Hp2. The sequence goes on from NZ_VAHJ01000001.1 coordinate 929,260, forward strand.
TTCGCCAACCGCAGCAAGGTCACGCCGTTCCTCGGCCTGGGCGTGAACTACACCCGGTTCTTCGACACCGACGGCAAGGGCGCGCTGCAAGGCGCCAAGCTGGACCTTGGCGATTCATGGGGCATCGCCGCGCATGCCGGCCTGGACTTCGCGCTGCCCGGCAAGGGCGCGCTGCGCGTGGACCTGCGCTGGGCCGACATCGACACACAGGTCAAGGTCGACGGCGCGCGCCTGGGCACCGCCAGGATCGACCCGCTGGTCTATGGCGCGTCCTACGTCTTCCGGTTCTGACGTTCGACATCCCGTGCGAGCCTGCTATGGGCTCGTTGCGATGGGAGGGACTTCGGTTCCTCCCGCGCCGGTCTTCCCGCGCCCTTTAGAATCGAAACGATGAACATGTTCTCAGCCATCGTTTCGCTCGGCGCCGTCCTGGCGCTTTCCTTCCCCTCGCCGCAGGCGCACGCCTGGGGCGGCCAGGGCCATCGCCTGGTCGCGCGCATCGCCGACCGCGAGCTGACGCCGCAGGCGCATGCCGAAGTCGCCCGCCTGCTCGCCGGCGAACCCGACCCGACGCTGGCCGGCATCGCCTCCTGGGCCGACGAGCTGCGCAAATCCGATCCCGATCTGGGCAAGCGCAGTGCGTCCTGGCACTACGTCAATCTCGGCGAGCACGATTGCGCCTACGAGCCGGCGCGCGACTGCCCGGACGGCAACTGCGTGGTGGAGGCGCTCAGGACCCAGACCGCCCTCCTCGCCGACCGCAGCCAGCCGCTCGCCGTGCGCCGGCAAGCGCTGAAGTTCGTCGTCCATCTCGTCGGCGACATCCACCAGCCCATGCACGCCGGCTACGCGCACGACAAAGGCGGCAACGATTTCCAGTTGCAGTTCGATGGCAAGGGCACCAACCTGCACGCCCTGTGGGACAGCGGCATGCTCTACGACCGCCATGTGGACGACGACGCCTACCTGGCGCGACTGCTCGCGCTGCCGCGCCCCGCCCCCGGCAACGGGCCCGCGCTGCCGCCGCCGGCCGCCGACTGGGCACGGGCCTCGTGCCGCATCGCGGTCACGCCAGGCGTGTACCCTGCGCGCCACGTGCTGCCCGACGGCTACGTGGCGACCTGGCGGCCGGTCGCCGAAACCCAGTTGCTCCTGGCCGGCGACCGCCTCGCCGCGATCCTCGATGCCGCGCTCGGCGCGCCTTGACGGAGCCCGCCATGTCGCCCGAGGTCCTGCCGTTCTTCCATGCCGAGAGCAACACCTTCAGCTATCTCGTCGCCGATCCCGCCACCGGCGAGGCGGCCCTCGTCGATCCTGCACTGGACTACGACGCCGAGCGCGACCAGGCTTCGACCGCGTCCGCGCAGGCCTTGCTGGACGCGCTCGATGCACGGGGCTGGCAATTGCGCTGGCTGCTGGAGACGCATGCGCACGCCGACCATCTTTCCGCCGGCCATTGGTTGCGGCGCCAGCGCCCGCAGGCGCGCCTGGCGATCGGCGCAGGCATCCGCCACGTGCAACGCACGTTCGCCGCGCAGCATGCGCTGCCGGACGGCTTCGAGCCCGACGGCGCGCAGTTCGACCGCCTGTTCGCCGACGGCGAGGCGTTCCAGCTGGGCACGCTGCAGGCGCGCGTGATCGCGGTACCCGGGCACACGCCGGACAGCATCGCCTACCTCATCGGCGATGCGCTGTTCCCGGGCGACTCGATCTTCATGCCCGACGGCGGTACCGCGCGCTGCGATTTCCCCGGCGGCGATGCCGGCCAGCTGTATCGCTCGATCCAGCGCCTGTTCGCCCTGCCGGACGCCACCCGCGTGTTCGTCTGCCACGACTACGGCCCGGGCGGGCGCGCGGTGGCCTGCGAGACCAGCATCGGCGAACAACGCCGCGGCAACGTGCACGTGCACGACGGCAGCGACGAGGCCGCCTTCGTCGCGCGGCGCCGCGCACGCGACGCCACGCTGCCGCAACCGCGCCTGATGCGCCCGGCGCTGCGCGCCAACCTGCAGGGCGGGCGCCATCCTTCCCTGGGAGATTGATCCACATGCACGCCGGGGCCGGCCCTGTCATCATCCCGGCAATCCCCACCGAGGAGCCCACGCCATGTCCTGGTCCAAGCGCCTGTCGTGCATGCTGGCCATCGCGCTGCCGATGCTGGCGCATGCGCAATCCCCGCTGACGGTGTTCGCCGCCGCCAGCCTGAAGGAATCGATGGACGAGGCCGCCGCGGCCTACCAGCAGGCGACCGGCACGCCGGTGCGCGTCTCGTATGCGGCCAGTTCCGCGCTCGCCCGCCAGATCGAACAGGGCGCGCCGGCCGACGTGTTCTTCTCCGCCGACCTGGAATGGATGGACTACCTGCAGCAGCGCGGCCAGGTCGATGCGACGCAGCGCCGCAACCTGCTCGGCAATACGCTGGTGCTGGTCGCGCCGGCCGCGAGCACCGCCAGGGTCGATCTGGCCAAGGCCGGGTCGCTGGCCGCCGCGCTCGGCGCCTCCGGCCGGCTGGCGGTCGGCCAGACCGCCAGCGTGCCGGCCGGCAAGTACGCCAAGGAAGCGCTGCAGAAGCTCGGCCAATGGGATGCGCTGGGTGGTCGCCTCGCCGAGAGCGAGAGCGTGCGCGCGGCGCTGATGCTGGTGGCCCGCGGCGAAGCCCCGCTCGGCATCGTTTACGGCTCCGATGCGAAGGCCGAGCCGAAGGTGCGCGTGGTCGCCACCTTCCCGGCCAGTTCGCATGCGCCGATCGTCTACCCGGTGGCGCCATTGAAGAACGCCCGCAACCCGGCGGCGCGCGCATTCGTGCAATGGCTGGCGACGCCGGCGGCGAAGCCGATCTTCGTGCGCCGCGGCTTTTCGCTGCAGGATTGACGATTGGCCCTGTTCACGCCGGAAGAAGCCACCGCCATCGCGCTGAGCCTGAAAGTGGCGGTGGCGGCGGCCCTGGCCAGCCTGCCGGCCGGCATCGCCTGCGGCTGGCTGCTGGCGCGCAAGCGTTTTCCCGGCAAGGCGCTGTTCGACGCCTTGCTGCACCTGCCGCTGGTGATGCCGCCGGTGGTGACCGGCTACGTGCTGCTGGTGACGCTGGGCACGCAAGGGCCGGTCGGGCGCTGGCTGCTGGAGCACCTGGGCATCCAGTTCGCGTTCCGCTGGACCGGCGCCGCCCTGGCGTGCGCGGTGATGGGATTCCCGCTGATGGTGCGCGCGATCCGGCTGTCCATCGAGGCCACCGACCGCCGCCTGGAACAGGCCGCAGCCACGCTGGGCGCCGCGCCATGGCGCGTGTTCCTCACCATCACCCTGCCGCTGGCCTGGCCGGGACTGGTCGCGGGCACCGTGCTCGCCTTCGCCAAGGCGCTGGGCGAGTTCGGCGCGACCATCACCTTCGTCTCCAACATCCCCGGCGAGACCCAGACGCTGTCGGCGGCGATCTACGGCCTGATGCAGGTGCCGGGGATGGAATCCGGGATCTGGCGCCTGGCCTGCGTCGCGCTGGCGATCTCGCTGGCCGCGCTGCTGCTTTCCGAATGGCTGGTCCGACGGCACCCCGCCCGGCGGGAGGACTGATGCTCGAGATCGACGTCGAACTGCAGCGCGGCAGCTTCCGGCGGCACGTCGCCATCCGCGGCGACTCGCGCGTGCTGGCGCTGGTGGGTCCTTCCGGCGCCGGCAAGACCAGCGTGCTCAACGCGATCGCCGGGCTGGTGCGCCCGCAGCGCGGCCGCATCGCGGTGGACGGGCGCGTGCTGTACGACAGCGCCGCGCGTATCGACCTGCCCGCGCACCGGCGCCGGGTCGGCTACGTGTTCCAGGACGCGCGGCTGTTCCCGCACCTGGACGTGCGCGGCAACCTGCGCTACGGCCGCCACGGCAACCGCGACGCGAGCTTCCGTTTCGACGACGTGGTGGCGCTGCTGGGCATCGGCGCGCTGCTGGCACGGCGGCCACGCAACCTATCCGGCGGCGAGGCGCAGCGGGTGGCGATCGGCCGTGCCCTGCTCGCGCAGCCGGCGCTGCTGCTGTTCGACGAGCCGCTGTCCGCGCTGGACCGCGCGCGCCGCGAGGAACTGATCCCCTACCTGCAGCGCGTGCGCGACGAAGTACGGCTGCCGATGCTCTACGTCAGCCACCACATCGACGAGGTGGAGCGCATCGCCGAGACGGTGCATCGATTGGAATGACGCTTCCCTCGCAGGCTGCTGCCCCGGGCCCAAGGCCTTCAGCGTGCCATGCCGTCGCGATGCACCTCGGCGCGCCCCGCGTGCACCGCGAAGGTGAAGGCGAACTGCAGCGTCACCGGCACCGGCTCGACCTCCCGCGCGCCGTCGCAACCGTCACCGGCCGGCAGCGGCGCACCGACCGCAAACCGGCATAGCACCGCCGGACGGAACCGCCAGCCGCGCACCGCGGCCAAGGCCGCCTCGACCAGGGCCGCATTGGCCGGATCGTCACCGGCGGTACACGCCTCGCGTGCCGTGAGGCTGTCGGCGAACATCACCGCGCCATCCGCGCCGATCGCCACCCGCGCGCAGATCCGGGTCGGGGCCAGCTCGCGAGTCAACACCGGTTCCGGCAGCACCGGCGCCGTATCCACCAACGGCTCCGGCATGCGGAAACGTTCGCCCGGCTGCAACGAATAACTCTGCGCCGCTCCCGTACCCATCCCGCCGGACGACGGCGGCAGCATCTGCATGGCCACGTCCTGCCGGTACACCGCCTGTTCGGCCTCGCGCACGGGCCGGCCGGCACAGGCCGCCAGCAAGCATGTCGCGAGTATCGGCCACGGCAGCCGCAGGCTCATTTCTTCGCCACCTTGCGGATGCCGCACAGCGGCGGCGCATCGGGACCGCCGCCCGGCTCGGACAACACCAGGTCGCATATCTGCTTGCCCGAGGGATCCCAGTTCACCCGGTACCAGGCGTATGCGTCGCCCGCATGACCGGCAGGCGCCGCCACCGGCTGCATCTGGGCGTCGAACGACACCGGCACGCGCACGCGGCCGGCAACGGGCTGTCCGTCCCTGGTCTCCGGCCGCAAGCGCCATTTGTATGCCGCTTCGATGGCCGCGGCATCGAATACGCCCTTGGGCTGGCTGCTCTCCACCCGCACATTCGTCGGCACGCCCTGCGCGTCGATGTCGATCAGCAGCATGACCTTGCCGCTCTGCGCCTGCTTGAGCGCGGCGGCGGGATACCTGGGCGGCTGGGACGGCTGCGGTGGCGCCCCCCGGGAGGAAGCGCCTGCTTCGTTCGAGGCAGGCCCGGCCATCGCGTTGCCCGGTGGCGGGCCGACGACCCGCGCCGGCTGCTGTGCCCACGCCGCGTAACCGCTGGCGACCCACAGTCCCAGCACCAGCGCGCGGGCGGACATCCGGTTCGCACGCGAGGGGGTTTTCCTTTTCAACATGGCGATACGCTCCTTCAGCGGATGGTGGGGCGCCCACTGGCATGCGACCGGCGCGAGCGGGCCCGCGACCTGGGTCTTGAGCAGCGCGCTGCCGTAGGCCTTGCGTGCCGTGGGATGGCTTGCGACCACGAGCGCATCGCAGGCCAGTTCCTGGTCGAGGCGGAAGCGACGCATGGCCAGGTGCAGCAGCGGATTGAACCAATGGACGCAGAGCAGCAGCGATGCGGCGGCATTGGCCCAGCCGTCGCCACGACGCAGGTGCGCCCACTCGTGCGCAAGCACCAGCCGCCGTTCGTCCGCGGTGTAGCGTTCGGCGAAATCGTGCGGCACCACGATGCGCGGGCGCAGCAATCCCACCAGCGCCGGCAGTCCGTCGCCACGTTCGGCGCGGAACACCCGGCTTCCTTCCCATGCGTGCAAGGCTCCAAGCCCGCGCACGAAACGGCGCTGGCGGCGCGCGAGCGCCACCGCCGCGAGCAGCGCGCCGGACAGCCAGAGCGCCAACAGCCCCCATGCGCCGGCGATGCCGGCGCTTCCGGCAGGAAACGCCGCGTCGTGGATGGGAACCGCCAGCTCCGGGCGTACCGCCGCGGCCACGATGCGCCGCACCGGCAACAGCACGGCGAGCATCGCCGCCGGCACGCACCACCACAAGGCATACGCCGCTCCTGCACCGAACACGCGGCGGACCGGCCAGCGCAGCGGCAATACCATCAGTACCGCCGCGCTCGCGGCAAGCATGGACTTCGCCAATGCGGCGATGATCGGATCAGGGTTCATCGTCCAGCTCCGAGACCAGGCGCTTGAGTTCGGCGATGTCCTCGCGCGACAACTTGCCTCGCTCGCTGAAGTGCGCGACCAGCGGGGTCACGCGGCCGCCGAACAGGCGTTCGAGCAGGCCTTCGCTCTGCTGCGCTACCCATTGCGCCTGCTGCAGCACCGGCGAGTACAGGTAGCGGCGTCCCTGCTTGGCCGCGCGGACGGCCCCTTTGTTGAGCAGTCGATTGAGCAGGGTCTTGATCGTCGGCTCCGCCCAATCGCTGCGCTCGGCCAGCACCGCGACCACCTCGTCCGCACCCAACGGGTGGCGCTCCCACAGCACCTGCATCACCACGGCTTCGGCTTCGCTGATGGCCATACGATTACGCCCGTAATTTTTAATGATTACGCACGTAAATATTCACCCTGTCAACCCCCTGCCCGCGTCCGCCCGGGATGCCGAAGATGCCCGGTCCCGGCCTCGCGTGGATTACCGCTTCACGGAACGACCGCTTAGAGTTCCCGCAGGACACGAAGCCCGGGCTGGATGCATGACCGACCTGACGACCGATCTCGACGCCGCCGCCAGCCGCATCCTCGAACGGCGTCCCGGCGAATTGCGCGTCGGCGCGCCACTGGGTATCGGCAAGCCGCACCGGCTGATCAATGCGCTGTACGCACGCGTGGTCGACGATCCCTCGCGGCCGATGCAGTTGTACACCGCGCTCTCGTTGAACCCGCCCTCGCCCGGCAGCGGCCTGCAGGCACGCTTCGCCAAGCCCTTCCTGGCGCGCCATTTCGGCGACGATTTCCCGCGCCTGGCCTATGTCGATGCGCTGCAGGCCGACGCCCTGCCACCGCACGTGCAGGTCGAGGAGTTCTACATGCAGTCGGGCGCGCTGCTGCATTCGCGCCAGGCTCAGCGCGCCTACACCAGCCTCAACTACACGATGGCGGCCGATGCGATCGCCACGCGCGAACCCAACGTGGTGGTGCAGAAAGTGGCCGCGGAACCGGATGGCACGCGCCTGTCGCTGTCGTCCAACACCGACATCACCCAGGACCTGCTCGATGCGATGCGCGCGCGCGGCCTGCCGCGCCCGCTGATGGTGGCCGAGATCGATCCGGAGCTGCCGTGGATCGGCGGCAGCGCGGTGGTGGAGCGCGATTTCTTCGACCTCGTGGTCGCGCCGCCGGGGCCGCATCCGCGCCTGTTCGGCTTGCCGCGCCAGCCGGTCGGCGACGTCGATTACGCGATCGGCCTGTACGCCAGCGCGCTGGTGCGCGACGGCGGCACGTTGCAGATCGGCATCGGCACGCTGGCCGACGCGCTCAGCCATGCGCTGGTGCTGCGGCATACCGACAACGCCGGCTACCGGCGCGTGCTGCGGGCGCTGGCGCCGGACATCGAGCGACATCCGGCGGTAGTCGAGAGCGGCGGCCTGGGGCCGTTCGAGACGGGGTTGTACGGGTGCAGCGAGATGCTCAACGAGGGCTTCAAGCGCCTGGTCGAGAGCGGCGTGATCCGGCGCAAGGTGCACGACGACCCGGGACTGATGCAGCGGCTGGCGCGAGGCGAGGCATCGCCGGAAGACCAGGCGCGCCTGGAGGCCGAGGGCGAGTTCCTGCACGGCGCCTTCTACCTGGGTTCGCCGGACTTCTATCGCTGGCTGCGCGGGATGGACGATGCCACCCGCCGCGCCGTCGGCATGCGCCGGATCAGCGAGATCAACCAGCTCTACGGCGGCAACGAGGCGCTCGAACGCCTGCAGCGCCGCGACGCGCGCTTCTTCAACACCTGCATGATGGCGACCGCGCTCGGCGCGGCGGTCTCGGACGGCCTGGAGGACGGGCGCGTGGTGTCCGGGGTCGGCGGCCAGTACAACTTCGTGGCGATGGCGCATGCGCTGGCGGACGCGCGCAGCGTGCTGATGTTCCGCGCCGTGCGCGAGGACGGCCGGCACGCGCAGTCCAACGTGCGCTGGAACTACGGCCATGCCACCATCCCGCGCCACCTGCGCGACGTCTATCTCAACGAATACGGCATCGCCGACCTGCGCGGCCGCACCGACGAGGATTGCGTGATCGCGATGACCTCGATCTGCGATGCGCGCTTCCAGGACGACCTGCTCGGCCAGGCGCGCGCCCATCGCAAGCTGCGCGAGGACTTCCGGGCGCCGACTCGATGGAAACGCAACACGCGCCGGCACGTGGCCGGCGCGCTCGCCCCGTTCCGTGCCGACGGCACGCTCCCCGATTACCCGCTCGGCAGCGACTTCACCCCGGTCGAACAGGACCTGTTGCGTGCGCTCGGCTGGCTCAAGCGCGCCACGGGAACGCCGATCGGCAAGCTGCGCACGTTCGGGCAAGCGCTGGCCGCTTCCGGCCGGCCCGGCGACCACCGCGCCGCGCTGCAGCGGATGGCCTTGGAGCGTCCCCAAGGCGTGGGCGAACGGGTCGAGGCGCGGTTGCTGCGGCTCGCGCTGGCGCGCACCGCACGGCGCTGATCGACGCGGAGCGCGGCACGGGACCGGGGAAATCCCGGCCGGCGGGCGCGGCGATCCTGTCAAGGTCGAAGGGCCGGCTTGCGCCGGCCCTTCTCGAGCATCGCCGGATCGAAGGCAGCCCGGGCTTACAGCGCCTTGGCCGCTTCCACCACGTGCGCGGCGGTGATGCGGAAGTGCTTGTACAGCTCGTCGGCCGGCGCCGAGGCGCCGAAGGTGTCGATGCCGACCACCGCGCCGTCCAGGCCCACGTACTGGCGCCAGAAGCCGGTGACGCCGGCTTCCACCGCCACGCGCTTGCGCACCGCGTTCGGCAGCACCGCCTCGCGGTAGGCCGCGTCCTGGCGCTCGAACACGTCGGTCGAAGGCATCGACACCACGCGCGTCTTGATGCCTTCGGCGTCCAGCGTCTTCTTCGCTTCCACCGCCAGGCCGACCTCCGAGCCGGTGGCGATCAGGATCACCTCCGGGTGGCCTTCGCTGTCGGCGAGCACGTAGCCGCCGCGCTCGATCAGGCTCACCTGCTCGGCGCTGCGCGGCTGGTGCTGCAGGTTCTGGCGGCTGAACACCAGGCAGCTCGGGCCGTCCTTGCGCAGGATCGCCGCCTTCCAGGCCACGGCCGACTCGACCGCGTCGCACGGGCGCCATACGTCGTTGTTGGGGATGTAGCGCAGCGAGGCCAGGTGCTCGACCGGCTGGTGGGTCGGGCCGTCCTCGCCCAGACCGATCGAATCGTGGGTGTAGACGTGGATCGCGTGCGCCGGGATCAGCGCGCTCATGCGCACGCCGTTGCGCGCGTAGTCGCTGAACACCAGGAACGTCGCGTCGAACGGGATGAAGCCGCCATGCAGCGCCAGGCCGTTCGCGATCGCGGTCATGCCGAACTCGCGCACGCCGTAGTAGACGTAGTTAGCGTTCGGGTCGTCGGTGGCGACCGACTTGCTGGCCTTCCACAAGGTCAGGTTGGAATGCGCCAGGTCGGCCGAGCCGCCGACCAGTTCCGGCAGCAGCGGCGCGAACGCCTCGATGGTGTTCTGCGACGCCTTGCGCGAGGCGATGGTCGGGCCGTCGGCCTGGACCTTGGCGATGAACGCATCGGCCTCGGCCAGGAACGCGGTCGGCAGTTCGCCATGCGAGCGGCGGGTCAGTTCGGCGGCCTCGGCCGGGTACTGGCGCGCGTACTTGTCGAACGCCTGCTCCCACTCGGCCTGGCGCAGCGCGCCGGCACCGGTGGCGCGCCAGCCGTCGTAGATTTCCTGCGGGATCTCGAACGGGCCGTACGGCCAGTCCAGCGCCTTGCGGGTGGCCTCCAGCTCGTCCTTGCCCAGCGCGGCGCCGTGCGAGGATTCCTTGCCGGCCTTGTTCGGCGAGCCGAAGCCGATGACGGTGCGGCAGCAGATCAGCGTCGGCTTGCCTTCCTCGGCCAGGGCGGCCTCGATCGCGGCCTTGATCTGGTCCGGGTCATGGCCGTCCACGTCGCGGATCACGTGCCAGCCATAGGCCTCGAAGCGCTCAGGCGTGTTGTCGGTGAACCAGCCTTCGGTGTTGCCGTCGATCGAGATGTGGTTGTTGTCCCAGAACGCGGTCAGCTTGCCCAGGCCCCAGGTGCCGGCCAGCGAGGCGGCCTCGTGGGAGACGCCTTCCATCAGGCAGCCGTCGCCCATGAACACCCAGGTGCGGTGGTCGACGATCTCGTGCTCGGGGCGGTTGAAGCGCTGCGCCAGCAGCTTCTCGGCCAGCGCGAAGCCGACCGCGTTGGCGAAGCCCTGGCCGAGCGGGCCGGTGGTGGTCTCCACCCCGGGGGTCTCGCTGCGCTCGGGATGCCCGGCGGTCTTGCTGTGCAGCTGGCGGAAGCGCTTGAGTTCGTCCAGCGGCAGGTCGTAGCCGGACAGGTGCAGCAGCGCGTACTGCAGCATCGAGCCGTGGCCGTTGGACAGCACGAAGCGATCGCGGTTGAACCACTTCGGGTCGTTCGGGTTGTGGCGGAGGAAGTCGTTCCACAGCACTTCGGCGATGTCGGCCATGCCCATCGGCATGCCGGGATGGCCGGAGTTGGCGGCTTGCACCGCATCGGCGGCGAGGAAACGGATGGCGTTGGCCAGCTGGCGGCGGGTGGGCTGGGTCATGAGCGGCGAGGGAGGTTCCGGAGGCGACGGGATGGGCGCCGCAGGGCGCCCGGGCCCTACATTGTCCCACCCCTGTCCGGATAAGTCATGAGAAGCCGGACCCGGGCTCCGGGTCCCGCAAACGCCTACGCCGATGGAGTGGCTGCCGAAGCCGCTTCCACCAGCATCCCCTGCTTTCGTGCTTGCAAGAACGGCGCAGGCCGCGACGGGGCCTTCACGCGGCTCCCTCCGCACCGACGCTCTTCCCGGGTCCCTGCGCCCCGGATCCCGGCTTTTCCGCCTCGTCGCTCTCGCCCTTGGACACCAGCGTGGTCAGGGCCAGGTCGCCAGTGACGTTGAGCGCGGTCCGGCACATGTCCAGGAAGTGGTTCACGCCCAGGATCAGGCCGATGCCGACCGGGTTGACGCCCACCATCGCGCAGATCAGCGCCACCACCGGCAGCGAACCGGACGGCACGCCGGCCGTGCCGATGCCGCCGAGGATGCACACCAGCATCACCGTGAACTGCTGCCACAGGCTCAGCTCCACGCCGAAGAACTGCGCCAGGAAGATCACCGTCACGCCCTCGAACAAGGCGGTGCCGTTCTGGTTGGCGGTCGCGCCCACCGTCAGCACGAAGCGCGATACCTTGTGCGGCAGCCCCATCTGGTCGGCCACGCGCAACGCGGTCGGCAGCGTGGCATTGCTCGAGGCGGTCGAGAACGCCATCACCGTCGCCTCCTGCGTCTCGCGGAAGAAGCGCAGCGGCGAGCGCCCGGCGAACCACACCGCCAGCCCGTAGCTGACCACCATGTGCAGGCCAAGCGCCAGCACCACCACGCCGACATAGGCGCCCAGCTTCACCAGCAGGTCGAAGCCGAACAGCGCGGCCAGGTTGAACATGAAGCAGGCCACCGCGTAGGGCGCCAGGCGGATCACCAGCCCGATCAGCGTCATCGAGATCTCGAACACGCCCTCGATGCCGCGCCGGAGCGTATCCACCTTGTCCTGCGGCGCGAGCACCATGCCGACGCCGAACATCACCGCGAAGAACATCAGCGACAGGATCGCGCCGTTGCTGGAGGCCGCCTCGACAACGTTGCTCGGCACGATCGACATCAGCATGTCCATGCCCTTGGGCTGGGTGCCGCTGGAGGCGACGATCTCGCGGCTGCGCTCGGCGTTCTCGGCCAGCAACTGCTGCGCCAGCTGCGGGTCCACGCCCGCGCCCGGCTTGAGCACGTTGACCAGCACCAGCCCCAGCAGCACGGCCACGCCGGACAACACCACGGTGTAGCCCAGGGTCTTCCAGCCGATCCGGCCGAGCGCGCGGATGTCGCCCATCTCGGTCACGCCCATCACCAGCGCCGAGAACAGCAGCGGCACGATCAGCATGAAGATCAGGTTGAGGAACAGCTTGGACAGCGGCGTGGTGACCCAGGTGGTCACCCCGCGCACCCAGCCGGCGTCCCCGGCCAGGTAGTAGCTCACCAGTCCCAGCAGCAGGCCGACGCCGAAGCCGATGCCCATCTTCCAATGCAGCGGAAGCTTCTTGCGAGGCGCGGAGGGGGCTGGGATCATCGGCATTACCTGCTGTCGGCTGAACAAACCGCGAGCTTAGCAGGCCCGGCCCGAAGGCCGCGCCGGGCGCTCTCAACCGCGCCGAGACCCGAGTCCCTCACAAGCGCCATGTGGGAGCGGCTCCAGCCGCGATGGAGCGTTATCGGGAAAGCCCCATCGCGGCTGAAGCCGCTCCCACAAAAGCTGCTCCTGCACGAGAGCGGAGTATCCGCGATCACCGCGGATACAGCGATTCCAGCACCTCCTGCTCCCGGGGTGCGGCGGCGCGCCACTGCGGCCCCTGCCGGAACGCTTCGCGCAAGGCCTGGCGGGCGCCGGCCACGTCGCCCTCGCCGGCCCAGCGCGCCCGCTGCAGGCGCACGATGGCCTCGCGCTGCGGCGCGGAATCCAGCTTCGCCACGACCTGGTCCAGGTCGGGCACGCCGCCCATCGCGCACAGCACCCGCCCGACCTCGTCCAGGCCGTCGGCGTCCAGCGCGCGGCGCAGGTCGGCCAGGGCGTAGCGCGGCGCCGGCGTGGCGCCCGCCCCGTTCGCCACGGCCGCAGCCGGCGCGCGCGCGGCCGGGCGGCGCACCAGCGCCCAGGCCAGCGTCGCCAGCCAGAGCAACGCGAACAGGCCGGTCAGGCCGATCCAGCGCCATGGCCGTGGCGCGGCCGCGCCAGCCTCCACGTCGTTGCCAGGCGCTCGCGTGCTCGCTTCCGCCGGCGCGGACTGCGCCGGCACCGGCGGTGGCGGCGTGGCGAAGCCACCGCTGCCGGGCGCCACCTGCAACTTGATGTCGGGCAGGCGCGCCTCGCGCGCGGCACCGGCCGCCACGTCCCACCAGTCCATGCGCAGGCCGGGCACCACCAGCGCGCCGGCCCGGTTGGGCACGATCGAATAGCGACGGGTGAGTTTTAGCTGCGGCGTGCCGCCGACGAAGCGCTCGTCGTACTGCGCCGGCTCGGCGAATACCTGGGCATCGGCCACGGTCGGCGTCGGCAGGTCGGGGAACTGGGACCGGGTCGCGCCTTCGGCGGTGGCCTCCACCACTACCTGCACCGCCTGCCCCGCGATGGCCTGCTGCGGCGTGGCGGTATAGCGCAGGCGCAGGTCGTGCAGCGGCAGCCACGGCTGCGGCGCGTCGTCCGGCTGCGCACGCACCTGCAGCGTCTGGTTGGCGCCGCGGGCGCTCAACGTGCCGCTCCCGCGATCGAAGAAATCGTCGAAGAAGCCGCCTATCGCGCGGCCGTCGAACCGCGCGCCCGGCAAGGTCAGCGGGCCGCTGCGCTCGGGCACCAGCAGGAAGCGCCGTTCGACCACGTTGTACTGGCGGCCGTTGACCGTCTTCACCGAACTGACGTCGTCGCCGACACGCTGCAGCGAGGCGCCGTCCGGCGTGGCCAGGTCCAGTTCGCCCGAGGCCAGTTGGGTGGCGAAGTACAGCCGCACCACCACGCCCACGCTCTGCTGCACGTAGGGCTGCTTGTCGTCCACGACGGTCTCGACGAACACCCGCTCGTTGCCCTGCACGGCCGCCGGCGCGGCGTCCCGCGCGTCGCCGGAGACGCGCAGCCGCAGCGGTGCGGTGGTCTCGCCGCCGACCCGCAGCGCCGGGATCGCCAGGTCGCCGGCGCGCCGCGGCGTCAGCACGACGCCGAACAGCGCGCGCACCGACATCGCCCCGTTCACCACCTGCATCTGCCGGCTGCTGCTCTCGCCGCTGAGCGAGAAATCGCCGCGCAACGGCGAGTAATCGGGCACCACCGAGCCCTGGTCGGTCTCGATGTTGAGCGTGACCGGCTCGCCGACGGCCACCGCATCGCGGTCGAGCCAGGCGCGCGTTTCCGCCTGCGCCGCGCCGGCCAGCGCCAGCAGCAGCACGGACGGCATCCATCCCCATGTCGACGAGGCTTGCCGAGGATTCATTGCCCTTCCCGTTGCTTGCGTTCGTATTCGAGCCGGAACTTGGCCCGCAGCAGGCTGCCCGGATCGTCCGGCACGCGCCGCATCCATGCCTCGACCGCCTGGCGCTGCTCGCGCTGCTGCGGCGTTTCATCCGCCCGCGTCGCCGCCGCGTCCTGCTTGCGCGCCGGGTCCTGCCGGTCCAGGGCCTGTTGCATGCGCTGCTGCTGCGCCCGGTTGGCCTGTTGCTGCGCCTGGGCATCCTCGGCCTTCGCGTCCTGTGGCGGCGGTTCCTTGCCGTTGCGGCCCTGGCCGGCCTGCGGCTTGTCCTGCCGAGGATCCTCCTGCTGCGAGGGCGCCTGCCCATCGTCCTGCTGCGACGACCGGTCGCGCGCGTCCTGCGGCGGTTGCGACGTGCCATTGCCGGGGGACGACGAGGATGGCGCCTGCCGTCCCTCCTGTTGGCCCGACTGGCCCTGCTTCTGGCCGTTCTGCCGGCGCTTGCGCGCCGCCTCGACCGCGGCGCGGTTGGCGACGGCGTCGGGCATGCCCGGGTGCAACGCGAGCGCGCGGTCGTAAGCGGCGATGGCATCGTCGTAGCGCCCCTGCCTCGCCAGCGCATTGCCGAGGTTGTACTGCGCCTCGTCGCTGTCGATGCCGTCGAACGCCTGCTGCGCGCGCGCGAAATCGCCCTTGCGATACGCTTGCACGCCCTGCTCGATGCGCTGCTGCCGCACCTGGTCGGCACGGCGCCACCAGCCGCCCTCGTCGGCGGCCCGCGCCGGAAAGGCCAGCGGCAGGCACAGGCCCAACGCCAGCACGGAGGCCGCGACCCCGCGCCGGCGGAACGCCAGCAGGGCCAGCAGCATCACCGGCGGCAGCAGCCAGTAGCCATCGTCGAGCCAGGCCTGGCCATTGGACGACGCATCGGCTCCCGCCTGCGCCCGTGCCGGATCCAGCACGCCCAGGCTGCGCAGGTCGGCGTCGTCGACGGTCAGGCGTGCATAGCGGCCGCCGCCGCTGCCGGCCAGCGCCCGCAACGCGTCCTCGTCCAGGCGCGCCTGCTCGATCCGTCCCTGCAGATCGCGGTAGGCGCTGCCATTTGCGGTGCCCAGGCCCAGCGCGGACACGCGGAAACCCCGTTGCAGCGCCGCCGCGGCCGCGGCGCGCGTGCGCGCATCGGCCTGGTCGGTCAGCAGCAGGATGTCGCCCTGGCGGTAGCCCGCCTGCGCCAGCAGGGACGCCGCCGCCTCGATCGCGCGATCGGCCCGCTTGCCGTCCACCGGCATCACGTCCGGCGACAGCGCATCGAGGAACAGCGCGACGTTGGCCGCGTCCTCGGTCAGCGGCGCCACCGTGAAGCTCTCGCCGGCATACGCCAGCAACGCGACGTCGCCGCCGCGGCGCTCGCGCAGCAGCGTGGCCAGCTTCGCGCGCGCCTGCAGCAATCGCGACGGCGGCAGATCGCCGGCCAGCGCGCTGGTGGACAGGTCGAGGGCGATCACCAAAGGCTGGTGCGGGCGATACAGCGGCTGTTCCTGCTGGCGCCAGCTCGGCCCGGCCAACGCCAGGATCGCCAGCACCGTGCCCAGCACCAGCGCGACCAGCCCGCCCCAGGCGCGCCGCGTGCCCGGAACCAGCAGGTGCGGCAACAGGTGCGCGTCGACGTTGTGCTTCCACACCTCGCCACGACGCCGGCGCAACACCCACAGCGCGACCGCCAGCGGTACCGCGAGCAACGCCCACAGCCAGCCCGGGCGCAGGAAATGCAGCGTGCCCAGGAAGGCGTTCCAGTCCTGCAGCGCGGCGTTCATCGCCACCTCGCCGGCAACACGAAAGCCAAGCCGGCCAGCACCAGCGCCGCCGCCAGCGGCCATGCATAGCGTTCGATCCGCGGCTGCACCGCCGGCGCCGCGGCGGCGACCGGCTCGAGCTGGTCGAGCTCGGCGTAGATCTGCGCCAATCCCGCGGTATCGCGGGCGCGGAAGAAACGCCCGCCGGTCTGCTCGGCGACCGCGCGCAGGGTCTTCTCGTCCACCGGGTCCTCGTCGCCGGCCTGCACGGGAATACCGAACAGCGACATGCCGCCGCCATCGCTGCCGAAGGCGATCGTGTACACCCGCACGCCTTCGGCCTTGGCCAGCTCGGCGGCCTTGAGCGGATCGAGCACGCCGGCGGTATTGACGCCATCGGTGAGCACGATCAGGACGCGTTGCCCGCTCGGCTGGTCGCGCAGGCGCTTGACCGACAACGCGATCCCGTCGCCCAGCGCGGTTTCGCGCCCGGCCAGCCCGACCACGCTGTCGCGCAGTTGGTCGCGCACCGAAGCGAGGTCGGCGGTGAGCGGCGTCAGCGCATACGCCTTCTGCCCGAACACCAGCAGGCCGACCCGGTCGCCCTCGCGGCGGTCGAGGAAATCGGCCAGCACCGCCTTGGCCGCGGTCAGCCGGTCGACGACGCGGCCGCCCAGCTCCATGTCCGGTTCGCTCATGCTGCCGGACAGGTCCACCGCGAGCATCATCTGCCGCGCCTGCTGGGGCGGGCTGATGGGCTCGCCGAGCACCTGCGGGCGCGCCAGGGCCGCGCACAGCAGCGCCCAGGCCAACCAGGCCAGCCAGCGTCCCGGACGCAGGTGCGACAGCGTCGTCGCCTGGGCCAGCTCGCGGATCCGTTCCGGATACGGCACCTTCAGCGCCGCTTGGCGTTCGGCCCGACGCGGCAGCAGGCGCATCAGCAACGGCAGCGGCAGCAGCGCCCAGGCCCACGGCCAGGCGAACTGCGAGAACCACGGCTGCCATTGCGCCGGATCGAAGCCGTTCATCGCCGCCCCGCCATCAGTTCGACGAAGCGCCGGCGCACCAACGCCTCGACCTGCGCCAACCGTTCGACCTGCGGATCGCGCTGGAAGCCGCCTTCCAGCAACACCCGCCCGATGCCCTGGCTGAAGTCGCGCCGCTCGGCGCCGTCGAGCAGCCGCAACCACGCTTCGCCCTGCAAGCGGTCCGCCCCCGGCTCGACCCGGCGCGCGGCCCGGCGCAGCAGCGAGGACAACGCGGCCAGGCGGCCGGCATCGTCCGGCGCGGCCGCGACCTCGCGGTCGAACGACGCCAGCCAGCGCGCACGCTGCCGCCGACGGCGCCACCACCATGCCGACGCAACGCCGAGGAGCAGCGCGAGGATCCCGAACACGATCCACCAACCCGGCGCCGGCGGCCACCACGACGGCGCGGGCGGCAGGTGGACGTCCCGCAACGGCAGCTGCGCCGGGCTCATTGCGGAACGCCCTCCCGGACGCCGCCGCCCATCCAGGCATCGCTGGGATCGGGCGTGGACAGCAGGTGCGCGCGCACGCCCCGCGCCGCCAGCTCGCGCTGCAACGACGCCGCTGCCTCGCCGAAACATTGGTGCCAGCGCTGCATGCCCTCGGCGCTTCCCAGGTCGACCTGCACCTGCGCATCGCCGGCCATGAACGCGAGTGCCTGCGAGGGCGGCGCCGTTTCGAGCGGATCGACCAGCAGCACGGCGGTGACGTCGTGGTGCGCCGCCAATGCGGCCCAGCGTGCCAGCGGCACCGCACCCGCGCTCGCCGGATCGGCGAACACGTACAGGCGTGCGCCCGGCCGAAGCAGCCGCCCGGCATGGTCGAGCGCGACCGGAAGCCCGGCATCCTCACGCGGCGGCTGCGCATACCAGCGCACCAATGCATCCAGCACCCGCAGCACGCCGCGCTGGCCGGTCGCGGGCGCGACCGGCGCCTCGGCCAGGCTCCCGCGCAACGCCGCGATGCGATCGCCGCGCCGCTGCGCCGCCCATGCCGCGACCGCGGCCGCGCGCGCGGCCTGGACCGACTTGTAGCGCACCCGGGTACCGAAATAGAGCGCGGGCGCGGTATCGGCGACGATCAGGCTGAGCTGTTCGCGCTCGGCCTGGAACAGCTTGGTATGCGCCCGGCCGCTGCGCGCGGTGACGCGCCAGTCGATGTGGCGCGCGTCGTCGCCAGGCACGTACTCGCGCGATTCGGCGTACTCCATCCCGCGCCCGCGCTGCGGTGCCGGGGCCGGCCCGGCCATGCCGTACCGGCCGCGCTGCGGCGGCGGCCGCCGCACGGCGCTCCGCTGCAGCGCCGCCAGTTCGGCCAACGTGGGCCGGAGGCCGTCGGATCCGGCCATCTGTCCGGAAAGAACGTTCGCCAACGTCACGCCCATCTCATCCGATCGACACGCCCGCTACCGGCCGTGCACCGCCATCGCAGCGCATGCTCACGGCAGCGGCACCTGGTCGAGCAACGCCTGCACCAGCCGCTCGCCGTCCCAGCCCTCGGCGACCGCCTCGTAGCTGGGCAGCACGCGGTGCCGCAGCACGTCCGGCGCCACCGCGCGCACATCGTCGGGCGTGACGTAGTCGCGCCCGGCCAGCCATGCACGCGCCCGGGCGCAGCGTTCCAGCGCGATCGATCCACGCGGGCTGGCGCCCCAGGCGATCCGGCGCGCCAGCGCCGCGTCGTAGCGCTGCGCGTCGCGCGAGGCCAGCACGATCTCGATCAGGTAGCGTTCCAGCTGCGGCGCCACGTGCAGCGACAACACCTCGCGGCGCGCCGCGTACACGTCTTCCAGCGGCATCTTCGCCGGCGCATGCTCGGCCCGGTCGAGCACCTCGCGCGCGCTGCCGCGCGCCAGCCGCAGGATCTCGGCCTCGGCCTCGGCCTGCGGGTAGCCGATCCGCACGTGCATCAGGAAGCGGTCCAACTGCGCCTCCGGCAACGGGAACGTGCCTTCCTGCTCGATCGGGTTCTGCGTGGCCATCACCAGGAACAGCGGCGGCAGCGCATAGGTGTGCCGGCCCACCGTCACCTGGCGTTCGCCCATCGCCTCCAGCAGCGCCGACTGCACCTTGGCCGGCGCGCGGTTGATCTCGTCGGCAAGCAGGATGGGGTGGAAGATCGGGCCCGGCACGAACTCGAAGCGGCCTTCCTGCGGGCGCCAGATCTCGGTCCCGGTGAGGTCGGCCGGCAGCAGGTCGGGCGTGAACTGGACGCGCGCGAAATCCGCCTCCAGGCGCGAGGCCAGTGCCCGGATCGCCGTGGTCTTGGCCAGGCCGGGCGCGCCCTCCACCAACAGGTGGCCATCGGCCAGCAAGGCGATCAGCAGGCGCTCGACCAGGCCGGCCTGGCCGATGATGCGCGCGGACAGCGCGTCACGGAGCTCGATGAAGGCAGCGTGCAACCGGGCGTCGCCGGTGCCGCCCAACGGTTCGGTAGGGAGCTGGGGAGGCATGTTCATAGGCCCAGTTTGACCCATCCGCGCCGGTTTGGTTCAGCATCGGGGGCAATTCCGCCGCTTCGCCGCTCAGCCGGGATGCAGGAAAAGCGAAGGGCCGCCTCGGCGGCCCTTCCGCGATCCCGAAGCGGAGCCGATCAGCCCCCGGCCTTGGCCACACGCAATACCTTCGGCGTGACGAAGACCAGCAACTCCGCCTTCTGCTTGCTCTTGCCGCGCTTCTTGAACAGGTTGCCGAGGAACGGCACATCGCCCAGGAACGGGACCTTGCTTACGCTGCTGCGATCCGTGAATTCATAGACGCCACCGATGACGACCGTCTGGCCATCCTCCACCAATACCGCCGTATTGATCTCGCGGCGATTGATCTCGGGGACGGTGCCGTAATCGGACAGTTCTATGTAGCGCTCGACCTCGTCCTTCTTCACGTTCATGTTCAGGAAGACGCGGTTGTCGTTGGTGATGGTCGGCGTGACCTTGAGTTCCAGCAGCACTTCCTTGAACTGCACGTTGGGGGTGGCCGCCGTACCGGCCGTGCCGCCGGTGATGGTGACGTAGCCGATTTCCTTGCCTTGCTTGATCACGCCTTCTCGCTGGTTGGCTGTGACGATGCGCGGGTTGGAGATGACCTCGCCACGACCTTCCTCCTGCAGCGCAGACAACTCCAGGTCCAGGTTGAAGTTGGTTCCGAGCAAGGTATAGGCGATGCCACTGGCCGTGCCGCTCGTGAAGCTGGACGCAGGCAGGTTCACGTTCAACCCCTTCGGGAACAGGTGCGAAGCCAGGGTGTCGCTCGTCCCGGTGTTGGCGATCTCGTTCGCCCGTTGCGCCGAGGTATTGATGTAGTTGACGTTGCTGTCCAGGGAGCCGCTCAGGACGCCCCTGCCGGTAGCGCCACTGATGCCGAATCTCGCACCCAGATCTCGCGCAAAAGTGTCGCTGGCGATGACGATGCGCCCCTCGATCAGGACCTGGTCGACCGGGCGGTCGATGTGGTCGATCAGCTCGCGCATCTGCGCGACCTTCTTCGGGATGTCGCTGATCATCAGCATGTTGGTGCGCTCGTCGGCGACCAGGCGCCCGCGCGGCGACAGGAAACCGTTCTCGTTCTGGTTGTTGCCGCTGCCGCCGTTGTTGCCGTTGCTGTTTCCGATCCCCTTGGCCTCGGTCAGCGCCTTGTAGATCGCCGATGCGGAGTGATAGTTGATCTGGATGTAGTCGGTGATCAGGTCCTCGCGGTTCTCGATCGCGATCCGCGCGTCTTCCTTGTCCTGCTCGAACTTGGCCAGCTCGGCCTGCGGGCCCACCCAGATCACGCTGCCGTCGCGGCGCTTGTCCAGGCCCTTGGCGCGCAGCACGATGTCCAGCGCCTGGTCCCACGGTACGTTGACCAGGCGCAGGGTCACGTTGCCCTGCACCGTGTCCGAGGCCACGACGTTGAGATTGGATTCCTCGGCGATCAGCTGCAGCACCGTGCGCACCGGCACGTCCTGGAAGTTGAACGTCACCGGGCGGCCGCTGTAGCCGCGCGAGGCGATCTGCGCGGCGGCCTTGCTCACCGACTCGGCCGTGACCGCGCCCATCGCCGGCTGGCCCTTGCGCGGGCTGATCTCGACCACGTACTCGTTGCCGCTCTGGTACGCCAGCGACTCGAACGGGGCGTTGATGCTCAGCACCAGCTGCGAGCCGCCGCCATGGGGCTTGGCGTCGATGCGCTGCACCGGCGTGGCGAAGTCGGTGACGTTCAGCGGTTTCTGCAGCTCGGCAGGCAGGCGCGCGTTGCCGACCTCGACCAGCACGCTGTTGCCCTGCGTGCGCAGGTCCGGGCTCGCGCCCTGGCCGTCGAACTGCAGGATCAGGCGCCCGGAACCGTCCTCGCCGCGCTTGAAGTCGATCTTGGACACCGACACCTTGGCCGGCACCGTCTTGGCCGGGTCATGGGCGTTCAGGTCGGCCGCACCGGTGGCTGCGAACGAGGCACCGCTCGCCAGGGCGAGCGCGAACCCCAACGCGCAAGCCTGGATCGTCGTCCGGCGCCGGCCCGGACGCAGGCCCAGGGCTTTGGAAAAAGTCATCGTGCTATCCCCTATCGAATCATTGATCATCGAGCGCGATCGAAGCCGGCCGTTCCAGCCAGCCGCCCGCACCATCCGGCACCAGTTCAATCAGGTCGATGTGGTCTTCGGACACCCCGGTCACGCGCCCATCGCTCTGCCCCATGTAGATACCGGGCCGGACCCGGTAGGTCACCTTGTCGGGTGCCATCACCAGCGCCACCAGCCCCGGACCGGTGCCGATGGTCCCCACCATGTCCAGGCTGTCCAGCGGGAAAGCCTCGAGCGGTTCCTTGCGCCGGTTCGGATCCGGGCGCAGGCCGTTGCCGCCGTCGGGGTTGACCCAGGCGTCGGCGAACGGATCGCGCATGCCCTGCGCGGCGTATTCGAACGTCTCGAACTGCTGCATCACCGGCAACGGCTCCAGCGGCGGCGCGGGACGCGCACGGACCTCGGCCACCCAGCGTTCCAGGTTCGGGGCATCGCCCGGGGTGCTGGTCACCCCGCGCGCGCAACCGGCCAGCAAGAGCACCAGAGCGAAGCAGGAAAAGAGTCCGCGCACAGGGACGTGCGCCGCTTTCGTGAGGGACTCACAACAAAGTCTCTCGTAGGACATCGTGCTCATGCCTCAGCTCTTCTTGTTGTTCTTCTTGGCCGCCTCGGCGGCGGCCTTCTCCTGTTCCGCCATTTCCTCGTCGTCGAGGTAGCGGTAGGTCTTGACCGTGCCGGACAGTTCCAGCGCCCCGCGCTGCGTGATGCCGCTCTTGGGGTCCTTGGGCTTGAGATTGATGTCGTGCATGGTGAGGATCACCACGCGGGGCAGCGACGCCACGCCGCTGACGAAGGCGCCGAACTGGTGGTAGCTGCCCACCATGCGCAACGCGATCGGCTTCTCGGCGTAGAATTCCTTGGGCGTCTCCGGGCCGGGCTGGAACAGCTCGTTGTTCAGGCCGCTCGACAGCGCGGTCTGCGAGATGTCGATGATCAGGTCCGGCATCTCGGTCCTGCTGGGCAGCTGGCGCAGCATCTGCTGCAGCACCTGCTCCATCTGCGCCAGCTGCTGCTTCAACGGTTCCAGGTTGACCGCGCGCCCCTGCTCCTTCTCGAAGTCGGCGCGCAGCTGCGCCTCGCGCTGCTCCAGGGTTTCCAGCTCGTCGCTCTTGCCCTTGATGACCAGGAACCACGCCATGGCCACGATGAACACCCCGACCAGGGCGCAGAAGACGATCTTCGCCTGCTGCGGCCAGATCCCGATGTTGTTGAAATCGAGGTCCTTGATGCTGAATTTCTTCTGGCTCACGACTTTGCCCCCTGCTGCGGCTGGCCGCCCGCCGGCGCCGCGCCGGCCTTGCCCGGCTCGGTCCCGGCCTGTTCCTCGGCCTTCTGGTTCGGGTTGGCCAGCGTGACCTTCAGCGTGAACACGTACGGCAGCGCCTTGGTATCCAGCACCGGCGCGGCATTGGCCGTCTTGTCCTGCGCCTTCGCCTCGATGATCGACAGGTCGGGCTTGGTCATCCAGCCCGAGCCTTCGAGGTTGCGCATGTAGTTGCTGACGCGGGCGTTGGATTGCGAGCGCCCTTCGAGGGTCAGGACCTCGCCCTCCTGCTTGACCGTGGTCAGCACCACGCCGTCGGGGATCGTGCGCACCAGCGAATCGAACAGGTGCACCATCTGCGAGCGGTTGGCCTGCAGCTCCTCGATCACGCGCTTGCGCGCCAGCAGGCGGTCGCGCTTCTTGTCGAGTTCGTCGATTTCCTTGTTCTGCGCCTTGACCTTGTCGATCTCGGCGGTCAGGTAGGCATTGCGCTCGTTCTGGCCGTCGATCTGCCGGTCGTAGTAGAACCAGACCAGCGCGGAGAGCAACACGCCGGCCAGCGCGGCGAAGCCGAGCATCGAGTAGAACTCGCGCTCGCGCTGCTTGCGGCGCTCGGCGCGCCAGGGCAACAGGTTGATGCGTGCCATCAGTCGAAGCTCCTCAGGGCCAGACCGGTGGCGATCATCAGGGCCGGGGCGTCCTGCGCCAGCGCCTGGGCCTGGACCTTCGGCCCCAGCGTCATCTGCGCCAGCGGGTTGGCGACGGTGGTCGCCACGCCCAGTTGCTCCTCCACCATGTCCGGCAGGCCGGCCAGCGCGGCGCAACCGCCGGCCAGCACGATGTGGTCGACCCGGTTGAACTCGCTGCCGGCGTAGAAGAACTGCAGCAGGCGGCTGATCTGCTGGACGGTCGCCTCCTTGAAGGGCTCCAGCACCTCGATCTCGTAGCTCTCGGGCAGGCCGCCCTGGCGCTTGGCCAGCCCCGCCTCCTCGTAGGTCAGGCCGTAGCGGCGCATCACCTCGTCGGTGAGCTGCTTGCCGCCGAACACCTGCTCGCGGCTGTACAGGCTGCGCCCGGAGCGCAGCACGTTGAGCGTGGTCATCGTCGCGCCGATGTCGACCAGCGCCACGACCGCGTCCTGCGCCACCGGCAGCTCGCTGGCGACCAGCGCGAAGGCGTTCTCGACCGCGAACGCCTCCACGTCCATCACCTTGGCGGCGAGCCCGCCCAGCTCGAGCGCGGACTGGCGCAACTCCACGTTCTCCGAGCGCGAGGCCGCCAGCAGCACCTGCACCATCTCGGGATTGTTGGGAATCGGGCCGAGCACCTCGAAATCGAGGTTCACTTCCTCGATCGGGTACGGGATGTAGTTGGTCGCCTCGAGCTCGACCTGGGCCTCCATGTCGTGCTCGTCCAGCTCGGCCGGCATCGGGATCAGCTTGGTGATCACCGCCGAGCCGGCCACGGCCGCCGCGGCGAACCTGGCCTTGGACCCGGACCGGTTCAGCGCCCGGCGGATGGCCTCGCCGACCGCCTCGACCTCGACGATGTTCTTCTCCACCACGGCGTTCGGCGGCAGCGGCTCGACCGCGTAGTGCTCCACACGGAAACGGTTGCCGCTACGGGAAAGCTGCAGGAGCTTTACCGCGCTCGAACTGATATCGACGCCGACGAGCGGCGACTGCCCCTTGGAAATAAGCCCCACGGAAACTCCCCTGCCGGCGGGCACTTGGACGCGCCTTCTGTACCCCGGCATTAATAATCAGTTTTTTTTTCGGTTGGCAACCACTTCGCACGAAAGCCGAGAAGGCGATCACGCGACCCCAACGGTGTCCAACGGCATCCCCTGGTCCGGCCCCGGCCAGACCTGGCGTAATCTATACTCTGCGACCACGAAATCTGCAATCGGAATCTGTCTCGATGCCCCGTGTCCGTCGTTGGCTGGGCTGGATCTTGGCCGCGTTCGTCGTGCTCGCACTGCTGGGTGGCCTGGCCGCCGGCGGCGTCTACTACGCCATCTCGTCCAAGTTGCCGGACGTGCAGTCCCTCAAGCAGGTCGAGCTGCAGGAACCGATGTACGTCTACGCCAGCGACGGCCGGCTGATGGCGGTCTACGGCGAGACCCGGCGCTACCCGATCCGGATCGAGGACGTGCCGGAGCGCCTGAAGCAGGCCTTCCTCGCCACCGAGGACGCCCGCTTCTACGAGCACGGCGGCGTGGACTACAAGGGCATCGCCCGCGCGGTCTGGCTGCTGGCCACCACCGACGCCAAGCGCGTACCCGGCGGTTCGACCATCACCCAGCAGGTGGCCCGCCAGTTCTTCCTCAGTTCCGAGTACAGCTACACCCGCAAGCTGGCCGAGATCCTGCTGGCGCGCAAGATCGAGTCGGAACTGACCAAGGACGAGATCTTCGAGCTATACCTCAACAAGAGCTTCTTCGGCAACCGCGCCTACGGCGTGGCCGCCGCGGCCGAGTACTACTACGGCAAGAAGCTGAACGAACTGAGCCTGGACGAGATGGCCTCGCTGGCGGGCATCCCCAAGTTCCCGTCCAGCGGCAACCCGATCAGCAACCCCGAGCGCGCCCGCGAGCGCCGCGACTACTACGTGCTGCAGCGCATGGCCGACCTGGGCTTCATCACGCAGGCCGAGGCCGACGCCGCCAAGGCGGTGCCGATGCACGCCACCCCGCACGAACCGCCGGTGCAGGTCTACGCGCCCTACGTCGCCGAGATGGTGCGCCAGGAGATGATCGCGCGCTATGGCGGCGACGTGCTCAACAAGGGCTACCACGTCACCACCACCATCGACGCGACCATGCAGGCCGCCGCCGATGCCGCGGTCCGCGACGGGTTGCTGCTGTACGACCACCGCCATGGCTGGCACGGCGTCGAGCAGCACTTCGACGTGCCCGCCGATGCCGATGCGGCGGCGCTGGCCTCGCACCTGAGCGGGATCTTCACCCAGTCGGGCCTGATCCCGGTCGTGGTGGCCCGCACCCATCCCGACGGCGGCGTCACGGTGGTCCGCCACGACAAGTCCGAACTCACCCTGCCCGCCTCCGCCAGCCGCTGGACCAACAAGACCCCGGCCAGCCTGCTCAAGCGCGGCGACCTGACCCGGATCCGGGCGGGCGCGAAGGAAGGCGAATGGATCATCGACCAGTTGCCGCGCGGCCAGGCCGCGCTGGTCTCGCTGGACGCCAACAACGGCGCGCTCAAGGCGATGGTCGGCGGCTTCAGCTTCGCCGGCAACAAGTTCAACCGCGCCACCCAGGCGCGCCGCCAGCCGGGCTCGAGCTTCAAGCCGTTCGTGTACGCGGCCGCGTTCGAAAAGGGCTTCAATCCCGCCTCGATCGTGCTCGATGCCCCGGTCGTGTTCCGCGACCGCCGCGGCAAGACCTGGTCGCCGCAGAACGACGGCGGCGGCTTCAGGGGCCCGATGCGGCTGCGCGAGGCGCTGGTGCAGTCGCGCAACCTGGTGTCGGTGCGGCTGCTGGACGCGATCGGCGTGGATTTCGCGCGCAAGTACATCCACCAGTTCGGCTTCGACGAAGCCGAACTGCCGCCGAACCTGTCGATGTCGCTGGGCACCGCTTCGCTGACCCCGCTGTCGGTGGCGCGCGGCTATGCGGTGTTCGCCAATGGCGGCTCGCGCGTGGACACCTGGGTCATCGACGAGGTCAAGGACCGCGACGGCAACGTCCTCTTCAAGGAGAACCCGGCCGTCGCCTGCCGCAGCTGCGCCCTGCAGGGCGACAAGGTCGCGCCGGTGAGCCAGGTGGTGGATGGTTTCAACTTCGGCGCGCCCGCGCCGCCGCCCGCCAAGGATGCGCAGAAGCCGGCCGCCGAGGCCGAGCCTGCACCCGCGCCGCCGGCCGACGCGAAGATCGCCCCGCGCGCCATCGACGAGCGCACCGCCTACCAGCTGGTCTCGATGATGCGCGACGTGGTCCAGCGCGGCACTGGCACCGCGGCCAAGGTGCTCGGCCGCGAGGACGTGGGCGGCAAGACCGGCTCCACCAACGACCATCGCGACGCCTGGTTCTCGGGCTTCGGCGGGCCGTTCGTGACCACCGTCTGGGTCGGTCGCGACGACTTCCAGTCGCTGGGATACCGCGAGTACGGCGGCAAGGCCGCGTTGCCGATCTGGATCGACTACATGCGGGTGGCGCTCAAGGACCAGCCCATCGCCGCCAACAACCCGCCCGACGGCATGACCCAGACCACGATCAACGGCGCCGTCGAGTGGGTGAAGAACGAGGACCTGGATCGCCTGCAGGACTACGACTACGGCTTGCAGGACCAGCAGGCGGACGAGAAGGCGTTCGATATTTTCTGACGGTCGGCCGAGATTCGGGATTCGGGAAAGCCTCTTTGCCTGGGTCCGGCCGCCAAGCGATCCGATGCTTTTCGCGGATTCCCTTGCTTTTTGCAGGAGGGACTTCAGTCCCGACGGGGCTTTACCGGCCAGCTGTCGGGACTGAAGTCCCTTCCACAACAGCCTTCGATACGCAGCCAGCTCGTCGCTTTTCCGAGCACCGCCCCCTGGCCCCCAACCCGGTCCCGGCCTCTCTCCTCCGAATCACGGCTTTTGAACCCACATGCGGTAGAGTCGGCCCAGGTTCCACACAGGGCAGCCGGCCATGCATCACGCACGCAAGCACGCCGAGACCCGCACCCGCGAACGCCGCCATCGCCTCGCCCACGAAGCCGCCCGGCTCATGGCCGAGGGCGGCATCCGCGACTACCACCAGGCCAAGCTCAAGGCCGCCAACCGGCTCGGCATCTTCGACGACGCCTCGCTGCCGCGGAATCGCGAGATCGAAGAGGCGTTGCGCGAGTACCAGCGCCTGTTCGCCGGCCCCGGGCACGCCCGGGGATTGCGCCAGCGCCGCGAGGCCGCGCTGCGGGCCATGGACTTCTTCGACGCCTTCGCGCCGCGGCTGGTCGGGCCGGTCCTCGACGGTACCGCCGACGGCCATTCGCCGGTGCACCTGCACCTGCACAGCGACGACCCGGAAACCGTGCAGCGATTCCTGGAGGAACAGGGCGTCCCGGCCGAATCGCGCATGCGGCGCCTGCGCCTGGACCACGAACGCAGCGCCGACGTGCCGGTATGGTTGTTCAGCGCCGAGGAGCTGACCTTCGACATCGCCGTCCTGCCCCGCATCGCGTTGCGCCAAGCGCCGTTGTCGCAGGTGGACGAACGCCCCATGCAGCGCGCCTCCGCGCCGCAGTTGCGGCAGATGCTGGTGGACGAGGACATCCGCGGCTACGAACAGGCGATGCCCTGAGCTTGGGCGCTTGCGTACAGCCCGGGCGCGACGCATCCGGCCGGTTGCGCTGCAGGACCGCCACCCCGGCGGCATGCCGGCACGCCGCCAGGATGGAGCGCCGCGCCCGCGAACGAAAACGCCCCGCGTCGCGGGGCGTTTTCCGGTACGCGGACCTGCCGGTCAGCGCTTGGCGGAGGTGTAGTCGCGCTTGTCGTAGCCGGTGTAGATCTGGCGCGGGCGGCCGATCTTCATTTCCGGGTCGGTCTGCTGCTCCAGCCAGTGCGAGACCCAGCCGGCGGTACGGGCGATCGCGAACATCACGGTGAACATCTCGACCGGGATGTTGAGCGCCTTGTAGATGATGCCCGAGTAGAAGTCGACGTTCGGGTACAGCTTGCGCTGCACGAAGTAGTCGTCCTTCAGCGCGGCCTCTTCCAGCTTCAGCGCCACTTCCAGCAGCGGGTCGTTGACGCCCAGCTCGCCCAGCACCTTGTGGGTCATCTCGCGGATGATCTTGGCGCGCGGGTCGAAGTTCTTGTAGACGCGGTGGCCGAAGCCCATCAGGCGGAAGGACGAGTTCTTGTCCTTGGCCTTGGCGACGGCGGAATCGACGTTCTTGGCATCGCCGATCTCCTCCAGCATCTTCAGCACCGCCTCGTTGGCGCCGCCGTGCGCGGGACCCCACAGCGCGGTGATGCCGGCGGCGACCGACGCGTACGGGTTGGCGCCGGTCGAGCCGACCAGGCGCACCGTCGAGGTCGAGGCGTTCTGCTCGTGGTCGGCGTGCAGGATGAACAGCAGGTCCATGGCCTTGGCCACGACCGGGTTCAGTTCCAGCGGCTCGCTCGGCACCTCGAACATCATGTGCAGGAAGCGCGTGACGTACTCGAGGTTGTTGCGCGGATAGCGGATCGGCTGGCCGATCGAGTAACGGTAGGCGGCAGCGGCCAGCGTCGGCACCTTGGCGATCAGGCGGATCGCGGCCTGGCGGCGCTGTTCCGGATCGTCGAGGTCGAGATTGTCGTGGTAGAACGCCGAGAGCGAGGCGACCGAGGCGGCGAGCATGGCCATCGGGTGGGCGTCGTAGTGGAAGCCCTTGAGGAACGCCTTCAGCGACTCGTGCATCATCGTGTGATGCGTCACTTCGTGCTCGAACTTGGCGAACTCGTCCTTGTTCGGCAGCTCGCCGTTCATCAGCAGGTAGGCCACTTCCAGGAAGTTGGAATGCTGGGCCAACTGCTCGATCGGGTAACCGCGGTACAGCAGGACGCCATTGTCGCCATCGATGTAGGTGATGGCCGACTTGCAGCTGGCGGTGGCGGTGAAACCCGAGTCGTAGGTGAAGAGACCGGTTTCCTTGGTCAGCTTGGAGATGTCGACGCAATCGTTGCCCAGGGTGGGCTTCAGAACCGGCAGAACGACCGACTTGTCGCCGGCGTTGAGCGTGACCTGATCAAGATCGGACACAGTGTGCGCTCCTCAGTGGAAGGCACCCGCCCTGGCGAGGGCAGGTACGTGATGGACGTCCAGCGGGCTCCATACGGGGCCCATTGGATTCCGCCATTATCGCACAGCAACATTTTTCCCGTCGCTTGGACGGAAGTCGTAGAGGCCGGTGCGCGCCCGCGACGCACCGTTGCTCCGGCACGGCTTGCATTCCCGCCCGGGCGGGTGGCCAGGTACGAAAAAACGACGGCCGCGCTGGGCGCGGCCGTCGCTTGCAACCCTTGGCGTCGACGGATCAGCGCGCGTAGCGCTTCTGGAACTTGTCGATGCGGCCGCTGGTGTCGATCACCTTGTGCTTGCCCGTGTAGAACGGGTGCGAAGCCGAGGAGATTTCGACCTTGATCAGCGGGTATTCCTGGCCGTCTTCCCACTTGATGGTTTCCTTGGTGGCCATCGTGGAACGGGTCAGGAACTTGAAATCGGAAGTCACGTCGTGGAAGACGACGTCGCGGTAATTCGGATGGATGTCGGCCTTCATGGGCTCGCACCGTTAAGGGCTGCTGGACAAGAGCGGCATTATAGCCATGCCTGGCCGGCCGGCACAAGCCGCCGGCCGGATTGCCCGGGAGAGGCTCCTCCCCGGAGCCAAGCGGGCCTTGCAGGGCGGGGCAGACCGCCTGCACGGCCGCCCTGCCCCGCAAGCAGGGCCGGCGTCCGTCAGCCGGCGGCCAGCGCGTCCCTGACCAGCGCCTGAAAGCGCGCCTGGTCGTAGCCGGTCAGCAGCGTGGCGTTGTCCGCGGTTCCTTCCTGCCGGTTCCAGTCGACGACGGTCATGCCGCGGGTGAAGCGCCCGGCCAGCTCGATCGAGACGGGGCGCGGCTCCAGTCGCGTGGCGCCTTCCGGCTGCAGCGCGTACGCCATCGCCAGTGCGTCGGCGGCGTACCAGTACTCGCCGCGGCTGTCCTCCGACCAGAGCCGGGTCTTGCGCGAGATTTCCTCGTAGAAGCGCGCCCGCGGCGAAGGTGCGGCCAGCCACGGCCCGACGTCGCTGTGGAGCAGCCCGTGGGCGATGGTGGCCTCCCAGTCGACCAGTTCCAGGTGCGGGAAGGCGCCGAACACGATATGGGCCGCCTCCGGGTCGAAGGCGATGTTGAATTCCGCGGCCGGCGTGATGTTGCCGTGGCCGGTGATCGCCCCGCCCATCACCACGAAGCGCTTGATCCGCTGCGGCAAGGTCGGGTCGAGCTTCAGCGCCAGCGCGACGTTGGTCAGCGGCCCCAGCGCGACGAACAGCAGGTCGCCGGCGTATTCATGCGACAGGCGCAGAATCGCCAGCGCCGCGTGCTCGGCCTCGGCCTGGCGCCCGGCCGGCTCGAAACCGACGTCGCCGAAGCCATCGATGCCATGCACGTGGGCGGCGTCCACCGACGGGTGCACCAGCGGATCGGGGCAGCCGGCGAACACCGGCACGTCGCTGCGCCCGGCCACTTCGCACAATTTCAGCGCATTGCGCACGGTGTGCTGCAAGCCGACATTGCCGGCGGCGATGGTGAGGCCCACGACGTCGTGGCGCGGGTCGTTGAAGGCCATCAGCAGGGCCAGCGCGTCGTCCACGCCCGGGTCGGTGTCGATCAACAACGGAATTCTGTCGGTCATGTGATTCGCGATTCGTGGTTCGGGGGATAGCCTACCTGCTTTTGCGAATCGCCAATCGCCAATCGCGGCCTCACGCCGCCGCATAGCGCACCGCGCCGCCGATCCAGCGCGCGACCAGGCGGTCGGCGATGTCGGGACGGTCGCGCAACAGGTCCTCGGCGAGCCGCTGCACCCGCGGCAGCAAGGCCGCGTCGCGCGCGAGATCGGCCACGCGGAAGCTGGCCAGGCCGGTCTGGCGGGTACCGAGCAGCTCGCCGGGGCCGCGTAGCTCCAGGTCCTTTTCCGCGATCACGAAGCCGTCGCTGGTCTGGCGCATCGTCTCCAGGCGTTGCCGCGCCATGGCCGATAGCGGCGCCTGGTAGAGCAACACGCAGCTCGATGCGGTGGCCCCGCGCCCGACCCGACCGCGCAGCTGGTGCAATTGCGCCAGGCCGAGGCGCTCGGCGTTCTCGATCACCATCAGCGAGGCATTGGGCACGTCCACGCCGACCTCGATCACGGTGGTGGCGACCAGCAGGCCGATCTCGCCCTGCTTGAACGCCTGCATCACCTGCTGCTTCTCGGCCGCCTTCATGCGCCCGTGCACGAGCCCGACCTTCAGGCCGGGC
The DNA here is from genome assembly GCF_006386585.1 of Pseudomonas sp. Hp2. NCBI lineage: Bacteria > Pseudomonadati > Pseudomonadota > Gammaproteobacteria > Pseudomonadales > Pseudomonadaceae > Pseudomonas > Pseudomonas sp. Hp2. Next base: position 961,137 of record NZ_VAHJ01000001.1, read on the forward strand.
AATTGCGCCGAGAGCGCTTCGTAAGTGGCCTGCGCGGCCTGCGCCTCGATGCCGTTCGCGGGGCGGCCGCCCCCGCGGGCCGGTCCCGTCGCGGTCTTCGCGGGCTCGTCCGCCTCTTCGATCAGGGTACAGACCCAATAGACCTGCCGGCCTTCCGCGCATGCGGCGCGGATGCGCTCGACCAGTTCAGGGCGGCGCTCGGCGCTGAGCACCAGGGTCTGCACCGGCGTGCGGCCGGGCGGCAGCTCGTCGATCGCCGAGACATCCAGGTCGGCGTAGGCCGACATCGCCAGCGTGCGCGGGATCGGCGTGGCGGTCATGACCAGTTGGTGCGGCACGCGGCCGGTCGCCGCGCCCTTGTCGCGCAGCGCCAGGCGCTGGTGCACGCCGAAGCGGTGCTGCTCGTCGACGATCGCCAATGCCAGGTCGTCGAACACCACCGCCTCCTGCATCAGCGCATGGGTGCCGACCACGACCTGCGCCTCGCCGGAGGCGACCTGCGCGAGCACCGCGGCGCGCGCCTTGCCGGTGACCTTGCCGGCCAGCCAGACCACCCGCACGCCCAGCGGTTCCAGCCAGGTGCGCAGGTTGGCGAGATGCTGCTCGGCCAGCAGTTCGGTCGGCGCCGCGAGCGCGACCTGCTTGCCCTGCTCCACCGCCAGCAACGCCGCCAGCGCGGCGACCACGGTCTTGCCGCTGCCGACGTCGCCCTGCACCAGCCGCAGCATCGGCGAAGGTCGCGCCAGATCGGCCCGGATCTGCTCGAACACGCGCTGCTGCGCGCCGGTCAGCCGGAACGGCAGCGTGCGCAGCAACTCGCGCACCAGCGCGCCGCGGCCATCGAGCGCGGATGCCGCGTGGCGCTGCAGGGCGATGCGCTGGCGACGCAGGCTGAGCTGGTGCGCGAGCAGTTCCTCGATCGCCAGCCGCTGCTGCGCCGGGTGCTTGCCGGCCAGCAGCGCGCCCGTATCGCTGCCGAGCGGCGGCTTGTGCATGGTCAGCACCGCGTCGCGCAGCGACGGCAGATGCTGCCGGGCCAGCCAGTCCGGGGGCAGCAGTTCGAGCGACGCGCTGTCGGGCAGGCGCTCCAGGGCCATGCCGATCAGCTTGCGCAGGCTGGCCGGGCCTACGCCCTCGATCGCCGGGTACACCGGGTCGAGCGTATCGCCGAGGCCGGGCTGCTCATCGGCGCCGAGCACGCGGTAGGAGGGATGCACGATCTCCCAGCCGTACTGGCCGGGCTTGGGCGTGCCGAATGCGCGCACCCGCGCACCGGGCGCGAACTGCGCGACCTGGGCGGCGCGGAAGTGGAAGAAGCGCAGCACCAGCCTCGAACGCGAATCGTCGGCGAGCGCCACCCGCAGCATCGGCCGGTAGCGGAAGCCGCGTTCGACCGCCTCCACCCGGCCTTCCACCTGCGCGGGCACGCCCGCCTGCAGTTGCGCGATCGGGGTGAGGCGGGTGCGATCCTCGTAGCGCAGCGGCAGGTGCAGCCAGAGGTCCTGCAAGGTGGCGATGCCGCGCGCGGCGAGCTTCTCGGCGACCTTGGCGCCGACGCCGGGCAGCACCGTCAGTGCCGCGTCGCCGGCTGCAGCCAGGTTCGGCGAGGGCGCGCGCGCGCGCGGCACCGGTCAGTCGAGCACCATCACCGCGTCGACCTCGAAGCCCGCGCCCTTCGGCAGGGCGGACACTTCGATCGTCGAACGCGCCGGGAACGGTGCCTGGAAGTATTCCTGCATCACCGCGTTGACCGCGGCGAACTGGCCCAGGTCGGTCAGGTACAGGCCCAGGCGGACGATCCTGTCGAGCGACCCGCCGGCGGCCTCGGCCACCGCCTTGAGGTTGTCGAACGCGCGGCGCGCCTGCGCGCCGATGTCGCCGGGCACGATCTCGCCGGTGGCCGGGTCCAGCGGGATCTGGCCCGAGAAATACACCGTGTTGCCGGCGCGCACGGCCTGCGAGTACGGGCCGATCGCGGCGGGGGCCTGGTCGGTGTGGATGATCTGGCGGGACATGGCGGCTCCGTGGACGCTGAAAACGAACGCGCATTGTATCGGCCCGCGCGCCGCGAGATCACGTCCGCCCGCCGTGCGTCGCTCAGGTGATCGGCGCCGGATTGAACAAGGCCAGGTCGTTGTGCAGCCGGTGCCGCTCGGCCCAGGTCCGGCGGCCGCTGGCCACGTCCAGGTACATGCGGAAGATGTCCCAGCCCAGCTCGTCCAGGCTCTTTTCGCCGGTCGCGACCACGCCTGCATCCACGTCCATCAGGTCGGACCAGCGCCGCGCCAGTTCGCTGCGGGTCGCCACCTTGATCACCGGCACCATGCCCAGCCCGTAAGGGGTGCCGCGGCCGGTGGTGAAGATGTGCAGGTTCATGCCGGCGGCGGTCTGCAAGGTGCCGCAGACGAAATCGCTGGCCGGCGTGGCGCAGTACTGCAGGCCACGCCCCTTGACCCGCTCGCCCGGCGCCACCACGCCGGCGATGGGGCTGCTGCCGGACTTGGCGATCGACCCCATCGCCTTCTCGACGATGTTGGACAGCCCGCCCTTCTTGTTGCCGGGCGTGGTGTTGGCGCTGCGATCGGCGCCGCCGCGCGCGAGATAGCGGTCGTACCAGTCCATCTCGCGCACCAGCGCCTTGGCCACGTCGGCATCGGCGGCGCGCGGCACCAGCAGGTGGATGCCGTCGCGCACCTCGGTGTTCTCGGAAAACATCACCGTGGCGCCTGCGCGCACCAGCAGGTCGGCAGCCACGCCCAGCGCGGGGTTGGCGGTGATGCCGGAGAAGGCGTCGCTGCCGCCGCATTGCATGCCGACCACCAGTTCGGATGCGGGTACCGTCTCGCGGCGGCGCTGGTCCAGATGCTTCAGGCGTTCCTCGGCCAGCCCCATGATCGAGGCGACCATGTCCTGGAACCCCATCGTCGCTTCCTGCAAGCGATACACGCCGCCGTCGTAGGCGCTGGCGTCGTCCTGCAGCAGTTTCTCCGGCACCAGCTTCTCGCAACCGAGACCGACGATCAGCGCCTGGCCGCCGAAGTTCGGGTTGCGGCCGATGTTGCGCAGGGTGCGGATCGGGATGATCGCTTCCGGCGCGGTGATCGCCACGCCGCAGCCGTAGACGTGGTTGATCGCGACCACGTCGTCGACATTCGGATACTTCGGCAGCAACTCGGCGCGGATGCGCTCGACCGCATGGCCGAGCACGCCGACCACGCACTGCACGCTGGTCATGATGCCGAGGATGTTGCGCGTGCCGACGCTGCCGTCGCGGTTGCGGTAACCCTCGAAGGTATAGCCCTCCAGCGGTTCGGCCGGGCGGGCCGGACGCAGGCTCAGGTCCAGCGCATCCAGCTCGGGGGCCGCGGGCATGTCGAGCATGTCCTCGCGCACCCACTGCCCGCGCGCGATATCGCGGTTGGCATAGCCGATCGGCGTGGCGTAGCGCGTGACCGCCGCGCCGGCGGGGATATCGACCAGTGCGACCTTGTGCCCTTGCGGGATGGCCTCGACGGCGACGATGCCGTCCTGGAATATCGCACCGGCTGGAGCGCCGTCGTCGTTGACCACGACGGCGACGTTGTCTTCGGAGCGCAGCTGGATGCTGCGCCATTGCGGTCGAGCGGAAACTGCGGACATCGGATTCACCTTGCTTGCTGCCTGTTCAATACCGCGGGCCGCCGCCTGGCACGCGCCGGATTGTGCGACCTCAGAACGCGATCTGCACGCGGCCGGTGACCGCGTTGGTCTTGTCCAATATGGCGTTGGCCAGTTGGTCCTTGGCCTCGCTGTGGATGTAGTCCAGGCGGAACAGCACGTTGCGCGAGGCGTACCAGTTCACGCCCAGCGCCGTGGCCTGCACCTTGATGTCGCGGCCGGTCTGCTCGCCCTGCGCCATGTCGTAGCGCAGGGCCAGTTCCCAGGCGCCGCCAGGGCCGATCCCGTCAGGCCGGGTGAAGCGCGCGCGCTTGCGATCGTAGCCGCGGGTCTGGCCGGTGATGAACCAGCCGACGATGGCATAGCCGGTGGTCAGATCCGCGTCCTGCGCGCCGTCGTCGTAGTGCGACTTGCCGTACTCGGACTGCACGTAGAACGGACCGCGCGAATAGGCGAACTCGCCGACGTACTTGTCGATGTCCACCTCGCGGCCGTCGTTGAGCTTGACCAAGGTGAAGCGCGACTGGTCGGACAGGTGGCCAGCGGCACGCACCGATGCGCTGGTGCCTGTGTATGCGTCGTCCGGCCCGCGCCCGATCTGGTCGCGGCCCACGTCCGCGCCCAGGTGCAGCACGCCCGCATCGCGATCCAGCGGCAGCCACACCACGCGACCGGAACCGCCCACGCCGCTGTTGCGATCGCTGTCCATGTTGGCCTGGTTGTAGAGATTGACGCCGTATACCCAGTGTTCGTTGTTACCGACCCACTGGGTGCCGTAGCGATACCCCGGCGCCATCACGTCGCTGATCCAGGAGCGTTCCTGCATCGACACCCACAAATCGTCGGTGGTGTACTCCAGCGAGAAGAACGGCTTGATCTGGCCAATGCTCCAGGTGCCCGGACCGAGCGCGCGCGAGATCGCCACGGTCTGGCCGGTGATCTCGCCCCCGGCGAAATCGAAGTCGGCAAGGTAGCTCCAGTCATCGAGCTTGCCGGAGATCGCCAGGCGAACGCGGCGCAACTCGGTCCCGTTGGCGTTGTCCGCGCCCCGGTCGTCGTTGTCGAACCAGCCGCCGTCGAATTGGACGCGGCCGTGTACGCCGAACGTGTAGCGCCCGTCGTCGGACGACGCGTTGAAGCCGTCACCGTCGAGCTTGACCTCGGCCTGGGCGATACCCGCGGCACCCAGCGTCGATGCGGCCAGCAGCGCGCCGACCAGCGTTTTCCCGAAGGGCCGCATGGGCCCGCATGCATGAAGATTCACCATTCCTCTCCCGATGTGGTGTGACTGCGGATGCAGTCGGGCCGTGGCGCAACGCGCGCCACGTCGTGCTTTGAAGGAGCGATACCCGAGCCGCAGGAGCGGCGTAAGCCGCGAGGCGTCATCGATGGAGCCGTCGCGGCTCGCGCCGCTCCTGCGAAAGGGGGCTTGGTCAGCGGATGCTCAACGCACCATGCACGGACGCTTGTTGTCGAAACTCCAGCCGGGCAGCAGGAACTGCATGGCGGCCGCATCGTCACGCCCGCCCAGCCCCATGCCCTGGTACACCGCGTGCGCGGCTTCCAGCGCTTCGACGTCCAGCTCGATGCCTAGGCCCGGCCTCTCCGGCACCCGCACCAGACCGCCTTCGATCTTCAGCGGCTCGCGGGTCAGGCGCTGGCCGTCCTGCCAGATCCAATGGGTGTCGATGGCGGTGACGTTGCCCGGCGCGGCCGCCGCGGCGTGGGTGAACATCGCCAGCGAGATGTCGAAATGGTTGTTGGAATGCGAGCCCCAGGTCAGGCCCCAGTCGCGGCACATCTGCGCCACGCGCACCGCGCCCTGCATCGTCCAGAAATGCGGATCGGCGAGCGGGATGTCCACCGACTGCAGCGAGATCGCGTGCCCCATCTGGCGCCAGTCGGTGGCGATCATGTTGGTCGCGGTCGGCAGGCCGGTGGCACGGCGGAACTCGGCCATCACCTCGCGGCCCGAGTAGCCGTTCTCGGCACCGCACGGGTCCTCGGCATAGGCCAGCACGCCGTGCAGGTCGCGGCACAGCGCGATCGCTTCCTTCAGCGACCAGGCGCCATTGGGATCGAGCGTCACCCGCGCCTGAGGAAAACGCTCGTGCAGCGCGACGACGGCCTCGACCTCCTCGGCGCCGCGCAGCACGCCGCCCTTGAGCTTGAAGTCGCGAAAGCCGTACTTCTCGTAGGCCGCCTCGGCCAGACGCACGATCGCCTGCGGCGTCATCGCTTCCTGGTCGCGCACCGCCTGCCACGCATCGCGCGCACCGCGGCCGTCGCGATAGGCCAGATCGGTCCTGGTGCGGTCGCCGATGTAGAACAGGTAGCCCAGCATCTCCACCGCGTCGCGCTGCTGGCCTTCGCCGAGCAAAGCGGCCACCGGCAGTTCCAGGAACTGGCCGAGCAGGTCCAGCAGCGCCGACTCGATCGCGGTCACCGCGTGGATGGTGATGCGCAGGTCGAACGTCTGCAGGCCGCGGCCGCCGGCATCGCGATCGGCGAAGGTTTCGCGCACTTCGCGCAGGATGCGCTGGTAGTCGGCGATGGGACGGCCGACGATCAACGCAGCGGCGTCCTCGAGCGTCCGGCGGATGCCCTCGCCTCCAGGCACTTCGCCCAGGCCGGTGTTGCCGGCCGAATCCTTGATGATCAGCACGTTGCGGGTGAAGTACGGGCCGTGCGCGCCGCTGAGATTCAGCAGCATGCTGTCCTGGCCGGCGACGGGCACGACGCGGATCTCGGTGACTCGCGGCGTGGCGCTCGCGGTGGTGTGTACGGCGGGGATGTTCATTGGCTACCTCGAAACCGGAAGATCAGGACGAAACGGCGGATGGGGCGCCCGGAGCGCCATCGAGGTGCTTCAGCTCGACCCGCTTGATCTCGCCCACGACGAACAGATAGGACACCACCGCGACGAAGGCGCTGATCCCGACGAACACCAGGGCCCATTCGAACGAGCCGGTGGAAGCGACGATGTAGCCGATCACGATCGGCGTGGTGATGCCGGCGGTATTGCCGAAGGTGTTGAACAGGCCGCCGGACAGGCCGGAGATTTCCTTCGGCGAGGTATCCGACACCACCGCCCAGCCCAGCGCGCCGATGCCCTTGCCGAAGAAGGCCAGCGCCATCAGGCCGACCACCATCCACTCGGCGCTGACGTAGTTGCAACCGACGATGCTCGTGGACAGCAGCATGCCGCCCACGATCGGGATCTTGCGCGCGGCGGTCAGCGAGAAGCCGCGGCGGATCAGCGAGTCGGAGATGAAGCCGCCCAGCACGCCGCCGGCGAAACCGCACAGCGCCGGCAGCGAGGCCACGAAACCGGCCTTCAGGATCGACATGCCGCGCTGCTCGACCAGGTACACCGGGAACCAGGTCAGGAAGAAATAGGTCAGCGTGGTGATGCAGTACTGGCCGATGTACACGCCCAGCAGCATGCGGTTGCCCAACAGTTGCTTGATGTAGTGCCACTGCGAGCCCTTGGCCTTGTTGACGGCCTTGGACGCGCTGTCCATGTCCACCAGGCCGCCATTGCTGGCGATGTAGTCCAGCTCCTGCCGCGACAGCCCCGGATACTCGCGCGGGCTGTGGATGACCCGCTTCCAGATGATGGCAATCACCACGCCGACGCCGCCCATCACCAGGAACACGTGCTCCCAGCCCCAGGCATGCACCAGCCAGCCCATCAACGGCGCGAACGCCACGGTGGCGAAATACTGGGCCGAGTTGAAGATCGCCGCGGCCATGCCGCGTTCCTTGGTCGGGAACCACGCCGCCACGATGCGGCTGTTGCCCGGGAACGACGGCGATTCGGCGATGCCCACCAGGAAGCGCAGCACGAACAGCGTGCCCACCGCCATCGCCACCGGGACCCAGCCGATGAATCCCTGCAGCAGGGTGAACAGCGACCAGGTCAGGATCGAGATGCCGTAGACCCGCTTGGAACCGAAGCGGTCCAGCAACCAGCCGCCCGGGATCTGCCCCAGCACGTAGGCCCAACCGAATGCGGAGAAGATGTAGCCCATCTCGATCGAGCTGATGCCCAACTCGCTCTGGACCGATGAGCCGGCGATGGAAAGCGTGGCGCGGTCGGCATAATTGATCGTGGTGACGACGAACAGCATCAACAGGATCAGATAGCGTTTGCGCGGAATACCGTGGCCGCTCATGCGAAGACCCTCCGCGCGGTCCGCGACCACGAACCGATGCCTGCATTGCGACGGTACGTCGCATGCCTGGTCGTGCCCGGAAGCGCGCCGCGGCGCGTCGATTGCTGTTTCACCATCATCCCTCTCCGACGATGGAGGCGGCAGAGGCCGCCTCGCTTGAATTGAAGTGTTCGATCACGGGCACGCCCTTCCTCGCGTCCGCCGGAACATCCGTGTCAGCGTCCTTTCAGTCCTTGCCGAGCGTCCCGTCGATGCGGCGCCAGATGCCCAGCGGATTGCCGGGGGCGAGCGCCTCGGGCAGCAGGTCCGGCGGCAGGTCCTGGTAGCAGACCGGGCGCAGGAAGCGCCGGATCGCCAGCGTGCCCACCGAAGTGGTGCGGCCGTCGGACGTGGCCGGATACGGGCCACCGTGCACCATCGCATGGCACACCTCCACGCCGGTCGGCCAACCGTTGGCGAGGATGCGCCCGGCCTTGCGTTCCAGGACCGGCAGCAACGCGCGCGCCAGGGCCGCGTCGCCGGACTCCATCTGCAGGGTTGCGGTCAGCTGGCCTTCCAGGTGTTCGCTCAGCGCCAGCAACTGCGCCTGATCCTTGCAGCGGATCAGCAGCGACGACGCGCCGAATACCTCGGCCTGCAGCGCTTCGTCGGCCAGGAAGGCCTCGGCGCTGGTCGAGAACCACGCCGCCTCGCAGCGGTTCGGACCCTCGGCCTGCAGGCCGCGCGCCAATGTCCGCACCTGAGCGTGCCCGGCCAGCGTCGAGACGCCGCGCGCATAGGCATCGGCGATGCCCGGCGTCAGCATCACCCCGGCCGCCGCCGCCTCGACCGCGTCCACGGCCGCCGCGACGAACGCATCCAGCGCCGGCGAATCGATCGCCAGCAACAGGCCGGGATTGGTGCAGAACTGTCCCGAACCCAGGGTCAGCGAACCGACGAACGCCTTGCCCAGCGCCTCGGCGCGCGCCTGCAATGCCTGCGGCAGCAGATAGACCGGATTGATCGCGCTCATCTCGGCATACACCGGGATCGGCTCGCGGCGCGCCGCGGCGATCTTCATCAGCGCGGTGCCGCCGTTGCGCGAACCGGTGAAGCCCACCGCCTTGATGCGCGGATCGGCCACCAGCGCGCTGCCGATCTCGTTGCCCGCGCCGAACAGCAGCGAGAACACGCCCGCCGGCAAGCCGCAAACCTGTACCGCCTCGCCGATCGCGCGCGCGACCAGTTCGGAGGTGCCCGGATGCGCGTTGTGTGCCTTGACCACGACCGGACAGCCGGCGGCCAGTGCCGAAGCGGTATCGCCGCCCGCCACCGAGAATGCCAGCGGGAAATTGCTGGCGCCGAACACCGCCACCGGCCCGAGCGCGACATGGCGCTGGCGCAGATCGCTGCGCGGCAGCGGCGTGCGCTCCGGGACCGCCGGATCGATGCGCGCCTCCAGCCAGCTGCCTTCACGCACCACCCCGGCGAACAGGCGCAGCTGGCCGACGGTGCGGCCACGCTCGCCCTCCAGGCGTGCGCGCGGCAGGCCGGTCTCGGCCATCGCGCGCTCGATCAGTTCATCGCCCAGCGCCACGATCCGCTCGGCGATCGTTTCCAGGAACGTCGCGCGCGCCTGCAACGAGGTTTCGCGATAGCCATCGAACGCCGCCTCGGCCAGCGCGCAGGCACGCTCCAGGTCCGCGCGCGTGGCCAGGCCGAAGGCCGGCTCCAGCTCGGCGCCGGTGGCCGGGTCGACCGCCTTGAAGGCGCCGTTGCCGCCGCGCACGGCCTCGCCGCCGATCCACTGGCTGCCGGTGAGCGCGGACATCAGCGGCGGTCCCCGATCAGTTGCTCGAGCTGCGCGAATTCGTCGTCGTTGAGATCGCTCAGCGGCGAGCGCACCGGCCCGGCCGGGCGGCCGACCGCGCGCATGCCGGCCTTGACGATCGACACCGCATAGCCAGCGCGGCGGTTGCGGATCAGCGTGTACGGCAGCACGAAATCATTGAGTTCGCGGTAGATGTGCGCGTGGTCGCGCGCGCGCACCGCGGCGTAGAAGCGCAGCGCCCATTCCGGCAGGAAGTTGAAGATCGCCGAGGAATAGGTGGTGACGCCCATTTCCAGGTACGGCAGCGCGAAGGTCTCGGCGGTGGGCAGGCCGCCCACGTACAGCAGGCGGTCGCCCAGCCGCGCATAGATGCGGGTCATGCGGTCCACGTCGCCGATGCCGTCCTTGTAGCCGATCAGGTTCGGGCAGCGCTCGGCCACCCGCGCCAGGGCCACGTCGTCGAGCCTGGCGTTAGCGCGGCCGTACACGATCACACCCAGCGAGGTCGCCTTGCAGACGCGCTCGACGTGGTCGGCCACGCCAGCGGCATCGCACTCGGTCAGATACGGCGGGAACAGCAGGATGCCGTCGGCGCCGTTGCGCTCGGCCGCCTGCGCCATCTCCACCGCGATGGCGGTGCCGTAGCCGGCCGGGGCGATCACCGGCATGCGCCCGGCGGTCTCGGCAACCGCGGCGCGCACCACCCGGTCGACCTCCGACAGCGACAGCGAGAACAGCTCGCCGGTGCCGCCGGCGGCGAACAGGCCGGAGGCCGGGTGCGAGGCCAGCCACCCCAGGTTGGCGCGGTAGGCCGGCTCGTCGAAGGCGAACTGCGCGTCGAAATGGGTGACCGGGAAGGAAAGCAATCCGGCGCCGAGCGCCTTGGCCACTTCCGTGGGGGTGTACTTGCTCATGGGGGTACAGGGCCGTCGGTGTGAAGTCGGGAGCGATGCTAGGAACCGCTTTTCATGCGCGTCCAAGCCAAATATCGAATCGACTGATACCCTATCGGTATCAAAGCCCAGGGATTTGCCCGAAAACCGCGCCATTGCAGGCATTCCGGCTCGCCACGTCCCGGCAACGGGCATCGGCGGACGCCAGCCGGATGCAACCCATGCCCCGGGAACCAGGCGCTTTTGCTGGACTGCAACATGAAACCGCTGGCCTACGCCGGCAGGAGCCCCGGATGTTCGACCTCAACCAGTTGCGCTGCTTCGTCGCCGTCGCCGAAGAACTGCACTTCCGCCGCGCCGCCGAACGCTTGCACATGACCCAGCCGCCGCTGAGCCGGCAGATCCAGATGCTCGAACATCACGTCGGTGCCGCGTTGCTGGAACGCAACAACCGCTCGGTGCGGCTCACCCCGGCCGGGCGCAGCCTGCTCGCCGAGGCGCGCACGATCCTGCGCCTGGCCGAGAACGCCAGCCTGCGCGCGCGCCGGGTCGGCCTGGGCGAAGCCGGCACGGTCTCGATCGGCTTCACCGCCGGCGCCGGCTACCGCTTTCTGCCCGAGGCGATCGCGCGCTGGCGCGCGCAACTGCCGGACGTCGATCTGCAACTGAAGGAGATGGTCAGCATGGCGCAACTGGAAGCGCTCGAAGCCGGCCGCCTGGACGTGGCGCTGTTGCGCCCGCCGATCCATCGCGAAGGCTTCAACAGCCGCTGCGTGGCACGCGAACCATTGATCGCCGCCCTGCCCGAACGCGACCCGCTCGCCCAGCGCCCGCAGCTGGCGCTGGAGCATTTCAACCTTCGGCCGTTCGTGATGTATTCCCCGGACGAGGCGCGCTACTTCCACGACCTGGTCGCGCAATTGTTCGGCGCGCGCGGCATCCGCCCGCACTACGTGCAATACGTCAGCCAGATCCATTCGGTGCTGGCCCTGGTGCGCGGCGGCCTGGGCGTGGCCCTGGTGCCGGAAGCCGCCAGCGGCCTGCGCTACGAGGGCATCGTCTACCGCCCGGTACACCCGCTGGTGCCGGCCGAACCGGCCGAACTGCACATGGTCTGGAAACAGGGCAACGACAATCCGGCCTTGCCCAAGATCGTGCAGGGCTAGAAGCCGGGATTCGGGATTCGGGATTCGGGATTCGGGATTCGGGATTCGGGATTCGGGATTCGGGAAAAGCCTCTTTGCCTGACTTTCGCCGTCAAGCGATCTGATGCTTCTTTGCAGCTTTTTTGCTTTTTTGCTTTCTGTAGGAGGGACTTCAGTCCCGACAGAGGGCCGGCAAAGCCCGTCGGGACTGAAGTCCCTCCCACAACAGCAATCGATCCGAAGCAGGCTTGTTGCTCTGCCGGGTCCCGGGTCCCGGCTTCTCCCGGTAAAGCCCTTCGGGACTGAAGTCCCTCCCGTAACAGCACTCGATCCGAAGCGGGCTTGTCGCTTTTCCGAGTCCCGGGTCCCCGGTCCCGAGTCCCGGCTTCTCCTATTGCCGCCGCACGCTCTGCACCACGTGCAACCGCCGCAGCCGGCGCATGATCTCGGCCAGGTGGCGGCGGTCGCGCACCTGGATGTTGAAGCGCAGCACCGCCGCGTTGAAATCGCGGTCCAGGTAGTCCACCCGCTCGATGTTGGACTCGCTCTGCGCGATCGCCGCGGCCAGCTGCGCCAGCACGCCGGTGCGGTTCTCCACTTCCACGATCAGCGCGGTGTCGTAGTCGCCGCCGACGTTGGAATCCCAGTCGATCGGCACCCAGCGCTCCGGCGACTTGCGCAGCTCGGCCAGGTTCGGACAGTCCAGCCGGTGCACCACGATGCCCTTGCCGGCGGTGTGGTAGCCCATGATCTCGTCGCCCGGGATCGGCTGGCAGCAGTTGGCGAAGCTGATCACGCCGCGCTCGCTGCCGTCGATCAGGATCTTCTCCTGCGAATGCTTGGAATGCGCGCCGCCGCGCAGCTCGGCATACGCCATCAGCGCCTGTGCCGCCTGGGTCGGCATCCAGTTGCCGAGCGCGATGTCCGCCAGCAGCGCCTCCAGGCGCGGATAGCGGTGCTCGGCCAGGAACGCGTCGAGCCGCCCCTTCGGCAGCCGCTCCAGCGAGGAATCCATCGCTTCCAGCGCGCGGTCGAGCATGCGGTGGCCGAGCTGCACCGCGTCCTCGTGCTCGAGCTGCTTGAGCTGGTGGCGGATCGCGGTGCGCGCCTTGGAGCTGACCACGAACTCTAGCCATTGCGGCTTGGGCGTGGCCGAGCGCGCGGTGATGATCTCCACGGTCTGGCCGCTGGCCAGCTTGGTGCGCAGCGGCATCAGCTTCTTGTCCACGCGCGAGGCCACCGCCTTGTTGCCGACGTCGGTATGCACCGCGTAGGCGAAGTCGAGCGCGGTGGAGTTGCGCGGCAGCGCCAGGATCTTGCCCTTGGGCGTGAACAGGTAGACCTCGTCCGGGAACAGGTCGACCTTGACGTTGTCCAGGAACTCCAGCGACGAGCCCGCCGCGCGCTGGCTCTCGATCAGCTCCACGATCCAGGCGTGCGCGCGGCTCTGCGCGCTGTTGGGCGAATCCGCGCCGAGCTTGTAGGTCCAGTGCGCGGCCACGCCCCGCTCGGCGATCAGGTCCATCTCCTCGGTGCGGATCTGCACCTCGATCGGCGAGCCGTACGGCCCGAACAGCACCGTGTGCAGCGACTGGTAGCCGTTGGCCTTGGGGATCGCGATGAAGTCGCGGAAGCGCCCGTCCAGCGGCTTGAAGGTGGCGTGCACCGCGCCGAGCGCGTGGTAGCAGTCGGCCACCGAGCGCACCACCAGCCGGAAGCCGAACACGTCCATCACCTGGTCGAAGGATTTGTTCTCCTCGCGCATCTTGTTGTAGATGCTCCAGGGCGTCTTGATCCGGCTGACCAGGCGGTGCTCGAGCCCTTCCTTGGCCAGGCGTTGCGACAGTTGCACCTCCACCTGCGCCATCGCCTCGCGGCGCACCACCGGCTGGCTGCGGATGTGCTTCTCCAGGATCGCGTGGCGCCACGGGTACAGCGCCTTGAAGCCGAGGTTCTGCAGCTCCGACTTGACCAGGCTCATGCCCAGGCGCTGCGCGATCGGCGCGTAGATCTCCAGCGTCTCGCGCGCGATGCGGCCGCGCGCCTCGTTGCTCTGCGCGCCGAGCGTGCGCATGTTGTGCAGGCGGTCGGCCAGCTTGATCATGATCACGCGCAGGTCGCGCGACATCGCCAGCAGCATCTTGCGGAAGCTCTCGGCGGCCGCCTCCTGGCGATCGCGGAACTTGAGCTTGTCCAGCTTGGTGACGCCGTCGACCAGCTCTGCGACGGTCTCGCCGAATTCCCCCGACAGCTCGTCGCGGGTCAGCGGCGTGTCCTCGATCGTGTCGTGCAGGATCGCGGCGATCAGCGCCTCCACGTCCAGGCCGAGCTCGGCGAGGATGCAGGCCACCGCGACCGGATGGGTGATGTAGGGCTCGCCGGACTTGCGGGTCTGCCCGGCATGCGCGGCCGCGCCCACTTCCCAGGCGCGGTGCAGCAACGGCAGTTGTTCCTTCGGCAGGTAGCTGGCGGCGTGCTCGAGGCGAAGGACGTAGTCCGGCGTCTCCGCGCCGGAGGGCGCAGGCGCGGCGACGGCTGCCTGGGCGGTAGGGCCTGGGTTCATGCCGGAAGACTATGCCAGCGGAAAGAAGACGGCAATTAGCGCGGGAAAACCGTCGCGGGCAGCTTCATCCGGCCTTCCGGCGATGGATGGCCGGCGCTCGCGGAAGGCTCCGCGCAAAACAAACAGCCCGCGAGGTCGCGGGCTGCGGGTGACGCGATCCATCGTCCCGGGGGACGCGGTCAATCGTCGTTCTTGGACATGTCCTCGTCGGCCACCACCTCGGCCGCGGCCCACTCCAGCGCCTCGCGTTCGGCGCGCTCGCGCTCGGCCTTCTCGACCTGGTCGATCAGCGCGTTGTCGATCTTGCGCGCGGCGATCTCGCGCAGGGCCAGCACGGTCGGCTTGTCCGCGCTCTCGCTGTTGTCGATCAGGGGCTGCACGCCGTTGGCCAGCTGGCGGGCGCGCTTGGACGCCATCACGACCAGCTCGAAACGGTTGTTAACGACTTCCAGGCAATCTTCTACGGTAATGCGGGCCATGCGGGCTCCCGGCGACCGTCAGGGTCGCGCCATCTGAATGGGGAAAGGGCGGGGATTGTACGGCCGGCCGGTCCCGGATCGCAAGTTGCGACGGTTCAGTTTCCTTTCCGATCAGGCAGTTGCGTTCCCTCATCCGCCCCTTTCGGGGCACCTTCTCCCGCAAGCGGGAGAAGGGAAGGACAGTATGCGGCCCGGCGCGTCCGATGGTGTGCCCTTCTCCCGCGGGCGCGGGAGAAGGGAAGGCGAAGCAAGCGCGCACCTCGCCGTCTCCGGCACCCCATCCCTTCTCCCGCTTGCGGGAGAAGGTGCCCCGAAGGGGCGGATGAGGGCGAGCCTCTCATTCGGCCAGCAGCGTCCGGATCAGCCCGGCGTGGCGCTCGGCCTGGGCCTGCCGGCGCAGGCGGCTGGCGACGAAGATCGAGCACATCTCGGACACCGCCGTCTCGAAGTCCTCGTTGATGATCACGTAGTCGAACTCGCCGTAGTGCGACATCTCCTCGCGCGCGGCGGCCAGCCGCCGGGCGATCACCTCCTCGCTGTCCTGGCCGCGCTTGCGCATGCGCTCCTCCAGCGCCTGGCGCGAGGGCGGCAGGATGAACACGCTGACCGCATCGGGCACCTGGGCGCGCACCTGGCGGGCGCCCTGCCAGTCGATCTCCAGCAGCACGTCGCGGCCGGCCGACAGCTGCGGCTCCACCGACTGGCGGGCCGTGCCCTTCCAGTCGCCGTGCACCAGCGCATGCTCGAAGAAGTCGCCGGCGGCGATCATCCGCTCGAACTCCGCGGCCGAGACGAAGTGGTAGTGCTCGGCGTGGCGCTCGCCCGGGCGCGGTGCGCGCGAGGTGAAGGAGATCGACAGGGCGATCTGCGGGTCGCGCGCCAGCGTGGCGTTGACGATGCTGCTCTTGCCGGCGCCGGAGGGCGCCGCGACGATGTAGAGGGTGCCACGCATCATCGCTCAGGTCCCTGGGTCGATGGGGTTCGGGGCGGCGCACGATAACCAGCCTGGGCCGCCGGAGCAAATGCGGCGGCGGCCGGGGCCGGCTACTCGATGTTCTGCACCTGCTCGCGGATCTGGTCGATCAGCACCTTCAGCTCGACCGCCGCGTTGGACGTGCGGCTGTCCACGGACTTGGAGCCGAGCGTGTTGGCCTCGCGGTTGAACTCCTGCAGCAGGAAGTCCAGCCGGCGCCCCACCGGCTCGGCCTGGCGCAGCACGCGGCGGATCTCGGCGATGTGGCTGCCGAGGCGGTCCAGCTCCTCGTCCACGTCCAGTTTCTGCAGCCACAGCACCAGCTCCTGCTCGGCGCGCCCGGCATCGACCGGGTGCGGCAGGTCGGCCAGGCGCGCGGCGAGCTTGGCGCGCTGGCCCTCGCGGATGGCCGGGATCAGCGCCCGCACCTCGCCGGCGATCCGCTCGATCGCGTCCACGCGCTCGGAGATCGCCACCGCCAGCTTGGCGCCCTCGCGCTCGCGCGCGGCGACGAAGCCGTCGACCACCTCGTCGAGCACGTCCAGCGCCTGCGCCTGCAGCGCGGCCGGGTCGGCCGCCGGCGCCTGCAGCACGCCGGGCAGCTGCAGCAGCTCGGTGAACTCCACGCGCAGGTCGGGGAACTTCGCGTCCAGCCGGCGCGCCAGTTCGGCCAGGCGCTCCAGCATCGGTTCGTTGACCGCCAGCGCGGCACCGTCTTCCGGCGCGCGCAGGCGCACCACCAGGTCGAGCTTGCCGCGGCTGATGCGTGTCGCCACGCGCTCGCGCAGCTGCGGCTCGAGCGCGCGCAGTTCCTCGGGCAGGCGCACGCCCAGCTCGAGGAAGCGATGGTTCACCGAGCGCAGCTCGCAGCCCAGGGTCCCCCAGGGCGTGGTGCGTTCGCTGCCGGCGAAGGCGGTCATGCTTCGGATCATGCTCAGTCCCTTGGCGGAAAAGCTCAAATGGTAACCTAGCGCGCTCGACAGCCCGGTCAAACAGCGCCGGCGGCGACTCTCCATCCCGACTCCCGGACCTTCGCATGAGCTTCTCCCGACCCAGCGGCCGCCAGGCCGACCAGTTGCGTCCCGTACGCATCGAACGCGCCTTCACCCGCCATGCCGAAGGTTCGGTGCTGGTCAGCTTCGGCGACACCCACGTGCTGTGCACCGCCAGCGTCGAGAACAAGGTGCCGGCGTTCCTGCGCGGCAAGGGCGAAGGCTGGGTGACCGCCGAGTACGGCATGCTGCCGCGCGCTACCCATACCCGCTCCGACCGCGAGGCCGCGCGCGGCAAGCAGGGCGGCCGCACCCTGGAAATCCAGCGCCTGATCGGCCGCAGCCTGCGCGCGTGCGTGGACCGCGGCCTGCTCGGCGAGCGCACCATCACCCTGGACTGCGACGTGCTGCAGGCCGACGGCGGCACCCGCACCGCGGCGATCACCGGCGCCTACGTGGCGCTGGTGGATGCCGTGCAGGGGCTGATCGACAAGCGCGACATCAAACCGCCCTCCGGCAACCGCTCGCCGATCGTCGGCGCGGTGGCGGCGGTTTCCGTGGGCATCTACAAGGGCGTGCCGGTGCTCGACCTCGACTACGCCGAGGACAGCGACTGCGACACCGACATGAACGTGGTGATGAACGACGGCGGCGGCTTCATCGAACTGCAGGGCACCGCCGAGGGCCATGCGTTCCGCCGCGAGGAACTGGACGCGCTGCTGGCGCTGGCCGAAAAGGGCACCGCCGAACTGTTCGCCCTGCAGCGCCAGGCGCTAGAGTCCGCCATCGGCTCTCCAGCGGATCGCATCGGATCCGGAAGGCCGTCCGGGGGTGTTGCGTGACGCGCCCCCTGGCGTTGAGGGGCCGTCGGGTCGATTCGCGCGACGCCGGCTGGCGGCCTTCCCGCCCCCACCCGATGACGGGCTCTGCACGATGAACCGCCGGCTGGCCCTGGTCACCCTAGTGGTGGCCGACTACGACGAAGCGATCGCCTGGTTCACCGGCAAGCTCGGGTTCGAGCTGGTGCAGGACCTCGACCAGGGCCGCAAGCGCTGGGTCGTCGTCGCCCCGCCCGGCGGCCGCGGCGCCGGCCTCCTGCTCGCGCGCGCCAGCGACGAGGCGCAGCGCGCCCGCATCGGCGACCAGACCGGCGGCCGGGTCGGCTTCTTCCTGCACACCGACGACTTCTGGCGCGACTACCGGGCGATGCGCGGCCACGGCGTCGAGTTCCTCGAGGAACCGCGCGAGGAACCCTATGCGACGGTCGCGGTGTTCCGCGACCTCTACGGCAATACCTGGGACCTGCTGGAACCGAAATCATGAAGACACTGGTACTGGCCAGCGGCAACGCCGGCAAGCTCGAAGAACTGCGCGCAATGCTCGCGCACCTGCCATTGCGGATCGTCGCGCAGGGCGAACTCGGCGTGGAGGACGTGCCGGAAACCGGCCTGACCTTCGTCGAGAACGCGCTGATCAAGGCCCGCCACGCCAGCGCGGTCACCGGCCTGCCGGCGCTGGCCGACGACTCGGGCCTGATCGTCGACGCGCTCGGCGGCGCGCCCGGGCTGTACAGCGCGCGCTATGCAGGCACCCCGACCGATGCCGCGGCCAACAACGCCAAGCTGCTGGAGGCGATGCGCGAGGTGCCCGCCGGCCAGCGCGGCGCGCGCTTCTACGCGGTGATCGTGCTGCTGCGCCACCCCGAGGACCCGCAGCCGTTGATCGCCGAGGGCAGCTGGGAAGGCGAGATCACCTTCGAACCGCGCGGCAGCGGCGGCTTCGGCTACAACCCGGTGTTCTTCGACCGCGAGCACGGCATGACCGCCGCGGAGATGGATGCCGCCACCAAGAACCGGCTCAGCCACCGCGCCCGCGCGCTGGAGCAGCTGCGCGAGCAACTGGCGCGCTTCCAGGGCTGAACCGCCGCGCGTCGCCGCCCTTCTCATGCAGAGGAGCGGCCCCAGCCGCGATGCCCCCCTCCCGGCGAACCTCACCGCGGCTGGAGCCGCTCCTGCGCAACGCACAGCCCGCCATGGCCTCCATGCTCATTCCTCCACCGCTTTCGCTCTACGTGCACCTGCCCTGGTGCGTGCGCAAGTGCCCGTATTGCGATTTCAACTCGCACGCGGCCAAGGGGGCGCTGTCGTTCGACGCCTATGTCGACGCGCTGGTGCGCGACCTCGATTTCGACCTGCCGCTGGTCTGGGGCCGGGTGGTCAACAGCGTGTTCTTCGGCGGCGGCACGCCCAGCCTGTTCCCGCCCGAGGCGATCGACCGCTTCCTGCAGGCCGCCAGCGCGCGGCTGCGTTTCGCGCCGAACCTGGAAATCACCCTGGAGACCAACCCCGGCACCGCCGAGCACGGCCGCTTCGACCGCTATCTCGCCGCCGGGGTGAACCGGATCAGCTTCGGCATCCAGAGCTTCGACGACGGCGCGCTGAAGCGCCTGGGCCGCATCCACGACAGCGGCGAAGCCGAGCGCGCGGTCAAGCTGGCGCAGGACGCCGGCTACGACAACCTCAACCTCGACCTGATGTACGCCCTGCCCGAACAGACCCTGGCGCAGGCCGAAGCCGACCTCGAACGCGCCTTCGCGCTGGCGCCGGCGCACATCTCGCACTACCAGCTGACGCTGGAGCCGAACACGGTCTTCTACGCCAGACCGCCACAAGGCATTCCCGACGACGACGCGGCCTGGGACATGCAGGAGCACTGCCAGCGCCTGCTGGCCGAGGCCGGCTACGTCCAGTACGAAGTCAGCGCCTACGCCCGTCCCGGCCGGCAGTGCGCGCACAACCTCAACTACTGGCGCTTCGGCGACTACCTGGGCATCGGCGCCGGCGCGCACGGCAAGATCAGCTCCGGCGCGGAGCAGCACGTAGTGCGGCGCTGGAAGCACAAACACCCGCAGGCGTTCCTGGACAGCGCCGGCAGCGCGCAGGCGATCGGCGGCGACGACATCGTCCCGCCCGGGCGACTGCCGTTCGAGTACATGCTCAACCTGCTGCGCCTGCACGAAGGCTTCCGCCTGGCCGACTTCGAGGCCCGCACCGGACTACCCCGCAGCACCATCGCCACGCCGCTGGCGCAGGCCCGCGAACGCGGCTGGCTCGAACCGGACGGGACCGGCGAACGCTGGACGCCCACCGAACTGGGCCGTCGCTTCACCAACGACGTGATCGAGCTGTTCTTGGACTGACGGGAGAGCAAGACAACGGCGGTTGCCGTTGCTCGCGACCTTGCCGTTGTCGTTGCTCCGCCTTTGACTCGCCGGGCCCATTCGCAGCGGCGGGGCCAGCGGAAGAAACCCGAAGGGCGACATGCATGGGCACACCCGAAA
Organism: Pseudomonas sp. Hp2; assembly: GCF_006386585.1. Classification (NCBI taxonomy): domain Bacteria; kingdom Pseudomonadati; phylum Pseudomonadota; class Gammaproteobacteria; order Pseudomonadales; family Pseudomonadaceae; genus Pseudomonas; species Pseudomonas sp. Hp2. The sequence goes on from NZ_VAHJ01000001.1 coordinate 981,167, forward strand.
AGGCGAAAGCTTCTGCTTCCAGAACAAAAGCAAAGGCCGAACCACGCCGGCAAGGCCCGCCAGGACTGAAGCCCCTCCCGCGAGGTTCCCTCACCCGGTCGAACGATATCGGCAAGAAACGCCGGAACTTAAGCCCTTCCCCGAAGAAAAAACGCCTGCTGGCCGCTCCCCCGGCAACGTGGTTACATAACGCCCCTCCCAGGGAAATCCGGCGTCACCCGCGATGTCAGCGTCCGCATCCCCTCCGCCCATCGGCCCGGCAGATCCATGGACTGCATCGCCGGTTTCCGTGCGCGCACGCGGGATCCTGCAAGCGCTGCATGCCCGGTTCGCGCAGTCCCTGGCCAACCCGCTCAAGCTGACCATGGTCGAGCTCGAGCGCGAACTGTTCCGGCAAGCCGAGCGCACCGCCAGCCACATGCAGGCGGACCTCCACGCGGAGATGCAGCGCGTGCGCAGCCAGGGCGAACGCTTCGAAACATCGATGATCTCCGGCCTGGCCGACGCGCTGGCGCTGCGGCCCGCCCCCGAGCGCAAGCAAGACCCCGGCGAACCGGCGGAACTGTCGCTGGCCCTGGTCGAGCACATCGACATCGACCGCGACATCGCCCTCCACGACATCGCGCGGCGCGAGTCGCTGCGCTGCGGCACCTCGCTGCAGTTGCTGGCGCAGCGCTTCGGCGTGCTCGCCGCGCGGCCGGCCTTCGAGATCGAGCAGATACCGATCGGCCCGCACGCGCTGTGCCGGATATTGCGCGACGCCGGCGAAACGCTCGGGCTGCGCCTGGGCACCCAACTGCTGCTCTACCGCGCGTTCGAAGCGCAGATGCGCGACCGCCTCGTCGAACTGCTCGAACGCGCCAACGCGCTGCTCGCCCACGAGGGCGTGCTGCCCGGATTGGTCTACCTGCCCTACCTGGGCCGCCGCTCGCCGCGGCGGCGCCCGGCCGGTCCGCCGGATGCCGCATCGCCGGGCGCGCCATCCACCCCCGCCGGCATGCGCCCTTCGACCAGTTGGGCCGGCCAGGGCCCGGCCGCGTCCTGGCACGGCGCGATACTGGGCGGGCATCCGGGCGCGGGGACGCCACTTCCCGTTCCTGGCGGTCCAGCCACGGCCCCCGCATCCACCGGCGACGAACGCCATGCGCAGGACCTCGCGCGCCTGCGACAGTGGCTCGACGTCGCCCGCAGCGCCCCCGCCGGCACGTCGCCCGCGCCGCCCCGGCCCGCCACGCTGTCCCAGGCGCTCGGCCTGCTGCAGGCACGCTCGCAAGCCGGGCACCCCATGCCTCCGGCAGCCGGGCGCAGCATCCGCGACGTGCGCCAGCAGTTGCTCGCGATGCTGCGCGAGGCGCACGGACCGCAGGCGGACCTCTCCGCGCAGGACCACGACACCTTCGACCTGCTCGGCCTGCTCTACGGCGAAGTCGCGCGCGAAGTGAAGCCCGGCTCGCCGGCGGCGGGGCTGCTGGAACGGTTGCAGGTGCCGGTCGCGCGCGCCGCGCTCGCCGACCCCACCTTCTTCGTGCGCGACCGGCATCCCGCGCGCGAGCTGCTCAACGCCGTAGCCGAATCCGGCGCGACCTGGCTGGCCGAGGACGACACCGATCCGCAACTGCTGCAGGAACTGGCCCGCGCCGTGGACCAGGTCGTCGATCGCTACCAGGGCGACGACGCCGTGTTCGAACAGGCCCATCGGCAAGTCCACGCGCACCGCGAGGCGCAGGCGCGCAAGGCGGAGATGGCTGAACGCCGCCACGTCGAGGCCGCGCGCGGCAAGGAACGGCTGGAGCTGGCCAAGCGGCTGGCCGGTGACAGCATCGATCGCCTGTGCGAGCAGGCCGGCCCGCCCCGGTTCGTGCAGACCCTGCTCAGGCAGGCCTGGTCGGACGTGCTGACGCTGACCCTGCTGCGGCAGGGCGAGTCGTCCGGGGAATGGGAAGAGCGGCGGAAACTCACCGCCCGCATTGCCGAAGCGACGTGCCGGCCCGCCGGCGGAACGCCGGACACCGCGCTCGGCGGCGAGATCGAGCAGGCCCTGGTGCAGGTCGGCTACCCCGCCGACGAAGCCGCCGCGATCGCCCGTCGGCTGTCCACGCCCGGAGGCCAGGACGACGCCACCTCGCGCACCGAACTGGCCGCCCGGCTCAAGGCACGCCCGCGCCTGGGCGGCATGGACGGAACCCCGTCCACGCCCGCCGCGCCGCGCACGCCTGCCGAACAGGCCTGCCATGACCAGCTGCGCACGTTGCCGTTCGGCACCTGGTTCGAATTCCTCGCGCCGGCGCAGGGCACCGCGCAGCGGCGCCGCCTGTCCTGGTACAGCCCGGTCACCGACCATGCCCTGTTCGTCAACCAGCGCGGGCAGAAGGCCGGCGAGTACTCGCTGGATGCCCTGGCCCGGATGATGGCGGACGGCCGGCTGCGCATCGTCACCGAGGAGCGCAGCCGCAGCATCGACCGCGCTTGGCAAGCCGCGGTGCGCATGCTGCGGTCCCTGGCCGCTCCCTCGCATCCGGCGCCGCCGCAGGAGCCCTCCGCATGAGCCACGACACGCGCCGCTCGCCGCGCCGCCAGCCCACCGGCACGATCCCGGTGCACGACTTCATCGCCGATGCGCCGATCGGCCGGCTCGGCAACCTGTCCGAAGGCGGCATGCTGCTGCTCGCCTCCGTGCCGCTGGTGGAGGATGCGCTCTACCAGCTCCGCTTTGCCCTGCCGGACCGCGACGGCCGCCAGGTCGAGATCGACGCGGGCGTGCACCTGCTGTGGTCCGAGCCGGCGCATGCGCCCGGCCAGGCCTGGGCCGGCTTCCGCTTCGTCGCGCTTTCCGATGCGCATCGCGAGCGCCTGCGCGAATGGGTCGGCGGGGCCTAGCCCTACGGCGTTGACGGGCCCCGAAGCGGCGCCTCGCGCGATCTTGCGGCAAAATCGATGTCTTTCCGCAACACCGGACGAGCCATCGCCATGACCGTGCAAGACCCTGCCGCGCTGTATCCGGCGCACCTCACCGTCCTCAGGCAGCGCGCAGACGAGGCGCTGGCGCGCGGCGGCTTCGACCACCTCGTGGTTCCCAGCGGCACGCTGCACTACCAGGCCTTCGACGATCGCGACTACCCGTACGCGGTCAACCCGCAGTTCAAGGCCTGGGTGCCGCTGACCCGGGTGCCGAACAGCTGGCTGGTGCATACGCCGGGCGAACGGCCGAAGGTGATCTTCCACCAGCCCTTCGACTACTGGCACGTGGTGCCGGATGCGCCGAGCGGCTGGTGGGTCGAGCATTGCGACGTGCACATCATCCGCACGCCGCGGGAAGCGCTGGCGCTGCTGCCGAAGGACGCCGCGCGCTGCGCGATCCTGGGCGAGCCGCAGAGCGCGCTCGGCGACTACGCGCCCAACAACCCGGACGCCGTGGTGAACTACCTGGAGTACCACCGCGCCTTCAAGACGCCGTACGAGCTGGCGCTGATGCGCCAGGCGCAGGCGCTGGCGGTGCGCGGCCATCGCGCCGCCGAGGCCGCCTTCCGCGCCGGCCACAGCGAGTTCGCGATCCACATGGCGTACTGCAGCGCCGTGGGCCAGGACGCCAACGACCTGCCCTACGGCAACATCGTCGCGCTCAACGAGCATGGCGCCGTGCTGCACTACACCGAGCTGGACCGCACCGCGCCGCCGTCGCTGCGCAGTTTCCTGATCGACGCGGGCGCGTCCGCCCACGGCTACGCCAGCGACATCACCCGCACCTACGCGGCCGATACCGGCAGCGAGTTCCAGGCCCTGATCTATGCGGTCGACAAGGCGCAGCTGGCCATGGGCCGGGCGGTGCGCGCCGGCTTCGACTACAAGCAACTGCACATCGACGCGCACCTGGCGCTGATGGGCGTGCTCAAGGAGTTCGGCGTCATCACCGTCTCGCCCGAGGCGGCGCTGGCCACCGGCGTCAGCGCGGCGTTCTTCCCGCACGGCATCGGCCACGGCATCGGCCTGCAGGTGCACGACGTGGCCGGCTTCGCCGCCAGCGACCGCGGCGGCCGCATCGAGCGGCCGGCCGGCCACCCCTACCTGCGCCTGACCCGCGTGCTGGAGCCGGGCATGGTGGTGACCATCGAGCCCGGCCTCTACTTCATCGACATGCTGCTCGACGAGGTGAAGAAGGCCGGCCACGCCGCCAGCGTGGACTGGAAGCGCGTGGACCAGTTCAAGCCCTACGGCGGCATCCGCATCGAGGACGAGGTCGCGTGCACCGACGGCGAGCCGGAGAACCTGACCCGGCCGGCGTTCTTGGCCACCTGAGGGTGGCCGTGATTCGTGATTCGTGATTGGTAAAAGCGGAGGGCCGCGCATTGGGCGGCCCTCTTTCACGGTTCAGCTGCAGGCAGTTGTTTTAACGAATCACGAATCACCAATCACGAATCACGCCCCTTCCCCATCTCCGCCTCGATCTCCTCCGCCGTGCGCGCCAGCGCCGCCGTCAGCACGTGGTGCCCGTCCTCGGTGATCACCACGTTGTCCTCGATGCGGATGCCGATGCCGCGCCACTTCGGCTCGACGCTGGCGTCGTCCGGCGCGATGTACAGGCCGGGCTCGATCGTGAACGCCATGCCCGGCTCGAGCAGGCGCGACTCGCCGGCGAGCTTGTAGTCGCCCACGTCGTGCACGTCCAGCCCGAGCCAATGGCCGGTCTTGTGGCGGTAGAAGCGCTTGTAGCTGCCGTCGACGATGTTCTCCTCCAGGTCGCCCTTCAGCAGGCCCAGCCGCAGCAGCCCCTCGGTCAGCACCTCGACCGCGGCCAGGTGGCCTTCCTCGTAGGGAACGCCCGGCCGGGCCTGCTCCAGCGCCGCCGCCTGCGCCGCGACCACCAGGTCGTGCAGCGCGCGCTGTTCCTTGCTGAAGCGCCCGTCGACCGGGAACGTGCGGGTGATGTCCGAGGCGTAGCCGCGGTACTCGGCACCGGCGTCGATCAACACCAGTTCGCCCTCGCGCACGCGGGCGTTGTTGGCGCGATAGTGCAGCACGCAGGCGTTGGCCCCGGCCCCGACGATGCTGCCGTAGGCCGGCCAGGCATCGGCGGCGCGGAACTCGCGCTCGATGTCCGCCTGCAGTTCGTACTCATGGATGCCCGGGCGCGCCGAGCGCATCGCCACGCGATGGGCCCGCACGCTGATGTCGGCGGCGCGCTGCATCAGGGCGATCTCGTCGCGCGACTTGAACAGGCGCTGCTCGTGCAGCAGGTGCCCGAGCTCCAGGAACTCGTGCGGCGGCTGCGCGCCGTGGCGTACCTGCGCACGCACCCGGTTGACCCAGCCGATCAGCTTGAGATCGAAGTCGGCGTCGCGGCCGAAGTGGTAGTAGACCCGCGAGCGTCCTTCCAGCAGCCCCGGCAGGATGTCGTCCAGGTCCTCGATCGGGTACGCGTCGTCCATGCCGTACTGCTCGACCGCGCCCTCCTGCCCGATGCGCGGCCCATCCCAGGCCTCGCGCTCGGGGTCGCGCTCGCGGCAGAACAGGATGACCTCGCCGTGCCTGCGGCCCGGCACCAGCACCAGCACCGCGTCCGGCTCCGGAAACCCGCTCAGGTACCAGAAATCGGAATCCTGGCGATAGGGATAATGCGTGTCGTGGCTGCGCACGCGCTCGGGAGCCGCAGGCAGCACCAGGATCGCGTGCTCGCCCGCCATCTCCATCAGCTGCCTGCGGCGGCGCGCGTACTCGGCCGCGCCGATGCCGGTGAGCTTCTTCATCAGCACCCGTCCCGCTCCCGGCAGGCCTTAGTTCAAGCGTTGCCGGTAGCGCGGGCCGAGCACGCAATCGCTGTGCAGCAACAGCACCGCCACGCGCACGAACTCCTCGATCTCGGCCAGCGCGTCCTCGTCTTCCTCGGTGCTGTCGAAATCGGCGCTGGACGCCTGCGCCAGCTTGGCGAGGTCGCGCAGCGCCTCCTCGCCGTCCTCCGACAGCGCCGGCCGCTTGCCCGAGACCAGGCCGAAGCTTCCCAGGAAGGCCCGGCACCACTCGAACAGCGCATCGGCGCGGGCCGCCAGCGGTGCGCTGTCTTCCGCCAGCAACAGCTCGAAGGCGAAGTCGCGGTCCTCCAACTGGGTGGACGTGGCCTGCCGCAGCTGGTCGAGCGCCCCGGCCGGCGCCGGCGCGGGCAGGCTGTCGTCGGCGAAGATGCGCGCCGGCCAGCGCTCGCTGTCCTCGCCGCCGGCGGCCAGCCAGCCGCTCAATCCGCCGTGCAATTCCGCCGCGCTGGCGGCCAGTCCCAACTGTTGGCTCTCGCGTTGCACGGCCAGCACGTCGGGCAGGTGATTCGTGGTCATTCCGCAATCTCGATCCGGTGGACGATGGCGGACGGACGACGGTCCTTCCACCCAGATCGCGCAGTGTAGCAACCGGCACCCACCGGCCCGGCCCGTTGCTTCGCCCCGCTGCGTGCCCCGGGTCGAGCACGAGGAGGAAACGGGCCCCCTCCCGCCACTGCGCGAGGAGCCGTCCCGGCCGGTCCTCCGCGGCCCGGCGCGGTCCGTTCCGGGACCGGACTGCGCATGCCCGGCCATCGCCTTGTGCGGCTTCCACGTCGGCGCCTACACTCTGCCGCCTCCATCCAAAAGAGTGACCCCCGTCCCATGTTGCCCGCCTGCGTCGTCGTGGGGTCCGCCGCGCCGATGCCGGCGCTACCGGCCTGGACCGCGGCGCTGGCCGTGGCCTGCGCCGGCCTCGTCGGGGGCTGGCTGTGGCTCTCCCGGCGCGGGCACCGCCGCGCCCACCGGGCCACCGAACGGGCGATGCAGCACCTGGCCCGGCACGATGCGCTGACCGGCCTGCCCAACCGGGCCGTGCTGTCCGAACGCCTGGAACAGGCGCTCGGGCGCGGCGCGCGGCTCGCGGTGCTGTTCCTCGACCTGGACCGTTTCAAGGACATCAACGATTCGATGGGCCATGGCGCGGGCGACCGCGTGCTGCGGCTGGTGGCCGAACGCCTGCGCCAGGCCATGCCGCGGGAGGCCACCATCGCCCGTTTCGGCGGCGACGAGTTCGCCATCGTGCTCGAGGACCTCGCCCACGCCGAGGAAGCCGAACAGGCCGCGCGCCGGCTGCTGGCCGGTTTCGAGGGGCCGTTCGTGCTGGACGAGGCGCGCGCGGTGGCGATCTCCCCCTCGATCGGCATCAGCCTGTTCCCCGACCATGCCCGCCGGCCGGATCCGCTGGTCGAGTCCGCCGAGGCGGCGATGTACCGCGCCAAGGCCGCCGGGCGGCGCACCTACCGGCTCCACTCGCCGCCCATGGACGAAGGCGCGCGCCAGCGCGCGCTGTTGACCAATGCGCTGCGGCGCCTGCGCATCGAGGACGAGCTGCGCCTGGTCTACCAGCCGCGCTATTCGTTGCGCGAGGACCGCATCGTCGGCTTCGAGGCCTTGATGCGCTGGGACAGCCCGGAGTTCGGCTCGGTCTCGCCGGACCGCTTCATCCCGCTCGCCGAGCAGACCGGCCTGATCGTGGCCTTCGGCGAATGGGCGCTGCGCCAGGCGTGCCTGCGGCTGCAGCAGTGGGCTCAGCGCGGCATCGACAACATCGCCATGTCGGTCAACATCTCGGCGGTCCAGCTCGACCATGGCCACCTGCCCGCCACGCTGGAGCGCATCCTGCACGAGACCGGCGTGGCCCCCGGCCGGCTCGAACTCGAACTGACCGAGAGCGCCGCCCTGGACGACGCGCCCGGCAATGCCGGCGCGCTGCGCGCGCTGCGCGAACTCGGCGTGGGCCTGGCGATCGACGACTTCGGCACCGGCTATTCCTCGCTCGCCTACCTCAAGCGCCTGCCGGTGGACACGCTCAAGATCGACCAGGAATTCATCGTCGACCTCAACCGCGACCCCGACGACCGGGCGATCACCAGCACCATCATCGCCATGGCGCGGGCGCTGTCGCTGAAGGTGGTCGCCGAAGGCGTGGAGGACTCGGCCCAGCTCGACTTCCTGCGCCGCCACGGCTGCGACGAGATCCAGGGCTACCTGGTCTCGCCGGCGCTCGAGCCGGAGGCCTGCGAGATCCTGCTGCGGCGCAAGCCGCTGGTCGGGCAAGTCGAGCCGCTGCCATCTTGACCGTCGCTCCGGCCGACGCCTATCTTCCGCGCATGGACAACGCCGACGCCCTCGCCCAGCTCCGCGCACTGGCCGCGCGCGTGGAGGCGTTGGTCGAACGCAGCCAGCGCCTGGCCGACGAGAACCGCAGCCTGCGCCACCAGCAGGAGCAGCTGATCGGCGAACGTTCGCAACTGCTGGCCAAGAATGAACAGGCGCGCTCGCGGGTGGAGGGAATGATCGCCCGCCTCAAGTCGCTGGAGCAGCACACGTGAGCCACGCCAGCGAACCGGTCAGCGTCCGCATCCTCGACCGCGAATACACCGTCGGCGTCACTGCCGAGGAGCGCGACAGCCTGGCCGCCGCCGCGCGCCTGCTCGACGCGCGCATGCGCGAGATCCGCGGCAGCAACCGGATGGCTGCGCTGGACCGGGTCGCGGTGCTGGCCGCGCTCAACCTGGCCCACGAGCTGCAGCAACTGCGCGACGAGCAGGCGCAGTACAACCGCGAACTGGCGCGCACGCTGGACGAACTGAACCGGCGCATGGACAACCTGCCCGATACACTGCGTTGAAACCCAATGCGGCTCCCGATGGAAAAAATGAATTCCCCGGGAACCGGCAACCGACGAACGGCCTTCCCAGCCGGGGCGTGGCGGCTATAATGGCCACGCGTTCTCTGCTGTGAACGACGGCGTGTGCAAACATTCGCCTTGTCCCTTAATGACGACCACGGGGGCGCGACGACGCCGGGTGTGCAAGTCCGCCTTGCAGCGGAAAGCCCGATGGCCTCCCAGCGTTCCCACTTGAACCCCGGGTTCAAGGTCGTTTCGCACGCATCGTCACCGCGGAGAATGCAATATTCCAGGAACGGCGCCGCAAGGCGCCGTTTCTTTTTTGCGAGTCCTTCGCAGGGGCTCGCACATCCGTGTGCGGGGATCCAAAGGGCGAGTCCCCGCAAGCGCCCGCAGATCACGTGCGTGGATCCCGAGGGTGGGGCCCTCGCGGCGGTCCACGCGATCCTTTTCCCTTCAGGTGCGGTTGCCCAAAGCGGCGAATGAGGCGTGGGCGACGCCCCGGGGTATTGAGCTGCACGCGGCCTCGCCCCTACCCTGCCCCCACCCTCTCGTCCGAAGCGAAGAGGGGCCCTTCTTCGCTGCGCTCCTTCCGCCAATGACCACTCCAGACCGCGACGCCTTGCGCCGGCACCTGCGCGAACGCCGCCGCGCGATCCCCGCCGCCGAGCGCATCGCCGCCGCCGATGCCCTGGCCGAGCGCCTGCTCGCGCTGCCGTTCGCGCCGCGCGAAGGCCATGTCGCCGGCTACTGGGCGATGGACGGCGAGATCGGCCTGCATCGCTGGCAGCTTTCCCTGCCGTCCGGCGTGCGCTACTGCCTGCCGGTGCTGCACGGCAAGCACCTGCGGTTCGCGCCGTGGCGCCCGGGCGAACCGCTCAAGCCCAATCGCTACGGCATTCCCGAGCCCGACGTGGATCCCACCACCGCCTTGCCCGCCGAGGCGATGGCCCTGGTGGTCGCGCCGCTGGTGGGCTTCGATGCGGCCGGCCACCGGCTGGGCATGGGAGGCGGCTGGTATGATCGCAGCTTCGCGTTCCGGCATCGCCAGGCGCCGCCGCCCTGGCTGGTCGGCGTCGGCTTCGCCGCACAGCAGACCCCCGCGCTCGCGGTCGAGGACTGGGATGTCCCGGTCGATGCGGTCTGCACCGAACTGGCCACCTTCCCTTCCCGCGACACCCTTCCCGCATGACCGCCCGCAAGCGCTACTGGCTGATGAAGTCCGAACCGGACGCCTTCTCGATCGACGACCTGGAACGGGTCGGCACCGAGCCCTGGAACGGGGTGCGCAACTACCAGGCGCGCAACTTCATGCGCGACGGCATGAAGGTCGGCGACGGCGTGCTGTTCTACCACTCCAATGCCAAGGTGCCGGGCATCGTCGGGCTGGCCACGGTCGCCAGCGAAGCCTACCCGGACGAGACCCAGTTCGACCCGAAGTCGGACTACTACGATCCCAAGGCCAGCCGCGAACAGCCGCGCTGGTTCCTGGTGGACGTGGCGTTCGAGCGCAAGCTCGCGCGGACCATCCCGCTGGACGAGATCAAGCGGCATGCCGAGGCGCTGGGCGAAGGCTTCCCGTTGACCGCGCGCGGCAACCGGCTGTCGGTGTTCCCGGTCACCGCCGCGCAGTGGAAGCTGCTGCTGTCGCTGGAGTAGCCGGGATTCGTGATTCGTGATTGGTGATTCGCAAAAGCACCAGCCCACGGCTCACGCATCGCTTTTCACCAATCACGAATCACCAATCACGAATCACGTCCCCATGAGCGAAGCGAAACGGCTGGCCGCCGAAAAGGCCATCGACTACATCGAGGACGGCATGATCGTCGGCGTCGGCACCGGTTCGACCGTGGCCTACTTCATCGACGCGCTGGGCCGGATCAAGCACCGCATCAAGGGCGCCGTCTCCAGTTCCGAGCAGAGCACCGCGCGCCTGCTCCAGCACGGCATCGAGGTGCTGGACCTCAACCACACCGGCACGCTGTCGCTGTACGTGGACGGCGCCGACGAATGCGATCCCCACAAGTGCCTGATCAAGGGCGGCGGCGCGGCGCTGACCCGCGAGAAGATCATCGCCGAGGCCAGCAAGCAATTCGTGTGCATCGTCGATCCGAGCAAGCGCGTGCCGGTGCTGGGCGCGTTCCCGCTGCCGGTCGAGGTGATCCCGATGGCGCGCAGCCTGGTCGCGCGCGAGATCCTGGCGCTCACCGGCGGACAGCCGGTCTGGCGCCAGGGCGTGGTCACCGACAACGGCAACGTGGTGCTGGACGTGCACAACCTGCACATCGCCGACCCGGTGAAGCTCGAGGCCCAGCTCAACCAGATCCCGGGCGTGGTCTGCGTGGGCCTGTTCGCGCGCCGTCGTGCCGACGTGGTGATCGTCGGCGGCGAACCGCCGCAGGTGTTCTGAGCGGCCAGCCTTCCGCGGGGGCGGCACGGGCCGCTCCCCGTGCGAGTCCACCGATGGCGGCCCCCGTCGCGCCGCGCGGCGTCCAGGCTCAGGACTTCTTGCCCGCCAGCGCCTGTACCAGTTCCCCCACCAGTTCGCGCTGCCGCAACGGCAACGCGAGATAGGCCTCGATCACCTCGCGCTCGCGCGTCCCGGCCTGGGGCGGCCAGGGCGCCTGCGGCTCGCTCACCCGGTGCCCGCCGCCATAGCGCAACAGGTGCGGCGCCACGCCGAACAGGTCGGCCAGCACCTGCAGCTTGTCCTGCTCGGGGATCGAGCGCCCGCGCAACCAGCGCGACACGCTCTGGAACGTCACCGAACGCCCCGCATAGCGCGCGTTGAACAGACGGAACAGCACCGCCGGGCGCGGCTCGTAGCCATTGGCGCGCATCGCCTCGGCCAGGCGGCGGGAGAACTGATGATGTTCGTCGCTCATGGCGCGCAACGTTACGTAGCACGCTCAGCGTGAACTCACCTATCACTTCCATTATAGTGAACTTATTGGTTTCATAGCCGCAAGGACGTTCCGCCCACCGAAAGGAGACACCCATGCACCAGCACCTGCGTGGCCCGTCGCCGGCCCTGTCCGGCCCGGCGCTGTCGATCGCCGTCTACGCTTCGCTCGACTATCGCCGGCATTACGCCGACCTGCTGTCGCGCCACCCGCAGCCGCGCCAGGCCATGGCCGAGCTCGGCCTGTTCCGGTTCTGGCTGGCCTGCCGTGCGCGCCAGCCGGGCCTGCCGGGGGCGACACCGGCGGGCGACGTCCTGTTCGATCCGGCCCGTCCGCCGCGCGGATGGCCACTGCCGCTGCACCTGCAGGACTGCGACGTGCAGGACGAACTCGGCGCCGGCATCGTGCACCTGGTCGAGAGCCGCTTCGATCTCTACGACCGCTTCTTCAGCCTCGGCCGCCACGCCGAGGATCCGCTGGGCCTGGACGCCGTGTCCCTCGCCCTGGCCTGCCAGCTGTTCACTCAGCCGCCGCCCGCGATACTGGAGCGGCTGCGGCGCGAAAGCCGGCAACTGTTCGACCAGCTGACCCGGATCCCGGCCGGAACCGCTTGACGAACCCGGCCCCCTTCCCCGAAGGTGCGCAGCGCCCCACTGCCGGAACCCCGCCATGAATGCCCTGCTTCGCGCCTGCGTGCTGTCCCTGATGATGCTGGCCAGCGGTTGCGCCAGTGCCGGCGGCAAATGGGTGGAACTGTCCGGCCAGCGCTATCAGGTCGAGCTGGCGCAGGACGATGCCTCGCGCGCGCGCGGGCTGATGTTCCGCGACGAGATGGCGGCCGACCACGGCATGCTGTTCATCCACGACGCCACCGAACCGCAGGCGTACTGGATGAAGAACACCAAGATCCCGCTGGACATCCTGTATTTCGACGAGCAGCGCCGGCTGGTGTCGCAACAGCGCGACGTACCGCCGTGCTCGGCCGGCAACGCCTGCCCGGCCTATCCCAGCAACCGGCCGGCGCGCTACGTGCTGGAACTCAATGCCGGGCAGGCCCGGCGGCTGGACCTGCAGGACGGCGCGGAGCTGGTCTTCGGCCCCGGCATCCCCACGCTGCACTGACCTGCCGATCCGCGCGAGCCCGCACGCCCCCGCGCGGGGCTCGCCCCGTCGTCGTCCGCGCCCGCCGGACTTGAAGATGCCACGTTTTGCCTCCAGTCTTTGCGGCATGGGGGAACGACTCACATTGCCCGTCTGGAACACGCTGGCGAAGCAGGACGACGACTCACTGCCGCTGCTGGCGACCGCGCTGCTGATCGCGCGCGACGAATATCCCGAGCTCGACGCCGACCGCTACGACGCGCTGGTGCAGAACCACGTCGACCACCTGCGCCACGAGGTCGAGTCGATCGACCCGTGGCCGCTGAAGATGGCCGCGGTCAACCGCCACCTGTTCGACGAGCTCGGCTACTCGGGCAACCACGACGAGTACTACGACCCGCGCAACAGCTACCTCAACCAGGTCTTCGAGCGCCGCCTCGGCAACCCGATCTCGCTGGCGATGGTGCAGATGGAGGTGGCGCGCCGGCTCGGCATCCCGCTCGACGGCGTGTCGTTCCCGGGCCACTTCCTGGTGCGCCTGCCGGTGGACGACGGATTGCTGGTGATGGATCCGTTCAACGGCGGCCGCCCGCTCGGCGTGGACGAGCTGCGCGAACGCGCCCGCCCGCACCTGGGCGAGATCCCCGACGACGGCGCCCTGGCGCGCATCCTCGACCCGGCCCCGCACCGCGCCATCCTGGTCCGCGTGCTGCGCAACCTGCACGGCGTGTACGCCGACGAGGCGCAATGGGACCGGGCCGCGCGCAGTGCCGACCGCATCCTCAAGCTGATGCCCGACCAGGCCGAAGCGTTGCGCGACCGCGGCCTGGCCTACCTGCAGCTCGGCCATGCCAGCGGTGCCCGCGAGGACCTCTCGCGCTACCTGCAGCTGAATCCCCAGGCACAGGATGCGGCCGGCATGCGCGAGCACCTGATCGACCTGGGCAGCCAGCCGGTTTACGCGCATTAGCGCAGCGCGAGCAGCGCCTTGGAACGCCCACGCCGCTGGCGCGGGCCGGGGCGCGGGCGTTGGGGCGAGAACGGGCGAAACCTCATGTAGGTTGAGCATGCACGAGGCTTCGCCCGTACTCTCATCCGGCGCTTCGCGCCACCTTCTCCGGAGGGGAAGGGAAAAGCGGGCACTCCGCTCCGCGTCCGGCCCGGTGCAGCGCACCGCGCGTTCAGGCGTGTGGCGAGCCAACGGCTCGCAAGCCACCCGGAGCGAGAAGGAACTACAGCTCCACCATCTCGAAATCGTCCTTGGTCACGCCGCAGTCCGGGCAGGTCCAGGTGTCCGGGATGTCCTCCCAGCGCGTGCCTGGCGCGATGCCCTCCTCCGGCAGGCCGTCGGCCTCGTGGTAGATGAAGCCGCAGACGACGCACATCCAGCTGCGATAGGTGGTCTCGGGCGTGTTGCTCATCGGATAATCGCGGTGCGGATGGGACTTCGCATTGTCCCATCCCGCCCTCCGTTCAGGAAGCTTTGCCGATGACCGTCCCCCCTGCCGTCCGTGGCGTCTACCTCGTCACTCCCGACGAGCCCGATACCGAGCGCCTGCTGGCGCGCACGCGGCCGCTGCTCGGCGGAATCGCCTGGCTGCAGTACCGCAACAAGCAGGCCGACGCGGCGCTGCGCCGCGAACAGGCTTCGGCCCTGCAGGCGCTGTGCGCCGCGGCCGGCGTGCCGCTGATCGTCAACGACGACGCGAAGCTGGCGCAGGCGGTCGGCGCCGCCGGGGTGCACCTGGGCGCCAACGATGGCGACATCGCCGAGGTCCGCGCGCTGCTCGGTCCGGAGGCGATCGTCGGCGCCGGCTGCTACGACCAGCTCGAGCGTGCCGAGCGCGCGGTCGCGGCCGGCGCCAGCTACGTGGGCTTCGGCGCGTTCTTCCCCAGCCCGAGCAAGCGGACGACCTGCCGGGCCACGCCGCAGTTGCTGCGCGATGCCGCGCCCCTGGGCGTGCCGCGCGTGGCGATCGGCGGCTTGACGCCGGACAACTGCGGCCCGGCCATCGATGCGGGGGCCGAGCTGGTCGCGACGATCAGCAGCGTGTACTCGGCGGACGATCCGCTGGCGGTGTTGCGGGCCTATCGCGCCCGCTTCGGCTTGGTCGGATAGGCAAGAACGCGCGTTACGCCTGGAATGAAGTGGGAGGGACTTTGGTCCCGACGCTTTACCGATCCTGGCAAAGCCTCGGGACTGAAGCCCCTCCCACAGAAAGCTGCGCTCCGGCCCGCCGGACGGCGGGCCGGAGACCCGGTCAGTAGTCGTAGCTCACCGTCAGCCTTGCGTAGCGCGGCGCCTGGTAGGCGACCGGCTGGTTCCACAGTGGGTTCACCGAGCCGTCCGGCAGCTGCGAGAACGGATAGATGTTGGTCGCGGTCTGCTCGTTGGTGATGTTGAACACATTGAGGTTGAACGCCAGTTTGCCGTCGGCGAAGCCGGGCTTGTAGGTCACGCCCACGTCCAACTGGTTGATCCAGCCGAGCCTGCCGTGCGAGCCGGGAGGCGACGGCTCGCCGACGCCGGTCTGCGGGTTGTAGCAATAGTGGTAGGGACCGCCGGTGATCGCGCTGCCGCCGTAGCCGGCCGGATCCCTGCCGCTGTAGTCGTCGCCGTAGTAATTGCCCAGGCAGCTGCGCGGCGCGCCCGAGATCAGGCTGAGGTTGCCGGAGACGCCCCACTCGCGGGTCAGCTGGTAGTAGCCGTACAACTTGATCTGGTGGCGATGGTCGTTGGACTGGTCGCCATTGAAATGCTCCATCAGCGCCGGGTGGTCCCAGCTCTGGGTGGTGGAGACGGAGGCCTGCCCCTGGTAGCTGCCCAGCGTGCCGCCGGTGCGCCACAGGTCCGAACGCAGCTGGCCCTCGGTGGTGCCGTAGCTGTGCGACCACACGTAGTTCAGCTTGGCGTACCACTTGCCGTCGAACGGGCGCTCCAGGTTGAACTCGAGCGCGGAGTAGTTGCGCTTGAACTTCGGGAAGCCGGATGCTTCGCGGCTCACCTTGATTTCATGGAACTGGCCGTCGGTGCCGATCACGCCCCAGGTGTTGGTCTGCCCGGGATTGATCAGGGCCGCGCCGGACACCTTGGACCAGTCGATCGTCACGCCTTGCGCCGCCGCCGCGTCGATCAGCGCGGTATTGGACACGTCGTAGTTCTGGTCGTCGATGCCGGCGTTCAGGCGCCGGTGCGTGCCGCGGACGCCGAATACCCAGCCGCTTTCGAACTGCTTGGCGAAGCCGAGGATGATCTCGTCCTGGTTCTCGCCCTCGATGTCCTTGGCCACGGCCGTGCGTATGTCCGCGATGCGGCCGAAGCGCGAGTTGGCCGAAACCGCCGAGCCCAACTGCTGGGAGATGATCGGCGATCCGTCGGCATTGATGCCGCTGTAGGTGAAATAGGTGTCGGTGTTGATGGCGGGCGTGAACAACCCCACCGGCGACAACGGCAGGCCCAGGTAGTAGCGGCCGATGTTGCCGTAGACCTTCAGGCTGGAATCGCCGTTGACGTCCCAGCTGAAGCCCAGGCGCGGCGCCCATGCGTCGTCGACGTTGATGTAAGCCTGGCCGAAGGGCGTGTAGTTGGTGAACTCGTCCTTGCGCAGGCCCAGGCTGAGCAGCAGGTTGTCGGTGACCTGCCATTTATCCTCGATGTAGTACGCCTTCTGCTTGGCTTCATAGGAATACAGGCTGGTGTTGACGTTGCGGACCACGTAGTAGCCCTGCGAGCCGTAGGTGGGATCGACCAGGCCCGGGCTCGGTGCGCCTACGCCGCCGGCCTCGTTCGCCGATTGGCTGACCAGGCCGCCCGTCTGCAGGCCGTACGGGTCGTTGGTCCGCCCATAGGTCCACGAGTAGCCGGGCCCCGACAGGATCGAGCCGATGTCGATGCCTTCCGATTTCTGGTTGTCGATGCCGACGCTGACGGCATGGTCGCCCAGGCGCCATTCCAGGTTCAGGCGCAGGTTGTCCTTCTCATACGCGCGGTCGGAAGCGCTGACCGACACCACCTTCTGCGCCCCCTCGATCTCGTTGCCGCCGTTGTAGGCGGGGTTCTGCAGGGGCGCATCGATGATGCGCGCACCGTTGGCCGGATCGTACTGGTAGGGCGTGACCCGGTCGGGCGTGCGCATCTTGCCGTACAGCGCCGTCAGGGTGACGTTGTCGCCGAAATAGCCGGTGTACTTGGCCGTGTTGAGCGTCGGGCCGGTCTCCTGCTTCTGGTCGTCGGCGTAATAGGTGGTGCGCTCGCGGTTCGCGTAGTCGTAGTTGTAGATCTTCCCGCCCGTCTCGGACTTGTCGCCGGCGCTGGTGAATTCCAGCAGGTGGTTATCGGTGATGTACCAATCCAGCTTGGCGTACCAGCGCT
The DNA here is from genome assembly GCF_006386585.1 of Pseudomonas sp. Hp2. Lineage (NCBI taxonomy): Bacteria > Pseudomonadati > Pseudomonadota > Gammaproteobacteria > Pseudomonadales > Pseudomonadaceae > Pseudomonas > Pseudomonas sp. Hp2. Next base: position 998,198 of record NZ_VAHJ01000001.1, read on the forward strand.
TCTGCGTGTAGTCGTAGTCGGTCAGGCCACCGCTGGTGCCTACGCCGGAACTGCTGATGCCGGCGCCCACGTCGCGATTGCTCGCCACGCGGATGCCGTCGGACTTGACCTCCTCGGCGGCCAGGAAGAAGAACAGCCTGTCCTTCACGATCGGGCCGCCGACATAAGCGCTATAGGTGGTCGAACTGGCTTCGGCCTCGCTCTGCGGCTGGTACAAGCCGTTGGCCGCGCGCGCGTAGTTGTAGGCGGTGTTGTTGACCGTGGAGGCCTGGCTGTCCGGCCGCCAGTACAGGTCGCGCTGCTTGGCCTTCAGGCCGTCCGGCTCCCAGACCACTGCCGCGCCGAACTTCCATTCGTTGGTGCCGCGTTTGCCGATCTGGTTGATCACGCCGCCGTTGCTGCGGCCGTACTGCGCGCCGTAGCCGCCGGTGAAGATTTCCTGCTGGTCGATGGCGCCGTAGGGCAAGGTCAGGCCGCCCAGGCCGCGGGCCGGGTCGGTGGTATTGAAGCCGTTGAGGTAGTACGCGTTCTCCGACGCCGCCGAGCCGCCGAAACTGGGCAGCGACCCGCCCAGTGGGCCGTTGTCGAAGCCGCCGCTGTTGACGACCACGCCCGGCGCGAGCAGCGCGATCGCTTCGGCGCTGCGCCCGAGCGGCAGCTGTTGCAGCTGTTCGGCGGAGATGACGGTGCGGGTATCAACACTGGAAACGTCGATCGCCTGCAGGCGCGAGCCGACCACGCTGATGCTGTCCAGCGTCTGCATCGCGCCCGCGGCGAAGGACACGTCCGTGTTCGCGCCGACGGTGAGACTGATGTTCTCGCGGCTGTCGAGCACCGCCCCGTCCCGCTTCACGGTGACCTTGTAGGTGCCCAGCGGCAGGTTGCCGACGCTGTAGCGGCCGCGCTCGTCCACCGGCACTTCGCGGCTGAAGCCGCTGTTGTTCTCCACCAATACCGTCTTGCCGGCGCCGTCGGCCACGCTGCCGACGATGCTGCCGGTGGTGGATTGCGCGTGCGCGCCGCCGATGGCGACCGCCAAGGCCAAGGCCAGGGCGCGCCTCTGGATGACTTTGTTCATGCTTTCTCTATTCCCCGGAATGAAAATCGTCGATGACGAAACGAACGGCAGAGGTGGCCTGCCAGCGCGGGACCACCGGAACACTTTGTTCAGGGGGGATGGCATCTGCCCAATAACCATCGGCCATGACTTCATGTCCCCGCTCCGCCGAGAGTGGCCGAGCAGGTCGCGGCTCCGGAATCGCCACGGCGGGTAGGTCCGCACCGGCCGGGTAGGGCGTGTCATCCAATCCCGAGCAGGTCGCGCCGTCGCTACGCGTGCTCGGAGCAAGGAAGAGCGAGGAAGTGGACGTCCGTCCACGCCCGAGTGATGACGCGGCTCCGGGCGCGCGCAGCGGCGGCCCTCCGGGTTGGCTCTGGAAAGCCGCCAGTCGGCGCCGCGCGGCTTGACCTGACTGCCAGTCAGGCGCTGCGCCACGCAACACCAACTGACGGCTTTCCAGAGCCAACGCGACCTGTTCGGGATTGGATGACACGCCCTAGGCGCGGACCGGAGGAAGCCGCGACAATAGGCGCCCGTCTTCCCCGCAGCCTCCGAGGATCCGCCGATGCACAACGCCCGTTCCCACGATCTCTTCGCCCAGGCGCAGGCGCTGATTCCCGGCGGCGTGAACTCGCCGGTGCGCGCGTTCAAGTCGGTCGGCGGCGAGCCGTTCTTCGTGCAGCGCGCGGATGGCGCCTACCTGTTCGACGTGGACGGCAACCGCTACATCGACTACGTGGGCTCGTGGGGCCCGATGATCGTCGGGCACAACCATCCGGCGGTACGCGAGGCCGTCGAGAAGGCGGTGCGCGACGGACTGTCGTTCGGCGCGCCGTGCCCGGCCGAGGTGGCGATGGCGCAGGCCATCACCCGGCTGGTGCCGTCATGCGAGATGGTGCGGATGGTGAATTCCGGCACCGAGGCGACGCTGTCGGCCATCCGCCTGGCGCGCGGCGCCACCGGGCGCCAGCGCATCGTCAAGTTCGAGGGCTGCTACCACGGCCACGGCGACTCGTTCCTGGTCAAGGCCGGCAGCGGCATGCTCACGCTCGGCGTGCCGACCTCGCCGGGCGTGCCGGCCGGGCTGAGCGAGCTGACCGCCACGCTCAGCTACAACGACTTCGAAGGGGCGACGCGGCTGTTCGACGAGATCGGCGGCGAGATCGCCGCGGTGATCATCGAACCGGTGGTCGGCAACGCCAACTGCATCCCGCCGCGGCCCGGCTACCTGCAGCACCTGCGCGAGCTGTGCACGCAGCACGGCGCGCTGCTGATCTTCGACGAGGTGATGACCGGCTTCCGGGTCGCCCTGGGCGGCGCGCAGGCGCTTTACGGGATCGCGCCGGACCTGACCACCTTCGGCAAGATCATCGGCGGCGGCATGCCGGTCGGCGCCTATGGCGGCCGGCGCGAGCTGATGGCGCAGATCGCGCCGAGCGGGCCGATCTACCAGGCCGGCACGCTCAGCGGCAACCCGGTGGCGATGGCAGCGGGCCTGGCGATGCTGGAACTGATCCAGGCGCCGGGTTTCCACGACCGGCTCGCCGCGGCCACGGCCACCCTGTGCGACGGGCTGGAGGCCGCCGCGCGCGAGGCCGGGGTCGCCGTCACCACCAACCGCGTGGGGGCGATGTTCGGTGTGTTCTTCACCGACCAGAAGGTGGAGACCTATGCCCAGGCCACCGCGTGCGACATCCCGGCCTTCAACCGCTTCTTCCACGCGATGCTGGAGCGCGGCGTGTTCCTGGCGCCCTCGGCGTACGAGGCGGGCTTCGTGTCGAGCGCGCACGACGCGGCGACGATCGAGGCGACCGTGGCCGCGGCGCGCGAGGCGTTCCGCGCCAGCGCCGGCTGACGGAAGCCGCTTCCGCAAAGCCGCTCCCTGATTGATGGCAGCTATCGAGCCGGTGTCGCTGGAGCGCCGGCGACGCGGCGTGATCGCAGGCGGCCTTTGCTTTTGTCTTTTCGCTGTCATAAGTTGACGCCCGGTGTCCATGGAAGGGCATGGGTGGGGACCCTCGACACAATGCGCACGAACCGATGCCGCCCCGGGCGGCACGCGCGTTCCGCGCTTGGTCATTCCCGTCCCCGAGCGTGCTGGCCGGTGCGCAGTGGGTCGACCGCCTGGCATGCCCCTCGCCCCATGCTCAAGCCCGTTGCGTTGCTCAATCCGCGTCCACAGCCCGCGCGCGACCAGCCCGGGCTGCCCGACTGGGTCCTTCCTTACAAGCTCGATCCGCCGCAGGTCCAGGCCAGCGCGATCGCCCGCCATGCGCTGCTGCGCGAGCTCGAGCAGGCGCAAGCGCTGCCGCTGACGCTGTTGTTGGCGCCGCCCGGCTTCGGCAAGACCACGCTGTTGGCGCAATGGCACCGCCATTTGCAGGAACGGGGCGCCGGGGTGGCCTGGCTGTCGCTGGACGACGACGACACCGAGGTGGAGCGCTTCCTGGGCCATCTGGCGCTGGCGCTGCAGAGCGCGGGCGCGGAGCCGTCGGCATGCGCGCAGTTGCTGCAGCAGCCCTGCGATGCGCAGACCTGCGGCGCGGCGGTCAACCTGCTGATCCGTGCCATCCACGGCGCGCCGCACGAACTTACCGTCTTGCTCGACGACTACGAACGCGCCAGCTGCGCCCTGGTCGACGACGTGGTGCTGCGGCTGGTGGAACACGCCGGCCCGCGCCTGCACCTGGTGGTCGCGACGCGGCGCGCGCCGGCGCTGCCGCTGGCGCGGCTGGGATCGCAAGGGCGCTTGGCGCGGCTGGGCAGCGGCCAGTTGGCGCTGGACGCCGCCGAGACGCTCGCCCTGCTCGGTGCGGAGGTTCCGGAGGATGTCGCGCTGGAACTGCGCCGCAGCACCGAGGGCTGGCCGGTGGCGCTGCACCTGGCGCGGTTGTGGCTGGCGCGCGATGCCGCCCAGCGCCCGGCGCAGATGGCGCGCTTCAGCGGGCGCTCGGCGGAAATCGCCGCCTACCTGGCCGAGCAGGTGGTCAACGACCTGGACGCCGCCACGCGCGACTTCCTGCTGCGTACCGCGCCCCTGGAACGCTTCGACGGCGCGCTCGCCGACCACGTGCGCGGCAGCACCGACAGCGGCCTGCTGCTGACCCGGCTGGAACGCTTCCACGGCCTGCTGGTGCCGCTCGACGACGAGCACGCCTGGTTCCGCTATCACCCGCTGTTCGCCGACTATCTCCAGCAGCAGCTCGAACGCGAGCGCCCCGGCGAGCTGCAACAGGTGCACCAGCGCGCGGCGCGCTGGCTCGGCGAGCACGGCCACCTGGCCGAGGCCGTGCGGCATGCCGCGCGCGGCGGCGCCGGCGACCTGGCCGCCGGCTACATCGCGCGCGCCGGCACCTGGCAATTGCTGCTGCGGCACGGCCCGGCGCAGGTGCGCACGCTGCTGCGGCACTTCGACCACCGCACGATCCGCGACACGCCCGCGCTCAACCTCACCCAGGCCTACCTGCACATGAAGCTGGGCGAGTTCGCGCACGCGCGCCTGCTGCTGGAGCGCTTCCGCGATTTCCCGGCGGCGATGCGCGAACCGTTCCAGCGCGACTACACCGTGGTGGTGGCCTTGCTGCGCGACCTGTTCGACGAGATCTGCGGCAACCCGCACGGGCGCGTGCAGATCGCCGCGCAGGCCGCCGCGCTCGACGAGGACGACCACCTCGGCCGCGGCACGCTGGCCTGCATCTGCGCCACCACCGCGCTGGGCCAGGCCGACTTCGCGGCGGCCGAGCGCCACGCGCTGGCGGCGTGCGAGGACATGCGGCGCTGCGGCAGCGAGATCGGCGTCAACTACGCGCTGCTGCACCTCGGCCAGAGCCGCTACTACCGCGGCGCGCTGGACGAGGCCGAAGCCGCCTACCAGCAGGCGATGCAGCTGGCGCAGCGCCACGAGCACACCGACCGCACCTTGCAGGCCGCCGCCAGTTGCCTGCTGGCGCAACTGCAGTACGAGCGCGGGCGCCACGACCAGGCGGCCGACCTGCTGGAATCCTCGCTGTCGTTCCTGGAGCAGCACGACGGATGGCTGGACCTGTTCGCCAGCGGCTACGAAACCGCGCTGGGCCTGGCGAAGGCACGCGACCGCAGCGGTCGCGGCGCGCTGGCGCTGCTGGACCACATCGACGCGATCGCGCAGGCGCGCCACCTGGCCCGGCTCTCGGAACTGGCGGTGGCCTGGCGCCTGCAGGTGGTGCTGGACCTGCCCGCGCACGCGGGCGCCGACCTGCTGATCGCACGCGCCGGCGGCGAGGCCGGCCTGGCCCACGCGCTGCGGCACGCGCACCACTGGCGCCAGCGCGCGGCGCTGGGCTTCGCGCTGGCGCGCTGGCACGGCCTGGCCGGGCGCACCAGCGCGGCGCTGGCGATCCTGCGCCAACTGGAAGAGGCCTGCACCGCCGAGGGCAACCAGCACCACCGCATGCGCGCCCACATCCGCATGGCGCTGGTCCTGCAGCAGCGCGGCGAGCTGGACGACGCCCTGCCCCACCTGCACAGCGTGCTGGACCACGTCGCGCTGACCCACAGCTGGCAGGTGGTGGCCGAGCTGGGCCTGCCGGCCAAGGCGATGCTGCGTTCGCTGCGCCAGCACGATCCGGAGATCGTCGCCGGCACCACGCGCGCGCTCACCATCCAGGCGCTGCTGGACCGGCTCAGCGGCGAGGAGGACGCCCTCAGCGAGGATTTCAGCGAACGCGAGCTGGAAGTGCTGACGCAACTGGCCGGCGGCCATTCCAACAAGCAGATCGGGCGGAACCTGCACCTGTCCGAGAACACGGTGAAGTTCCACCTGAAGAACCTCTACCGGAAGCTGGATGCGCGCACCCGCGAGGCGGCGCTGGCGAATGCCCTGCAGCGGGGGGTTTTGAGAGGTCAGGACAACGGACCTTTGCCGTTGTCGGACGCCTAACGGTCACCAGCCCCGCCCCCTTCTCCCTCTCGGGAGAAGGTGCCCCGAAGGGCGGATGAGGGTACGGGCGGAGCCGCGCCGCAGGGAACCCACTGTCGTCGTATCGAAAAACGCGTCGCCACGCGTCGGTAAAGGCAAACCATCGCAGAGCGCATGCTCGCATCGTTTGCCGTCCGGGCGCGTGGCGACGCGTTCATCGTGGCTGCCACCATGGATTTCGTGCGGCGCGGCTTCACCCCGTACCCTCACCCCAACCCCTCTCCCGCAGGGAGAGGGGCTCTCGAGTCGAACTCACCGCATCAACCGAAACTCAGCGTACCCTTCATCATCGCCCAGTGTCCCGGGAACGAGCAGAAGAAGGTGTAGGCACCGCCCTTTTCCAGCTTGCTGGTCGGGAACTTGATCGTGGTGCTCTCGCCGCCGCCGATCACCTTGGTGTGGGCGATCACGCGCTTGTCGTCCTTGGGCAGGTAGCTGTCCTCGATCTTGGCGCGCAGCCCGGCATTGGCGACCGCCTGGAAATCCGCGGTACGGGTCAGCACCCAGTTGTGGCCCATCACCGTGGCGGCCATCTTGCCGCTGTGCTTGAGGGTCAGGCTGACCTCAGTGCAGTCCGGCGCGAGCTTGATGGCGCTCTGGTCGAACTTCATCTGGTCGTTGCCGACGATGGTGACCGCGCAGGTCTTGGCCCAGGCAGCGGGTGCGACCAAACACAGCGACAGCAACGCGAATTTCTGCAACAGCTTCAAGAGACGCTCCTTCGGGGCGGCGGTTTGGAATGCGATTTTAGAGCGTGTTATCGACTTTGGAATGGGATGCCTGGGGCGCAGCGCGCGCCTTGCCTCGACGCGCGCCAGCCGCTTCACCCTCGTTCCAAGCCCACGACACGCCCTGGGAAAACGATCGATAGGCATGCCTGCGACGACCGGTCGCGGCTCATGCGCAGCGGAAGAATCTGTTCATCGGATCGTACAACGCCATGCCCGGCGAGGGCACCGGCAACGGCCCGCGCCTGCCCGCCGCCACTTCGACAAAGGCCTGCTTGAAGCGCGCCATTTCCGCGGCGGTGCCGACGGTGATCCGCGACGCGTTCGGCCATACCTCCCAACTGCGCCCGACGAACACGCCATGGGTGGCCATGTCGTCCATGAAGCCCTTGGCCGGCCGCTTGACGTCGACCATGAAGCAGTTGCTCTGCGCGCGCGTGCAGCGATAACCCTGGCCTTCGAGGAAGGCGATCGTGTCGGTACGGATCGCGGCGGTGGCCGCGCGGCGCCGCGGCACCAGCTGCGGGTCGCGCAGGCTGGCCAGGCCCGCCGCCACGGCGGTTACCGGCAGGCTGTTGACCGAATAGAACTTCAGCTTCTGCAACAGGTCCGGGCGCGCCACCGCATAACCCAGGCGGATGCCGGCCATGCCGTACAGCTTGGAGAAGGTGCGCAGCACGACTACGTCCTCGCCCGCAGCGACCATGTCCACCGCGCTGGCCGCGCCGTCGTAGAAATGGATGTAGGCCTCGTCGACCACCAGCACGCTGCCCTTGGGCTTGTGCGCCAGCGCGTATTCCAGGTCGGCGCGCGCGGTGACCGAACCGGTGGGGTTGTTCGGGTTGCAGATATAGATCACGCCTGCCTTCGGATCGGCCGCGCACATCGCCTGCACGTCGTGCGAATCGTCCTGCCGCAACGGCAGCTTGATCACCTGTGCGCCGTTGCGCGCGGCGGCGCGCCAGCCGGCTTCGTAGGTGGGATCGGCCGTGACCAGCGCGGCCTGCGGCGAGGTGAACGCCAGGATCGTGTAATCGAGCGGTTCGGTGGAGCCGGCATAGGCCATCAGGTGATCCATCCCGACACCGAGCTGCTGCGCGATCGTCTGCAGGAACTCCATCTGCAGTGCCCACTGGTAGCGCCCGCCCTGCGGCGCGATCTCGGCGATCGCCTTCAGCGCGGCGGCGGAGGGACCGTCCGGATATTCGTTGGCGTTGATCATCACCGGCGCATCGGCGGTGGCCCGGCCGGCCAGCGGCGCGGCCTGGGCCAGCCAGGGCGCGCCGGCGAGCGTGCCGGCGCTGCCGGCGAACAGGGCCGAATCGCGCAGGAACGCGCGGCGGGAGAGCGAAGGCTTCATGCGATCCTCCTCGAAAAGGGCGTCAGGGACGCACCGCGACGACTTCGATCTCGACGCGCCACAGCGGATTGCCCAGCGCGGCGATCTGGAACGCCGAGCGCGCCGGCAGGTTGGGCTGCTCCTTGGTGCCGAAGAACTGGGTATAACCGGCCATGAACCCGGCGAAATCCATCTTGCCGCCGAGCGCGGGATCGCCGACCAGGAACGCCTGCATCTTCACCACGTCGCCCATGCCCAGCCCCATCGACTCGAGCTGCTGCTTGATCTGGGCCAGCACGCTGATGGTCTGCGCTTTGGTATCGCCCCAGGCCGCCTGCGAGTCCTTGGGCGCGCTCGGGTCGATCGCCGCCGGCACCTTGCCGCTGACGTAGACCGTGGTCTTGCCGGCCGGTATCTCGACCGCCGCCGCGATCGGGAAATCGCTGCCGGGGATCTTGTGGCGCACCACGTCGGCGGCGCTGGCGGCCAGCGGCAACAGCAGCAACAGGCCGGCGATGGAGGACTTGGACGGGAACATGCTGGCTCCTTGTGGCGTGGAAACGAAAAGGGAGGTCCGGTTCAGTGGCGCAGGCTGCGCACGTCCTCGATGCTGAGCGTGTCGGCATACTGGTTGCCGAACTGGCTGCGCACGTAGCCGACCACCTCGGCCACCTGCCGGTCGTTGAGGATCTCGCCGAAGCCCGGCATGCCGGCATGGCCGTCGATCACCATCATCGCCACGTAAGGCGCGGCGGCGAGCTTGGGATTGCCGGCCAGGGCAGGATACTCGCCGGCACCGCGCGCGCCCTGGCCCTCCGGCATGTGGCAGCCCTGGCAGATCGCCTGGTAGACGGTGCGCCCGTCGACGGCGCCGAAACCGGCCTGCGGATACAGCGGCGTGGCATCGGAACTCTGCGCGCGCGCCTGCGGCCCGAGCGGCGGCGCCATCAGCCAGGCGATCGCGGCGAGTACCACGGCGATCGTCGATACCTGCAGCGGTTTCATGCGCGGCCTCCTTCGGACAGTACGCGCCCATGCAGGCGCCGGATCACGTCGTGGGCGGACAGGATCGCCCCCTCCTGCCAGGCCGGGATGTAGGACGCGTGCTCGCCCGCGAGCGCCAGCCGGCCATCGATCTGGCACAGGTTGCGGTAGTGGTCGGCGCGCGCCTGCTCGCTCCACATGCCGAAGCAGCCGTGCGTGAACGGCACCCGGTGCCAGCCGACCGCGATGCCGTTGTCGAATTCGCGCGGGTACTGCGGATGCAGTTGCGTCCCGTATTCCACCGCCTTGCGCACGCGTTCGGCCGGCGCCATGGAGGTGAACTCGTAGGCTTCCAGCCCCCACACGTAGGCGCCCAGCAGCACGCCCTTGCCGGCGCCGTGGTAGCCGGTGCTCGGGTAGCTGATCAGGGTGATCGGCAGGTCGGTATAGCTGATGCCGCCGTAGATCGCCTCGTCCTCTTCCCAGAAGCGGCGCTTGAACTGCAGGCCCACCTTGACCGAGGCGGCATAGGGCACCGCCGCGATCGCGCTGGTCATCGCCTCGCTGGCGGTGACCGGGATGCGGCTGAGGACCGACAGCGGGATCGTGCAGATGCACCAATCGGCCTTGGCGACCTGCTCGGCGTGGCCGTTGGCGGTGTCCTGCCACGTGACGGTGACGCCGTGCGCATCCTGGTCGATGCCGGTGACCTTGGCGTTGTAGCGGATCAGGCCCGGCAGCTGGCGCGCGAACGCCTTGCCGATCTGGTCCATGCCGCCCACCGGCTGGAACATCGTGGTCTGCATCTCGTAGTTGCTGCCGGCCGCCAGCGTGGCCCACAACCGCGAGCGCAGCACGTCCTGCGCCGAGAACGGCTCGGAGAACTCGGGCATGCCGGAGAGCCCGCCGCCGGGATACTTGGCGAAGCCGCGGCGTTCGCTGCTCTCGCGTCCCTTCACGTAGCCGAACTTGCCGTCGAGCGCGCCCCAGGCGCGCAACGATTCCAGCAACAGCTCCTGGTCCTCCTTGCTCACCGCCTGGTCCAGGGCATGCTGCCGCGTGCACTTGGCGAGCAGTTCGGAAACGTGCCCCTTGTAGTCGGCGTCGATCTCGCGGAAGCGCTTCGGCACGCCCCCGAAGCCCTGCTGGCTGTGCAGCAGTGCGTTGTGGTTGACCTGGTTGAACGCTTCCAGCGCGACGCCGAACTGCCGGCAATACCCCAGCACCGCGCGATGGTGGTGCGGGATCCGCCACGGCCCCGGGTTGAGATAGTGGCCCTCGTCGAACCGGCACTCCTGACTGGCCCCGCCCAGTTCGGTATAGCGGTCGCCGCCGCGCAGCGTCCAGTTGCGCCCGCCGGGGCGATCGTTGAATTCCAGGACCTGCACGCTGTAGCCGGCCTTGCGCAACTCGTATGCCGCGGTCATGCCGGCCAGGCCCGCACCGAGGATCAGCACCGAGGCGCCGCGCGCATCGCCCTCGAGCCTGAAGCCTTCGCGGAAATCCGATTCCGCCGCCATCCCCAGGCTGCTCATCGCCTGGTACATCATCGCGCCACCGGCCGCCATGCCGATCCTGGCCAGCAGCTGGCGGCGCGTCATCGCTCCACGGGATCTTGCCTGCATCTTCAACGAAGCCTCATAGGGACCGCATGTCGGCGCTGGCCCTCGTCACGGCGCCAGGCGGACTGCACGATGACCATAGCCGCAGGCGTGGCGGCGGAAGCCACCCGCCGCGGGTAGGTCGGGATGGAGCGGGTAGGCCGGAGCGTGCGCTCCGATGCCGCGGCTAGCGGACCGGCGCGTTTCCCGTCGCGCTGCCGCCCGCCAGGGCGGACGGCCGCACGGGAGTCGCGCCGGGAACCCGCCGCCGGCCGCTCAGAACCGGTACGCCAACTTGGCGTACCAACGCCCGCCGAAGTAGCCGATCGGGCTGCCGGTCTGGTACTTGGTCAGGTAGCCCCACTGGTTCTCGTAGTGCGAGGTCACCCAGTCCCAGACCGCCGCCGGATACTTGTCCGGGTACTTGTTGAAGATGTTGTCGCCGCCGACGGTCAGGGTCCACTTGTCGTTCGGCTTGAAGGAGATGCTGAGGTTGGTCGTGGCCAGCACGCCGATCTTCTCCTTGTAGTAGGTGCGGCCGTCCATGACCCTGGTATCCAGCTGCGCCAGCACCTCGTCGGGGAACTCGTTGCCCATGCCCTCGTCGTTGGTGTTGGTGTCGGCCCACTGGTACTGCGGGCCGTAGATCGCCTCGGTGACGTTGATGCTGAACTTGCCGACGTTGATGGTGGCGCCGAGGTTGACGCGGAACTTCGGCGAGGCGTTTTCCATGTTGATGAGCGTGGCGGTGCTGTACATCGAACCGCCGCCGAGGCTCGCTGGCGCTTCCTTGACCTTGATGACGTCGAGCTTGTTGTAGTTGGCCGCCAGGATCCAGTCCACCGAGCCCCAGTCGAACGGGGTCAGGTAGTTGGTCACCCAGTCCACGCCGGTCGCGCGGGTATCCAGGGCGTTGTTGAACAGGTACACGCTGATGTTCTGGCGCGCACTGGTGTCCAACGAGCCCTCGTCGCTCGCGGTCGGATCGATGCTGCCCAGGTAGCCGCCGTCCACCAGCGCCTGGCCGAGCGCGGTGTTGTAGCTGTCCGTTTCCGCGCCGCTGACCGGGTCGCACGGGGCGCTGCCGCTGACGTAGCAGAAGCTGCCACGGTCGATGCGGTCCTTGATGGTGATGCGGTAGAAGTCCAGCGTGCTGGTGAGATGGGTCAGCGGATTGAACACGAAGCCGAGCGAGAAGTTGGTGCTGGTCTCCGGCTTGAGCGCACCGAAGCCGAGCGAAGCGGCGGCGCTGCCGTTGGGCTGCAGTTGCGGGTAGGCGCCCGACGGGCTGACGTTGACCGCCGAGTAGTACTCCTCGCCCAGGGTCGGGGCGCGGAAGCCGGTGCTGGCGGTGGCGCGCACCGCGAAGCCGTCGCTGAAGTCGTAGCGGGTGGTCAGCTTGCCGATGGTCTTGCTGCCGAAGTCGCTGTAGTGCTCGTAGCGCACCGCGGTGTCGACCAGCCACTTCTCCAGCGGATAGAAGATCGCGTCGGCGAACACCGAATAGCTGTTGCGGCTGTAGCTGCCGGTATTGGTGGCCGGGTTGTAGCCGGGGAAGGACGAGGCGCCGGTCTTGTAGTAGGAGGCGGCGTCGCCCGGCGAGATCGCGTACTTGTCCTGGCGGTACTCCACGCCGGCGTTGAAGGTCAGCGGCGAGGACAGGCCCACGTCGAAATCGCGGGTGGCGTTGAGGTCGCTGGTCCACTGGCTGGCGGTGAACGTGCCGTCGTAGAAGTCGGTGGGCGTATAGCCGAACTCGTTCCACAGGTTCTGGTTCATCGAGTTGATCGTGTAGACGTCCATCTTGTCCTTGCCGTAGGTCGTGGAGGCGTCCCACGTCCAATCGGCGACGAAACCGGTCAGGCCGGCGGTCAAGGTGTAGTCGTCCTCGTCGGCGTATTCCGATGGGTTGAAGCCGTAGGGGTACCTGTACTGCTCCGTGCCCGAGGCATCGGTGTAGCCCATCAACTGGTCGGGCGCGCGGTAGTTCTCCTCGGACGAGGCGGTCTTCTTGCCGTAGCCGCCGAAGGCGTAGAACGACACGCTGTCGCTGAGCACCGCCCCGGAGTTGAAGTACAGCGCCTTGCGATGCACCTCCGGCGGATTGAGCCAGTTGTTGAGGTAGGGGAACTTGGGATTGAACACCGCTTGCAGGTTGGCGGCGCTCAGCGCGAAATCCTGCATGCCCAGGCCATTGGCGCGGCAGTCGGCCGGGTTCTGGATGCACGCGCCCATCGCCGACGGCACGAACCGGTACACCGACTGCCGGTTCTCGGCCTCGACGCTCAGGTTGAAGAAGTTCTGGGTGTCGCCGAAGCCGAGGTTGGCGCCCCACTTGAAGTCGCGGCCGCCGCCGTCCTGGTACCCCGAGTAGCCGGCCGTGACCTCGCCCCCATCGGGGTTCTTCTTCAGGATGATGTTGATCACGCCGGCGATGGCGTCCGAGCCGTACAGCGCAGCGGCGCCGTCGGTCAGCACTTCCACGTGGTCGACCGCCGCCTCCGGGATGAACGACAGGTCCGGCGCGGCCGCGCCGGTGCCGGCGCTGACGTTGGCCGTGTTGTGCAGGCGCTTGCCGTTGATCAGGATCAGGGTGTGGTTGGGCGACAGGCCGCGCAATGCGGCGGTCAGCGTCTGGCTGGCCATGTCGCTGCCGACCTGGTTGGCGTTGTACGACGGGACCTGGTTGGCGATGGCGTTCTGCAGGTCCGGCGCGGCGGTGGAGGCTAGTTTCTCGAGGCTGACCAGTTGGATCGGCGCCGGGCTGTCGGTGACCGCCATGTTGCTCTTGCGCGTGCCGGTGGAGATCACCGTGATCGCATCCAGCGTCTTGGCGTCGTCGGCCGGCGCGTCCGCGGCCAGCACGGGCGCCACCTGCCCCATCAGCAGCACGGCCGCGGCGAGCCGGCCGGCCTGCGGCCTGGCGCCGAGCGCCCTGGAAATCGAATACGCCAAACGATCGGAATTGATGCGCTTGCCCATTACTCGGAACCCCCGGAAGAAGTGGTGGTGATGGATTGCGTCGCGCCGGTTCCCCTGGCCGGCCAGTAGCCACGTCGGGCATGGATCGACCATAGCCACGGCGATTAACGAATCGATCACATCCGGCGGGTAGGTCCGCCACGGATGGGTGGGTGCCACCATCCCGGCCGGGTATCCACGGCTCGCGCGACTCGTTGCCGCATCGCTCGCCGCCTACCCGGCGGCCGGCCCGCGACTATCCTGTCCGTCTCCTCGCCACCCCCTCGCCACCCTTGCCTGCCCACGACATCCACGGCATCGCGCGCGCATCCGTCATGGGCCGGCGCCGATGAGGCCTTCGCTCGAGCTGCTGCTGCTCGACTTCGACGGCGTGCTGGCGCGCTATGCCCGCCCGCTGCGTTGCGCCCGCCTCGCCCGGAGCGCCGGTACCACGGCCGCCCGGGTGGACGAAGTGCTGTTCGCCTCGGGCCTGGAAACCGCCTACGACAGCGGCGAGCTGACGACGGCCGACTACCTGCGCCGGCTGGGCGAAGGCCTGGGTGCCGAGATCGACGAAGCCGCCTGGATCGCCGCGCGCATCGCCGCATGCAGCGCCGACCCGCGGACGCAGGCACTGGTGGCGGACGTCGCCGCCCGCATGCCGATCGCCGTGCTGACCAACAACGGCCCGCTCATGGCCACGGCGGTGCCGCGCATCGTCCCGGCATTGGCGGGCGCGTTGCAGGGGCGCGTGTTGTGCAGCGGCGCGCTGGGCGGGCGCAAGCCGCAACCGCAGGTCTATGCGCGGGCCCTGGCGCGACTGGATGCGCGCGCCGCGACCACGCTGTTCGTCGACGACCTGTTCGTCAACGTCCGCGGCGCCCGCGCGGCCGGCCTGCATGCGGACACCGTGACCCATGCGGCTTCGATGCGGCGGGTCCTGCGGCGCTTCGGACTGGTTTGAAGGGCGCTTCGACTAGCAACGGCAAGACGGGAGTCCGTCGTCCCCGCGCAGGCGCGAACCCAGCGACGTTCGTCCGGCGATAGCAGAGGGCCTGCATCCCCGCTTGCGCGGGGATGACGGCAGACCAGGCGACACCCGCAAAGCCCGCCGGGGCCGGAATCCCTCCCATGGAAGACAGCATCGGGAAGCCCCCAGGAAAGCTTCCGCGCCTATCGGCACGCCTTCCCTTCCACCTTCATCTGCGCCGCGTACATGGGAATCTGCGCGATCTTGCCCGCCGCCGCCTGCTGCCGGGCCTCCTCGAGATAGATCCGCGATTGGCCCTGCCCATCCAGCTGCGGCTTGCCGTCCACCCGCTTGTGCCATACCCGCACCACCGCCTGCTGCGAGGGGCACTCCGCGCTCGGCACGCGGATGACGTCGTTGAGCCTCCAGCCTCCCGCCTCGCTCGGCTGGGCCTTGTCGAAATCGACGAAACGCGCGCGCGGCTGGCAGGTCGGGCTGGTGCGTACCGTCGCGAAGCTGTACGGCTGGGCGGCATCGCCGGTGAACATGCCCTCCAGCCGCGCGCAAGCCTCCGGGATCTGCCGCAGCGTATGCGCGGCGCCCACCGCCTGCGGCGCTCCTACCGGGCGCTGCAGCTCCGGCACGGGATCGGCGGCCATGGCCAGGCCGGCCACGGGCAGCAAGCCCACCAAGGCGAACTGACGAAGATCCATCGCATGGCTCCTGGAAGGTCGGGACCGGCAGGCTGGCACGACCCGACTGAACGTCGCGACAAAACGGCACAGTGGCGATCGCGCCACCCCGCGCGCATACTCGGCCCAGACCCAGGCAGGCATGAACATCGCGACGTGCGCTTCTGGCCCTCCCGGGCCGACGAGTCCGTTTTCGCCGTTCCACTCGCCGCGCACCGCTCCCCTTGTTCGTCCCCGGCTGGGCGACATCCATCATCCTTGGGAGGGGTCATGCTGGAACAGTACGGGTTGGCGCTGTCACTGGGCTGCGCACTGCTTGCGATTCTCTACGGCGTGGTGTCAGCGCGCTGGATCCTGAAACAACCGGCCGGCAACGAACGAATGCAGCAGATCGCCGGCGCCATCCAGGAAGGCGCGCGTGCCTACCTCAACCGGCAATACCTCACCATCGCCGTCGCCGGCATCGTACTGTTCGTCCTCGTCGGCCTGTTCCTGAGCTGGTACACCGCGGTCGGCTTCGCGATCGGCGCGGTGCTCTCCGGACTGGCCGGCTACATCGGCATGAACGTCTCGGTCCGCGCGAACGTGCGCACCGCCGAAGCGGCGCGGCACGGGCTCGGCCCGGCCATGGACGTGGCCTTCCGCGGCGGCGCGATCACCGGCATGCTGGTGGTCGGGCTGGGACTGCTGGGCGTGGCCGGCTACTACGCCGTGCTGACCCGCCATCTCGGCGCCAGCGGCGAGCAGGCGCTGCATGCGCTGGTGGGCCTGGCGTTCGGCAGCTCGCTGATCTCGATCTTCGCGCGCCTGGGCGGCGGCATCTTCACCAAGGGCGCCGACGTCGGCGCGGACCTGGTGGGCAAGGTCGAGGCCGGCATCCCCGAGGACGACCCGCGCAACCCGGCGGTGATCGCCGACAACGTCGGCGACAACGTCGGCGACTGCGCCGGCATGGCGGCGGACCTGTTCGAGACCTACGCGGTCACCGTGATCGCCACCATGCTGCTGGGCGGGCTGATGGCCGGCGAAACCGGCCCCCATGCGGTGCTCTATCCGCTGGTGCTGGGCGGCGTGTCGATCGTCGCATCGATCATCGGCGCGGCCTTCGTGAAGGCCAAGGCCGGCGGCTCGATCATGGGCGCGCTGTACAAGGGCGTGATCGTCTCGGGCGTGCTGGCGGCGATCGCCTACTGGCCCATCACCCGCGCACTGATGGCCGGCAACGAGCACGGGGCGAACGCGATCTACGCATGCGCATTGATAGGCCTGGTCCTGACCGGGCTGATCGTGTGGATCACCGAGTACTACACCGGCACCAACTACAAGCCGGTGCAGCACGTCGCCTCGGCCAGCACCACCGGCCACGGCACCAACATCATCGCGGGGCTCGGCGTATCGATGAAATCGACCGCGCTGCCGGTGATCGCGGTGTGCGCGGCGATCTGGGGGGCGTTCCACTTCGGCGGCCTGTACGGCATCGCCATCGCCGCGACCGCGATGCTGTCGATGGCCGGCATGGTGGTGGCGCTCGATGCCTATGGCCCGATCACCGACAACGCCGGCGGCATCGCCGAGATGGCCGAACTGCCGCCGGAGGTGCGCGCCGTCACCGATCCGCTCGATGCGGTGGGCAATACCACCAAGGCCGTGACCAAGGGCTATGCGATCGGCTCGGCCGCCCTGGCGGCGCTGGTGCTGTTCGCCGACTACACCCACAACCTGCAGGCCGCGCACCCGGGCGAGACGTTCGCCTTCGACCTGTCCGACCATACGGTGATCATCGGCCTGCTGATCGGCGGCCTGATCCCTTACCTGTTCGGCGCGATGGCGATGGAAGCGGTGGGCCGCTCCGCCGGCGCGGTGGTCGAGGAAGTCCGCCGGCAGTTCCGCGAGATCGCCGGGATCATGCAGGGCACCGGCAAGCCGCAGTACGACCGCGCGGTGGACATGCTGACCCGCTCGGCGATCCGGGAAATGATCCTGCCCTCGCTGCTGCCGGTGGTGGTGCCGATCGTCGTGGGGCTGCTGCTCGGGCCGCGCGCGCTCGGCGGCCTGCTGATCGGCACGATCGTGACGGGCCTGTTCGTGGCGATCTCGATGACCACCGGCGGCGGCGCCTGGGACAACGCCAAGAAGTACATCGAGGACGGCCATTTCGGCGGCAAGGGCAGCGAGGCGCACAAGGCGGCGGTCACCGGCGATACCGTGGGCGACCCCTACAAGGACACCGCCGGGCCGGCGATCAATCCCCTTATCAAGATCATCAATATCGTCGCGTTGTTGATGGTGCCGCTGCTCTGACCGGAGCCGGCCGCGTTCGACGCCTTCGCCCCTCTCCCGCCCCACGGGAGAGGGGAACGGGGCGAGGGCGCGCCGAAGGCGTCATCAAGATCGTCAACATCGTGGCGCCGCTGCTGGTACCGTCGCTGCGAGCCAACCGGCGGCGCGCGGCGCTTCCGCATTCCGCCCGCGGCATGGCGCTCGAGGGAGGGCGCTCGCAACCTTCCCCCGGGCGCCGGGCCGCCCTGTTCCCTGCCCGCCATCCCGCGGAAGCGAGGATGGCGGGCTTTCCGCAGCCGCCGGGGATCGCGAACGTGGCACAGCCCCTCGCCCCGGCGGGCCGGGCTGGCCGGGGTCGCCGTCACAGGCAACCGATCAGGTTCTCGTAGATGGGCTGCCCACCGGGCAACGGCCGGAACAGCGGATTCGGCACCGCCAGCGCGCGATGGAACTCCGGCAGGGTCAGCCCCGGCGGCAGCGCGATCGGGCAGCGCCAGGTCCGGGTAGTCACCAACAGGCGGCCGGTACGCGGCTCCACGTCGATCTCGCTGGCCCCGAAGGTCCAGGTGCACTGCCGCATCGCACCGCTGGCGCGGTGGACCGAGCAGCGCAGGCGCAGCGGCCGGTAGTCGCTGAAGTCGCCCTCGCAGAAGGTATCGCCGCAGATCATGTCGAAATCCTTCTCCAGCTTGCGGCGCAGGTCGCCGAACGCCTCCCAGCCCTCGCCGTTGCCGGGATAGTCCACCGCATCGACGTAGACCGGCTCCGCCGCGCCGGCCGTCCCGGCCAGCGCCATCGCCAATCCCGCCGCCAATACCCCGGCCATCCCCATTCCCTTGCGCATGCACGGCTCCTTCGTTGATGGAAGGGCCAGCATCGCGCCGGTCGCGGGCCTGCGGGATCGGCCTTTTTCCCTGCCATGGGCCGGAAACGCCAGTCGGCTACCGTCGGGAAAACCCGAACCGGCCTCGCTGCAGCGCAGCAGCCGAACGCGTAGAATTGGCCGCCTCATAACAATCACTGCAAGCTTCGGAGCTAGCGCATGGGCCTGGAACTGGTCAACTCCGGCAAGAACGTGCCGGAAGAAATCAACGTCATCATCGAAATCCCCAAGGATTCCGAGCCGGTCAAGTACGAAGTGGACAAGGCCAGCGGCGCGATCTTCGTCGATCGCATCCTGTCCACCCCGATGCGCTACCCCTGCAACTACGGCTACGTGCCCAACACCCTGTGCGGCGACGGCGACCCGGCCGACGTGCTGGTGGTGCTGCCGTTGCCGCTGGTGCCGGGCTCGGTGGTGCGCTGCCGCCCGGTCGGCGTGCTGAAGATGAGCGACGAGGCCGGCAGCGACGAGAAGATCCTGGCCGTGCCGGTCGCCAAGATCTTCTCCGGCTACGCCCACATCGAGGACATCGAGCAGGTGTCCAGCCACTGGCTGGAGCGCATCGGCCACTTCTTCGAGCACTACAAGGACCTGGAGAAGGGCAAGTGGGTCAAGCTCGACGGCTGGGGCGGCGCCACGGAAGCCAAGCGCATCCTGGTAGAGGCCGTGGAACGCTACAAGGCCGACGCGGCCTGACCCGAAGCGGGCCGGTCCGCTCCCGCCGGACCGGCCGCTCCCTGAATCGGGATCACGTTTCGCGCGTGATCCCGGTGACCTCACCCCAAGGGATTGGGTACATTTCCAGCGCAGTCCAGGCCGCCAGCATGGCCGGCCCGATCTTGGGGAAGTGTCTTGCGTATTCTGTTTGTAGGCGACGAAGCCAGCCTGCCGCCGGAGCTGGTGGGCTATATCCGTGACCTCGGCGACGACTGGCACGCCCAGCAGGTGCCGGACGGCAACACCGCGATCGCGGCCGCGGCGCACTCGCCGTTCGATGCGGTCATCGTCGCTCCCGCGCTGCCCGACCTGACGCCGGCGACCCTGCTCGGCCAGATCCGGACCCTGCGCCCGGAAACGATCCGGATCGCCCTGCTCGACGCCAACGAGGGCGGCCGCGCACCCACCCGCATCATCGGGGTGGCCCATCGTTTCCTGCCGTTGCCGCTGCCACCTGAATTCCTGCTGGAAGCGATCACCAGCCTGGAAGAACTGCGCGAGCTGCTGGACAACCCGCGCCTGCGCAGCGCCATCGGCCGCATCGAAAAGCTGCCTTCGCCGCCGCACCTGTACACGCGGTTGATGCACGCGCTGGAGGAGAACGACGACAGCGACGCCGGCGACATCGCCAAGCTGGTCGCGGCCGATCCGGCGATCGCCGCCAAGGTGCTGCAGCTGTGCAACTCGGCCTTCTTCTCCAACGGCCGCCCCATCACCGACCTGCGCACCGCCGTCACCCGGCTGGGAGTGTCCACGCTGCGCGACCTGGTCCTGGCCAGCGAAGTGTTCTCGGCCCCGACCCTGGCACCGGCCGAGCGCGCGGCGATGCAGCGCCGCGCCCTGCTCGCCTCGCGCATCGCCGCCAAGCTGCTGCCATCCTCGAGCTCCGAACTCGGCGCCACCGCGGCCTTGCTGGCCGATATCGGCCTGCTGCTGCCGGGCGTGCGCGACGAGCGCCAGGAACCGGCCAGCGAAGACGACGAGCGCCCCGGCCACACCGAGGCCGGCGCCTATCTGCTCGGCCTGTGGGGCCTGCCGATGCCGATCATCGAAGCGGTCGCCCTGCATCGCGACCCGCAACGCTCCAGCCTGCGCAGCTTCTGGGTCACCGGCGCGGTGCACGTCGCCACGGCCCTGGCCAGCGGCGAGCCGGTGAACAGGGACTACCTGGCCAAGGTCGGGATGATCGCGCGCCTGCCGGCATGGGAAGAGCAGGCCGAGACGTTCTCGGGGCAGGCCGCTGGGGACGGCTGATCTCCTGGCGTCATATTTCCCATCGCATCGACACAGCAACGCCCGGTTGTGCAGCCGGGCGTTCTTTTTGTCACACCGCCGCAACATCGTGTCCCCGCCAGCCACTCGTAGGCCTTGGCCAACATTGGAGCGCGCATCCCGGTTGTTAGGGTCCCGTTAGTCGTCATTCGCCGCGGCCTCGCCGCCGGATGACGCCGCACGCCGCCGGCTTCTCGCCGGCGCGCCTACAACCTAGGGGATGACATGAATCGAGCAAACAGAACGGCGCTGAAGCGCACCGCCCTGGCCATGGTCCTGGCCGCCACGCTCGGCCAGGGCACGGCCTGGGCCCAGAGCACGTCCGGCGACATCATCGGCACGGTCCCGGCTTCGCTGGGCGAGAAAGTCCAGGTCAAGAGCCTGAATTCCGGCGTCACGCGCGAAGTCCCGGTCGCCGACGGCCGCTTCCGCTTCCCGGCCCTGCCCACCGGCCAGTACGAAGTCACGCTCATCCGCGATGGCCAGGCCACCGGCACGCGCGTGGTCACCGTGGTGGCGGGCCAAGCGGCCACCGCCAATTTCAGCGAGGCCACCAGTCTCGACACCATCGTGGTCCGCGGCACCGGGCCCAATGCCATCGACCTGTCGAGCGTCGAGTCGCGCACCACGTTCACCGCCAAGCAACTCAACGAGCTGCCGGTGCCGCGCGACATCACCTCGGTCTCGCTGTTAACGCCCGGCACGGTGAGCAGCAGCGGCTACTTCAACAATGCCTCGTTCGGCGGCGCCTCGGCGGCCGAGAACAGCTATTACGTCGACGGCTTCAACGTCACCAACCTCTACGACAGCCTGTCGTTCACCGAGGTTCCATTCCAGGCGATCGACCAGCTCGACGTCCAGACCGGCGGCTATGGCGCCAAGTACGGTTTCTCCACCGGCGGCGTGACCAGCGTCAACGTCAAGCACGGCACCAACGAATGGAAGGGCGGCTTCAGCTGGACCGGTGCCCCCGATTCGCTGCGCGAGTCGGTGGGCAAGGTCCACCGCAATGACGGTGAAATCTTCCGGAACTACGACAATAACTACAACGCGTCCAACGTCTACACCGCCTGGGTCGGCGGTCCGTTGATCGAGGACAAGCTGTTCGTCTACGCGCTGGGCCAGTTCAACGACAGCCATACCACCAGCTATGGCGAACGTTCGTCCACCAACGACGCCTCGGTCTCCGCAACGGCCTATGATTACGCCAACAAGACGCCGTACGAACTGGTCAAGCTGGACTGGTATCCCAACGATTGGAACCACCTTGAATACACCGGTTTCCGCAATCGCGGCCGCTATACCTACGACTACTACAACGCGACCTACGACACCGACACCGGAGACGTCGGCAAGACCTCCTACAAGGGCCAATTGGTAGGCAAGAGCGGCGGCCAGACCGATATCTTCAAGTGGACCAGCTACCTGACCGACAACCTGACAGCCTCGCTGCAGTACGGCCAGATGCACAACCGCAGCTCGCAGTTCACCATCAGCCCGGATGGGGTCCGTAGCTATTACACCGGCGACATCAATGCCGCCGACGGCGCGTGCCCGTACGTATACTCGTACGTGGCGGGCAAGCAGATCGGTTGTGCGGTGACCAGCAGCGTGGGCATCTACGGCGGCCGCAACGAACGCGACGGCGGCAAGCTGGACTTCGAATGGCAACTGGGCGACCACAAACTGTCGTTCGGCTACAGCGACGAGGACTGGAAGTCCAAGCAAGGCGAGTCGTACTCGGCCGGCGCCTACTGGGTCATCCGCAGCAGCTATGCCTACCGCATCAATTACCGTACCGGCGGCAGCGTGGAGATCGACCAGAAGTCGTGGTACGTCCAGGACAACTGGCAGATCACCGACAACTTCATGCTGTACTACGGCATCCGCAACGACGGGTTCGACAACAAGAACTCGGCCGGCACCAGCTTCGTCGAGCAGGACAACATCTGGCAGCCGCGCCTGGGCTTCTCATGGGACCTGGCAGGCGACGGCAGCAGCAAGCTGTTCGCCTCGCTGGGGCGCTACTCGCTTCCGATCGCGGCCAACGTCGCGCTGCGCGCGGCGAGCGCCTCGTACTACACCGTCAACTACTACACCTACAGCGGCGTGGACGCGGTCAGCGGCGTGCCGAATGTCACCGGCTCATACGCCAACGGAGCCTACGACGCGGTCTACAACGGCGAGAACGGCACGGTGCCGGACGCGAAAGCCGTGGCCAGCAAGAACCTGAAGCCGTACACGCAGGACGAGGCGATCCTCGGCTACCAGTTCGACCTGCATTCGGACGTCGGCTTCCTCGACGCCTGGACGCTGGGCATCAAGGGCACCTACCGTCGCATCAACAATGTCATCGACGACACCTGCGACGCGCGCGCGCTCTACAACGCGGCCACGGCCGCCGGCTACGACCTGTCCAATTGGGACGACGAATGGACGGTGCCCGGCAACCTGCCCGGCTGCTGGCTGTACAACCCAGGCGAGGACCTGACCGTCACGCTCGACGTGGACGGCAACGGCACGACCGAGACCATCACCGTGCCCGGCAGCGAGCTCGGCCCCAAGGCCAAGCGCTACTACAAGGCGGTCACCCTCAGCGCCGACAAGAAGACCGACAAGTGGTACGCCAGCCTCAACTACACCTGGGCCAAGCTGAGCGGCAACTACGAAGGCCTGGTCAAGAGCACCAACGGCCAGGACGACACCGGCACCACTTCCGACTTCGACTTCCCGGAGATCATGTACGGTGCAGACGGTTACCTGTTCAACGACCACCGCCACACGCTGAAGGCCTACGGCGCCTACAACTTCACGCCGGAATGGCAGGTGGGCCTGGATCTCCAGGTCCAATCGGGTTCCCCGATCAGCTGCTATGGCGGCGGCACCGGCACGTTCGATACCCAGTACGGCTACGGCGGCGTCTTCCACTACTGCAACGGCGAGATCGCCAAGCTCGGCACCGCCGGCCGCACGCCCTGGACGTATTCGCTCGGCGCCAACGCCGTCTATCGCCCGTCCTGGCTGGACGGGTTGAGCATGCAGCTTTCCGTGCTCAACCTGTTCAACAACGTCGAGCCGCTGCAGGTCTACGAACAGACCGACAACACCACCTACGGCTACGTCTACAACAACTACCTGGTGGGCAAGTACTACACCACCCCGCGCTACGTGCGGTTCCAGGTGCAGTACGACTGGTGAGCCACGGCGCCGGTCCCGACAAAGGAAGAGGGCGGGCCTTGCGGCCCGCCCTCCCTTGTTGCGCCAGGCTTCGGTGGATCAGAAGCGCTGGGTGTACTGCATGAAGAAGTAGCGATCGTAGTCCAGCATCGGATCGAGCAACGCGGTGCTGGCGTTGGTCACCGAATAGGTGATCGGCGGCTCCTTGTCCCAGATGTTGCGGACGCCCACGGTCACGCTGCCGTTCCACGGGGCATTCCAGCTGACGGACACATCCTGGAAGTTGATCGACCCCTTCTTGTTGGCACCCTGGCCGCCACCCCAACCGGGGTTGGAGGTCATGTAGCCCGGCTCGTTGCACTCCACGTCGGTATCCCAGCAGTAGTCGCGGAAACCGCCGTAGTAACGCAGGTCCCAGCTCGCCGACAGATCGCCCTTGGACCAGTTCACGCCCAGGGTGCCGCGCACGCGCGGGAAGTTCCAGTAACCGGCGTAATCTTCCCATGCAGCGCCCGCATCGCTCTGGATACGGTAGTTGACCAGGTAGTTGGCGTCGAGGTTGACGACGAACTGGCCGATGCCCAGCTCCGGCAGGCGGTAGTTCACGCCGAAGTTGTAGCCCTCGGTCTCGCGCTTGCCCAGGTTGACGTTGCCACGCTGCAGCGTGATGACCTGCCCGTTCTCGTTGCGGGTGAACTGGTTGCAGTAGTCGGTGTTGGCACCGGTGTAGCACTGATCCAGCACGTAGTCCGCCGAGATCGGGGTGATCACGTTGGAGATCGAGATGCGGTACCAATCCAACGAGACGTCCAGACCCTGCACGTAGCTCGGGCTGTACACGAAGCCGAGGGTACGGGTACGGCTGTACTCCGGCTCCAGCTCGCTGTTGCCAACGCCTGCCTGGAACGGCGCGATGCCCTGCGTACCGCTGGGGCCGTCGACCGGAACGCCTGCGTTGTCGGTCTGGCGGAAGTTGCCGGCCAGGCCATCCGCCGCGCAGCGCGCCGCCACGACCGGGTTGTTGCGCGAGCCGTAGACGGCATCGCACGGGTCGAGGTAGGTGTCAAAGGACTGCGAACCACCGCCGAAGGTGTCATCCAGCGTCGGCGCACGGAAACCCTTGCCGTAGGTACCGCGGACCAGCAGGTCCTCGATCGGCTTCCAGGTGAAGCTGTACTTGGTGTTGGTGGTGTTGCCGAAGCGGTCGTAGTTGGAGTAACGGCCCGCCACGTCGAACGACAGTTCCTTCGCGAACGGCACGTCCTTCAGCACCGGGATCATGAACTCGAGGTAGGCCTCGTTGGTCTGGTAGCGGCCGGTGGTCGGCTGCGCGGCCAGATCGGTGGTGAAGCCATTGCTCGAAGCCTGGTCCGGATAGTCATAGCCTTCGACCGAGCGGTGCTCGACGCCGGCAGCGAAGGAAAGCTCGCCCGCTTCCCACGGCATGTCGAACAGGCCACCGGTGATGTTGGCGGTCCAGATCTTGCTTTCGCTACGCTGGGTCGCCTGGCCCAACGTGCCGATGTACTTCATCACGTCGGCAGTCGAAGCGCTCGGACCGCCCAGGATGTTGAACGGCACGCACTGGCCCAGGCCGATGTTGGTGCCATAGGTGATCGGGTTATCCGGCGTGCCGCACTGCACGACGCCCTGGCTGTTCATGAACGACGGGCCCAGGGCCTTCTGCAGGGCCAGCAGGTTGATGTTGCCGGTGCTGACCTGAGTGACGTCGTACTTGTTGTAGTTGAAGCCGACGTCCCAGTTCCAGCCATGGGTGCCCACGTCGAACGCACCTTCCAGCGACACGTCGAAGTGGGTGTTCTTGACGTTGTTGTCGGTGACGCGCGGGATCTCGGTGATGCGGCGGTAGAACGTCAGGTCGTTGCCCGGCATCGGGTTGTAGTAGCTGTCCGCGTCGACGTAGACCGGGAAATTCGGCTGCGAATCGGTGCTGAGCGGATAACCGGCGATCTGGCGCTTGGACTCGCGCTCGGAGTACATCGCCGTCGAGTTCAGCGTGATGTTGTCGGTGATGTTGTAGCTGCCCGAGGCGAACACCGACTTGTTGGTGCTGCCCTGGTTCCACATCATCTGATCGATCGAGTTGTAGCGATCGTTCGTCGTCACGCCGTTGTGGTAGTTGGCGAAGTTGCGGCTGTCAGCGCCAACGCCCACGCCATCCCAGCTGCCGGTATGGTTCAGCACCCACTGATTGGGCGTCCACTTGCCGTTGGCGGCATCGGTGATTTCGCCGTCGTCGTTCAGATAGTTGCCTGCGCCCGCGGTACCGGGAGCACGCGGATCGACGAAACGGCCCCACGGACCGGTGGCGCTCAGGCCACTGGAGATATGCCGGGTTCCATAGGTATAACGAGTCAGTTCGCGATCCTTGGCCCACACCGGATCTTCCTTGGTGTAGCTGGCACCGAACATCAGCGACGAGCGGTCGCCAACGGTACCCAAGGTCAGCGAGTACTGGGTCTTGCTGCCGTCGCCGCGGCCGTTCTGGCCATACAGCACCGAGGCTTCGGCGCCGTCGAAGTTCTTCTTCAGGATGATGTTGACCACGCCCGCGACGGCGTCGGAGCCGTAGATCGCCGAAGCGCCGTCCTTCAGGACTTCGATGCGCTCGATCAGGGCGCTGGGGATGGTCGACAGGTCGGTATAGCCGGCCAGGCTGGAGGTCCAGCGCTTGCCGTTGACCAGCACCAGGGTGCGGTTCTCACCGAGGTTGTACAGGTTGACGTACTGGCCGCCCTGCTCCGGGTTCGAGGTCAGCACCGCGGCCTTGCTGAAGGTCTGCGTGCCGGAGATCGACATGTTCTGCAGGATGTCGCCCACGCTCACCAGACCGGACTTCTTGATGTCCTCGCTGGAAACGGTGAACACCGGCTGGGCCGTTTCCACATCCACCGAGCGGATGCGCGAACCGGTGATCTCGATGCGATCGAGCGTGGTGGTGGTCTGGTTGGCGGGCTGCTCTTGTGCGCCGGCGAAGGCCGGCGTCAACGCGATTGCAATGCCGGCGGGCAAAAGGCCCATCCGCATCGCAGGAGTGCGAAGCTTCATCAATCTCTCCAAGGTCGTTAGGTGTGCGTTAAAACACCTTGGAGAAGTTACGTTCACATAAAGGGCATCGCTTTGCGGCGACCGTCACGTGACTTTGCCGAATCTGGCGACAGTGCCGTCTGCTCGCGATAGCGCGATGCGGAGACACCGAAGCGCGCGCGGAAGGCACGCGCGAAGCTGCAGCAATTGTCGAACCCGCTGGCGGCCGCTACCTCGCCGATCATCATCGACGTGTCGCGCAGCAGGTCGGCCGCCCGTTCCAGCCGGAGCCGGGCCGACAGCGCCTGGGGGCTCTCGTCGTACAGGCTCTGGAACGTCTTGGAGACGTACCAGCTGGAGAAGTTGGTGAGCTGGGCCAGCTCGGCCACGCGCACCACCCGGTCGCTGTTGCCCTCCAGGTACAGGCGGGCACGCTGCATGCGGTGCAGCACCTGGCGGCGCCGGCTGCGCGACCGGCCGGGGCAACGTTGTTCCTGCTCGGCCAATCCGAGCTGCATCTGCGCCAGATGCAGCAACAGCGGCCTGGCGGTGTGCGCCCCCTCGCCCTGGGCGGCCGTGCGCCACAGCCGCAGGGCCGCGCGCAGGTCTCCCGTAGCCAGGCGACTGCGCCCCGGATACAAGGTGGTATCGGTCAGCTCGGCCAACGACTGCAGGCTGGAGCCGTCCAGCCCTACGCCGATGCACAGGCCATTGCGATCAGCCTGCAGGGTCGGGCGGGATTCCTTGTCGAAGGCGATCCAGTCGCCGGCCCGCAACCGGAACTTGCCCTCCTTCGCCTCGATCCAGGAGCGGCCGCGCAACTGCACCCAGATGGTGAACATGCTCGGTGCGGCACGCACGCTGCCCAACCGCGCCGCCGCCATGCAGGCCGTGGCCGGCAGGTCCGCTTCATGGTCCAGAAATACCGGGACGCCCCGGTCGGCCACCATTACCTGATTCATCCGCCCCTCCGAATGTGCACGAAGGGCAGGATTGTTTTGCCGGATCTGGCGCCAATCAGGAGGTTTTGCCGAATTCGTGGCGAATTCGCCACGAACGGCTTCCGAAAAAGTTACGAAAGCTACTTTCTAAATAAATTCAGCAGCTTAGGAACAGAGCCGACGAACCCGGTCCGCTCATGCGGCAGGTCCATGAAGCCTATCCCGCTGCCCTCCTCGCTGGCCAGTGAGACATACAGCGCCGACGAGGCGGCATCGATGCTGAACCCGTTCGTCGCACTGAAACTGCTGGCATCCAGGCATCCTCCCGAAGGCGCTTGGCCATCTCCCAGCACGCTCTCGAAGGTCGAACAGGCATGGGCAGGGGACAGATAGTGGATCTGCCCCCCGGCTCCCACGGCCCAGCTGCGATAGCGCCATCGGGAAGGACCATCGGCGTCCACGCGACTGACACTGGCGGGATCGAGGGCAGCATCGGCCGCCCAAAGTCCTTCGGACGAGAACCGGGTGAACAGGATGCGATCGCCGGCCCGATCGACGCGCACCTGCGAGACATCGTCGAGCGAGGCGACCCGTTTCCATGGGCTGCTGGAACGGTCGTACAGGCTCAGGGTCGCGGCTCCGTCCTCGGACGCACCGAGCACCAGGATCTTGCTGGGATCGGACAGGTACACCGCCTGCAACGGCTGCCGTTCAGGCACCGTCAGGCGCGCGATCCTGTTCAGCGCGGGCATTACCTCGTACAAGGCCAAGCGCCCCTCGTCGTCGCGTGCCACCACCAACACGCTCAGCGAGTCCGGGGACCAGTCCGGTGGCTGCCGCGTTTCCGGCACCAGTCCTTCGACCGGGCGCAGCGAACCAGGGGCGGCCAGATCCGCCCACCACAACGCGAACTCACCCGAACGGTCCGAAGTGAACACGATCTGGCGGCCATTCGGCGCCACCATCGGTTGCGCGTCGCGGCCATTGGAGGCGAACAGGTGTTCGCGCCTGTAACCGCCCTGCCCGTCGCGCTCGACTCGGTAGATGCCGAACTTCGGCTTGCGCTGCACGAACGCCAGCTTTCCCTTGCTGGCGGAAACCACCGGCGCCTGGGCATCGTCCACGCCCATGTCGCGGACGCGTCGGGTCGCCAGGTCGATCCGGTACAGGCGCGACTGGCTCTCGATCCGCCGCCCGAACACCAGTCCACTGCTGTCCGGCAACCATGTCAGGCCGCGGAATTCGGCATTGTCGCGCGTCAATGGCTCGGGCCGGCCACCGTCGGCCGGCATCAGCCAGATGTCGCCCATTTGCGGATTGCGGATGAAGGCGATCCATTTGCCGTTCGGCGAATACCGGGGGGCGTAATCGAAATCCTGCGGGCCGGCCCGGTACGACAGGTTCGTCCATCGTCCGCTCGCGAGGTCGAAGCGGCGGATGCCGTGGCCGGCATCGCCCCCGGGCATGCTCCCGAACAGCAGCGCACGCCCGTCCGGTGACCAGCTGAAGCTGAGCATCTCGGCTCCATCGCAGCGCGTGACCTCGCGCTCGTCGGCCGCGCTATTGGCCGAGGCGATCATCACCCGGCATTGCCCATCGGCCGAATGCCGAGCGAAGGCGATTTCGCGTCCGTCCGGCGACCAGGCCGGCAGATTGTCGCTCCCCTGCGCGGGCGGGCGGCTGAGTACGCGCGGCGGCGCATTGTCGGTGGTCTTGACCAGGATGGACGTCCCGGGCTGCTCCGGCACCACCGAGGTATAGGCCACCATCGACCCGTCCGGCGAGAGCGTCGGGGTGATGTCGAAATTGCCGCTGGACGTGATCAGGCGATAGGGCGGCTTGGGGACGCTCACCGCGACGCTCTTCTCTGCTTCTGGGCGCAGCCAGAAGGAGAGCGACAAACCACCGGCGAAGGCCAGCAGCAACAAGCCCGCCGTGGCCAACCAGCGCCGGGAGATCGGCGGGCGTGCATTGGCCACCGGCACGGCATGCGCCTGCTCCTCCTGCAGCTCGGACGCCTCCGGCACGGGCCCAGACGCCGGAGATGCGGGCGCCACGGGCTCATCCAGCCACTCGACGGACCCGAGCAGCCGGTAACCGGTCTTGGCGATCGTCTCGATTCCCCCTTCGCGTCCTTCGCCCTGCACCAGGGCCTTGCGCAACTGGGTCACCGCCTGGGTGACCACGTCGTTGGTCGGCAAGGTGTCGGGCCAGACCTCGGCGAGCAACTGCTCGCGGGAGACGACCTGGCCGGCATGGCCGGCCAGCACCTGCAGCACGGCCAGCGCTTTCGGCGTGAGCCTGGCCGCCCGCCTGGCCGCCGGCGAATGCACCTCGCGCGACGCCAGATGCACCACGCAATCGCCTATGCGCAGCCGTGAAGGCGACGTGGACTCGTGTGGGGCGGAGTTCATGGACGGAGGACAGCGATCTTCGTTGCTCGTTCTGCGGGCCCGCCAATCGCCAAATCCTGCAAAGCGTTGCAACAGATTCGATCAGGCGTGGCGGCACCGGCAAATCTTAGCCTATGCGGTGTAGTTCCCCCTACCAGGGGAACCGCATCAGGCTCTCTCTCTCGCCGACGCATTCATACAACTCGCTTCAGAATTCGCGCCTTCTGGCGCGTTTTTTTTTGGACGCAAGCGAAGGCGCACCATTTCGCCCCCGTTCAGCGAAATGATGGCGAATCGCCGCGATTTTGCCAATCGCGACACACGCCGCTGCCCAACCTAGCAACCGCCGGCAAACGCCAGGCACCGGAGCGGCCTAGGCTGGCTCCACTACTCCTACAAAAGCTCTCTCTCCCCTGCCGCCGACCAGACTCGGCGGCAATTTTTTTGTGGAGATCAGTAGCCCGCGGCCTGCCCGTCCTTGCGGCTCTCCGAAGCGCCGTAATACACGCCGGTATCCGGATCGCGCAGGATCGCCTGGTAACCGCCATAGGGTCCGTCGGCGAACACCACGCGATGCCCCTTGCGCATCAGCGCGCGGATCGTCTCGTAGGGGAAGCCCGTTTCCAGGTTCACCTCGCCGCCATCGCTCATCGCCGCGTTCTGCCCGGTCGGTTCGGTGGAACCGTCGTGCTGGATGCGCGGCGCGTCGCCCGCCTCCTGCAGGTTCATGCGGAAGTCGACGAGGTTCATCACGATCTGCACGTGCCCCTGCGGCTGCATCGCCCCGCCCATCACGCCGAAGCTCAGCCACGGCTTGCCGTCCTTGGTGACGAACGCCGGGATGATGGTCTGGAACGGGCGCTTGCCCGGCGCATAGCCGTTCGGGTGCCCGTCCTGCAGCACGAACATCTCGCCACGGTCCTGCAGGATGAAACCCAGTCCCGGCGGCGCCATGCCGCTGCCCATGCCGCGGTAGTTCGACTGGATCAGCGACACCATCATGCCGTCGGCGTCGGCCACGGTCATGTAGATCGTGTCGCCTTCCTCCAGTTGCTTCGGCGTGCCGGGCTGCACCTCCTTCAGCGCCTTGTCCATCGAGATCAGCTGCCGGCGCTGCGCGGCGTATTCCTTGGAGACGAGCTTCTTCACCGGTGCCGGCTGGAATGACGGATCGGCGTAGAAGCGCGCACGGTCGGCGAACGCCAGCTTCTTCGCTTCCACGAACAGGTGCACGTGCTCGGGCGAACCGAAGGCGATCTTCGAGAAATCGTAGCCTTCCAGCACATTGAGCATCTGCAGCGCGGCGATGCCCTGGCTGTTGGGCGGCAGTTCCCAGACGTCGTAGCCGCGGTAGTTGGTGGACACCGGCTCGACCCATTCGCCGTGGTGGCTGGCCATGTCCTCGTAACTCAGGAAACCGCCGTTGGCCTTGAAGTACGCATCGATGGTGCGGGCGATGTCGCCCTTGTAGAACGCGTCGCGGCCGCCCTCGGCGATCTTCTGCAGGGTATTGGCGAGGTTGGGGTTCTTCCACAACTCGCCCTTGCGCGGCGCGCGGCCGTCGATGGTGAACTGCTCCTTGAAGCCGGGGTACTGCGACAGCCGCGGCACCGAGCGGTCCCAGTAATACGCGATGGTCTCGGCGACCGGGTGGCCTTCGCGCGCATAGCGGATCGCCGGCGCCAGGTTCTCCGCCATGGGCCTGCGCCCGAAACGTTCGTGCAAGGCGAACCAGCCGTCCACCGCCCCCGGCACCGACACCGGCAAGGGCCCTATCGGCGGGATCTCCTTCAAGCCGCGGCGCTGGAACTCGGCCAGGGTCAGCGACTTCGGCGAGCGGCCGGATCCGTTGTAGCCGTACAGCTTCTTCGTCCCGGGATCCCAGACGATCGCGAACAGGTCGCCGCCGATGCCGTTGCCGGTCGGCTCCATCAATCCGAGCGCCGCGTTGGCGGCGATCGCCGCGTCCACGGCCGAACCGCCCCGCTTCATCACGTCCAGCGCCACCTGGGTGGCCAGGGGCTGCGAGGTCGCGGCCATGGCGTGGGGCGCGATCACCTCCGAGCGCGTGGCGAAGGACGGTCCGGTGATGCGGTCGGCGGCATGGGCGGACGGCAGGGCGGCCAGCAGGATCGCGGCCAGCGGCAGAAGGCGAAGACGGTGGTGCATGCAGGACTCCCCGGAAGAACAGCCCCGCACGATAACGCCATCGCCGCCTTCGTTCAGGCCTTCCTCCCCGCGAATCTGCGCAAATGTGGCCGGGCCGGGCCGGAACGGGGCCGCGAGGCGGGTCGGTTTCGACGGTAACGATCCTTTCGCGACAGGGCTTCCGGGAGCCCCCGGCAACGCAGGTCACGTAATTCCGCACGCGAGGGTTGACAGCGGCGAAAACGGCGTGTTTATCTCAACGGCATGACGCCACGCACCGCCGCCTTCGACGCTTCGCTGCCCTTGCCGGCAGGCAGTGGCGTGGCCGCTTCGCTTCTCGTGCTCGTACTCATTACCTCGCCGACAGGTGCGGGACGAGCCTACGTGTAAGCAGCAGAAGCACACAGGTTTCGACAAGACCCCGCACCGGCAACGGCGCGGGGTTTCGCGTTTCAGGGATCCAGAAAAGTTTCGAATGACATGAACACGGCAACCCGCAAACAGGCCAACGGCAAAGCCACCGCCCCGCGCGCGGCGATGGCATGCGCCCGCGCCGCAGCCCTGGAAACCCCTCATCGTCAGCCGGCCAGCGCCTCCGCGGCCGGCTGATTTTCTTTCCGCCCTCCCCGTCCCACTCTTCCCCGAGGAATCCACCATGAGCAACGAGCAGTCCAACCCCAAAATCGCGATCATCGGCTACGGCAGCCAGGGCCGCGCGCATGCGCTGAACCTGCGCGATTCCGGCTTCGACGTCACCATCGGCCTGCGCCCGGGCGGCCCGACCGAGGCCAAGGCCCAGGCCGACGGCTTCGTGGTCAAGGCGCCCGCCGAGGCGGTCAAGGACGCCGACCTGGTCGCCGTGCTGACCCCGGACATGGTCCAGAAGAAGCTCTACGACGAGGTGCTGGCCTCGAACCTGAAGCAGGGCGCGGTGCTGCTGTTCGCGCATGGCCTGAACGTGCACTTCGGCATGATCGCCCCGCGCGAGGACCTGGACGTGGTGCTGGTCGCGCCGAAGGGCCCGGGCGCGCTGGTGCGCCGTGAGTACGAGATCGGCCGCGGCGTGCCGTGCATCTACGCCATCTACCAGGACAAGAGCGGCAAGGCCAAGGACTACGCCCTGGCCTACGCCGCCGGCCTGGGCGGCGCGCGCGCCAACCTGATCGAGACCACCTTCAAGGAAGAGACCGAGACCGACCTGTTCGGCGAGCAGGCCGTGCTGTGCGGCGGCGCCTCGTCGCTGGTGCAGGCCGGTTTCGAGACCCTGGTGGAAGCCGGCTACCAGCCGGAGATCGCCTACTACGAAGTGCTGCACGAACTGAAGCTGATCGTCGACCTGTTCTACGAAGGCGGCATCACCCGCATGCTGGAGTTCGTGTCCGAGACCGCCCAGTACGGCGACTACGTCAGCGGCCCGCGCGTGATCGACGCCGGCGTCAAGGCGCGCATGAAGGACGTGCTGACCGACATCCAGAACGGCACCTTCACCAAGAACTGGGTGGCCGAGTACGAAGCGGGCCTGCCGAACTACAAGAAGTTCAAGCAGGCCGACCTGGAGCACCCGATCGAGAAGGTGGGCAAGGAACTGCGCGCCAAGATGGTATGGCTCAGCGGCCAGACCGAGACCGCGCCCGCATCCGCCAAGCAGCAACAGGCCGCGTAACCGCGGCCTCCCCCCACCGCAACGCAAAGGTCGCCACCGCATGAACACCTCCGCACAACCCGGCGCGCCCCGCAATGGCGCGCGCTGGTTGACGCAGGCCCTGGAAGCCGAAGGCGTGGACACGCTGTTCGGCTATCCGGGCGGCACCATCATGCCGTTCTACGACGCCCTGGTGGACTCCGGGCTCAAGCACATCCTGGTACGCCACGAGCAGGGCGCCGCCCTGGCCGCCAACGGCTACGCGCGCGCCTCCGGCAAGGTCGGCGTATGCGTGGCCACGTCCGGCCCGGGCGCGTCCAACCTGGTGACCGGCATCGCCGACGCCATGCTGGACTCGGTGCCGATGGTGTGCCTGACCGGCCAGGTGGCCACCAGCCTGCTGGGCACGGATGCCTTCCAGGAACTGGACGTGTTCGGCCTGACCATGCCGATCGTCAAGCACAGCTTCCTGGCCAAGCGCGTGGACGACCTGCCGGACATGGTGCGCGAGGCGTTCCGGATCGCGCGCGAGGGCCGTCCCGGGCCCGTGCTGATCGACCTGCCCAAGGACGTGCAGCTGGCCGACGCCTCGCACCTGCCCGACCACGTGCCGGCGGCGATCGAGCCGCCGCCGCCGCCGGAGGCGGCGCGCCTGGACGAGGCGCTGGCGGCCATCGCCGGCGCCGAGAAGCCGGTGATCTACGGCGGCGGCGGCATCGGCCTGGCCGATGCGGTGGAGGCGTTCCGCCAGTTCGTCGACGCCACCCGCATCCCGACCGTGCTGACCCTGCGCGGCCTGGGCGCGTTGCCGGCGAACCATCCCGAGTACCTTGGCATGCTCGGCATGCACGGCACCCGCGCCGCCAACATGGCGGTGCAGGAATGCGACCTGCTGATCGTGGTCGGCGCCCGTTTCGACGACCGCGCCACCGGCAAGCTGAGCGAGTTCGCCCCGTTCGCGCGGGTGATCCACCTGGACGCCGACGCCTACGAGATCTCCAAGCTGCGCAGCGCCGACATCGCCATTCCCGGCAATGTCGCCACCGGCCTGAAGGCGCTCGCGGCCGCGCGCAGCACCTGCGAGGAATGGCGCAAGCGCTGCATCGCCAACCGCGAGCGCTTCGGCGCGCGCTACGACGCGCCCGGCACCGACATCTATGCCCCGGCGCTGCTCAAGCGCCTGAGCGAGGTCGCCCCCGCCGACGCGATCGTCGCCTGCGACGTCGGCCAGCACCAGATGTGGGTGGCCCAGCACTACCGTTTCAACCATCCGCGCCATCATCTGACCAGCGGCGCGCTCGGCACGATGGGCTTCGGCCTGCCGGCGGCGATGGGCGCGCAGTTCGCCTGCCCGGACCGCACCGTGATCCTGGTCAACGGCGACGGCGGCTTCATGATGAACGTGCAGGAGCTGGCGACCATCGCCCGCTGCCGGCTGCCGGTGAAGATCGTGCTGATCGACAACGCCTCGCTGGGCATGGTGCGGCAGTGGCAGGAGCTGTTCTTCGCCGAGCGCTACAGCGAGATCGACCTGTCCGACAACCCGGACTTCGCCGCGCTGGCGCAGGTGTTCGGCATCCCGGCCCGCCATATCGCCCTGCGCGGCGAAGTCGAGGACGGCCTGGCCGAACTGCTGGCGCAGCCCGGCCCGGCGCTGCTGCACGTGACCATCGACGCGCGCGCCAACGTCTGGCCGCTGGTCCCCCCCAACAACGCCAACAGCACCATGCTGGAGAGCAACCCCGCCCATGCCCCGAAGGAGGCCAGCCATGCGTTACCGGCTTGACCTGGTCATCAAGCCCGTCGATGGCGCCCTGTTGCGCGTGATCGGCATGGCCGAGCGCCGCGGCTTCAGCCCGTGCGCGATCAGCGGCAGCCCGAACGCGGCCGATGCCGGCCGCTGGCACCTGCAGTTGGTGGTCGATGGCGGCGCACGCCCGGCCGAGACCCTGCAGCGCCAGTTGGAAAAGGTCTACGACTGCGAATCGGTGCGGATCACCGCGCTGGAGGAAGCGGCATGAACGCGGTGAGGCCGGGACCGGGGACCCGGGACCGGGAACTCGGGGCAAGCCCTCGCCGCCTGGTTCGCGCGCCCGGCAGGAGGCGTCTTCTTCGACGCCTCCCGGCGTCCTGCCACCGGTGCCCGTCACCTGGACCGCGGAGGGATCTTCTTCGCCCCTGTCGCTCTCCCGGGACCCGGCCCCCGGGTCCCCAGCACCGGCTCCACCACCATGCCTGACGCCGGCCGTGCCCCTGCCCAGGAACCGGACGTAGGCGACGTAGCCGTCAGCGTGGCCGACGTGCTGGCCGCGCAGGCGCGCCTGCGCCGCTATCTCACGCCCACGCCGTTGCACTACGCCGAACGCTTCGGCACCTGGCTCAAGCTGGAAAACCTGCAACGCACCGGCTCCTACAAGGTACGCGGCGCGCTGAACGCGATGCTGGCCGGGCTGGAGCGCGGCGACGACCGCCCGGTGATCTGCGCCTCGGCCGGCAACCATGCCCAGGGCGTGGCCTGGTCGGCCTACCGGCTGGGCCTGCAGGCGATCACCGTGATGCCGTTGGCCGCCCCGGCCACCAAGATCGCCGGCGTCCAGCACTGGGGCGCCACCGTGCGCCAGCACGGCCACAGCTACGACGAGGCCTACGCGTTCGCACGCGAGCTGGCCCAGCAGAACGGCTACCGCTTCCTGCCCGCGTTCGACGACCCGGACGTGATCGCCGGCCAGGGCACGCTCGGGATCGAGATCGCCCCGCACATGCCGGACGTGGTGATCGTGCCGATCGGCGGCGGCGGCCTGGCCTCCGGCGTCGCACTGGCGCTGAAATCGCAGGGCGTGCGGGTGATCGGCGCGCAGGTCGAGGGGGTCGATTCGATGGCCCGCGCGGTGAAGGGCGACGTGCGCGCCATCGAGCCGGTCGCCACCCTCGCCGACGGCGTCAAGGTCAAGGTCCCCGGCTTCATCACGCGCAGGCTGTGCACCAGCCTGCTAGACGACATCGTGATCGTGCGCGAGGCCGAACTGCGCGAAACCCTGGTCCGGCTGGCGCTGGAAGAACACGTGATCGCCGAGGGCGCCGGCGCGCTGGCGCTGGCGGCGGGTAAACGCGTGGCCGGCAAACGCAAGTGCGCCGTCGTCTCAGGCGGTAATATCGACGCCACCGTGCTGGCCAACCTGCTCTCCGAAGTGCGGCCGCGGCCGCCCCGGAAACCGCGCCGGCGCAGCAGCGAGCGGCTCAAGGGCCAACGCGGCCGGCCACCCGACGCTTCGCCCCCGACCGCTCCACCCCGCCCCACCGCCCCCGCCACCACGCCCGCAATAGCCATCGCAGTAGAGGAGTCATCCTGGTGAACACGACCGTATCCAACCAGACCCCGCGTATCCGAATTTTCGACACCACCCTGCGCGACGGCGAGCAATCCCCCGGCTGCAGCATGACCCCGCAGCAGAAGGTCGTGATGGCCCGGGCCCTGGACGAGCTGGGCGTGGACATCATCGAGACCGGCTTCCCGGCCAGCTCGCAATCCGATCGCGAGGCGATGGCGCTGATCGGCCGCGAGCTGCGCCGCCCGACCCTGGCGGTGCTCTCGCGCTGCCTGCAGGCCGACATCGAGACCTCCGCGCGGGCGCTGGAGGCGGCGGCCAACCCGCGCCTGCACGTGTTCCTGTCCACCAGCCCGCTGCACCGCGAGCACAAGCTGCGCATGACCCAGGAGCAGGTGCTGGAATCGGTGCACAAGCACGTGACGCTGGCGCGCGGCTACATCGACGACATCGAGTTCTCGGCCGAGGACGCGACCCGCACCGAGGTCGAGTACCTGATCGAGGTCGCGCGCGTGGCGATCGCCGCGGGCGCCACCACCATCAACCTGCCCGACACCGTCGGCTTCACCACGCCGGAGGAGATCGGCGACATGTTCCGGCGCGTGATCGCCGGCGTGGCCGACCTGCCGGGCGCGGACAAGGTGGTGTTCAGCGCGCACTGCCACAACGACCTGGGACTGGCGGTGGCCAACTCGCTGGCCGCCGCCGAGGCCGGCGTGCGCCAGATCGAGTGCACCATCAACGGCATCGGCGAGCGCGCCGGCAACTGCGCGCTGGAGGAGATCGCGATGGCGCTGAAGGTGCGCAACGCGTTCTACGGGTTCGAGACCGGCATCAACACGCCGCGCATCGTGCCGACCTCGCAGTTGCTGCAGCGCCTGATCGGCATGCCGGTCCAGCGCAACAAGGCGGTGGTGGGCACCAATGCGTTCGCGCACGAGTCGGGCATCCACCAGCACGGCATGCTGCGCCATCGCGGCACCTACGAGATCATGCGCCCGCAGGACGTGGGCTGGCCGGACACCCAGATGGTGCTGGGCCGCCACAGCGGCCGCGCCGCGGTCGAGGCGCGCCTGCGCGCGCTCGGCTTCTGGCTGGAGGAGGAAGAGCTGAAGCTGGTGTTCGAGCAGTTCAAGGCGCTGTGCGAGAAGCAGCGCGTGGTTACCGACGCCGACCTGCAGTCGCTGATGCAGGGCGCCACCACCCAGGACGGCTATCGCCTGGCCTCGATGACCATCAGCGACGTCGGCAGCCGCGCCAACGCGCTGGTCGAACTGTCCGATCCGGACGGCAACCGCGTCGCCGAGACCGCGCAGGGCAACGGCCCGGTCGACGCGCTGTTCGGCGCGCTGTCGGCCGCCACCGGCGTACGCCTGGAGCTGGACAGCTACCAGGTGCACAGCGTCGGCATCGGCGCCGATGCGCGTGGCGAGGCCAGCCTGAGCGTGCGCCACGACGGCGTGGAGTACGAAGGCACCGGCACCAGCAAGGACATCATCGAAGCCAGCGCACTGGCCTGGCTGGACGTGGCCAACCGGTTGCTGCGGCAGCGCAATGCGGAGCAGAACCGCCAGGACGTGGTAGCGGCGTAGGCAAATCCCTTCTCCCTCGGGAGAAGGTGCCCGCAAGGGGCGGATGAGGGTTCGGGCGAAGCTTCGTGCAGTTGAACGTCACGAGAGGGCTTCGCCCGCACGCCCTCTCCCCTCTCCCGATGGGAGAGGGGCTTTGCGCTTCAGATCATTCCCGGCCTTACAGCGCCGCCACCACCGCATCGCCCATCGCCGCGGTGCCGACCTTGGTCGTGCCTTCCGACCAGATGTCGGCGGTGCGCAGGCCCTGGTCGAGCACCGCGCCCACCGCGCGCTCGATCGCCTCGGCCGATTCGGCATGGCCGAAGCTGTAGCGCAGCAACATCGCCACCGACAGGATCGTCGCCAGCGGGTTGGCGATGCCCTGGCCGGCGATGTCCGGCGCCGAGCCGTGGCAAGGCTCGAACATGCCCTTGTTGTCGGCATCCAGCGAGGCCGACGGCAGCATGCCGATCGAGCCGGTCAGCATCGAGGCCTGGTCGGACAGGATGTCGCCGAACATGTTGTCGGTGACGATCACGTCGAACTGCTTGGGCGCGCGCACCAGCTGCATCGCCGCGTTGTCCACGTACATGTGCGACAGCGCCACGTCCGGGTAGTCCCTGGCGACTTCCTCGACCACCGCGCGCCACAACTGGCTCGACGCCAGCACATTGGCCTTATCCACCGAGCACAGCTTCTTGCCGCGCAGCCGCGCCATCTCGAAGCCGACCCTGGCGATGCGGCGGATCTCGCTTTCGCTGTAGGGCAGCGTGTCGTAGGCCTGGCGCTCGCCGCTCTCCAGCGTGCGGTTGCCGCGCGGCTGGCCGAAGTAGATGCCGCCGGTCAGCTCGCGCAGGATCAGGATGTCCAGGCCGGCGACGACCTCGGGCTTGAGCGTCGAGGCCTCGGCCAGCTGCGGGTACAGCAGCGCCGGGCGCAGGTTGGCGAACAGGCCCAGCTGCGAGCGGATCTTGAGCAGGCCGCGCTCCGGGCGCAGCGCCGGATCGATCGTGTCCCACTTCGGCCCGCCGACCGCCCCGAGCAGCACCGCGTCGGCGGCGCGCGCGCGCGCCAGGGTCTCGTCGGCCAGGGGCGTGCCGTACTTGTCGTAAGCGGCGCCTCCCAGCTCGTCGAAGGCGAGCGTGATGCCCAGCCCGAAGCGCGCGTCCACGCGCTCGATCACCTTGACCGCCTCGGCCACGATCTCCGGGCCGATGCCATCGCCAGGAAGGACCAGAATCTGCTTGCTCATCTATATTTCCTTGTTGTTTTTGCTGCTTTTACTTTTTGTGAGAGCGACTTCAGTCGCGATGGGGCTTTACCGCCAAAGCCCGTCGCGACTGAAGTCGCTCCCACAGGATGGATGGCATGTACCCGCGTCTACCCGCGTCCGGCCCACAGCACCAGTACGTCGGTGCTGAAGGAGCCGTCCCCGGCGATCTCGAAGTACTCGCGCACTTCCGCGCCCACGCCCTGCTGCAGCGAGCGGATCGCCTGGCGGAACAGCTCCGGCGTGCGCATGCGCTCCACCCACGGGGCGAACTCCAACCGCAGGCGCTGGCGATGCAGCTTTTGCACCTGCAATCCCGCCTCGCCGGCCAGGCGCAGCCACTCGGCGGCCGAGTAGTCGCGCACATGGCTGGTGTCGCGCAGCAGCTCGATCGCCTGCAGGTGCGTATCCAGCAGCGGCGCGCCGGGCGCCATCACGTCGATGAAGGCGGCCGTGCCGCCCGGCTTCAGCACCCGGCGCGCTTCGCGCAACGCCTGACCGACGTCGCTCCAGTGATGCGCCGAATAGCGGCTGGCCACGACATCGAATTCCGCGTCGGCGAACGGCAACCGCTCGGCCGCGCCTCGCACCGTGCGGATGTTGTCCAGCCCGCGCTCGGCCGCCGCCGAGGCGACCACGTCGAGCATTTGCGCCGACAGGTCGTAGGCCACCACCTCGTCGGCCAGGGGAGCCAGATGGAACGCGACATGTCCCGCGCCGCATCCCAGGTCGAGCACGCGCGCCCGGGGCCGTGCCGCGAGCGCGGCCTGCAACTCGGCGAACTCGCTCCCCTGCGCGTGCACCGCGCTCCGGAGATAGGCCTCGGCCTGCTCGCCGAACTGCGCCTGCACCACCTGCGCGTGGGAAGCGGACGCGCTCACGCGCGTTCGCCCAGGCCGAACAGCCACGGCTGCGCCGCCCGATGGCGCGCCTCGAAGGCGCGGATCGCGTCGGCGTCCTGCAGGGTCAGGCCGATGTCGTCCAGCCCGTGGAGCAGGCAATGCTTGCGGAACGCCTCGACCTCGAAGCGGTACTGCACGCCGTCCGGCCGCGTCACGGTCTGCGCGGCCAGGTCCACGATCAGCGTGTAGCCCTCGATGGCCTCGCACTGCGCGAACAGCGCATCGACCTCCGCGTCCTTCAGCACGATCGGCAGCAGACCGTTCTTGAAGCTGTTGTTGAAGAAGATGTCGGCGAAACTCGGTGCGATCACCGCGCGGAAGCCGTACTCGTCCAGCGCCCACGGCGCATGCTCGCGCGAGGAGCCGCAGCCGAAGTTCTCGCGCGCCAGCAGCA
This sequence comes from Pseudomonas sp. Hp2, assembly GCF_006386585.1. Taxonomy (NCBI): domain Bacteria; kingdom Pseudomonadati; phylum Pseudomonadota; class Gammaproteobacteria; order Pseudomonadales; family Pseudomonadaceae; genus Pseudomonas; species Pseudomonas sp. Hp2. The sequence continues at coordinate 1,039,454 of NZ_VAHJ01000001.1, forward strand.
CGCTGGCGCCGGCATAGCGCGGGAAGTTCAGCACGAATTCGGGGTTGATCGGGCGCGCGCTGTTGTCCTGGCCGGGTTCGCCGACGTCCAGGTAGCGCCATTCGTCGAACAGGTTAGGGCCGAAGCCGGTGCGCTTGATCGATTTCAGGAACTGCTTGGGGATGATCTGGTCGGTATCGACGTTGGCGCGGTCCAGCGGGCAGACCAGGCCGGTGTGGGTCGTGAAGGCTTTCATTGGACGTGATTCGTGATTGGTGATTCGTGATTGGGAAAGGCTGGAGACGGGTTCGGAGGATCCGCTTTTACGAATCACAATCACGAATCACGGATCACCATCTCCCGCACGTCGACGAAGTGGCCGGCCACCGCGGCGGCGGCGGCCATCGCCGGGCTGACCAGGTGAGTGCGCCCGCCGGCGCCCTGGCGCCCTTCGAAGTTGCGGTTGGAAGTGGAGGCGCAATGCTCGCCGCTGCCCAGCTTGTCCGGGTTCATCGCCAGGCACATCGAGCAGCCCGGTTCGCGCCATTCGAAGCCGGCCTCGACGAACACCTTGTCCAGGCCCTCGGCCTCGGCCTGCGCCTTGACCAGGCCCGAGCCCGGCACCACCAGCGCCTGCTTCACGTTCGCGGCGACCTTGCGGCCCTTGGCGACCTGCGCCGCCGCGCGCAGGTCCTCGATGCGCGAGTTGGTGCACGAGCCGATGAACACGCGGTCGAGCTTGATCGCGGTGATCGGCTGGTTGGGCTGCAGGCCCATGTACTTCAGCGCGCGCACGATCGAATCCTTCTTGACCGGATCGGCCTCGCGCTCCGGGTCCGGCACGTTCTGGTCGACCGCCAGCACCATCTCCGGCGAGGTGCCCCAGCTGACCTGCGGCTTGATGTCCTCCGCGCGCAGCTCGACCACCGCGTCGAAATGCGCGTCAGGGTCGGACACCAGTTCCTTCCATGCCGACACCGCCGCGTCCCAGTCGGCGCCCCTGGGGGCGAACGGGCGGCCGCGCACGTACTCGATCGTCTTCTCGTCCACCGCGACCATGCCGACCCGCGCGCCGGCCTCGATCGCCATGTTGCAGATCGTCATGCGCCCTTCCATCGACAGCGCGCGGATCGCGCTGCCGGAAAATTCCAGCGCATGGCCGTTGCCGCCGGCGGTGCCGATCCTGCCGATCACCGCCAGCACGATGTCCTTGGCGGTGACGCCGAACGGCAGCGTGCCTTCCACCCGCACCTGCATGTTCTTCATCTTCTTGGCGACCAGGCACTGGGTGGCCAGCACGTGCTCGACCTCGGAGGTGCCGATGCCGTGCGCCAGCGCGCCGAACGCGCCGTGCGTGGAGGTGTGCGAATCGCCGCAGACCACGGTCATGCCCGGCAGCGTGGCGCCCTGCTCCGGGCCGACCACGTGCACGATGCCCTGGCGGACATCGTTCATCTTGAACTCCAGGATGCCGAAGTCGTCGCAGTTCTCGTCCAGCGTCTGCACCTGCAGGCGCGAGACCGGGTCGGCGATGGCGGTCAGCCCGCCCAGGCGTTCGGTGCGCGTGGTCGGCACGTTGTGGTCGGGCGTGGCGATGTTGGCATCGATGCGCCACGGCTTGCGGCCGGCCAGGCGCAGGCCCTCGAACGCCTGCGGCGAGGTCACTTCATGGAGGATGTGGCGGTCGATGTAGATCAACGAGGAGCCGTCGTCGCGACGGGCCACTTCGTGCATCTCCCACAGCTTGTCGTAGAGGGTCTTGCCGGCCATTGCAGTGCTTCCAAAACGGTTCTGGCGATCGGCGGAGCGGGCCGCCGGGCTGGAGAAACGATGCTAGGCCGTTGCACTCCATAAAACAAATTCATATTTTTAATTCGAATCCATAACCAATGCGACTGAGATGGACATCGCCAACCTGGCCGCGTTCCTGGCCATTGCCGACAGCGGGAGCTTTTCCGGCGCCGCCGAACGGCTGCACCTGACCCAGCCTGCGGTGAGCAAGCGCATCGGCCTGCTGGAAGCCGAATTGCGGGTCCGGCTGTTCGACCGGCTCGGCCGACAGGTGGTGCTGACCGAGGCCGGGCAGGCGCTGCGCCCGCGCGCGCAGCGCATCCTCGACGAAGTGCAGGACGCGCGCCGGCTGCTGGACACCCTGGGCGGCGAGGTCGGCGGCACCCTGAGCCTGGCCACCAGCCACCACGTCGGCCTGCACCGGCTGCCGCCCCTGCTGCGCCAGTTCGCCACGCGCCATCCCGAGGCCGCGCTCGACATCCGCTTCCTCGATTCGGAACAGGCCTATGCCCAGGTGCTGCAGGGCGAAGTGGAACTGGCGGTGACCACGCTCGGGCCGGAGACCCATCCTCCCCTGCGGGCGGTCCCGGTCTGGGACGACCCGCTGCAGTTCGTGGTCGCCCCCGATCATTCCCTCGCCACGCGCGCGGCGCTCACGCTGCAGGACATCGCCGGCCACCCCGCGGTGTTGCCGGAGCGGCACACCTTCACCCACCGCATCGTCGCCGAGCTGTTCGCCGCGCACGGGCTGTCGTTGCGCCTGCGCATGACCACCAACCACCTGGAGACGATCAAGATGCTCGCGTCGGTGGGGCTGGCCTGGAGCGTGCTGCCGCAGAGCCTGGTCGACGCCCAGGTGGTCGCGCTGCCGCTGTCCGGCGTGGACCTGCGACGCCGGCTCGGCCACGTCACCCATGGCGGGCGCACCCGTTCGCGCGCCGCGCGGGCGTTCATCGCCCTGCTGGAGGAACACGCCGACCGCTGGTGACAACCACTCCGGCTTGACCTACATTGCGCGCTCCGCCGGCCCCGGGCCGCCCGCCTGTTCTCTGCAAGGATTCCGCCCCACCACAGCCAGCCCTCCCTGCCGCCGCGGTCTCCCTCGCGACCTCCGCCTTCCACCAGCCTCGAAGACGGCACGGGAATTGCCTCAGCTCGATCGCCATCCCAAGACCCCTCGTCATGCCTCCCGTCATCCTTCTGCCCTGCGGCGGACTGCGGTCCGTCCTTTCCGGCGCATCGGCGCCGTTCCTGCCCGCCTCACCGGTACCGACGGCATGACCACGCGCGACAGCAACACGGCCGCCAACCTGGCCTTCCAGGCCGAGATCGCCAGCGCCAAGGCCCGCCGCGACCGCGACCAGCCGCGGCACTCGGCCACCCCGCCGCGGCCGGCGCCGACCGCGCCGGAACCGGCAACCGACGCACCGGCCGGCCAAGCGCCCGGCATCGGCGGCAAGGCGGCCTGAAGCCCCCTTCGATCGGCGGCGTCCCATCATCGAGCCGTGCCGCCCCGCTGCACGTCTAAATAATGAACCAATCGGTTCAGTATAAATATAGAACCGCATGGTCTAGTATTGGCGCCATGGCGACCACGACTCCCTCGAAGGCACGCATCCGCAGCACCGGCCCCGGCCGGCCCAAGGACCTCGGCAAACGCGCCGCGATCTTGAACGCCGCGCGCACGCTGTTCTTCGAACAGGGCTATGCCGGCGTCAGCATGGATGGCATCGCCGCGCTGGCCGGCGTGTCCAAGCTCACCGTCTACAGCCATTTCGGCGACAAGGACACCTTGTTCGGCGAAGCGATCCGCGCGCAATGCCAGCAGATGATGCCGGACGACCTGTTCCAGCACGAACTGCAGGGTTCCCTGCGCGAGCAACTGCTGGAGATCGGTTCGGCGTTCTTCGCGATGATCAGCACCGATGCGGCGATCGCCACCCACCGCATGATGCTCAGCCCCGGCACCGGCGACGACCATATCCGCCGCATGTTCTGGGAAGCCGGCCCGCACCGCACCCAGCAGGCGATGGCCGATTTCCTCGCCGCCCGGGTGCGCGCGGGCGAACTGGCGATCGACGACCTGAATTTGGCCGCCTCCCAGTTCTTCCAATTGCTCAAGGGCGACCTTCACATCACCATGATGTGCGGGGTGCGGCCGCCGCCGAGCCCCGAGGAGGTGCAACACCACCTCGCCGCCAGCGTCGACTTCTTCCTGCGCGCCTATGCTCCGCGCTAGGGTGTGCCTTCCCGCTCCTCCCCCGATGGCGCCGGTGGTCGCGATGACTTCCGGCACTGCGCCGGGGTGCCGCCCACGGCGATGCTAGCCACGCCAACGGCTCGCGGCACCCGGTAAAATGCCCGCCCCACTGCGTTTGGATGACCGCACCATGACGATCGATTACACCCAGGCCCGCGAAAAGATGGTCGAACAGCAGATCCGTCCCTGGGACGTGCTGGACCTGCGCGTGCTGGACGTGCTGGCGCGGTTGCCGCGCGAGGCCTTCGTGCCGGACGCCTACAAGGCGCTGGCCTATGCCGACCTGGAGATCCCGCTGCCGGGCGGCCAGAAGATGATGAAGCCGGTGGTCGAGGGGCGCATGCTGCAGGCCCTCGACCTGCAGCCGGGCGAGGACGTATTGGAAGTCGGCACCGGCAGCGGTTTCGCCACGGCCTGCCTGGCCGCGCTGGCGCGCGAGGTGGTCAGCCTCGAGATCGATCCCGCGCTGGCCGCCGGTGCCCGTGCCCGCCTGGATGCCACCGGATTGGGCAGCAATGTCCGCATCGAGGCCGCCGACGTGTTCGCCTGGCAGACCGAGCGCAAGTTCGACGCGATCTGCCTGACCGGCGCGGTCGATGCGCTGCCGCTGCAGTTGCTTTCCTGGCTGCGCCCGAACGGCCGCCTGTTCGTGGTGCGCGGCCGTGACCCGGTGATGGAAGCGGTGCTCGTGCGTGGCGAGGTCAACGCCCCGCGCGTGGAATCGTTGTTCGAAACCGACCTCGCGTACCTGAAGGGCGCGGCACCTGCGCCCCAGTTCAAATTCTGATCCCAAGGAAGCCCCCGATGATTCGCCGATCCCTCGTTCTGGCGCTGGCCGCCGCCCTGTTACCGATGGCCGCGCAGGCTACCGATCTGCTGCAGGCTTACGAAATGGCCCGCAACGGCGACCCGACGCTGGCGTCGGCCGAATCGACCCGCCTGTACAACAAGGAAGGCCAGGTCCAGGCACGCGCCGCACTGCTGCCGCAGCTCGACGGTACCGCTTCGCTGAGCCGCACCCGCACCGAAGCCGAAGGCCTGACCGGCCGCAGCATCTCCAAGACCCGCCGCTACTCTGTCGATGGCACGCAGACGCTGTTCAACTGGGCGCAGTTCTCCAACCTGCGCGCGCAGCGCGACGTCAGCAAGGCCGCCGACTTCACCCTGGAATCGGCCAACGACGACCTGATCGTGCGCACCTCGGCCGCCTACTTCAACGTGCTGGTGGCGATCGAGTCGCTGGCCGCGGCCGAGTCCAACGAAGCGGCCGCCAAGAAGCAGTTCGACTACGCCGACAAGCGCCTGCAGGTCGGCCTGGCGCCGATCACCGACGTGCACGAGGCCCGCGCCGACTACGACCAGGCACGCGCCGACGTGATCACCGCGCGCAACACCCTGGCCGACTACTACCAGGCGTTGACCGAGATCACCGGCCAGCCGGCCCGCGGCCTGCGTGGCCTGCCGGACGATTTCCGCCCCGAACTGCCGGCCAACTACGGCAACATCGACAACCTGGTCGCCAGCGCGATCGAAGAGAACCCGGCGCTCAAGGCCCAGCAATTGCAGGTCAGCGCCGCCGAATCCAGCGTGTCCGCCGCGCGCGCTGGCCACCTGCCGACCTTGAACCTGACCGGCAGCCTGGGCCGCAGCACCACCTGGGGCGACATTTCGGGCGAGCTCGCCAGCCAGGACCCGGGCGGCATCGGCGGTCCGCGCAACGACACCAACACCATCGGTGTCACCCTGAGCGTGCCGATCTTCTCCGGCGGCGCCACCCAGTCGGCGGTGCGCCAGGCGATCGCCCAGCGCGACATCCAGCAGGATACCTACGAGCAGCAGAAGCGCGCGCTGGATCGCAACGTGCGCAACTACTACCAGACGGTCGTGCAGGGCATTTCCGAGATCGAGGCGCGCCGCCTCGCGGTGGTGTCCGCGCAGGCAGCGTACGATGCCTCGCAAGTCGGCCTGGAAGTCGGTACTCGCACCGTGCTCGACGTGGTGCAGAACCAGAGGACGCTGTTCACGGCCCAGCTCAACTACGCGCAGGCCAAGTACAACTTCCTGCAGAACCGCCTGTTGCTGGCGCAGGCCACCGGCAAGCTCGACATCGCCGACCTGCAGGACATCAACCGCCTGCTGACCGCCGATGCCGAGGCGCGGCTGCAATCGCCGATAGCCTCGCGCTGAGCGAAGGCAGATTGCCAACGACACAAGAGCGGGCTTCGGCCCGCTCTTTTTTTCAGCAGGCCGTCTTGCCGGGCAGGGTCGCGACCGGCGGCAAGTGCGGTGCGATCTGCGCCAGCGTCCGCTGCACCGCGCCGCGGCCGTTGGCCACCAGCGCAAGCCCGGCCTCGGCCATCACCTTGCGCGCCCCGGCGTCGGCCAGCAGCGTTTCCAAGGCGTCGGCGACGGCCTCGGCATCGTTGCAGATCGCGACCGCGCCCGCCTCGCGCATGCGGCGCGAGATCTCCGAGAAATTGTGCAGGTGCGGGCCGGTCACCGAGGGCGTGCCGACCGCGGCCGGCTCCAGCAGGTTGTGCCCGCCGATCGGTTGCAGGCTGCCACCGACGAAGGCCGCCTGCGCGCAGGCATAGAACGCCATCAACTCGCCCAGCGTGTCGATCACGAACACCTGGCTCTGCGCGTCCGGCCACTGCTGGGCCTTGCGGGTGGCCACGCGCCAGCCGCGTTCCCGCGCCAGCGCCTCGACCTTGGGGAACCGCTCGGGATGGCGCGGTGCCCACAGCAGCAGCAGGTCGGGGAAACGCCGTTGCAGCTTCGCATGGATATCGAGGGTGGCCGCCTCTTCGCCATCGTGGGTGCTGGCGGCGATCCAGACCGGGCGCGCCGCCGGCACGTGCTGCCGGAACTGCGCGACGAACGCGTCGAGATGCTCCGGCACGCCGATGTCGAACTTGAGGTTGCCGAGCGCGACCACCTGTTCCGGTCGCGCGCCGAGCGCGACGAAGCGCGCCGCATCGTCCGCGGACTGCGCCGCCACGCAGGTCACCGTGCGCAGCGCGCGGGCGATCAACGGCGCCAACAGCCGGTAGCCGCGCAGCGAGCGCGCCGACAGGCGCGCGTTGAGGACGTAGACCGGGATGCCGCGGTCGCGGCAGCCGAACAGCATGTTCGGCCACAACTCGGTCTCGAGGATCAGCGCCAGGCTGGGCCGGAAGTGCTCCAGGAATCGCCCGACGCTGCCCGGCACGTCGTAGGGCAGGTAGACGTGGTCGATCGCCTCGCCCCACAGCGCGCGCACGCGCTCCGAACCGGTCGGCGTGATCGTGGTGATGACCCAGCGGATGTCCGGGCGCTGCGCACGCAGCGCGTTGACCAGCGGCGCGGCGGCATTGACCTCGCCCACCGATACCGCGTGCAGCCATACCCGCGGTTGCCCGCACGAGCGCGCATACGAGGCATAGCGCTCGTTCCAGCGGTTGAAGTACTCGCGAACCCGGAATCCGCGCCACACCAGGTGGTACACCGTGATCGGCAGCAACAGGTAGAGCAGCGCCGAGTACAGCGTGCGCAACAGCCATTCGATGGGGTCTTTCCGCATCCGCGAAGGATACGGGATGGCGGGGCTCGGGACTCGGGGCAGGGCATCTTTGCCTGGGTTCGGCTGCCAGGCGATCCGGTGCTTTCTTGCAGCTTTTTTGTTAGGAGGGACTTTCCCGAGGGAGGGCCGGTAAAGCCCTTGTCGGGACTGAAGTCCCTCCCACAACAACACCCGACCCGAAGCTGGCTTGTCGTGCTTCCGAGTCCCGAGTCCTCAGATCCGAGCCCCGGCTCCCGGCAAGACCGGGTCGGGGCTGAAGCCCGGCTGCAACGGCGCTCGATCCCGGGCAGGCTTCCCCTAGCCCTAGCCCTAGTCCCGGTCCCGAGCCCCGGGTCCAGTAGAATTCCCGCATGTCCGAAGCGCCCGATGTCGCCATCCGCCCCTCCCTGCTCAAGCCGGCCCACTGGCCCACGTTCCTTGGGCTGGCCCTTGCCGCTGCCGCGGCCCGCCTGCCGTGGACGCTGCAGCGGGCGATCGGGCGCGGCGTGGGCTGGATCGCCTATCGCTTGATGGGCAGCCGGCGCAGGGCAGCGCAGGCGAACCTCGAGTTGTGCTTTCCCGACCAGGACCCGGCCTGGCGCCAGCGCCTGCTGCGCGACAGCTTCGATGCGTTCGGCGTCGGCATCCTCGAGTTCGCGCGCGCCTGGTGGGGCAGCATCGACGCGATCCGCCCGCAGGTGCAGGTCGAGGGGCTGGAACACCTGCGCAGGTTGCAGGAGGAAGGCCGCGGCGTGCTGCTGGTGTCCGGCCACTTCATGACGCTGGAGATGTGCGGGCGGCTGCTGTGCGACTACGTCCCGCTGGCCGGCATGTACCGCCCGTACAAGAACCCGGTGACCGAATGGGCGGTCAAGCGCGGCCGCCTGCGCTACGCCACGCACATGTTCGGCAACGGCGACATCCGCGCGACGGTGCGCCACCTCAAGCGCGGCGGATTCCTGTGGTACGCGCCCGACCAGGACATGCGCGGCAAGGACACCGTGTTCGTGCCGTTCTTCGGCCATCCGGCGGCCACGATCACCGCGACCCACCAGTTCGCACGGCTTACCGGATGCGCGGTGGTGCCGTACTACCACCGGCGCGAAGGCGGAGGCTACCGGCTGAAGATCGGCGCGCCGCTGCAGGATTTCCCGACCGACGACGTGGTCGCCGACACCGCGCGCGTGAACGAGGTGATCGAGGACATGGTGCGGCAGGCGCCGGACCAGTACCTGTGGATCCATCGCCGCTTCAAGCGCCAACCGGGCGGCCGCAGCTCCTTCTACGATTGAGACCGCACGGGGGACGGCGAAGCGCCATCCATCGAGCGCCATCTATTTCCCGTCGCCGGCATTGAGCAGCGCACCGGCATACAGGCCGGCCAGCATCAGCGCGAGTCCGCCCCAGAAGCTGGAATAGAACGCCAGGTGCGTATTGAACGGGAACACCGTCGCGACCAGCGCCACCATCGCCGGACGCGCCGCATCGCGCGCTTCCGGCGACGAGTACCGCCATGCGCGCCAGGCCTGCGCCGCACCGGCCAGCCACAGCAGCAGGCCGACCACGCCGGTTTCGGCGAGGATTTCCAGCACGATCTGGTGGGCATGGAAGGCCGGGCCTTCGCCCCACGCCGGCGCCTGCCCGGGGTGCGGATCGCAGGCCGGATAGGCCTCGCGGAAACCGCGCGCGCCGATGCCGTTGAGCGGGTGCTCGCGCACCATGCACCACGCCGCGCTCCAGATGTCGCTGCGCCCGGAAAGCGCCTCGTTCACGCCCGTCCCTTCGCCGGTGAAAGCCAACGTGGTGCGATGGACGCGCTCGCGCGCCTGCGGCGACACGTAGACCAGCACTGCCGCGAGCGCCACGCCCGCCATCGCCACCGCCAGCAACCGGCGCGGCCCGAGCAGCTTCCAGCCCGAGAGCACCCCGATCACCGCGAAGGTGATCCACGAAGCGCGCGAACCGGCCAGCACCAGCACCGCGGCCACCGCGGCGGCGGCCAGCAGCCACGCCGCGCGCGAACGCCCGCCCGCCGCGAACAGCAGGAACGGCGACAGGCTGGCGAGGGTCTGCCCGAACTTCAGGTTGCACGGTCCGAGCACGCCGCTGAGCCGGTCGGCGACGGCGATTTCCTCCGGCGTGCAGAAACCATGGCCACTGACCATCTGCTTCAGTTGGTCCAGCGACCAGAACAGCGGACTGCTGCCGAGCGCGGCCTGGGCCAGGGCATCGATCGTCCAGACCATGCCGATCGCCGCCAGTCCGCCGAAGGTGACCCGGCGGCGGCGCGACGTGGCCACTGCGATGGCGCACAACCACATGAAAGGCAGGTAGCGCAGGTCGGTGGCGGTCTTGCGCAGCGCCAGGCCGACGTCGACCGCATCGAACGCCGACAGCAGCTCGGGCAGCCAGTAGGCGAAGAACAGCACCGAGGTCAGCGCCCACGCCGCCCCGCTCAGCAACCGGGTACCGCCCCGGAAGCGCGTCTGCAACAGCCTTACCGCCGCGAACAGCGCTCCCAGCGACAGCACCGATTCGGCGATGCCGGGCAGCGGCCACAAGGCCACGAACGCGATGATCCAGGCCGGCGTCCAGTGCCCCGGCTCGCGCGTCGGCGCGCCGACGGCACCGGGTTCAACGGCGGAGTTCGTCATAGACCTTCAAGGTGGCCGATTGCATGGCCTGCAGCGTATAGGGGATATGCTGCGGCGGGCGCGGCGGCTGCCGCAACAGCGCGGCCGCCCGCGCCGCCAGCGCCGCTTCGTCGAACGGCGCCACGCCGCCCTCCGGCTGCAGCCCTTCCAGCAGCTCGCCGACGCCGCCATGCGCCCATCCCAGCACCGGGCGTCCGACCGCAAGCGCCTCGAGCACGGTTCGCCCGAACGCCTCGGGCTTGCGCGAGAGCTGCAATACCAGGTCGCTGCCGGCGTAGGCCTCGGCGATGCGGGCGGTCGGCTCGCTGAACGTGGCCGCCGAAGCCACCCCGAGCCGCCCGGCCTCGGCCTGCAGCTCGCGCAGATAGGCCTCCCGGCCCGGTTCGACCGCACCCGGCAGCCACAGGCGCACCGGCATGCCTTGCGCCCGCAGCGTCGCCAGCAGGCGCAGGCCATCGGCGTGCCCCTTCAGCCGGGTACCGCGGCCGGGCAACAGCAACAGCCGCTCATCGGCCGCCAGCGCCGGCACCTGCTCGCGCACCCAGGCGCGGGCGCGCGGGTCGGGCTGCGGCCGGCGCGGGAACTGCGCGATGTCGATGCCGCGCGGAATCGTGCGCAACGTGCCGGGATCGGTGCGCGGGTAATGCCGCAGCACATAGTCGTGCACGGTCTGCGATACGCAGATCACCCGCTCGCCGTAGGTCATCACCGCACTGTAGCGGCCGGGCGAATTCAGCCCGTGCACGGTGGTGACGAAGCGCGGCCGCCGCGCCGCCGGCATTCCCCGCAGCGCATGCCAGCCGAGCCAGGCCGGCAGGCGCGAGCGCGCGTGCACGATGTCGGCCCCCAGCTCGGCGAACAGCCGGCGCAGCGTGGCGACGTGGCGCAAGGTCAGCAGCGACTTGCGGCCGATGTCGAGGGCGACGTGCTCCGCGCCGGCCGCCAGCAAGGCCGGCACCAGCCGGCCGCCGGCGGAGACCACCACGGCGCGATGCCCGGCGCGGGCCAGCGCCGCGGCGATTTCCAGGGTCGAACGCTCGACGCCGCCGGACTGCAGGGCCGGCAGCAACTGCACCACGGTCAGGCGGTGCATCGGGCGGGATTCAGTCCGCGAGGGTGAACACGGCGCCGCAATACGGGCACTTGGCCTCGCGGTTCGGCTCGTCCTCGATCGGCAGGTACACGCGCGGATGCGAGTTCCACAGCGCCATTTCCGGGGTCGGGCAGCTCAGCGGCAGGTCGCTGCGATGCACGGTGTAGCGCTTCTCGGCATTGGCGGGCGCGGTGGCGGTCTGGCTCATGGCGGTATGTACTGCGGGGATCGGGGTCGGGTAATTCTAGCAGTGCCGGGCCTTGCCGGATGAGGTGCCGGAGCAGGAGCGTTCCTCCCGATCGCTGCCATGGCCGTATGCAGGAGCCGGGCTAGGCCGTGGCCGCTTCCGGCTCCTGCGCCGCTTCCTTAGGCTGTTGCGGTCGAAATTCCTGGGCAACCCGGCCCTGCTCCATCACCAATACCCGATCAGCGCTGGCAATGGTCTCCGGACGGTGCGCCACGATCACCTTGGTCAACTGCAACCGGCGCACGGCCTCGTTGACCAGGCGCTCGCGCATCACGTCCAGATGGCTGGTCGCTTCGTCGAGGAACAGCAGTTTCGGCTGCCGGTACAGTGCGCGCGCCAGGATCACCCGCTGCTTCTGCCCTCCCGACAACGAACTGCCCATGTCGCCGATCAGCCCGTGGTAGCCCATCGGCATCGCGGCGATGTCCTCGTGTACCGCCGCCAGCCGCGCCGCCGCCTCGATCCGCTCCAGATCGAAGTCAGGGTCGAAGAAGCTGATGTTGTCAGCGATGCTGCCGGCGAAGAGCTGGTCGTCCTGCATCACCGCCCCGACGATCGCGCGCACGTTGCGGGGGCCGAGCTTGTGGAGGTCGTGTCCGCCGATGCGGATTGTGCCCTCGGTCGGCTTGAGCAGGCCCAGCAACAACTTGACCAGCGTCGTCTTGCCGCAGCCGGATGCGCCGATGATCGCCACCGACTCGCCCGGTGTGATGGCGAAGCTGCAATCCTTCAGCACCCATGGCTCGCCCTCCGCGTAGCGGAACGACAGTCCGTCGACCTCAATGCGCGGTTCTGCGGGGGGCAGCGCTTCAGGCATCCCGTGGTCGTCTTCCGGAGGGGTCAGCACGATATCGGCCAGCCGCTCTCCGTGCAGGCGCAGCATGCGAAACTCGATCCACTTGTCGATCAGCCCGCTGATGCGCGTAGCGAACTGGTCCTTGTATGCCAGGTAGGCGACCAGCATACCGACGGAGAACACGTTGTCCAACGCCAGCCGCGCGCCGATCCAGATCACTGCGATGCGTTCGATGCCGAATACCAGCTGGCTGGCGCTGGAGAAACCCAGCGACATCCGCGCCAGCTTCACGTCCTGGTTGACCGTGTCGTTCAGCAGGTTGTCGTAGGTCGAGCGACGCAGCGACTCCTCGCCGGCCACCTTCAGGCTCTGCATGCCACGCAGCGATTCCAGCAGATGGGTCTGTTGCTTCGCCGCCGCCACCAACTGCTGCTCGGTACGATCGCGCACTGGCCGATAGGCGATCGCGCGGATGCCCAGGTACAGCACCACCGCTAATAGCGTCACCAGAGCCAGCTTCCAACTGTAGACCAGCATCAGCGCCAACGTGACCACCGCCATCAAGCCGTCGATGATGGCCTCGACGAAGCTGGTGGTCAGGGTCTTCTGGATCGCCTGCACCGAGGCCATGCGCGAGGTCACATCGCCGAGGTGGCGCTTCTCGAAGAAATCCAGTGGCAGCTTGAGCAGGTGCGCGAACACGTTGCCCATCCACTGCAGCCCGAGCTTCGAGGACAGGTAGACCACCGACCAACCACGCAACAGGCCGATGCCCACTTGCAGCAGCAGCGCCAACCCGAAGCCCAGCCCGAGCACGACCAGCAGGTCGCGGTCGGCCGAGACCAGTACCTGGTCCACCACCCACTGCATGTAGAACGGGGCGAGAACGACGAAGACCTGCAGCGCAAACGACAGCAGCAGGATCTGCGCCAGCGCGCTCCACAGGCCACGGATCGGGCCGGTGAGCTGGCGTGCGGAAATCGAGGGGGCCGTCTTCTGCGGCTTGAACTCGGCAGTGGGCGTCAGTTCCAGCGCCACGCCGGTGAAGTGCTTGGATACCTCGTCCAGCGAAAGCTTCCGCTCGCCGATGGCCGGATCGAGGATCGTGGCCTTCGATTTGCCGACCTTGGCCAGCACCACGAAGTGGTTGAGGTCCCAGTGCAGGATGCAGGGCAGTTTGAGCTGGCCCAGGTGCTCCATGTCCAGCCGCAGCGGGCGGGTGGAGAAGCCGAGTTGCTGGGCGATGTGAATGAGGTGGCTGAGTTTGGCGCCCTTCAGTGAAAGCGGGAAGCGGCGACGTATCTCCTGTAGACCAATACACATCCCGTGCGACTTAGCCACCATCGCCAAACTAGCAAGACCACATTCTGCAGCCTCCGACTGAATAATCATTTTCTCACCAAGTATTCCAAGTAACTAGCAAGCACCATCACTCCCAAGAGCAGCAGCGAGAACACTTGAAGTCACACTGTAAACGACAAAAATACTACCGCGTAACACTGACGATAGCCGGCACTACCAGAACCGCAGCATCTATGGTCATGATTCATGCCGCAGTCTGCGCTGCTTAAAGACGATAATCACACCGGTCACCGCAGCAATAGACATGAAAATCAGCGCCCCCATAATTGATCCGCTGGATGCCAATAGTAAACAGGCACTAGCACCCAATATGACAATCCCCCATTATTTATTCTCATAAATTTCAATCTACACCAGTGTTTGCCGCGCTACATGAATCCGCTCCTACCCCCACCCATAGAACATCTTATTGATAAAAAAACAATTCCAAAATTAACCAAGCCATGCACCACAGCTCTTTTTTCCGTATCCATAGAAAATTTAATTTTCAATACACACAAAACCAATGAAGCAGCAAATGCCCATAAAAAATTATTCCAATGGGCAGATGCAAAAATCACTGACACAATAAGCGTCCCACCCCAATTCCCCAGCCTAGGAATAAGCCCATCCAACATGAAGTGTCGGACGACTTTCTCCTCAAAAAGAGGTGCCGTCAAACAAGTAGTAATTAGCCCCAATACCAATTCAAATCGAGAAAATTCTACCGCCGACTCACCACAATATGACGGAAAATTCATCATGAGCCATATTAAAAAGATGACCATGGAAGAAGCAAAGATCAAAACAACACTTCTTACCGACCATGGCAAAACAACATTCTCTCGTCCAAACAACAAAAACATCATAATATATAATGAGAATTCCGAAATCGCCTTCCCGCCCACGACTCCGATATTGTGACTCAAACTTATTAATCCACTGCAAATTATAGAAAATAAAACCCCTATAAATAACCTTTCAAAATCATTATGCCCCCGACTCATTATTACGCCTCATAAAAAAGGGAAGGCTCATCAAGCCTTCCCCTTATACCATTATTGCATCATCAACCTGATGACGAACGGAGCGGAAGTGGGTGCATTATAAGACATCCATCTCCAGGCACCACTAATTGCACTCCCCCAATCGCTCAAGGTTCCCTCTGCCGAAATACCGTCGGTACCTACATGGACAGTCAGCTCACCACCAGACACAGCACAACCCTCATCAAAATTAATCTCACGCATAGAAATTTACCTCTTAATTTGACGCAAATCCCTGCGTCTGGGCTTTGGGATAACCCCAAATCTTCTAATGATTAGAAATGCACCGGATGATCATAAAACATCAAAATTAATCGCCAGCTTTTCTTCCAATAGAATACAAAGGCTCCAATATCCATTCGATTAACCGCCGTTTCTCACCAAAAATATCAGCATCCAGCAACATTCCTGGTTTCAACAACTCCGGCTTGCCATAGGCCATCACGTTCTGACGGGCCAACACCACAGTGACACGATAGAACGGCTCGCCTTGGCTCGCGTCACCAATCAGCGCGCCCAGTTCGCCGCTACTCAGGGCGCTGCGGCTGATCCTCGTCACCCGGCCTTCGTGATGGCCGAACTTCTGGTAGGGATAAGCCTGATAGCGCAACTGCACCTTGTCACCGGGTTCGACAAAGCCAATGGCACGGCTGGGAACAAGCAATTCCGCTTCTAGTTCGCTATCGCTTGGCAGCAGGCTCAATAGCGCCTGCCCCGTTTGCACCGTCTGCCCCGACTTTATGATCTGCGTGGCGACGATGCCGTTGATCGGCGCGGTCACCATCAGTGCGCCACGCGCCTCGGTTTCGACCTGCTCCTGTTCCAGCTGCGCCAGTTCACGCCGATAACCCGCCTCTGAGGATCGGCGCTGCCCCGGCAATTCCCCCAGCGCCTGCTGCAACTGGGCAATGGTGCGCCGGGTTGCCGTAGCCTGCCTCTGCATGGCCTGCATCTGGGTGGTGTATTCCAGCATCGTGGATTCCTGCTGCTTGATCTGCAGGACGCTGACATAACGCGCGTCCTCGAGCTGGCGCAGGCGTTCCAGGGTTTCATTGGCGATGCGTATCTGCTGCTGGCGGGTGGCGATTTCGTTCTCGATCTGCGCCAGCTCGCGCTGGGCCGTGGCCAATTGCGCCTGCAAGCCGGAGGTCTGCGCGGCAAGCACCTGCAACTGGGCTGCCTGGTTTGCCGATAGCCCCTCACGCCGTTCCTGCAAACGCTGGCGCAACGCCTCCGTGGTGTCGCCGCTGCTCGCCGTCGCGCGCGGCACTGTCACCAGCGCCAGCACCTGCCCCGCCCTCACCTTGCCGCCTTCGGGTACTTCCACTCGGCTCACCACGCCGGTGGCCGGCGCCAGCACCGTCGCCAAACCCCTGGACGGCACCAGTTGCCCGGTCACGCTGGACCGTCGCGTATAAGTACCCAAACAGAGGAACAGTACAACCGATGTCGCGACGATACCCGCCGCTCCCGCCAGCAGCCATGCCTTCAACGGCTGGGCCAGAGAGATGCCACCCAGCCAACTCGTACGTCGAGACCCAAGTACTTCCTTGCGAAACAATCCTTGTGACACGCTCATCTCGATCCCTGATGTCGTGCGGTCATTTCACAAAGATGTCCACGTCTTCGCAAGCCTCCTATCCTGTCAACTTTGCTGGCCCTTCCTCCCGCCTGCAGCAATAGTCCGGCTAGAAAGGAGGAGAGCCATCGATACTGACCACATATGCCAATATCGATGGCATCAACAGACGTTTACTCCCATGTGATGCATTGCATCAAGCTTCCGAATGAGTATCCTCGGACTCACAGGGGGAAGTATTGATAATGGCAAGGAATCTAGGCATACGCATTCGCATCGCCAGGCAAAAGGCCGGCATGACCCAAAGGCAATTGGCGGAGCAGATCAAGGTCGGACGCAGCGCGGTAGCCAATTGGGAAAGCGCGACCGGCATATCGCCCGCGAGCACGAGACTGCTGGACATCGCGTTGGTTACGGGCGTTTCCTACGAATGGCTGGCCACGGGACGGGGAAGCGCGGCCCATGAACTCGAGCACCTCGCGGTGGATGCGGAGCTGGTGGACGACCCGATCGAACGCCGCCTGTTGAGCGCATTCCGGGCATGCAAGGCCGCAACCAAGCGGATGGTGCTCAGCATGATGGAAGTACAGGCTGCTCAACGACCTCGCTGACCACGCTCGGCCTGATTTCGATGCCGGCGGTGCCCGATTCGGCGTTTCACCCACTCCTGTCCGAGCCATCATGGCTCAGGTAGGTCCGATCCCAATCGCAAGGACGTAGGCGCCAAGCAACCCAGCCCCTCCTTCGTGGGAAAGAAGGGACTGGCCGGGATCCGGATCAGCCGACCTTCTCGCCTTCCAGCTGCTTGCGGATCTGCGCGTCCACCGCGGCGATGGCGGTCATGTTCATCACGCGGCGCGAGGTGGCGCTGGTGGTGAGGATGTGCACCGGCTTGGAGATGCCCATCAGGATCGGGCCGATCGCCACGCCGTCGGTGAACACGCGCACGAGGTTGTAGGCGATGTTGGCCGCCTCGAGGTTCGGCAGCACGAACAGGTTGGCGCGGCCCTTGAGGGTGCTGTTGGGCATGATCTGCTTGCGCAGCGCCTCGTCCCAGGCGGTGTCGCCCTGCATCTCGCCATCGATGTTGAGCTTGGGGTTGCGCTTGAGCAGCAGTTCGCGCACCTGGCGCATCTTCAGCGCGTCGCGCGAGTCGTGGCTGCCGAAGTTGCTGTGCGACAGCAGCGCGATCGCCGGTTCGATGCCGAACAGCTTGAGCCGGTAGGCCGCCTGCAGCGTGGCCTCGGCGATCTGCTCGGCGCTCGGGTCCTCGTGCACGTGGGTGTCGACGAAGAAGAACGCGCCCTGCTGGTTGATCACGCCGGTCATCGCCGAGGTCGAGCTGACGCGCGGTTCCAGCGGGATCACGCTGCGCGCGTAGCCGAGCTTCTTGTGGAAGCGGCCGACCACGCCGGACAGCATCGCGTCGGCCTCGCCGCGCGCGACCATCACCGCGGCGATCAGGGTCGGGCGCGAGCGCATCAGTTCCTTGGCGGCGCTGACGGTGACGCCGCGGCGCTCGGTCAGCGCGTGGTAGTACTGCCAGTAGTCGTTGAAGCGCGGGTCGTCGTGGATGTTGGTGATCTCGAAATCGATGCCGGGCTTCATGCGCAGGCCCATGCGCTTGATGCGCGCCTCGATCACGTCGGGGCGGCCGATCAGGATCGGGTACGCCAGGTCCTCGTCCAGCACGTTCTGCACCGCGCGCAGGATCACCTCCTCCTCGCCCTCGGCGTAGACCACGCGCTGCTTGTCGGCGCGGGCGCGGTCGTAGACCGGCTTCATCATCAGGCTGGTGCGGTAGACGAACTGGCTGAGGCGGTCGCGATAGGCCGCCATGTCGGCGATCGGGCGCGAGGCCACGCCGGAGTCCATGGCGGCCTGCGCCACCGCCGAGGACAGCTCGACCAGCAGGCGCGGGTCGAGCGGGCGCGGGATAAGATAGTCCGGGCCGAAGCTCGGGGTCTCGCCGCCGTAGGCGGTGCCCAGGTCGGAGGCCTCGCGCCGGGCCAGCGCGGCGATCGCCTTCACGCAGGCGATCTTCATCTCCTCGTTGATCGTGGTCGCGCCCACGTCGAGCGCGCCGCGGAACAGGTAGGGGAAGCACAGGACGTTGTTGACCTGGTTCGGGTAGTCCGAACGGCCGGTGCCGATGATCGCGTCCGGGCGCACGGCCTTGGCCGCTTCCGGCATGATCTCCGGGGTCGGATTGGCCAGCGCGAAGATCACCGGGTTGGGCGCCATCGTGGCGACCATCTCGGGCGTCAGGATGCCGGCCGCGGACAGGCCGAGGAAGATGTCGGCGCCCTCGACGATCTCGGCCAGCGTGCGCTTGTCGGTCTCGCGCGCGTAGCGGGCCTTTTCCGGGTCCAGGTCGGTACGGCCGGTGTGGATCACGCCGTCGCGGTCGTAGGCGAGGATGTTCTCGGGCTTCAGGCCCAGCGCCACCAGCATGTTGACGCAGGAGATGCCGGCCGCGCCCATGCCGGTGGTGGCCAGCTTGACCTCCTCGATCTTCTTGCCTGTCACTTCCATCGCGTTGAGCACGGCCGCGCCGACGATGATCGCGGTGCCGTGCTGGTCGTCGTGGAACACCGGGATGTTCATGCGCTCGCGCAGCTTGCGCTCGACGATGAAGCACTCCGGCGCCTTGATGTCTTCCAGGTTGATGCCGCCGAAGGTCGGCTCCAGGCTGGCGATGATGTCGACCAGCTTGTCCGGGTCCTGCTCGTCGATCTCGATGTCGAACACGTCGATGCCGGCGAACTTCTGGAACAGCACGCCCTTGCCCTCCATCACCGGCTTGCCGGCGAGCGGACCGATGTTGCCCAGGCCCAGCACCGCGGTGCCGTTGGAGATCACCGCCACCAGGTTGCCGCGCGCGGTCAGTTCGCTGGCCTGCTGCGGGTCCTCGACGATGGCCTGGCAGGCGAACGCCACGCCGGGCGAGTACGCCAGCGACAGGTCGCGCTGGGTGAGCATCGGCTTGGTCGCGGTGACCTTGATCTTGCCGGCGGGCGCCTGGCGGTGGTAGTCGAGGGCGGCCTGTTTGAATTCGTCGTTGGACATCGGGAGATGGATCGCTGAATGGGCGCGGGAACGGGGATTCTACCCCCACCCCGCCGGATGGACCTGTCGCTCGGCTGTCGCGTGCCCGTCCGCCGGGCCCCTGCGGGCGGCGTGCGAGCGCCCGCGGCCTCGCGCCAGAGAAAAAACCCGCGCCATCGGAATGGCGCGGGTTCGGTGGGAACGGACGGGATCAGCGCGCGACGACGGGCTCGGCGTCCAGCGCGGGCGGCGGCACTTCGCCGTCGAGCACGCTGCGCAGGCGGTCGCGGTCCAGCGCGCCCTCCCAGCGCGACACCACCACGGTGGCCACGGCATTGCCGATGAAGTTGGTCAGCGAGCGGCACTCGCTCATGAAGCGGTCCACGCCCAGGATCAGCGCCATGCCGGCCACCGGCACTTCCGGCACCACCGCCAGGGTGGCGGCCAGGGTGATGAAGCCGGCGCCGGTCACGCCGGCCGCGCCCTTGGAGCTGAGCATCGCCACCAGCAGCAGCGCGATCTGGTGCCCCAGGGTCAGTTCGGTGTTGGTGGCCTGGGCGATGAACAGCGCGGCCAGGGTCATGTAGATGTTGGTGCCGTCCAGGTTGAACGAGTAGCCGGTCGGGACCACCAGGCCCACCACCGACTTGCCGCAGCCGGCCTTCTCCATCTTCTCCATCAGCGACGGCAGCGCCGACTCGGACGAGGACGTGCCCAGCACCAGCAGCAGTTCCGCCTTCAGGTAGCGGATCAGCTTGACCACCGAGAAGCCGCTCATCCGGCAGACCGCGCCCAGGATCACCAGCACGAACAGCAGCGAGGTCACGTAGAACGAGCCCACCAGCCAGGCCAGGTTGACCAGCGACTCCACGCCGTACTTGCCGATGGTGAAGGCGATCGCGCCGAACGCGCCGATCGGGGCGGCCTTCATCAGGATGTGGACCAAACGGAACACCGGGGCGGTCAGCGCCTCCAGGAACGACAGCACCGGTCGCCCGCGCTCGCCCACCAGCGCCAGCGCCACGCCGAACAGCACCGCCACGAACAGCACCTGCAGGATGTTGTCACCGACGAAGGGGCTGACCAGCGTCTTCGGGATGATGTCCATCACGAAGCCGACCAGGGTCAGCTCGTGCGACTTCTCCACGTAGCTGTGCACGGCGCTCTGGTCCAGGTCGGCCGCATTGATGTTCATGCCGGCGCCGGGCTGCACCACGTGCGCCACGATCATGCCCACGACCAGCGCCAGCGTGGAGAAGAACAGGAAGTAGATCATCGCCTTGGCGAACACGCGCCCCACCGTCCGCAGGTGAGTCATGCCGGCGATGCCGGTGACGATGGTGAGGAAGATCACCGGGGCGATGATCATCTTGACCAGCTTGATGAACGCGTCGCCCAGCGGCTTGAGCTTCTCGGCGAAGGCCGGCTCGAAGTGGCCCAGCACCGCGCCCAGCACGATCGCGACGATCACCTGGAAGTACAGCTGGCGGTAGAAGGGCACGTGGGCCGGGGGCGTATGGACGGGAGTGCTGACGTGCATGGCGAGGGCTCCGGCTGTGACACGGCCGTGTCCGGCGGACACGGCTGAGGGGCACTTTTTATCCGAGCCTCGCGCCGGTGCGGATAACCTATTGGTACTAGCCGGCCGCCATCCCCCGCCGCGGTCGCGTAGGCTCCCAGTCCTTGCCGGAGCGGCGGGCCCGGACATTCCGCCGCACGACGGCGACGGATGCCCGCCCACGGCAGGCCCCCACGGCCCCTAACCGACCGCCCATACCGAGAATTTCCATGCGCCCGACTACGCTCTTCACCGCCCTGTGCCTGGCCGTTGCCCCCGCCGCCGCCAGCGCCGCGGACCTCGAGAACTGGCCGACCAAGTACACCTTCAGCGATGGCACGGAGCTGGCCGGCACGCTGAACTTCGCCTACGACTACAACGATTTCTCCGGGGACAGCCGCCTGGAGGACGACGACGGCATGCGCCGCCGCGAGTTCGGCGCGACCCTGAAGAAGAAGGGCGTCTACGACGCGATGGTCTACTTCGACTTCGAGGCCAAGACCTGGCTCGACGTGTTCTTCCGCTTCGAGACCAAGGCGCTGCTGGGCAAGGACTACGGCCGCGTCCGCCTGGGCTACATGAAGACCCCGGTCGGCCTGGATGCGGTGACCAGTTCGCGCGCGACCAGCTTCATGGAGGTGGGCCTGCCGACGCAGGCGATCTACGAGGGCCGCCGCACCGGCGTGGAATGGGTGCTGGAGCGCCCGCAGTACCTGCTGCAGGTCGGCGCCTACGGCGGCAAGGACCTGCAGGGCGACAACCCGGGCACCACCCAGGCGGTGCGCGCGGTCTGGACCCCGTTCAAGGCCCCGGGCGACGTGCTGCACCTGGGCATTGCCGCCTCGGTCGAGAACCCGCGCGGCTACCACAACGGCCTGGACGTCAGCTTCCCGCCCAGCGCGCGCGTGCGCGCCCGCCCGGAAGCCGGCCTGACCGACGTGCGCCTGGTCGACTCGGGCACGCTGCGCTTCGTCGACCAGATCCAGCGCGTGGGCCTGGAGCAGATCTGGATCCACGGCCCGTTCTCGGTCCAGAGCGAAGCCCTGCAGATGAAGGTCACCCGCGAGAACGGCCTGCCCGACTACACCGCCAACGGCGGCTACGTGTACGGCAGCTGGATCGTGACCGGCGAGTCGCGGCCGTACGCCGGCGGCGCGGTCGCCAACGTCAAGCCCGAGCACGATTACGGCGCGGTCGAACTGCTGGCCCGCTACAGCACGCTGGACCTCAACGACGCCGGCATCCAGGGCGGCCGCCAGAACGCCTGGACGCTGGGCGCCAACTGGTACCTGACCAGCCATTTCAAGTTCCAGGCCAACTACGTCAAGGCCGACGTGAAGCGCGCCGGCGTCGAGACCAAGCCGGACATCGTCGAACTGCGCGCGCAGGTGATGTTCTGATCCTGGCTTGAAGCCCCTCTCCCCATGGGACGATAGGGCACGGCACGCGCGCCATGGCGCGCGTGCCCTGGAGCGCCCGGCGCACTGTGCCGGGCGGGGCGCGAAGCGGGGGCTGGGCTGAGGGTACGGGGCGAAGCCGTGCCTCCGGATCCCGCGGCGACGAATCGCTGAACGCGTCGCCGCGCGCCGATATGGCAAATGATCCAAAGGTGCGCTGTGCGATGGTTCGCCTTGGCTGGCGCGTGGCGACGCGTCTTCCTTCCCTGAGGCGCGGCTTCGCCCGTGCCCTCGCCCGGTGCTTCGCGCCAGGCCACGCGCACGCGAGCCGACAGCTCGCAAGCGGCACGCCTTCTCCCCCAACGCGGGAGGGAAGTCGCCGATAATCCCCGCATGTACTCCCCCCACCAACGCCGACGCCTGCTGCTGACCCTGCTGGTGGTCGTCGGCGGCATGGTCCTGGCCGCGGTCAGCGCCGACGTGCTGGTGGAACGGCGCGCGCTGCAGGAGGAAAGCGCCACCGTGCGCCGGCAGCTCGACCTGTACGCGCAGGCCTTGCAGCAGCGCATCGATCGCTACCGCACCTTGCCGCAGATCCTGGCGATGGACCCGGAGCTGCGCGAGGCGGTATCGCGGCCGCTGGAAGCGGACGACGTGGAGCGGCTCAACCTCAAGCTGGAACGCGCCAACGCCGTCACCCAGTCGTCCACGCTGACCTTGATCGACCGCCGCGGCATCGCCCTGGCGGCCAGCAACTGGCGCGAGCCGCGCAGCAACGTCGGCTGGGACTACAGCTTCCGCCCGTACGTGCAGCAGGCCCTGGCGCAAGGCAGCGGCAGCTTCTACGGGATCGGCATGACCACCAACGAGCCCGGCTACTTCCTGTCGCAGGCGATCGTGGACGAGCACGGGACGGTGCGCGGCATCGTGGCGATCAAGATCGCGCTCGCGGCCTTGGAACGCGAGTGGCTGCAGACGCAGGACGTGGTGCTGGCCTCGGACGCGCACGGCGTGGTGTTCCTCGCCAGCCGCAACGAATGGCGCTACCGGGTGCTGGCGCCGCTGAGCGAGCAGGACCGCCGCGAGCTGGATCAGACCCGCCAGTACCTGGACCAGCTGCTGCTGCCGCTGCGCTACCGGCGGCTGGAACGGACCGCCGACGGCGGCGTGCTCGCGCGCGTGGACCAGCCGGAGCTGCCCGGCCGCATCCTCTGGCAGACCCTGGAGCTGCCGGAAAGCCATTGGCGCCTGCACCTGCTGCACGACACCCGCGCCAGCAGCGCGGCCGGCCGCGGCGCCGCGCTCACCGCGGCCGGGCTGTGGCTCGCGCTGTCGCTGCTGGTGTTGTACGTCCAGCAACGGCGCCGGCTGGCCGCCCTGCGCCAGCGCAGCCGGCAGGAGCTGGAAGTGGTGCTGCAACAGCACGCGCGCGAGCTGCGCACGGCGCAGGACGGCATCGTGCAGGCCGCGCAGCAGGCCGACACCGGGCTGAGCCGCAGCCTGGAACACCTGCCGCAGGGCGTGGTGATCATCGACGCCGACCTCAACCTGGTCGCATGGAACTCGCGCTACGTCGACCTGTTCCGCTTCCCGCCGGAGCTGGTGAAGGTGGGCCGGCCGATCGAGGACCTGTTCCGCTACAACGCGCGCCGCGGCCTGCTCGGCCCGGGGCCGATCGAGGAGGCGATCCAGCGCCGCCTCAACCACCTGCGCAGCGGCAAGCCGCACATGCGCGAGAGCGAGAAGGACGACGGCACGGTGCTGGAGATCCGCGGCAATCCGTTGCCGGACGGCGGCTTCGTCACCAGCTACGCGGACATCACCAGCTACAAGAACGCCGCGCGCGAACTGCGCTCGCTGGCCGATGCGCTCGAGCACCGCATCGAGGAACGCACGCGCGACCTGGAAGCGGCCAAGCGCGAGGCGGAGGCGGCGAACCGCTACAAGACCCGCTTCGTCGCCTCCGCCGTGCACGACCTGCTGCAACCGCTCAACGCCGCGCGGATGTTCGTCTCCGCGCTGCGCGCGCGCCTGCGCGACGACGACAGCCGCCAGGTCGCCGACCATATCGAGAACGCGCTCAGCGCCCAGGACGCGATCCTCAACAGCCTGCTCGACATCTCGCGGATGGAATCGGGCCAGTTGCAGACGCGGGTGCGCGATTTCGCGCTGCAGCCGCTGCTGGACGCCCTGCTGCGCGAGTTCGGGATCATCGCCGAGAGCCATGGCCTGGTGCTGGAAGGCGTGCCGACCCGCGCGGTCGTGCGCAGCGACGAGGGCCTGCTGCGCCGCATCCTGCAGAACTTCCTGTCCAACGCGATCCGCTACACCCCGCGCGGCCGCCTGCTGCTCGGCTGCCGCCGCGAGGCCGGCCACCTGCGGATCGAGGTGCACGACCAGGGCCCGGGCATCCCGGACAGCCTGCAGCGCGAGATCTTCGAGGAGTTCCGCCGCCTGGACGATGCGCGCGCCGACGACCGCGGCGCCGGGCTCGGGCTGGCGATCGTCGAACGCATCGGCCGCCTGCTCGGCCACCGCATCGGCCTGCGCTCGCGGCTGGGCCGCGGCAGCGTGTTCTCCGTGAGCGTGCCGCTGGGGGACCCGGCCGCCGTGCAGCGGGCCGAGGCGCCCGCGCCGGCGCTGGTCGATGCCAACGGCGACTCGCCGCTGCAGGGTTGCAGCGTCTGGTGCGTGGACGACGACCCGCGCGTATGCGAAGCCACCCGCGCCCTGCTGGAACGCTGGGGTTGCCGGGTCGGTTTCGCCGGCGGGCCGCAGGAAGCGCTGGAACTTGCCTCCCCCGGCCAGGCGCCGCAATTGCTGCTGCTGGACGTGCGCATGGGCGCATTCGAGGGCCCGCAGGTGGCCGGCGCCCTGCACGAACGCTGGGGCAGCACGCCGCCGGTGATCCTGGTCACCGCCGAGCGCGACGACGCCCTGCGCGCGCTGGCCGCCGGAAACGGGTGGGGATTCCTGTCGAAACCGGTGCGCCCGGCCGCGCTGCGCGCCTTGATGAGCCAGGTGCTTTTGAAGGCTGTGATTCGTGATTCGTGATTCGTGATTGGTGATTCGTAGGAGCGGCTTCAGCCGCGATCGGGGCCTTACCAGGGAAAACCTGACCACGGCTGAAGCCGCTCCTGCGCTTTTGCGAATCACCAATCACGAATCACGAATATCGCCACCCTCGCCTTCCGGCTCCAATCCCTTCACCAGGACCGCCGCCTGCGTGCGGCTATAGCAGTCCAGCTTCTTCAGGATCGCGGTGACGTGCACTTTCACCGTGTTCTCCGCCAATCCCAGTTCGTGCGCGATTTGCTTGTTGAGCAGGCCGTCGGCCAGGCACAACAGCACCCGGAACTGCTGCGGCGTCAGCTGCGCCAGTTTCGCGGCCAGCTGCGCATCGGCCTCCGAACGCTCCGCCGCCATCGGCGGGAACCAGTTGCCGCCGTCCAGTACCGCCGCCACCGCCTCGCCGATCTGCTCGGCCGGCGCCGACTTGGGGATGAAACCGGCCGCGCCGAACTGTTGCGCGCGCCGGATTACCCGCGGGTGGTCGTTCGAGGAAATCACCACCACCGGGATGTCCGGGTGCTCACCGCGCACGTGCAGCAGCGCCGAGAAGCCGCGCGCGCCCGGCATCGCCAGGTCGAGCAGCACCAGCTCGGCCTCGGGGTGGGCCTGCAGCGCGGCGCCCAGCGTGGTGGCG
Organism: Pseudomonas sp. Hp2; assembly: GCF_006386585.1. Taxonomy (NCBI): domain Bacteria; kingdom Pseudomonadati; phylum Pseudomonadota; class Gammaproteobacteria; order Pseudomonadales; family Pseudomonadaceae; genus Pseudomonas; species Pseudomonas sp. Hp2. Next base: position 1,065,490 of record NZ_VAHJ01000001.1, read on the forward strand.
CTGGAAGCCTCGACCACCGCGGCCTGCGGCAGGCTGCCGCGCAGCACGTGGATCACCGCGGCGCGGAACAGCGGGTGGTCGTCGGCGACGATGAGGCAGGGACTGGACATGCGCGCAAGTCTGGCACGCGCATGGCCGGGCGCAAAACCTATGCCCTGGTGCCTCGGGCGGGGTGGGGAGCTTTTCCCTTCTCCCTCCTGGGGCAAGGCGTGTTGCCTGCGAACCATCGGTGCGCACACGTCTGGACGCCTGGCGCGCCAGGGGAGAGCGGCTTTCTTAAGGGCCGGCGGTCGCCGACTGCCTGACGCTGCTGCGCCAGGCATCGAGGAATTGCTGGCGCTTGAGCGCGTCCAGGTACACCAGCAGGCCGGGGCCGAGCGCGATGGGCCGGAACGGCGGCGCGGTGCGCGCCGGTGCCGACACGATCGGCGCCAGCCGGGCCTCGCGCGCCAGCACTTGCTGGCCGCGCGGCGACAGCAGGTAGTCCAGGAAACGGCGGGCCTCGGCCACGTGCGGCGCGCGGCGCGGAATCACGGCGGTGCGCAGGGCGACCAGCGTGTAATCCTCCGGCTGCACGATCGCCAAGGGGGCGCCGGCATCGATGCGCGCCTGCGCATAGGAGCCGAGCACGTTGTAGGCCAGCACCAGCTCGCCCTGCGCGACCTTGTCCAGCAGCACGCCGGTCCGTTCCTCCAGGTGCACCTGGTTGTCGCCGAGCGCGGCCAGCAAGGCGCCGGCGATGCTGCCGAGCTGCGCGTCCTGGGTCGCGAACAGGTAGCCCACGCCGCTGCGCTCGACATCGTACGTGCCGACCTTCCCGCGCAGCGGCATGGCCGGGTCGCGCAGCAGCGCCAGCAGCTCGCGGCGCGTATGCGGCACCTTCGCCGCAGGCAAGCGCCGGGTGTTGTAGACGATCGCCACCGGCTCGTAGCTGATCGCGAAGATCTCGTTGCGCCAGCGCGCCCACTGCGGCAGCGCCTCGGTCTGCGGCGAGCGATGCTCGAGCGCGTGGCCATCGTTCACCAGCTTGGTCTGCAGGTCCATGCTCGCGCTGATCAGCAGGTCCGCGCCGGCCGCGCCGGCCTGCGGATGCAGGTAGCGGTCGTACATGTCCCAGGCGATCACGTCCTCGTAGACCACCTCGGTGCCCGGATGCAGGCGCTGGTAGTCGGCGATCACCGCGGCGAACACCTCGATGTCGGTCGATCCCTGGATGCGCAGCTGCGCGGTTGCCGGCCCCTGCGCCGGAAAGCGCTTCACGTCGCCCGGGTTGGCGAACGCTTGCAGGCAGCAGGCCAGCAACAGCAGCAAGGGCCACCGATACCATCCTGGCTTTCCCGGAGATGGCCGGACCATCGCCCCCGCCAGTACGGGAACCCTGCGCCCTTCGCGCGTACTCGTTGTATGGCTCATGCGTGCACCCGCGGGAATCGCAGCGTGGCGACGAGGCCGCCGCCGACGCGGTTGGAAAGATCGATGCGGCCGCCATGGCTCTCGACGATGCGCTTGACGATCGCCAGGCCCAGGCCGGCACCACCGGAAGGGGCATGCTCGCCGCGCACGAAGCGCTCGAACACGCGCTCGGCCTCCGCGGCGGGAATGCCGGGGCCATGGTCGGCCACGGCCAGCACGCACTCGCGTTCGTCGCTGGTCAACGCGAGCTGCAAGGGCGCGCCGCCACCGTACTTGCAGGCGTTGTCGATCAGGTTCTTCAACGCCTCGCGCAACAGCAGCGCATCGCCATGCACGCGCGCCGGCTGCGGATCGATGGCCAATTGCACCCGCGGCGCGCCGCCGCTGCGCGGGATCGCCTCGTGCAGCGCCTGGTGCACGAGCTCGGCCAGGTCCACCGTTTCGAAGCGTTGCAGTTGCGAGCGGTGGATGGCGCTGGCGTCGCTGAGCAGCTGGTTGAGCAGGCGGCTCATGTGGCTGGCGTTGCGCTCGATCGCCTCCAGGCTGCGGCGCAGTTCGCGCGGATCGTCCTCGTCCAGCGCCAGCTGCGCCTGCGCGCGCAACGCCGCCAACGGCGTGCGCATCTGGTGCGCGGCTTCGGCCATGAACGCGCGCAGGGTCTCGTTGCTGCCGGCGAGGCGCTCCATGAAGCGGTTCAGCGCGCCGACCATGTGCGCCATCTCGCGCGGCGGCGCCACCACGAGCGGCTTGAGATCGGATGGTTCGCGGCGCGACAGGTCGCTCTCGATCCGTCGCAGCGGCCGCAGCGCGCGATGCACGCCGAGCCCGACCAGGGCCAGCGAGAGCGCCGTCAGCACCGCGATCGCCAGCAGCGCGTTGACCACCACCGCGCGGGCCAGCGCGTCGCGCGCGCGCCTGGTCTGGCCGACCTGCACGCGCACCTCCGCCTGCCCGGCCGCAGAGGACACCAGCCGCGCGACCACCACGAAGCGCACGCGCTCGCCGCTGTAGTCGGCGTCGAACAGTTGCGGCGAGGCGCCGGCGACCGGCGCGCGCGGAGGCGCCGGCAGGTCGCCGTAGCCGGTGATCGTGCCGCCGCGAAGGTCGTAGACGCGATAGAACACGCGGTCGTCCGGCGCCATCGCCAGCAGGTCCAGCGCGGCGTACGGCAGGTCCACCTGCCAGTGCCCGCCGGCCAGCGCGACGCTGTCGAGGATCGACAGCGCCGAGGACACCAGCAGGTGGTCGTAGGAACGGTTGGCGGCGCGCTCGCCGTACGCGCGCGCGCCGAAGAACAGCACCACCGCCCCGAGCGCGGACAGCAGCCCGAGGTACAGCCACAGGGTGCGACGGATCGAACCGCCGTCAGCCGGCCGTTCCATCGTCCGTCCCGGCCTCGATGGCCTCCAGCAGATAGCCGGTGCCGCGCACGGTGACGATGCGCAGCGGCGCGCCGGCCAGCTTCTTGCGCAGCCGCGCGACATACAGTTCGATCGCGTTCGGCCCGGCCTCGTCGTCGAAACCGAACAGGCCGTTGCCGATCTCGTCCTTGCCGACCACCTGGCCGAGCCGGCCGATCAGGATCTCCAGCAGGCGGTACTCGCGGTTGGGCAGGTCCAGCACCTCGCCATCGAGGCTCACGCGGTGCGCGGCGTTGTCGAACTGGAACCCGCCGATCTGCACCACTTCGCTGGCCTGGCCGCGGTTGCGCCGCAGCAGCACGCGGCAGCGGGCTTCGAACTCGCGGAAATCGAACGGCTTGCCGAGGTAGTCGTCGGCGCCCACGTCCAGGGCCTGCACGCGATCCTCGATGCCGTCGCGCGCGGTCAGCATCAGCACCGGCGTGGTATCGCCGCGTTCGCGCATGCCCTGCAGGACCCGCAGCCCGTCCATCCGCGGCAGCCCGATATCGAGCACCACCAGGTCGAAACTTTGGTAGCGCAGCACGCCGGCCGCGGCCATGCCGTCGTTCTGCCAGTCCACCGCATGCCCGCTGCGACGCATGCGCCGCACGATGGCGTCGGCGAGGTCGGGATTGTCTTCTACCAGCAGGATGCGCATCGGGAGGGATCTTAAGCGGGATTCGGGATTCGGGATTCGGGATTCGGGATTCGGGATTCGGGATTCGGGATTCGGGATTCGGGATTCGGGATTCGGGAAAAGCATCTTTGCCTGGCCTTGGCTGTCAAGCGATTTGATGCTTTCCCTGCCGTTTTTTGGGCTTCTTTGTGGGAATGGCCTCGGCATGCCGAGGCCGTCCAGTCCCGACAGCAGGCCGGCAAAGCCCGTCGGGACTGAAGTCCCTCCCGCGACAACGCCAATCCGGAGTGGGCTTGCCGCTTCGCCGGATCCCGGGCTCCCGGTCCCGAGGCATCTTCGACAGGTGGATGACAGCTTTGCCCGCCTAGTCTCCCGGTACGGCCACCCCGCCACGGGGATGGCCCTGGAACAACGCGCCATCACGCGCACCTGGGAGGGTACGTGCATCACCACACACTGCGCCTGCGCGGTCCGCTGGCCTGCGCGCTGGCGTTCGCCGCCGGCACCGCCACCGCCGCCGAATGGGCCGACGGCAACGTCACCGCCGAGCTCGGCGGTCGCATCCACTGGGACTTCGCCCGCTTCGACAACGACGACCGCGGCGCGCCGAACCGCAACGACACCGAATTCCGGCGCGTGTGGCTGGACGTATCCGGCAAGTTCTACGGCTTCGGCTACAAGTTCGAAGGCGACTTCGCCGGATTGCAGGACGAGCCGGGCAGCAAGGGCATCGAGGCCAAGGACGTCTACATCACCCGCAGCTTCGATCGCGGCGTGCTGACCATCGGCCAGTTCAAGCAGTACTTCACCTTGGACGACCGCACCGGCTCCAACTATGGCCAGTTCCTGGAACGCGGCGGCGCGGCCAGCACGCTGGCGCCGCTGTACCGCAAGGCCGTGTCCTGGCAGGCCGCAGGCAAGGACTACACCTGGGCGGCCAGCGTCTACAGCCTGGAAAGCATCGACGTTTCCGACACCAAGGGCGGCGCCTTCGGCGGCCGCGCGACCTGGGCACCCGGCGCGCGCGAGGGCGACGTGCTGCACCTGGGCCTGTCGCTGGCGCACGAGCGCTACGACCATCCCGGCAGCGACGGCGCGGCGGTGCTGAGCATCCGCCCGCGCCCGGCCGGGCACCTTTCCGACAACAGCCGGCTGACCCTGGCGCGCTTCGCCGACGGCCGCGACACCGACGTGGACAAGTGGTCGCTGGAGTACGCGCAGGTGCGCGGCCCGCTGTCCTGGCAGGGCGAGTACAGCGGCGGCCTGTTCGACGACGGCGCGCAGCGCGCCCGCGTGCAGGCGGCCTACGGCTTCGTCAGCTGGTTCGTCACCGGCGAATCGCGCGCCTACGACCGCAAGACCGGGCGTTTCGGCCGGGTCAAGGCGCTCAACCACGATGCCGGCGCGTTCGAACTGGCGCTGCGCTACGACCGCATGTGGGGCGAGCAGCACCGCATCGGCGGCGCCGACCTGATCGACGCCTCCACCGCCTCGTGGACGCTCGGCGCGAACTGGTACCTCAAGCCGAACCTGCGGCTGATGCTGGACCTGATCGACAGCCGCAACCGCGACCACCTGGCCGGCACCACGCTCGACCACACCCGCGCGGTGACCGGGCGCTTCCACTACGACTTCTGACAGGCCCGCTCCTGTGGGAATGACTTCATTCCCGATGGGACTTCCCGGGAAGCGCCGGGATTGAAGTCCCTCCCGCAAGACGCCCCCTACAGAAGCCCTCCCTCCCCCGCATTACCGAGGAACTCCCATGCTGACCGTGCTCGGCTTCGGAATGGTCATCACCTTCATGTACCTGATCATGAGCAAGCGGCTCTCGCCGCTGGTCGCGCTGATCGTGGTGCCGATCGTGTTCGCGCTGGCCGGCGGCTTCGGCTCCGGCATCAACGAGATGATGCTGGAAGGCATCAAGAAGATCGCGCCGACCGGCGTGATGCTGATGTTCGCCATCCTCTACTTCGGCGTGATGATCGATGCCGGCCTGTTCGACCCGCTGGTGCGGCGCATCCTGCGCATCGTCAAGGGCGACCCGATGAAGATCGTGATGGGCACGGCGATCCTCGCCCTGCTGATCTCGCTCGACGGCGACGGCTCGACCACCTACATGATCACGGTGTCGGCGATGCTGCCGCTGTACCGCCGGCTGGGCATGAACGCGCTCAACATGACCTGCGTGACCATCCTCGCCGGCGGCGTGATGAACCTGACGCCCTGGGGCGGCCCCACCGCGCGCGCCGCCACCGCGCTGCACGTCGATCCCGCCGACGTGTTCATCCCGCTGGTCCCGGCGATGGCGCTGTCGATCGCCGGCATCCTGCTGCTGGCCTGGTACCTGGGCCTGAAGGAACGCGCGCGCCTGGGCGTGGTGCAGTTGCCCGGCGACAACTGGCTCGACGCCAGCGTGTCCGACGATGGCGATGCGCTGCCGCGCGTGGAGGACGCCGAGGACACCAAGCGGCCGAAGCTGCTGTGGGTCAATTTCGCGCTGACGCTGGCGCTGATGACCGCGCTGGTGATCGGCGTGCTGCCGATGCCGGTGCTGTTCATGATCGGCTTCGCGCTGGCGCTGGTGATCAACTACCCGAACCTGGCCGAGCAGCGCCGTCGCCTGGTCAACCATGCCGGCAACGTGCTGGCCGTGGTGTCGCTGATCTTCGCCGCCGGCATCTTCACCGGCATCCTCTCCAACACCGGCATGGTCGAGGCGATGTCGCGCAGCTTCCTGGCGGTGATCCCGGAAAGCTGGGGTCCTTACCTCGCGGTGATCACCGCGATCGCCAGCATGCCGTTCACCTTCTTCATGTCCAACGACGCGTTCTACTTCGGCGTGCTGCCGATCCTGTCCGAGGCCGCCGGCCACTACGGCATAACCCCGGTCGAGATGGCGCGCGCCTCGCTGGCCGGCCAGCCGGTGCACCTGCTCAGCCCGCTGGTGCCGTCCACCTACCTGCTGTGCGGCCTGGCCAAGGTCGATTTCGCCGACCACCAGCGCTTCACCCTGAAATGGGCGGTGCTGATCTCGCTGCTGCTGATGGCCGGCAGCCTGTTGTTCGCGCTGTACCCGCTCGCGGCCTGAGCCCTCCCCCCACTGTCCGCCCGCGTCCACTCCCGAGGAACGACACCATGACCCTCCGCATCGCCTACGTCACCAGCGGCATGGGCAGCATCGGCACCGCGATCTGCCAGAAGCTCGCCCGCAACGGCCATACCGTGGTCGCCGGCTGCGGCCCGAACTCGCCGCGCAAGGCCGCCTGGCTGCGCGAGCAGCGCGAGCTCGGCTTCGACTTCATCGCCTCCGAAGGCAACGCCGCCGACTGGGAGTCCACCGTGGCCGCCTTCGACAAGGTGCGCGCGGAGGTCGGCGAGATCGACGTGCTGGTCAACAACGCCGGCGGCAGTCGCGACATGCTGTTCCGGCAGATGAACCGCGAGGACTGGCGGGCGGTGATCGCCAGCAACCTCGACTCGCTGTTCAACATCACCAAGCAGGTGATCGACGGCATGGCCGCGCGCGGCTGGGGCCGCATCGTCAACATCGGCTCGGTCAGCGCGCACAAAGGGCAGATCGGCCAGGTCAACTACGCCACCGCCAAGGCGGCGATGCACGGCTTCACCCGCGCACTGGCGCAGGAGGTGGCGATGCGCGGGGTGACCGTCAACACGATCTCGCCCGGCTACATCGCCAGCGCTTCCATCAGCAGCTTCCCGCCGGACGTGCTCGACCGGCTCGCCAGCTCGGTGCCGGTGCGCAGGCTCGGCAAGGCCGAGGAAGTGGCCGGCCTGTGCGCATGGCTGGTGTCCGACGAGGCCGCCTACGTGACCGGCGCCGACTATGCGGTCAACGGCGGGCTGTACATGGGATGAGCCTCCGGGACCGGGATGCCTCCCGAAGGGGACGCGCCGGAGGGCTCAACCGGCCTCGTCCTCGCCGGGCAAGCGTCCCAACCGGTCCATCCTGATCCGGTTGGCGAACAGCGAGAACGCCAGCATCCCCGCCAATCCGCTGGTGCGCAGCACCCAGCGCGGCAGCCACCGCGGCGGCGCCAATACGCCCGCGTCGAACAACGGCGCGAACGGCTCAACGTCCTCCAGGGCCATCTTGCCGGCGAACAGCCAACGGCACAGCGGCAAGCGGTCGCGCTGCAGCGCCTGGCGGAAGAACGTGTGCACCGCCACCAACCCGCGCAGGTACACCGTGTCCTTGCAGAAGGCCGCGCCGCCCCCGGTCGGCACGCCGCGGAACACCCGCTGCGCCGACGCGAAACTCTCGGCCTCGCTCTGTCCCGCGTCGAGGAAATAGCGGAACACCTCGACGAAGTCCGCACCCTCGCGCGCCCGCGCGATCGCTTCGATGCGCAGGCTGATCCGCTTCAGCCGCTCGATATCGATGCTGCCGGTGATCTGCTCGGCGAAGGTCGCCAGCCCCTCCTGGGTCGCGGTCACGCGCGGCGACGACAACGCCAGGCTCGGCAGGTTCGCCTGCTCGCGCCCGTTGAGCCCGGTCAGCGAGTGCACCAGCGCCTCGTGGTGGAACAACTGCGCACGGTCGTAGTCGCCGAAGCTGGCGCCGCTGCGCAAGCGGATGCGCTCCGGGCCGGCCGCGGCCTTGGCGATCAGCTCCGGGTCCAGCTCGACCGCGATCACGCGCCCTTCGAAGAAATCGTCCAGGTCGTTCTGCAGTTGCAGGGCCAGCGCGGTCGCCGATACCGGCACCTGCTCCTCAGGCGCCAGCAGCTCGCGATCCAGCTCCTGCGCGATCTGGATGAAATGCCGCGCCGCCTCGCGCGTGGTCGGGCCCTCGCCCGGCATCGGGTCGTCGGGCACGCCGAACAGCCGTTCGGAATGGCGCGCCGCCTGCACGGTCCCGAGCGACTCCAGCAACGCCGCGGCCAGGTCCCAGCTGCGCACGGACTCGCGCAGGTAGTGGCCGAGCGGGTGTTGCGGATCGGCCGCCGCGGCGATCGCCTCCAGCTCGCGGCGGGCATCGGCGAAATCCAGCCGCGGGTACGCCACCTGCGGTGGCCTGGGCGCACCGCGCGCGACGCTCTCCAGGAACGGCGCCTGCAACGACGCCGGCCAGCTGGTCAGGCTGAGCAGCTTGATCCCGCGCACCGCGCGCACCAACCGCGCATCGAGCGCCGCGTGATGCGCGACGGCGCGGTCGGTCCCGGTCATCATCTCAACGCCGTCCACGCCGTCCGCCGGAGCGCTTGTCGGAGGGCTTGCCGGGCGCCTTCGCGGCCGCATTCTGCGCCAGCCGCACCGCCAGCTTGCCGGCGGCTCCGGCGACCTCGTCGCGCAGCTTCAGGTAGTTCGCCAGCCGCGCCGGGTCGAGCCGGCCCGCCTCGATCGCCGCGCGCACCGCGCAGCCGGGCTCGCTGCGATGCGAGCAATCGCGGAAGCGGCACTGCGCCGCCAGCGCCTCGATGTCGGCGAAGCCGCCCTCGGCCAGGTCTTCCTCGCCGGTCGGCTTCAGCTCGCGCATGCCCGGCGTGTCGATCAGGCAGGCGCCGTCCGGCAGCGCGATCAACGCACGGTGCGTGGTGGTGTGGCGGCCGCGCGAATCGCTCTCGCGCACCTCGCCGGTGCGCATCTTCTCCACGCCGAGCAAGGTGTTGGTCAGGGTCGACTTGCCGGCGCCGGACGATCCCACCAGCACCGCGGTGCGGCCCGGCCCGAGCCAGGCCTGCAGCGCGCTCACGCTGTGCGGATCCTTGGCGTTGACGGCGCGCACCGGCACGTCCTGCGCCGCCAGGTCGATCAGTGCCGCCACCGCGCCGGGCACATCGGCATTGCGGTCGGCCTTGGTCAGCACCACCACCGGCTCGGCGCCGCCGCTGCCGACCAGCAGGCGGTAGCGCTCGATCCGGCGCGGATTGAAGTCGTCGTCCAGCCCGCAGACGATGAACACCGTATCGATGTTGGCCGCGATCACCTGCTGGTGGTAATGCTCGCCGGCCGCGCCGCGCTTGATCGCGCTCCGCCGCGGCAGCAGCGCGACGATCCGGGATCCCTCCATCAATACCCAGTCGCCGACCGCGGCACGCTCATGCGAAGGGAAGCGCGGCAACTGCCACTGCGGGAGCGACTCGGCCTTGATCGCCGCATCGACCCGATCGGCGACCACGTAGCCGGAGCGATGCTGCTCGACCACCCGTGCCGGCAACGCCTGCGGATGCGCCTCGAACAGCGCCTGCCAATCCGGGTCCTCGGCCGTGCCAATCCAGGGCCAGCCGATCCGGCGCAGTTCGGGGTAGTCGGGAGAAGCATCGGTCATGGCGGGGATTCTACGGGTCCGCCGCCCGGAGGCGAGCGAGCCTGGGCTGGAATCCGCCCCTTGGACGCGACGCCCAGCGAGGCGAGCACCGATAGAGGGATGGCGCAGGCTGGATGGGGCGAGGAAGTCGCCAGGCCCGGCTTCGCGGGACGGCGGCAGGGAGACGGCGCCGCGGCGAAAGGGCCGCGCGAACGCGCCGCGCCTCGGCGGGAGGCGCCGCACGCCACGCGCGAATCATGTACCCGGACCGTTCCCCCCATCCCCCGCCTGCAATCCCCACAACCGGATCGCCTTCTGGCGCGCGGTGAACGCGGTCACGTACGCATAGACCAATCCCGCTCGCCCATCCAGAAAGCCGCCGCGCAGCAGATAACCCCGCCAGAACCGCCATGCCGGCGCCAGCACCAGCTTGCTCCAGGACGCGCGCTTGCCGCGCGCATGCGCATGCTCGGCCATCATCTGCGCATAGCGCCGGCCCTTGTCGAGCTGGTGCTCGAACGAACGGAACGGCAGGTGCAGCAGGTCGCCCGGCAACGTGGCCACCGGCCCGTCCACGCTGGCGCTCTCGTGCACCTCGCGTTCGCCCCGCCAACCGCCGCGGCGGCGGTCGAACAGCCGCAACTTGCGGTCCGGATAGGCATTGCCGTGGCGCAGCCAGCGGCCGAAGTACCACGACCTGCGCGCGAAACGGTAGCCGGCCGCGCGTGCGAAGCCGGCCGCGCGCTCGGCCAGGATCGCCTCGCGCAGCACCGCGTCGATGCGCTCGTCGGCGTCCACGCACAGCACCCAGTCGTGCGCGGCCTGCTCGACCGCGAACTGTTTCTGGCTGCGGAATCCGTCGAACGGCCGCACCAGCACGCGCGCGCCCATGCGCTCGGCGATATCCCGCGTGGCGTCTCCCGACCCGGAATCGACCACCACGATCTCGTCGCAGAACGCCAGCGAAGCCAGGCAATCGGCGATGCGATCGGCCTCGTCGCGGGTGATCACGGTCGCGGAAATCGGCGTGGGGTCATGTGCGCGTAACGGCATTGTCGCGATGGCTCGTCAGAGTGCCCTGCGGCACGGGCATGGGGATGCCCGCGCACTGTATCGCCGCCATGTTTCCGTTCGTGGCGGCCACCCGCCGCGACCGCCTTCCGCCGAGCCTCCGCCATGCCGAACGTGCCCGCCGCCACCATCGTGTTCACCACCTACAACCAGCCCGCGTGGCTGGAGAAGGTGCTGCTCGGCTTCGCCGCGCAGAGCCGGCTCGACTTCGAGGTGATCGTGGCCGACGACGGCAGCGGCGAGGAAACGCGGGCCACGATCGAACGACTGCGGCCCGGCCTGCCGTACCCGGTGCTGCACCTGTGGCAGCCGGACCGCGGCTTCCGCAAGTGCGAGGCGCTGAACCGCGCGATCGTCGCCAGCAACGCCGATTACCTGATCTTCACCGATGGCGACTGCATCCCGCGCCGCGACTTCGTCGCCACCCACCTGCGCCTGCGCGAACCCGGGCGCTTCCTGTCCGGCGGCTACCACAAGCTGCCGATGGACACGAGCCGCGCGATCGGCGCGCAGGACATCGCCAGCGGCCGCTGCTTCGACGTGCGCTGGCTGCGGGAGCGCGGCATGCGGGCCTCGCGGCGCGATCTCAAGCTGTCCGCCGGGCCGCGGCTGGGCTGGCTGCTCGACCTGGTGAGCCCGGCTCGCGCCAGCTGGAACGGGCACGGCGCCTCCGGCTGGAAGCACGACCTGCTGGCGGTGAACGGCTTCGACGAACGCATGCGCTACGGCGGCCAGGACCGCGAATTCGGCGAGCGCCTGGCCAACGCCGGCGTCCGCGGCAAGCGCATCCGCCACCGCACCGTGGCCCTGCATCTGGACCATCCGCGCGGCTACGCCACCGCGGAGAGCATCGCCTTCAACCGCCAGCTGCGCGCGCAGACCCGGCGCAGCCGCCGCACCTGGACCGAGCACGGGATCGAGAAGCGGCTCGAACCGGCGACGCTGCCGCCCCAATTGGCTTTTTCCCCGAGCAGCGCGTCCTGACGGCCCGGGAACGGCCCCGGGCCGCGCACGCCCAGGCCGGCTCCGGGGCCCCGGCTATTGGCCGAACGTGGTTGCAACTGCAAGGAAAACCGCCATTCAGTCCCGGCGCATTTCCGCTACCATGCCGGTTCCACGCCAAGACGGCCCCCACCTCCATGTCCGCCCCGAAAAAGCCGCTCGCCACCCGCGCACGCCTGTCCGAAGTCCGCTACGAGATCCGGGGCGAACTGGCGCGGCGAGCCCGGGAGCTGGAGGCCCAGGGCCACAAGCTGGTCAAGCTCAACATCGGCAATCCCGGCAACTTCGGTTTCCGCGCGCCCGAGCACCTGCAGCGCGCGATCGCCGACGACATGGGCCGCACCGACCCGTACACCCACCAGCAGGGCCTGCCGGTGGCGCGCGAGGCGATCGCCGCGGCCTACGCCAAGCGCCAGCACCCGGATGCCCATCCGGACCGCATCTTCGTCGGCAACGGCGTGTCCGAGCTGATCGACCTGTCGCTGCGCGCCCTGCTCAACCCGGGCGACGAAGTGCTGGTGCCCTCGCCTGACTACCCGCTGTGGTCGGCCGCGACCATCCTCAACGACGGCCGCCCGGTGTTCTACAGCTGCCTGCCGGAGAACGGCTTCCTGCCCGACCCGGTGCAGATCGAGACCCTGGTCTCGCAGCGCACCCGCGCGATCGTGCTGATCAACCCGAACAACCCCAGCGGCGCCAGCTACTCGCGCGAACTGCTGGAGAAGATCGTCGCCATCGCGCGCAAGCACGACCTGCTGCTGATGGTCGACGAGATCTACGACCAGATCCTCTACGACGGGGCGCGGTTCCAGCCGGTCGCGCCGCTGGCCGGCGACGTGCCGTGCATCACCTACGGCGGCCTGAGCAAGGTGCACCGCGCCTGCGGCTGGCGCGTGGGCTGGGCGCTGCTGTCCGGCGACATCGCCCGCATCGGCGACCTGCGCAACGCGATGGACCTGCTCGGCGCGCTGCGCCTGTGCGCCAACGTGCCGGGCCAGTACGCGATCGAGGCCGCGGTCAACGGACCGGACACGATCACCGCGCTGTGCTCGCCGGGCGGGCGCCTGTACGAGACCCGCCGCGCGGTGATCGAGGCCTGCGCCGCCAGCGAGCACCTGTCGCTGGTCGCCCCGGCCGGCGCGCTGTACGCGTTCCCGTCGGTGGTCGGCCATGCCGCGCGCGGCTTCGACGACCACGAGTTCGCACTCGAGCTGATGAACGAGGAAGGCGTGCTGGTGGTGCCCGGCTCGAGCTTCAACGTGCCCTACCGCAACCATTTCCGGGTGACCCTGCTGCCGGAGCCGGCGGTGATGCGCGACGTGTTCGCGCGCATCGACCGCGCCCTGTCGCGCCGCGCCGAGGCCAACACCAAGGTCGTGCCGCTCAAGCGCAAGCAGTCGGCGGCCTGAGCCCGGTCCCGTTCGCAGGCCCAGGAAGGAGCCGCCAGGCCGCGGCTCAATGCGCGCCGGCCTTGGAGAACAGGTTCATCACCAGCACGCCGGCGACGATCAGCGCCATGCCGGCGAGCGCCGGCAGGTCCAGCTTCTGCCCGTAGGCCAGCCAGCCGATCAACGCGACCAGGACGATGCCCAGCCCCGACCAGATCGCGTAGGCGACGCCGACCGGGATCGTCTTCAGGGTCAGCGACAACAGGTAGAAGGCGGCCGCGTACCCGGCCACCACCACGATCGACGGCAGCGGATTGCGGAAGCCATCGCTGGCCTTGAGCGAACTAGTCGCCACCACTTCGGCCAGGATCGCGCCTCCCAGCAGCAGCCACTGTTTCATCGCAAGCCTCCTCGGTGGACGAATGCCGCGATTGTGTATGCTCGGCCTCCATCCCGTCAGCCTTGTCCGCGCCGCGCTTGCGCGCCGTTCCCGCCGAACATGAACCATCGCTACCTCGCCCTGGGCGACTCCTACACCATCGGCGAAGGCGTGCCGGAATCGGGCCGCTGGCCGGTGCAGTTGGCGCAGGCGCTACGCGCCCGCGGCATCGCGCTGGACGATCCGCAGATCGTCGCGACCACCGGCTGGACCACGGACGAGCTGGAAGCCGGCATCGATGCGGCCGCGCCGCAGGGGCCGTTCGGATTGGTGACGCTGCTGGTCGGCGTCAACAACCAGTACCGCGGCCGCCCGCTCGACGAGTACCGCGTCCAGTTCGCGGCGCTGCTCGAACGCGCCATCGCCTTCGCGGCCGGACGCCCGCAGCGCGTGCTGGTGCTGTCGATCCCGGACTGGGGCGTCACCCCGTTCGCGCGCGCGCAAGGCCGCGACGCGGCCCTGGTCGGGCGCGAGATCGATGCCTTCAACGCTGTCGCGCGCCAGGCCTGCGCCGGGCGCGGCGTCGCCTTCATCGACATCACGCCCTACAGCCGTGCGCACGGCGAGGAAGCGGACATGCTCGTCGACGACGCGCTGCATCCGTCCGCCGCGATGTACGCGGGCTGGACCGCGTTGACGCTGCCTGAAGCCGTGCGTGCCCTAAGCTGACCTCACCGCCGGCCCCGAAACGCACCGTGAGCGACACCGTCCGTCCGCTGAGTCCGCCGCAAGCCCAGGCGATCGCCCGCGCCTTCCTGCCGGCGCATCCGCTGGGCAACCGCTACGACTACTACTACACGCGCATCAAGCTGCGCACCGATCCTCTCTATCCCGGCGTGCTCGAGGCCCTGCGCGGCACCCGCGCGCCGCTGCTCGATCTCGGCTGCGGCCTGGGCCTGCTCGCGCACGCCCTGCGCGCCGACGGGCAGGCGCTGGACTATCGCGGCGTGGACATCGATGCCGCCAAGATCCGCCGCGCGCGCCGGATCGCCGAGCGGAGCGGCCTGCCGCGCGCCCGTTTCGAGGTGCTCGACCTCAAGCACGGCGCACCCGGCCATCGCGGCAGCGTGGCCATCCTCGACGTCCTGCAGTACCTGCCCGAGGCCGGGCAATCCGGGCTGATCGCCGACACCGCGCGGATGCTGGAGCCCGGCGCCCGCCTGGTGATCCGCTGCGGGCTGGACGACGGCAGCCGGCGCGGCCGCACCAGCCGCATCGGCGATGTCCTGGCGCACGTGGCCGGCTGGATGCAGGAGCGCCCGCGCTGCCCTCCCACGCGCGCGCGCCTGCAGGCCGAGCTCGACGCCGCCGGGCTGCGCGCCCGCTTCACCCCGCTCTACGGCAATACCCCGTTCAACAACTGGCTGATCGTCGCCGAACCGGCGTAACGCCGTAACGCCGGCATCGTGCCGGGCGGCCCTGGCGCCCGGCTCACGCCCGCGGCAGCACCGCCGTCAGGCCGCGCTCGTCCAGTGCGCGCAGCACGCCTTCCAGGACCGCCAGGTTGTGGCCCCGGGCGATGCCCTCGTGCAGCAGCACGATCGCGCCGGGCCGCAGGTCGCGCACGATGCGCGCGACGGCCGCCCGGGGGTCGCAGGCCACCCCGTCGAACCCGCGCGCGCTCCAGGCCACCCGCACCAGTCCGTGCCTGCGCAGCGGCGCCGCCACCCAGGGATTGGTCATGCCGACCACCGAGCGGTACCAGCGCGGGGCCTGCCCGGCGATGTCGCGCAACGTGCGCTGGGCCTGGCCGATCTCGGCCGCCATCCGGCGCGGGCCCAGCGCCCAGAACCAGCGCTGCGGATGGGTATGGCTGTGGTTGCCGATGCCGTGGCCGCGGCGGACGATCTCGCGCACCAGCTCCGGCCGCCGCGCGGCCCGCTCACCGACCAGGAAGAAAGTGGCGCGGGCGCCATGCCGGTCGAGCAGGTCCAGCATCGCCAGCGTGTCGTCGGACGGCCCGTCGTCGATGGTCAGCCAGACCCGGGGCTCCGCCCCCGCCAGGCGGGTCGCGACCGGCGCGTACAGCCGGGCCCCGGGCAGGAACACCGCGGCGACGAAGCAGACGTGCGAACCCAGCAGGGCCGGCACGCCCGCAGGCCAGCCGAACCGCCACCACAGCAGCGCCACCGCCAGCTGCGAGGCGGCCAGCCACCAGCCCCAGTGCGGGCGGAATGCGGCGCGATGCAGTGTTTCCGGAGAGCTCATGCCCCATCTTCGCATGGCGCGTAGAATGGACGGTCTCCCAGAAGATCCACGGTCCCCACGATGTCCCTCGACCCCGCCCTGCGTTCGCGCATCGAATCGCTGCTGCAATCCAACCGCGTCGTGCTGTTCATGAAAGGCCAGCCGAACATGCCGCAGTGCGGCTTCTCGGCCAAGGCCGTGGGCGTGCTGAACGAGCTGGGCGTGGACTACGCCCACGTCAACGTGCTGGCCGACCAGGAGATCCGCGAGGGCATCAAGGCCTACGGCGACTGGCCGACGATCCCGCAGCTGTACATCGACGGCGAGCTGGTCGGCGGCAGCGACATCATGCTGCAGATGTACGAGAGCGGCGAACTGAGCCAGCTGCTGGGCGTGGCCGCCCCGGACCTGACCCCGCCGTCGATCACCATCACCCCGGCGGCGGTGGAAATGCTCAAGGGCGCGCTCGCCGACGCCCCGGGCGCGGCGCTGCAGCTGGCGATCGATGCGCGCTTCCAGCCCAACTTCCAGCTGGTGCCGGAAAATCCCAAGGCGATCGCCGCCGAGTCCAACGGCCTGCGCGTGCAGTTCGACCCGTCCAGCGCGCGGCGCGCCGACGGCATCACCATCGACTGGGTGGACGACATCCGCGGCCGCGGCCTGGCGATCGACAACCCGAACGCGCCCAAGCCGGTGCAGGAACTGGCCCCGCGCGACGCCGACGACCAGGTCAAGGCCGGCACGCTGACGCTGGTGGACGTGCGCCCGGCCGACGAGCGCGCGATCGCCTCGGTCAACGCGCCGTTCCGCACGCTCGACGGCGAGGAGCGCGCTGCGCTGGAACGGCTGCCGAAGGACACCCCGCTGGCATTCCTGTGCCACCGCGGCGGCCGCAGCCTGCAGGCCGCCGAGCACTTCCGCGGCCTGGGCTTCACCCGCGTCTACAACGTCGCCGGCGGCATCGACGCCTGGTCCGACGAGGTGGACAACGGCGTGCCGAAGTACTGAGCCACGCGCTGGATCCGCGAAAAAACGCCGCGAAAGCGGCGTTTTTTCGTTCGGGCCCGCCGCCTGCTTTTTGTGGGAGCGGCTTCAGCAGCGGCGGGGTTTTTCAGCCGCTCCCACAAAAGCCCGCCAGGCCGGCCATCAACGATGGTCAACCCGCGAACCCGCCCTCGTCGAGGAAGCGCTGCTCCTCCGGCGTCGTGTCCCGCCCCAATGCCGCATTGCGGTGCGGGAAGCGCCCGAAGCGCGCGATGATGTCCCGGTGCAGCAGCGCCCATTCGGCGGCGCCCTCGCCGGGCAGGGCGCGATGCAGTTCGACCGAACGCGCCTGGTCGGCCGGATCCTCGCTGTGCTCGAACGGCAGGTAGAAGAACATCCGCAGCGAAGGGGCGACCTCGTAGTCGTAGCCGGCCTCGATCGCGCGGCGCGCGTAGTGCCGCGCCAGGCCGTCGGTGGCATAGGCGTGCGCGCCGCCGCGGAAGCAGTTCCGCGGGAACTGGTCGAGCAGGATCATCAGCGCCAGCGCGCCGTCGGCGCTGTCCATCCAGTGCTCGCATTCGCGGCGCGCGGCCGCGTGATGCAGCTCGAGGAAATGCTGGCGGAAATTGGCGTCGAACGACTCGTTCTTCGAGAACCAGCGCTCCGGCCCCGCGCGCTCCCAGAACTCGCATACGGAGGCGATGTGCTTGCGTGTATCCGCGGGTTTCATCGAGCGGTCTCGGGAGGTGCGGGCCGCCGCACAGCATGCCCGTTCCCGGTCAAGGGCACCCGCTGCGCCGCGTCACGGCGGGCCGGGGGCGTGACCTATGGGGCTTGGCAAGCCCGCCCCGCGCCGGCTAGCGTCGTGGCTGCTGCACGCAATCCATCCGGGGAAAAACCTGATGCGCCACTTCCTGCTCGCCGGCCTGGCCGGCGTCCTGCTGTGCGGGCCCGCGGCCGCGGCCTCGCGCTTCGTCGCCGATCCCTATCCCAGCACCTACGCGCCGCTCGCCTCCGGCCCGGTGCTGATCGAACACGCCACCGTGCTGACCGGGACCGGCCAGCGCCTGGACGATGCCGACGTGCTGCTGGCCGACGGCAAGGTCCAGGCCGTCGGCCGCGGCCTGCCGCCCCCCGCCGGCGCCGCCCGCGTCGACGGCAGGGGCAAGTGGGTGACGCCGGGCATCATCGACGTGCACTCGCACCTGGGCGTCTATCCCAGCCCCGGCGTGAAGGCGCACAGCGACGGCAACGAGATGACCGCGCCGGTCACTCCCAACGTCTGGGCCGAGCACTCGGTCTGGCCGCAGGATCCCGGCTTCCTGACCGCGCTGGCCGGCGGCATCACCTCGCTGCAGGTGCTGCCGGGCTCGGCCAACCTGATCGGCGGGCGCGGCGTGACCCTGAAGAACGTGCCCGCCACGACCTACCAGGCGATGAAGTTCCCCGGCGCGCCGTGGGGCCTGAAGATGGCCTGCGGCGAGAATCCCAAGCGCGTCTACGGCCAGAAGGGCGGCCCGGCCACGCGCATGGGCAACGTCGCCGGCTATCGCGCCGCCTTCATCGATGCGGCCGAGTACCTGCGCAAGAACGCACCGAAGAAGCAGCCCGCCAAGCGCCACTGGTGGAGCCGCGGCGGCGACGACGACAGCAGCGGCGACACCGGCGGCAAGCGCGACCTCAAGCTGGACACGCTGGCCGGCGCGATCAACGGCGACATCCGCGTGCACATCCACTGCTATCGCGCCGACGAGATGGCGACGATGATCGACCTGTCCAAGGAATTCGGCTTCCACATCGCCGCGTTCCACCATGCGGTGGAGGCGTACAAGATCGCCGACCGGCTCGCGCAGGAACGCATCTGCGGCGCGATGTGGGCCGACTGGTGGGGCTTCAAGATGGAGGCCTTCGACGGCATCCAGGAGAACATCGCGCTGGTCGACCGCCCCGCCGACAGCTGCGCGATCGTGCATTCCGATTCGGAGGAAGGCATCCAGCGGCTCAACCAGGAAGCGGCCAAGGCGATGGCCAGCGCGCGCCGCGCCGGGCTCCAGGTCGCGCCCGAGCACGCCATCGCCTGGATCACCCTCAACGCGGCCAAGGCGCTGGGCGTCGAGAAGCAGACCGGTTCGCTGGAGCCGGGCAAGATGGGCGACGTCGTGGTGTGGAACGGCAGCCCGTTCAGCTCGTATGCGCTGGCCGAGAAGGTCTACATCGACGGTGCGCAGGTCTACGACCGCCACGACCGGAGCTTGCAGCCGGTCTCGGACTTCATGCTGGGCCAGGGAGGTGCGCCGTGATTCGCCTTGCTTTCGCTCGCCTTGCCTTGGCCCGCATTGCTTCTGCCCGTCGTTCCTGCGAAGGCGGGAACCCAGGGACGTCGCCGTGGACTTCGCATGCAGGGGCGTGCCCCGGTTTTCCTGCCGGAGAACGGAAGAAGCGAGGCCGCTGGGTTCCCGCCTTCGCGGGAACAACGGCCTTGCTGCTGTCGCTGTTCTGGTCCGGCCACGCTATCGCGCAAGACGTGCTGATCCGCGACGCCACCGTGCACACCGCCACCGCGCAAGGCACGCTGCAGCATGCCGACGTGCTGGTGCAGGGCGGCACGATCCGCGCGATCGGCCACGGCCTGGCCGCGCCGGCCGGTGCCAGCGTGGTCGAGGCCGCGGGGCGGCCGCTGACGCCGGCCTTGTTCGGCGGCATCACCGAGATCGGCATCGAGGAGGTCTCCGGCGAGGACGCCACCGTCGACAGCGGCCTGAAACTGGCCGACCAGCCGATGCGCCCCGAGTTCGACGCCACCCTCGCCTACAACCCGGATTCGGTGCTGGTGCCGGTGGCGCGCGTGGAAGGCATCGGTTTCACGGCGCTCGGCGCGACGACGTCCGGTGCCTTCATCGCCGGCCAGGGCGGCGTGGTGCGGCTGGACGGCAGCGCCGATCCGATCGGCCCGCATGCGCTGTTCCTGCGCCTGGGCGCGGATGCGTCCGAACTGACCGGCAACTCGCGCGCGGCGCAATGGATGCTGCTCGACCAGTTGGTCGCCGAGGCGCGCGGCCGCGTGCCGGCCGATTCGCCGCATGCCCTGCTCACCCCGGCCGGCCGCGCGGTGCTGGCGAAGTACCTCGCCGGCCAGGGCCGCATCGTGGTGCAGGTCGAGCGCGCCGCCGACATCCGCCAGCTCCTCCGCTGGGCGCAGCGCGAGAAGGTGCGGATCGCCATCGCCGGTGGCAGCGAGGCGTGGAAGCTGGCCCCGCAGCTGGCCCAGGCCAAGGTCCCGGTACTGGTCGAAGCCCTGGCCGACCTGCCGTCCAACTTCGACCAGATCGGCGCGACCCTGGAGAACGCCGCGCGCCTGCGCGCCGCCGGCGTGGAAGTGAGCTTCACCCAGGGCGGCGACGGTTCGCACAACGCGCGCAAGGTGCGGCAGCTGGCCGGCAATGCCGTCGCCAACGGCCTGCCGTGGGACGACGGCCTGGCCGGCCTGACCCGGGTGCCGGCGGAGATCTTCGGCGTCGGCGACCGCATCGGCAGCATCGCGGTCGGCAAGCAGGCCGACCTGGTGCTGTGGGAAGGCGATCCGCTCGACGTGGCCCATTACGCCGAGCAGGTCTGGCTCGGCGGCCGCGCCATCCCGATGCGCTCGCGCCAGACCGAACTGCGCGACCGCTACCTGCGCCGGCAGGGCTCGCTGCCGCGCTCGTATCCGCGTTGAGTACGGACGGGCAGGAGGCGATGCATCGCCCCTGCCCGCCGCACCCGGCCTCAGTTCGCGTTGATGGTCGCGTTGAAGTAGGCCCAGCCGTTGCCGCGCACGACCTCGAAACCGGCCTCGACCACGTGCAGGTACATGGAGTTGTTGTAGCGCCCGTCCTGCGAGCGGTTGGCATGCAGCCAGTTGAGGAACGGCTTCACGTCCAGGTTGAGGCTGCCGCTGGTGGCCAGGTTGGCCTGCCCGGCGGTGCCGGTCGGGATGAAGGTATAGACGTAGTAGCCGGCGCCGCTGTTGTAGCCCTCCCACAGGTCGAAGGTGCGGCCGCCGGCGCTGATCACGCGCGTGCCGGTCTGGGTGCCGATCGGCCACGAATTGTGGTCGCCCCAGATCATCACCTCCAGCTGCGGCGTGCCCTTGTTGGTGTCCCAGCGGAAGAACATGTCGTAGGCGAAGTCGCCGCCGAGGTTGGTGCCGCCGGCCTGGTAGCCGAAGGTCACCGGGATGCTGTTGATGGTCGAGACCCGCTTCGGGAACAGCGTGTCGCTGGTCGGGTTCCAGTCGTAGTGCCAGCCGCGCACGATGGCCGGGTAGCCGTAGAGATTGTTGGTGGAGTAATTGAAGGTCACCGTCATCTCGGGCAGGCTGCCGGTACCGAACGAGCCTTGCATGACGTTGTTGGGATCGTTGAAGTTGTTGACCCAGGCGTAGTGGTTGCCGAACACCTTGTACGGCCCGGCCCAGGCGGCCGGCGCGAGCGCGGCCAAGGCCAGCGCCAGCACGACGCGCGAGCGGCGGCGCGGCGATGGCGGTGCGGCGGAACGATCGCGAGACACGTGGTTCGAACTGGCGCGTTGCATGTGGTGCCCTCCCGAGATGGCATCCTGCCCAGGTCCGGGCGGCTCCTGCCGCCGGCCGCGGCCATCGGACCGCAGCCGTGGGCGACCGTAGCAGCCTGTGCACCGCAGCATTCATCACGATTACGCCGCGCCCTATGCCGGTTCCGAAATAGCGAGGCACAGTCGTCGCATCCTGCGTGCGCGGCTTCGTACTTCGGGTCGCGGCGTGGATAATCGGGAAGGATCCAGCGTCCGTTTCCGCCCCTTTCCGGGAACCTGCACCTGCCTCGTCGTGCCCGCCGGAGCGGGAACGGGACATCGCTTGCAGGCCGGGCAACGGCCGGATCCATGAGCCCGCTCGCGCGGGAACCACGGCCCATCGTCCCCGGCGCCGCGAAAGCTCCAAGGAGGACCACCATGCAGCTCCCCTGGTACTTCGACTTCGTTTCGCCGTTCGCCTACCTGCATTGGCAGAAGCTGCAGCGCATGCCGCAGGCGGCCCAGGTGCAGCCGGTCCCGATCCTGCTCGGCGCGGTGCTGGAAGCGACCGGCATCCGGGGCCCGGCCGAGATTCCCGGCAAGCGGCTTTTCACCTACCGCCGCGTGCAATGGCAGGCCGAGCAGGACGACGTGCTGCTGCGCTTCCCGCCGGCGCATCCGTTCAATCCGCTCCCGGCCCTGCGCCTGTGCATCGCGGTCGGCGGGCACGCCCAGGCGGTCGATGCGATCTTCGACTGGATATGGCGCAACGGCTATCCCGGCGACAGCGCCGCCGCGCTCGCCCCGGTGGCCGAGGTGCTGGGGGTCACCGACCCGGAAGCGGCGATCGCCGCGCCGGAGGTGAAGGCGCAACTGCGCGCCAATACCGAGGCCGCCCTCGCCGCCGGCGTGTTCGGCGTGCCCACCCTGGCCATCGGCGGGGAGCTGTTCTGGGGCAACGACGCGCACGGCCTGAT
The DNA here is from genome assembly GCF_006386585.1 of Pseudomonas sp. Hp2. Lineage (NCBI taxonomy): Bacteria > Pseudomonadati > Pseudomonadota > Gammaproteobacteria > Pseudomonadales > Pseudomonadaceae > Pseudomonas > Pseudomonas sp. Hp2. The sequence goes on from NZ_VAHJ01000001.1 coordinate 1,087,792, forward strand.
CGAGACGGTGCTGGCCGATCCCGAGTACCTGGCGCGCGAGCCGATGGCGAGGCTGGCCACGCTGCCGGAGGGCATCCGCCGCGGAGGATAGGCCAAGCCGCTACGCGGCCCGGCATTTTTGCGATAGCTTTCACACTCGAATTGGGACGCAGCAGCCGGAGGGGGCAACGATGCGTATCGGAATCGTGGTGGATTCTGCCTGCGATCTGCCACAGGACTTCATCCAGAAGAACAACATCGTCGTCCTGCCGATCACCGTGCGGATCGGCGAGGCGGTACTGGCCGACCATCGCGACGAGGAGGCCACGCTGGAGTTCCTGCGCGCCCACGTCGCCGAGCGCGGCCACGAAGCCGAAACCACGCCGTTCTCGGTCAGCCAGATCCGCGACCTGTTCCTGGAGCGGCTGGTCATCGACTACGACCACGTGTTCTGCCTGACCATCTCCAAGCTGCGCAGCCAGATCTTCGACAACGCGACCCAGGCCAGCTTCGCGATCCTCAACGACTACAAGCCGGTGCGGCAGTCGGCCGGCTACAACTCGCCGTTCGCGTTGCGGGTGATCGACACGCTCAACCTGTTCGCCGGCCAGGGCGTCACCGCCGTGGAAGCGGCGCGCCTGCGCGCGCAGGACGCCAGCGTCGCGCAGATCCGCACGCGCATCGAGCAGTTGGCCGAGAACACCTATGGCTACATGATCCCGCGCGACCTGTACTACCTGCGCGCGCGGGCCCGCGCCAAGGGCGACCGCAGCGTCGGCCTGATCAGCGCCGCGCTCGGCAGCGCGCTGGACATCAAGCCGGTGCTGCGCGCGTACCGCGGCGTGACCGAACCGGTGGCCAAGCTGAAAGGCTTCGAACCTTCGGTGCAGAAGATGTTCGAGTTCACCGCCCGCAAGGTACGCGAGGGCCTGATGACGCCGACCGTATGCGTCGGCTATGGCGGCGAACTCCAAGAACTGCGCGCCCTGCCCGGCTACGCCGCATTGCGCGACGCCTGCGCGGAAAAGGAGGTCGAACTGTTCGAGAGCGTGATGAGCCTGACCGGCATGGTCAACGTCGGCAAGGGCGCGGTCGCCGTGGGCTTCGCGGCCGCACCGCATGGATTCTCGGCCTAGGAGGATCGCGCCATACGGATGACGGCCGACGCCTCACGCGGTCGCCTTGCCCGGGCGGCCTGGACGGTTGCCCATCGGCCTCGCCAGCCCGGCCGCTCCATCCCTCACCCCGCCCAGAGCGACCGCAGCGCCGCAATCCCCTGCGCCCCATGCCGCCGCGCCTCGGCCAGGTGCGACGGATGCAATCCGCCGCCCGCGTAGATCGGCAGCGACACCTTCTCCCGCATCGCCTCGAACGCTTCCCAGCCGAACGGCGCCGCCGGCGCGGACACGCTGGAAAGCACCGGCCCCAACACCGCGAAGTCGCACCCGATCCGCTGCGCCTGCTGCAGGCTGGGCAAATCGTGGCAGGACGCGGCGACCGGCTGTCCGGCCGGCAGCGGCCGTCCGTCGAGGGCCCCCAGCTGCATGGCATCGAGATGCACGCCGATCCCCAGCTCGCGGGCCAGCGCGATGTCGCCCTCGAGCAGGAGCTGCACCGGGTTGCGCCCCCGCTGCGCCAACACCCGCTCGACCAGATGCGCCCGGCGCGCGTGATCGCGCCCGCGCGTGCACAGGTGCATGCGCCGGACGCCCGCGCGCAGCAACTGCCCGACGCGCTCTAGCCAGCGCTCCTCGTCCGCGCCGGGTTCGGGCGTGACCAGGTAGTGCTCCGGCTGGCGCAGCATCGCGACCACAGGCAGGTCCGCCGGCGGCATCGAGTAGCGCTCGAGCTTCTCCGGGCTCACCCAGGTCAGCGCCTGCCCTTCGCGCCCGCGCGGCTGGCCCTTCCAGCCGTCGATGCGCCGCACTTCCAGGCGCAGGCGCTTGTCCGGATACAGTTGCGGCACTTCCATCAGCCACTCGCCGACCTGGGCCTCGATGCCCAGTTCCTCCTGCAGTTCGCGCACCAGCGCATCTTCCGAGCTCTCGCCCGGCTCGCGCTTGCCGCCGGGGAATTCCCACAGCCCCGGCATGTCCCGGGTCTCGGTACGGCGTGCCAGCAGGATGCGGCCGCGCGCGTCCTGGATGACGCCGGCCACGACATGGATCGATCTGAGAGGTTCAGGCATGCATGGACTTTGCCGTGCCGGGGCGCCGGCGGGCAATAGCCGACCGTTTCGTTCCGGTTCGGACCGGCGGACAGCGGGCCCATGCCGATCCCGCGGGCAGAAGCCGTGGCTGGCACGAAAGTCCCTGGATCTGCGATCCCCGGCCCTCGCGCACAGTGCGAGGGCGTTCGGCCGGGCGCGAGCCAGTGGCTCGCAAGCAGCCCGTCCTCACCCCCGTCTGCGCGAGGATGACGAGTAGATACATCTGGAGGAGAGCCCCCTTGGTAAGGGGGCGCGGCGACAGCCGCGGGGGATCGGAGGTAAGACCGCGAGCCCGGAATCCGCGTAGCGGATTCCGGGTGCGCAGCCCGTTTCACGGGCTGCGCCACGGTCAGCTCAGCGTCAGCTGAGCTGGCCGTGGCAGTGCTTGTACTTCTTGCCGCTGCCGCACGGGCACGGATCGTTGCGGCCGACCTTCGGCGCCTCGCGGACGACCTGGGCGACCGCGCCCGCACCGGGACCGCGGCCGGCCACCTCGGCGGCCTCCTCGTCGGCGCCGTAGCCACCCGCCTCCTGGTGCTGGAACTGCGAGGCCAGCAGGCGCGCCTCGGCCTGGCGACGCTCCTGCTCCTCCAGCGCGGCCACCTCCTCCTCGCTGCGGATGCGCACGCGCGCCAGCAGGTTCACCACCTCGCGCTTGACGTTCTCCAGCATCTCCGAGAACAGCTCGAAGGCTTCCTTCTTGTACTCCTGCTTGGGCTGCTTCTGCGCGTAGCCGCGCAGGTAGATGCCCTGGCGCAGGTAGTCCATCTTGGCCAGGTGTTCCTTCCAGCCCTGGTCGAGCACGGTCAGCATCACGTGCTTCTCCAGCGCGCGCATGGTCTCGGCGCCGACCGCGGCCTCCTTCTCGGCGAAGTGGCTGGCCACCGCTTCCTGCACCTTCTCGGCGATCTGCTCGGCGTCCAGTTCCTCGTGCTCCGCGGCGATCTTCACCAGCGGCATCTGCACGCCCAGTTCCGCCTCCAGCGTGGCCTCCAGGCCCGGCAGGTCCCACTGCTCGTCCACCGAGTTCGGCGGCACGAAACGCGCGACCAGGTCGTAGACCACGTCGGTGCGGATGCCGTCGATGTTCTCCTTGACCGACTCGGCGTCCAGCAGTTCGTCGCGCTGGGCGTAGATCACCTTGCGCTGGTCGTTGTTGACATCGTCGAAGTCGAGCAGGTTCTTGCGGATGTCGAAGTTGTGCGCCTCGACCTTGCGCTGGGCCTTCTCGATCTGGCGGCTGACCAGGCGGTCCTCGATGACGTCGTCTTCCTTCATGCCCATCATGCGCATCGCCTTCTGCACCCAGTCGGAGGCGAAGATGCGCATCAGGTTGTCTTCCAGCGACAGGTAGAAGCGCGACGAACCCGGGTCGCCCTGGCGGCCGGAACGGCCGCGCAGCTGGTTGTCGATGCGCCGCGACTCGTGCCGCTCGGTACCCACGATGTGCAGGCCGCCGGCGGCCTTGACCGCTTCGTGGCGGCGCTGCCATTCGGTCTTGGCGCGGAAGCGCTGGTCCTCGTTGGCGTCCGGGCCCAGCGCCTGCAGCTCCGCTTCCAGTGAACCGCCGAGCACGATGTCGGTACCGCGGCCGGCCATGTTGGTGGCGATCGTCACCGCGCCGGGCAGGCCGGCGTTGGCGACGATGGTCGCCTCGCGCTCGTGCTGCTTGGCGTTGAGCACCTCGTGCTTCACGCCGGCCTTGCGCAGGTGCTCGGACAGCATCTCCGAGGTCTCGATCGAGGTGGTGCCGACCAGCACGGGCTGGCCGCGCTTGGCGCAATCCTCGATGTCCGCCAGCACCGCGTTGAACTTGCCCTTGCGGTTGAGGAACACCTGGTCCGGATAGTCCTTGCGGATGGTCGGCTTGTTGGTCGGGATCACCACCACTTCCAGGCCGTAGATGCTCTGGAACTCGTAGGCTTCCGTGTCGGCCGTGCCGGTCATGCCGGACAGCTTCTTGTACATGCGGAACAGGTTCTGGAAGGTGATGCTCGCCAGCGTCTGGTTCTCGCGCTGCACGGGCACGCCTTCCTTCGCCTCCACGGCCTGGTGCAGGCCGTCGGACCAGCGCCGGCCCGGCAGCGTGCGGCCGGTGAACTCGTCGACGATCACCACCTCGCCGTCGCGCACGATGTAGTCCACGTCGCGCTGGTAGATCGCATGGGCACGCAGCGCCGCGTTGAGGTGGTGGACCACGCTCAGGTTCTGCGCCGCGTACAGCCCCTCGGCGTCGCCGCCGATGATGCCGGCCTGGCGCAGCAGCTCCTCGGCGCGCTCCATGCCGGCTTCCGACAGGTGCACCTGCTTGGACTTCTCGTCCACCCAGTAGTCGCCCTCGCCTTCTTCCTCGGCCTGGCGGGTCAGTTGCGGCACGATCCGGTTGACGCGGATGTACAGCTCCGGCGATTCGTCGGCCGGGCCGGAGATGATCAGCGGGGTGCGCGCCTCGTCGATCAGGATCGAGTCCACCTCGTCGACGATGGCGTAGTGCAGGCCGCGCTGGTAGCGGTCGGCCTTGGACAGCGCCATGTTGTCGCGCAGGTAGTCGAAGCCGAACTCGTTGTTGGTGCCGTAGGTGATGTCGGCCGCGTAGGCGGCATGCTTGTCGCTGTGCGGCATGCCCGGGTAGACCACGCCCACGCTCAGGCCCAGCCAGTTGTACAGCTTGCCCATCTGCGCGGCGTCGCGGCGGGCCAGGTAGTCGTTGACGGTGACCACGTGCACGCCCTTGTCTTCCAGGGCGTTGAGGTACACCGGCAGCGTCGCCACCAGGGTCTTGCCCTCGCCGGTGCGCATTTCGGCGATCTTGCCCAGGTGCAGCACCATGCCGCCGATCAGCTGCACGTCGTAGTGGCGCATGCCGAGCACGCGCTTGCTGGCCTCGCGGCAGACCGCGAAGGCCTCGGGCAGCACCTTGTCCAAGGTCTCGCCGCCGGCGATGCGCTGCCTGAACTCGGGGGTCTTGGCCTGCAACTCCGCATCGGAGAGCTTCTCCAGCTCCGGCTCGAGGGCATTGATCTTGGCGACGATCCGGTTGAGCTGGCGGAGCAGGCGTTCGTTGCGACTGCCGAAGACGCGGGTAAGCAGGCTGTTGATCATTGAATAAACCGGTTGAAAAGGAACGGTTCGACCGGCGCCGGCTCCCCTGGACCCGAGCGCCGTAAACGAAACAGGGCGCAATGCGCCCTGTCTCTGGCAACGCCTCATTGTAGCTTGGGGCGGCCCCGGGTGATTCAAGCCCGCATCACCGGCGATCCCGGGAGCGCCGGGCCCGTCGCCGGGCGGGACGAGGCTCAGCCGCGGCCGCTGCGCCCGACCGGCGTGGTGCTGTCGCCCAGGAACTTGCGCGGGTTCATCACCCGCCCGTCCTTCCATACCTCGAAATGCACGTGCGCGCCGGTGGAACGGCCGGTCGACCCGGCCTTGGCGATCTGCTGGCCGGCGCGCACCAGGTCGCCGACCTTCACCACCAGCCGCGAATTGTGCGCGTAGCGGGTCACGTAGCCATTGCCGTGATCGACCTCGACCACGTTGCCGTAGCCGCTGCGGACGCCGGAAAAGCTGACCACGCCATCGGCCACCGCCAGCACCGGGTCGCCGACGTTGGCGTGGAAGTCGATGCCCTTGTGCTCGGCCGCGCCGCCGCTGAACGGATCGGCGCGCCGGCCGAAGCCGGAGGTGATGTAGCTGTTCTTGATCGGCGTGCGCGACGGTACCGCGTTCTGCTCCAGCTGGTGGTCGAACATCAGCGACGCCAGCACGTTCAGTTGCTTGCCCGAGGTGGAGAACTGCTGCTCGAGTTGCCCTAGAGACTGCTTGAGGTCCTGGGCCGGCATGTCCTGCATCGGCTCGTCGCCGCCACCGACGCCGACCGGATCCTCGAAGTCGAACTCGCCGTCCTTGAGCTGGCCCATCTCGGTCAGGCGCTGGCCCAGCGCGTTGAGGCGGTTGGCCTGGGCCTGCAGCTCGCCGAGCCGCGCGGCGAGCGCGTTGACCTCGGCCTGCGACTCGCGCCGCACCTTCGCCAGCTCGGCCTGTTGCTGCTCGACCTTGGCCTGCAGGCGGGAATTGTCCACCATGCCCACTGCGACACTGCTGCCGATCCCGGCCAGCAGGCCCACGCCCAGCACGGTGCCCAGCACCACGAGCGGGCGGTTCTCGGCGAAACCCTGGAGCCGCCGCACGAGGCGCTGCCCACCGGTTTCCCTGGATTTGATTACGATCTTCTTCAAAGCCATCTGCGTTGTCATGTCAAAGCCGAACTCCAGCACACCCAACTCTCCCCCCCGGCCGGCCCTCGAGGCCGCGCTGGCGGAAAAGTCTGGCGATCCCCTGCGCAGAGCCCTGTGGCTTGATGCGCTGGATCGGCAGTTGCGCCCCCATCTGCCGCCTTCGCTCGCCAATCGTTGCCGGCTGGCCAACGTGAAGGACGGACAGCTCGTTTTTCTCGTCGAATCCCCGGTCTGGCACGCCAAGTTGCGGCTCGCCGAACACCAGCTCATCGATGCCGCCCACTCCATCGGGCTGAAGGTCACGCGAGTGACCATCAAGACCGCGACCGCTGCGCTGCGTTCCCCAACGCAACAGGATCCACACCGGTCACAACCGATTTCCGAGGCCACGCAGAGAGGACTGCGCGACGCATTGGCTTCCTTGCAGGATGTCGCGCCGACCCGGGAGTCCCCCGCACGTGGAAGTGCGGGCTCTCGCGAAGGACTCGCCAAGAAGCGCTGACGTCCCCGGCTCCGGGAGCCGGCTTCGCGCGTGAAGGGAATGCAAAAAGCCCGCACGCGACCGGACGCATCCTAGCCGCCTTGGCGCGGGCAATCGTTAGATGAAAATTAAGAAAACGTTAAATTCAGCCTATGGGGCCGACGGGGTTCACGTTTCGGGACGGCGCCCCTCCCGCCGGGCGACTCAGGCGTAGGCGGGCGAGGCGTAGACCACCGGCGGCGGCGCCGAACCCTCGGGGAAGCTCACCCACTCCCAGGCCGACTGCTCGGCCAGCAGCGCCCGCACCAGCTTGTTGTTGAGCGCGTGGCCGGACTTGAAGCCCTCGTAGTGCCCCAGGATCGGGCCGCCGGCGAGGTACAGGTCGCCGATCGCGTCGAGGATCTTGTGGCGCACGAATTCGTCGGCGTAGCGCAGGCCGTCCTCGTTGAGCACGCGGAACTCGTCGAGCACGATCGCGTTGTCCATCGAGCCGCCCAGGCCGAGGTTGCGCTCGCGCATGTACTCCAGGTCGCGCATGAAGCCGAAGGTGCGGGCGCGCGAGATTTCCTTGATGTAGGCCGCGGTGGAGAACTCGATCTCCTGGCGCGACTGGCGCGCCGGGATCATCGGGTGGTCGAACTCGATGGTGAAACCGAGCTTGTAGCCGTCGTAAGGCTCGAAACGGGCGATCTTGTCGCCGTCGCGCACTTCGATCGGCTGCTTGATGCGGATGAAGCGCTTGGCCGCGTCCTGCTCGACGATGCCGGCGGACTGCAGCAGGAACACGAACGGCCCGGAAGACCCGTCCATGATCGGCAACTCGGCCGAGGACAGCTCCACGATCGCGTTGTCGATGCCGAGGCCGGCGAAGGCCGACATCAGGTGCTCGACGGTCTGGATCTTGGCGCCGTTGCAGGTCAGGCCGGTGCACAGGGTCACCTCGGTCACCAGCTCGCCGCTCGCGGGGACCTCCACCACCGGATCCAGGTCGACGCGGCGGAACACGATGCCATGGTTGGCCGGCGCAGGTCGCAGGGTCATGTAGACCTTGTTGCCGCTGTGCAGGCCGATGCCGGTGGCACGAATCGTGTTCTTCAGGGTGCGTTGCTGGGTCATGACCGGGAGTGTGAAGGACAGGTGCAGACGGGAGCTGAACCGGGTGCGAGGGCGCCGAATTAGCCGAATCTTAACATTTAGCAGGTCCGGATTGCTGCCGTATCACTCGTCGTGGCGCGGTCGGCAAAACCTGCCGGGCCCTTTGGGGCCCGGCAGAAAGAGGACCCGGCACGAGGGCCGGCTCTTGTGAGGGACTCACAAGATGATGGTGCCGCGGCGCGGGGTGGACAAGGCCCCACACCACGTTCAAGCCCCCTCCCCGGAGAGGGGCGGGGTCGGGGGCCCGGACAAGCCCTTGCGCCATCCAACCGCGCAAGGCCACGCCCGTACCCCCTCCAACGCTTCGCGTCCTCCTCCTCCCCATGGGAGGAAGAGTCCGCTCAGTCGGCCTGGCGGCGCAGGACCCGCCGCCGCGCCTGCGAAGGACTGCTTCGCGCGGCGGTGGGCGCCCGACCGGGGACGGCCAGGCCGGACGCTCCGAAGTCGCCATGCATCGCCATGGATGGCCTCAGTCGGCCTGGCGGCGCAGGAAGGCAGGGATGTCCAGGTAGTCGCTCGGCAGTTCCGCGGTCGGCACGGTCGAGGCCAGCGAGGACGACGAGGCGGCCGCCGTGTCGCTGCTCGGACGGCGCAGGCCCAGGCCCATCGAACCGCCCACCGCGCGCGAAACCGCGTCGCCGCCGTTGTCGTAGTCGCCGAACTCGGCCTGGCCGGTGGTGGCGTTGCGCACCAGCTTGATCGGGGCGCGCTCGCCCGGGCGCTGCGACTGGCGCGACACCGCGCGGTTCAGGCCGGTGGCGACCACGGTCACGCGGACCTCGTCCTGCATGTCCGGGTCCAGCACGGTGCCGACCACCACGGTCGCGTCCTCGGAGGCGAAGCCCTCGACGGTGCGGCCGATCTCGTCGAACTCGGCCATGGTGAAGTCCGGGCCGGCGGTGATGTTGACCAGGATGCCGTTGGCGCCGGCCAGGTTGACGTCGTCCAGCAGCGGGTTCTGGATCGCCGCCTCGGCCGCGGCCTGGGCGCGGTCGTCGCCGCGCGCCGAGCCGGTGCCCATCATCGCCAGGCCCATCTCGCTCATCACGGTGCGCACGTCGGCGAAGTCCACGTTGATCAGGCCCGGGCGCACGATCAGGTCGGCGATGCCCTGCACGGCGCCCTGCAGCACGTCGTTGGCGGCGCGGAACGCCTGGATCATCGTGGCGTTGCGGCCGAGCACGGTGATCAGCTTCTCGTTCGGGATCGTGATCAGCGAGTCGCAGTGCTGGCTCAGCTCCTCGATGCCCTTCAGCGCGACCTGCATGCGGCGACGGCCCTCGAACGGGAACGGCTTGGTCACCACCGCCACGGTCAGGATGCCCATCTCCTTGGCCAGCTGCGCCACCACCGGCGCGGCGCCGGTGCCGGTGCCGCCGCCCATGCCGGCGGTGATGAACACCATGTCGGCGCCCTGCAGCGCGTCCATGATGCGCTCGCGGTCCTCCAGCGCGGCCTGGCGGCCGACTTCCGGATTGGCGCCCGCGCCCAGGCCCTTGGTGACATTGCTGCCGAGCTGCAGCTGCAGCTTGGCGCCGCAGTTCTTGATCGCCTGCGAGTCGGTGTTGGCGGTGATGAACTCCACGCCCTCCACGCTGCTGTTGACCATGTGCGCCACGGCGTTGCCGCCGCCGCCGCCGACGCCGACGACCTTGATCACCGCGTTCGGTGCCATCTTCTCGATCAGTTCGAAATGTGCCATGTCCGTTGTCCTCTTTATGGTGGAGCCGTGATTCGTGATTGGCGATTGGCGATTCGATGAATCACTTCGGCACCACCACAAATTCCGGCGTTCTCTTGTTGGTTGTTCTACTGCCCTGCTACAACGCTTGCCCTGCTCTTGCTCTTGCTTTTGCCCTTACGAATCACCAATCACGAATCCCGGCCCTCAGAACTCGCCGCGATACCAGTTCCGCAACTTCTTGAACAAACTGCCGGCGCGCCCGGTCGGGATCGACGGGCGGCGCGGGTGCTCGATCTGGCTGCCCATCAGCAGCAGGCCGACGCCGGTGGCGTGGACCGGGTTGCCGACCACTTCGCCCAAGCCGGTGACGTGCTGCGGGATGCCCACGCGCACCGGCATCTGCAGCATTTCCTCGGCCAGCTCGACCACGCCTTCCATCTTCGAGGCGCCGCCGGTGAGCACCATGCCGGCGCGCACCAGTTCCTCGAAGCCCGAGCGGCGCAGTTCGGCCTGCACCATCTCGAAGATCTCCTCGTAACGCCCCTGCACCGCCTGCGCGAGCGAGGCGCGCGGCATCCGCCGCGGCGGCCGGTCGCCGACCGACGGCACCTGGATGCTTTCCTCCGCGGTGGCCAGCTGCGCCAGCGCGCAGGCGTAGCGCACCTTGATCTGCTCGGCTTCCGGCGTGGGCGTGCGCAGCATGTGCGCGATGTCGTTGGTGACGTGGTCGCCGGCGATCGGCAGCGAGGCGGTATGGCTGATCGCGCCCTGCACGTACACGGTGATGTCGGTGGTGCCGGCGCCGATGTCGACCAGCACCACGCCCAGCTCGCGCTCGTCGGCGGTCAGCACCGCCACCGAGGACGCCAGCGAGGACAGCACCAGGTCGTCGACCTGCAGGCCGCACTTCTGCACGCACTTGCTGATGTTGGCCGCCGCCGACTGCGCGCAGGTCACCAGGTGCGCGTGCACTTCCAGGCGCACGCCGGTCATGCCGACCGGGTTGCGGATGCCTTCCTGCGAGTCGTCCAGCACGTACTCGCGCGGGATCGCGTGCAGGATGCGCTGGTCGGCCGGGATCGCCACCGCCTTGGCGGCCTCCAGCACGCGCTCCAGGTCGTTCCAGGTGACCTCGCCGTCGCGGATCGGCTGGATGCCCTGCGAGTTGCGGCACTGCACGTGGTTGCCGGAGATCGAGGCGTAGACCGAGCGGATCTCGCAGCCGGCCATCAGTTCGGCTTCCTCGACCGCGCGCTGGATCGATTGCACGGTGGACTCGATGTCCACGACCACGCCGCGCTTGAGGCCGCGCGATTCGTGCGTGCCGATGCCGATCACCTCGATCGGATTGCCCGGCGAGTACTCGCCGACCAGCGCGGTCACCTTGGAGGTGCCGATGTCGAGTCCGACGATGAGGGATTTGTCGCCTTTGCGGTTCATGTTCTGGAGCCGGGATTCGGGATTCTGGATTGGGGATTCGCGAGGAGTGGATTGCCGATGGCGGGGACCGGGCCGTAGGACGCGGCGCTTCGGGGCGTCGCCTTTTCCGATCCCGAATCCCGAGCCCCCACTGCCTGCCTCTCCACCGTGAAGCCGTTGGTGTAGCGGAGGTCGGCGCGCACGATCGGCTGGGCCGGATCGGCCAGTTGCGGCAGCACGCGCGCGAAGCGCTGCAGGCGCGCCTTGGCGTCGTCGCGCCCGACCACCACCTGCACGTCGTTGCTCAGGCCGAGCGACCAGCTGCCGCGCGCGTCCAGCGCCAGCCGCTTCACGTCGAGGCCCGCCGGCGCGAACAGCGCGCGCGATTCGTTGTAGAGCGCGACCACCTCGGCGGTCTTGCCGTCCGGTCCGTCCAGCTGCGGCAGCTCGAGGTCCTTCAGGCGCGGCGGCACCGGGAACAGCCGCCCCTGCTCGGACAGCATCCGGTCGGCGCCCCAGCGCGCGAAAGGCTTGTGCTCGACCACGCGCACTTCCAGCACGTCCGGCCAGCTCTTGCGCACCTGCGCGCTCTCCACCCACGGCAAGCGCTCGATCGCGTCCTGCGCGTCCTGCAGCTTAACCGCGAAGAAGCCCGACTTCGCATACGGCAGCACCACGGCGCGCAGCTGCTCCGGCGAGATGCGCTTGAAATCCCCGGTCACGCGCAAGCGGCTCAACGGCCAGCGCTCGGCGCCGACCCAGCCGTTGAGCACGGCCACCACCGGCAGCGCGACCAGCGCCACCGCGAGCAGCCATGCCAGGATGCGCAGCGAGGCGTTGAGCATCAGGCCGCGTCCTCCAGCGTCATCTCCAGCACGCGCCAGACCAGTTCCTCGAACGACACGCCGAGCTGGCGCGCGGCCTTGGGCACCAGCGAGTGGCTGGTCATGCCCGGCGCGGTGTTGACCTCCAGCAGGTAGAACGCGCCGCTGGCGCGGTCGCGCATCACGTCGACGCGGCCCCAGCCACGGCAGCCGGCGGCGCGGAACGCGGCCAGCGCGATGCGGCCGATCTCGGCTTCGGCCGCGCCATCGAGGCCGGGACACAGGTATTGGGTGTCCTCGGCGATGTACTTGGCGTTGTAGTCGTACCACTGGCCCTTGGGCACAATCCGGATCGACGGCAGCGCGAGGTCGCCGAGGATGGCGACGGTCAGCTCGTCGCCTTCGACCAGTTGCTCCATCAGCAGCTCGCCGTCGTAGCGCGCGGCCAGCGCGACGGCCTCGCCGAGCTGGGCGCCGTCGAACACGCGGCTCACGCCGACGCTGGAGCCCTCGTTGGCCGGCTTGACGATCACCGGCAGGCCGAGGCCGGCGGCGGCCGAACGCACTTCCTCCGGGCTCGCGCCCGCGGCCAGCGCCGTGTAGCGCGGCGTCGGCAGGCCCAGCGACAGCCACACCTGCTTGGTGCGCACCTTGTCCATGCTCAACGCCGAACCGAGCACGTCTGAGCCGGTGTACGGCACGCCGAAGGCCTCCATCAGGCCTTGCACGATGCCGTCCTCGCCGCCGCCGTTGTGGCCGTGCAGGACGTTGAATACCCGGTCGAACTTCTTCTCGACCAGCGCCTGCGCGAGCGCCGGGATGCCATCGACCGCATGCGCGTCGACGCCGCGCGCGCGCAGCGCCTCCAGCACGTTGCGGCCGGAGTCCAGCGACACCTCGCGCTCGGAGGAGGTGCCGCCGAGCAGCACCGCCACGCGGCCGAACACCGCCGGATCGGAATGGCGGAGGGCGGGCAACGCGCTCATGCCTTGCCTCCCTGGAAGCCTTCGCCGGCGATCTGCTGGGCCACGTAGCCGATGTCGCCGGCCCCCATCATCAACAGCAGGTCGCCGTCCTGCAGCACGTCGGGCAGCACCGACGCCAGCTCGGCCACCTGCGGCACCACCACCGGCTCGCTGCGGCCGCGCGCACGGATCGCGCGCGCCAGCGCCTTGGAATCGGCACCGGGAATCGGCGCCTCCCCTGCCGGGTAGACCTCGCTCAGCACCAGCGCATCGACGGTGCTGAGCACCGCCGCGAAGGCATCGAACTGGTCGCGGGTGCGGCTGAAGCGGTGCGGCTGGAACGCCACCACCAGCCGGCGGTCCGGCCAGCCCCCGCGGGCGGCGGCGAACACCGCCTCCAGCTCGCGCGGGTGATGCCCGTAGTCGTCGATGATGCGCACGCGCGCGCCGCCGGCGGTGGTCACCTCGCCCAGGTCGTTGAAACGACGGCCGATGCCGGCGAAGTTCTCCAGCGCGTGCGCGATCGTCTCCGGCGGCACGCCCAGCTGCCAGCCCACCGCGGCTGCGGCCAGGGCGTTGAGCACGTTGTGGCGGCCCGGCAGGGCCAGCGTCACCGGCGTGGTGGTACCTTCCGGCAGGCGCAGCGTGAAGCGCATGCGCGGGCCGTCCTGCACCACGTCCTCGGCGCGCACGTCGGCGTTGCCGCTCATGCCGTAGCTCATCACGTGGCGCGGCGTCTTCGCCGCCAGCGCGGCGACTTCCGGGTCGTCGATGCACAGCAGCGCCAGGCCGTAGAACGGCAGGCGCTGCAGGAACTCGGCGAAGGCGGCCTGCACCCGCGCGAAGTCGTTGCCGTAGTTCTCCAGGTGGTCGGCGTCGATGTTGGTGATCACCGCCACCAGCGGGTTCAGGCGCAGGAAGCTGCCGTCGCTCTCGTCGGCCTCGGCCACCAGCCACTGGCCGCCGCCGAGCTTGGCGTTGGCGCCGGAGGCCAGCAGCTTGCCGCCGATCACGAAGGTCGGGTCGAGCCCGCCCTCGCTCAGCACCGCCGCGGTCAGGCTGGTGGTGGTGGTCTTGCCGTGCGTGCCGGCCACCGCGATGCCGCGGCGGAAACGCATCAGCTCGGCGAGCATCGCCGCGCGCGGCATGATCGGGATGCGCTGGCTGCGCGCCTCCATCAATTCCGGGTTGTCGTCGCGGATCGCGCTGGAGACCACCACGCAATCGGTGCCGAGCACGTTCGCCGCGGAATGGCCGCGCATCACCCGCGCGCCGAGCTGCGCCAGGCGGCGCGTGGCGGCGTTGTCGGCATTGTCCGAGCCGGAGACCTCGTAGCCGAGCGTCAGCATCACTTCGGCGATGCCGCTCATGCCGGTGCCGCCGATGCCGACGAAATGCACGCGCGGGAACGCGCGGACCAGGTCGCCGGTGTCGTGCAGGCGACGGATCATGGGGCACCTCCGTCGGAGGTGCCGTGATTGGTGATTCGTGATTCGTGATTCGAGGGCTCGCTTGTAGCCGATGGTCCCTGCGACTCGTCATGCGGGCTGTCTTGCATGTGCTTCTGCTCTTGTTCTTGCTCTTTACGAATCACGAATCCCGAATCACGAATCACGGCTTCTTCCAGAACGATGTCCGCGATGCGCTCGGCCGCGTCCGGCCTGGCCAGGCCGCGCGCCGCTTGCGCCATGGCCAGGCGGCGACCGGCGTCGTCGAGCAGCGCCGGCAGCACCGACTGCAGGTTGGCGGCGAGCGCGTCGTCCTGTCTGAGCAGCACGGCGGCGCCGGCCTGGACCAGGTACTCGGCATTGCGGGTCTGGTGGTCGTCGACGGCGGCCGCGAACGGCACCAGCACGCTGCCCACGCCCGCGGCGCACAGTTCGGCCAGCGTGGAGGCACCGGCGCGGCACACCACCAGGTCGGCCCAGGCGTAGGCGCCGGCCATGTCGGCGATGAACGGTTCGACGCTGGCGCGCACGCCGGCCTGCGCGTAGGCCGCCTCGGCCTCGGCGCGCAGCGCTTCGCCGCACTGATGGCGCACCTCCACGTCGTGGCGGCCAAGCGCGGCCAGCGCGGCCGGTACCGACTGGTTGAGCACGCGTGCGCCCTGGCTGCCGCCGAGCACCAGCAGCCGGACCGGACCGGCACGGCCGGCGAAGCGCTCCGCCGGCACCGGCAACGCGGCGATTTCCTCGCGCACCGGATTGCCCACCGCTTCCTCGCGCGCGGCGAAGCTGCCCGGGAACCCGGCCAGCACGCGCCGCGCGAAGCGCGCGAGCACCTTGTTGGTCATGCCGGGCGCGCGGTTCTGTTCGTGCACGATCAACGGCAGCCGCATGAAGCGCGCGGCGATGCCGCCGGGCCCGGCCGCGAAGCCGCCGAAGCTGACCACCACGCGCGGCTGGCGCCGGCGCAGCACGAAACCGGCGGCGCGGATCGCGCGCATCACGCGCAGCGGCGCGCCGAGCAGGGCCAGCTTGCCCTTGCCGCGCAGCCCGCCGATCTCCAGCGCGTCGATCTCGATGCCGTGCTGCGGCACCAGCTTGGTCTCCATCCTGCCGACCGCGCCGAGCCACACCACCGGCACGCCGCGCGCGCGCAGCACCTTGGCCACGGCCAGCCCCGGGAAGATATGACCGCCGGTGCCGCCGGCCAGGATCATCACCGGCCGGCTTCCGCCCTGCATGGGATCCACCTGTCGGATCCCCGCACTGGGATGCGCGGACTTTTGCGCGGGACCCGCGCTCATGCGAGCCTCCCGAACGTCGGCTCGACCCGCTCGCGCATGCGGCTGGTGCCGCGCTCGGACAGCGGCCTCTGCACCGCGGCCGACGCCGGCGCGACGGACGGCGCGTGCGCCGGCACCGCGGTCCCGGTTTCCGCCGGCGCCGCGTCGGCGACCGGCTGCGCTCCCGGCGCCAGCTTGCTGCGCAGCCGCTCGGCGCGATCGGTCTCGTAGGACACGCGCAGCAGCACGCCCATCGCCACGCAGGTCATCAGCACCGACGAACCGCCGGAAGAGATCAACGGCAGGGTCAGGCCCTTGGTCGGCAGGATGCCCAGGTTCACGCCGATCGACACGAAGCTCTGCATCGCGATCCACAGCGCGATGCCGAACGCGATGTAGCCGGAGAAGTGGCGCTTCATCTCGATGCAGCGCATGCCCAGCCAGAACGCGCGCCCGACCAGCAGCGCGTACAGCGCCACGATCAGGCATACGCCGACGAAGCCCAGCTCCTCGGCGATCACCGAGAAGATGAAGTCGGTGTGCGACTCCGGCAGGTAGTTGAGCTTCTGCACCGAAGCGCCCAGGCCCACCCCGCTCCATTCGCCGCGGCCGATCGCCATCAGCGCGTTGGACAGCTGGTAGCCCGAACCGAGCTGGTCGGCCCATGGGTCGAGGAAGGAGGTGACGCGGCGCATGCGGTACGGCTCGAACACGACCAGCGCCACCAGGGCGGGCAGCGCCACCACGATCGGCATCGACATCCGCGGCAGGTTGACCCCGCCCAGCACCAGCATGCCGGCGGTGATGCCCAGCAGCAGCGTGGACGAGCCGAAGTCCGGCTGCAGCAGCAGCAGGCCGATCAGCAGGCCGACCACGCCCAGCGGCTTGAGCATCGCCGGCCAGGTCGCGTTGACCTCGTCGCGGAAACGCACCAGGTAGCTCGACAGCCAGATGATGTAGAGCACCTTGACCGCTTCGACGGTCTGGAACTTGGAGATGCCCAGGTTGATCCAGCGCCGCGCGCCGTTGACGCTGCTGCCCAGGCCCGGCACGAACACCAGGATGAGCAGGCCGAAGCAGGCCAGCAGCAGCATCTGGTTGTGCTGCTCGACGGTCTTCAGCTCGGTGCGCATGGCCCAGAACGCCAGGCCGACGCCGACGCCGAGGAACAGCAGGTGGCGGGTCAGGTAGTAGAACGGGCTATCGGTCAGTTCGATCGAGCTGGAGGCGACCATCACCACGCCGATCGAGGCGAGCGCGATCGCCGCGCCCATCAGCCACAGATCGTAGCGTCCGCCGATCGATTCCAGCCGGGTGGCCTGGCGCGACAGGTCGTTCATCAGCGCACCTTCAACGTGGCCAGGCCGATGAGCACCAGCACCACCGAGATGATCCAGAAGCGCACGATCACGCGCGGCTCCGGCCAGCCTTTCAGCTCGAAGTGGTGGTGGATCGGCGCCATCCGGAACACCCGCTTGCCGGTGAGCTTGAAGCTGGCGACCTGGATCATCACCGACAGCGTCTCGATCACGAACACGCCGCCCATCACGACCAGCACCAGCTCCTGGCGCACGATCACCGCGATGGTGCCGAGCACCGCGCCCAGCGCCAGCGCGCCGATGTCGCCCATGAACACCATCGCCGGATAGGTGTTGAACCACAGGAAGCCCAGGCCGGCGCCGGCGATCGCCGCGCAGATGATGATCAGCTCGCCGGCGCCCGGGATCGTCGGGATCTTCAGGTAGCCGGAGAACACCGCGTTGCCCGAGGCATAGGCGAACACGCCCAGCGCGCAGGCGACCAGCACGGTCGGCATGATCGCCAGGCCGTCCAGGCCGTCGGTCAGGTTGACCGCGTTGGAGAAGCCGACGATCCAGAAGTAGGCGATCACCACGAAGCTGATGCCGGCCAGCGGCAGCGCGATCGACTTGAACAGCGGGATGTAGAAGGTGATCGCCGCCGGCACGTCGGCGGTGTAGTAGAGGAACAGGCCGGCGGCCAGGCCGAAGATCGACTGCAGCAGGTACTTCCAGCGCGACTTCAGGCCGTTGGGATCGCGCTTGACGATCTTGATCCAGTCGTCGTACCAGCCGATCGCGCCGAAGCAGACCATCACCGCCAGCACCAGCCACACGTAGCGGTTGCGCAGGTCGCCCCACAGCAGCACCGAGGCCAGCACGGTCATCAGGATCAGGCCGCCGCCCATGGTCGGCGTGCCGGCCTTGGAGAAGTGCGTCTGCGGGCCGTCCTTGCGGATCGGCTGGCCGCCCTTGAACTGGGCGAGCTTGCGGATCACCGCCGGGCCCATCCACAGCGACAGGAACAGCGCCGTCAACGCGGCGAGGATGCCGCGGAACGTCAGGTAATTGAAAAGCCCGAACAGGCTTTCCAGTTGCTGCAGCCAGCGGGCCAACTCAAGCAACATCCGAGGTTTCCTCCCCATGCGCCAGCAGCGCGGTCACGATCTTGTCCATGGCGCTGCCGCGCGAGCCTTTGACCAGGATGGTCGGGACCCGGGAAGGCGCGCGGCCGCCGATGGCGCTGCCGCCGGTGTTTTCATGCATCGGCTTCGATTCCTGCTCTTGATCCTGCTGTTCCCGGGTCCCGACGACCCGCGCGATATCCGCCCTCAGCGCCGCCGCCAGCTCGCCATGGCTCCCGAACACCCGGCCGCCTTCGCCGAACGCGGCCGCGGCGGCCGCGCTCAGCGGCCCGAGCGCGTACAGGCGCGCCAGCTTGGCGGCGCGGGCGCGGCGGCCTGCGGCGGCGTGCAGCGCCTCGGCTTCCGGGCCGAGTTCGCGCATGTCGCCGAGCACCAGCCAACCCTCGCCGGGGCCGATGGCCAGCGCGTCGATCGCCGCAGCCAGCGAACCGGGATTGGCGTTGTAGCTGTCGTCGATCAGCACCGCGCCGTTCGCCAGCAGGTGGCGGACTTGCCGGCCGGCGACCGGCCTGGCCTCGGCCAGGCCCGCGGCGACCTGCGCCAGCGGGATGCCGGCACCGAGCGCCAGCGCGGCGACGGCCAGCGCGTTGCGCACGTTGTGGCGGCCCGGCAGCGCCAGCGCCACTTCGGCCTCGCCCTGCGGCGCGACCAGGGTGAAGCGCGAGCCGCCCTCGCCGAGCGCCACGTTGCGCGCGCGCACGTCGGCGCTGGCATCCAGCGCATAGCGCAACACCTGCCGGCGCGGTGCCGCGCTTGAAAGGACCCCGGCACAGGGATGTGCCGTGCCCTTGCGAGGAAGTCGCAAAAAATGCTGCTCGAACCACGCGCCGAACGCATCGTCGGCATTGACGGCGGCGACGCCGCCCTCCGGCAGCGCGGCATAGATCGCGCCCTTGGTCAGGGCCACGCCGAGTAGGCTGCCCATGCGTTCCAGGTGCGCCGGCGCGATGTTGTTCACCAGCGCGAAATCCGGCCGCACGATCTCGGTCAGGTAGGCAATGTCGCCGGGCTTGCCGGCGCCCATCTCGTAGATCGCGTAATCGGCGTCCTCCGGCGCGTCGATCACCGCCAGCGGCAGGCCGATCTCGTTGTTGCGGTTGCCGGGATTGGCGTACACGGTGGTGCCGGCGATGCGGCCGGCATGTTCCAGGACGGCCAGCAGCAGCGACTTCACGCTGGTCTTGCCGTTGGAGCCGGTGACCGCGAACACCTTGGTCGCGCGGCCGCGCTGCATGCCCTGCGCGATGCGCGCCAGCGCGAGCTGGCTGTCGGCCACGCGCACCTGCGGCAACTCGATGTCGGGCAACACGCGCTCGACCAGCAGCGCGCTCGCGCCGCGCGCCGCGGCATCCGTGGCGAAGTCGTGGCCGTCGAAGCGTTCGCCGCGCAGCGCCACGTACAGGCTGCCGGGCGCGAGCGTGCGGCTGTCCTGGGTGACGGCGTCGATGGCGACGTCGTCGCCGTGCAGCTCGCCGCCGGCCCAGTGCGCGATCAACGACAAGGGCGTGCGCTTCACTGGACACCTCCCAGCACCGCGCGCGCCACTTCGGTGTCGTCGAAGGGATGCCTGGTCCCGGCGATCTCCTGGTACGGCTCGTGGCCCTTGCCGGCCACCAGCACGATGTCGCCGGCCCTGGCCTGCCCGATCGCCGTGGCGATCGCCGCGGCGCGGTCGCGCTGCACCGCGACCACGGAAGGATCGGCGAAACCGGCCATGATGCCGGCGACGATGGCATCGCCATCCTCGTTGCGCGGGTTGTCGTCGGTGACGATCACCACGTCGGCCTTGGCCTCGGCGATCGCGGCCATCTGCGGGCGCTTGCCGGCATCGCGCTCGCCGCCGCAGCCGAACACGCAGATCAGCCGGCCTTCGAGGTGCGCGTGCAGGCTGTCCAGCGCCTGTTCCAGGGCATCGGGAGTATGCGCGTAGTCGATCACCACCAGCGGATGCCTGCCGTCGCCGCCGAGGCGGTTCATGCGCCCGCGGATCGGCTGCAGTTGCGACAGCACCGCGGCGACCTGCACCGGCGCGTGGCCCAGCGCATGCAGCGCCCCGGCCACGGCCAGCAGGTTGTCGACGTTGAAGCGGCCCAGCAGCGGGGACCGTACCCGGTGGGCCTGGCCGTCGATCCACAGGTCGAAGCCGATGCCGCGGTTGTCCAGTTCGAGGTTGCCGGCGCGCACCGTCGCACCGGCCTGGCCGCGCGAGCTGACACCGATGCCGCGCACGGCCGGATCGAGGCCGGCCAGCAGCGTGCGGCCGAACGCATCGTCCAGGTTCAGCACCGCCGCCTTCAACCCGGGCCGCGCGAACAGCTTCGCCTTGGCCGCGCCGTAGCTGGCCATGTCGCCGTGGTAATCGAGGTGGTCGCGGGTGAGATTGGTGAACACGCCCACGTCGAAGTGGACGGCATCGACCCGGCCCTGGTCGAGCGCGTGCGAACTCACCTCCATCGCCACCGCCTGCGCGCCGGCGTCGCGCAGCTGCGCGAGCAGCTCGTGCATCTGCAGCACCAGCGGCGTGGTGAAACCGGTCGGCACGACCTGCCCGTAAAGCCCGGCGCCGAGCGTGCCGATGCTGCCGCTCTCGGTGCCCATCAGCTTCCATGCCTGCGCGAGCAGCTGCACCGTGGAGGTCTTGCCGTTGGTGCCGGTGACGCCGACCATCGTCATGGTCTGCGACGGATGCGCGTGGAAGCGGTCGGCCATCGCACCCATGCGCGCGCGCAGGCCCGGCACCGCGATCGCGTCGGCCGGTGCCGGCAGCTCGGCCGGCGCCGGCGGTTCGAACAGGATCGCCGCGGCGCCGTTCGCCCGCGCCTGGTCGACGAAGCCGAGCCCGTGCGCGCCGAAGCCGGCGATCGCGACGAAGGCATAGCCCGGCCGCACCTGGCGGCTGTCCAGCACCAGGCCGGACACCGCCACGTCGCGCGCCATCGGCACGTCGGGGATCAGCTGCGAAAGCGCCATCGACCGGCTCATTGATGGCTCTCCTTCAGCGGCGCCGGCGCGCCTGCCGTGGCGACCGGGATCGCCGCCTCGACCTCGTCGGCCGCGTCGGGCATCGTCGCCGGGTCCGGCTCCACCGCCGGCTTGGCCACGGGCTTGCCGTTCTTGCTGTTCGCCTGGGCCGCCAACCACGACTGGATGTCGTCCGGCGGCACGTCCATCAGCCGCAGCGCGCCTTCCATCACGTCGTGGAACACCGGCGCGGACACCAGGCCGCCGTAGTACTTGCCGCCCTGCGGGTCGTTGATGACGATCACCGTCGCGAAACGCGGGCTGGAGGCCGGCACCAGGCCGGCGAACAGGGAGTTGTAATGGCCGCGCTCGTAGCCGCGCGGGCCGTTCTTGCGCGCGGTGCCGGTCTTGCCCGCCACGTGGTAGCCCAGGATCGCTGCGCCCTTGGCGCCGCCCTGGGTGACCACGGTCTCCATCATGTCGATGACTTCGCGCGCGACCTGCGGGCTGACCACCTGGCGCGGCTCGTTGTGCTGGCCCTTCACGAAGGTCGGCGGGATCAGCTTGCCGCCGTTGCCCAGCGCCGCGTACGCCTGCGCGATCTGCAGCGGCGTCACCGACAGGCCGTAGCCGTACGACATCGTGGTCTTGGTGGTGCCGTACCAGCTCGGGCTGCCCGGCGCCGGCACGACGCCGGACGACTCGCCCGGGAAGCCGCTCTTGGGCGCGCTGCCGTAGCCGAAGTTGTGGATCGACTGGTAGAAGGCCTGGTCCGTCAGCTTGGCGCCGATCTTGGCCGCGCCGATGTTGGAGCTGCGCGTGATCACGCCGGTCACGTTGAGCACGCCGTTGTTGCGCGGCACGTCGCGGATCGTGAAGCGGCCCAGCGTCATGTAGCCGGGATTGGTGTCGATGATCGTGTCCGGCGTCACCACGCCGGCCTGCAGCGCGGTGGCGATGGTCAGCGGCTTCATCGTCGAACCCGGCTCGACCAGGTCGGTGACCGCGCGGTTGCGGCGCGCCGACGGGTTGATGCCCGTCACCGCGTTCGGGTTGTAGGTGGGCAGGTTGACCATCGCCAGCACTTCGCCGGTGGCCACGTCCATGATCACCATCGAACCGCCGGCGGCGTTGTTCTCCACCAGCGCCTTGCGCAGCTCCTTGTAGGCCAGGAACTGGATGCGGCGGTCGATGCTCAGGGTCAGGTCCTTGCCGGGCTCGGCCGGGCGCACCAGGTCCACGCTCTCGACGATCGCGCCGCGCGCGTCGCGCACCACCTTCTTGACGCCGGGCTTGCCGCGCAGCCAGTCGTCGAAGGCCAGCTCCAGCCCCTCCTGGCCGCGGTCGTCGATGTTGGTGAAGCCCAGCACGTGCGCCATCGCCTCGCCCTGCGGGTAGAAGCGGCGGAATTCGCGCTGCGAGAACACGCCGGGGATCTTCAGCGCGACGACCTGGTGCGCCTTGTCCGGGTTGATCCGGCGCTTGAGGTACATGAACTCCTTGTCGCCCTTCTGGGTCAGGCGGGCGGTGAGCTCGTCGGCCGGCAGGTCCAGCGCGCGCGCCAGCTCGGGAATGCGGTCCGGATTGCGCAGCAGCTCCTGCGGGTTGGCCCAGATCGACTCGACCGGCGTGGACACCGCCAGCGGCTCGCCGTTGCGGTCGGTGATCATGCCGCGCGAGGTCGCGATCGGCAGCTCGCGCAGGTAGCGCGCCTCGCCCTGGCGCTGGTAGAAGTCGCTGTTGATCAGCTGCACGTAGGCGGCCCGGCCGATCAGCGTGACCGAGCACAGCCCGAGCGCCGCGCCGACCAGCATCACGCGGCCGCGCAGGTTGAAGTTGCTGCGGGGGCGGTTGCGGCCGGCCTTCATGGGCGCACCACCACGATGTCGTTGGCTTCCGGGAACTTCATGCCCAGCCGCTCGCGCGCGATCTGGTCGATGCGGTTGCTCTCGGCCCAGGTGGCCTGTTCCAGCTGCAACCGGCCGAACTCGATGTTCAGTTCGTCACGCTCGCGCTCCAGCCGCGACAGCTCGACGAACAGCTTGCGGTGCATGTGGCGCATGTAGACCACGCCGATCGCCGAAGCGACGGTGCAGGCCAGCAGCACGATCAGCAGGATGCGACTCATTGGGCACCTCCTTCTGGAGGTGCCGGGATTGGGGATTGGGGATTGGGGATTCGCGAAGCGTCCCTCTCCCATCCCGAATCCCGAATCCCGAATCCCAGCTTCTCGGCCACCCGCAGCACCGCGCTGCGCGCGCGCGGGTTCGCCTCCAGCTCGTCGTCGCCGGCCTTGACCGCGCCGCCGATCGCCTGCAACGCCGGCACGAACGCCTGCGCCTGGGGCAGCCGGCGGTTGCTCGGCGGCGCCTTGGCGTGGCGATTGATGAATTGCTTGACGATGCGGTCTTCCAGCGAGTGGAAGCTGATCACCGCCAGCCGGCCGCCCGGCTTGAGCGCGGCCAGCGCGGCGTCCAGGCCGGCCTCGAGGTCGGCCAGTTCGCGGTTCACGTGGATGCGGATCGCCTGGAAGCTGCGCGTGGCCGGATGGATCTTGTCCTTGCCGCGCGGCATCACCGAGGCAATCAGCTCGGCCAGCTGCGCGGTACGGACCAATGGCTGCGCGGCGCGGCGCGCGACGATCGCGCGGGCGATGCGGCGGCTCTGTCTCTCCTCGCCGTAGGTCCACAGCACGTCGGCGATCTCGCGCTCGTCGGCGCGCGCCAGCCAGTCGGCCGCGCTCTCGCCGGACTCCGGGTCCATGCGCATGTCGAGCGGGCCGTCCTTGCCGAACGAGAAGCCGCGCTCGGCCACGTCCAGCTGCGGCGAGGACACGCCCAGGTCGAACAGCACGCCGTCCAGCGACGCCGGCGCGACCACCTGCGCCAGCGTGGCGAAGCTGCCGCGGTGGATCGACACGCGCGGATCGGCGCCGAACGCTTGCTCGGCGACCGCGATCGCGTCGGGATCCTTGTCCATCACGTGCAGCCGGCCTCCCGGGCCGAGTCGTTGCAGCACCCCGCGCGCGTGCCCGCCACGCCCGAACGTGCCATCGAGGTAAGTTCCGTCACCGATCACCTGCAGACCTTCCAGGACCTGCGTGTACAGCACCGGCACATGCACCGCCGGCGGCTGCGACACCGGGTGACCGGGCTGCGCTTCGTCGCGCATCCGGGCACCCCGGCTCACAACCTGAGGTCGAGCAATCCATCGCCCAGATCCCCGTCAGACAGCGTCTGCTGGATCAATGCGCGATGGGCCTGCTCGCTCCAGAGTTCGAACTTGTCGCCCATGCCGAGCAGCACCGCCTTCTTCTCGATGCCGACCGCGCTGCGGTGGCTCGACGGGATGCTGATGCGACCGTTGGCGTCCAGTTCCAGCACCGCCGAGGAGCCCACCAGCTTCTGCTGGAGGACCCGCACGACCCGCTGCGTGTTGGGCTTGGCCATGACGTCGTCACGGACCCGCTCCCATTCCTTTTCCGCATACAGCCAGAGGCAGCCGGACTCGAACGGGTTGTAGGTCAGCACCAGGCGATTGCCGCTCACGCGCGCGACCAGGTCGCGATACGCGGTCGGCACCGCCATTCGCCCCTTGTCGTCCACCGTGATGGCCGTCTCGCCCTGGAACACGCCGTCGCTACCTCAGATATCCGCCCGGATGGTCATTGAACCACGAAAACCCACAAAAAACCCGGTTTTCCCTCGTATGCCCACCTTAGCAGCGGGCGATGGGTTGTCAACAACTTTTCGGCGGACAAATCGCCATGCACATCAATGGCTTGCAGCAATCTTTAGAGACTTGTTCAAGGCTTATCCACAAGTTGCTGTTTCGTCTCAGATTTTGAGATTGAACCGAAATTCAGCCCCGTGGAGGTGCCGTTAAGCCGCGCTTCCCATTCAGGATTTCGATCGCGCGGGATCGCCGCCGATTGCGCAACGCGCCACAATCCCGACATGTGCCTCGTCGCCCTTTCCTGGCAATCCCACCCTCGCTGGCGCCTGCTGATGGCAGGCAACCGCGATGAGTTCCACGGGCGCCCGACCGCCCCGCTGCACGCCTGGCCGACGCCCCACGAAGGGGTATTGGCGGGGCGCGACCTGCGCTCCGGCGGCAGCTGGGTCGGCGCGAACCGGCAGGGCCGGGCCGCGGTGGTGACTAACGTCCGCGATCCGCTGGCGAGCGCCTCGGGCCCTTCGCGCGGGCAGCTCATCGCCGATTACCTGGCCGGCAGCGCGGACGCGGCGGCCTATGCCGAGGTGATGCGCGGCCGGGCCGCCGAGTACCCGCCGTTCAACCTGCTGCTGGTCGATGCCGGGCGCTGCCACTACCTGGGCAACCACCCGACCGCCTGCCGCCCTCTGGAGCCCGGCATCCACGGCATGTCCAACGGCCGGCTCGACGCCCCCTGGCCCAAGACACGCCGGCTGGCCGGGCAGCTGTCGGACTGGCAGGCCGCCGGCGAGACGTCGCTCGACCCGCTATGGGCCGCCCTCGCCGACGAAACGATCACCCCGGACGATGCGTTGCCGGACACCGGCGTCGGCCTGGACCTGGAACGGCGCCTGTCGCCGGCGTTCATCCGTGGCCACGACTACGGCACCCGCGCCAGCACGATCCTGGCGATCGGCCACGACGGCCGCGGCTGGATCCATGAACGCCGCTTCGGCCCGGACGGCGTGTTCCTGGGCGAGACGCGGCTGGATATCTGAGCCCCTCTCCCTCCCGGGAGAGGGGTTGGGGTGAGGGCATGGAGGCGAAGCCGCGCCTCCGGATCCACAGGACATGGCTGAACGCGTCGCCACGCGCCCAGATGGCAACGAGCCGAACGCGCACTCTGCGATGGTTTGCCTTGGCTGGTGCGTGGCGACGCGTTCTTCAATACGATCGCTCCCGGTCTCCCGAGGCGCCCCTTTGGCAAAGGGGGCGCGGCGACAGCCGCGGGGATCCGGCAGGCCAAGGGCCTGGGGGCTTTTCCGCCCGGCAGGGCGGAAAAGCGGCGAAGCCGGCCGATAAGCCGGGTTCTGTCGTGGACAGTCATTCTTCTAGGCGCCGCGTCACCGCGACGCTCGAGCAACCTACCCGGATCCGGCGCGGGCCACGCCATCGGATCCCTATTTGGTCTTGCTCCAGGTGGGGTTTGCCGTGCCGGTCCGTTACCGGACTCGCGGTGCGCTCTTACCGCACCATTTCACCCTTGCCGGCTCCTCGGAAGGAACGTAGGCGGTATCTTTCTGTTGCACTTTCCGTCGGCTCGCGCCGCCCAGGCGTTACCTGGCACCTTGCCCTGTGGAGCCCGGACTTTCCTCGGCATCCTTTCGGATGACGCGACTGCCTGGCCGACTCCGCCGCGCGCATTGTCGCATGCCGCGGCCGTTCGCGCCCGCCGCGCGCGATCACCGCGCGGACAGGAATCCCGCGCCGCCCACCACCAGCACGACCAGCCAGGCGGGCCACTTGAACCAGGCCAGCATGGCGATGCCGGACGCCACCCACAGCACGTCCGTGGCGCCTTGCACCGAGCCGGTCCACGCCGGCCGGTACAGGGCCGCCGCGAGCAGGCCGACCACCGCGGCGTTGATGCCGCCGAGCGCGGCCTGGATGCGCGGCCGTTGTTGGAGCGCGTTCCAGAACGGCAACACGCCCAGCACCAGCAGCAACGACGGCAGGAAGATCGCCGCCAGGCACAGCGCGCCGCCCGCCCAGCCGCCCGGTCCTTCCGCCATCGCGGCGCCGAGGAAGGCGGCGAACGTGAACAACGGCCCGGGCATCGCCTGCGCCGCGCCGTAGCCGGCCAGGAACGTGTCCTGCCCGATCCAGCCCGCGCCGACCGTGCCCGACTGCAACAGCGGCAGGACCACGTGGCCGCCGCCGAACACCAGCGCGCCGGTGCGGTAGAACGTGTCCGCGATCGCCGCCCCGGGCCACCAGGCCGCCAGCAGCGGCAGCACCCCCAGCAGGACGAAGAACAGCGCCAGCGCCGCGAAGGCGCCGGCGCGCGAGACCGGCGCGGGCGGCAGCGCCGTCCCGCCGCCGCCCGCAGGCCGCCGGAAGCAGGCCTGCGCGACCAGCCCGGCGGCCGCGATCACCGCGACCTGGACCCAGGGCTGGTCGCGGACCAGCACGCACGCGGCGGCCGCCAACGCCAGCGCCGCGTGCGCCCAGTCGCGGCAGAACGCCCTGGCCATGCCCCACACCGCATGCGCCACCACGGCCACGGCGACCAGCTTCAGTCCATGCACCAGTGCGTCCAGGGTGCCGGGATCCCAGGCCGGCAAGGTGATCGCGATGAGGATCATGGCCACGGCGGACGGCAGCGTGAACCCGCACCACGCCGCCAGCGCTCCGCGCAGGCCGGCCCGGGACAGCCCGATCGCCATCCCGACCTGGCTGCTGGCCGGCCCCGGCAGGAACTGGCACAGCGCGACCAGCCCGGCGTAGGCCGGCTCGTCCAGCCAGCGCCGGCGCAGCACCAGTTCCTCGCGGAAGTACCCCAGGTGCGCGATCGGGCCGCCGAAGCTGGTCAATCCCAGCCGCAGGAACACCCGGAACACCTCCCAGGCGCCCGGCCCGCGCGCGCGCGGCGGTCCTTCAGCCCGGCTGCCCATACAGCGCCTTGCGCGGCGCGCCGGTGATCTCCGCGGCCAGCTTGGCGGCCGCCGAGGGGGGCAGGTGCGCGTTGAGCAAGGCGTAGACGCGGCGGCCCTCGGCGATCTTGGCCGATTCGTCCTCGCCAGCTCCCTGCACCATCACCACGAACTCGCCCTTGCGCTGGTCCGGATCGGCCTCGACCCGCGCCCGCAGTTCGCCCAGTGTGCCGTCGAGCACGGTCTCGAACAGCTTGGTCAGCTCGCGCGCGACCACCGCCGGACGGTCCGTGCCGAACGCCTCGCCCAGGTCGGCCAGCGACTCGGCGATGCGGTGCGAGGATTCGTAGAACACCAGCGTGCGCGCCTCGCCGGCCAGGCGCGCCAGCCGCTCGCGCCGCGCCGACGCCTTGGCCGGCAGGAAGCCCTCGAAGGCGAAGCGGTCGCTCGGCAGGCCGGCCACGCTGAGCGCGGCGATCGCCGCGCTCGGCCCCGGCACCGGGCTCACCTTCACGCCCGCCGCACGCGCCGCGCGCACCAGCCGGAAACCCGGATCGCTGACCAGCGGGGTGCCGGCGTCGGACACCAGCGCCAGCGCCTGCCCGTCCAGCAGGCGCGCGACGATCTTCTGCGCGATGGCGTCCTCGTTGTGCTCGTGCAGCGCCAGCAGCGGCCGCTCGATGCCGAAGTGCGCCAGCAGTTGCTTGCTGTGGCGGGTGTCCTCGGCGCAGACCGCGTCCACGCCGCGCAGCACCTCCTGGGCGCGCGGCGACAGGTCGGCAAGGTTGCCGATCGGGGTGGCAACCACGTGCAGGATTCCAGGGACGGTCATCAGCGGGCATTCCGGGGTCAAGGGTAGAATCGTAGCGTTTTCACCGGCACGTCCGCCGAATGGACCTGAGAATGAACCAGCGCTTCGCAAGGATTTCCGCCCTGTCGCTCGTCGTGCTGCTGGCTGCCGGGTGCGCCACCGGCAGCCTCACCCAGACCAATACGCCGGAGCAGTCGGCCGCCCTTGCCTTGCTCGCCCAGGGCAAGCCGCGCGATGCCGCGCAGCAGCTCGAGGCGCAGGCCGCCACCGCCAGCGGCGCACAGCGCAGCCGATTGCTGGCCGATGCCGCCTTCGCCTGGCACGAGGCCAAGGACGACGCGCGCGCGCGCAGCCTGATCCCGCAGGTCAACCCGCGCCATCTCGGCGGCGAGACCCGGGCCCGCTTCGGCCTGCTGAACGCGGAACTGGCGATCGTCGACAAGCAGCCGGCGCAGGCGCTGGCGGCGCTGGGCGAATCCTCGCAGGGCCTGCCGCAGGACCTGCAGGCGCGCTGGCACCTGGCGCGGGCGCAGGGCCGCGAGGCCACCGGCGACGCGTTCGGCGCGGCCGGCGACCGCGCCAGCGCCGACATCGCGTTGAGCGGCGCGGCGCGCAGCGACAACCAGCGCGCGATCGCCCGCCTGCTCGCCTCGCTCGACGATGCCACCCTCGCCAGCCGCACCGCCGCGCTGGCCGCCGGCGACCCGCTCTACAACTTCGCCGGCCGCGCATTGATCAGCCGCGGCCTGCCGCTGCCGCGCCCGTTCGACCGCGACGCGCAGTGGGGGCTGGACACCAGCAAGCGCCCGCCCGCCGATCGCGACGGCTACCGGCCGCCGGTCAAGCTGGCGGTGCTGCTGCCGTTGACCGGCAATCTCGCCACCGCCGCCGCGCCGGTCCGCGACGGCCTGCTCGCCGGCTACTACGCCGAGCACCGGCGCCGCCCCGAGATCGACTTCTTCGATACCGCCGGCACGGCGGCCGGCGCGAAGGCGGCCTACGACCGGGCCGTCGATGCCGGTGCCGATTTCGTGGTCGGCCCGCTCGGCCGCGACGAGGTCAGCGCGCTGTTCGCGCGGCAGGAACTGAAGGTGCCGGTGCTGGCGCTCAACCGTCCCGCCGACGGCAAGGCCCCGCCGCCGGGCAGCGCCGGGTTCTCGCTGGCGCCGGAGGACGACGGCATCATCGCCGCCGAATACCTGCTCGCGCGCGAGCGCCGCAACGTGCTGGTGATCGGCAGCAGCGACGACAACGGCCGGCGCGCGGTGGATGCGTTCCGGCAGCGCTTCACCGAGCGCGGCGGCCAGGTGGCCGGCGTGATCAGCGTCGCCGAGGCGCCGGGCGACATCGGCGCGCAGCTGCGCAACCACGGCACCGCCGACGCGGTGTTCCTCGCCGTGCGCGGCAACACCGCGCGCGCCCTGGCCCCGCAGCTCGCGCTGGCCGGGTTCGCCGGCAAGAGCCGGGTGGGCACCTCGCAATTGATGCTCGGCACCGGCAAGGCCGAGGACGACGTGTCGCTGGACGGCATCGTGTTCCCGACCGAGGCCTGGAGTGCGCGCGGCGTGGCCGGCCTGCCGTCGGCGTCGAGCACCGCCAACCTGCTGCCGACCGCGCGCGGGCCGGCCTCGCGCCTGTTCGCGTTCGGCTACGACGCCTGGACGATCACCGCCTACCTGGAGAAGCTCGCCACCGGCACCGGCGGCGGCCTGGCCGGCGCCACCGGCACGCTGCACCTGGACGGCTTCGGCAACGTGATGCGCACGCCGGCGTGGTCGACCTTCCAGTCCGGCGTGCCGACGCCGGTGTCGTCCGACCGCTGAGGGTGGACGACCGGCGCGCGCGCGGCGACGCGGTCGAGGCGGCCGCGCGCCGCTTGCTGGAACGCGCCGGCCTGCGCACGCTGGCCGGCAACGCGCGCTACCGCGGCGGCGAACTCGACCTGGTGATGCGCGACGGCGACAGCGTCGTGTTCGTCGAGGTGCGCTATCGCCGCGATGCCGCGTTCGGCGGCGGCGCGGCCTCGGTGGACCTGCGCAAGCGCCGCAAGCTGGCGCTGGCCGCGCAGATGTTCCTCGCCTCGCATCCGGCGCTGGCGCAGGCCCCCTGCCGTTTCGACGTGGTCGACGCGCACGGCGACCCGCCGCAGTTGCAGTGGATCCGCGACGCCTTCCGCGCGGACGAAGTCTGAACCGGATCCGGCCCGAGCGGCCGGGCCCGCGCGATAATGCGGCGATGCGCGACCTTCCCTTCGACCTGCAGCAAACCCTGGCGCAACGGCTCGGCCCCGACGGCTGGCTCACCGACGCCGACAGCCGCCGCCGCTACGGCGAGGACGATTCGCGGCGCTGGGCGCTGGCCGACGCCGTCGCCCTGCCCCGGACGGTCGACGAGGTGGTCGCGGTCGTGCGTGCCTGCCGCGCGCACAAGGTGCCGCTGATCGCGCGCGGCGCGGGGACCGCGACCACCGCGGCATCGGTGCCGTTCGACGGCGGCGTCGTGCTGTCGCTGGCGCGCATGAACCGGATCGTCGCGCTGCGCCCGGCCGATCGCTGTGCGATCGTCGAGCCGGGCGTGCTCAACGAGGCGCTGCAGCACGCACTGGCGCCGCACGGGCTGTTCTGGCCGCCGGATCCGTCGAGCGCGGCGCTGTGCAGCATCGGCGGCAATCTCGCCACGAACGCGGGCGGACCGCGCGCGGTGAAGTACGGAGCGACCCGCGACAACGTGCTCGGACTGGTCGCGGTGACCGGCGCCGGCGAGGTGATCCGCTGCGGCGGCGCCTACACCAAGGATGCGACCGGCTACGACCTCGCCCACCTGATCGTCGGCAGCGAGGGCACGCTCGCGATCATCGTCGAGGCGACGCTGAAGCTGGCGCCGCGCCCGCAGGCGCAGGCCGGGCTGCGCGCGTTCTACCGCGACGCGGCCAGCGCGGCGGCCGCGGTATCGCGGATCATGGCGCGGCCGGCGACGCCGGCGATGCTGGAGTTCATGGACCGCAGCGCGATCGCGCTGCTGCGGCGCAACGGCAGCGACGTGCCCGACGCCGGGGCGATGTTGCTGATCGAGGCCGACGGCGACCACGACACGCTCCCCTATGCGCTGCAGGCGCTGGCCGATGCCGCCGAGGGCGACGGCCTCGTATCGCTCGACGTCGCCGCCGACGGTGCCGCGCGCGACCGGTTGTGGGCGGCGCGCAAGGCGCTGTCGCCGGCGCTGCGCACGATCAAGCCGGGCAAGATCAACGAGGACGTGGTGGTGCCGGTATCGCGCATTCCCGACCTGGTGGCCGGCGTGGAGGCGCTGGCCGCCGAGTTCGACCTGCCGATCGT
This sequence comes from Pseudomonas sp. Hp2, assembly GCF_006386585.1. Taxonomy (NCBI): domain Bacteria; kingdom Pseudomonadati; phylum Pseudomonadota; class Gammaproteobacteria; order Pseudomonadales; family Pseudomonadaceae; genus Pseudomonas; species Pseudomonas sp. Hp2. The sequence goes on from NZ_VAHJ01000001.1 coordinate 1,119,608, forward strand.
GGCGTTCGGCCATGCCGGCAACGGCAACCTGCACGTCAACATCATGTACGACGACGGCGACGCCGCCGAAACCGCGCGCGCGCAGGCGGCGTTGCCGCGCGTGTTCGCGCTGGTGCTGGCCCTGGAAGGCACGCTCTCGGGAGAACACGGCATCGGCGTGGCCAAGCGCGACTACATGGCGCAGGCGTTCTCGCCCGAGACGCTCGCGGCGATGCGCGCGATCAAGGCCGCGCTGGACCCGGACGGCATCCTCAACCCGGGGAAAGTGCTGCCGGCGTAGCAAACGCGGCCTTTGCAGGAGCGGCATGAGCCTCGGCAAGCCTTGCTTCGTCGCGCTCCCGCACCGTGATGTTGGCTTTTGCGGAGAGACCGCATGAAAGGCCCTCGCGGCTGAAGCCGCTCCTACGGTGCATCGACCGACTGGTCAGGATGAAGCAGCAAGGAGTACTTGTTGCCATTGCCATTGCCATTGCCGTTGCCGTTGCCGTTGCTCGTGATTTCGCTTCGGCTTCCCGCCTTTGACTTTGACTTACCGGGGCCCCTCCGTAGCGGCGGCGACGGCGGGTAAAACCCGAAGGGCGGCGCACAAGGATGTGCGCCGTTTTTCGCCGGCTCCGCGAACCCGCAGCAAGGCTGCGGGCGCGCAGGCGGGGTGTGCTTGATCAGCCATTCGGCTGCTGTGAAGCGCTTCTTTTGGTCACTTTTCTTTGCGCAAGCAAAGAAAAGTGACTCGCCGTAAGGCGAAAGCTTTTTGCTGTTGCTCCAAACAGAAAAGGCAAAGCAACGTTCCTGGATCCCGCCTTCGCGGGGATGACGGTAGATGGATAGCCGAGGACGAACAACAAGAGCAGATAGATGGCGGAAAAGTCGCTGGTGCCTACGCGGAGACGACGAGGAGGGATTGCTACGACCTCAACCACCCATGGCGCATCAAACCTCACGCCAACAAAAGCACCGCATCACCCCGCCCGCTGCACCCCGATGAAGCGCAACCCCACCCCCGGCTCGGTCACGATGTAGCGCGGCGCCGCGGCATCGTCGTGCAGCTTCTGGCGCAGCTTGCCGACCAGGATGCGCAGGTAGTGCGTATCGCCTTCGTGGGTCGGTCCCCACAGCTCGCGCAGCAGTTGCGGCTGCGTCACCACGCGGCCGGCATGGCGCAGCAACAGCGCCAGCAAGGCGTATTCCTTGCGGCTCAACGCCAGCGGCTCGCCATCGAGCGCCACCTCGCGCAGGCCCAGGTGCACGTGCAGGTGGCCGTCGTCGAACACCACCTCCTCCATGCTCGCCGCCGCCGCGCCGGCCTGGCGCAGCAGCACGCGGATGCGCGCCATCAGTTCCTGCACGCCGAACGGCTTGGTGACGTAGTCGTTGGCCCCGGCGTCGAGCGCGGCCACCTTCTCGGCCTCGCCGGCGCGCACCGTCAGCATGATCACCGGCACCGCCGACCATTCGCGGATCGCGCGCAGCACCTCGTGGCCGTCGCGGTCGGGCAGGCCGATGTCGAGCACCACCAGCTCCGCGCCCTGTGCGGCCAGCGTCGCCAACCCTTCCTCGCCGGTGGCGGCCTGCAGCACGCGGTAGCCCTGCGCGCGCAGGCTGATGTCGAGGAAGCGGCGGATCTGCGGCTCGTCGTCGACCACGAGCACGCGCGGGGCCGGAATCGCGGAGGCGGGGTCAGTCGTCATCGGCACGCGCGGAGGGGGCGGGTTGCAACAGCGGAAGGGTAATGCGGATCACGGTGCCGCGCCCGTCCGGGCCGGCCAGCGCCTCCACGCTGCCGCCATGCGCGCCGATCATGCCCTGGCAGATGGTCAGGCCGAGCCCGGTGCCGTGGCGGCCGCGGTCGCCGCGCTCGACGCTGTAGAACATGTCGAAGATGCGCGCGCGCTCGTCCTCGGGTATGCCCGGGCCGCGGTCGGCGACGTCGATGCGCAGCGCGCCGTCGTGCAGCGATGCGCTCATCGTCACCGCCTCGTCCGGCGGGGAGAACTTGGCGGCGTTCTCCAGCACGTTGAACACCGCCTGCTCCACCAGCGCCGGATGCACCCAGATCGGCGGCAGGCCGGGCGCCAGCGCCAGCTCGACCCTGGCCTGCGGCTGGTAGCGCTGCAGGCGCCGCCGCGCCGAGCCGAGCAGTTCGTCCACGCCGATCCAGTCGCGGTTCAAGGTCAGGCCGGTGTGGCCGAGCCGGGTCATGTCGAGCAGGTTCTGGATGTAGCGGTCCAGGCGCTCGCCTTCCAGCTGGATGGTTTCCAGCAGGCTGCGGCGGTCGGCGGCGTCCATGCGGTCGCCGTAGCTGGCCAGGCTGCTGGCCGAACCGATCATCGAGGCCAGCGGCGAGCGCAGGTCGTGCGAGACCGACGACAGCAACGCCGAACGCAGGCGCTCGGTCTCGCCGGTCACGCGCGCGCTCTCCAGGTCGGCGACCAGGCGCGTGCGCAATGCGGCCTGGCCGATGTCCTCGACCATGGCTTCGGCCAGGCGGCGCTGCTCCAGGGTCGGGCGCGCCTGGCGCGCGTCGAAGCGCAGCGCGGCCACGCCCAGCGTGCCCTGCTCGGCGCGCACCGGCAGGCACCACCAGCTCGCCCCGGCCAGCGTATCGGTATAGCGCCCGGCCGGCTGGCCGTGGCGCTGCGCCCAATCCGCGGCATCGCGGTCCAGCGCGGCCAATCCGGCGCCGGGGTCGCTCTCGCGCTGCTCCAGCCGCAGCCAGGCCTCGGCGCCAAGCGCGCTGGACAAGGCGCGTCGGCCGGCATCCAGCACCTGCCCCAGGTCGGCCGCGGCGCCGAGCCGGCGGCCCAGCGCCTGCAGTGCATTGGCGTGCGCGTTGGCCGCGCGCAGCGCCAGCACCTGGCCGCGCAGGCGCGAGGCCAGGCGGCCGGCGACCAGTGCGGCGATCAGGAACAGGCATACCGTGACCACGCCCTGGCGCGCGCTGATGTTGAGGGTGAAGCGCGGCTCGATGAAGAAGAAGTTGTAGGCGACGAAGCTCAGCAAGGCCGCCAGCACCGCCGCCGCCATGCGCGTGCGCGCGGCCACCAGCACCACCGCGACGATGAACACCATCGACAGGTCGTCGATGTCGGTCCAGCGCTGCAGCAGCCAGGCCACGCCGACCGCACCGGCCGCGGCGAGCGCGGCATAGGCCAGGTCGTAGCGGCGCAGCCATTGCCCCGGGCGCCGCCAGCGCCGGCGCGCGCGCGCGCGCGCATCGGCGGAACTGACGATCACCAGTTCGTAGTGCGCGCCGCGCTGCAGCAGCTGCTGGGTCAAGGTGCGGTTGAACATCCGCGCCAACGGCCGTTCGCGGGTGCGCCCGAGCACCAGCGTGGACACGCCGTTCTGCGCGGCGAAGTCCAGCAGCGCATCGGCGATGCCGGTGCCGTGCAGCAGCGCGGTGTCGCCGCCGAGCCGGCGCGCCAGCGCGAACGCGCGGTCGATCTCCAGCTGCCAGTCGTCCTCGGCGACGGTGCGCGTCTGCACGGTCACCACGGTCCAAGGCGCGTCGCGGCGCTCGGACAGGCGGCGCGCCACCCGCACCAGGTACTCGGAACCGCCTCGCCCGTCGATCGCCACCAGCACGCGGCGGCGCAGCGCCGCGGTGCCGGGCAGGCCGCGCGCGGCCTGGGCATCGCGCAGGTCGCTGTCGACGCGGTCGGCGGCGGTCTGCATCGCCAGTTCGCGCAGCGCCGCCAGGTTCGACGGCGAGAAGAACGCCTGCAACGCCTGCGCCGCCTGTTCGGGCAGGTAGACCTTGCCCTGCTGCAGACGTTCGATCAGCTCGCGCGGCGGCAGGTCGACCAGCACGATGTCGCGCAGGCGGTCGAACACCGCGTCCGGCACGGTCTCGGACACGCGCACGCCGGTGATGCGATGGACCAGGTCGTTGAGGCTCTCCAGGTGCTGGATGTTGACCGTGGTGTAGACGTCGATGCCGGCGTCGAGCAGTTCGTCCACGTCCTGCCAGCGCCGCTCGTGGCGGCTGCCCGGCACGTTGCGGTGGGCCAGTTCGTCGACCAGGGCCAGCTGCGGCTTGCGCGCGAGCAGGGCGTCGAGGTCCAGTTCCTCGAGCGTGCGCCCCTGGTAGCTCACGCGCTTGCGCGGCAGCAGCGCCAGCCCTTCGAGCAGCGCGGCGGTCTCGGCGCGGCCATGGGTCTCGACGATCCCGGCCACCACGTCCACGCCCTGGCGCATGCGCTCGCGCGCGCGCGACAGCATCGCGTAGGTCTTGCCCACGCCCGGCGCCGCGCCGAGGAACACGGTCAGCCGGCCGCCGCGTTCGCGTTGCAGTTCGCCGATCAGCGCATCGGCCTGTTGGGTGCGGGCATCGGTCATGAGATGGATTGTCGCCGAACGCTGGAGAGGCTGCCCTCATCCGCCCTGCGGGCACCTTCTCCCGCAAGCGGGAGAAGGCATGAGCGCCTCTCCCCTCCTGCCCGCGGGAGAGGCAGTGGACGCCTCACCCCTCCCGCCCGCGGGAGAGGCGCTGGGCATCTCCCCTCTCCCGCATGCGGGAGAGGGGGCGGGGGTGAGGGAAAGGGACTCACCGTACCGCGTCCAGCGCCAGGTTCAGCGCCAGCACGTTGACCCGCGGCTGGCCGAGCACACCGAACTGGCGCTGCTCGGCCTGTGCGTCGAGCAGCGCGCGCACGCGCGCCTCGGGCCAGCCGCGCGCCCGCGCCACCCTCGCCACCTGCTGGCGCGCGGCGGCCACCGAGATGTGCGGGTCCAGGCCGCTGCCGGACTGGGTCAGCAGGTCCGTCGCGACCTCGGCCTCGGCGACGCCGTCGCGTGCGGCCACGGCCTTGCGGGTATCGGCGATGCGCTGGACCAGTTCGGGATTGGAACGCGCCTGGTTGCTGCCGGCCGCGGACATCGGGTCGTACTTGGCGGCCGAGGGCCTAGGCTGGAAATACTTGGCGTCGGCGAACGGCTGCGCCACCAGCGCCGAGCCGACCACCCGGCCATCGCGCTCGATCAGCGAACCGGTGGCCTGCCGCGGGAACGCAGCCCCGACGATGCCCGTGGCGACCAGCGAATACGCCAGGCCGAAGCCGAGCAGTATGACCAGTGCCATCGCCAGCGAGGCACGCCAGGCGCCCGTGTCGCGCAGCGGCCGGGAACCGGAAGAAACATCGGAAACAGGCATGGGATTCTCCTCAGGCGCCGACCAGCGCGGCCAGCGCCATGTCGATCAGTTTGATGCCGGCGAACGGCAGCAGTACGCCGCCGACGCCGTAGGCCAGCATGTTCCGGCGCAACAGCGCGGTCGCCCCGGCCGGACGGAAGCGCACGCCGCGCAGGGCGAGCGGGATCAGCGCGGGGATGATCAGCGCGTTGAACACCAGCGCCGCCAGCACCGCGTTGCGCGGGCTCGACAGCTGCATCACGTTCAGCGCCGCCATCGAGGGAATCGCCGCGGCGAACAGCGCCGGCAGGATCGCGAAGTACTTGGACACGTCGTTGGCCAGCGAGAAGGTGGTCAGCGCGCCGCGGGTGATCAGCTGCTGCTTGCCCACTTCCACCACCGCCAGCAGCTTGGCTGGGTCCGAATCCAGGTCGACCATGTTGCCGGCCTCCTTGGCCGCCTGCGTGCCGGAGTTCATCGCCAGGCCCACGTCGGCCTGCGCCAGCGCCGGCGCGTCGTTGGTGCCGTCGCCGACCATCGCCACCAGCCGGCCTCCGGCCTGCTCGCTGCGGATGCGCGCCAGCTTGTCCTCCGGGCGCGCCTGCGCGATGTAGTCGTCGACGCCGGCCTCGGCGGCGATGGCGGCGGCGGTGAGCGGGTTGTCGCCGGTGATCATCACCGTCTTGATGCCCATCGCGCGCAACTGCGCGAACTTCTCCTTGATGCCGTGCTTGACCACGTCGCTCAGCTCGACCACGCCGAGCACGTGCTTGCCTTCGGCCACCACCAGCGGCGTGGCGCCGCCGCGCGCGACCTGCTCGATGCGGCCGGCCAGTTCCGGCGACGCCACGCCGCCCTGCGCCTGCACCCAGGCGGTGATCGCGTCGCCGGCGCCCTTGCGGATGCTGCGGCCGTCCACGTCCACGCCGGACATGCGCGTCTGCGCGGTGAAGGCGATGAAATGCGCGTCGTCCGGCTCCCGCATCGCCGCGCCCTGTTCGCGCGCCAGCTTCACGATCGACTTGCCTTCCGGGGTCGGGTCGGCCAGCGAGGCCAGCATCGCGGCGTCGCGCAACTGGCCGCGGTCTATCCCGGCCAGCGGATGGAACGCGGTGGCCTGGCGGTCGCCGTGGGTGATGGTGCCGGTCTTGTCGAGCAGCAGCACGTCCACGTCGCCGGCCACTTCCACCGCCTTGCCGGACTTGGCCAGCACGTTGGCGGCCAGCGCGCGGTTCATGCCGGCGATGCCGATCGCCGGCAGCAGGCCGCCGATGGTGGTCGGGATCAGGCACACCAGCAGCGCGATCAGCAGCAGCGGATCGAGCTTGACGCCGACGAAGCCGGCGATCGCCGGCAGCGTCGCCACCACGATCAGGAAGGTCAGCGTCATCGCCGCCAGCAGCAACGTCAGCGCGATCTCGTTGGGCGTCTTCTGGCGGTTGGCGCCCTCGACCAGCGCGATCATGCGGTCGAGGAAGCTCTGCCCCGGCTCGGCGGTGACCTTGAACACGATCTCGTCGGACAGCACGCGGGTGCCGCCGATCACGCCGCTGCGATCGGTGCCGGCCTCGCGCAGCACCGGCGCGGATTCGCCGGTCACGGCGGCCTCGTTGATGGTCGCCAGGCCGCGCACGATCTCGCCGTCGGCCGGGATGAACTCGCCCTCGGACACGACCACGTAGTCGCCCGGGCGCAGCTCGACCGCCGGCACGCGGGTCTCGCGCGCGTCGTGCTCGCCGCCGAGGCGGCGGGCGACCAGGTCCTTGCGCGCGCGCCGCAACGAGGCGGCCTGGCCGCGCCCGCGCGCTTCGGCGATCGCCTCGGCGAAGTTGCCGAACAGCACGGTGACGAACAGGATCGCGGTGACCGCCCAGGCGAAGCCTGGCGAAGCCTGGCCGGTGGCGGCGATCAACGCGGCCAGCAGCGTGCCGGCCATCACCACCGCCATCACCGGGCTGCGCAGCAGGTGGCGCGGGGAGAGCTTGAGGAAGGCATCGCGGCTGGCCGCGGCGAGCGCCGCGCCATCGAACAGGCGCGGCTGCGTGCGGATGCGCTTTTCCGTGGAAACAGGAGCATTCATGGGGTGATCCTCAGTGCATTGCCAGGTGTTCGGCGATCGGTCCCAGCACCAGCGCCGGCATGAACTGCAGCACGGTGAGGACCACGATCACCGCGACCAGCGTCAGCGCGAAAGTCGGGGTTTCGATCTGCAGGCTGCCGGCCGATTCCGGCGCGCGGCGCTTGGCGGCCAGGCGCGCGGCGACGACCAGCGGCACGACCAGCGCCGGATAGCGGCCTAGCGCCAGCACCAATGCGCAGCTCAGGTTCCACCAGTAGGTGCCGTCGCCCAGTCCCTCGAAGCCGGAACCGTTGTTGGCGAAGGCCGAGGTGTACTCGTAGAACACCTGGCTGATGCCGTGGAAGCCCGGATTGGAGTTGCCGGTGAACTGCGGCAGCGCCAGCGCCAACGCGGTCAGCCCCAGCAGCACCAGCGGCTGCAGCAGGATCAGCAGCGCCAGCAGTTGCACTTCGCGCGCCTCGATCTTGCGCCCGAACAGCTCCGGCGTGCGCCCGGTCATCAGCCCGGCCAGGAACACGCCCAGCATCAGGTAGACGATGAACTGCTGCAGGCCGCAGCCGATGCCGCCCCAGATCGCGTTGATCAGCATGTCCACCAGCGTCACCAGCCCGCTCAGCGGCGCGAGCGAATCGTGCATCGCGTTGACCGAGCCGTTGGACGTCTGCGTGGTCAACGCCGCCCACAGCGCGGACGCGTCGGCGCCGATGCGCACCTCCTTGCCTTCCATCAGCGCCGCCGAGGCGGCACTGGCCGAATGCGCCTCGGACCACAGCAGCAGCGAGGTGGAGGCGGCCGACATCAGCAGCATCGTGCCGAACACCAGCGCGGCCAGCCGCTTGCGTCCGGTGAAGAAGCCGACCATGAACACCACCGAGACCGGGATCAGCACCAGCGCCAGCGTCTCCAGCAGGTTCGCCAGCGGCGTCGGGTTCTCCAGCGCCACCGTGCTGTTGGGCCCGTACCAGCCGCCGCCGTTCGTGCCCAGCTGCTTGACCGCGACCATCGCCGCGACCGGGCCCACCGGGATCTTCTGCTCGGCCATCCCGGCACTCGCATCCAGCGGATGCGCGACGGCGGCGCCGTGCAGCGTCGAGGGAACGCCCTGCCAGCCCAGCAGCAGCGTCCACAGCAGGCACAGCGGCAGCAGGAAGCGCACGCTCGGGCGGATCACGTCGGCCCAGTAGTTGCCGACATCGACCGCATCCGCGCGGCCTTCCCCGGCGACATCGCGCGACCGTTCCTGGGGCAGCATGGCCGCATCCCGATCGTATGGCCCGGTCGCGGCCGGTGCCGGCAGGGCATCGGCCGGAGGCGCGACCGCCCGCCCACCGAACAAAGCCCGCAACGTCGCCACCACCAGCGCCAGGCCCATCATCGGCGTGGCCACCTGCAAACCCACGATGCCGGTCATCTGCGACAGGTACGACAGCTGCGCCTGCCCGGAGTAATGCTGCTGGTTGGTGTTGGTCAGGAACGACACCATCGTGTGCAGCGCGGTATCCCAGCGCAGGTTGGCGATGCCGTCCGGATTGAACGGCAGCCAGGCCTGGGTCATGAACACCGCCCAGACCAGCAGACCCACCACGAGGTTGCTGGCCAGGAACGCGCGCACGTAGCCGCGCCAGGACATGCCGTGCCGCGGCCGCACGCCGAGCAGCGCGTACAGCGGCCGCTCGACCCAGCCGAACAGCGCGTCGCCGCGCATCGGCGCACCGCGCATCACGGCCGCCAGGTAGCGGCCGAGCGGCCATGCCAGCACGATCGCCAGCGCGTAGACGAGAAAGGTTTCGGTCATGTCGGCGTCCTCAGAACTCTTCCGGGCGCAGGACCACGTACAGCAGGTAGGCCGCCGCGACCAGCACGGCGACACCGCAGACGAACGAAAGCCAGCCGCTCATTGCTCTCTCCTGTCAAAAGGACGCTTGCAGTGCGACTTCCAGCCGCGAGCCGGCCTGCCCGGGGAACAGGCGGCGCGCGGCGTCATCGGTGAAATGGCCGCTCACGCGCAGCTCGCACGGCCGGGCGAAGGCCCATACCGCGCTGACCTGCCCGTGCGTGTAGTCGTCGGAATAGGCGCTGTCGAGCCAGTAACGCCCCGCCAGCGCTTCGAAGCGCAGCGCATCGTTCACCGGCAGGCGCGCGCCGATTTGCGCGTAGCTGCCGGCGCGGCCGCTGGCGAGCGCATCGTCGGACACGGCCAGCTGCAGCCAGTAATTCCGCTTCCAGGTCACGGTGGCGCCGACCTCGTTCCAGTCGAGGTCGGCCTTGCTGCCCGGGTACTGGTAGCGGGTGAAGTTGACGTCCAGCGCCCAGTCCGGCGCCAGGCTGCCGCTCCAGCCGGCGACGAAGTCCACTTCGGTACTGGCGCCGGCCGCATCGCCGAAATCGACCGACGAACCCCACAGCGAACCGTAGAGGCCGTTGTCGGCCGAAGCCTTCAACCCGCCCTGCACCGCGGCGTTGCCCTGGTTCTGGCTGGAGCCTCGCCAGACATAGTCGCTGGTGAACGCGGCGCTGCCGCCGAACGTAACGGCCTGCGCGGACGGCATCGCCGTGCACAGGCCCAGGAACATCGCACCCGGCAGGCACGACGGAAGACCAGACTGCAATTTCATGAAACACGATCCATGGGCGGAACCCCTCCGCCGACGCAGCCAGTCTGTTCCTGCCCCCCATAAAGTCTCCATGGCGGACGCTGCGAGAGACCATAAATTCTGCGTAACTTCGATCGGACGGCGGCGCCTGACCGGCGCCGCCGTCACCGGCTCAGTGCAGCGGCACGCTCAACCGCGATGGCGCCGCCGTCGGCGAGCCGAACGTGACCGTACCGCCGGCGGTGGTCGCGTCGGCATAACGCGGGTCGAGGGTGTCGACGACCAACACCAGCCGGCGGCCGGCCGCGATCCTGGCCGCGCTCGCCTCCAGCACGATGTTCACGGTCCGCGCCGCGCCCGGCGTCGCCCCGCGCAGGCTGTAGGGCTTGTGGCTGAGCAGTTGGCCGACCCCCAGCGCATCGACGCTGTAGAGGTAAGCGAAAAGCGACACGTCCGGCTGGCTCGGCGTCACCGTGATCCGCAGCGTCGGCGATCCGGCCAGCGTGTGCTCGCTGGAATACACCGGACCCATCCACACCCCGGCGCCGGCGCGCGCGACCAGCGGGATCGAGGCGACCGCCGGCTGGCCCAGGCCCTGCAGCAGTCCGCTGACCAGCACCACGCCCGAATCGGCCACGGTCGGCACCGCGGTGACGATGCGGTGCGACCAGCCGGTGGCGTCGCCGGCCAGCAAACGCCCGGTCGGCAGCAGCAGCCCGGCCGGCTTGTCCAGCCCGTAGGTCGTGGGCGCGGCCTGCACCGCGCTCCAGTCCGGGTAGTCGAGCCACTGCCCGTCCAGCGTCGCCAGCCGCACCGCCGGTTCGTCCTCGACCCCGTTCGCGGCGCCCTTGAGGTAGCGGTCGAACCAGCGCACCGCCGCGTCGTAGACCGCGTTCGGCAGGCCCAGCGCACCGGGCAGCTCGGCGGTGGCGTGGTCGCCCTGGCTGAGCAGCAACTGCTTGGGCCCGTGCAGGCGCTGGTAGAAGTCGACGTACTGGTTGGGCGGGAACAGCCCGTCGTTGAACGCATTGGCCAGCAGCACCGCGGTCCCGTTGCGGTTGAGCGCGTCGGCCTCGTGCACCACCCCGCGGCTGGCGGCCTGCGGCAGGAAGCCTTGCACCGCGCCGTCGTAGTCGCCGAGCGCGACCTTTGCGGTGATCTGCGCCAGCTCCGGGCCGGGGCGGCCGGTCAGCGCGCCGGCCGCCACCAGCAGCGCCACGCCCTGCTGGCTGACGGTCCGGTTCGCGTACAGCGAGGCTTCCAGGTCGGCCCAGCCGCTCAGCGCGGCGACCACCTTGATACGCGGGTCGCGCGCGGCCGCGAGCAGGCTGGTGCCGGCGCCGTAGGAAATGCCGGAGGCGCCGATCGCATCCGGGTCGGCCGGGGTGTTCGCCAGCGCCCAGTCGATCACCGCGCTGACGTCCTCCACGGTCGGCGCGCCGGCGATGTCGATCAGCCCGGCCGAATCCCAGAACCCGCGCGAGGTGTAGCTGACCACCACGTAGCCGCTGCCGGCGAGCTGGGTCGCGCGGCCGAGGTATTCCAGGTTCGGCAGCGACCAGCTGGCCGGCATCACCACCAGCGGGAAGGGCCCGTCGCCCTGCCCTTGCGGCACCAGCACCAGGGCGCCGAGGGGGGTGCCGTCCCAGCCCGGTATGCGTTGATAGGTCTTGCTGAAACCGGCCGCGGACGCAGCGGCGGAAAAGGCCAGCAACGCGACCAGCGCGAGCCAGCGGGCGACGATCCTGCTCATGTAACGGCTCCTCCCAGGCAAACCCGCCGGACCGGGATGGACCGGCGGAAGGCACGACAAGGTGGAACCCGACGGGGGAGCCAGCGGCCAGACCGTACCATCAAGTATGGTTACAGCCAAGCCTGGGGAGCCGCGGATCGGGGACATCGTTTGGAAGTCCCTGGGTCCCCGCCTTGCGCGGGGACGACAAGAAGGTGATGCTGCGCGAACGCCCACGACGCGCTCGGGCAGGTCCTCCGCTATCCCGCGAAGTGCTGGTATCCGGTCCTCGGCGGCACCCAAGCCCGCCCCGCCGGATCCAACACCACCACCCCCTCCCCCTCGACGATCCGCCCGACCCGCGCCACCGGCACGTCCGCGAACAGCATCGCCTGCTCCACCGCGTCGCGATGCTGGCGCGGCGCCGTGAAGCACAATTCGTAATCGTCGCCGCCCGCGCACTGCAGCGCGTACCGCTCATCGCCCTCGAACGCAGCGCGCAACGCCGCGGATGCGGGGAGGGCCTCCAGGTACACCTGCGCGCCGACCCGGCTGCGCGCGCAGACATGGCCGAGATCGGCCAGCAGGCCATCGGATACGTCGATCGCCGCATGCGCCAGGCCCACCAGCCGCAACCCGGCCTGCACCCGCGGCGCCGGCCGCTGCAGGCGCTGCCGCAACGGCTCGATCGCCGCATCGGCCGCGCCGGCCACCGCCAGCGTGCCGGCCTGCCAAAGCCTCAGGGCGGCCGCCGCATCGCCGAGCGAACCGGTCACCCAGATATCGTCGCCGGCCCGCGCCGCATCGCGGCGCAACGCGCTGCCGGCCGCCACCCGCCCCATCGCCGTGACCGACAGCGACAGCGGCCCGCGCGTGGTATCGCCGCCAATCAGCGCGACGCCATGGCGATCGGCCAGCGCGAAGAAACCTTCGGCGAAGCCGTCCAGCCAACGCGCGTCCACCTGCGGCAACGACAGCGACAACGTGCACCAGGCCGGCTGCGCGCCCATCGCGGCCAGGTCGGACAGGTTCACCGCCAGCGTCTTCCAGCCGATGTCGAACGGCGCGCTCTCCGGCGGGAAATGCACGCCGTCGTTGAGCGTGTCCATCGTCACCACCAGTTCCTCGCCCGGCGGCACCCGCAGCAGCGCGGCGTCGTCGCCGATGCCGAGCGCGATATCGCCGCGCCCGCGGCTGCGGGCACGGAGATGGTCGATCAGGGCGAATTCGTGCATAAGGCGGGATTGGGGATTCGGGATCGGAGATTCGTGAGAAGCAGGGGCGCTTTTGCGAATCCCCGATCCCGAATCCCCAATTCCGCGCCGGCGCTACGCGCCGCCGCCCGACTCGACCTTGCGCCAGACCAGCGCGGCGCGGTCCAGCACGCCGTTGACGTAGGTGTGGCCGTGCTCGGAACCGAAGCGCTTGGCAGTCTCGATCGCCTCGTTGATCACGACGCGATACGGCACGTCCTGGCGATACAGCAGCTCGTAGGCGGCCAGGCGCAGCACCGCGCGCTCGATCGCGTCGACCTCGGCCACGCTGCGGTCCAGGTACGGCGCCAGCGCCTCGTCCAGCTCGGCGTGATGCGCCAGCACGCCCTCGACCAGGTTCTCGAAATAGCCCAGGTCGGCCACTTCGTGCGCCTGCTCGTGGGCGAACTGCGCGATCACCTGCTTGGCGTTGCCGCCGGAAATCTGCCAGGCGTAGACCGCCTGCAATGCGCGGCGGCGCGCGCGCGAACGCAGCACCGGGTCGATGCCGTCGCGGCGGACGTGCCTGTGATGGCCGCCGGGCTTGTTCATGGCAGTTGCTCCAGCAGGTTGACCATCTCCAGCGCCGCGATCGCGGCCTCCTCGCCCTTGTTGCCGTGGGTGCCGCCGGCGCGCGCCTCGGCATCCTCGACGCGCTCGACCGCGAGCACGCCGTTCAGCACCGGCACGCCGGTCTGCAGTTGCACGCTCATCAGGCCCTCCGCGCACAGGTCGGCGACGTGCTCGTAGTGGCGGGTGTCGCCGCGGATCACGCAGCCCAGCGCGATGATCGCCGCGTGCTGGCCGCCCTGGGCCACGCGATTGGCGGCCATCGGGATCTCCCAGGCGCCGGGCACGCGCACGACGTCCACCGCGTCGTCGGGAATGCCGTTGCCGGCCAGGCTCTGGCGGGCACCGGCGACCAGCACGTCGGTGATGCGGGCGTTCCAGCGGCTGGCGATGATCGCGAAGCGCGCGCTGGTGGGGCGGAGGTCGCCTTCGTAGTGGCTCATGCGGGGCGGGGATCCAAAAGGTGGGTCAGTTTAACAGCGGGGACTCGGGACTCGGGAAAGACTCGCGGTCCTCCGCCGGCCAGGCAAGGGGCCGGCGGAAAGCCGGCCGCGCTATTGGACGGGGGCATCGGGAACGCTTTTGCGAATCCCGGCGTCCGGGTCCCGGGTCCCGGCCCCGTCCAGGTACTCCACGACCTCCAGTCCATACCCCGCCAGCGCGACCTGCCGGCGCGGCGTGCCGAGCACGCGCAACTTGCCCAGGCCGAGGTCGGCCAGGATCTGCGCGCCGGCACCGTTGCGCCGCCATTGGCCCACGTCCTTGTCCTTGCCGGCCGGACGCACCACGGGCTCGCGGCGCAGCCGGGCCAGCAGCGCGTCGCTGTCGCGCGGCGCCGACAGCACCACCATCACGCCCTGCCCTTCGGCGGCGATCGCGCGCAAGGCATCGGTGCCGGCGATGCCGAAGTCGTCGCGCCGCCAGTGCAGCAGGTCGGCCAGCGGGTTCTCGACCTGTACCCGCACCAGCGTCGGCGTGGCCGCGTCCGGGGCGCCCTTGACCAGCGCGAAGTGCAGGTCGTGGGCGATGCGGTCGCGGTAGGTCAGCAGCTTGAACGGACCGAACTCGGTGTCGATCTCGCGTTCGTCCACGCGCTCGACGGTGTGCTCGGTCGCCAGGCGGTAGGCGATCAGGTCGGCGATCGAGCCCATCTTCAGCCCGTGCTCGCGCGCGAACGCCTCCAGCTCCGGCCGCCGCGCCATGGTGCCGTCGGGGTTGAGGATCTCGACCAGCACGCCGGCCGGCTCCAGGCCGGCCAGCATCGCCAGGTCGACGCCCGCCTCGGTATGCCCGGCGCGGGTCAGCACGCCGCCCGGCTGGGCGATCAAGGGAAAGATGTGGCCGGGCTGGTGCAGGTCGGACGGCTTGGCGTCCGGCTTCACCGCGGTACGGATGGTATGCGCGCGGTCGTAGGCGGAGATGCCGGTGGTCACGCCCTCGGCGGCCTCGATGCTGACCGTGAAATTGGTCTGGAACTGCGCGGTATTGGCGCGCACCATCGGCGCCAGCCCGAGCTGGCCCGCGCGCTCGCGGGTCAACGGCAGGCATACCAGGCCGCGGCCGTGGGTGACCATGAAGTTGATGTCCGACGGCTTGACCAGTTCGGCGGCCATGATCAGGTCGCCTTCGTTCTCGCGGTCCTCGTCGTCGACGATCACCACCATGCGGCCGGCGCGGATCTCCTCCAGCAACTCGGGAACGGGGGCGAAGTTCATGCCTGCCCCCGCTCGCCGAGCAGGCGTTCGACGTAACGGGCCACCAGGTCGATCTCCAGGTTCACCGCGTCGCCGACCGCCGTGTGCGCGAAGCGCGTGTGCGCGACCGTGTGCGGGATCAGCGCGACCTCGAAGCCCGCTTCGTCCACCTCGTTGACGGTGAGGCTGACGCCATCCACGCAGATCGAGCCCTTCTTGGCCACGTACTTCAGCAGCGCGGCCGGCGCTTCGATGCGCCAGCGCTGCGCGCGCGCGTCGTCGTGGATGGACAGCACCGAGCCCAGGCCATCGACATGGCCGCTGACCAGGTGGCCGCCGAGGCGGTCGGTGGGGCGCATCGCGCGTTCCAGGTTCAGCGCCGCGCCTTCGGCCAGGCTGCCGAGCGTGGTGAGCGCCAGCGTCTCGGTGGAGGCATCGGCCTGGAACGAGCGCGAGTCGAACGCGATCACGGTCAGGCACACGCCGTTGACCGCGATGCTCTCGCCGAGCTGCACGTCCTCGAACGGCAGCGTGCCGACCTCGAACGTGAAACGGACGTCGCCGCCGCGCGGCTCGCGCGCGGCCAGCCGGCCGACGCCCTCGATGATGCCGGTGAACATCAGCGCACCTCCCGATAACCGGCCGCGGCGATCGCGGCCCGGGAGAGGGCGTTTATCGGAGTGCCCGCGCCTGCGGGCAGTTGCTGGAGGAGCTGCATATACGTTTCTCGCGTTGGGGTAAGCGAAAAACGCCACAAGGCAAACAGGCACCGCACGACGCGGACGCCGTGCAGGTACCGTCTTCTTTCATCCGGACTTTCCGGCATGGCCCCGGGCCCTGCCGACCGTCGGCTCCGGCATCTGACCGGATCTGCTGACCTTCCAAGGCACGGACCCACGCGGCGGGGCGTGATCGCATGCCATCGAAAGCGCTCGCGGGCTCGTGCCTCGCCGCAAGGGCGCCGCACCTACCGCCGGTGGGGAATCTCACCCCGCCCTGAAGACGTTCGTGGAATGCCGGCGAACCGGCCGCGGCATTCTACCAGCCCGGGACGAACGCCTGCCGCCACGCAGCGTTCCGCGGGCGGAATGTCGCCTTTCCGCGGTCGGCGGCCTGTTCAGGGAACGCGCCGGCACCTAGAATGCGCCGGCGACAGGACTGTCGCATGCCGGCCCGCAACGGGACGGCGACACGGACATCAATTCGGAGAGAAACCCCTGATGCGCAACACCCTGATCCTGGCTGCCATGCTGGCGGCCGCGCCCTTCGCCGCCTCCGCCGCCGACGGCCTGAGCTACAACTACGTCGAGGCCGGCTGGACCCGCCTGAGCGTGGACATCGGCGACGGCAACGAGCACGGCAACGGCGGCTACATCCGCGGCTCCTGGCAGATCGCCCAGCCGGCCTACGTCTTCGCCTCGTTCGCCCAGGTCGAGAAGACCTACCACTACGACGAAGGCGTGCGCGACAAGTACACCCTGAGCCAGCCCGAGATCGGCATCGGCTTCCGCCAGGAGTGGACCGAGCGCGTCGACTTCATCGCCGACATCGCCTACCTGCGCCTCAACGCCAAGGTGAAGCTGAGCGGCTACGACGACTACTTCGACGTCGTCGGCATCGACGGCAGCTACAAGGAGCACGTCAACGCCGGCCGCGCCACCGTGGGCGTGCGCGGCAAGCCCTCGCCGCGCACCGAAGCGTGGATCAAGGCCGGCTACATGGACGGCAGCGACTTCGACAAGGGCGAATTCGTCGGCAACCTCGGCGGCCAGGTCAACTTCAACCGCACCTGGGGCCTGGTCGGCGAAGCGCAGTTCATCGACGACACCACCCAGCTGTCGCTCGGCGTCCGCGCCAGCTTCTGACCGGCACCGCGAACGAAGGGCTCCGCAAGGAGCCCTTCTTCTTCGCCAGCTTGCGGGAGGGACTTCAGTCCCGGCGGCTCTTGCACTTGAATCCCCGCGCATGGGGAGGTGAAGGCCTTGCAAGGAGATCTGCACAAGCCTGTCGGGACTGAAGTCCCTCCCACAGCAATCCTCCCTCGGCGGCCGCGACGGCCTCATGCGCCATCCGGGCGCAGCAACAGGCGCAGGTCATCCCCCACCTGGCGCACGTCGGCCGGCCTGAACGCCAAGCGCTGCGCCATCGTCTCGATCCCCAGCCCCGACAGCAGCGGACGCGCGTCGCCGCCGAGCAGCACCGGCGCCACGTACAGCAGCAGTTCGTCGACCAGCCCGGCCTTCAGCAGCGCGCCGCCGAGTTCCGCGCCGGACTCGACCTGCACCTCGTTGATGCCGCGCTCGCCCAGCAGCGCCAGCGCCGCATGCAGGTCGAGCCGCCCCTCGCGCAACGGCACGCCGGCGAACTCCACGCCGTCCAGCGCCGGCGGCACTAGGCCGGCCGCGTGCAGGTACAGCGTCGGCGCCGCACCGTCGCGCACCTTCGCCTGCCCGAGCGAGCGCAGGCGGGTGTCGAACACGACCCGCAACGGCGGCACGAACTCGGCAGGCGCCGGCAGCCGCACGGTCAACGACGGATCGTCCGCCAGCACCGTGCCTGCGCCGGTCAGGATCGCCGAAGCGCGCGCGCGCCAGCGTTGCACGTCGGCGCGCGCGGCCTCGCCGGTGATCCATTTCGACTCCCCGCTGGCCAGCGCGGTGCGCCCGTCCAGGCTCGCGCCGTACTTCAGGCGCAGCCAGGGCCGGCCGCGCTCCACCCTCGACAGGAATCCCTGGTTCAGCGCGCGCGCCTGGGCCTCCATCAGCCCCCAGGCGACCTCGATCCCCGCCTCGCGCAGCCGCTCGAAACCGCCCCCGTTGACCTGCGGGAACGGATCGCGCATCGCCGCAACCACCTTCGCCACGCCGGCCTCGACCAGCGCCAGCGCGCACGGTGGCGTGCGCCCGTAGTGCGCGCACGGCTCCAGCGTCACGTAGGCGGTCGCGCCGCGTGCCCGCTCGCCCGCCTCGCGCAGCGCGAACACCTCCGCGTGCGGCCCGCCGGCGCGCCGGTGGAAGCCCTGCCCGACCACCTCCCCGTCGCGCACGATCACGCAGCCGACCCTGGGATTCGGTTGCGTGGTGAACGCCCCCTGCTCGGCCAGGCGCAGCGCCAGTGCCATCCAGCGATGGTCTTCGCCGCTGAAAAGGGGAGCGGTGGATGCGCTGCTCATCGTCGGTATCCGTGGGACGCGGTGCGGCACAGTGTGCGGCATCAGGCCCCGGCCGCGGTATCGATCGCCATCACCGCCACGGCAGGCAGGTGCGGCAGCTCGACGCGCGTCTCCACCGACCAGCCCAGCCGCGCGTAGTACGCGACCAAGGACGATTCGCAGTACAGGAACAGGCGCGCGATGCCCGACTGCCGCGCCGCCGCGACGCAATGCGCGACCAGCGCTTCGCCCGCGCCCGCCCGCGCGCCCGCGGACGCACGTACAGCGAGGCCAGCCACGGCGAGTAGCCGCCGATCGAAGGATGGTCGTCGTGCAGCAGGCTCACCGAACCCAGCCAGGCCATCGCCTGCCCAGCGCCTGCCCGCGGATCGTTGTCGTCCAGCATCACCCAGGTGGCGGGAATGCCGTCGTTGCCATGGGAGGCCAACTCGGCCGCGGCCTGCTCGACGCTCCAGCCGGGCTGCAGCGCGCCGAAGGCCTCGACGTGCGCCCGGGCCAGCGCACCGATGCATCCGGGCACCTGCGCAAGACGCACGATGCGCGGCGCGTTCACCGCTTGCCGGTCTTGCCGACCTGCTCCAGCGCCGCTTCCAGCAACGGCAGCTGGTCGCTGCCGACCGGCAGCTCGCGCTCCAGCTTCTCGATCTCCTCGCGGAAGTCGGCCACGTCCTGGAAACTGCGGTACACCGAGGCGAAGCGCACGTAGCCGACGTGGTCGAGCTTGCGCAGCTCGGCCATCACGTACTCGCCGACCCGGATCGAGGGCACCTCGCGCTCGCCGCTCATGCGCAGCTGGTGCACCACCGCGCGCACCGCCGCCTCGATCTGCTCTTCCGACACCGGCCGCTTCTGCAGCGCGCGATCGAAACTGGTGCGCAGCTTGCGCGCGTCGAACGCCTCGCGGCCGCCGTCGCTCTTGATCACGGTGGGCAGCTTGAGCTCGATCGTCTCGAGCGTGCTGAAACGCTCGCCGCAAGCCTCGCACTCGCGGCGCCGCCGGATCGTGGCGCCGTCTTCGGACACGCGCGAGTCGATCACGCGGGTGTCGTTGTGCTGGCAGAAGGGGCAGTGCATCAGGGGCCGTGATTGGTAATTGGTGATTCGTGATTGGCAAAAGCGCTGAACGCCTCGCTCCGCGAAAACGTGCGGCAACTCGGTTCGTGCACTTGCATTTCCGAATCACCAATCACGAATCACGAATCCCGGCTCCTCAACCATACACCGGATACTTCCTGCACTGCGCGGTCACCTTCTCGCGCACCGCGGCGATGACCGCCTCGTCGGCCGGCGCATCGAGCACGTCGGCGATCCAGTTGGCCAGGTCCACGCAGTCCTGCTCCAGGTAGCCGCGCGTGGTGATCGCCGGCGTGCCCAGGCGCAGGCCCGAGGTCACGAACGGCGAGCGCGGATCGTTCGGCACCGAGTTCTTGTTGACGGTGATGTGGGCCTTGCCCAGCGCCGCCTCCGCGTCCTTGCCGGACACGTCCTTGCCGATCATGTCGACCAGCATCAGGTGGTTCTGGGTGCCGCCGGAGACGATCTTGTAGCCGCGCGCGATCAGCGTATCCGCCATCGCCTGGGCGTTCTTCACCACCTGCTGCTGGTAGCTCTTGAACTCCGGCTCCAGCGCCTCCTTGAAGGCCACCGCCTTGGCCGCGATCACGTGCATCAGCGGGCCGCCCTGGATGCCCGGGAACACGATCGACTGCAGCTTCTTGATCAGCTCCTCGCCGGCGCCCTTGGCCAGGATGATGCCGCCACGCGGGCCGCGCAGGGTCTTGTGGGTGGTCGAGGTGACCACGTGCGCGTGCGGCAGCGGGTTCGGGTAGACCCCGGCCGCGACCAGGCCGGCCACGTGCGCCATGTCGACGAAGAGATAGGCGCCGACCTTGTCGGCGATGGCGCGGAAGCGCGCCCAGTCGATCTGCTGCGAGTAGGCCGAGAAGCCGGCCACCACCATCTTCGGCTTGTGCTCCAGCGCCAGCCGCTCGACCTCGTCGTAGTCGATCAGGCCCTGGTCGTTCACCCCGTACTGCACGGCGTTGAACAGCTTGCCGGAAGCGTTGACCTTGGCGCCGTGGGTCAGGTGGCCGCCATGCGCCAGGCTCATGCCCAGGATGGTGTCGCCCGGCTGCAGCAGCGCGAAGTACACCGCCTGGTTGGCCTGCGAGCCGCTGTGCGGCTGCACGTTGGCGTAGTCGGCGCCGAACAGCTGCTTGACCCGGTCGATCGCCAGCTGCTCGGCGACGTCCACGTACTCGCAGCCGCCGTAGTAGCGCTTGCCCGGGTAGCCTTCGGCGTACTTGTTGGTCAGCTGGCTGCCCTGCGCCTCCATCACGCGCGGGCTGGCGTAGTTCTCGCTGGCGATCAGCTCGACGTGATCCTCCTGGCGGCGGGCCTCGTCGGCGATGGCCTTGGCCAGTTCGGGATCGTAGGTTTCGATACGGGCGTCGCGCGGGAACATCGGCTCTCCGGGGCAGCTGAAGGGGGCGGTTGGAGCCGGAAATTGTAAGCCCCATGCGGGCTTGTGACCAATTCGCGCCCGCCGGGGACCCCCATACCGGTACGCGGTCCGCAAAAAGCCGGCGCCGCCCGCGCGGGCCCACGAAAAAGGGCGCACGTCGCCGTGCGCCCTTCTCCCGTCGCCTGCGGCGGGCCGGTCAGTGGTTGAGCACCAGGTCGGCGATGATGCCGGTGGCGATGGCCACCATCAGGAAGTTGCCCGTGTCGTCGCGGACCCAGTGGTAGCCGCGGGGCGGGCGGCGCAGGTAGTAGCGCGGGTAGTCGTCCACCACGTAGATCGGGCCGCGGTAGGAATCGTAGTAGCGGCGGCCCACGGCCCAGCCGTACGGGGGGCCTGCGCGGTACACCGGCGCCGGCCGGTAGTAGCGGTCGTCGCGGCGGCCGTCGTAGTAACCGCGGTAGTAGGCGTCGCGGCGCCCCTGGTAGCGCTCGTAACGGTCGTAGCGATCCCGGCGGTCATGACGGTCGTGGCGGTCGTAGTCGCGGTCGCCGCGATCCCAGCCGCGGTCCCAGCCATGGCCGCGACCGTCGGCCATCGCGGCAGGCGCTACGGCGCCCAGCGCCAACACGGACGTCAGGGCAAGGGCAATCAGACGGATCGGTTTCATGGCGGCTCCAAGGCTCGTTGGTGTCACGGCTGCAATATTGCGCCATGTAGATGAACCAGCATTGGCTGGAATCGGTTACCCCCCGCCCCCATTTATCGGCCAGTCGGCAGGCCCTCCGGCAAGCCCCGCGGGCGTTGCCGCTATACTTGCCGCATCCCTTCAGATCCCCCACCCGTCCGCTCGCCGGGCCGGGCCGAAAGCGCGCCAGGAGACTGCATGTCGTCGCAATACATCTACACCATGAACCGGGTCAGCAAGGTGGTCCCGCCGAAACGGCAGATCATCAAGGACATCTCGCTGTCGTTCTTCCCGGGCGCCAAGATCGGCTTGCTGGGCCTGAACGGCGCCGGCAAGTCCACGGTGCTGAGGATCATGGCCGGCGTGGACACCGATTTCGAGGGCGAGGCCCGCCCGCAGCCGGGCATCAAGGTCGGCTACCTGGCCCAGGAACCGGAGCTCGACCCCAACAAGACCGTGCGCGAGTCCGTCGAGGAAGGCGTCGGCGAGGTGCTGCAGGCGCAGGCCGCGCTGGAGAAGGTCTACGCCGCCTATGCCGAGGAAGGCGCCGACTTCGACGCCCTGGCCAAGGAGCAGGAGCGCCTGGAGGCGATCCTCGCCGCCGGCGACGCGCACACGCTGGAGAACCAGCTGGAAGTGGCCGCCGACGCGCTGCGCCTGCCGCCGTGGGACGCCAAGATCGCCAACCTGTCCGGCGGCGAGAAGCGCCGCGTCGCGCTGTGCCGCCTGCTGCTGCAGAAGCCGGACATGCTGCTGCTCGACGAGCCGACCAACCACCTCGACGCCGAGTCGGTCGAGTGGCTGGAACAGTTCCTGGCCCGCTACACCGGCACCGTGGTGGCGGTCACCCACGATCGCTACTTCCTGGACAACGCCGCCGAGTGGATCCTGGAACTCGACCGCGGCCGCGGCATTCCGTGGAAGGGCAACTACACCGAGTGGCTGGTGCAGAAAGACGAGCGCCTGAAGCAGGAAGAGAACCAGGAGAAGGCGCGCCAGAAGGCGATCCAGAAGGAACTGGAATGGTCGCGCCAGAACGCCAAGGGCGGCCGCTCCAAGGGCAAGGCGCGCCTGGCCCGGCTGGAAGAGCTGCAATCGCAGGACTACCAGAAGCGCAACGAGACCAACGAGATCTTCATCCCGCCGGGCGAGCGCCTGGGCAACTCGGTGATCGAGTTCAAGAACGTCTCCAAGAAGTTCGGCGACCGCCTGCTGATCGACAACCTGTCGATGATCGTGCCGCCGGGCGCGATCGTCGGCATCATCGGCCCGAACGGCGCCGGTAAGTCGACCCTGTTCAAGATGATCACCGGGCAGGAGAAGCCGGACTCGGGCGAGATCGTGATCGGCCCGACCGTGAACCTGGCCTACGTGGACCAGAGCCGCGGCGCGCTGGAACCGAACAACACGGTGTTCCAGGAGGTTTCCGGCGGGCTGGACATCCTCAACATCAACGGCATCGAGATCCAGTCGCGCGCCTACATCGGCCGCTTCAACTTCAAGGGCCCGGACCAGCAGAAGCTGGTCGGCACGCTGTCCGGCGGCGAGCGCGGCCGGCTGCACATGGCCAAGACCCTGCTGCAGGGCGGCAACGTGCTGCTGCTCGACGAGCCGTCCAACGACCTGGACATCGAGACCCTGCGCGCGCTGGAGGATGCGCTGCTGGAGTTCCCGGGCAACGCCTTCGTGATCTCGCACGACCGCTGGTTCCTGGACCGCATCGCCACGCACATCCTCGCCTTCGAGGGCGACTCGCACGTGGAGTTCTTCCAGGGCAACTACCGCGAGTACGAGGAAGACAAGAAGCGCCGCCTCGGCGACGACGCCGGCCCGAAGCGCCTGCGGTTCAAGGCGCTGAAGTGACGATTTGGCCCGGGGCCGCAACGCGGCCCCGGCTTTGCCAAACCGTCATCCCCGCGCAGGCGGGGTGAGGACGGGTCGCTTTCGAGCCACCGGCTCGAACCCGGCCGAACGCCCTCGCGCTGTGCGCGGGGGCCGGGGATCGAAGATCCAGCGACTTTCGCCCAGATCGCGCTGAAGCCACTGCCCCGCCCTCGCGGGGGCGACGAGCGCCGGCTCACAACTCGTACGACAGCACGTCCTCGAAGCCGAACTTGCCGAAGTCGACGATGCGCGAGGGATACAGCCGGCCGATCAGGTGGTCGTGCTCGTGCTGCACCACCCGCGCGTGGAATCCCTCGGCCTCGCGTTCCAGCGGGGTGCCATCGGGCAACACGCCGCGGTAACGGATGCGGCGCCAGCGCGGAATGACGGCGCGCAGGCCCGGGATCGACAGGCAACCTTCCCAGCCATCTTCCCTCTCGTCGGAAAGCGGCACGATCTCGACGTTGGCCAGCGCGGTGCGCGGCACCGGCGGGGCGTCCGGATAGCGCTGGCTGCTATCGAAGCCGAACACCATCAGCTGCAGGTCCACCGCGATCTGCGGCGCGGCCAGGCCGACGCCATGCGCAGCGTCCATGGTCTCGAACATGTCGGCCACCAAGGCGTGCAGCTCCGGCGTATCGAAACGCTCGACCGGCGGCGCCAGCCTCAGCAGGCGCGGATCGCCCATGCGGATGATTTCCCGGATCATCGGGACCTCCTGGAGAGTTCGCCGGCATTATCGCGCACGAAGGCGCCCGTGCCGGTTCAGCGGAACTCGCCGTACGGCTCCAGCGGCGATACGGGGAGCGGGAGGTTGCCCTGCCAGGGTTGCAGCGCATAGCGCAGATAGACCTGGAACGTGTTCGGCGAGAAATCGCGGCTGCGTTGCAGGGTCCCGGCGGCACCGAGCACGAAGTGGTCGCCCAGCCGGCGCTCGACCGCGGCATATACGCGATATCCGGTACCGCTGCTGTGGCCGTCGCTCGTATACAGGCTCGCCTCGTCCAGCGCGACGGGACCGTACTGCGCAGCCAGGCCATCCAACACGCGCCCGATCGATGCCTGGTCGGGGAACCGGCTGACGCGGTCGGTGCGGGCGCTGGATACGCCAAGCGAAGCGTCCACGCGCACCGACCAGTCCGCGTTGCGCCAGGCGAAACCCACCGGCAGGCTCAGCGACGCGTAGCGCTGCGGACTGTAGTAGCCGCCCTGCCCCAGCGAATAGCCGCCCAGGTCGTGCCGGTACTGCCAGTACATCGCGGTGGCGCCCACGTCCAGGCGCAGGTCGGGGCGCTGGATCAGCTTGTGGTACCAGCCGGCCATGGCGCGGGCCCGGTCGTTGCCGGCCACGTTGCGGCCGGTCAGCCGATGCCAGCTCCAGTTCGACCAGACGCCGTTGCGTCCTCCCTGGTCGTAGCCGAGGCTGAAGGTCGCACCGTTGGCGGTAACCCCGCCCCACGCGATGCCGCTGCGCGGATCGATCGCACCGGCCTGCGACAGCAGCGAATTGGTCATGGGCCGCCGCGACAGCGTCGCTCCCCAACCGAGCACGCCCCAGTCGCCGCTGAGCGTCACCCCGCCCAGCCAATTGCCCACCGCGTAGCCCGAGGGCGTATGGCCGACGTCGATTTCCAGGCGTTCGTCCAGGGTACGCCAGCCCACGGCCCAGCCCACGCCGGAGTCCAGCCGCTGGTGCACGTGCGTGGCGCAGCCCGGCGCGCGCTGGCGGCTGCCGTCGGCCAGCACCAGGTCGAGGTCGCAGGTACCGAAATCGTCTTCGTAGGCTCCTGCGGCGTCGGTGCGAAAGCGCCCCGTGTCCATGTGGACCTGCTCCAGGCGCGCCCACCCCAGCCCTCCGGCGAACGGGGCGTCCAGGTGAGCGATGCGGGTATCGCGCGACAGCCTGGAGATGCCCGGCGTCCCGTCGTTGCGCCGGTCGGACGCCTGCATGACGGTGAGGGTCGGATTCTGCTGCCGGTACAGGGTTTCGACATCGCTGCGCAGGCTGCGCCGCAGCCAGTCGTCGCCCCCGGCCTCGCGGCTGGCCCTGGTCAGCGCGCGATCGTCGCGCGGCCGCACCTGCGACGGATCGAGCAGGCCGTTCTCCTGCATCGCATGCGCGTACAGATCGAGCGCCTGCTGCGGATCCTCCTTCCGGACCAGCCTGGCGGCATCGCGCCAGGCCTGGGGATCGGGGCCGTTCTTGCGGGCCAGCAGGTCGCGCAGGATCGCCAGCGCCTTGGCATCCTCGCGCAGGTCGGTCCAGATCGCCGCCAGCTGGCGTTGTTGCCCGAAGTCGTCGCTGGCGACGGCCGGGGGCGCGCTGGCCATCTGCCGGCGGACCCACTCGGTCTCGCCCAGCCCCAGCCAGCTCCGCAGGCGGCCGAGCTGGGCGTCGACGTTGTCCGGCTGTTCGGCCAGCACCTGCTCGTAGGCCTGCACGGCCTGGGCGTGGTCGCCGCGCAACCGGGCCCAGTCGGCGAGTATGAGCGTGTACTCCGCACGGTGCGGCTGCGCGCGCAGCAGCGCGACGGCCTCGGGCTCGCGTCCTTGCGCGCGCAGCTCCCAGGCGCGGTCGACGACCTGCTGGCGCTGCAGGCGATCGGACAGGGCCAGCATGTCCGCGTCCCAGGACTCGCGCGGCACCTGGCCGAGGGCCTGCAGCGCCTGCGGCAGGCGATCGGACGAAGCGAGGTAGAGGGCTTGCGCATAGCGCGGCACGGGCAGGTTCCCGGCATGCTCGAGCATGTCCTGGATCACCGCGTCGGCTTCGCCGGTGCGCCCGGCGGCACGCAACTCGTTGGCCAACGCATAGGCCAGCCAGGGATCGGCGGGCAGCTCCCGGCGCAGTCGTTCCCCGAGCGCCAGCGCGCCGGCGGCGTCCCCGCGCGCCAGCGCCTGCGCACGTTGTTCGCGCAACCGCGACAGCTGCAGCCGGTGCAACTCCTCGGCATACGGCAAGCGCTGCGCCGCGGGCAGCGTCGCGGCGAACGCCTCGAGCCGGTCGGGAGCGGTCCGGCCGTACAGCTGCACCAGCTTGCGAATCACGTTGGCGTCGTTCGGCGCGATCCGCCGCGCCGCCTGCAGCTGCCGTTCGGCGGCGGCATCGTCGCCGCGCGCGACCGCCACGTCCGCCAGGCCGATCATGGCGTTGACCTCGCGCGGACGCTGCCGCCGGGCCTGGGCGTAGAGCGCCTCCGCCGCGTCCGGATCGCCGCCCTCCAGGGCCGCGTCGGCCCGCTCCAGCAGCAGCCAGTAGCGCGTGCTCGCGGCCAGGTCGTACCACTTGTCGTTGCCGCTGCCGTCGGGCAATGCACGCTGCGCACGCTGGAAATAGTCCAGTGCCTGTTCGCGGCGGCCCTGGCGCATCAGCGCCAGCCCCATTCCGCCGAGGAAATCCGGTTCCCGCGGGTAGCCGCGGAGCGCCTGCGCGAAGGCCTGCTCGGCCTCGGCGTTGCGGCCGGCGTCCAGCAGTTGCAGGCCGCGCTGGCCCGCCCGCCAGTTCGGGTCGCGGACCAGGCGGGATTGTTCCTGGTAGCGCTTGCGCGCGTCCTCGATCTGCGCCCAGCCCGGATAGCGGGCGATGAAGGCCTGCAGGCGGCGCACGGTGCGGTCGTTGGCCGGCTGGTCGGACAGGTAGTCCCATTCGCTTTGCGCGGCGAGCGCGAGCGTTTCCGGATTGCGGCCCATGCGCTGCAGGGCGGCCAATGCCTCTTCGTCCCGGCCAGCGGCGAACAGGAAGCGCGACAGCGCCTGCAGCAGCGCGGGATTGCCGGGATAGGCGCGGTCCAGCGCCGCCAGGCGCTCGATCGCCAGGGCGCGGCCGGACCGCTCGTCGCCGCGCAGGCGCCAGTACTCGATGCCCAACTGCAGGCCGGGAGGATCGTCGTCGAACAGGCGCCGGTAGATCGCAAGCGCTTCGGCCGTGCGACCGCCGGTGGCGTACAGGCGAGCCTGCTGCAGTTCCTGCTGCTGGTCGCCGCGGTAGGCGCGCCACAAGCGCTCGGCCGCGGCCAGCTCGCGCGTCCCGGCCCCGGCCTCGCGCAACCGTTGCAGCGTCGCCGCCGCGTCGTCCAGCTTCTGCCGCGACAGCTGCACTTCCAGGATCGCCACCATCGTCGCGCGGTCGTCGGGGGCCAGCAGCCGCAGCCGCGCCAGCGCATCCTCGATGAGTTCCTGCCGGCCGGTGGCCTCGCCGATGCGCACCTGCTGCAGCAGCCATTGGCGCTGCTCCGGCACCGTGCCGGCCGGCACGGCCGGCAGCGCCTGCGCGCAAACGCCTCCGGCGAGGCCGGCCAGGGCCACGCCGCCGAAGGCGAACATCGAGCGAGCCCGGGAGATCATCCGCGATCCGGATCCAGGCGGCGCTGCGAGACCCAGCGCAGCGCGCGCCAGAGCAGGAACGCCACCATCAGCACCACGAGCACGGCGAGCGCGGCGAGCAGCGCGGGATGGTCGGCCAGGTGGTACCAGAGCAGCAGCCACCACGGCAGCGATCCGACGAAGTAATGCTCGCCGACGAACTGGCTGCTGATGCCGGAGCTGCGCAGGATCGCGACCGATCCGGCGATGGCCTGGCGCTTGCCGATGTCGGCGAGCGCCTCGTCGAGCAGCGCGTAGTCGGCGTCGTGGGTCGCCGCCAGCGAGACGATGCTGCGCTGCGCGTGCCGGGGCGATTGCAGGCCGATGATCGCCGCGAACGGGGCATCGGCGCTCATCGCCACGCGGTTGATCGCCGCGTCGGACTGCGGGTTGCCCTGGCGCGCGGCCTCGACGGCGGCCTTGGGATCCGCGGTGCGGCCGCTGAGCAGGACGGTGCGCTGGTTCTCGATCAGCAACGAAAGCTTGTCGCTGCCGCGCAGCTCGTCGGGCAGCGCCCCCAGCACCAGCAAGTCGGCGTCCAGCGCGCTGGCTTGCTTCCAGTCGTCGCTCACCCGCAGGCCATAGGCCGGGTAGCCGCTCTGCACGCCCAGGCCGCCGATCAGGTCGAGCAGCAGGCCCACCTGTGCCGCACTGGCCTTGGGCGGCATCAGCACGACGGTTTCGGAAAGGTCGGCCATGCGGGTGAACGGGAAACCGCTCAGCGCGAACGCGGACAGGTCCGGCAGGCCCATGTAGTGGTGGAAACCGGAGAAGTCGATGGTCGAATCTTCCTCGATCGCCGCCTGCAGGTTTGGAGGCAGCACGGTCTGGCAATGGTCGCGCTGCGCGCTGCCCATCACGCTGGCGAAATTGAAATCGAAGCGGAGCTGGTTGCGGTCGCCGAGCTTGAGCGCCGGGATCAGCAGCTTGCCGTCGCCGCTGCCGGCGTCGGAGCTGAGCACCGGCAGCCTGATTTCGTCCATGCCTTGCTTGCCGGACCGGCGGATCAACGGGAAGCTCGAGATGAACTGGTCGTTGATGCTGATGCTCAGGCGCGATTCGTCGCTGCTGAACGGCGGCGTATAGCGGTAGCGCAAGCTCAGCGGGATGCCCTGGTTGCGCCAGATGAACAGGTCCGGCGGCAGGTTGAGGTTGACGGTGATCGGCTGCGGCGAAACGCCCGAGGCGCGCAACTGCTGCGGATAGTCCAGCAGTTCGGCCAGGCGCACCGGACGGTCGGTGCGGACCCAGTTGGGCGCGTCGTAAGGCTTGCGCGGCGCCAGTTCCTTGACCCCGTCGATGCTCACGCGGGTACCGCGGAAGAGCGCGTTGCCGGATGCCATGGCCGCCACCGCCGTCTGCAGGTCTTCGTCGTTGCGGCCGAGGACCAGCAACAGCTTGCGCTGCGGATCCTGCGGCAGCGACGCGAGCTCCACCACCGGCCCCTGGACGGGAGCGTGGCCGGCGATGAACGCCGGGAACCTGCCGTTGACCGCGAACACGACCGCATGCCCGGCGTCGGGAAGCCGGTCGTAGCTGACCGGGAAGCGGGCCTGGCGCCACCAGCCCGCCATCGCCCCGAAGTAGGACGCCATCACGGCGGCGGCGCGCTGCTGCGCCAGCGACGGCGTGCCGGCGAACACCACCGGCAGTTCCAGGCGCGCCGTGTCGCGCGGATCGAAGAACGGCAGCGGGAAATTGGCCAGGTCGTCCTGCATGACCAGCGGCTGCCCGCCCAGGCGCAGCGTGCTGGCGCTGGACACGTTGACCCACAGCGAGCTGTGGGTGGGCTCCTCGCAGATGTCGGTGTAATGGCCGACGAACTCCAGGCGCACCTGGTTGAAATCGGCGATCAGGCGCGCGTCCAGCGGCACGTTGGCCTGCACCGGCCGGCCGAGCTGGTCGCCGGCGATCGGCACCACGTCCATCAGCGCGTCGTTGAGGTAGACCCGCAGGTGCGACAGCGTGGGCAGCAACGCCG
The DNA here is from genome assembly GCF_006386585.1 of Pseudomonas sp. Hp2. Lineage (NCBI taxonomy): Bacteria > Pseudomonadati > Pseudomonadota > Gammaproteobacteria > Pseudomonadales > Pseudomonadaceae > Pseudomonas > Pseudomonas sp. Hp2. The sequence goes on from NZ_VAHJ01000001.1 coordinate 1,149,210, forward strand.
GCGACGGCGTGAAGCTCAACTGCAGCTCGGCCTGCCGCACCAGTCGATCGCGCCGCACCTGGAACTCGTAGGTGGCGGTGGTGCGCACGCCGGAAAGCATCACGTCCTGCCTGCGGCCGAGATCGGCGAAGCTGCTGCTCCGTTGCCAGGGCCATTGGCCGCCGGTCCACACGCTCGCTCCGGCCGGTGCGCCGGCCGGGGAAGCGTCCGCGCCGCCCGCCGGCGCGGGCGGCGCTTGTGTCGAGTCCGGCAAGGATGCGGCCGCCGGCATGGGCGGAACGACGATGCGTGCCGCGCCGCTGCCTTGCGCGGCGGGCAGTGCGAGCAACGGCAGCATCAGCCAACGGAGGTAGGAATGGGTGCTCATGGGCGGAACCTGGCATCGGCTGCATCAGCCGGAACGAAGGGAATCGGTCGTTGTGGCGCGAAGCTGGCCAACCAGCGCAGCGCGCGCCGGCTCCAGTGCATGGGGCGGTCGAGGTCGAACGGCGCGAAATCGCCCACGCGGCGATAGCCGCGCCAACCCAGCGCCATCACCGCCCATAGGCTGCGCGGCAGGCTCATCGGCTCGTAGCCCACGTGCCAGTCAAGCCACGCGTCGGCGCGGGCGAACGTGCACTGCGCGAATTCCACGCGCTGTTGCTCGCCGGCGAAGTCCAGCAGCACGCCCAGCCGGGAGCCCACGCAGCGCTGGACGATTCCGCGGAAGGCGAACTCGCGGCGGCCGCGCGCGAGCAACAGCACGACCGGCGTCCCGTCCGCCAGCTGCGGCGCCTGCGCGAGTTCGATGCCCACGCCGTCACTGGAGTAGTCGTGCAGCGTGCCGCGCAGGGCGCGGCCGTCGGGCAGCTGCACCGCCACCGGCAAGCGCGTGCTGACGCGGTGCGTCTTGCGCACCTGCTGGACCTCGGCCGCCACCGCCAGCGCGCCGCCGACGATGAGCAGGTTGTAGAGCACCCACAGCGAACTGACGATCACCGTGCCGCGCTCGTCGGCCGGCCCGTGCGCGAAGCGCCACACCGCGAAGCAGAGCCCGAGCACGTTCAGCACTGCCAGCACGAAGTAGGGCCGCGCCACTTTCCAGTCGAAGCGGTCCGCCGCCTGCATGCCGCCCTTGTCGGTGACGTTGAAGCGGCCGCGCCCCGGGCTGAACAACGCCACCGTGGTCGGCCGGGCGATGTACCACGCCAGCACCGTCTCGTAGACCTCGCCCCAGAACGGGCGGCGGTACTGGCCCTGGATGCGCGAGTTGGCGAGGCTCGCATGCGCCATGTGCGGCAGCACGAACAGCAGGATCGCCAGGGCCGGCGCGTAGATGATGTAGGCGTGCAGCAGCAGGAAGGCGAGCGGCGCCGTGAGGAACACCAGCCGGGGGATGCCCGCCAGGAAGTGCAGCATCGCGTTGGCGTAGCAGAATCGCTGGAAGATCGTCAGCCCCTTGCCGAGCAGCGGGTTGTCGACCCGGAAGATCTGCACCATGCCGCGGGCCCAGCGGATGCGCTGGTTCACGTGCGCCCCGAGGCTGTCGGTGGCCAGGCCCGCCGCCTGCGGGATGCGCAGGTAGGCGGAGTTCCAGCCGTTGCGGTGCAGGCGCAGCGCCGTGTGCGCGTCCTCGGTCACGGTCTCGGTGGCGAACCCGCCGATCTGGTCGATGGCCTCGCGCCGGATCACGGCGCAGGAACCGCAGAAGAACGAGGCGTTCCAGAGATCGTTGCCGTCCTGCACCAGGCCATAGAACAGCTCGCCCTCGTTCGGATCCCGGCGGAACACCCGCAGGTTGCGCTCGAACGGGTCGGGCGAGAAGAAGTGGTGCGGCGTCTGCACCAGCGCGAGGCGCCGGTCGCGCAGGAACCAGCCGGCCGTGATCTGCAGGAACGAACGCACCGGCAAGTGGTCGCAGTCGAAGATCGCCACCAGTTCGCCGTCGATCCTGGTCAGCGCATGGTTGAGGTTGCCGGCCTTGGCGTGGCGGTTGTCGCTGCGGGCGATGTAGTTGATGCCGACGCGTTCGGCGAATTCCCGGAACGCCGGCCTGCGGCCGTCGTCCAGCAGGTGAATGCGCAGTTTCTCCTGGGGCCAGTCCAGGCCCAGGGCGGCGTACACCGTGTGCCGCACCAACGACAGGTCTTCGTTGTAGGTGGGGATCAGCACGTCCACCGTGGGCCACTGCGAGATGTCCGCGGGCAAGGGAGCCGGCTTGCGGTTCAGCGGCCAGGCCACCTGCACGTACCCGAGCATCAGCACCAGCCAGGAATAGGTCTCCGCGGCCAGCAGCACGAGCCCGCACACCAGGTCGAAGGTACTGTTCCAGTTCAGCGTCGCGGTATAGCGCCACCACAGGTAGCGGCACGAAACCGTCACCGACAGCACCACCAGCATCAAGGTGGCGTAGCGGCCGGGCATGCGCCTTACCAGCAGGGCGATGGCCCACAGCAGCGCGACGAAGACGAACTGGGCGAGATAGTTGAACGGTTGGGTCACGCACAGCGCGGCCAGCGCCAACGTCGACACGCCGGCCGCGAGCGTGCCCCACCGCCGCGTCCGCGGCGCCAGCGACCCCGACCAGGCCAGGGCGCGTTGCCAGAGGGCGCTGTTCCATATCCTGGACGGCGCGCCCTGGAGCAGGCCGAAGTAGCGCGCCCGGCCTCGCCCGGCCACGCCCCGCATCGTCGCCAGGTTCCGGCGGCCGGCCCGCGCGAGCCGATGGCGGCGTTCCGACGTCTTCGGCGCCCCGCGCACCAGCGCCACCCAGACGGCCTGGATCAGAAGCCGCAACGGATCGCCGATGCGCCAGCGCCGGCGCGACTGCAGTTGCGGGAACGCTTGGCGCACGTTTGCCGCGATGCCCTGCCAGGCCGGGCCTTCGAGCCGCAACAGCGCCCAGGCGACCAGTTGCGCCAGCCAGATCCAGTACAGGGTGATCCGGCGGGCCTGCAGCTTGCGCCGCAACTGCGGCCAGCTCAGGTAGTACAGGCGCATCACCCGTTCCTCCCCGGCGCCAGGCGCGCCGCCTGCGCCAGGCACCATACCGCCAGGCTGGCGATGTCGGCGGCGGCCAGGGAATCGGGCGCATGCAGGCCCAGCGGCGCCTTGCCGGCCAGGGCCTCCGGCACGCACGCGTCCTCGTGGATCGGCTGCGGGACCATCAGGCCCGCGTACTGGCGCAACCACAGCTGCATGAGGTCGCGCTGGACGATCGTGGCGGGATCGTAGCGATTGACCAGCAGCAAGCGCTTGTCGATGTCGCGCCGCCGATGCAGCAGCACGTGGCTGCCCGGGTCCACCGTGGTCAGCCGCAACGGCAGCGCGCACCCCGCGTGTTCGATCGCCGCCGCATGCGCCGGCCACCGCTGCGGCAGGTCGAAAAGGATCCAGTCGAACTGCGCTTCGATCGCCGCCAGGCGATCGGCCCAGCGTCCGGGCCGCGCGGTGAGGTCGCGCTCGACCTGCTCCGCTTCCCCGTCTTCCAGCAGGCCATACGGCAGCAGGGCCAGGCCGTCGTCGATGGCGAACGCGGCGTCCCGCCAGTCGCCGCCGTCCAGATCGGCACGCGCCCAGCCCCGTCCTTCCGATACCGGCAGGTTCATGTACAGGCCCAGCAGGTTGTCCGGGCTGGCGTCGACCACCAGCACGCGCTGGCGCTGTGCATGCAATGCCAGGGCCAGCCCGGCCAGTACCGCGGTGACGCCCACGCCGCCACGCACGCCCTGCAGCGACAGCGTCGTGCTCATCGGCCGGCACCGCCTTCGTCGAGGGCGGAGAGTTCCGCCAGCAGCGGCCAGCGCGCGAGCGCCTGGGCGCATTCGCGCCGCGCGGAGAAGTCGACGTAGGGCAGGTCCTGGATGTCCAGCCGGCGTCGCAGATAGCCGACGTCGTCCTCTCCCATCGGAAGCTGGAGCGCGGCCTGGGCCCCGGCGCCGGCCGGGAAAGCGGCTGGCATGGACGGGTGCGGGACGGCACCGTTCGGCCCGGCGGCGCCGGGCAGTGGCTTCTCGGCCATCAGCGGCCCTCCTCCGGATAAGGCGTCCAGCCCGGGCTGCCTTTCAACTGCAGGTAGGGCTTGCCGTCGTAGTCGATCACCGTGGCGCCCTCGTTTTCCGATACCGACGGGGTCACCGGCAATCCCGTCAGCAGGGCATCCCAGTCGCGCGCGTCGGGCGGGGTCTGGGCGTTGAGCGCATAGACCCGCGACACCAGTTCGGAGATCGCCAGGTAGCTGCTCGGCTCGATGACGTGGCGCGGCCCGCCGCTGGCGGGAATGCCCATGCCGATCAGCTTGACTCCCACCGGCACGTGGGTGATGGAAGGACTCGGGATCTCGCGCATGCCGGGGATCTGCATGCGGTCCCCGTGCAATGCCGCGCCGTGCTCGGGCACGACCACGACCATCGCCCGGCGCCCGCTCTGCTCCAGGGCCTGGACGAACCCCGCCATGTCGTTGAGCACCATGTCGGCGCGCGCCTTGTAATCGGCGCTCGCCGCCCGCCCGTTGGCCGCGACGATGCGGTTGCCGTCGTGCAGCGAGATGGTGTTGTAGAACAAGGCGACCTGGCTGGCCGGCTCGGCCAGGCGGCGCTTCCACCAGCTCAGCAGCACGTCCGCATCGCGCCGCAACGGCGAGTTGTCGAATGCGACGAGCGCGCGCGGCAACCCGTCGACGTCCATCGGTTTGGCCTGCAGGCCGCCGTAGGTGCCGAGCTCGCCGATGAAGTCGTCGAAGTGCCCGTCGTGGTTCATCGCCAGCTCGTTCTGGAACCCGAGCCGCTGCAGGTTGGAGAACAGCTGGCAATCGGCCGGCACCGGATCGAACAGGCGGGTATGCGAGGTTTGCCCGCAGCTTGCGCGCAGCAAACGGATCGCGGCCGGGCCGCTGTAGGCGGTGGCGGAATTGAAGTTGTCGAACACCACGTCCATGCGGTCCAGCAGGTTGTTCTTGCGCAGGCCGACCTCGTCGAGGTCGCTCCAGGCCAGCGAGCAGATGTTGAGGACGATGACGTCGAACGGCGCCCCGCTCCCCTGTGCCGGGAACTGCGTCTTCAGCGTGGCCTGCTGCTGGTAGAAGCTCGCCAGGTAGGCATCGAGCGCCTCGGTGGTCGCCGGCGCGCCCTTCCGCCCGGCCGTGGCCGAGCCGCCGGCCACGCTCGCCGCCGGGGCCTCGCGCCAATCGGCCGGCAACGGTATCGCCAGCGCCGCCATGCAGAGCATGCCGGCCACGCTCAGCGTGGTCATGCGCACCCAGGGCTTGAGCAGCCAGTAGGCGCCGGCCATGACGGCGAGCGCCGACACCATCGGCCAGTTGATGAAGCGCTGCAGCAGCTCCCACAGGTAGGCACCCGAAAAATCGAGCACGCCCGGTTGCGCCAGCAGCCGCTGGAACGGCGGCCACCAGGTGTCCTGGTAGTACAGCGCCACCGCGAACGGCAGCGCGACCAGGGTGCGCGCGATGCGCGCCCAGCGCCACGGCAGCGGCACCAGCAAGCCGGCGAGCAGCAGCAGGTTCGGCAGCACCTGCAGGTTCAACGCGCCCATCCAGGCCAGCACGACCTTGGACATGAAGTACAGGTTCCACCCCTTCAGGTCGGCCCAGGCGTACGGCGAGGTAGCCATCGAACGGTTCATGCCCGGTCCTCCGCCCGGCGGGCGCCATCCTGGCGCCGGCGTTCGCCTATCCGCCTGAAGTACCGGGGCGGGAGCCAAAGCGCCAGCCGCGCGCGCAACGCGCGCCAGATCGCTCCCAGCATCGCGCCCAAGGGAATCATCAAAAGCGCGCAAGCCGCGATCAGTCCCCACACCTGCTGGTCGTTCATTCACGCCCTCCGAGGCGCAGCGGCCGCGGCTGCAGGAACGGCCTGGCCGCGGGCGGGAATTCCGGCTCCGCCGCCGGCAGCGGCCGGGCCGTCTCCGGATCGGCATCGATGGCATTCATCGTCGCCACGTCGTACTCGGCCAGGCGCTGGTAACCATCGAACATCTCCCGCCACGGCAAGCGGAACAGATTCTCCAGCGCACGCTCGACGCCATCGCTCCGGCACGCGAACAGGAACAGCCACACCTGCCGGCCATGGATGCAGGCGAGGTCGCCGCGCCGCCGGATCCGCAACTGCTGCAGCACCTGTTCCGGGCGCAGGCCGGCGACCGGCTGCAGCGCCAGTACCGCGCTCTCGACCATGCCGTCTTCCTGGGCGAACAGGTCGCCGACGATCTGGCGGAACCGCAGCGCGTCGACCACGCCTTCCACGTCCGGCGGCCGGTGCGCGCGGACCAGGCGTTCCGGGTCCTCCGGCAGCTGCCCGTACCAGCGCTGCCCCTGGATGGTCTCCAACAAGGTCAGGAAACGCGGCAACGGGATATTGGCCGGCACGATCAGGCTGGCTCCGCATTGGAGCAGCAGGCGTTCGTCGGCATAGCGCAGGCAGGGCGCCATCTCCCTCACGACCAGCTTCAGGCCGTTGCCGCGCTCGCTGCGGAGCCGGTAGAGCAGATGCGCCAGCGCGTCCACCTGGGCGTTTTCCTCGATCGCGAACACCACGCTGGCGGCCTGTGCCTGCAGCGCGGGCACGACCAGGGTGGACCAGCTTTCGTACAGCCGCCATGCGGGCGAGAACGGCGGCGCGCCCTCCAGCGCCCGGGCCTGTGCCAGGTGCAGGAAGCGGTCCCCGCCCTCCCGCACCACCGGCGCCGGCTCGTCCGCGGCGGCGATCAGGCCCAATGACCGGCCCGCGCGCTCCACCTGGAACTCGCGATGGGCCACGACGCCCGACTGGTTGGCCCAGAAATGGACCAGGTACTGCAGCGCCCCGCGATGCGGGTGCAGCTGGGCCACGCCCGAACAGCTGCGATGCAACGGGAGCAGGCGCGGAGCGAGCGCGGCCACTTCGCCGTGACACAGCAGCAACACGGTGTAGCGGCCAGCCCGGGCCCATTGCTGCAGTCGCCCGCACCACTGCGCCAGCCGCGCGTCGTCGAACGCCTCCAGGGCGGTCGCCGGGCACTGCACGATGCACAACGCACCGATCCGGCCTGCCGCACCGGCCATCTCGTCCGCCAAGCGCGGGAGGGCCCGGCGCACCCTGCCGGCGGGACATTGGTAGAGGCGAACGCGCGCCGGCCCTTCCTCGGCAGGCAGCAGCTCCAGCGACGGTGCCGGCGAACGGCCGAGTCCAGCCAGGACCGCCAGGCCGGCCGTCCCGGATCGCGCCAGCACGCCGGCCGCCAGCAGATCGGCATGGTCGGCGCCGGCGCAGGCCACCCAGTAGAGGCCTCCTGCCTGGAGGCCGGTGAACTCCGCTGGCATGCCCGTGATGTCGAGCGAAATCGACTGCAAGTCCAGTCCTCTCGGCTACGTAGTCGGTTCGTATCCAGAAGGAACGGCTTTGCGCCGTCTCGAAATACGCCCGCCCCAGATCAGTCAATTATATGACCATCGTCACATTTTTTTCAGCCAAGACCGTTAAGGTGAACGCGTTCATGAAACAAGTACATCAGGAAGCAGACGCCTGCGGCACGTCGAACACCTGCCTCAGGTAGGCCAGGTAACCCGGATCGTCGCACATGCTCTTGCCCGGCGAATCGCTGAGCTTGGCAACCGGCTGGCCGTTGCAGCGGGTCATCTTGAGCACGATGTTCAGCGGCGTCGGGCCCAGGTCGTTGGTCAGGTGGGTGCCCACGCCGAAGGACAGGCGGCAGCGGCCCTTGAAGTGGTCGTACAGGCGCTTGACCTTGGGGATGTCGAGGCCGTCGCTGAACACCAGCACCTTGGTGCGCGGATCGACGCGGTGCTGCTGCAGGTGCGCGATGATCCGCTCGCCCCACTCGAACGGATCTCCCGAGTCGTGGCGCATGCCGTCGAACAGCTTGCAGAAGTACATGTCGAAGTCGCGCAGGAACGCATCCAGGCCGACCACGTCCGACAGCGCGATGCCGAGGTCGCCGCGGTACTCGCGCGCCCACGACTCCAGCGCCGCCACCTGGGAGTCGCGCAGGCGCGGCCCCAGGGCCTGGAACGCCTGCAGGTACTCGTGCGCCATCGTGCCCAGCGGCGTGTAGCCGTACAGCTTGGCGAAATGGACGTTGCTGGTGCCGACGAAGTGCGCGCCCAGGCCCTCGGCCAGCAGCGGCAGCATGTCCCCGTGCCATTGCCGCGAGTAGCGCCGGCGGGTGCCGTAGTCGGCGATCAGGCAGCCCTCGTAGCCGGGCGCGTCGCGCAGCAGGTCGATCTTGGCCTGCAGGCGGCGCCGGCCCTCGGCGAAATCCGCCTCGCTGGTGTTGCGGAACCAGATCTCGTTGATGATCGCCAATAGCGGCACCTCGAACAGGATCGTGTGCAGCCACGGGCCGCGGATCACCAGTTCGATCTCGCCCGGCGCCTTGTCCGAGGCGCGCAGTTGCACGTACTTGCGGTCCAGGTGGAACAGCCCGAGGAAATCGACGAAATCCGGCTTCACGAAGCGCAGCCGCCGCAGGTAATCGAGTTCGTCGGTGCGGAAGCGCAGCGAGCACAGGGCGTCGATCTGCTCGGAGATCTCGTCCAGGTAGCGCGCCAGGTCGATGCCGGGCGTGCGGCAGCGGAAGCGGTATTCGACCTGCGCGGCGGGGTGCTGGTGCAGCACCGCCTGCATCATCGTGAACTTGTACAGGTCGGTGTCGAGCAGCGAGGTGATGATCATGCCGGCATTATGCAGCGCCACGGCGGATCACCGCTGGCGCAGCAGGCGCGGCACCTGAACCAGCGCGTGCGCCCAGATCGCCAGCCACACGCCCACCCGCACCGCCAGGCCGCGCGAGGGCGCCTCGAACTTGCGGAAGTAGCGCCACAGGCCGCGGTGCTTGTGCCATTCCACGAAGAACGGCCGCGACCGGCTGGAGACGCCGCGCAGGTGCAGCACCTTGAGGTCGTTGGCCACCGCCACCGTCGCGCCGGCCTGCCGGGCGCGGCGGCACAGGTCCAGGTCCTCGGCGTGCAGGCGGTAGCCTGCGTCCCAGCGCCCGATCCGCTCGAACAGCGCGCGCGGCATCAGCATCAGCGCCCCGGAGATCGCCGGCACCGGCTGCAGCGTCCGGGACGGATCGGCCGGCACCGCCAGCTGCGCGCCGCGCCGCGGCGAGCGCAGCATCGCGGCGAAGTCCGGGTCGCGCCGGCGCACCGCGCCGTCCGGCCGGCCGTGCTCGTCCACCTGCTCCACGCCCAGCAGGGCCTCGCCGATGCCCGTGGCGCGCTCGCGCAGACGCGCCAGCGTGTCCGGCTCCACCATCAGGTCGGGATTGATGAACACCAGCCACGGGGCGGTCGAGTCCACCGCGCCCTGGTTGCAGGCGGTGGCGAAGCCGGGATTGTCGGGATTGGCGATGAAATGCACGCGCGCGTCCTGCAGCGCGTGCCGCTGCACGATGTCGAGCGTGTCGTCGGTGGAACGGTTGTCGACCACGCGGATTTCCGCCACGTCGCGGGCCGCGCGCAGGCGGCGCAGGCATTCGTCGATGGTGCTGCCGCTTTCGTAGGTGACGACCACCGCGGCTATCTGTCCTTGGCTCATCGGCCGATTATCGGTGCGGCGGCGCGCCACAAGAACCCCGTGGCGACCGGGCCACTGCGTCCCACGACGGATCCCCGCGCCCCATGGCGCCGCGCCCGCATCGTCTCCATAATGCTCGGTCCGCGAGGGGCGGCCGCGTTTCGGCCATCCTTCGCGCCCCGGGCGCAGAGGTCGCGCCCGGCCCACGACTTCCGACGTTCGAGATGACGGCCAGCGCCCTCCGTGGTTGCATGCTGCCGCCCCAATCCAGACGCCGTCGCCGGCTTGCCGGTGGCCGCGCGTATCGACGGCCCGGCGGCGCCGTCGCCCATTCAGCCGATATATCGATCGGATGTAACGATAGGACCCGGTGTCATTGGTCTAGACCAGATGCCGACGGGAGCATGCGGTTCCCTCCCCTGCCCGCCGCTCCCGCCATGCGCCGACTGCGCGTCATGCTCGAATACTTCCATCCCTGGCCGAACTCCGCCGGCTTCTACCTGGCGCGCGAACGCGGCTGGTACGCCGAACGCGGCCTGGAACCGGTGTTGCAGACCCCCGATTCCTGGCACGGCGACGGCCTCGACCACCTGCTGCGCGGCGATTGCGATTTCGCGGTGTTCCCGAGCAACCGCCTGCTGGTGCGGCGCGCCGCCGGCGAGCCGCTGCGCGCGATCGCCGCGATCAACCAGTGCGGGCTGGAAACGATCCAGACCCTGGCCGGCACCGGCATCGCGCGGCCGCGGGACCTGGCCGGGCGCCGGCTGGCGATGAACCCGACGCCGCGCGGGCGGGCGATGGTGCGCCACCTGGTCGCGGCCGACGGCGGCGATCCGGACGCCGTGGTCATCGTCGACGCCGGTGCCCGCGAGCTGCGCCCGGAGGACCTGGCCGCCGGCATCGCCGATGCCAGCTTCGGCGGCTACTGGGCCTGGGAGGCGCTGATGGACAGCCGCGTCGAACCGGCCCGGCGGGTGGCCTGGCGGGTCGATGCGCTCGGCGCGCCGGCGTACCACAGCTACCTGCTCGGCGCGCACGAGCGCACGCTGGAACGGCACCCTGCGCGGGTGCGCGATTTCCTGGCGGCGACTGCACGCGGCTTCCTCGCCGCGGCGGCCGAGCCGCTGGCCGCGCTCGACGCCTACGAACGCGCCACGCCGTACTTCCCGCGCGACCTGCTGGCCGCCTCGCTGCAGGCGATCGCGCCGACCTGGCTGCACGACGCGCGCTGGGGACGGATGCGCCGTCCGCTGCTGCAGGGCTACGCGCACTGGCTGGCGCAGCACGGCGTGCTGGCCGACGCCGATGCCTGGCGCGAGGCGGCCGACGGGCGCTTCCTCGCGGAGATCGCCGCATGAGCGCGCGCCACCAGATGCATGGCGTGGGCGTCGACCAGGTCGATGCCGACTGGCCGGCCCTGCGTGCCGACGAAGTGGCGTCGCTGCTGCGCCGCTTCGAAGCGGCGGGCAACCTGCGTGGACTGCGCTGGCACAGCCCGCGCCCGTTCTCGGCGGCGGCCGAGGTCGATACGGATGCCGGCACGCTGTTCGTCAAGCGCCACCATCGATCGGTGCGCGACGCGCGGGCCTTGGGCGAGGAGCATCGCTTCATAGGGCACCTGCGCGCGCACGGCGTGCCGGTACCGCAGCTGCTGCGCGCGCACGATGGCGCCAGCGCGGTGGAGCTCGGCGACTGGACCTACGAGGTGCAGCGCGCGGCCGAGGGCGAAGACCTGTATCGCCAGGCCACCTCCTGGACGCCCTTCGCGAACGACGAGCATGCGCACGCCGCCGGCTACGCGCTGGCGCAACTGCATCGCGCCGCGGCCGGCTACGCCGCCGCGCCGCGCGGCACCTCGCTGCTGGTCGCCAACTTCCGCCTGTTCGGCCAGGCCGATCCCCTGCAGGCGCTGGAACGCGACCTGCCGCATCGCCCCGCGCTGGCCGGATGGCTGCAGCGGCGCGATTGGCGGGGCGACCTGCAGGCACGCCTGCTGCCCTGGCATGCGCGGGCCGAAGCGCTGCGTAAGCCGCAACCGGCGCTGTGGACGCACGGCGACTGGCATGCTTCCAACCTGCTGTGGCGCACGACCGGCACCGGGACCGAGGTCAGCGCGGTGTTCGACTTCGGCCTGTCCGACCGTACCTTCGCGCTGTTCGACCTCGCCACCGCGATCGAGCGCAACCTGATCCCGTGGCTGGACCTGGATGGCGGCGGCCGCGCGGTCGCCGAGCTCGACCAGCTCGATGCGCTGCTGTTCGGCTACGCCAGCGTGTTGCCGCTGGACGCTGCGCAGCTGCGCCTGCTGGCCGCGCTGCTGCCGCTGGTGCACGCGGACTTCGCGCTCAGCGAAGTCGAGTACTTCGCCGGCGTCACCGGTTCGGACGAACATGCCGGCGTCGCCTACGACCGCTACCTGCTCGGCCATGCCGACTGGTTCGGCAGCGGGGAAGGCCAGCGCCTGCTGCGGCACCTGCAGCGGCGTGCGGAGGCGATGCCGTGAGCGCGCAGGTTTCGCCGCTGATCGACGCCGCCACGCTGGCCGCGCGCCTGGGCGAGCCGCGGTTGCGCGTGCTCGACGCCAGCGTCGAACTGCCGGCGGCCCGCTTCGACGGCGACTACCGCCCGGCCAGCGGCCTGGCAGGATGGCGCGCCGCGCACATCCCGGGTTCGCGCCATGCGGACCTGCTGGAAGCGCTCGCCGACAAACGCGCCGGCTTCGGCTTCGCCCTGCCGGATTGGCCGGTGCTGGCGACCGCCCTGCAACGGCTGGGCATCGGCGACGACAGCGCGGTGGTGGTGTACGACCGCAGCGACGGTTTCTGGGCCGCGCGCCTGTGGTGGATGCTGCGCAGCCTCGGTCTCCACGCGCGCGTGCTCGACGGCGGCTGGCAGGCATGGCGCGCTGCCGGATGGCCGGAGGAAAGCGGCGACGCGGCCGATATCGAGCCCGGCACGATCACGCTCCGGCCGCGTCCCGAACTCTGGGCGGACCGCCGCCACGTCGAGGCGGTCGTGGCCGGTCGCGCACCAGGCACCCTGGTGTGCGCGCTCCCGGCGCCGTTGTTCGCCGGCAGCGCGCCGACCCGTTATGCACGGCGCGGGCACATCCCGGGCAGCCTCAACCTGCCGGCCCGCGACCTGTTCGGCGCGGATGGCCGGTACCTGCCCGTGCACCGCCTGGAACAACTGCTGGCACCGCTGCGCGCAAGCGCGCGACCGCTGCTGCCGTACTGCGGCGGCGGCATCAGCGCCGCGGCCCAGGCACTGGCGCTCACGCTCGTCGGCGAAACCGACATCGCCCTCTACGACGGCTCGCTGCAGGAATGGGCGGCCGATCCCTCGCTGCCGCTGGTGGTGGACGAGGCACCGAGCCGCGCCGCCGCGCCGGGCGTACCCACCGATGAGGGCTGCCCTGTGGGAGGGGTTTCAACCCCGACAGGCTCTACCGACAAAGCCCGTCGGGGTTGAAACCCCTCCCACAAGAAATCCACGCCACCCAACTCCCTGCTCTCTTCTTTTCGACTTAAACCGCCCGAGGTTCCCCATGCCCCACTCCCTTCCCCTTGCGCCGCTGACGCTCGCACTCGCACTGGCGGTCGCCGCTCCGCTGCCGGCACGCGCCGCCGAGGATGCCGCCGACGAAACCCCACGGAATCCGGTGCAACTGGATGCGGTCAACGTCCAGGGCGAACGCCCGCGCGACCGCTCCAGCCTCGGCGGTTACGGGGACGCCGCGCTGCTGGACACGCCGGCCTCGATCGGCGTGATCGACCGCACGCAGCTGTCCGACCGCCAGGTGCGCCTGCTGAGCGAAGCCCTGCGCGCCGACGCTTCGGTGGGCGAGAGCTATGCGCCGATCGGCTACTACGAGAACTTCGTGGTGCGCGGCTACTCGCTCAACGCCGCCAACAGCTACCGCATCAACGGGCTGACCGCGGTCGGCGAGCAGAACGTGGCGCTGGAGAACAAGGAACAGGTGCAGGTGCTCAAGGGCCTGTCCGGGCTGCAGTCGGGCATCAACGAGCCGGCCGGCCTGATCGACTACGTCACCAAGCGCCCGCAGCGTGTGCGCACGCTGCTGGTCGGCACCGACGACGAGGGCGGGCGCTACTACGCCGCCGACCTGGGCGACTGGTTCGGCGCCGACAAGCAGTTCGGCGTGCGCGTCAACGCCGCGCACGAGGACATGCGCAGCTACGTCGACCATGCCGACGGCCATCGCAACTTCGTCTCGCTGGCGGCCGACTGGAAGATCGACCCGCGCTCGCTGCTGCAGCTGGACGTGGAATACCAGGACAAGTCGCAGCGCTCGGTGCCCGGCTACCAGTTGCTCGGCGGCACCACCGTGCCGAGCGGGGTGTCGGTGCACCGGCTGCTCGCCTACCAGCCGTGGTCCAAGCCGGTCGGGATCGAGTCGCTCAACGGCCAGTTGCGTTACCAGTACCGCTTCGACGACGCGTGGAGCGCGCAGCTGGCCGCCGCGCACAGCCGCGTGGTGATCGACGATTACTCCGCCTTCCCGTGGGCCTGCTACGGCGTGGCCAGTTGCGCCGACGATCCCCTGCCCAACCATTTCGGCAGCGACGGCAGCTACGACATCTACGACTACCGCAGCCCGGGCGACACCCGCCGCAACGACCAGGTGCAGGCCACCGTCGCCGGCACCTTCGCCACCGGCCCGCTGCAACACCAGCTCAGCGTCGGGCTGGACTGGCTGCACCGCACCATCGAGCGCACCGGTTCGATCAACGAATGGGTCGGCACGGGCGACATCCATGCCGATCCGCAGGTGTTCGCGCAGGCCGACGCCACGCTGGATCCCAAGCGACGGCGCTTCGACAGCACCCAGCGCGCGCTGGTCGCCAGCGACCGCATCGGCTTCGGCGAGGCCTGGCAGCTGCTGCTGGGCGCGCGCCAGGTCCGCTACGACGAACGCGTATGGGACCGCGACGGGATCTTGACCCGGCGTACCCGCAAGTCCGAACTGCTGCCGCAGGCGGCGCTGCTGTTCAAGCCATGGGAGGACCTGTCGCTGTACGCCAGCTTCGCCAAGGGCCTGTCGCCGGGCGGCACCGCGTCGTGGTTCGCGAGCAACGCCGACGAGGTGTTCGCGCCGACCGCCTCCTACCAGCGCGAGGCCGGCGTGAAGTACCAGCTCGGCGGCCTCGCGCTGGGCGCGGTCTTGTTCGACATCCGCCAGGCCTACCAGTACGCGCAGCCGCAGGCCGACGGTTCGTTCCTGTACGTGCAGCAAGGACGCCTGCACAACCGCGGCATCGAGCTGTCGGCCGACGGCACCATCGCCGGGCGCCTGCACCTGCAGGCCAGCGCCGCCGGCATCCGCGCCCGCGCCGAGGACACCGGCACGCCCGCCTACGAAGGCCACCAGTCGCTCAACGTGCCCAAGGTGCGTGCCAGCGTGCAGGCCGCCTGGGACGTGCCCGGCGCGGAAGGGCTGGCGCTGCTGGGCGGTGCGCAGTACAGCGGCAGCAAGTATGCCGACCGCCTGGGAACCGTGGAGGTCGGCGGCTACACCGTGTACAACCTCGGCGCGCGCTATGCCACGCGCCTGGGCACGGTGCCGACCACGCTGCGGCTCAACGTGGACAACGTGACCGACAAGCGCTACTGGCGCGACGTCGGCGAGTACCTCGGCGACGATTACCTGTTCCTGGGCGCGCCGCGGACGGCACGCTTTACGGCGCAGTTTGATTTCTGAAGAGCCGGGACTGGGGATTCGGGATTCGGGATTAGGGATTAGGGATCAAAGGCATCCTTGATCCCGATGCTCGGACCGGAAAATGCCGCGAAGCTGGCTCTTGCGAATCCCCAATCCCAAATCCCCAATCCCGAACCCCCCATGTCCCCCATCGAAATCCTTGCCGTCATCACCAACGTGCTCGGCGTGTGGCTGACCGCGCGCCGGATACACTGGTGCTGGCCGGTCGGGATCGTGGCGGTGCTGCTCTATGCGTGGTTGTTCTTCCAGTGGAAGCTTTACTCGGACATGCTGCTGCAGGGCGTCTACGTGGTCCTGCTCGGCTATGGCTGGTGGCGCTGGCGCCGGGGCCTGTCCGACGACGGCAAGGTCCACGCCAGTGCGCTGCCATGGCGCGAGGGCGCATGGTCGATCCTGGCCGGCGCGGCCGGCGCGCTCGGGCTGGGCTGGCTGATGCACCGCCATACCGATGCCGCGCTGCCGTGGCTGGATGCCGCGCTGACCGCCTTCAGCCTGGTCGCCAGCTTCTGGGCCGCGCGCAAGCGCATCGCCAACTGGGGACTGTGGATCGTGCTCGATTGCCTCTACGTCGGCGTCTTCCTCTACAAGCAGCTCTACCCCACCGCGGCGCTGTACGCCGGCTTCGTGGTGCTGGCCGCGTACGGGCTGCGGCTGTGGCAGGCCGACCTGCGCCGGCAGGCCGCCGGGACCGCGGGATGAGCGAGCGCCAGCAGGCCGACGGCCGCGGCCAGCGCATCGTCGATGCGCTGCTGGCGCGCATCGAGGCCGGCGAATGGGCCGGCGACCAGCGCCTGCCGGTGGAGCGCGAGCTGGCCGAGCTGTTCGGCTGCACCCGCATCACCCTGCGCGAAGCGTTGCAGCAGTTGGAAGCGGAGGGCCGCATCTATCGCGAGAACCGCCGCGGCTGGTTCGTCAGCGCCGCGCGCGTGCACCACGATCCGACCAGCATCGCCGGTTTCATGCAGTTCGTGGCCGAGCAGGGCCGGCAACCGCGCACGGAACTGCTCGGCGCGCGCCGGCAGCCCGCCGGCACGGAATGGGCGCGGCGGCTGGAACTGGACGATCCCGGCCAGGAGGTGTTCGTGCTGCAGCGCCGGCGCTGGATCGACCGCCGCGCCGTGCTGCTGGAAACCAACGTGTTGCGCGCCTCCTGGGTGCCGACCCTGTTCGAGCACGACCTCGCCGGTTCGCTGAGCGCGATCCTGGCGCAACTCGGCCTGCGGCAGGCGCGCAGCCGGCTGACGATGTTCCCGTCCAGCCTGGACGCCGAGCAGGCCGCGCTGCTGCAGTCCACCGCGGGCACCGCGTGCTTCCGCCTGCAGCGGGTCAGCTATGCCGCCGACGGCCAGGCCGTGGAATTCGACATCGAGTCCTGGCGCCACGATGCGCTGGCGGTGACGGTGGATGTACGGGCGCCGGAGGCTCCCCTCGGCCGATAGCGGCCGCTCCCACAAAAGCCACGTCTGCGATGGGCTCTACCGTGGCACTCCCTACAAGCATTCCTGTGGGAGGGACTTCAGTCCCGACGGGCTTCACCGGGAAAGCTTGTCGGGACTGAAGTCCCTCCCACAAAGACTCTCTCTTCCTTATCCATCGTGGGGAAAGCCCCATCGCGGCTAAAGTTGCTCCCACAACAGCCGCGCCGCTCGTTCAACCGAACAACGGCCGCTGCGGGTCGCCCGGCGGCTGTTCGTCGTACAGGGCTTGCAAGCGTTCGCGCGCGCCATGCAGCGGATCGCCCATCAGGAATTCCGCCAGGCGCGCGTGCCAGGCCGGCCAGCGCGTGGCCAGCGCATCCATGTCGCCGTCGAACGGCATGCCTTCGCGCGGACGCGCGACGAAGGCGGTCTCGCACAGCACGTTGCGCCAGCCCAGGCCCGCCATGCGCAGGCTCAGGTCGATCAATGCCGCGTACCAGGAGCCGTAGCTGCTCGCATCCAGGCCGCCGGCCTTGCGCCGTGCGTGGCCGCGCAAGGCGACCGCGTGGCAGCCCGCCGAGGGCAGCTCCGGATGCAGCGGCGGCATCCGCGCGCACGCGCGCGCCAGCCGGCCCGGTTCGTCGGGCAGCGCGTTGATCTCGCCGAGGCGCGGCCAGGCGACCGCCTCGCCGGCGTTGCACCAGGGCACGGCGCTGGCGATCGACGCATCGCGCGCCAGGCACTGCGCCAACTGCTCCAGCCAGCCCGGCAACGGCCGCGCGTCGGCCGCGAGCACGACCACGTCGGCGTCGCCACAGGCGCGCAGCATCTCGTCCAGGTGCGCCACCTCGCCGATCATGCGCGGGCGGCGCGTGTAGTCGGCCTGCAGGCGGGTACGCGCCAGCCAGCTCTCCACCACCGCCTGCCCGCGCGGGCCGGCCTGCGCATCGTCGGCCAGCCAGACCCGCGTGCCGGCGGCCGTGGCCTGCTCCAGGGCGCCGAGGCACGCGTCCAGCGCGGCGTCATCAACAGCGACCGGTATCAGCACAATGGGCAACATTATATTCACAATTATAGAATCCCCCGGCAAAAGCCGGGGGATTCTCAAAATATCAACCCAATCTTTGTTTAGTACAAGTATAAGCAGCTGTCACCTCGTACAAATTTGGATTATAAAAATCCGGCCGATACCATTGATAACCAACAAATGTGCAGGTTCTATAGCCTTCTAAATAAGCACGCTGATAGGCATGATCCTTTGCCTTAGCAAGCGCATTTTCAAGACCAATCCATCTAGCAGTTCCATAGAAATCTGCCGTCACTGTAACCCATCCTGCAAATACGTTACCGGAAAAAAATAATCCAAATAACAACAGTAAAAATCCCTTAGGCCGAGTCAATTTGAAACTATGCATAAAACCTCCTCATTGTTACCCCCCTGCTCCTAGCCGAACCACATAGTCTAAATTGCAAATAAATTAATCCCTGTTTATTGGCCTCACCGCTCTAAATTTCTCGATATACTCATCAGTTAGTTTTCGTGCTTCTTGTGGGTTTTGCACGATTGTTGGCGTCAATAATACGATAACCTCGTTGCGTCGTTTAGCCTGAGTCTTTTTGCCAAATAGAGCACCGATTACAGGCAAACGACTTAGCCCTGGAATTCCTGATGAGCCATTTGTTGTATTGTCGTCGATTAAACCAGCCAACATTACTGTCTCTCCGGAACGTACAGCAGCCTGCGTTTGCATACGCCGGGTGTTAACTCGCACATTACCATTCTGATCCCGATCTCCTTCAGGCGAACTGATTTCTTGTACGATGTCCATAAATACCATGCCATCCTTAGTCACACGCGGACGAACCTTCAGGATTGTACCAGTCTCCAAATACTGCACTGTCGAATATTGATTATCGGCAAAACTTGAAATCGACACAGAGTAGATCGGAATACGGCTGCCAACATTGAGTGTAGCAACAGCATTATTGCGCACAAAAATCGACGGTGTCTGTAACAAATGAACATTCGAGACAGTATCAAGAACGGAAATGATTGCTGCCGCATTTTTTCCTAGGAAAGTCCAAGTCCCGCCATTCCCAGTAACTTTACCGGCAATGTCCCCCCATATTCCTCGACCCGCTGCACTAGGTAGACCTGCACCCGTCATGCCAATACCAGTGTCAACGCCCTCGGCCACAGTTGATGGAGCATTGACCGCCTTCTCAAAGAACCAGTTGACACCATATTCCAAGTTTCCGGTCAGGGCCACCTCTGCTACCTGTGCCTCAATGTGCACCTGCATCGGCATCACGTCGAGCTTTTCGATCACTTCGCGGATCGATTTCCATGCCTGCGGGGTGGAGCGCACCAGCAATGCGTTGGTCTCCTCCACCGCGGCCACGCCAACGGTATCGCCCTTGATCTGCAAGGTCACCGCGCCATTGCCCTGGCTACGCGTGGGCAGTTGTAGCGAGCCGCTACCAAGTCCGCCAACACTGCCGCTAGATGATGAGAAAGACAAGCCTTCATTGGCATTACTATCCAGGCTGTCACTGCTTAAGCCGCCTGACGTATTGCCCTCGCGGCTGCTGCCTCCGCTAAAGAGCATGCCAGCGCTCGCGCCCGGCATCAGCGAGGCTGGGCTGTCGCCGCGCCCGCCGCCCGAGCCGAACACCTCGGCCAGGCGGTCGGCCAGTTCCTTGGCCTTGATGTACTTCAGTTCGTAGGAGAACAGCCGCTCGCCGCCGCCCGCGCTGTCGATCCGGTCCAGCCAGTCGCGGATCTGGTCGAGGTAGCGGGCCTGCGGGGTGATCACCAGCACCGCGTTGGCGTTCTCCAGCGGCATGAAGCGGAACATGCCGGCGCTGGGCGTCTTGCTGCTCTCGCCGAACACCTTCTCCAGGTCGGCGGCGACCTGCTCGGCCTTGCCGGACTCGAGCGGGAACACGCCCACCGACATGCCCGACAGCCAGTCCACGTCGAAGATCTCGACGGTGCGCAGGTAGTTCTCCAGCTCGGCGCGGGTGCCGCCGAGGGTGATCACGTTGCGGGCGCTGTCGACGCCGACGATGGCATTCGGGCGCGCGTACGGCTCGAGCACCTTCTTCATCTCGCTGGCGGAGATGTACTTCAGCGGCACCACCCGCACCTCGAACCCGCGCGCCGCGCTGGCCGGCGCCGTGCTCGGCGCGACCGTGCCCGCCAGCGCCTGGTCGGCCGGCACGATGTTGTAGCGGCCGCCGCTGTAGACCATGCGCGCGTTGTTCCAGCCCAGCACCATCTCCAGCAGGTTCAGCGCCTGCGCCGGCGAGACCGGCTTGGGCGTGGCCAGGGTCACCGTGCCCTGCACGCCCGGCGCGATCACGTAGTTCTGCCCGAGCATGTCGCCCAGGATCGCCTTGACCACCGCCTGCAGCGATTCGCCCTCGAAGTTGAAGGTGGCGCTGCCGCTGCCGGCGCTGCCGAGCGAAGGCGCCCGGGCATTGGCGGCGCTGCGGTTGATGACTTCGCCGCTGCCGCGCCGGATCACCGGCTGCGGGCCGCCCTCCGGCACGTCGGGCGTCTCCAGGGGCGTGGTCTGGGCCCCCGCCACGCCTGCCGTGCCGTCGGCGCGCGCCGGCGGGCGGCGCACGTCGGGCGCGGGGGTGCTGGCGCATCCGGCCAGCGCGCCGACCAGCAGGGCGACGATCGGCAGGGGAGACGGGACAAGGCGTGGCGTCATGCGTTCTCTCTACGGTTACTGGCCGGTCTGCTGGCGTTCGCGCAACTGACGGCGACGGGCTTCGATGCGTTCGCGGATGGCCTGCAGCTGCGCGTCGGAAGGCGCCGGCGGCGCTGCGGTGCCAGGATCGGGGGTGGATGCGGCGGCCGGCGGCGGCGCCACGGGCGGTTGCGCGGGCGCCATGGCCGCGGCCGGTGCAGGCGCGGGCGCGACGGCGGGCAGGACCGGCGCCGGCGGGGCGTTGCCGTTCGCGACCACCGGGCCGTGTCCCGGCGTGGCGCTGACCGGTTGCCCGCCCTGGCCGTTGAACACCTGCAGTTCCAGCGTGCGGGGGCCGCCGGGGCCTTCGACGGTGGCCTTGCGCGGTTCCAGTTCGAGCAGGCGCCAGCCGTTCACCGCCTCGCCCTGCAGGCGCAGGCGCAGCGACTGGCCTTGTTCGGTGTTCAACGTCGCCATCCGCAGCTGCGGCGTGATCAGCACGCCGGTCAGGCGCAGGCCGGTGTTGGCGGCGCCTTCGCCGTTGCCGCCGCTCAGGTAGAACGGATGCGGCAGGCGGTCCTGCGCGAACACGGGCCGCGCGGCGATATCCGCATAGCGATCGGCCGGCCCCAGTCGTTCGCCGCCGGTCGCGGGCAGCGCCGGCAAGGGCGGCGACGCCAGCGCGGCATCCGGCTGCAGCGCCAGGCGCCCGCCCAGGCCGGCGAAGGCCAGCACGCACACCAGCGCCGCCCAGCCGGCGAACGCGGCCAGCAGCCAGGTGCGCAGGCCCATCGTCTCAACGCGCATCGGCGGCCTCCGCGGGCGGCGGCGCGACGGCCAGGGACGGGCGCAGGTAGCCGGCCAGCTCGAACGCCACGTCCAGGCCGTTGCCGCTTTCGTTGGGCGAGAGCTGGTAGCGCTGCGCCATCACGTTGAGGTTGTCGACGAACAGCCGCGGGGTGCCGCTTTCCAGCGCGTACAGCACCGCCGCCAGCTCCGGCGTGCCGCAGCGCAGCCGCACCTGCACCGCGACCCGGGTGAAGCGGCCCTTGCCGTCGGCCGGCAGTGGCGAGCGGTTGCTGATCGCGCAGCTGCGGTTGCCCGGGCTGGCCTCGGCGACCGCGCGCTCCAGACGCTGCACCAGGCCCGCCGAGGCGAGTTCGGCCGAGGCCTCGGTCAGGAAGCTGGGCTTGGCCTCCAGCAGCGCCCGCGCCTGGCGCAGGCGCTCGCTCACCTGCGGCGCCTGCGCGATCTGCGCGCGCACGCGCTGGTCGCGCTCGCTCAGGCCTTGCAGTTCCTCCTGCATCGCCAGCAACGGCCGGGTGAACCACGGGTGGACCAGCAGCAGGTAGGCCAGCGCCAGCACCGCCAGCAGCAGCCCCAGCGCCAGCCAGCGGTCGCGATCAACGCGCGGCGCCATCGGCCCCCTCCTTCTCCTTCGCTTCGCCGCCGGCCAGTTCGGCGGTGATGGTGAAGCGGTCCACGCCGCCGGTATCGCTCTGCAGCACGCCGGTCAGCGACGGCGTGTGCCACAGCGGCGAGCCTTCCAGGCGGCGCACCAGCGAGGAGGCCTCGTTGCTCAGCCCGATCAGCTGCAGCTGCGAGCCTTCCATCGAGAATTTTTCCAGGTAGGTGCCCTCGGGCAGGCGGCGGGTGAGTTCGTTCCAGACTTCGATCGCGGCCGGGCGGCGGGTGCGTTCGCGCTCGAAGAACGCCGCGCCGTCGACCAGGTCGGCCAATTGCTGGCGTTCGCCGGCCACCACGCGCGCGCGCTCGGCGCGCGCCTGCACGTCGGCCTGCAGCGCATCGATCGCGGCCCGCCGGTTGTCCAGCAGCAGCCAGCCGGCGGTCGCGACCAGCACCACGCCGGCCAACGCCAGCAGGCGGTTCCAGCGCCGCATCGGATCGTGGCGCACGCGCCGCTGCGCGGCCGGCAACAGGTTGGCGTGCAGCGGCTGCCCCGCCGCACCGGCGACGTCGATCCCGGCCAGCGCGGCGCGCCAGGCCTCGGGGACGCCGTGTTCGCCGTCGAGCGCGCGGCGCGGCACCACCAGCAGCTCGGCATCGACGAACGACTGCTCGACGGGCCCGGACGCGCGCACGTCGAAGTACACCTGCTCGGCCGAGAACGGCGTCTGCCGGTCGATCTCGAAGCGCGCCACGTCGTGCAGGCGCGCAGCTGCCGCGGCCGGCAGCCGCAGCCGGCGGCGCAGGACCTGTTCCGGCGCCAGCAGCCAGCAGCGCGGCAAGGTGTCCAGCGGCGCCTTGAGCACCGCATCCAGGTCCGGCGGCGCCACCGGCCACGGCAGCGCGGCGACCGGTTCGATCGTCCCGCCGCGCTCGCGCGACACCTGCAGCGTGTCGCCGTGGACCGCGAGCAGCAGGCGCGCCTGCTCCAGCCCCAGCGGCTGCCGCCAGCGCGCCGGCACCCAGGCCAGCAGGGAACGCGTCCACCACCGCCAGAAACCGGCGGCGCCGGGCATGGCTTGCACGCCGATGCGTTCCAGACTGTCCCGCCACGCGCTCATTGCACCGCCGCTCCTTCTTCCCATCGCAACACGGTATAGGCCGCACCGGGCAGCGGCGAGGCGCCGGTACGCACCACCGCATGCAGGACCGCCTCGCGGCCCTCCCCCCAGCGTGCCCGGCTCTCAATACTATAGGTACCGCTCCCGCCTGCGGTCGCCTCGACCGGCGCGGTGCCGGCGGGTGCGTCGCGCCGCGCCAGGATCGCGGCCGCATCCAGGCCCATCGCGGTCAGCACCGGTGCCGGCGCGAAGCGCGGATCCGGCTGCGAGCGCGCGCTGAACAGGGTGACGTTCGGCAACAGCCGGCGATACAGCTCCGGGGTCATCCCGAGGATCAGCCGCAGCTCGCCCAGGCTCTCGAACGGCGCGTCCTTGGCGCCGTAGGGCAGCCCCGCCGCGGCATAGTCGCCGTCCTCGGCGCCGCCGCCCGGCTGGCTCAGGTCGTCGACGTCGCGCCAGTCGGCGATCGCGCCGGCCAAGCGCTGGTCCTGGCCGGGTTCGGCCCCGAGCGCGCGCAGCAGGCCGGCCAGCAGCGCCGGATCGGCCACGTTGAGATCGACCTTGCCGGCCTCGTCGACGATGCGGATGTCCACCTGCGCGCCGTCCCACGACCAGCGATAGCGGCGGCCATCGGCCTGCCAGCGCGTGGCCGGGTCGCCGGACTGCACCCGCGACAAGCCGTACTCGAGGCCCGCGCGCGCGATCTCCCGCGCCTGCCCGGAACCGCGCAGCACGCCGGCCTGCATCGCCTCCACGCGCGCGGTCAGCGCGAACGCGCCGACCATCGCCGACAGCAGCACGATCAACCACAGCACCAGCACCAGCGCCGCGCCGCGCACGGACCTCACGGCCGCGCCCCCGCATTGCCCGCCTGCGGCAAGGCGACCAGCAGCGTCGGCCACCTGCCCTGCGCGGAGCGGACGTCGATGCGTACCAGCACCGGCAAGCGGTCGTGCCATTGCCAGCGATCCTGCCAGTCCCCGAGTTTGCCGTTCTCCGGGTCGATGCCGCGGTAACCGAAGCGCACCTCCTCCAGCGCATCGGCGAGTTGCTCCGGCGACACCGGTGCCTCCTCGACCACCTTGCCGGCCTGCACCATGGCCAGTTCCAGCTGCAGCCGCTGCGCCGGCGCCTGTCCCTCCACCTTCAGCGCGTGCCGATAAGGACCGCCGCGGCCGAGGTAGTCGGGCACGTCGGCCACGAAGCGCATGCTCTGCGGCTCGCCGACGAACAGCACCGCCTGCCCGGTTTCGCGCTCGCGCTCCATCATCACCGGCAACGCACTGGCCAGGCGCTGGCGCAGGAAGCCTTCCACCGCGCGGATCCGCTCGCTTTGCCTGGCGATCGCCTCGCCCCGCTGGCCCACGGCGCCGGCCGAGCGCAGCGTCGCGAACGCCAGCGCCAGTCCGCCGGCCAGCAGCGCGGTGGCGAGCAGCACTTCGAGCAGGGTGAAGCCGGCGGCACGGGCGCCGCCGTTGCGGCGAAGGGTTCGCCGTTCCATGGATACGCCGCTCCCGCGGGAGCGGAGGGCGCTCTTCGACGCCCCGCCGCCACGACCCCGCTCGCGGGCAAAAAGCGAAGCGGAACGGCATGCCCCGCGCGTCACGGCGACACCGGCGAGGCCAGGCGCAGCGTGCGCCAATGCAGTTGTTGCGAGGGCGCGTCGCCCCAGCGGAGCTGCAGGTCCAGCTGCAACAGCGACGGACCGGAAGGCTGCAACACCCCCCCGCGCGCGCGCGGATCGACGAACGGCTGCACGTCCAGCGTCCAGTGGAACCTGCCGCCCTCCAGGTCGCCCGCCAACCGGCCCGGCTGCAGCGGCGCCTCCACGCCCTGCGCGGCCAGCAGCGATTGCGCGTACAGCGCGGCGCGGCTGTGCACCTCGCCGTCGCGCACTTGCCGCGCCGCACCGGACAGCGTGCCCAGCAGCAACGTCAGCGCACCCGCCAGCAGCGCGAACGCGACGATCACCTCGATCAGCGAGTAGCCGCGCTGGCGCTTCATTCGTCCGTTCCCCGCAGCGGCCCCGCGACGACCTCGCC
The DNA here is from genome assembly GCF_006386585.1 of Pseudomonas sp. Hp2. Taxonomy (NCBI): domain Bacteria; kingdom Pseudomonadati; phylum Pseudomonadota; class Gammaproteobacteria; order Pseudomonadales; family Pseudomonadaceae; genus Pseudomonas; species Pseudomonas sp. Hp2. The sequence continues at coordinate 1,174,154 of NZ_VAHJ01000001.1, forward strand.
GGTCACCCACGACACGTCGATGCGCCAGGTCGCCTTGCGTGCCTGCAGCTCGATGCGCCCGCCGGTGGCGCCGCCTTCGGGGAAGAACACGATGGCGCCTTCCCGCGCGTGCCGCTGGACCTGGCGTGCGCCGGTGAAGCGGATCTCCAGCCCCGGCGGGATCTCGCCCTCGTGGCCGGAAGGCGCCTGCCAGCGCCGCGCCACCGGATCGAGGCTGAAGCGCTGCGGCTGTCCGCTCGCCAGGGCCTGCGTGCGCGTGAAGCGCAACTGCGCGGCGATCTGCTTGCCGGCCGAGCGCAGGCGCATGCCGTCCAGGCCGCCGGTCATCGCGCCTGCGGCCAGCAGCCCGGCCACCGCGATCAGCGCGATGACCAGCAGCATTTCCAGCAAGGTCACGCCGCGGGCGGCACGCGGCGGGGCGGGCAGGCGCATGGCAGGCGGGATCGCGGCGTTATTCGTTCCTGATGTCCGCGTCGTAGCTGCTGCCGCCCGGGCGGCCGTCCTTGCCCAGGCTGATCAGGTCGAAGGCCTGGCCCTCGCCCGGCACCCGGTACTCGATCGCATGGCCCCACGGGTCGTTGAGCTCGGCAGGCTTGGCGTACGGGCCGAGCCAACCGCTGGAGCCCGCCGGCTGGGTGACCAGGTCTTCCAGCTTGCTCGGCAGCTTGCCGGTATCGAGCTGGTAGTTCTCGACCTTGCCTGCGAGCGTCTGGATCTGCGACTTGGCCAGGTTGGCCTTGCCGCGGTCGGCACCGCCGAGCACGCGGCTGCCGACCAGCGTGAGCACCGCGCCGATCAGCACGATCACGATGATGATCTCGAGCAGGCTCATGCCGGCCTGGCGCGCGGCGGAGGGCGAGGAAGTCAGGGAACGTCGGTTTGCCATTGCGGATTCCTGTTTTCTGTTGCGGGCTTGCGGGACGATCGTGCGGGCTCGGCCGCGAGGGGGATTTTCATGCCGGGCCCTGCGGCAGGCGGGGCTCCACGATGGGATGGGGCGAGGCGGCATGCGTGCTCACCCGATGGCGTTGGTCAGGTCGTACAGCGGCACCAGCACCGACACGATCACCACGCCGACGACCGAGGCCAGCACCAGCGTCAGCGCCGGCACCAGGGCCGACAGCAGCCGGTCGATCGCCTGCGCGGTTTCCTGCTCGAAGGTATCGGCGGTCTTGAGCAGCATGCTGTCGAGCGCGCCGGACTCCTCGCCGACCTGGATCATCTGCAGGGCCAGCCGCGGGAAGCGCCCGCCGCGCGCCAGCGCGCCCGACAGGCCACGGCCGTTCTTGACCTCCTCGGCCGCCGCGCCGACGTCCTCGACCAGCGCCATGTTGGACAGCACGTTGCGGGCGATGCCCAGCCCGGCCAGCAACGGCACGCCGTTGCGCAACAGCGTGCCGAGCGTGCGCGCCAGGCGTGCGGTCTCCAGCTTCGACACCAGGGTCCCGACCAGCTTGCGCTGCAGCAGCCAGCCATCGAGCGCCAGCCTGAACTGCGGGTCGCGGCGGCGCCGTTCCAGCCAGACCAGGGCCAGCGCCGGCACCGCGACCAGCACGAACCACCAGTCGCGGACGAACAGGCCGACCGACAGCACCGCCTGGGTGAACCACGGCAGCGCCACGTCCAGGCTCTCGTACATCTGCGCGAACTGCGGCACCACGTAGCCGAGCAGGAACAGCAGCGCGCAGCCGACCACGGCCAGCAGGATCGCCGGATAGATCAGCGCATTGATCACCCGTCCCTTCAGCTCGCGGCTGCGCTCCATGTAGTCGGCCAGCCGCTGCAGCGTTTCCTGCAGGCTGCCGCCGGCCTCGCCGGCGCGGACCATGTTCACGTACAGGCGCGAGAACACGCCGTGCTGCCGCTCCAGCGCCGACGACAGCGGCGCGCCGCCGCGCACGGTGTCGCGGATCGCGGCGATGACGCGCTTGCTGCGCTCGTCCTCCGGCAAGTCCATCAGGATCGACAGGGCGCGGTCGAGCGGCTGCCCGGCCCCGAGCAAGGTCGCCAGCTGCTGGGTGAACTGCACCAGCGCCGGCCCGTCGAAGCCCTTGCGCCGGAACAGCGACGACCAGGCCGTACCCGGGGCCCCTTCGGCCAGGCGCGCCTCCACCGGCAGGTGTCCCTGCTCCTGCAGCCGCGCGGCGACCTCGGCATCGCTGGCCGCTTCCATCTGGCCTTCGAGCATTTCGCCCTGGGTGTCGAGGGCTTTGTAGCGATAGAGGGGCATGGGTCGTGATGAAAGGATGTTTATCGACCGTCGTCCCCGCGCAGGCGGGGACCCAGTGACTTCGGGCTTTTGCCTTTTCGGTCCGGCGAAAGACGCTGGGTCCCCGCCTGCGCGGGGACGACGACAGAAGTATCGCGTCGACCTGTCAGCCCGCGATCTCCGGCCACAGGTCGCGCCAGTAGGGATTGCGCTCTTCGATCAACCGGACTTTCCATGCGCGGTTCCACCGCTTGAGTCGTTTCTCCTGCACGATGGCGGCTTCCATCGTCGGTTGAAGCTCGTACCAGACGAGAATGTCCACGCTGTGGTGCCGCGTGAATCCCTCCACCGAATGCTGCTTGTGTTGCCAGATCCTGGCAACCAGATTCGACGTGACGCCCACATACAGGGTGCCGTTGCGTCCACTGGCGAGGATGTAGGTCGCCGGTTGTTTCTCCATGGATCGCACTCCCTTGCGAAATTCCGGGTCGCAGGGTACCCGCCTGCGCAGGGCTCCAGCGACTTCCACAGCGGACATCGGGAAGCAACCGCATCCTCACCCCTCCTCCGTCACCCGCAGCACTTCCTCGATCGTGGTCTCCCCGCGCAACGCCTTGGCCAGGCCGTCCTCGAACATCGTGCGCATGCCGGCGGCGCGCGCGAGCTGCTCGATCTCGCCCATGCCGGCGCGGCGCATCACCGCGCGGCGCAGCTCGTCGTTCATCACCAGGAACTCGACGATGGTGGTGCGGCCCAGGTAGCCGGTCGGCGCCGCGGCCGACGGCCGCGGGCGGTACAGGAAGATCTCGCCCTGCGGCTGCAGCCGGCGCAGGCCGAACTTCTCGATCTCCTCCGGCGAGGCCGGGTACCTCTCCGCGTGCGACGGCTCCAGCCGGCGCACCAGGCGCTGGGCGAGGATGCCGTTGACGGTGGAAGTCAGCAGGTAGTCCTCAACGCCCATGTCCAGCAGGCGGGTGATGCCGCCGGCGGCGTTGTTGGTGTGCAGCGTGGACAGCACCAGGTGGCCGGTCAGTGCCGATTGGATCGCGATGCGCGCGGTCTCCAGGTCGCGCATCTCGCCGATCATGATGATGTCCGGGTCCTGGCGCACGATCGAGCGCAGCGCGTTGGCGAAGTCCAGGCCGATCTGCGGCTTGGCCTGGATCTGGTTGATGCCCTCGATCTGGTACTCGACCGGGTCCTCCACGGTGATGATCTTCACGTCGGAGGTGTTGAGCTGGCTCAGCGCGGTGTACAGCGTGGTGGTCTTGCCCGAGCCGGTCGGGCCGGTCACCAGCAGGATGCCGTGCGGCAGCTCCAGCACCTTGCGGAACTGCGGCAGGAACTCGTCGGTGAAGCCGAGCCGGTGGAAGTCGAACACCACCGTCTCGCGGTCGAGCAGGCGCATCACCACGCTCTCGCCGTGCGCGGTCGGCACCGTGCTCACGCGCAGGTCCAGCTCCTTGCCCTGCACGCGCAGCTGGATGCGCCCGTCCTGCGGCAGGCGCCGCTCGGCGATGTTGAGCCGGGCCATGATCTTGATGCGGCTGATCACCGCCGCGGTCAGCTTGGCCGGCGGGCTCTCGCCCTCGACCAGCACGCCGTCGACGCGGTAGCGCACCTTCAGCCGGTTCTCGAACGGCTCGACGTGGATGTCCGAGGCGCGCAGCTCGACCGCGCGCTGGATCACCAGGTTCACCAGGCGGATCACCGGCGCTTCCGAGGCGAGGTCGCGCAGCGTCTCGATGTCGTCGGTGTTGCCGGCATCGCCGTCGGCGGTCTCGACGATCGCGCCCATCGCGCTGCGGCCCTGGCCGAACCAGCGCTCGATCGCGTCGTCGATCTCCGAGCGCAGGCCCACGCGCAGGCGCACCTGGCATCCGGTCGCCAGCCGCACCGCCTCGGTCGCGTAGCCGTCGTAGGGATCGGCGCTCCACAGCTCGATGCTGCCGCCCTGCTCGCCGAGCGGGCAGACGTGGAACTGCTTCAGGAAGCGCGGCGACAGCGCCTGGATCTCGGGCAGCGACTCCGGCGGGGTGTCGGGCAGCTGCCGTGCGTCCAACAGGGGCAGGTCCAGCACCTCGGCGCAGGCTTCGGCATGGTCGCGTTCGGACACCAGGCCCAACCGGCCCAGCAGCGCGAGCAGGCCCAGGTCCGACTCGGCCTGCAGCTGGCGCGCGCGCGCCAGGTCGCCCTCCTTGAGCTTGCGCCGTTCCAACAGCCGCTCGATCACGCGCGACTCGGCGCCACCTTCTTCGATCCGTCCCGCCGCAAGCGCGTTCACACATCTCTCCCACGGTGAAGCGCGGACTTTAGCAGTTCGGCGCGGCGGCCCGCGCGCCCGGCGCGGTGAGCACCGTCAAGAAACGGAAAACCCCGGCACGGGCCGGGGTTTTCCGCGGACGATGAATGCGTCACTGGCGCGCGACGATGCTCACCCCCGAATAGGCCGCCTCGCCCACCACCTTGATGTAGTAGGTGCCGGCCTGCGGCTTGTTGACGCGCACGGTCTCGCTGTTGCCGCCGCGCGCGGACTTGGCGTCATAGCTGCTGGCGCTGGGCTCGGCCTCGAACTTGACGTACAGCGAGACGTTGCCGGTGCCGCCGTAGGTCTGGATGCTCAGCACCTTGCCGGCGTCGGCCTTGAAGCTGTACAGCGCCTCGCTGCCGGCCGCGCCGGCCAGCCCGCCGATCGCGACCTTGTTGGTCAGCGGCGTGGCCGAGGGGCCGCAGTTCTCCGTGCCGGGATCGCACGGCGCTTCCAGGGCCTTGTCCAGGGCGGCCTTGGCATCGACGATGCCGGTGCCGATCGGCGTGCTGCTGGGGATCGCCACCGGGAACGGCCGCGCCGTCTGCTTCAGCAGCGTCTCCATCGCGGCCGGCGTGAGCGGCGCGCCGCCGGCGGCGACCACCGCGCTCTGCACCAGCGCCACCGTCGCGGCCACGTGCGGCGAGGCCATCGAGGTGCCGCCCATGCCCATGTAGGTGTAGCTGCCGGAAGTCGGCGTGGTCGCGCCACTGTAGCCCGCCTGCCAGACGTAGCCGCCCGGATTGCCGTCCACGCTGCCGCCGCCGCCCGGCGCGGCCAGGTCCACCTTGGCGCCGTAGTTGGAGTAGTAGGCGATGCCGCCGGTGATGCGAGTGGCGCCGACCGCGATCACGTTGTCGCAGCTGGCCGGGCGGAAGTTGGAGGCGTTGCTGGCGTCGTTGCCGGCCGCGACCACCACGGTGGTGCCGCGCGAGACCGCGCCGTTGATCGCGGTCTGGTACAGCGTGTCGCACGGGCTGCCGCCGCCGAGGCTCATGTTGATCACCTCGGCCGGGGTCGGGTTGTCCGGCACGCCGTCGACGTGGCCGCCCGAGGCCCAGGTGATCGCGTCGGTGATGTCGGACAGGTAGCCGCCGCACTTGCCGAGCACGCGTACCGGCAGCACCGTGGCCTTGTGCGCCACGCCGGCCATGCCGACGCCGTTGTTGGTGGTCTCGGCGACGGTGCCGGCCACGTGCGTGCCGTGCCAGGAACTGTCCTCGGCCACCGAGCCGTCGTAGCACTCGTTGTCGTTCTCGACCCAGTCGCCGTAGTCGAGCGCGCCGGGCACGCGCGCGTCGGTCGGGCGGCGCGAGGTCGCCGCGTCGGAGATGAAGTCGTAGCCTTCCAGGATGGTGGTGCCGGCGAAATCCGGATGGTCGTAGAGGATGCCGGTGTCGAGCACCGCCACCACCACGCCCTCGCCCTGCGAGACGTCCCAGGCCGCGGGCGCGTTGATGCCGCCGGTCGGGCTGCTGTAGTGCCACTGGTAGTTGGCGTAGTACGGGTCGTTCGGCACCAGCTGCGCCGTCGCGTCGGTGGCCGGGCGGATGTCCGCGCGCTGCAGCTTGGCGTCGACCACCGCGTATTCGACCGCCGGATCGGCGGCCAGCTCGGCCACCAGCTTGTCCAGTTGCGCGCGATCGAGCTTGCCCGACAGCTTGAGCAGGTCGGCGCCGACGCCGAGCCGGCGCACGTAGCTGGCCTTCGGCGCCACCGCGGCCGCGCGGCCGGCCGCGGTGGCCTTGACGCCGGCGCGGGTCACCGCCGATTGCACCACCGAAAGCTTGTTCGCCGCGCTGGCGGCGGCGGAACTGCCATCGCGGTAGCGGACCACGATGCGGCTGGCGGCCTCGGCGCCGGCGGGCGCCGCCTTGGCGGGTTCCTTGACCAGCAGCTTCGGTTCGGCGGCGTGCGCGCCGGAGGCGCCCAGCGCCGCGGCCAGCAGCGCGCAGGCAAGAGCGTTGGGACGGGGCTTGTGCTTGTCGATCACGTTGAAGTCCTCTCGTGTTTTTCGTGGATCCGTCGTCGTTTTCCAGGCCATTCACTTCCATGCGCCTCCCGGCCGGCCCCGCCGGGATTGCCGCCTGTCCTCACAGGCCACTACGAGGCGGGCGGCCACAGCGTGGCCGCCCGGTGTCTCACCAGCCGAAACCGGCGCCGACGCCTACCGACTTGTCGTCGCCGCTGAACGCACCGCCCAGGGTGATCGTGGCGCGTTCGCTGAGCGCACGCTGGTAGCCGACCGACAGCGCCGACTCGCCGCTCTGGAAGCCCACGCCGACGCCGACCCGGTTGTCGGTGCGGATGCCCGCCGCGCTCGTCGCCATGTTCAGCATCGCCGCGTTCATCGCGCCCTGGCGATCGATGCGGCGGTCCTGGCGACGGAAGCGGTCGTCGATCTCGCCCTTGTAGCTCTCGAAGGTGTCGGCCATCGCGGCGAAGCGGCTGTCGGTGTAGCTGTTGGCGCTGGCGATGCCGCTGTCCAGCTGCGCCTTGTTGACCGCGTCGGTGGAGCGCGTCCCGGCGGCGACGTTGGCGATCTGGCGCTCGTTGCCGGCGCTGCCGACCGAGACCGTGTTGGCGCGGTCGGCGACCGAGCCCTGGCCCAGCGCCACCGCCCCCTGCGCGGTCACCGACGTGCCCTGCCCGAGCGCGGTCCCGGAGGCCGCGCTCACGCTGGCGCTCTCGCCCACCGCCACCGCATTGGTCGCCGCCGCCGCGATGCCGGCATTGGCGCCCACCGCGGTACTGCCGTCGGCGTTGACGCGCGCATTGCTGCCGATCGCGGTGTCGTTGGGCCCGTGCGCGTAGGCGTTGCCGCCGATCGCGGTGCCGGTCGCGTCGTTGGCCTGCGCGGCCGTGCCCAGGGCGGTGGACGTGGCGGCACTACTGCCAGTCGACGGCGATGCGGCATCCGCCGTGGCCTGCACGCTGGCCACCTGCGCGGTCTCGACCGGTGCCTCCACCGACGCGATCCGCGCGCGCGGCGATGGTGCCGGTGCGCCGCTGCCCGACGCGGTGCGCGTATCCAGTTCGCTGACCTTGCGGTCCAGCGCGGTCAACGCGGCGCCCACATTGTTGTAGCTCGCGCCCTGGATCACGTAGGTCGGCGCGACGAACACGCCCTGTGCGCCCAGCGCGGCGCCGCCGCCGAGGAAGCTGGCGACGTTGCCGAGCGACTGGAACAGCTGCCCGCCGTTGATCGCATCGGTGCTGCCGGCCGCGAGGTTGCCGGCGCCCACGTTGACGATGCGGCGCGTGGCCGGGCCGCCGTTGCCGGTCCCGTTGCCCACCGACACCACGTTGGCTTCGTAGGTGCGCGCGCCGGAACCCAGCGCGACCGAATCGGCGCCGCTGGCACCGGCATTCGCGCCGAGCGCCACGCCGTTCTTGCCGCCGCGGTTGACGAACGCGTTGTAGCCCACGGCCGCGCCGTTCTCGCCGAGCACGCTGGTCTGCCGGCCGATCGCGGTACCGTTGTTGCCGACCGCGGTACTGCCGACGCCGAATGCGCTGCCGCCGATGCCGGACGCGGTGCTGTCGGCGCCGACCGCGGTGCTGCGCGCGGCGCTGGCCACGGCGCCGGCACCCGCGGCGGTGCTGTCGGTGCCGCTGGCGACGGCGACGTCGGCGCCATTGGCCTGGAAGCCGTTGCTGGTGGCCTGCGCGGTCGTGGCGACCGCATCGAGCTGGCGCTTGGTGACCGCATCGCTGGCGTCCACCGCGTCGCCGACGTTGGTGACCCGGCGCGTGGCCGGGCCGCCGGCACCGTCGCCGCTGCCGACCGATACCGTATCCGCCACCGTCGCGCGCGAACCGGTACCCAGCGCGACCGAATTGGCCGCGGCCGCGCTGGCGTTGGCGCCCAGCGCGGTGGCATCGGCGCCGCTGGCATAGGAATTCCAGCCGATCGCCGTGGTGTAGTCGCCGGTCGCCCAGGCGCCCGCGCCCACCGCCGCCGCGCCGATGCCGCTGGCGCGTGCCGAGACCAATCCGAGCGCGGAACCGCCGACCACCACGCTCTCGTCGCCCGTGGCCTCGCTGAACTCGCCCACCGCCACGCTGCTCGCGCCGCCTGCGGTCGCCGCCACGCCGACCGCGGTGGCGTAGTCGCTCGATGCCACCGCACCGTAACCCAGCGCCGAGGACAGGTAGCCGGTCGCTTCGCTGTAGCCGCCCAGCGAGGTCGAACCGATCCCCGAGGCCGCGCTGCGGAAGCCCACCGCCGTGGCCTGGTTGTCGCTGGCCGTGGCCTCGTTGCCGAGCGCGGTGGTGTAGGTCGAAGCCGCCTGTGCACCGGCGCCGGTCGCGGTCGCGCCGACCTCGGTGGCGACGGCGCCATTGCCGATCGCACTGCTGTTCTCGCCCAGCGCCTGCGCGTTGCTGCCCAGCGCCGCGGCGTTGGCGCCGCTGGCCAGCGCATCCAGGCCGACCGCGGTGGCGCCGTCGGCCAGTGCGTTCGCCCCGCTGCCGTAGGCCGACGCGCCCGCACCGATCGCGTTGCTCGCCTCGCCCGCCGCGGTCGCGTTGTCGCCTTCGACATAGGCACCGGCATCGCTGTCGGCACTGCCGCTGGCCTTGAAGTATTTGTCGGTGGCCTGCGCCACCGCCGCCACTTCGTCCAACTGCGCCACGTTCACCGCATCGGTCGCTTCCGTGCCGGCCGCCACGTTGGTGACCTGGCGCTCCGCACCCGCCGCACCGACCGAGACCGTGTTCGCGCGATCGGCCACCGAATTGGCGCCGAGCGCGACCGAGTTGGCCCCACGCGCGGTGCTGTAGAAGCCCACCGCCGTGCTCATCTCACCGCTGGCCCAGGACTCGGCGCCCAAGGCGCTGGCGCCCGCCCCCGGCGCGTAGGCGAAGTAGCCCAGCGCGGTCGCTTCCAGGCCGGACGCCTCGGTCAGCGTGCCGGTCGCGGTGCTGTAGTCGCCGGAAGCGATCGCACCGGCACCGAGCGCGGCCGACGCTTCGCCGCTGGCCTGGGTGGACACGTACAGGCCCAGGCCCGGGATCAGGTCGACCGGCCCGCCCAGCGCGACGCTGCTGGTGCCGGTCGCGGTGCTTTGCGTGCCCACCGCGGTGCTGAAATCGCCGATCGCATTGGCGACCGCGCCGAACGCCGAGGCTTGCGCCCCGGACGCATATGCGCCGACGCCGTAGGCCGACGCGGCGAAGCCCGACGCATCCGCGCTCGCGCCGACCGCGGTGCCGCCGACGCCCGCGCTGGTCGCGCCGGTCTCCACCGGCACGCCGCCGTTGGTGATCAGCGGATCGCCATTCTCGTCGACCGCATTGCCGCCGACCGCGACCGCGGCCGGCCCGGTGGCCTGGGCGTTCTGGCCGAACGCGGCGCTGTTCTGTCCCGATGCCAGCGCGTTGTAGCCGACCGCGGTGGCGCCGTCGGCCAGCGCATTGGCGCCGCTGCCGAGCGCGGACGCGCCGATGCCGATCGCGTTGCTCGCCTCGCCGGCCGCAGTCGCGTCGTCGCCCTCGACGTAGGCACCGGCGTCGCTACCGGCACTGCCGCTGGCCTTGAAGTACTTATCGGTGGTCTGCGCCACCGCCGCCACTTCGTCCAACTGCGCCACGTTCACGGCATCGGTCGCTTCCGTGCCCGCCGCGACGTTGGTGATTTGCCGTTCCGCACCGGCTGCGCCAACCGACACCGTGTCGGCACGGCTCGCCACCGAGTTGGCGCCGAGCGCGACCGCGTTCGCGGCCGAGGCGCGGCTGTTGCTGCCCAGCGCGGTCGCATCCTGCTGCAGCGCGAAGGCGCTTTCGCCCAGCGCGGTGGCATCGGCGCCGCTGGCATAGGAATTCCAGCCGATCGCCGTGGTGTAGTCGCCGGTCGCCCAGGCGCCCGCGCCCACCGCCGCCGCGCCGATGCCGCTGGCGCGTGCCGAGATCAGCCCAAGCGCGGAACCGCCGACCACCACGCTCTCGTCGCCCGTGGCCTCGCTGAACTCGCCCACCGCCACGCTGCTCGCGCCGCCGGCCGTGGCCGCGACGCCGACCGCGGTGGCGTAGTCGCTCGATGCCACCGCACCGTAACCCAGCGCCGAGGACAGGTAGCCGGTCGCTTCGCTGTAGCCGCCCAGCGAGGTCGAACCGATCCCCGAGGCCGCGCTGCGGAAGCCCACCGCCGTGGCCTGGTTGTCGCTGGCCGTGGCCTCGTTGCCGATCGCCGTGGTGTAGGTCGAAGCCGCCTGCGCACCGGCGCCGGTCGCGGTCGCGCCGACCTCGGTGGCGACGGCGCCATTGCCGATCGCACTGCTGTTCTCGCCCAGCGCCTGCGCGTTGCTGCCCAGCGCCGCGGCGTTGGCGCCACTGGCCAGCGCATCCAGGCCGACCGCGGTGGCGCCCTCGGCCAGTGCGTTCGCCCCGCTGCCGTAGGCCGACGCGCCCGCACCGATCGCGTTGCTCGCCTCGCCCGCCGCGGTCGCGTTGTCGCCTTCCACATAGGCACCGGCATCGCTGTCGGCACTGCCGCTGGCCTTGAAGTATTTGTCGGTGGCCTGCGCCACCGCCGCCACTTCGTCCAACTGCGCCACGTTCACCGCATCGGTCGCTTCCGTGCCGGCCGCTACGTTGGTGACCTGGCGCTCCGCACCCGCCGCACCGACCGAGACCGTGTTCGCGCGATCGGCATGGGAACCCTGCCCCAGCGCGACGCTCCCCACCGCTTCGGCGGTGGCATCGGCGCCCAGCGCGACGGTGTCGTCGGCATACGCGGTGCTGTAGTTGCCGACTGCCGTGCTGTTGGCGCCCGGCGTCCAGGCCGCACCGCCCACCGCGGTGGAGTAGTCGCCGGAAGCCTCGGTCGGCAGGAAGCCGGCCAGCGCACCGCCGACCGCGACGCTGTTGTAGCCGCTGGCGATGCTGCCCTGGCCCGACGCGGTGCTGTAGTCCCCGGAGGCGGCCGCGTCGCCGCCCAGCGCGACCGCGCCCGAGCCGGATGCGGTGCTGAAGTTGCCTACCGCGGTGCTGTTGAAGCCGCCCGCGCTGGCATAGCCGCCCAGCGCGGTGGCGTAGTTCGCGCCCGCCTGCGCGCCGAAGCCGAATGCCGCCGCGCTGGTGCCGGCGGCGATGCTCTCCGCGCCGATCGCGGTGCTGAGTTCGCCCGAGGCGGTGCTGTAGTAGCCGTGCGCGGTGGATTCGGTGCCGGATGCCTGGCTCAGCGCGCCCACGGCCGCCGCCGCGGCCCCGCTGGCGACCGCGCCGGTACCGGTGGCGACGCTGTGCTCGCCAGTGGCCTGGCTGCCGGCACCGATGGCCACCGCGTTCTTGCCGGAGGCGTTGGCGCTACCGTCCACCACGCAGCTGTCGATGATGCTGCCGCCGAGCACGACGCAGTTCTGGTTGCCGCCGACTTCGACCGATTGCGCCATGGCCGCGCCGGGCGTCCCCGTGGCGAGCACCGCGGCCACCGCCGCGGGCAGTACCAGGCGACCGCGGCGCGTCGTCCCCCCTTGTGCCACCTGTCCCCTGCTGTCGCCGCTGGCCAGTTCCGAGGCCACGGTCCACAGACCCAGCGATGCGTTCCAGACCTTGCGATAAATCCGATTCATCGACGTCTTGCTCCTTCGAATAGGCTGGTTTTTTTGGTGAAAAACTCACCACCGCACGGCAACTTCCAGCCATGCGATCCCCCTGAGGTTGTCCGGCGGCACGGCCCGTTCGCTTGTCTTTGCCAAAGCTGGACGTCTTTTGCGAACTCCGTCAAAAAATGAACAGAAGCAAACCGTGCGGCGTGGTCCCAGTGTTAACAGCGGCAAAAAGTCGCGTCAAGTTTTTGACGGATTTCTCAATAAAAACGAGAAAAATCAACGATTTATGCAAAAACGGCAACTTCCCGGTAATTTCAATCAAAACAATCACCTAAGACACGAACAGCCCATTCCTGCCATGCGGCGCACAAAAAAAGCCCGCCGGGACGGCGGGCTTTCGTGGCGGATGGAACGGCGATCCGGGACGATCAGCCGCACCAGACCCGCGCGTTGCGGAAGATCCGCAACCAGGGCGAATCCTCGCCCCAGCCGGCCGGCGACCAGCTCAGGTTGATGCTGCGCGGGGTGCGTTCCGGGTGCGGCATCAGGATCGTGGCGCGGCCATCGTCCGTGGTCAGGCCGGTGATGCCGTCGGGCGAACCGTTCGGGTTGAGCGGATAGCGGGTGGCGACGTTGCCCTCGCCATCGACGAACCGCAGCGCCACGCGCGCGGCGGCCTGGTCGACGGCGTTGTCGAACTCGGCGCGGCCCTCGCCGTGCGCCACCGCCACCGGGATCCGCGAGCCGGCCATGCCGCGCAGGAAGATCGACGGCGACTCCACCACTTCCAGCAGCGAGGTGCGCGCCTCGAACTGTTCGCTGCGGTTGCGCAGGAAGCGCGGCCAGTGCTCCGCGCCCGGGATGATGTCCTTGAGCTGGCTCAGCATCTGGCAGCCGTTGCACACGCCCAGCGAGAACGTGTCGGCGCGCGCGAAGAACCCGGCGAACGCATCGCGCAGCGCCGGGCGCTCCAGGATCGAGGTCGCCCAGCCGCGCCCGGCCCCGAGCACGTCGCCGTAGCTGAAGCCGCCGCACGCGGCCAGGCCGCGGAAGTCGCGCAGGTCCACGCGGCCTGCGATCAGGTCGCTCATGTGCACGTCGAAACTGTCGAAACCGGCACGCTCGAAGGCGTTGGCCATCTCGATGTGGCTGTTGACGCCCTGCTCGCGCAGGATCGCGACCTTCGGCCGCACGCCGGTGGCGATGTACGGCGGCCGCTCTTGCGCATCCTGCGCTCGCGGCACTTGTACATCCATGTACGGCGCCGCGACGTCCTCGGCCGGGTCGAAGGCCAGCTTCGGCTTCAGCCCGGGCGCGTTGAAGTCGCGCGCGACCTCGCGCTCCTCGTCGGCGCTCTCCGGGTTGTCGCGCAGCTTCTGCATCGCATGCGTCACCGACCACCAGGCGTCGAACAGTTCCTGCCAGCTCCACTCGGCCAGGGTCTTGCCCTCGGCGCCGACGCGGATGCGCGGGGCGGCCACCGGACGAGCGATGCGCTGCGCGCATTCGGTCAGGGCGTGGCGCTCGACCAGGTCGGCGAACGCGGCGCGGTCCTCGGCGGCGATCTGCACGATCGCGCCGAGTTCCTCGTTGAACAGGCTGCGGAAGGCGTCGTCGCCCCAGCCGTCCAGCACGATGTCCAGGCCGCGCCGGGACGCGAACGCCATCTCGCACATCGCCGCGAAGGCGCCGCCGTCGCTGCGGTCGTGGTAGGCCAGCAACAGCCCGGCCTCGCGCGCGTCGCGGATCAGCTCGAAGAACGCGCGCAGGCGCTGCGGATCGTCCAGGTCCGGCACGTCGCCGCCGAACGCCGGCAGCGCCTCGTCGCCGGCATGCACCTGCGCCAGCACCGAGCCGCCCAGGCGCTGCTTGCCGCCGCCCAGGCCGATCAGCCACAGCTCGCTGTCTTCCTCGCGATCCAGCAGCGGCACCAGCTGGCGGCGCGCGTCGGCGACCGGGGCGAAGGCCGAGATCACCAGCGAAACCGGCGAGACCGACTTGTGCGCGACGCCATCGGCCTGCCATTGCGCCTGCATCGACAGCGAATCCTTGCCGACCGGGATGCTCACGTCCAGCGCCGGGCACAGTTCCATGCCCACCGCCTTGACCGCGTCGAACAGCAGCGCGTCCTCGCCGGGATGGCTGGCTGCGGCCATCCAGTTGGCCGACAGCTTGACCGTGTCCAGCGCCTCGACCGGGGCGGCGCACAGGTTGGTGATCGCCTCGCCCACCGCCATGCGCGCGGCGGCGGCCGAGTTCAGCAGCGCCAGGGGCGTGCGCTCGCCGATCGCCATCGCCTCGCCGGCGAAGGTGTCGAAGCCGGCCAGGGTGATCGCGCAATCGGCCAGCGGCAGCTGCCACGGGCCGATCATCTGTTCGCGCGCGGTCAGGCCGCCGACGCTGCGGTCGCCGATGGTCACCAGGAAGCTCTTGGCGGCGACGGTCGGGTGCGCCAGCACCCTCAGGCCGGCCTGGTGCAGGTCGAGCCCGGACGTATCCAGCGCAGGCCAACGCGGCGCCGGCGGATGCGCGGTATCGCGGTGCATCTTCGGCGGCTTGCCGAAGAGCACGTCCATGGGCAGGTCGATGGGGTGAGCATTGCCGCGTGGCTCATCCGGACGCCCGGCGAGCTTCGCCGGGCCGGGTGTGCCGGACGCGGGGCCGTTGCCGTAGACGGATTCGACCGTCGCCCCATACCCCACCACCAGCCGCTCCTCGGCCGTGGCCACGCCGACCGCGGCGAACGGGCAGCGCTCGCGCGCGCAGATCGCCGCGAACTCCTCGAGCCGGTCGGCCGGCACGCCGAGCACGTAGCGCTCCTGCGATTCGTTGCACCACAGTTCCAGCGGCGACAGCGACGGGTCGTCGGTCGGCACCCTGGCCAGGTCGATCACGCCGCCCACGCCGGAGTCGTGCAGCAGCTCGGGGATCGCGTTGGACAGGCCGCCGGCGCCCACGTCGTGGAAGAAGTGGATCGGGTTGTCCGCGCCCAGCGCCACGCAGCGGTCGATGACTTCCTGGCAGCGCCGCTCCATTTCCGGGTTGTCGCGCTGCACGCTGGCGAAGTCCAGGTCCTCGGTGCTCTCGCCGGAGGCCACCGAGCTGGCCGCGCCGCCGCCCAGGCCGATCAGCATCGCCGGGCCGCCGAGCACGATCACCGCGTCGCCCGGCTGCAGCTTGATCTTGTCCACCTGCACGCGATCGATCGCGCCCAGGCCGCCGGCCAGCATGATCGGCTTGTCGTAGGCGCGGGCGATGCCGTCCTCGGCCAGCTCGAAGCTGCGGAAGTAGCCGAGCAGGTTCGGCCGGCCGAACTCGTTGTTGAATGCGGCGCCGCCGAGCGGGCCGTCGAGCATGATGTCCAGCGCCGACGCCATGCGCGGGTTCAGCGCGCGCGGCGCCTCCCAGGGCTGCGGCAGGGTCGGGATGCGCAGGTGCGAGACGCTGAACCCGGTCAGGCCGGCCTTGGGCTTGCCGCCGCGGCCGGTCGCGCCCTCGTCGCGGATCTCGCCGCCCGCGCCGGTGGAGGCGCCCGGGAACGGCGCGATCGCGGTCGGGTGGTTGTGGGTCTCGACCTTGATCTGGAACGCGCTCGGCACCACCGCCTCGCTGCGATAGCGGCCGGTCTTCGGATCGGGGCGGTAGCGCGCCGCCGGATGGCCCTCGATCACCGCCGCGTTGTCGCTGTAGGCGCTGAGCGTGTGCTGCGGGGTCTGCTGGTGGGTGTGCTTGATCATCCGGAACAGGGACCGGTCCTGGTCCTTGCCGTCGATGGTCCAGCTGGCGTTGAAGATCTTGTGCCGGCAGTGCTCGGAATTGGCCTGCGCGAACATCATCAGCTCGACGTCGGACGGATCGCGCCCCAGCTCGGCGTAGCGCGCGCGCAGGTACTCGATCTCGTCGGCCGCCAGCGCCAGGCCGAGGCGGGCGTTGGCCCGCTCCAGTTCCACCAGCGGGATGCGCTCCACCGTGCCGCGCGGCAGCGCGGTGAACAGCGCCTGCGCCGCGTCCGCGCTGTCCAGCAGCGACTGGGTCATCGGATCGTGCAGCAACTTGCCGAGCGCAGCCTGCTCGGCCGCACCGGCGGGCCAGCCCAGCAGGTCGACGCGCATGCCGCGTTCGACGCGCTTGATCGGCTGGCCGGCGCCGCGCACCAGCTCGGTGGCCTTGCTCGACCAGGGCGACAGCGTGCCCAGCCGCGGCACCACGAAGCGCGACTGCGCCGCATCCGCGGGAACGACCGGCTCGCCTTCCGCCTGCAGGATGCGGCGCAGCGTGTCCAGCCCGGGCGTCCGGCCGGGCTCGGGATCGATGAAGTAGACGTGCCAGGCGCCGGCGATGCGCAGGTCGGGAACGACGGACTGCAGGCGGGATTCGAGCCGGGCGAGACGGAACGGCGACAGGGCGGTTGCGCCCTCGAGGACGATCATCCGGGAAACCGTGGAGGTAACGGGCCGGCTATTGTACCGGAGTCAGCCACGCCCCTCGCCTTGAGCCCCTCTCCCCGAAGCTTCGAAACCCCTCTCCCTTCCGGGAGCGGGGTTGGGGCGTGGGGGCCCGGGGGCGGAGCCCCTGGGCCACGTCCAAGCTACGCGAGGCTTCGGCCGTACCCGCACCGCCCTTCGAGCCCCTTCTCCCGCGGGAGAAGGGAAAAGCACGGATCAGCGGCCGCCGCCCGCGCTCGCCGCCGCCCGCTTGTCCAGCGCCGCGCGCAGCTGCGCCGGCGGCAGGTAGCCGCCCAGCTGGGTGCCGTCCGGGGCGAAGATCGCCGGGGTGCCGTTCACGCCCAGGCGCTGGCCCAGGTCGTATTCCATCGTCACCGGGTTCTTGCAGCTGCGCGCCGAGACCGGCTGGCCCTGCTTGGCGGCGGTCAGCGCCTGCTTGCGGTCGGCCGCGCACCAGACCGAGACCATGTCCTTGTAGTCCTGGCTGCCCAGGCCCATGCGCGGGAATGCCAGGTACTCCACCGCGATGCCCTGCTTGTTGAGCTCGGCGATCTCGCTGTGCAGCTTGCGGCAGTAGCCGCACTCGATGTCGGTGAAGACGCTGATCGTGTACTTCGGGTTCGGCGGCGCGAACACGATGCGGTCGGCCTTCGGGATGGCCTCCAGCTGCTTGCGGCGATAGGCGAGCAGGCCTTCGCTGGCGGCGAACTGCTTGTTCTGGATGTCGAACGGCTGCGCCTGCATCAGGTAGCGGCCGTCGTCGGACACGTACAGCACCTGGCCGCCCACCACCACCTCGCGGAACCCAGGGAACGGCGCGGCACCGATGTAATCGGGCTTGAAATCCGGGTCCAGCGTGGTCAGCGCGGCGCGCACCTTCTGGTCGGCCGGGCCAGCCGGGGCGACCGGGGCGGCGGCCGGTTTGGCGGTGGCGGTCCCCTTGGCGGGGGCCGGGGCAGGCGCCGAGGACTGGGCGCAGGCGGACAGGCTCAGGGCACCCAGCAGTGCGGCGATGGCGAAACGAAGCATTCGTGCATCCGGAAGCGACGGTTGGGCCGATTCTCGCACAGCGACGATGAAGCGCGGCCCCGGGCGCCGGCCCTATCCGCGCGGGTGGTGACGGCGATGCAGGTTCTGCAGGTGCTCGCGCGCCACCAGCGTGTAGATCTGGGTGGTCGACAGCGAGCTGTGGCCGAGCAGCATCTGCAGCGCGCGCAGGTCGGCGCCGCGATTGAGCAGGTGGGTGGCGAAGCTGTGCCGCAGCCCGTGCGGGCTGATCTTGGCCGGGTCGATGCCGGCGGCCGCGGCATAGCGTTTCACCAGCGCCCAGAACGCCTGCCGGGTCAACGCGTGCCGCGCGGCGTCGATGAACAGCGGCACCTGCTTGTTGTCCATCGGCGGCACCGGCCTGCCCGCCGCCAGCGCCGGCCGCGCGCCGTCCAGGTAGCGCTGCAGCCAGTGCTGGGATTCCTCGCCCAGCGGCACCAACCGGTCCTTGCTGCCCTTGCCGGTGACCCGCAGCGCCCCCTGCCGCAGGTTGACCGCGCCTGCCGGCAGTTCGACCAGCTCGCTCACGCGCAAGCCGGCGGCGTACATCAGTTCCAGCATGGCCCGGTCGCGCAGGCCCAGGGGCGTGGCGATGTCCGGCGCCGCCAGCAGCGCGTCGACCTGGCTCTCGGTGAGGGCCTTGGGCAGCGAACGCGGCAGCTTGGGCGGTTCCAGCAGCGCGGTCGGATCGTCGCCGCGCTCCCCGTGCAGCAGCTGCCGGCCGAAGAACGCGCGCAGCGAGGACAGCAGGCGCGCATTGCTCTTGGGCGAATAACGTTGCTCGAAGCGCCAGGCCAGGTAGGCCGACAGCAGGGCGCGATCGGCGCCGGCCAGCACGCCCGTTCCCGAGGCCGTCCCTGGCGCGACCTCCTCGGCTTGCGGACACGCCGGCCCGGCCATCCCTGGCCGGGCGCTCGCCGGCGCGCGAGCCAGTGGCTCGCAAGCGCGCCAGCTCGCCCAGCGCGCGAAGCCCTCCAGGTCGCGCCGGTAGCTGTCCAGGGTCTGCCGGGCCAGCCCCTGCTCGGCCCAGATGGCGTCCAGGAAGCGCTGGATCGCGCGCGCGTCCTCATCGCGCAATTCGGGCAACTGCGAGGCGAACTGGCGGCGCTCGGCCGGGGTCGATGCGGTCATGCGCACAGCTTAGAGCGGGCCGTGCGCTTGGCAATCGCGGGATGCGCGACCCGCCGCGGCGACCCGCGCTCCCGCGGCGCCGCACGCGCGGGCGCGAGCTGCCGGTATGCTGCGCACCGCATGCAGACCACCTCATCGCCCGATCTCCCCGAACGCCCCCGCAGCCTGGTCGGCTGGCGCCTGCTCGCACTGGCCTACGACGCGTGGCCGGTCGTCGCGTTGTGGATGCTGGTCGCGGTGCCGTTCACGCTCGGCTACACCTTCCTCGGCCACCACGATCCGCACCAGAACATCGCGCCGTTCTCGCTGCTGAGCTGGCTGCTGTGGGCAAGCTGCTGGCTGGTCACGGGCCTGTACGCGACGATCAGCTGGCGCCGCGGCGGGCAGACGCTCGGCATGCGGCCATGGCGGTTGCACCTGGTCGACGGGAAGCGCGCGGGTCCGGTGGCCTGGAAGGCGCTGTGGCTGCGCTACCTGGTCGGCACGCTGTCGCTGCTCGCCGGCGGACTGGGGTTCTGGTGGGCCTGGCTGGACCGGGAACGGCTGGCCTGGCACGACCGCGCGAGCGGGACCAGGCTGGTCCGCAGACCCAGGCAGAAGCGCCCCTAGGTCCGCACGAGGCAGGGACCTGCAGGCCCCTGCCCCCGGGTCAACTGCTGCGCCGCCGGAACAGCCAGCCGGAAATCAGCAGCATCATCACCGGCGACAGCGCGTAGGCGATGCGGTAGTCGAGTTTCAACGCGCCCGCCATGCGCCCGAAGAACAGCTGCAGCAGCCAGAAACCCAGCGCGAACAGCACGCCCAGGAACAGCCGCTTGCCCATGCCGCCGCTGCGCAGCGAGCCGAACGCGAACGGCACCGCCGCCAGGCACAGCGCCAGTACGTTGGCCGGATAGAACCAGCGGCTCCAGTACTGGTCCTCGTAATCGCGCGCATCCAGACCGTTGCGCTGGCGGTACTCGATGCTGTCGTGCAGCTCGCGCACGGACAGGTTGCGCGGCCGCGACAGGCCCGCCGCCAGCGCCGCCGGGTCCAGGCGCGAGTTCCACGGCAGCCGCTCGAACGTCTCGCGCTTGACCGAACGGGGCTCGAAGGTATCCCGGCGCACGCCGTGCAGCACCCAGCCGGAGGACACGTGCTCGGCGCTGACGGCATAGGTCAGCGTCTCCAGCCGCCCGTCGTCGCCGACCTGGTACAGCCTCACGTCGTGCAACTGCAGCGAAGTGCCACCGGATTCGCCCAGCTTCTCCTCGCCGCCCTGGGCATTGAGGAAGGTGTCGCCCTCGCGCGCCCACAGCCCGGAATAGCGCGCCGTGGCCATGTTGGTGTTGTACTTGGCATTGGCCTTGAGCACGTCGGCCTGGTTCTGCGCCCACGGCGCCAGCGTCTCGCCGTTGACCACCATCGCGGCGGTCAGGATCGCGATGGTCGCCGCCACCGACAACCCGAGCCGGCGCCGCGACAGGCCCAGCGCGCGCAGCGCGGTCAGTTCCGAGGTCGCCGCCATCTGCCCCAGGCCCATCAACGCGCCGATCACCGCCGCGGTGGGGAACAGGTTGTAGGCGTTGCGCGGCACGCCATAGGCGACGTAGGCGACGGCATGGGCGAAGGTGTAGCTGCCCTTGCCGATGTCCTTGAACTGGTCGGACACGCCCATCATCACGAACAGGCCCACCAGCACCGCCCAGGTGAGCAGCACCGTGGTCAGCACGGCGCGGCCGACGTAGATATCGTGGATGCGCGGCAGCAGCTTCATGCGGCGCTCCGCGGGCGGCCCAGCCGGCCATCACGGGCATACAGCCAGATCGCCAGCGCCAGCAGCGGCAACGTGAGCCACCACAGGCCGGCCCCGGCGGGAATGCGCCCGTCGGCGATCCAGCGCGCGCCGATCGTGGACAGGTTGCTGCCGACCACGTAGCCGAGGAACGCCAGCATCATCCGCCCGTAGCGCTGCTGCCGCGGGGCGCTGCGCGACAGCGGCAGGGTCATCAGGGCGAACGCCAGCGCCAGCAGCGGCGGCGCGATGCGCAGGTGCAGCTGGGCCTTGGCTTCCGGCCGCGGGTCGGCGACCAGGCGCGGGGTGGACATGATCTCGGGATCGTTCGCGTCCTGGCTGCCGGCGCTGTCGGGCAGGGCCGACTCGCTGACCGCGAACCGTATCAACCGGTAGTCCAGCCCGGCCTCGCCGGCCGGCCCCTCGACCCGGTAGCCGTCGTGCAGGCGCAGGAAGCGGTGGCTGCGGCCCTCCAGGTAGACCTCGCCGCGCTCGGCGGTGACCACGTCCAGGCGGCCGTCCTTCTCGCGCTGCATGAACACCTTGCCGAGCTGCTTGCCGTCCTGGGATACCGTATTCAGGTAGACCACGCCCCCGCCCGACAACGACGTGAACTGGCCCGGCTCCAGCCCGGCGATCACCACGCTGCGGTTGGCGTCCTCGATCATCCTGGCCGAGGTGGCGCTGGCCCATGGCCCCAGCCAGAGCGAGCAGAGGCCGGTGACCAGCACCAGCGGCAGCACCAGCATCAGGATCGGCCGCAGCAGCCGGCGCGGGCCGACGCCGATCGAGGTCAGCACCGCCATTTCCGAGTCCCGGTACAGCCTCGCCAGCGCCAGCAGCAGGCCCAGCATCAGCGCCAGCGGCAGGATCAGCGGCAGGTAGCTCACGAACTGCAGGCCGAGCTGGGACAGCAGCAGCCGCGCCGGGATGCCGCCGTCGGCGATCTTGCCCAGGATGTCCACCAGCACGCCGCCGACGCTGACCACCAGCAGGACGATCAGGGTGGCCAGGAAGCTCTGGGTGAAATCGCTCAGCAGGTATCGATCGAGCTTCGGCATGGGGTGGGGTTGATTTAAACTCTCTGATTCGTTCGCGGTACCGGGCAGCCTGCCACGCCCGGCGTAGACGGTCCGCGATTGTACGTACTTGCCGACGGAATCTGATCAATGGCCCTGCAATTCACCCTGAACCAAGCCGCCCCCGCCAGCGCGGAATTCGACTGCGTCGTGGTCGGCGCGTTCGCCGACGGCACGTTGTCGCCGGCGGGACAGGCGCTCGATGCCGCCAGCGGGGGCCGCATCAAGGCGCTGTCCGCGCGCGGCGATCTCGCCTGCAAGACCGGCGCCAGCACCCTGCTGCACGACCTGCCGAACGTCGGCGCCCCGCGCGTGCTGGTGATCGGGCTGGGCGACGCCGCCAAGTTCGGCGTGCCGCAATACCTGAAGGCGGTCGGCGACGCGGTGCGCGCGCTCAAGAGCACCCCGGTCGCCAAGGCGCTGCTGACCTTGACCGAGCTGGCCGTCAAGGGCCGCGACGCCGCCTGGAACGTCCGCCAGGCCGTCGCCGCCGCCGACCACGCGGCCTACCGCTACACCGCCACGCTCGGCAAGCGCAAGCCGGAGGAGCGCGCACTGGCCGAATTCGCGCTCGCCGGCGACGATGCCACGGCGCTGGCGCAGGGCATCGCGATCGCCGAGGGCGTGGAGTTCGCCCGCGAGCTGGGCAACCTGCCGCCGAACATCTGCACCCCGGCCTACTTGGCCACGCAGGCGCAGGCCTTCGCGGCCGCGCACGAGGGCGCCGAGTCGGAGATCCTCGACGAGCAGCAGATGGAGGCGCTCGGCATGGGCTCGCTGCTCTCCGTCGCGCGCGGCTCGGCCAACCGCCCGCGCCTGGTGGTGCTGAAGTGGAACGGCGGCGGCGACGCCAAGCCCTACGTGCTGGTCGGCAAGGGCATCACCTTCGACACCGGCGGCGTCAACCTCAAGACGCAGGGCGGCATCGAGGAGATGAAGTACGACATGTGCGGCGGCGCCACCGTGATCGGCACCTTCGTCGCCGCGGTCAAGGCGCGCCTGCCGCTCAATCTGGTGGTGGTGGTGCCGGCGGTGGAGAACGCGATCGACGGCAATGCCTACCGTCCGTCCGACGTGATCACCAGCATGTCGGGCAAGACCATCGAGGTCGGCAACACCGACGCCGAGGGCCGCCTGATCCTGTGCGACGCGCTGACCTACGCCGAACGCTTCGAGCCGGCCGCGCTGGTCGACGTGGCGACGCTGACCGGCGCCTGCATGGTCGCGCTCGGCCACCAGGCCACCGGCCTGATGAGCAAGCACGACGACCTGGCCGAGGAACTGCTGGCCGCCGGCGAGCACGTGTTCGACCGCGCCTGGCGCCTGCCGCTGTGGGACGAGTACCAGGGCCTGCTGGACTCGACCTTCGCCGACGTCTACAACATCGGCGGCCGCTGGGGCGGCGCGATCACCGCCGGCTGCTTCCTGTCGCGCTTCACCGAAGGCCAGCGCTGGGCGCACCTGGACATCGCCGGCAGCGCCAGCGACGAGGGCAAGCGCGGCATGGCCACCGGCCGGCCGGTGGGCCTGCTGACGCAGTGGCTGCTGGACCGCGCCGCGGGCGGCGCGGCGTGATGGGTGATTCGTGATGGGTGATTCGTAAAAGCACCATGCCCATCGCCCCTGTCACTCGCTGCTGGCCGTGAACCGCTTTTGCGAATCACGAATCCCCAATCACGAATCACGGCTTCTTCCATGCCCCGCGCCGACTTCTACCTGATCGCCAAGCCGCGCTTCCTCGCCGAACCGCTGCGGCTGGTCTGCGAGCTGGCGCGCAAGGCCTACGACAGCGGCCAACCGACCCTGGTCCTGGCCCGCGACCAGGCCCAGGCCGAGGAACTGGACGACCTGCTGTGGGCGTTCGACGACGATGCCTACATCCCGCACCAGATCGCCGGCAGCGACGAGGACGACGACATCACCCCGGTGCTGATCGCCACGCCCGACAGCGACACGCCCTCGCGCCCGCTGGTGATCAACCTGCGCGACGCCGCCTGGGAAGGCGCCTGCGAGCGCGTGCTGGAAGTGGTGCCCGCCGACCCGGCCGCGCGCGAACCGCTGCGCGAGCGCTGGAAGCAGTACAAGGCGCGCGGCCTCGACGTGAACAAGTACGACATGTAGCCGAGAAGCGGGGATTCGGGATTGGAGATTCGGGATTCGCAGAAGCGTCCCCTCGTCCCGACATCCCGCTCCTGCGAATCCCCAATCCCGAATCCCCGATCCCGCCCCAATGACTTCCCTAGCCCCCAGCTACGAACCCAAGTCCTTCGAATCGCGCCTGTACGCAGAGTGGGAGGCCGCCGGCCGCTTCAAGCCGTCAGGCAAGGGCGAGCCGTACACGATCCTGCTGCCGCCGCCGAACGTGACCGGCACGCTGCACATGGGCCATGCCTTCCAGCAGACCCTGATGGACGCGCTGGTGCGCTACCACCGCATGCGCGGCTACGACACGCTGTGGCAGGTCGGCACCGACCATGCCGGCATCGCCACCGAGATGGTGGTCAGCCGCAATCTCGCCGCCGAGGGCAAGGGCGAGACCCGCGATTCGCTGGGCCGCGAGGGCTTCATCGCCAAGGTGTGGGAATGGAAGCAGCATTCCGGCGACACCATCGAGCGGCAGATGCGGCGCCTGGGCACGTCGGCCGACTGGTCGCGCAGCACCTTCACGATGGATCCCCAGCCGTCGGCGGCGGTGACCGAGGCGTTCGTGCGCTGGCACGAGCAGGGACTGATCTACCGCGGCCAGCGCCTGGTCAACTGGGATCCGGTGCTGCAGACCGCGATCTCGGACCTGGAGGTGGAGAACGTCGAGGAAGACGGCTTCCTGTGGTCGATCCGCTATCCGTTGTCCGACGGCGGCGGCGAGCTGGTCGTGGCCACCACGCGCCCGGAAACCATGCTCGGCGACACCGCGGTGATGGTGCATCCGGACGACGAGCGCTATGCCCACCTGATCGGCAAGACCGTGACGCTGCCGCTGACCGGGCGCGAGATCCCGGTGATCGCCGACGACTACGTGGACCGCGAGTTCGGCACCGGCGTGGTCAAGGTCACCCCGGCGCACGACTTCAACGACTACCAGGTCGGCGTGCGCCATTCGCTGCCGATGATCAACCTGTTCACGCCCACCGCGGCGATGAACGAGAACGCGCCCGAGCGCTTCCGCGGCCTGGACCGCTACGAGGCGCGCAAGCTGGTGCTGGCCGAACTCGAGGAACAGGGCCTGCTGGTCGAGGCCAAGCCGCACAAGCTGCAGGTGCCGCGCGGCGACCGCACCGGCCAGGTGATCGAGCCGTACCTCACCGACCAGTGGTTCGTGAAGATGGACGGCCTGGCCAAACGCGGCCTGGAACTGGTCGAGTCGGGCCAGGTGAAGTTCGTGCCGCCGAACTGGATCAACACCTACCGGCACTGGATGGAGAACATCCAGGACTGGTGCATCAGCCGCCAGCTGTGGTGGGGCCATCGCATCCCGGCGTGGTTCGACGCGCAGGGCGCGTGCTACGTCGGGCGCAGCGAGGCCGAGGTGCGGCAGAAGCACGGCCTGGGCGCCGACGTCGTCCTCACCCAGGACAGCGACGTGCTGGAAACCTGGTTCTCCTCGCAACTGTGGCCGTTCTCCACGTTGGGCTGGCCGGACGCGCAAGCGATGGCCGAGCGCGGCTTCGAGCGCTACCTGCCGTCGTCGGTGCTGGTCACCGGTTTCGACATCATCTTCTTCTGGGTGGCGCGCATGATCATGGCCACCGACGGCTTCACCGGCAAGGTACCGTTCCGCGACGTCTACATCACCGGCCTGATCCGCGACGCGCAGGGCCAGAAGATGTCCAAGTCCAAGGGCAACGTGCTCGATCCGCTCGACATCATCGACGGCATCACGCTGGACGACCTGCTGGACAAGCGCACGCGCGGACTGATGCAGCCCAAGCTCGCCGAGAAGATCGCCAAGGCCACGCGCAAGGAGTTCCCGGACGGCATCGCCGCGCATGGCGCCGACGCGCTGCGCTTCACCATCGCCGCGCTGGCCGGCCACGGCCGCGACATCAAGTTCGACCTCGGCCGCGCCGAGGGCTACAAGAACTTCTGCAACAAGCTGTGGAACGCCAGCCGTTTCGTGCTGATGAACACGGAAGGCTTCTCGCTCCCCTCTGCCACCGGGAGAGGGACCGGGGGTGAGGGCAAGGGCGAAGCCGCGCTTTCTCCGAAAACCGATGCCGAGAAGTGGATCCTCTCGCGGCTTGCCAAGACCGTGGCCGAGGCCGAGGCGCAGTTCGCCGCCTATCGCTTCGACCTGCTCGCGCAGGCGCTGTACGAATTCGCCTGGAACGAGTTCTGCGACTGGTTCGTCGAGCTGGCCAAGCCCGCGCTCAACGGCGACGATGCTGCCGCGGCCGACAGCACCCGCCACACCCTGCTGTACGTGCTCGAATCGCTGCTGCGCCTGCTGCACCCGCTGATCCCGTTCGTGACCGAGGAACTGTGGCGCCAGGTCGCCCCGCGCCTGGGCATCGACGCGACCACCATCTCCTTGCAGGCGTATCCGCAGCCGGCCGATTTCGCCGTGCACGGGCGCACGAGCGCCGCCGAAGGCGGGGTGCCGGGAGCGGCCGGCCAGGACTTCGCCGGCGCCGAGGCCGACGTGGAGTGGCTCAAGGCCATGGTCACCGCATTGCGCCGCGTGCGCAGCGAGCTCAACGTGGCGCCGTCCAAGCAGGTCGCGTTGCTGTTGCAGGCCGGCCAGCCGGCCGACCGCGGCCGCGTCGAGCGCTTCGCCGCCCAGCTCAGGTTCCTGCTCAGGCTCGAGCGCATCGACTGGCTGGCGGCCGATGCCGCCACGCCGCCGGCGGCCGCGGCGATCGTCGGCGAGCTGAAGCTGCTGGTGCCGCTGGAAGGCCTGGTCGACCTCGATGCCGAGCGCACGCGCCTGGACAAGGAGATCGCGCGCGTGGCCGCCGAGAAGGACAAGAGCGAGGCCAAGCTGGCGAAGTTCACCGAGAAGGTGCCGGCGGCGGTGGTCGAGCAGGAACGCCAGCGCCTGGCCGACTGGAGCGCCCAGCTCGAGGGATTGCGCGAACAGCGCGCCAAGCTCTGAGCCGGCTCCATGCGGGAAGGGTCCCCGGTCGCGGCGGGGGTGCCGGTAAAACCTCGTCGCGAGCGATGGCCCCAGGCCACCCAGCGTCGCTCCCATGCATGTATGGATGCGCGAAGCACGAAAGGCCACCGGATGCATTCCGGTGGCCTTTCGCTTCCGGACGGCCCGCCTCCTTACAGCTTGCCCGCGCCCGCCTTGGCGCGGACGTCCGCCGCCACCTGGCTGGCCGGCAACAGGTTGTAGGTGTACGGCGGCGTCCAGCCGATGCTGTTGTTCCAGCTGCAGGTCAAGGCCTTGCCGTTGAGCAGCGAGCCGAAGTCGCGGTACACGCTGCCGCCGTAGTTGGCGGCGATCTTGTCGCAGCTGCTGACGCCGGAGATATCGAACACGTTGTTCTCCGAGAAGATCTTCGAGCTCTTGCCGACGCCGTGCGCGTACGAGAACGGATAGACCGCGTGGCTCGTGCTGCCGACATGGTAGTTGTTGTACAGGTGCACCTGTCCGAACCGCACCCGCGGCGCGCGCGAGGAGATGTTCTCGAACAGCGAGTTGTGGATGGTGACCTTGAGCTTGCCGTCGTCGGTGGTGCGGCTGTCGCTGGAGCCGATCAGGTTGTTCTTCTCGTGCAGCTTGAACACCGTGTAGGAGATGGTCACGTAGTTCGCGCCGTTCTTCACGTCCAGGGCGCCGTCGTGGTGCTGCTTGGGACGGCCGTTGGCGGTGCCGTTCTGGTCGTCGGTGCGGCGCCCGTCGGTGAAGGTGACGTGGTCCACCCACACGTTGCTGGCGCCTTCGATCGTCAGCCCGTCGTACTCCGAATTCCAGTTGCCGGCGCTGCCGTCGTCCGGGTCCCAGACCGGCTCCGGATCCCACGGGTTCTCGATGGTCAGGTTGCGGATGATGACGTCGTTGGCCTTGACGTACATGTAGCCTTCGCGGATCTCCGCATTGGAGGTGATGCCGATGAGCGTGGTCTTGGCGGGGATGTCCAGGCGCGCCCGCGCCTTCATGTCGGTGGTGGTGGTGTACGGCCTGCCCTCGCTGACGTCGATGACGCCGCTGACCTTGATGATGCGGCCGTTGCTGCCCGCGCTCGCCTTCAGCGCGTTCTTCAGCTCCGCGGCGTTGCGCACGGTGTAGATGTCGGCCGCGGCCGCGCGCGATCCGCCGCGGGTGCCGCCGTTCTGCGTCGCCCACCCGGTGGTGGCGATATCGAGCGAAGCGTCCGCCCACGCCGGCTGCGCGGTGGCGAGCAGCGTGCACAGCACGAACGGAGTTGCCGCGATTGCGTATTTCGGTCTCATCGGGAATCCCTCCTCGAGGATTGACGTTGCGAGACGCCGCCACTGCGGCGTCCCGGCCGCTCTGCATGTTTTCGGCGTGCGCACTATTGGCGATATGCCGCGGCAGGAAAAGCGCAGGCAATCAGGATTGCAGAGAACGTCACGCGGACGGTCTCGAGGACAGGGAAACAGGACAGCAACGATGTCCCGCGCCATCGCAGGACAGCACCGGGAAGACCCGCGACGTCAGGAAAAGCCTTCGAAATGCAGCTCCATCGCCATCACCAGCGCATCCTCGCGCCCGTTGTGGGCCGGGTAGTAGCGCGGGCGGCGCCCGATCTCGTTGAAGCCTTCGGACTGGTAGAGCGCCACCGCGCGCGTATTGGAAGGACGCACTTCCAGGAATATCCGGTGGGCGCCGCGATCGCGGACCAGCTTGACCAACGCGCGCAGCAGCTGGCGGCCATGGCCGCGCGACTGTCGCGCCGGATCGATGCAGACGTTGAGCACGTGGGCTTCGTCTGCGGCGATGCTGACCATGCCGTAGCCGATCATGTCCCAGCCTTCCTCCACCACCAGGCCCGGATAGCCGGCCTGCAGGCAGTCGCGGAAGATGCCGCGCGTCCATGGGAACGGATAGGCGCGGCGCTCGATCTCCATCACCTCGTCGAGATCGATCTCGCGCATCGCGCGGAACGACAACGGCGCCGGCGCGCCGACCGCGCTCATGGCAAGGACCGCCTGCGCAACGCGCGCAGCTGCGGCCACAGCGCGCGCTTGGCGGCCGGGTCGGCGCGCAAGGCGTCCAGCGGCCAGGTCGCCATCAACCGCTGCGTCTCCGGATCGTTCGGATTGCAACCGGAAGCGCGCAGCAGCGCGATCTGCAACCGGTCGGGCAGGCCGACGCGGGCGCGGCGCACTGCCGGTGCCGCGGCGCGGGACGCGGGCATGGCTTCAGGCGGCGCCGCCGGTGCGCTGCGCCGGACCGGTGCCTGGGGCGGCACCCGGGCCTCCGGCCGCGCGCGCGGCGGCCCGGCCTCGCG